>NZ_JAJPWC010000001.1:0-1914443 GCF_047782425.1 Rhodococcus sp. 077-4 | reverse complement strand
TACTCACCCGTTCGCCGCTCGTGTACCCCGAAAGGCCTTACCGCTCGACTTGCATGTGTTAAGCACGCCGCCAGCGTTCGTCCTGAGCCAGGATCAAACTCTCCGTAAAAGACCTGCGAAACAACAACCCCACCCCCGAAAAGAAGGCGAAAGCTGCGAATCAGTCAAAGACATCAAGTCAAATCACTAGCAGAAAAACTCAACTAGCATTTCAAAACAACACCCGACAACAACCACCACAAGCGGATGGCTGATACATCGAATGCATTCACCGAAACAAATAATTTCGGCACTGACATTCATCGACACACTGTTGAGTTCTCAAAGAACACGCACACACTCTCACCCCACGAACACACAGTCCGTCGGCCTCAAGGGCAACTGTTCCAGCCTATCCCAGCTTGGTCTCGGACACAAGGCCCGACTCTTGGGGGATACAACCTCGCCGAGCCACACGTCCAACCTCGTATCCCAGTCCGTGAAGACCAGGTCGGTGTCCGTCGCTCTGACTCGACAAAAGTTACGCCACCAACCACACCAACGCAAATCAGCAGGTCAGCGGCTCCGAACCGCAATCCGGGCGACATTTCGCCCCTCTGACCGACCGACCGCGAGTCAGCTGAGCAAGGCGTCGCGTGCGAACCGCCGAGACCAGCTCGGCGAGTCCGATACCCCTTGACGGAAGTAGAACCGTGGGCCGTGGGCACCGATGAGGTCGAGGAAGCTGACTGTGGCCTGCGCGGCGAACTGCGCATCGAACACATCGGAATCTTCGCTGGCCCAGCCCAACTCGGCGACCGTCTCGATCAGCATCTCGTTTCGGTGGGTCACCGACGCCGATGCGGCGAGAGAGATCAGGAACAGGGTCGCGGCGTCGGTCTCGTAGGTTTCCCTTCCCAGCGGGAGTCGCGAGGCCGCATGCCTCCACATGCCGACGGGGTCGTATGCCAGGGATGCACCGAGCTTCGTGCGCAGCAATCGCCCCTTCGACGTCCGCGTCAACCCGAGCAGCCGAGCAGCCTCACGCAGATCGGTCACCTGATGATGGTCGATCTCCCGATTGCTCACCCCTACCCATCCCAGGCCCCAGTCCAGTTCCTCACGAATCGCCGCTACGAATGCAGGCTTGAGGTAGCCGGCACCGGTCAAGGCGGCACCCTCCTCACCGATTCTGGTCAGGAACCACGTGAGCTTGGACATCGCCACCTCCGCAACCGGCAGATCGACCGAGCTCTCGATGGTGAGCTCGCACCGCGGAAGCAACGCCATCAGTGACGGCACCTCCGTGGGACGCACCCGATCGAAGAGTCGGCCGATGACCGGTGATGCCGCCACAGCTTCGGCGAGCGCCGATCGACCCACGTCGAACGAGTGCAGAACTCGGTTGACAGCATCGGCGTCGAACAGAGCAGGGTCGAACGTCGAACCCCAACGCGCACGGATGTGCACGAATTCTGGATCGGACGCGTCCGCGGCGACCTCGAGGTCGTGGGAATACCGCGACGGTCCGCCCGATTCCTCGGGCGGACAGGAACGAGCCCCGTCGAGGCAGACCGATCGCAGATCGTCGATGTCGGAATCCATCTGCTCGAGAACGATGGTGTGGGTCCAACCGTCGCCGAAGTCGTACTCGTAGGTCATCACCGAGCCGTGAGAAGTGAGAACGTCCTCGATCCGCACCCGCTCCTCGCTCGATGCCAGGACGTCCGGTTCGTCGTCGAGCATCTCTTCCATCTCGAACCGACGCGTGGCACCGGCACTCCTCACGCTGAAAGCGTGCAGATGGCGGTTCTCCCAACCCAGCGCGGTCTGCAACACCGCGTGCAATTCGGACAGCAACAGATCCGAACGCACTCGCACCCGTCGCCAGATTTCTGGCCGCGTGTGATCGATGCTCACTCGAAGGACAAAGTTGACCAAGTTGCGCCGCGCAACGTCCGTGGCACCGCCGTCGGCCTCCTCGTCGTGATCGGGCATGTCCGGCACCACCGACAAGTGCCGGATGCGGCCAGTTCTGATCGACATGCGAAGACCCTAGTCGGACCGACGGGTCCGACACACGGGTTGTGCTTCACAGTGCACGGACTTCTCCACGCGGTGGAACGCATCGATATCGCCTACCCTCGATCGGTGCCGACCTTGCGCGCCCTCGAATGCTTCGTCGCCGTCGTCGACTGCGGTTCGGTCACCGCTGCGTCCGTGCGCCTGCATCTCTCGCAACCCGCGCTGTCGCATCAGTTGGCAGCGTTGGAGAGCGAGATCGGCACCCCGCTTCTCGAGCGACTCCCCCGCGGCGTTCGTCCGACCCCTACCGGGCTGGCAATACTGGCCGACGCCGAAGCTGCACTGGCGTCCGCCGATCGCGTCGTCCGTACCGGGCGGGCACTGTCGGACGGTTCGCATGGCCGAGTCCGGTTGGCCTGCGTCGAATCCATGACCGTCCCCGTCCTCGCTCCGATACTCCGCACGTGGGCCCGCAAATACCGCGACGTCGACATCGAACTGACCGAACACAGCAGCGCCGACGCCATGGCCGATGGCGTCGCACATGGAGACATCGACCTTGCCGTCGGGCCGCCGTCGAACCGCTTCACCGGACGGGTCGCCGAACTCGGCACGGAGGACATCGTCGCGGTCATCCCCGAGGGCCTCGACCTCACCGACGAGACGGCAGTGTCGTGGACCGAACTACGCGAGAGATCGATGGTTCACTATCACCCGTCGAACGGGCTCCGAGTATGGATCGATGCCGAGGCGAGCGCGCGCGACGTCGCCCTGACGCCGTCCACGCGCACTCGAAGTGCCTCCACCGCAGCACAATTGGCTCGTGCGGGATTGGGCATCGCGCTGGTCCCGGTGACGGCGCTACCTTCTCGGTTCGACGGTGTCGTCAAGCCGATGCGACCTCCGCTGCGTCGAACGGTGGTGGCGATGATCGGATCGCCCAGCGACCCTCTGGTGCAACGATTCGTCGCAGACCTGCTCCGCCGCGGGATACCGGGGAACCGCCCCCTGTAACACCGCTCGGAGCGGAATCGCCCGCCACGGCCGAACCGTCGACCGTGTCACGCGAACCGACCTCCCCCGTCGACGTGCAGTGTCGTGCCAGTGACGAAGGTGTCGCTCAGCGCGTAGAGCACCGCGGCCGCCACGTCGGCCGGCGTTCCCACTCGGCCCGCAGGATTGGCGCGCGCAGTCTCGGCGAAGAACGACTCCTTGCCTGCACCCATGAAATCCCACGCACCGGAATCGACGATGCCCGGCGACACCGCGTTGACCCGAATCGGAGCAAGTTCCAACGCGAGTGCCTCCACGAGAAAAGCAACTGCACCGTTCGTTGTTGCCATCACCGCGAGACCGGGTGCCGGCTTCCACGCCGCCACTCCCGAGAAGAACAGCAGCGACCCGCCGACGGCGATACTCGGCGCGAAGTGCTTGGCGAGCAGAATGGGCCCGATCACTTTGGCGTCGAACGCCTTTCGAATATCGACGGCATGCAGGTCACCGACAGCGCCGTTGGCGTGATCGGCCGCGAGACTCACCACATGATCGACGGACCCGACTTCGGCGGCAGCCGAGGCGATGGATGCCTCGTCGGCGAGGTCTACGATCACCCAACTCGCCCTGTCACCGAGAGTCCCCACAGCCTGTTCGAGAACCTCCTGACGTCTCCCGGAGAGGACCACCTCGCCTCCCCTGTCGATGATCTCGGCGGCGAGAGCCTTACCGATTCCCGACGCTCCGCCTACAACCAATACCCGCATGATGTGTCACCCTTTCGCTCGAATGGTTCCTCACCAGCCAAGCGAAAAGTTCACCTTCGGACAATCGCAATCATCTTCCGAAACCATCGAGAAAACGAATGGACCGATTGCTAGCTGCCGGCGGTCAAGCCGTCGTTGATGGCAGCGACATCGAAGGCCAACGAATCGAGCTGGGACGTCAGCGTCGTCACCGTCAGCTGCACGAGGTACTGGGTGTCGACGCCCACCACCACGTAGCGAGTGGTCACCGCGGCTTCCAGTTGCTGCGCCGCGTAGGTACCCCGAATGAACCGCGACGGCCAGCCGAGCCACGACGCCTCGGAGGCCTCCCGCTCCACCCAAGCCGGCATCGCACGTCCGTCACCGAAACCGAACGCCAACAACGCGTCCGGATCGATCGCCCGAGAGAGGGCACCCACCAGCAGCACGGCGTTGGGCGCAAAGCCGTTCTCCACGAGATTGGGTTCCACGATCACCTGAGTCGCTCCGGGGAACTGCGCCGGATCGAGTGTCTGCCACCCGGCGGGAAGCGGAACGGTGATACCGATTTCGGCAGCGGCCGCGGCGTCGAGCGGCGACACCTGCAACGCATGCGCGTTCAGATACTCGGCGATCGTGGTGGGCTCGGTCGGCACGGCGTGGTTCACAGCGTGGCCTTTCGTGGTGGGCGGTTCGGCGCACGCCCGAGATTACCTCCGCCGACTCGATCGGCCGTAGCCGCTAGAGGCAGTGGCCGGCAGGCAACTGCGCGCTGTGCGACTCCAACCAGCCGCCGACCGCGTCGAGCATGGCTGTTCCGTCGGTGAACGAGCCCGAGTTCGGTTGCGCGGCAATCGCCACACCGACACGCCCCGCAACAGTGGTCACGATCCCGACCTGCCGTACCTCGTAGCCGCCGTCGACCGTGGGGCCCCAGCCGCCTTTGAAGGCTGCATCGGACAGCTGCCCGAGACCCCACTGCTGCTCGGGCACAACAGTGTTCATCATCTCTACGACAGGTGCAGCGTCCGGGATACACGACAGTCCGGCCGCGAACGCGGCCTGGTCCTGCGTCGACCACACGGTTTGCCCGAACGCGCTGAATTCCGGACGGACTCGCTCCCTCTGCACCACGGTGGCAGCGTCACCTCCCTGCCGAAGAACCGATTCGACTGCAGCGCCCGCCGCAGCAGAATCACCGAACGAACCCCACAGCGCCTCGGCCGCCGGGTTGTCGGAGTTTCGGATCGCAGCTGTGGCGTCCGCCAGCGCCGCGTCGCCACCGTTGCGTAGTGCCGCAACGGCCAGCGGAACCTTCGCCGTCGACCAAGCGACACCGGAAGTCCAAGTCCCGAGCACTGTGGCCGCGCCGCCGCCCACCGGAGCCAGAGCAAGCCCGATGGGTCCACCCGCCGTCGACTCGAGTGCGCCCAACTCGGCAGCCAAATCGACGACAGTCAGGCTCTGCACAGGAGTCACGGTGGTCCACGAACCTGGATCCGACGTCGGCGCGGCCGACTCGGACACCGGAGCGGCCGAGAAATCGGACACGGCAGATGTCTCGGACGCGGTATCGCCGTCGGTGGCGATGGTGCAGCCGGACGCGAGAACACCGAACGAAACGACTACCGCGCCAAAGCTTTTGCTGCGGCGCACCGAGCTAGAAGAGGTAGACAACGGCGTTCTCGCCACCGGTACACGTCACCAATTGCGTGGACGACACGCAGTTCATCTCGTACCGTTTGCCGGTGACCGGGCTGCTGGCCACCACAGTCCGCGAATTCCGATCCGAACCGCTCCGGGTGTATGCCAACCGAACTTCTTCGGCGAACGGGCACGACGTTACGGCGGACCCCACCGCTGAACCTCGAAGACCGCTGCTCGACGCCACGGTCGCCGGGCAGGTCTGCGCTCCCGCCGGCAAGGTCGCTGCGGTCTGCGGTGAACCCATCGACGAGGGGTCGGGTGCCGCGCCCTCGACTGCTATCGCCGAAGACGGTGCAGCACCCGCCGAGGCCACCGCAGGATTCCCGTTGTCACGCAGGATCAACCAGGCGAACACGCCTCCGAGTATCACCGCGACCACGACCAGAACAGCCACGACGATCCACATTCCCCCGCGCTTCTTCGGCGGCTGAGGAGGGCGGCCCGGCATCCCGCCGGTGGCGAACACCGGCGGGCGGGGATATGGGCCGAATCCACCCGACGGTGCCGTAGTCGGCGGCTGACTGCTTCGGCCGGGCGGAGCCGGAGGACCGGGCTGCGAATTGCCGGACCGATGGCTACTGGGCTGGGCCGAGTGTCCCGGCGGCGGGATCACTCGGTCGGATGGATTCGGCTGCGCGCCGTACTGTCCGTACGCACGCTGCGAGGGGTCGCCCGAACCTGGGTAGCTCACTGGTGTCCTTCTGCCGATGATGAGGCCAGCCTCTCATACAGCGTCGAAACGAGCAGACCGGACGTTACAGTTCCGACCCAGCCATGGTGAGTTCCTCCAGATAGCGGGCAACCGCGTCCTCGTCGTTGGATTCCAGGACCCGATCGGCAACCGCGCGCACCGGATCGGCAGCGTTCGACGGGCACAACGCCGTCCCCGCCCACGCCAGCATCGGCAGATCGTTACGCGCATCTCCGACTGCTGCAACCGAACCCGCCGAGACCCCCCACCGCTCGCACAAATCCCGCAGCGCACTGGCCTTCGAGACGCCCGCAGCGGACATCTCGATGTACGGAGCACCGGAGTGCGTCAACTCCACTCCCTCCACCCCTGCAGCAGCGACGAGCGCGTACAACTCCTCGCTCGTCGTATCACGGTGCCTGGCAACGATTTTGACAGTCGGCTCGACGTCGACCGAAAGACCGTGCTCGGAGAGCTCCATCTCGTGCGGCCGGCGATGGTGGTCCGAGAAGACACACAGCTCGGCGTAGCGGGCCTCGGCCACGAATCGGGTGGCACCGACGGTCGCGAAAGCCACACCGGGCACCAGGGATCGCACGGCCGACTTGGTCGACGCGACAGTCTCGGCCGGTACCGAACTGGTGCTCACAATTGCCGGGGTGCCGTCGGCCAGATCGAGCACGACAGCCCCGTTGGCACCGATCGCCGTCCCGCGGAATCCGCAGGAGGCAGCGAGCTCGGCGATGGAGTGCCGTGCTCGCGCGGTTGCCCACACCACCCTGATTCCTGCCGCTTCGGCCGCAACCATCGCCGCCGCCGTTCGCGCCGAGATCGTACGGTCCGACCGCAGCAATGTGCCGTCCAGATCGGTCGCGACAACGACGACCTCTTCGGTTGTCTTCACCGCACCGATACTGCCAGGCACCTCGTACTCAACCCGCGACCAACGTCAGGACGGAAATCTCACTGGGTGCGAACACTCGGAACGGTGGACCCCAGAATCCGGATCCTCGGCTGGTGTACAGCTGCGTTCGCCCGCCGTGCCTACTCAATCCGTGCACCACCGGCTGGTCGAGTCGAACCAATGCCGAGAACGGCCAGATCTGGCCGCCGTGCGTATGGCCGGATACCTGCAGATCGACGCCCGCGCGGACGGCGTCGCCGATCTGTTTGGGTTGATGAGCCAACAACAGCACGGGTATCGATGGATCTGTGCCGGCAAGTGCACGCCCGAGATCGGCACCGTGGCCCGGAGCGCCCGAGCCCTTCGCGGTGGCGTCGTCGACGCCGGCAATTATCAATGCGTCGTCACCCCGATGCAGCACCACATGGCGATTGTGCAACGAATTCCATCCGATGCTCTCCATATGATCGAGCCACTCCTGCGCCTCGCCGAAATACTCGTGGTTGCCCGTGACGTACACGCGCGCCGCACTCGCCAGCATCGACCCCAGTGGGGCGGCCTGGTGCCGACGGCGTACAACCGAACCGTCGGCGATATCTCCGACATGAGCCAACACATCCGGTTCGAGCGCATTGACGGCGTCGGCCAACCGATGCGACCACCGCGTCCGGTCGAGCGGACCGAAATGCGTATCGGTCACCAACACCACTCGTAGACCGTCGAATCGGGCCCCGAGCCGGTCGACCCTCACGCTCGTATGCCGGACTCGCGGCGTTCGCATGGCCTCGTAGTGGCCCCAGAGAGCGAGGACAACGACCACGACGGCCGTCGCGACCGACACGATTCGCGACCGAACCGGGTCGTCGACCCCCGCGAACCACAGGCCGAGCCGCAGCAGCAGCGAGAGCGCCGACCACACGAACGCGATCCAGACCAGACCCAACAGCACGTCTCCGACGCGAGCCCAGGCGTCCTTGGCAGCCCCTTCGGGACCGGGCCGGTGACCCAGGTACATCGCCGCCGGCAGTGCCACGAATGCGACGAACGCAACCACGGTGCCGACGACCCGCACTGCCGGTGGCCACTGGGAGCCGGCGAACACGACGGTCCACGCGGGCAACGCGAAAAGTACGATGCAGACCACGAATACAACGGTCGAGACAACTACCCGCCGGGTGCGCGGCCGCGCAGACCGCCCCGCCGAGGCCGACTGTTCGGGATGCTGCGTCTGTCGATCTGTCATCGGCGATGAACCCTCTTTGCTCGTACGTGCGCGAAACCCGACGCCAAGACTACGTCGACGTGGGGGGCTTCGGCTCGAGCGAGCGCTACGGCCGACCCCGGGTGGTGTAACCGCGAAGTCCGTTGAGCGGTAACTCGTGTTCGGCAATTCCGTCGTCGTCCGACTCCTCGAGGCTGCTGGTCGTCTCGGCATCGGTCGTATCGGACTCCGCCGCATTGTCCTGTGCCTCAACCGGATCCGTGCTCGCGGCCTCGTCCTGAGCACCGGCCCGATCTGCCGGGGCTTCGGCCGACGTTGCGTTGCCGGTCGTGTCTTCGCCCGCTTCGGTGGCCGAGTCGTCCGTATCGGCTCCGGCGTCCCTGGCAGGTGTCGATCCGTTGATCACCGATCCGTTGGTTGTCGATCCGTTGGTTGCAGGGGGAACCGTAGGCTCGCGATCGACGCGTGGTGCGTCCGGTCCGGTCGGCTCGTCGACATCTATGGCAATCCGCGGCATGGTCCACAGTGACAGCACCGACTCGTGGCGCACGGGCGAGTCGGCGCCCGAAGCAGTCTCGAAGACACCGGAATCGTCGAACTGCGAGGACTCGAGCGGGACCGGGGTCCATGCCTTTTCCGAGGACGAAGGCCCCTCCACGACAACGGTACCGGGCTCGATTCCCAATCGCGCCAATGTGGCCCAGAGACTCTCCAGCGCCGCGTCTCGGTCGAGGCAGTACTCGGATTCACGCACCCGCCAGAACGTCCAGCCACAACGCTTGAGTTCCTGCTCACGCTGCAGGTCCGCCAACCGCTGGGCAGGCGTGGACAGAAAGGTGTCGCCATCGCACTCGACGGCGAGGCGCGAGGATTCTCCTGTGACGACGAGCGCGAGACGCCGATTGTTCACTTTCACAGCGGGATTGACGTGAAAGCCGCGCTCGACCAGATCGTTCCACAACTGCTGCTCGAGCAACGTCTCGAAGGGGGCCTTGCGGATTTCGCGCGAGACGTTCACCGGCATCGGATCGGCCGGAGCAGGCGAGACGGAGGTGACGTAGCTCAGCAACGAATTACGGAGATCGGCCCGCTTCAGCCGATCGACCGTGACCGAATGGAAGAGCCACAGCTGATCCTGTGCTCGCGAGGCCGCGACGTTGAAACGCCGCTTGTACTGATTGGCGGTGAGGGTGGCGAAGTTCTGATCGGGTGCCACCACCATCGAGAGGAACACGACGTTGCGTTCGTCTCCCTGGAAGTCCGGCGGTGTGCCCACGCGAAGGCGACGCTGTTCCCACTGCTCGATGCCGATGCGTTCGATGAGTTCGTTGCGAATCTCGTCCACCTGCGATTGTCCCTGCAGCACAACCACTCCGAAGGTCAGGTTGTCGTACGCGGGATCGCCGAGGCAATCGGCGATCTGCTCGGCGATGGCGATGGCCTCGGCGCGGTTGACCAGTGATGTGTTCTTTCCGGTCACCGTCGCCCCGCGAACGTACGTGTGCCGCAGAGGCGGCAGTCGATCTGCACCGAACTGCCGCACGGGCACGAGCGGAGAATCTCCGTAGAACTGCTGGCTCGACCAGTTGATGATCTCGGGCATCGAACGGAAGTGCTCACGCAACCGAACCACCTGACCGAACCTGGTGCGCAGCATCGAGAACAGACTCGACCTCGGCGTCAGCGTCGCACGCACATGTTCGGGTAGATCGGGCAAGTAGACGTCCAGCCGATCGAACACGTCCTCGAGTGTGCCGGTCTGCGGAACATCGGCTGGTGCACACTGCCGGTCGTCACCCACCACGATGACGCGGGGTGCGAGATACAGCAGGAAGAGGCTGGTGATGTCGGCCTGACTCGCCTCGTCGACGATGACGACGTCGAAGCTGCCCGGCACCGGCGGGATCGACGCCAGCACCTGCGAGAGCGGCATGACCCAGGCCGGCACCGCGCTCTGCGCCTCACGCATCGCCGATCGTGCTGCGCTGCGATAGGTTTCGGCGTACTTCCCGGCTCCCGAGCCGATGCTGGAGATGTGCTCGCGGTACGTCTGCAACGCACGCACCTCGACAGCGGTCATCCGCTCGAGGCTGTTGCGCCAGGCACTGGCCGCGGCGAGACGCGTTGTGAGATATGCGATGTCGGTGTCGGCGGCGGTCAGCTCCGCTTCCAGCTGCTGCTCCAGGCCACCGTGGTGCTGCTCACCGACCCACTCGCGAGCCCGACGCCACGCCCAGGCTTTCGACATCTGCCAGCTCAGCTCGTCCCACTCGACATCGGCGGCAGTTTCCTCGACCAGGTCGAACAGCGCGGGTGCGACCGCGGACAGTGACGCCGACATCGATTCGAGCAGAAGCTGATCCTCCTGCTCGGCACACGCCTGCGAGTACGCCGCAACAGCGGCAGCCAATTCCGACGGATCGGCAGTACTCAAAGCACTCACCAGATTCGAACCCTCGGGCGACGGCCCGGAATCGATGCGCGTGGCAACCGCGAACTGCAGGGCGTCGAGCTCGGCACGTGCGGCATCGATGTCGATACGCGTGGCGATGGCGTCGGCGGCCCCGGCGATCTCCTGAGCTTCCACCAGGCTCCGAATCCACGGTGCCGCAGGAGAAATGGTGTACAACCGGTGCACGAGGGCGTCGCGCGCCGTCACGACCGCAGACACCGTCTTCAGCCGGTCGGCAATCCGCGCAAGATTGTTGACGCGAATCGAGCGCGTGCCGTCGAGCGGGACGACGACGGTGAGGTCGGCCAGCAACACCGCCGCAGTCTGCACGGTCTCGAGCGCACGGATGTGTTCGGCCACCAGCCGCGCGGTCATCGCCGTCGTCGCAGGTTGCCCGTCGACGGTGGCGACGATGTCGAGAGCCTCGACGGCTTTCTGCTCCTCGCTACGACGGAACCGGGGCTTCCATTCGATACCCGACTCGAGCGCGCCGGCGAACGCATCCATTGCCGCCAGTGCCGCAGGCGAACTGGACGAGCACTGCACATCGTGCGCACCGACGTAGCGATCGGATGCAGCAGCCGTCTCGACCATCGCGTCGATTCCGCTGACCCGAGACCACAGATGGGCGGCTTCGCCGGACAGCACGGAATCGGTCAGGTGCGAGTAGGAACCGTCGAGTTCGACGACCTCTCGCACTCGGGCGGCGAGCTCGACGCACAGTTGCCTGATCTCCGAGGACACCGCGGGGTCCACGCCGTCGAGCAACGCGAGGAGGTCTGCGGTCCGAGGCGAGAGAGCCTCGTTTCGCGCGCCGGCACGCTGGAAGAGCGATGTGAGTTCGGCCGAGTTCGGCAACATCGTCTCAGGACGCGGAAGCACCTGGCGCGAGCGGAGTTCGCGAGTGCCGTCGGAGCCCGCGATGAGCTTGCGCAGTTGGTCGACCTGCACGCCATCGAGTGGCGGTCGATCGGCGAGCAATGGGCCGGGCAGCCATTCGTGGGCGCCCTCGGCCGCTTTGACCTTGCGGACGATCGACGACACCGTGCCGTCGTAACCGTCCGACACATGCTCGTGGACAACGGTTTCGGACTCACGAAGCGCACTGACGCGATCGAGCAGCTCGGCCCGCCGAGCCAGAGCCGCGCGACGCTGCGTCGTCAGCGCCTCGATCTTCTGCACCTCGCTGGCCTCGTCGAAGGACGTCTTGCGCTCGGCGATCTTCGCGACGCTGCGGTTGAGCTCGTCCGATCCTCCGCGAGAGAGGTCGGTGATGGACACGCAGAGCTCCTGCAGCTCCGGCGGCAGCTTGTCCCGCAACACGCGCAAAGCTTGTGACTTTTCACTAGTGACCAAAACTCGTTGACCGCGCGCCAACAGCCCGGACATCAAGTTCGCAATGGTGTGCGTCTTGCCCGTTCCCGGGGGACCCTCGACCACGACGCCGCTGTCGCGCCCGAGCCGTTCGATGATCTGCGACTGCTCGGCATTGGCCGGCAGCGGGAAGAGTGGATCCTCGGCAAGGACCGCAGACTCCCCCGCCCCGGTCCGCTCCAGCCACGCCAACCGGTCCGCCGGTTCGATGGCGTCGACGAGTTGCGCAAGCCCCAGCGGCACGGGAGAGTCGGCGAACTCCAGATCCGCGATCATCCGCTCGTAGTACTCCACCAGCGCAAACGAGTCGCGGACACGGAGCACGAGGGCGGGTGAGACGGTGAGCGTCCGGTCGTCGTCGATGTAGGCCAGGGCTCCCGGCGGCCCGAGCCGATCCAGTACCTCGATGTCATCCCGTGGCACCCGCGCAGCCCAGTTCCTCAGGAACTGTTCGATGCCGTCTGCGACGGGTGAGGTGACGGTGTCGTGCAGTTCTCGGGCCAGCGCAACCGAACCGGATGTGTCGAAATTTTCCGAACCCGTCAGCAGTCGACCGTCCTCGAGCCTCGGGGTGGTGCTGGCCCCGAGGCGAACCAGGAGGTCCCCGGTGCGCACGTCCCGTTCGATGCTGGCCGACTGCGTGATCAGGTGAGTGCGGACGCTGCGTTGCGGGTCGGTGTTGCTCGACGTCAGCAGCCCCGACGCCACCACGAGTTCGATCGACTCGGGTCGCGACGCGAGCTCCTGCATCATCAGCTGCAGAGCCTGATACAGCGCGGCCTGTGGACGCCGCTCCCGATCACTTTGTGCCCATTCCTTCCACGACTCCGAGTACTGCTCGAAGGCCTGTTTGATCTCGTAGGCCTTGCGGATGTCGAAATCGGCATCGGATTCCTGTGCCTGCGCTCGACGGCGGGACGTCGACGACGATGCGTCGGCCATCTCGAGTTCGCGGTAGCGGCTGTCGGCGACGATTTGCGGGTCGAGCCAACCCGACAGCAGAGCCGGCGGTTCGGGCGGATCGTCGACCGCGATGCGCGGCGCGCGAAGCACCACACCTCCCTGCTTGGCACGTGGATCGAGTTGCATGGGTACGTCACCCGAATGCACCCACTCGACCTGCACGTGGTCGTCGAACCGCAGCACCGGGTTGGAACGCGCCTCGACGATCTCCCGAAGGAAGCGAAGCAGGCGTTGCACCCTGCTTTTGAGCTCGTCGTCGTGTTCACGACCGGTAGCCGTCACAGTTTCCCCACAAATAACTCGAATGGTCGCCCCAAACAAGGACGGTGTTTGCACACTCGAGCCACAGTAACCGCTGAAAAGCAGTTGTTCACGGCGTCGAGGAGCAGACAAAATACGTTCTAGTGCGGGGTCACAAAGACCGGCTTCGGACGTCGGGTCCTCCACAGCGGACAGGAACCCCGTACCCCTCGAGAACCAGTCGACAAACAACAGGAGCCGAATGCGCAAGCTCGTCTATTACATCGCCGTCACCCTCGACGGATTCATCGCTGCCCCGGATGGCACCTACGACAGCTTTCTGCTCGAAGGCGACCACCTCGAGGCCATCCGAACCGAGCTGCCCGAGACGTTGCCGGTCCACGTACGGGCGATGTTCGGCCTGGACGCTCCCCCCGCTCGGTTCGACACGGTCGTCATGGGCCGCGAGACCCTGCAACCCGCGCTCGACGCAGGCATCCCCAGCCCCTACTCCCACCTGCGCCAATACGTCCTTTCGCGCACCCTCGCCCCGACGAACGACCCCGCGCCGACCATCGTGAACGAGGACCCGATCGGTCTGGTCAGAAGCCTCAAAGCAGAGAATTCCGCATTCGACGTATGGCTCTGCGGCGGTGGAAACCTGGCCGGCCAACTACTGCCCGAGATAGACGAGCTCTTCCTCAAGGTCAATCCCGTCGTGCTCGGCCGGGGCATAGGCCTGTTCTCGTCCGGCATCGGACCCGATCCGTTCCCTGCGCAGCGGTTCGAGCACCTCGAATCACGCCAGTTCGAGAGCGGGGTGACCTTCACCCGCTTCATCCGCACAGAACCACGCACGCAATGACGTATAAAGACTGAATGCCTGCCGCGCCGGAATCCGACCGCGAGCTGCCGACCGGGGAGCTGCCGAACCGGGAGCTGCCGACCACCCCGCGCGGGCTGCGCACTCGATCCTCGCTCGTGGCGGCCGCGCGTCGTGTCTTCGAGGACAGCGGTTATCTGGACTCCCGGCTGATCGACATCACCCGCGCCGCTCGATGTTCCGCCGGCACTTTCTACACGTATTTCACCAGCAAGGAAGAGATTCTGGCCGCAGTGCTCGAGCAGGCCAGGGAGGACATGCTGCATCCCGGCACTGCCCGGGTGGACCCGCACGACGATCCGATTGCCGTGATCGCCGCGAGCAACCGCGCGTACTTCGAGGCCTACGAGCGCAACGCGAAGCTGATGGCGCTGCTCGAGCAGGTCTCGAACATCGACCCCGAGTTCCGACGCCTCCGCCGCGAACGCGCCGATGCCTTCGTCCGGCGTAATGCCCGCAGCATCGAAGCCCTGCAGAACCGCGGTCTGGCCGACGCCGCACTCGATCCCCTGCTCGCCTCCCGCGCCCTGTCGTCGATGATCAGCCGACTGGCGTTCAACCACTTCGTCGTCGACGCCGGGGACGACCGTGCACCGGGCGACTACGAGGGCCTGCTCACGACGGCGACGAGACTGTGGGTCAACGCGCTGCAACTGCCGCAGGCGGGCGAGGGGGCGGGCGCGTGAGAGAGCACGCGACGATGAGCAGAACAACACGAGACGATCGACTCGCAGTTGTACCCGCCGGTAACGTACTCGACGGTAGCAACGAAGGTAGTCGAATCGCGAATTACGTCGCCCGCCAACGCTACTCGCGAGTACGTTAGCGAGATGAACAAGCCTGCGTCGTGGCTTCACGACGAAAATGCTTGCCACAGAATATGATTCACTATTTGGTGATCAATCACACTCACGCCGAACGCCGTTGGCGAGGCACCGGGCCTCGTTGCCGTTAGAATGAGCCGATCGGAGTGCCGCATGATGAACAACCGACATGCCCGGCACCAATCCACGTTCCATCGAGTGCACCGACGCGGTGCGCCCACACCGAGCGAAGAGAGATACGTTGTTCAAGCGGATTGCAGTAGTCAACCGAGGCGAGGCAGCAGTACGCCTGATCCGAGCCGTCCGAGAGCTCAACGCCGAACACGATTACGGCATCCGCACCGTAGCGCTGCACACCGAGGCGGAGAAGCGCGCGATGTTCGTCCGCCAGGCCGACGAAGCAGTCACGCTGCGTAAGCCCGCGACCGGCTCGGCCTACCTCGACTACGGCGTCCTCGAAGCCGCGCTCGTCGAGTCCGGAGCCGACGCGGTGTGGGTCGGCTGGGGCTTCGTCGCCGAGGACCCGACCTTCGCCGATCTCGTCGCCCGCCTCAACATCACCTTCATCGGCCCGTCCGCCGACGCGATGCGTCTGCTCGGCGACAAGGTCGAAGCCAAGATCCTCGCCGAGAAGGTCGGCGTCCCCGTCGCACCGTGGTCCGGCGGCCCCGTCGAGACCCGCGCCGACGCCCGCCGTCACGCCGCGGCCATCGGCTACCCGCTGATCATCAAGGCCCGCTCCGGCGGCGGTGGCCGCGGCATCCGCAAGGTCTGGCGCGAAGACGAACTCGAACTCTCCCTCGAACGCACCCAGGGTGAGGCCGAGCGCTCGTTCGGCGACCCCGTCGTCTTCCTCGAACGGCTCGTCACCGATGCCCGCCACGTCGAGGTTCAGGTCATCGCCGACAGCCACGGCAACGTCTGGGCCCCGGGCGTGCGCGACTGCTCCATCCAGCGCCGCAACCAGAAGGTCATCGAAGAATCCTCTTCGCCGCTGCTCACCAAGGAGCAGGCCGACCAGCTCCGTACCGCCTCCGCCGAGCTCGTCAAGGCCGCCGGCTACCAGGGCGCAGGCACCGTCGAGTACCTGTACCAGCCCGACCAGAAGATCTTCACGTTCCTCGAGGTCAACACCCGCCTGCAGGTCGAGCACCCCATCACCGAATACACCACCGGCATCGACCTGGTGAAGCTGCAGATCCTCGTCGCCGACGGCCAAGCGCTGCCCGGTGAATGCCCCACCGAATTCGGCCACGCCGTCGAGGCTCGCCTCAACGCCGAGGACGCCGACAACGGCTTCGCTCCGGCTCCCGGCACCGTCGAGCTGCTCAAGTTCCCCCTCGGCACCGGCATCCGCGTCGACACCGGCATCGCCCAGGGCGACGTCATTCCGCCCGACTACGACTCGATGGTCGCCAAGGTCATCGCCTGGGGCCGCGACCGCAGCGAAGCGCTCGCGAGACTGCGCAACGCCTTGCGTGAGACCACCGTCGTCATCGACGGCGGCACCACCACCAAATCCTTCCTGCTCAGCTTGCTCGACCGCGAGGAAATCATCTCCGCCTCCGCCGACACCGGCTGGCTCGACCGCACCGAGGCCGGCTCCCAGGTTGGGCCGACGGCCGTCGCCGACATCGCGATCATCGCCGCAGCCATCGACGCCTACGACGCCGAAGAAGCCCGCGAGCGCGCCGCGTTCCTCAACTCCGCACGCGGCGGCCGTCCCCGCGCATCACACGCCATCGGCCGCACCGTCGAACTGAACTACCAGGGCCAGGCCTACAAACTCGAAGTCGGCCAGACCGGAACCCACCGCTACAGCATCGACAGTGACGGACTGCGGGGCGACGGTATCGGCGAGCTGCAGGTCGACGTCGAACGCCTCGGCGTCTACGAAAGCCGTCTGGTCGTCGGCGACCGTCGCTACCAGGTCGTCACCGTCGCCGGAGCCGCCCACTTCCTCGTCGAGGTCGACGGCATCAGCCACCAGATCTCCCAGGACGAGGCCGGGCTGGTCCGCGCCCCGGCACCGGCCGTCGTCGTCGCCGTGCCCGTGGCCGTCGGCGACGAGGTCGAGGCGGGACAGACGCTCGTCGTCCTCGAGTCGATGAAGATGGAAACCGCCGTCCGGTCCCCGTACGCGGGCACCGTGCGTGAGGTTCTGGCCTCGGTCAACGGACAGGTCGACGCGGGAGCGGCACTGCTGCGCGTCGATCAGGCCGGTGAACAGAAGGTCTCCGAGCAGGCACCGCGCGTGCAGTTCCGCGGCATCGACGACGCCGCTCAGCGCTCACCGCAGCGCCGCGCCCTGGACCGCCTCGACGAACTCGCCGCCCTCATCACCGGTTTCGACGTCAGCGGAGCCCGCGCTCGAAACCTGTTGTCCACCTACGAAACCCTGCGCGCCGACGTGCCGCGCAACGATTCGGAGCTGGTATCGGCCGAGCTGTCGCTGCTCAATACCTTCGCCGACATCTGCGAGCTCTCCCGCAACCGCCCGACGATGGACGAGGAGAGCAGCGACGAGCGCGTCCATTCTCCTCGTGAGCACTTCCACTCGTTCCTGCACTCACTCGACGCGGACGTTCAGGGGCTCCCGGAATCGTTCCGCGCCAAGCTCACTCGCGCACTCGCACACTACGACGCAGCCATCGACGAGGGCCGTACTCCCGAGCTCGAAGAGGCCGTCTACCGCGTCTTCCTGGCACTGCAGCGCATGGAGAACCAGGTTCCGGTCATCGCGGCCCTGCTCGGCCACTGGCTCGCCGACTGCTCGGCGCAACCCGAGGCCACCCCGGCCATGGCCGAGGTACTCGAACGACTCATCGGTGCCACCCAGGCCCGCTACCCGGTCATCGGCGACGTCGCCCGCAACCTACGCTTCCGACTGTTCGACGAGCCCCAGATCCGCAGTGCACGCGAGAAGATCTACGACGGCGTCCGCGGCAGCCTGCAGTACCTCGCCGAGAACCCCGACGCAGCCGACTACTCGGCCCGCATCGCAGCTCTCGTCGCCACCCCGGAGCCCCTCATAGAGCTTCTGGCACAACGAATCACCGATCCGGGCGCACTGCTCGAAGTGATCACCCGCCAGTACTACGAGATCCGTACCCTCGAAGACGTCAAGGCCTTCGACCGCGACGGCAAGCACTTCGTCACCGGCAACTTCGAGCTCTCGGGCGAACGGCTGCACCTGGTGTCCACCGCAACCGATTTCGACTCTCTCGCAGCAACTCTCGATTCGGTGGACGACATCGCCGGGCCCGCTCCGGAGAACCTGGCCGTGGACCTCTACCTGTCCTGGCCGGACGCTCCGACCGACGGCGACGAGCTCTCGGCCCAGTTGCAGGCCGTCCTGGCCGCGCACCCCGGCACGGGCCGCTGGCGCCGCGTCACGGTCACGGCGTTCGGTTCGGCCGCTCGAAAGATGACCTACCGGCGCACCACGGTCGAGGGCTCCGAGCCGCTCGCCGAGGACACGATCATCCGGGACATGCACCCGCTGACCGGTCAACGACTCGACCTGTGGCGCCTGAAGAACTTCGACGGCGTTCGTCTGCCCGCCAGCGCAGGAACGTACCTGTTCCACCTGACATCGAAGGCCAACCCCTCCGACGAACGGCTCGTCGCCCTCGCCGAGATCCGTGGCATCACAACACAGTTGGACGAGGCCGGAAACATCGTCGCAGTACCCGAGATCGAACGCACCGTCGCCGCCTGCCTCGACGGCATCCGCCGTGCCCAGGCCGGACGCGGCAAGAAGCGCCTCGACGCCAACCGCGTCGTGCTCTACGTCTGGCCGGTGCTCAACGTTCCCGCCGACCGCATCGCCACCATCGCCCGGCACATCGCGCCACTGACAATCGGTGCCGGACTCGAGGAGATCACCCTCATCGCACGTCTGGCCGAGAAGCCGGGAGCAAGTCCACGCGAAGTGGCACTGCGCCTGTCGTACCGATCCGGTGCAGGCATCGTGGCGAAGGTGACCCCGCCGCCGACCGAGCCGATGCGTCCCCTCGACGAGTACACCCAGAAGGTGCAGCGATCCCAGGCCCGCGGCACCGTGTACCCGTACGAGCTGATTCCGCTGCTCAGCAGCAACGGGGGCTCGTTCACCGAGTACGACTTCGACGCCGACGGCGTACTGGCACCGGTCGACCGCCCCTACGGCCGCAACTCCGCGGGCGTCATCGTCGGCGTGGCCACCACACCGACCGCCAAGTACCCCGAGGGCATCACCCGCGTCGCACTGTTCGGTGACCCGACCAAGGCCCTCGGTACCGTCGCCGAGGCCGAGTGCTCGCGCATCGTCGCGGCCATCGACCTCGCCGAGCAACTCGGCGCACCCGTCGAATGGTTCGCATTGTCCTCCGGGGCAACGATTTCCATGGAATCGGGCACCGAGAACATGGACTGGGTCTCCCGCGGCCTACGTCGCATCATCACCTTCACCCAGGCCGGCGGTGAGATCAACATCGTCGTCGCGGGCATCAACGTCGGTGCGCAGCCGTACTGGAACGCCGAAGCGACCATGCTCACCCACACCAAGGGCATCCTGGTGATGACCCCCGACAGTGCGATGGTGCTGACCGGAAAGCAGTCCCTCGACTACTCCGGCGGCGTCTCGGCCGAGGACAACTTCGGCATCGGCGGCTACGACCGCGTCATGGGCCCCAACGGCCAAGCGCAGTACTGGGCACCGAACCTGCGGGCCGCATGCGACATCCTGTTCGCGCACTACGACCACGCGTATGCCGCTCCGGGAGAACGCTTCCCGCGGCGCGCAGCCACCACCGACCCGGCCGAGCGCGACGTGCGCACCTACCCGCACGTGCACCCGTCCAGCGACTTCACCACCGTCGGCGACATCTTCTCCTCGGTCACCAACCCGGACCGCAAGAAGCCTTTCGACATTCGCACCGTGATGCGCGCCGTGGTGGACCAGGACCATTCGGTACTCGAGCGGTGGGCCGACATGGCCGATGCCGACACCTCGGTGGTGTTCGACGCCCACCTCGCCGGAATTCCGGTGTCCGTCATCGGTATCGAATCGCGGGCCATCCCCCGCAAGGGCTGGTTCCCCTCCGACGGCCCCGATCAGTGGACCTCGGGCACCCTGTTCCCGAACTCGTCGAAGAAGACCGCACGCGCCATCAACGCCGCCAGCGGAAGCCGGCCGATCGTGGTGCTGGCCAACCTCTCCGGCTTCGACGGATCACCGGAATCACTGCGGAACATCCAGCTCGAGTACGGTGCCGAGATCGGCCGCGCCATCGTCAACTTCGACGGACCGGTCGTGTTCTGTGTCGTATCGCGTTACCACGGAGGCGCTTTCGTGGTGTTCTCCGGAGCGCTCAACGACAACATGGAGGTCCTCGCAGTGGAGGGATCCTTCGCCTCCGTGCTCGGTGGTGCCCCGGCAGCAGCAGTGGTGTTCACCCGCGATGTCAACGCCCGCACCGCAGCGGATCCGACCGTCAAGGAACTCGAGACTGCACTGAACAACGCCGAGGACGACGCCACCCGCTCGGCCCTGCGCGTCGAACTCGCCACCGTGCGAGCGAACGCCCGCAACGCCAAACTCGGTGAAGTGGCAGCCGAATTCGAGGCCATTCACAACATCCAGCGCGCACAGAACGTCGGATCGGTGCACCACATCGTCCCCGCCGCCGAACTGCGCCCGCAGCTCGTTGCCGCAGTCGAACGCGGAATGGCGCGGTCGCTGGCGAAGTAGGGCCCTGGCTCGCTCAACGCAAACGCGCGCGCGTTTGCCAGACGCTCGCGGAATGGTTACCTGTTCCGTGAGCGTCCGGCGAACGCGCGCGCGTTTGTCGGTTCAGAGCTCGGGTTCAGGGGAGGTTGTACTGAGGAATCGTGGCTACAATTCCGGTGCACTGCCCGGTGAAGATGGTCAGCGCGCAGGCCTCCCACAACCGGGATAGATCCGACAACGCTCCGCTCGCGCTACCGGTGCTCGCACTTCCGGTATCGGCCACCGCGACTGCCGGCGACGCGATGGCGATGACTGCGGCACCCAACACAACGGCAATACGACGTTTCACGCTGTTCTCCTCTTCGATTCCGTCGGACATGTTTCGCTCGACACGCTAACCTCGCGTCCCAATTGTCACAATCGTCCGAACGAACGATGCCGGGCCGTCAGAGTTCGAGGGTTCGGCGGCTCTCGAATTTGCGCGCTTCGCCGGTCAGTGGGTCGGTGAAATTCAGAGCTCGGGCCAACAGCTGTAACGGACGACTGAAGTCGTCGGCCTGGACAGAGGTGAACACCGGATAGTACGGGTCGTTCAGAATCGGAATCCCCAACGAGGACAGATGGATTCGCAGCTGATGCGTCTTGCCCGTCCTGGGGAACAGTCGATAACGGGCGGACGTGCCGAGCATGTCGACGAGATCGATCACGGTCTCGCTGTTCGGCTCCCCATGCTCCTCGTATGCCGTCATGACCCCGTGTTCTTTGAGGATTCGGCTTCGCACGACGCGCGGAAACTTGAGCGCTGCATCGAATCCCGCCACCGCCTCGTATTCCTTGGTGACGTTGCGGGAGGAGAAGAGTTCCTGATACGGCCGTCGGGCATGCTTGGTCTTGGTGAGGAGCAACACCCCGGCGGTGGCGCGATCGAGACGGTGCGCGGGCGTCAGATCGGGGCAGTCGAACTGCCTGCGCAGCCGCACTGTCGCCGTCTCGGTGACGTGTCGACCACGCGGGATGGTGGCGAGGAAGTGTGGCTTGTCGACCACCAGCAGATCGTGGTCCTCGTGCAGGATGCCGATCTCGAACGGAACCGGAACCTCCTGCGCCGGAACGCGATAGAAGTACACCTGACTGCCGGCACGGTACCTCGTCGCGTCGGAGATGGGCCTGCCCTTCTCGTCGACCACTTCGGCGTCGCGCATGGCCCGTTGCCAGTCGCCGTCGGGCATCTCGCGTTCGAGATACTCCACGACGGTGGTTGCCGAATCGCCATGGGGTAACAGCAGTCTCAGTGGCGCGAGACCGTCTCGGAAGGGCAGCATTCTCTACGCGCAGTCGAGACAGATCAACCGCAGACCGCGGCCGGCATCACCGTCGAAGTCCTGGTACCGAGACGTCGGGTTGCCGCACGCACTGCACCGACCGATCACGGCGGTGTGGTCGGAGAAATTCTGCGCCATCCGCTTGTCGAAGACGAACAGCGAACCCTCCCAGAGCGCGTCGTCGCCGAAAGTCTCTGCGTACCGGACGATTCCGCCGTCGAGCTGATAGACCTCCTCGAACCCGCGAGCGACCATCAACGACGAGAGCACCTCGCACCGCACTCCCCCGGTGCAGTACGTGACCACCGGGGACTTCTTCAGATGGTCGTAGGCACCGGAATCGAGTTGGGAGACGAAGTCCCTCGTCGTCTCGACATTGGGCACCACCGCGTTCTTGAATTTTCCAATCTGGGCCTCGAAGGCGTTGCGGCCGTCGAAGAACACGACGTCGTCGCCGCGGGAATCGACGAGTTCGTGCACCTGCTGCGGACTCAGATGGGTGCCGCCGCCGACCACTCCGTCTGCATCGACCTTCAACTCGCCGGGCGCACCGAACGTGACGATCTCATCCCGAACCCGCACGCTCAGGCGCGGGAAATCGTTGCCGAGGCCGTCGGACCACTTGATGTCGGCCGATTTGAACGCCGGATAGCTGCGGGTGCCGCGGACGTACCGTTTGACGTCGTCGACGTCACCGCCGACTGTCGCGTTGATGCCGTGTTCGGAAATCAGGATGCGTCCGGTCAGGTTGTTGGACGCGGCCAGCGTCTGTTGCCACAACCGGATGGCCTCTGGATCCGGCAGCGGAGTGAAGACGTAGAACAGGACGATTTTCGGTACAGCCACACCGACCAGTATGGCGCGTTACCCGGCAGGCGGTGCCGCCGACCGGACACGCTGGGTGCCGGAGTCGACGGTGAAGCCCGCTCCCCAGTACACCCCGGTCTGCGGATCTTCCTTGGCGGTGAGGAACCAATGGTCCATGCGCGCCGCCGACCTGGTGACCTCGAAGACACCGAAGCCGTGGCTGTCGAGGTCCACGAACTTCACGTGGTGGTTGAGCGCCTTGAACGCTTCCTCGGCGACCCGGCCCAGCGTGTGCGGCGGAGTATGCGTCAAATCGTCGATGTTGGCCGAACTGACCGAGGTGACGACCAACTCGGTCGCGGCGGGTTCGGTGGTGGCGTAATGCGCCGCGTCGAGGGGCACCTCGCAGGCCCAGGCCGAGTGAATATCGCCGGTGATGAAGACCGTGTTGTCGACGCCTGCATCGACGATCGCACCGAGCAGCTTGCGGCGGTCGGCGGTGTAGCCGTCCCACGGATCGGCGTTGTACGGCAGACCGCCCTCCGGAATACCGAGAAGCGAGGTGACGGCCTTGGCTGCGTCGCGATCGAGCGGCGGAATCAGAGTGGGCGTGATCATCACCGGATTGCCGACGATCTTCCACTGCGTCGGCGACGAGACGATGCCGTCGGTGAGCCACTGCATCTGCGCGGCGCCGGTGATGGTCCGGTTCGGTGAATCGACCTCGGGCCCGTTGAACGGCAACACCTGCTGCGAGCGGTACGTGCGTAGGTCGAGCATCGACAGCTCAAGAAGGTTGCCGAACCGCAGCCTGCGGTAGAGGTGACGGTTGGTCGCGGTGCCTGCCGCGCGCACCGGCATCCACTCGTAGTACGCCTGCTCGGAATGGGCCTTTCGGGCGTACCAGTCGCCTTCGGTGCCCGGTGTGTGGTTCTCGGCTCCGCCGTCGTAGGCGTCGTTGGCGGACTCGTGGTCGTCCCACGTGCAGATCCACGGCACGCCGAGATGCGCGGCTTGCAGATCGGGATCGGACTTGTACTGGCCGTGACGCTGACGGTAATCGGCGAGGGTGACGATCTCGTGGGTGGGCGAGTGCTGGCGGACCACCCCGTCGCGGCCTGGAAAACCGCCCGTCTCGTACTCGTAGATGTAGTCACCGAGGTGGACGATGGCGTCCAGGTCAGTCCTCGCCGCCAGGTGCCGATACGCACCGAAGTATCCTGACTCCCAGTTGGAGCACGAGACGACACCGAAACGCATCGCGTCGATATCGGCGTCGTTGGCCGGTGCGGTATGCGTCGTCCCGACGGCCGAGGCGGCGTCGCTCGTTCGGAAATCGTAGAAGTACGTGGTGTCCGCGCTGAGGCCGTCGACGTCGACCTTGACGGTGTGATCTCGGTCGGGCCCGGTGGAGACGGTCCCCGACGCGACGACGTCACCCATGTCTGCACTGCGGGCGATGCGCCACGTCACCGATACCTGTGAGCCGACGCCGGAGCCCGGGGTGGCGTCGGGCGTGGGGGTGAGACGAGTCCAGATGATCACCGCATCCGGCAACGGATCTCCCGATGCCACCCCGTGCAGGAAGCCGCGGTCGCTGCTCTGCGCCTGTGCGGTCGCCGGCAACGTAGTGGCCACTCCGGCGACTGCGACGGCCACCGAGGACGAGCGAAGAAACGTTCTTCTGGAAAGCGCAGAATCACCGTGCATCGGGTCAGTCCATGCGATGGATGGTCGGTGGTCAAGTCGGGGTCGCCCTCGTGCGCGTTTTGCGTAGGCAGAGCTACGCAAAACGCGCACGAGGGTGGGCGGGTTTGCGAGCACGGGTCCGGGAGAACACTGGGGGAATGGACGCTCTGTGGTTGTTCGGTGATCAGCTCGGTCCGCACTTTCATTCGGTCGACGAGCATGCCGAACGAGACGTGCTCATCATCGAGTCCCGCCGCGTGTTCCGGCGTCGGCGATACCACCGACAGAAATTGCACCTGGTGCTCTCCGGGATGCGACACCTCGCCGACGAGCTGGGCGATCGCGTCACCTATCTGCAGACCGAGACGTATCGCGAAGGGTTGGCCGAGTACGGCAAGCCCGTGGTGGTGTTCGAGCCCACCTCGCACGCGGCGGCGAAGTTCGTTGCCGCCTTGCACGAGGAAGGCCTGGTCTCGGAGATTCTGCCGACGCCTATGTTCGCGCTCCCGCGCGCCGATTTCGCCGAGTGGGCGGCCGAACGTGGAACCTTTCGAATGGAGACATTCTACCGCGAGCAGCGCAAGAAGTTCGGGGTGCTGATGGACGGCTCCGAACCGGTCGCAGGAAAGTGGAACCTCGACGCCGAGAACCAGTCACCGCCGCCGAAGGGACGCCTGACCCTGGGTGTCGACGCGCCGTGGTGGCCCACCGAGGACGCTATCGACGAACAGGTGCGCGCCGACCTCGACTCCTGGGACCTCGACACCGTGGGTGTCGACGGACCTCGTGTGTTCGCGGTGACGGCTTCTGAAGCGTCGGACGCGTTGGCGCACTTCGTGAACTACCGGTTGGAAGACTTCGGCAAATACGAGGACGCGGTGATGGCAGATGACTGGACCATGTCGCACTCGCTGCTGTCGGTGCCGCTGAACCTCGGACTGCTGCAACCGCTGGACGTGGCGCAGGCCGCCGAGGAAGCCCACCGAGACGGAGCGCCGCTGGCGAGCGTCGAGGGTTTCATTCGGCAGATCCTCGGCTGGCGCGAATACGTGTGGCACCTGTACTGGCATCTGGGGCCGGAGTATCTCGAACGCAACAAGCTCGATGCCCATGAGCCACTGCCGGATTGGCTGCTCGAGTTGGACGGCGATGCCGTGGTTGCGAAGTGCCTGTCGTCGACGGTGGACGGCGTGCGTGAGCGCGGCTGGGTACACCACATCCCACGACTGATGATTCTGGGAAACTTTGCGCTGCAACATGCCTGGGATCCACGAGCGTTGACGGACTGGTTCGCAACGGCCTTCGTCGACGGATTCGCGTGGGTGATGCCGGTCAACGTGATCGGCATGAGCCAGCACGCGGACGGCGGAGTGATCGCTACCAAGCCCTACGCGTCGGGTGGGGCCTACCTGAACCGCATGACCGACTACTGCAAGCCGTGCGAATTCAATCCGAAGAAGCGACTGGGCGACGACGCGTGTCCATTCACCGCCGGATACTGGGCTTTCGTACACCGACATCGCGAGATGTTGGCACTCAATCACCGTACGGCGAGGCAAGTTTCGTCGATGAACCGATTGAGCGACCTCGAGCAGGTGTTGGAACAGGAACAGCAGCGCGAGGTGTACTGACGCATCGAAAAATTAGGCGTCTCACTTGACCCCGCACCGGCGATATTCAGGGTCGACGGTTCAGAAGTGCTGCGCCCGATGTTCAGGCGTGGCTTCTTGCCGCGGAACGCCCGTCTCATGCGATTTCCGGGTCCCGTCGGACGACTACCACGACACACCGACAGGTTCTTCGTGTCGAATAGTGAAGCATGGCAATAGTTTTCGGTTGAACTACGATTGCAATTCGAACATCTGTTCGATACACTTGCTCCCATGACCGCAGCGATCTGGCAACTGAGCGAAAGCGAACTCCTCGCCGACGCCGCCGCGGTCTCCCACCAGATCCAACTCCTCGAAGCCCGACGCATCGCCCTCGTCGCAGAGATCGACACCCGCGTCAGCCGAGAGAAACTCGGCTTCCCCGGCCCCGCCGGCTGGCTCACCTCCACCACCCTGCTCAGCCCCAGCAAAGCCACCAAAATCGTCGCCCTCGCCCGCGGACTGAAAGACTTCCCCGACATCGCCGACGCCATCAACACCGGCGTCATGTCCGTCGACCACGCCGCCCTGATCCTCACCTTCGCCGAAACACCCCCGAAAAACCTCCCGCAAGCAGGACAAGACATCGCCCGTAAAGCCATGATCGACGCCGCTACCGGACCCGAAGCACGCACCAGCAGACTCCGCGCGGCGATCACCCGCCTGCACGACACCTACGGAAACAAGAAGCCACCCGCCGAAGACACCGACCGCAACGAACTCTTCGCCTCGAAAACCCTGAACGGGCGACTGGTCATGAAAGGTGACTTCGACGCCGTCACCGGAGAAAAACTCCTCACCGCCCTCTCACCACTGACCGAACCGAGGCCCGCCGCCGACGGCACCCCCGACGACCGATCCCCCGCCAAACGCCGCGCCGACGCCCTCGAGCACATTCTCGACCAGTACCTCGCCTCGAGTGATCGACCCATCGAAGGCGGCGAGAGACCGCATGTGAACCTGCACATCACCCTGCGGGACCTCACCGACCTCCGCGACAATGCCGACAGTGCCGACGACGACGACATCGCAGACGACGAAAACTCCCGCACTGCAGCCGAATCCGACGATGACGCCGACACACACGATCCGGTCGACATCAACACCGGTGAACCGATCCACCCCGACGAGGCCTACGAGTCGAGCGCTACTGCTGCCGAGTCGGATGCTGCTTCGGAGCCGGGAACCGACAGCGAAGACCAGGACGGTGCCGCAGCGGATCGTCGCGCGTATCGCGACCTGTTCGGTGACGGCACCACCGTCGGCTGGCTCCCCTGGATGGGACCACTCTCCCGCAACACATCCCGCCAACTCGCCTGCGACTGTGTTCTCACGGCCATCGTCATGGACGAGAACGGCTCACCGATCAACCTCGCCCGCACCGCACGCACCGTCACAGCCAAACAACGCAAAGCCCTCATCGCGAGAGACCACACCTGCGCCTTCCCCGGCTGCGGAAAACCCGCATCCTGGACCGAAGCGCACCACATTCGGCACTGGGCCGACGGAGGCCCCACCGACATGAACAACCTCGTCCTGCTCTGCGGATTTCATCACCGGCTCCTCCACCACAGTGACTGGGAAGTGTTCATCGGTGCCGACAACCACCCCTGGTTCGTGCCACCGGCATCCGTCGACCCGTACCGACAACCCCGACAATCGCACGCCCGTGCAGGCCCCCACATCGCCTGAACCGGCCCACACCAGCCGCAGACGACACCAGCCCCGCACCGAAACGCCGGTGCGGGGCTGGAAGAGGTAAGTCGACAAGCTGATTCGAGTCGATCAGGAATGCTGTGACCGCAGCGATACACCACCACCTCGAGCACGACCCGTGCCTCGGTCAACGACGGGAGTGGAAGGAGAGGGATTGCCTCTAGCCCCGCCGACGCTATGTTCCGACTAGGCCCGCCAGTTCACCGGGACGTGTATCGCCAGATCGACCGCAGGCTTCCTGCGGCGGACATGAGTCGCGTGAGGTCGATACCTAGTGTTCGCCCCGCTCAATTACCCGACAACTTGCTCGCGTCGAGCTTCGCGACGGCCTCGTCGATCATAGGCACGTATCGCTCCAGTGCCCACGGCACCGTCAGCGGATTGATGATGGACGAGCCGGTGACGAAGGACTGATCCGTCGGCGCAACAACCGAGCCACGCGAGACCGCCGGAATCTGTTTGTACGCAGGCTGATTCTCGGTGTCCGTGCGGTTCTGTGGGTCCGAGTAGAAGGTGAAGATCAGGTCCGAGTCGTTCAACAGATTTGCGTTCTCCAACCCGATGACCGCCGAGTCGGTGCCCTCGGTCTCGTCGAGGGTGTTCACCACCGGATCGACCTGTAAGCCGAGCGCGCGAACCATTGCGACGCGCTGCTCGTCGGCGAGGAATACACCCAGCGTTCCTGGCCCGGTGTTGTAGATGTACGAAAAGCTCACTCCCGCATACTCGGGGTGCTCGCTGGCTGCATCGGCGAATCGACTCTCGATCTTCTCGATCTCCTCCGCCGCCTTCTGCTCCTCGCCCATGGCCTTGCCGATAACGGTGATCTGATCTTTCCAGGTGGTGGTCCAGGGCTGCTCCGCGTAGGCGACCACCGGCGCGAACGCACTGAGCTTGTCGAACTGATCCTGCGTGATGCCGGACCACGGAGCCAGAATCAGATCGGGTTCCAGTGCCGCGACCGCTTCGACGTTCAATTCGGTTCCACCCGTGAATTGTTGAGGAAGTTCGGCGCCCAGCTCGGTGACAGCGTCGTGGACCCACGGCAGGTAACCGGTGTCATCGGCTCCCCAGGAGTACTCCTCGACGCCCACCGGCACGGTACCCAGCGCGATCGCCGTCTCGGCCGAACCTTGACCGAGAGTCACGATGCGCTCGGGCTTGTCGGTGATGACCGCCTGCCCCAGAGCCGAATCGATGGTGACGGCCGCGAAGTCGCCGCCTGACTGCTCGGGCTCGGCGGTGTCGGCGGACGAGCACGCACCGACCACAAGAGCCGACACCGCGAGCGCGGACAGCAGGGACGCACGGCGCATAGTCCGTCGACCGGCCGTTGGAGCGGAGAACATGGGCTACCTCTCGACAGAAGAAGGGGGTTTCGCAAAGTAAGACTAGGCTAACCTTCTAGACGGATTCAAATGCGCTGCACAGCGGGCGTTCGCTACGGTGGGACCCATGAGCCTTCCTCGCCCCGCCCCTGACCGGACAGCCGTCGTGACCGGAGCGTCCTCGGGCATCGGAGCTGCCATCGCCCGCGAGCTCGCCTCCCGTGGCCACGGAGTCACCCTCGTCGCTCGGCGGGCCGACAAGCTCGAAGAGTTGGCACAGGAGATCCGAGCACGGGGAGTCCGAGCCGAAGTCCTCGCAGCAGACCTGTCCGATCGCAGCGCTCGCGCCGAGCTACTCGGCCGCATCACCGAACTCGGCTTGATCCCGGACATCCTGATCAACAACGCCGGGCTTTCGACCCTCGGACCGGTCGCAGAATCGGACCCGGAGGCCGAGATGCACATGATCGAGGTCGACGTCGTGGCGGTGGCCGACCTCTGCGCCCGATTCCTGCCAGGCATGATCGAGCGTAAGCGCGGAGTACTGCTCAACGTTGCATCGACCGCCGCGTTCCAACCCCTACCGGGCCAAGCCGGTTACGGCGCATGCAAGGCGTTCGTCCTGTCCTACACCCAATCTCTCACCGGCGAGCTGCGCGGAACCGGCGTCACTGCCACCGCGTTGTGCCCCGGACCGGTGCAGACCGGATTCGGCGAGGCCGCTGGTTTCGCCGAAAACGATGCAGAGAAAGCACTTCCGTCGATCATGTGGGTATCGGCGGAGACGGTCGCCAAGACTGCCGTCGACGACATGACCACGGGACGAATGGTGTCGATTCCCGGACCCGCCAACCGCATTGGCTCGATATTCGCCCAGATCACCCCGCGAACACTGTTGGTACCCATGCTCACTCGTATCCACCCCGGCCTGAGGAAGGGTGCTTCGTCGTGACACGCGAACTCGTGGTCGCCGACAGCATCGTGGTGAACGCCGACGCCGACACTCTCTACGCCGCGATCAGCGATCCCACCCGGACGCATGAATGGAGCCCGGAGAACACCGGTGCAATGGTCCACGAGCCTCGCGAGAATGCTTACGTCGGAATGGTATTCGACGGAACGAACAAACGCGGTCGAGCGAAGTGGATCACTCGCTGCACCGTGACCGCTGCCGACCCTGGCAAGACCTTCGAGTTCCGCGTCCACGCCATCGGCAAGAGCGCGCCGAAGATCAAGGCCGCGAACGCAACCTGGCGATACGATTTCGAGCCGGTCGCTGGCGGCACGAAAGTCACCGAAACCTGGACCGACGACCGCACGAAATGGCCTGACGCGCTGGCCCTCGTGTTCGACAAGATCGTCACCAGCGGCACGACGTTCCCTCGGTTCCAACGTCGCAACATCCGCAAGACGCTGGAGAACCTGCAGAAACGCTACGCCTGAGCGCTTCTGGAATACACCCCGAGCACGTACGACGCCTGCCCCGCGTGCTGGAGGTCGTCGGACATCACCGAGACCAGTCTGGTTCCGAGGGTGACCGGCGGGTTCCAGTTCTCGTCGACGATCCGGTCCAGGTCATCGGTAGAGACGCTGCCCAGGTACGCAATGGTTTTCGAATGCACAGCGTCGTAGTACTCGCGTAGCAGCTCGGCACTCGAGCCGACCTCGGCGACGTCGGAGGAGGACTGGCCGTATCCGATGTCGGACTTGTCGAACGGTAGGCCGAAGCGCTCGAACCACGAGTCGGACGTCCAGACCTGCTCGCTCCCGGCCACACCGGCGATGTGATCGTCCTGCACCCGGGTGAGGTGCCACACCAACCACGCGATGCTGTTGGCGTCGGCGTCCGGTCGGTATGTCAACGCGGCCGCGGGAATGTCGTCCAACACCGAGTGAACGAGTTCCTTGATCCGGTCGAACGCGTCGGTGAGCACTTCGTTGTGATTCATGAAAGATCCATCTCTTCTCTGACAAGCACTGTTGACCACTCATGCATACCCCGATGCGGCGGCAGGGAACATCGGGGCGGGCCGAGCGCGTTGGACGGAATATGACTGCTCCAGCAATTGTGTACACCCGCACCGGCGATTCGTCCGTCCTCGAACTGAAGGATCGCGAGGTGACCGAGCCCGCCGCAGGCGAAGTGCGCGTCCGCATCGTTGTCTCGGGCGTCAATCCGACGGACTGGAAGAACCGGACCGGTGCCGGACCGGGTGAGAAGACGGCATTCGACGAGGTGGTCCCGAACCAGGACGGTGCCGGGGTGGTCGACGCCGTCGGCCCCGATGTCGACGGACTTGCCGTTGGAGATCGCGTCTGGATCTACCTGGCCCAGCATCAGCGCCCGACCGGTACTGCGCAGACGTTCTCGATCCTGCCCGCCTCCCGGGTGGTTCCCCTGCCCGACGGTGTCGGGTTCGACGTGGGCGCAAGCCTCGGAGTGCCCGCGATGACGGCGCACCGAGCACTGACTGTCTCCGAGGACGGGCCGACACGGCTGCACCCCGGCGCGTTGGAGGGCAAGTCGGTACTCGTGGCCGGTGGCGCAGGTGCTGTCGGTCACGCGGCGATTCAATTGGCACGATGGGCGGGCGCGACGGTAGTGACGACGGTCAGCGGGCCGGAGAAGGGCGCACTGGCCACCGCCGCGGGCGCACATCACGTTGTGAACTACAAGGCCGGAGACGCCGCAGCCGAGATCCGCGAATTGGTTCCCGCCGGAATCGATCTCGTCGTCGAGGTCGCTCCCGCACAGAACGCAGCGCTCAATGCTGCAGTGACGGCCAACCGCGCCTCGATCGCGGTATACGCCAACAACGGCGGCGATACCGTGACCCTCGACGTCCGGCCGAACATGATCCTGAACACGCGCTACCAGTTCGTGCTGCTCTACACCGTCGGCGACGAGGCTCTGCAGAACGCCGAGGCGGACGTCAGCGCGGCCGCTGCAGCAGGCATTCTCGAAGTGGGCGACGCCACCGGCTTACCGCTGCACCGCTTCTCGTTGAGCGAGACCGCAGCAGCACACGACGCCGTGGAGAACGGAACCGTCGGCAAGGTGCTGATCGACGTATCGAGCGAATGACTCAGGTGATGACCGGCAATGTGGACCACGGAAAATTGATCCACTTGTCGGTCTCTCGCCACGAGTAATCCGGCTGCACAATGGTTCTCGGCTTGGTGTAGATCACGGCCGAGCGCACCTCGGGCGTATGCGCCTTCAACAGGTCGATCACCAGAGCCAGGGTACGGCCGGAATCGGCCACGTCGTCGACCACGAGCAGCTTCTTGCCGACGATGGCGTCGGTGTCCAGAAGTGGTTCGAGGACAACGGGATCGGGCAGGGTCTCCTCGACGTCCGAGTAGAACTCGACGTTGAGGGTGCCCGCAGCCTTGACGCCCATCGCGTAGGAAATTGCACCCGCGGGGATGAGCCCGCCACGAGCGATCGCGATAACGATGTCCGGGACGAAGCCGTCGTCGACGATCTTCTTGGTCAGGTCGCGCGAGGCATCTCCGAACGTCGCCCACGTCAGTACTTCACGTTCCGGTTCTGTCATGACGCACCACTCTACCCAGATTCGTTTTTGCCGATACAGCAAATATGTTTGCGTGAAACTGTAGCCAACCGGCAGTCTCGAACCATGGCCGACAACACGCACGCACATACTCATCCCGCGCATCAGACACACGCCGAGCCGGACTTCGAGAACGGCGCATTCGACGAAGCATTCTGGGACGACCTCTACAACCAACGCACCACCATCTGGAGCGGCAATCCCAACGCCGTACTGGTCCAGGAAGCGTCCGAGCTGACTCCGGGACGCGCCCTGGACATCGGTTGTGGGGAAGGTGCCGACTCACTGTGGCTGGCCGGCCAAGGCTGGACCGTCACCGGTGTCGACATCTCCGAGATCGCCCTCGGACGCGCTCGCGCGGCACACCAGGCACTGGAACCGCAGGCACTCGAGGTGAACTGGCGACAGGAAGACGTCCTGGATTGGACTCCCCCGGCAGCGGCGTTCGATCTGGTGTCGGTGCACTTCCTGCAGGTGCCACCGGACGAGCTCGAGTTGACCACCCGCAGGTTCGCCGCAGCGGTCGCGCCGAGGGGACGTCTACTGATCGTCGGCCACAGTCCCAGCGACAGCCACGCATCGCAGCATCCGGCCAAGCATCGGTTGTTCGCGCCGGAACCGGTCGTCGCTGCGGCGGGCGACGGGTTCGAGGTGATCCACGCCGAACACCGCACCCGTACGACGCCGGACGGAGACGAGCGAATCGACACGGTCGTGGTGCTGCAGCGCCGGTAAACTCTTCACGGTGTTCTCGCAGTCGACGTATCGAATTCCCCTGGCCGTCACGTTCGGCGTCGCGTTGATCGTCCTGTTCACGCCCGCGTCCGGGGTGCCCTCGGGGTTCGAGCACAGCGACAAGATCATCCACGGTGTGCTGTTTGCAGCCCTGGCGTACACCTCGCGCCTGGCCGGCATCGACTGGAAACGGACCGCGCTGTGGGTACTGGGATTCGCGGCGGTCTCGGAGTACCTGCAGGCGGTCCTGCCTCTCGGCCGTTCCGGATCGGTCGCCGACGCCCTCGCCGACGCTGCCGGTATTGCGGTTGGCCTGGTTGCAGCGACCCGGCTTCTACCGCACCGCGTCGGAAACGCCTCGGACCTGCACTAGACTGACCGTGCACCGAGGTTCCTCGGCCAGCGCGCAACCTCCGGAAGGAACGTCATCACCTCGTCTTCTGCCCCGCACGATATCTACCTCGTTCCACCGGAGCACGAGACCGACGATGCCGTAACCCGAGAATCCGCCGCATCCGCAGCGCGACTGAGCGAACGATCCGACGTCGTCAGCCACGACGGCCGATACGCACTGACCATCACCTCCACCACCCCACACCAGGCGATGGTCGAGGATCTGCTCTTCGTCCGCGCCGTGCTCGACGCGGCCCGCATCAAGTACCTGCTCGTCCGCGGCAACGACGAACGCCCCGTCATCGCCATCGAGCTGGCCGCACGCGAAGCACTGACCACCGCACTGGTGCACGCCTGCCGAGCCGAGCCGTTCTACTCCAAGACCGTCGACGCCCGCGGAAAAGCCGTCCTGGTGGCCGACGGTTCGCTCTCGCCGTCCGCGAACGCCCGGATCGTGCGCCTGTACCGCCCGCGAATCGAGCCGTTCAGCGGGCTGTATTACGGCGCGTCGACGGCCGTTCAGATCGAACTGTGGTCGTTCTCCCCGTCCGAGATCGTCCTGCCGATCGAGAACTCGCTGACCCGACGCAACATCCGTCCCGACGAGGCCGTACGCGGCACCGTCGAGCGCTTCGGCAGAACGTGGCCGACCATCGAGAACATGTTCGCCGACCACGCGTCGGACATCAATTTCGACATTGACATCGTCTTCTCGTGGGTCGACGGTTCGTCGGCGGAATTCCAGGCTCAACGCGCACGTCGGATGGCGAACTACGTCGTCGGCGAGGGTGACGATTCGGCAGCCCGCTACCGGCAGATCGACGAACTCAAGTACGCGCTGCGGTCGGTGCACATGTACGCACCGTGGATCAGGCGCATCTTCGTGGCCACCGACTCCCCGAGGCCGGCATGGCTGGCCGACCATCCCAAGGTGACGTTCGTGCCGAGCGAGGCGTTCTTCGTCGACACGTCCGTTCTGCCGACGCACAATTCGCAGGCCGTCGAAAGCCAGCTGCATCACATCCCCGGACTGTCCGAGCATTTCCTGTACTCGAACGACGACATGTTCTTCGGCCGACCGGTCAGCCCGTCGATGTTCTTCTCCCCCGGCGGAATCAGCATGTTCATCGAAGCCACCACTCGAATCGGTTTGGGCTACAGCGACGCCGACCGCAGCGGCTTCGAGAACGCGGCGCGGGTGAACCGTCGGATCCTGCAGAAGCGATTCGGGATGACCACCACCCGACACCTCGAGCACGCGGCAACTCCGTTGCGGCGCAGCGTGATGCAGGAAATGGAGAACGAGTTTCCGGACGAGTTCGCGTCCACCGCGGCAAGCGCATTCCGCGCGAGCACCAACATTTCGGTGACGAACTCACTGTACCACTACTACGCGCTGATGAGCGGACGCGCCGTGGTGCAGAAGGACGCCAAGGTGCGGTACATCGACACCACTACGGTGGCGGGCCTCGACGCCATGGCGAAACTGCTCCCCAAACGCTCGGTCGACTTCTTCTGCCTCAACGACGGCAGCTTTCCCGAGGTCGACCTGGACCTGCGCACGCGGAGCGTGACGCAGTTCCTGGACAAGTACTTCCCCATCGTCGCGCCCTGGGAACGCGTACAGCGCTAGGCGTCGCTGAACGTCTTTCGCCGCGCGCTGTCTGCGATCGTGACCCCCGCGTCGCTCAACCTGCGTGCGGTCTCCTGCGCCGAAACAGCCTCTCCCACAGTGTCGTACGAACCCGTCGGCACCACCGAGTGGACGACGGTGTCGTCGTAGACGTGCACCAGGTTGTATCCCTGGGCACCGTCGCGACCGCGCAGTCCACCTGCGGGCACGTTGAGGTCCTGGGTGTAGCACGTGGCCGAGGCAACCGAGACGGGAATGCCTGCGAACGTGGCGGTTGTCGAATAGTGCAGGTGCCCAGCGAGAATGGATCGCACATCGGTGCCACGGAGGACATCCGCGAGGCGCGGCTGATCGATGAGCTCGACCAACACTGCGAGATCGAGCACGGTCGGCACCGGCGGATGGTGCATCGCCAGGATCGTGCCGAATTCGGCGGGTGTGGCGAGTGTGTCTGCGAGCCAGGCCAATTGCTCGTCGCCGAGCTCGCCGTGATGGTGTCCGGGAACCGTCGTGTCGAGAGTGACGACACGGAGGCCGTCGACGTCGTATACGCGATCGATGGACTGCCCGCTCGGTTCGGCATCGAAGAGCTTCTGGCGGAACGTCGCACGATCGTCGTGATTGCCCATCGCCCAGACGATCTGTGCGCCCAGCTCCTCGGCCACCGGCTCGACCAACGCCCGCAGCTTCTCGTACGCGCCGGGCTCGCCCTTGTCGGTCAGGTCTCCCGTGAACACCAACGCGTCGGGGCGTACCCCCGAATTGCGTACGTCGGTCATCACCTGCGCGAGCCGCAATTCGCTGTCCACGCCGCCGTACAACCGACCCCCACCGTCGACGAGATGCGTGTCGCTGACATGCAACAAACAGTGATGGGGGCGTGGGTACTCGGCCATTCGAGACTTCATCGAACTCTCGCTCACGATCTTCACCTACCGTTTTGCGATCGCCCGGGTCGGACGAACGCCACTGCTGCAAGCCAAGCATACGAGTGTTCACTGAGAGAAAGCTGGTCGAATCTCCGTGGTGAACACCGCGCGAATTCCGCGCACACGACACACCCGTCGGAGTATGGCAGGTTGTGGACATGACGAAACCGAAGTTGACCACCCTTCTCACGACTGTCGGGCTCACACTGGGATCGATGGTCGGCATCGGCGTCGGGCCCGCTGCCGCGCAGGAACTCCCGACGGTGGTACTGGTGCACGGGGCATTCGCGGACAGCACCAGCTGGGACGGCGTCGTCGCGAACCTGCGCGGACGCGGCTACCCGGTGGTGACGGCGGAGAACTCGCTGCGTGGGCCTGCATTCGACGCGGCCTCGGTGACCGATGTGGTCGAGAGCATCGACGGGCCGGTAGTACTGGTGGGCCATTCGTACGGCGGCACGGTGATCAGCAACGTGCACGCCGACAACGTGGAGGCGCTGGTCTACGTCGCCGCGTTCATGCCCGTCGAAGGCGAACCCGTCGCCCTCGAACTCGACCCCATCCGATTTCCGGTGACCGCGCTGGTACCGCCGGTGATCGGCCTGAGCGTGATCGACGACGCGTCGAACAGCGGTGGATCGAACATCTTCGGCAAGAACGTCGACTCGTACATCACGCCCGCCCTGTTCCGTCCGTTCTTCGCTCCCGATGTGACCGAGGAGCAGGCCGCTCGCATGGCAGCGCATCAGAAGACCATCGCCGCCGGTGCACTGCTGGAACCGAGCGGTCCGCCGTCCTGGGCGCATACGCCGTCGTGGGCCCTGATCCCCCAGCAGGATCGGATCATCCCGACCTCCTCCGAGCGGTTCATGGCGCAGCGGGCCGGGGCTCGGGTGACCGAGGTGCCGGGCTCGCACGCGATCCTGGTCTCGAACCCCGCCGCTGTGGCCGACCTTGTGGTGCAAGCGGATTCGGGTAGCTGACGCCTTCACCAACCACCTCGGGCCCGGTCACCTTTCGAAAGGTGGCCGGGCCCGAAGCATTGTGTAGTACTTCCGTCAGATCCCGATGAGATCGTGATCGGTGACCTTCGACGCCAGGATTCGCAGGTGCTCGTCGGCACCGCCGAGGGTGTGCTCGATAGCCACCAGCCGGCTGGTGTAGTGGCCCACCGGATATTCGGCCGTGACGCCGATTCCGCCGTGCAGCTGAATGGCCTCCTGACCGATCTTGCGACCGGACCGCGAGATCTGCAGCTTCGCACGCGAGGCGATGGTCGGGTCGACGTTGCCGTCGGCCAACGACATCGTTGCGTAGAGACTCATGCTGCGGGCGAGTTCGAGCAGCACGTACATGTCGGCCGCACGGAAGGTGAGCGCCTGGAACTTGGCCAGCGGAACCCCGAACTGCTTGCGCGCCTTGAGGTAATCGGTGGTCAGTCGCAGCGCTTCTTCCATCGCACCGATTGCCTCGGCGCACAGTGCGGCCTGAGCGCGTACCTCGGCACCGGTGATCGCCGCTGCCGCATTCTCGGCCGAGCCGAGCGGTTCGGCTGCGACATCGACGAATTCGATCTGCGCAGCGCGCTGACCGTCGTGGGTGGCGTAGGACTTACGCGTGAGACCTGTGGCGTCCGCATCGACGACGAACAGCCCTGTGCCACCGGCAGGCAGCGTGGCACTGACGACGATCACGTCTGCGCTACCACCGTGCGGAACCGGGTTCTTGACGCCGTTGAGCGACCACGACCCGCCGTCCTCGGTGGCGGTGGTGGCGACCTCGATGTGGGGCCAGCGGCTGCCGGACTCGTTGTGCGCGAACGCCAACATCGACGATCCCTCGGCCACCGGAGGCAGCAACCGCGCGCGCTGATCGGCGCTGCCGAGTTCGGAGATCAATCCGCCGGGAACGAGCACGGCGTCGAGAATCGGCTCGGGAGCGAGCCGTCGACCGACCTCGGTCATCACGGCCATGATCTCCACGGGACCGGCGTCCATACCGCCGTCTTCCTCGCTGAACGTCAGCCCCAGCAGGCCGACCTCGGCCAACTGCTTCCAGACGTCGGTGCTCCACCCCAGCTCACCGGCAACGATCTTGTTGCGCTTCTCGGTGTCGTACGCTCGCGAAAGTACCTCACGAGTGGTGTCGCGCAGCAGCTTCTGCTCTTCGTTGAGTTCGAAATCCATGTCTTCAGATGCTCCCTTACAGTCCGAGAATCGCAGAGGCGATGATGGTGCGCTGAACCTCGTTCGAGCCGCCGTAGATCGACACCTTGCGGTAGTTGAGATACCCCGGTACCGACCGTTGTGCCCAGCCTTCGCTCTCGATGTCCTCGCCCGCCTCGTACGGCAGTGAGTCCGGTCCGGCGACGTCCATCAACAATTCGGTCGTTGCCTGCTGCAATTCCGATCCCCGCAGCTTGAGAATGGACGACGCCGGGTTGGGCTTGCCGTCGTCCGAGCTGGACACCAGGCGCAGCTGCGTCAGCTCCAAGGCGAGCAGTTCGTTCTCGACCTCGGCCAACTTGGCCGCGAACAGTGGGTCCTCGAGCAGCGTGCCGCTGCCGACCTTCGTCTTCGCTGCGTGCTTCTTCGCTTGTCCGAGATGCACTTTGGTGTGTCCGGCGCGGGCGACGCCGGTGCGCTCGTTACCGAGCAGGAACTTGGCGTAGCTCCAGCCCTGGTTCTCCTCGCCGACGAGGTTCTCCGCCGGAACGCGAACGTTCTCGAAGAAGACCTCGTTGACCTCGACGCTGCCGTCGATCAGCTTGATGGGGCGCATCTCGATGCCGGGAGTGTTCAGATCGATGAGCAGGAAGGAGATTCCGGCCTGCTTCTTCGGCGCATCGGGATTGGTGCGCACCAGCGCGAAGATCCAGTCGGCGTACTGGCCGAGCGTGGTCCACGTCTTCTGTCCGTTGACGATGTAGTCGTCACCGTCGCGGATGGCGGTGGTGCGCAACGACGCGAGATCCGATCCGGCCTCGGGCTCGGAGAAGCCCTGACACCACCAGATGTCGAGGTTCGCCGTCTTGGGGAGGAACTTTTCCTTGAGCTCCTGGGAACCGAACGTCGCGATGACCGGGCCGACCATCGAGGCGTTGAAGGCCAGCGGCTCCGGCACCGACGCCAACTGCATTTCGTCGAGCCAGATGTGACGCTGGACTGCGGTCCAGTCGCGGCCACCGAACTCGACAGGCCAATGCGGCACCGCCAAGCCGTGCTCGTTGAGGATTCGCATGGTCGTAACCACCTCGTCCTTGGTCAACTCCTGACCCGTCTCGCTCTTCTCACGAATCTCGGCGGGGATCTTCGTGGTGAAGAACGTCCGCATCTCCTCGCGGAACGCGGCCTCTTCTTCTGTCAGGGCAAGATTCATCGACAATCCTCCAACTTCCTTCGCTTGTCTTCGTATCGACCGTACTCCCTGGTAGCTCTGAGATATTCTCCGCTCACTATGACTTTCTTGGCACTGGTTCGGCACGGTGAAACGAACTGGAATCTGCACGGCCGTCTCCAGGGCTCCTCGGACATACCGCTCAACGACACCGGACGCGCTCAGGCCCGTGAAGCGGGGTACGAACTCGAGTTCCGCACCTGGGATCACCTCGTCAGTTCACCGTTGATCCGAGCGGCAGAAACCGCAGACATCATCGGTGCACATCTCGGCCTGACCCGTACCGCCGAATTCCCGGACCTGGCCGAACGACACTTCGGAGACGCCGAAGGATTCACCGACTGGGACGCGTACTCGCATTGGCCGGACGGCCGATACCCGGGCTTGGAACCGCGCTCGAATCTGATCGTGCGGGGTGTGCGCGGCGTCGACGACATCGCAGCGCGCTACCCCGACTCCGCGGTGATCGCCGTGGCACACGGCGGTGTCATCCGGGCGATCTTCGACGCGATCCGGCGACGCCACTCCCCGCGAATCCTCAACGCGGGCGTCTCCACCCTCGAACACGACGGTTCTCGCTGGACCGTTCGCACCATCAACGGAGTCCCGGTCTGACAGAGTTTTCTCTCATGGAGATCGAACGTCGCATCACCGAACTGGGTTTCACACTGCCCGGTGAACCGACCGCCCCACCCGGTTTCGAGTTCTCGTTCGAGTGGGTGCGCGTGCGCGGCAACGGGGTGTTCGCCTCGGGGCATTCGCCTCTGGCACCGGACGGAACTCTGGCAGGCCCGTTCGGCGCGGTGCCGTCCGAGGTGAGTCTCGACGCCGCCACCGATGCCGCGCGCGATACCGCACTGGCGCTTCTCGGTAGCGTCGCCCGCACGATCGGCGACCTCGATCGAATCAGCGCATGGCTGACCGTGACCGGCTCGGTCAACGCCGACCACGGATTCACCCAGACCACCACCGTCGTCAACGGATTCTCCGATCTGGTGCTCGCCATCTTCGGACCCGAGATCGGTGCGCACGCGCGGACCGCACTCGGGGCGTCCGCCTTGCCGATGAACAACACCGTCGTGGTGTCAGCGGAACTGGAGATCGACGGGTAGGTTTTGCTCCACTCGTACATACGGCGAAAGCGGGCGCAGATGGCGCGCAGATCCATTCTTGCTCTGGTCGCAATTCTGATCGGAATACTCGGATTGTCCGGGTGCAGTTCTTCTTCACAGTCCCTACTGGACCGGGTACGCGACGACGGCGTCCTCGTCGTCGGCACCGAGGGCACCTACAGTCCGTTCAGCTACCAGGGCGGGGACGGACAACTCACCGGATACGACATCGACGTCATCAACGCGGTCGGAGACGAACTGGGCGTACGCGTCGACTTCGTGCAGACCCCGTTCGATTCGATCTTCGCCGGACTGCAATCGCAACGATTCGACCTCATCGCCAACCAGGTCTCGATCACCCCGGCCCGACAGTCGGCCTACGACCTGTCCAAGCCGTACACGGTGTCCGAAGGACAGATCCTCACCGCCGCGAACAACACCACGATCACCTCGACGGCCGATCTGGCAGGCAAGACCACCGCACAATCCTCGACCAGCAACTGGGCCGAGGTCGCCACGGACGCGGGTGCCAGGGTCGAGGCCGTCGAAGGATTCGTCCAAGCCGTCACTCTCGTCAAGGACGGCCGGGTCGACGCGACCGTCAACGACTCCCTTGCCATTGCCGAATACCTGCAGCAGACCGGCGACACGGGAGTGAAGGTCTCCGGCGAGACCGGAGACACGACGCTGCAGTCCTTCGTCGCCCGCAAGAACAGCGGCTTGATGGACGAGGTCGACGCCGCCATCGACACACTCCGTGACAACGGAACCATCGCCGAGATCTCGAAGAAGTACTTCGGCAGCGACGTCGCCGCCCCGACCGCCGACACCGCGGCACCGGTGAGCGAGGATGCAGCATCGACGGCGCCGTCGAAGACCCAGCTGGTGCTCGACAACCTGTGGCCGATGCTGAAAGCAACGGTGACGATGACCATTCCGCTGACCGCCATCAGCTTCGTCGTCGGACTGGTCATCGCCCTCGCCGTGGCACTCGCCCGCATCTCTTCGATGAAACCTCTCGCCGCGGTGGCCAGGTTCTACGTCTCGATCATTCGCGGAACTCCCCTGCTGCTGCAGCTGTTCATCATCTTCTACGGTCTGCCGCAGTTCGGGATCGTGATCTCGCCGTTCCCGGCCGCAGTGGTTGCGTTCTCTCTCAACGTGGGTGGCTACGCGGCCGAGGTCATTCGCGCGGCGATTCTCAGCGTCCCCAAGGGCCAGTGGGAGGCCGCGCAGACAATCGGCATGGGGTACCGAACCACGTTGCAACGCATCGTGCTTCCGCAGGCTCTACGCACTGCGGTGCCCCCGTTGTCCAACACGTTGATTTCACTGGTGAAGGACACCTCGCTCGCATCGACCATTCTGGTGACCGAGCTGCTTCGAGTCGCACAGCTCGCAGCGGCCCCGACGTTCGACTTCTTCACCCTGTATTCCGTTGCCGCCCTGTACTACTGGGTTATCTGCATCATTCTCTCGTTCTTCCAAGGCAAACTCGAAGTCCGACTCGACAGGTACGTGGCGAAATGACAGACCTGCTGGAAGTAACCGCACTGAAGAAGTCCTTCGGTCCGATCGAGGTACTGAAGGACGTCTCGTTCACCGTCCCCGCGGGCACCGTCACCGTCATCATCGGGCCGTCCGGATCCGGCAAGACCACGGTGTTGCGCTCGCTGAACGCACTGGATCAAGCCGATGCAGGCGTCATCCGAATCGGCGAGGTGTCGGTGGATTTCGCCGAACCCGTCGACGCGGCGCAACTACGGCACTTCCGCGCCCAGAGCGGCATGGTGTTTCAGAGCCACAACCTGTTCCCACACAAGACGGTGCTGCAGAACATCATCGAGGGACCGGTGATCGTGCAGAAGCGAGCCAAGGACGACGCAGTGCGCGACGCCCATGCTCTGCTCGACCAGGTGGGCCTCGACGCCAAGTCCGACCAGTACCCGTTCCAACTCTCGGGCGGACAGCAGCAGCGCGTCGGAATTGCCCGAGCCCTCGCCCTGCACCCCAAACTGATGTTGTTCGACGAGCCCACCTCTGCGCTCGACCCCGAACTGGTCGGAGAAGTTCTGGCCGTCATCAAAGGCCTTGCCGCCGAGGGCTGGACGATGGTGATCGTCACCCACGAGATTCGCTTCGCCCAGCAAGTCGCCGATCAGGTGCTGTTCATCGAGAACGGCGTCGTACTCGAACGTGGCACGCCGGAGCAGGTTCTGGTGGACCCGACCGAGCCTCGAACACGCCAGTTCCTGCAGCGAATTCTGGCCTAGCGGCCAGTGGCGTGGTCAAGTGCCGCCTGGGGCACTCAATCACGCCACTGCGCGAGCACTTTGTCCAAGGTGATCGGCAGGTCGCGGACTCGAACACCGGTGGCGTTGTAGACCGCGTTTCCGATGGCTGCCGAGGATCCGACTGCGCCGATCTCACCGATTCCCTTGCCGCCCATCGGCGAGAGTTCGGTATCCACCTCGTCGATCCACACGGCCTCGAGATCGGTGACGTCCGCACACGCCGGGATGTGGTACTCGGCGAGATCATGGTTGGCGAACCCGCCGAACTCGTGGTCGGTGACGCCGTTCTCCATGAGCGCCATGCCGAGCCCGAACGTCATGCCGCCGATGAGCTGAGACCTGGCCAGTCGCGGATTCATCACCGCGCCGATGCCGAACACCCCGAGCATGCGCCGCACCCGGACTTCACCGGTATCGATGTCGACGGCGACCTCGGCGAACTGAGCACCGAACGCCATGCGCGCCAGCTCCTTCTGCCCCTCGACGTCGTCGGTGGTGTCGGCCTCGGCCGAGTTGCCCGGCTCGTACGATCCCTGATTCTTCAGCGCCTGGCAGACCTTGGTGACCGCCCAGCCCCACGACGAGGTACCCGAGGACCCGCCGGCTCCGGGAGCGGTGGGGAGCGCACTGTCTCCCAGTGCCAGAACGACGGTGTCCGCATCGACCTCGAGGGCATCGGCCGCGATCTGACGCAAGATGGTCCGCGCCCCCGTTCCGATGTCCGACGCGGCGACGGACACCGTGATGGTGCCGTCTTCCTCTACTCGCGCCGACGCGGTACTCGGCGAGATCAGCACCGGGTAGCTGGCCGTCGCGACTCCCATGCCGACCAGGGTGTTGCCTTCTCGACGCTGACCGGGCGCGGAATTGCGTCGGTCCCACCCGAACTTCTCGGCACCCTCGCGCAGGCACTGCACCACACCGCGTGAGCTGAATGCGTTGCCGCTGGCGGGATCGACGTCCGGCTCGTTGCGAATACGCAGTTCGATCGGATCGATACCGGTGGCCTCGGCCAGTTCGTCGATGGCTGTCTCGACGGCGAACATGCCGGGCGCTTCGCCGGGTGCCCGCATCCACCGCGGCGTTCCGACGTCCAGTTGTGCGAGTCGGTGGGTAGTACGGCGATTCGGGGCGGCGTAGATGTGGCGGGTGGATTCCGAGGTCTGCTCACAGAACTCGAAGATCGTGCTGGTCTGCTGGAACGAATCGTGCGCGATCGCCTGTAGCGTCCCCATCGAATCAGCGCCCAGGCGAACGTGATTGAGCGTCGGGGTGCGGTAGCCGACGACGTCGAAAAGTGCCTGCCTCGGTAACACCATTTTGACGGTCCGGCCGGTGGCACGAGCGGCCATCGCGGCGAGGATCACGTTGGGCCGAGTGCTTCCTTTCGCACCGAAGCCGCCGCCGACGTTCTCGGCGATGACGCGCACGTGCTCGGGGTCCAGGTCGAATGCCGTGGCGAGATCACCCTGGACACCCGACGGTGCCTGCGTCGAATCCCATACCGTCAGAACGCCGTCGGACCACTGCGCCGTGGTGGCGTGCGGCTCCATCGGACTGTTGTGCATCGGCGCCGTCGAGTACCAATGGTCGACGAGGTGCTCGGCCGACTCCAGCGCCGCATCGGGATCGCCGATCGTGACGTCGGTGGGAAATCCTGCGTTGACCGACTCCGGCGCATACAGCGTGCTGTGCTCGGCCGTCAGAGTGTTGTCGGGTGAGCGAACGTCGGCGTACTGCACGTGCACTCGCGCTGCGGCGGCGCGGGCGTCCTGCAGGGTATCGGCGACGACAACGGCCACGATCTGACCGCGGTACGCGACGGTGTTCGACTGCAGCACATGCAGTTCGGCATCCTCGACGCTGCCCAGTTTTTCCGCGTTTCCATGCCACAGAACGGTATGCACCGAAGGGTCGGCGTCCAATTCGATTTGTTGGACCGTACCGACGGGAACGGTCGCGGGCACGTACCAGGCATACAACTGCCCGACGGCCGGCGGCTGCTCGGCGGCGTACCGGGCCCGGCCGGTGACCTTCGCGATCGACTCGGTGCGCTGAATCGACCGGCCGATCGATGCGGTCATGACCGGTCTCCCGATTTCGTGAGTTCGAGCAAGGTACGAGTGACGAGGTTGGTGACCAGCGGAACTTTGAACGCGTTGTCACGCAACGGCTCTGCGGCCTCCAGCTCGAGCGCGATGGCCCGCCGGAACGACGCATCGTCGGCGGCAGCACCGAGCAGCGCGTGCTCGGCGGTGCGCGCTCGCCACGGCTTGTGCGCGACCCCACCCAGAGCGATCGACACCCCTCGCACGATTCCGTCCTCGACATCGAGTGTGGCTGCGATCGAAGCTACTGCAAATGCGTACGACTGCCGGTCCCGCACCTTGCGGTACGTGGAGACGGTGCCCTCCGCAGGCAACGGGATCTCGATGGCGGTGACGATTTCCCCGCGGGCAACTGTGTTGTCGCGCTCGGGCGCATCACCGGGAAGACGATAGAAGTCATCGATCGCGAGGGTGCGCTCTGCGTCGACTCCGCGCACGACCACGCGCGCATCGAGGGCTGACAGCGCGACCGCCATGTCGGAGGGATGCGTCGCCACACAGGCCTGCGAGGCACCGAGAATTGCGAGATTGCGGTGCTCACCCGCCCGCGCCGGACAGCCCGAGCCGGGTTCGCGCTTGTTGCACGGTTTCGAGGAATCCATGAAGTACACGCAACGGGTGCGCTGGAACAGGTTTCCGCCGGTGGTGGCCATGTTGCGCAGTTGTCCGGAGGCACCGGAGAGCAGCGCCCGCGAGAGCACCGGATAGCGCTGTCGTACCACTGGATGAACCGCAAGATCACTGTTGCTCACGCCTGCACCGATGCGCAGCGAACCGTCGTCGGATATGTCGATGTCGCGCAACGGAAGTCGCGTCACGTCGATCAGAGTTGTCGGCCCCACGACGCCGAGCTTCATCAGGTCGACGAGGTTGGTACCACCCCCGAGGAGCATCGCGTTCTCGTTTTCGGCGAGGCGAGCCACGGCGTCGTCGACGGTGGTTGCCGCGTCGTACTCGAACGTCTTCACGATGCGTCCTGGACGGCCGGAACGATGTTGGCGTACGCACCGCACCGACAGAGATTGCCGCTCATGCGTTCTCGCACCTCGGCGGCGTCGAGTTCGACGTCGGTGGCGTCGAGGTCTTCGGTGATCGCGCTGGGCCAACCTTGCTTGGCCTCGTCGATGACTGCAACCGCCGAACAGATCTGCCCGGATGTGCAGTACCCGCACTGAAATGCGTCGCGATCGACGAAGGCCTGTTGCACGGGATGCAGTGTGTCCCCGTCGGCCAAGCCCTCGACCGTGGCGATGTCGCAATCCTGTTGCGCGACCGCGAACGTCAGGCAGCTGTTGATCCGCCGCCCGTCGACCAGTACCGTGCACGCTCCGCACTGCCCGTGGTCGCACCCCTTCTTGGCACCGATCAGGTCGAGGTCCTCCCGCAACGCGTCGAGCAGGGTGGTTCGGACATCGCAATCGAGTTCGTGGACCGTGCCGTTGACACGAAGGGTGACGTTGGTCATGCCGAGTTGCATACCCGTGCGGGCGGCCGGCAAACGCCCAGGTACAGCGGGGTTCGAGGTGACACAGGGTCGTGCACGGAAATTCGTAGTGGGCTACGAGACCGGAGTGGAGCCTGCGGAACGACCGCAGGCTCCGCCGTGCACGTGCGCGCTAGCGCCTGCCTTTGAACTTTCCGCCGCCGCTGCGTCCGGGAGGACCGGAATCGGGTTGCAGTTGAATCAACACGCCGCTGATGCGGGTGCGGCGCAATGCCTCGACCGTCTCGTCGGCGAGGTCGGCGGGCAGTTCGACCAACGAGTGATCGGGTCGAATGCTGATGTGGCCGAAGTCGCTTCGACGCAGACCGCCCTCGTTGGCGATGGCACCGACGATCGCTCCCGGCGCGACGTGATGCCGCTTGCCGACGCTGATGCGGTACGTCGCCATCTCCTGGCCCGTCTTGCGGTGATGCGAACTGGCCGCATCCTCGTCGAACGTGCGCGGCGGTCGCGGTTCGCGTGGCTCGCGCGGTGCCCGCGGCGGGGCGGGCGGCTCGGGCTTGAGCAAGAATGCCTCGCCGTCGCGCGACTGGATGGCCAGCGCTGCCGCGATGTCGACCAACGGCACGTCGTGTTCGCGTTCGTAGTCCTCGATGAGGCGACGGAAGAGTGCCAGGTTCTCGTTGCCGAGGCTCTCGGTGATGGAGTCACCGAACTTCGTCACACGCTGCGCGTTGACGTCGTCCACGCTGGGGAGCTGCATTTCGGTGATCGGCTGACGCGTCGCGCGCTCGATGGCCTTGAGCAGGTGGCGCTCGCGCGGCGCGACGAACAGCAGAGCCTGCCCGGCGCGACCGGCGCGGCCAGTACGACCGATGCGGTGCACGTAGGACTCGGTGTCGTGCGGGATGTCGTAGTTGATGACGTGCGAGATGCGGTCGACGTCGAGACCGCGGGCCGCGACGTCGGTGGCCACCAGGATATCGATCTGACCGTTCTTGAGCTGACCGATGGTGCGCTCACGCTGGGCCTGGACGATGTCGCCGTTGATCGCAGCGGCCGAAAAGCCCCGTGCGCGTAGCTTTTCGGCGAGTTCTTCGGTGGCCTGCTTGGTGCGCACGAACATGATCATGGCCTCGAACTCTTCGACCTCGAAGATTCGAGTGAGCGCCTCGAGCTTGCGCTGATGGGCCACCTGAACGTAGCGCTGGGTGATGTTCGGTGCCGTCGACGTCTTGGTCTTGACGGTGATCTCCACCGGGTCGTGCAGGTACTGCTTGGAGATCTTGCGGATCGCGGCAGGCATCGTGGCCGAGAACAACGCGACCTGCTTGTACTCCGGGGTGTCGGAGAGGATGCGCTCGACGTCTTCCTGGAAACCCATCTTGAGCATCTCGTCGGCCTCGTCGAGCACGAGGTACTCGAGCCCGGACAGATCGAGGGTGCCCTTCTCGAGATGGTCGATGACGCGACCGGGGGTACCGACGATGATCTGCGCACCCTTGCGCAGACCCGACAGCTGAATGCCGTACGCCTGGCCGCCGTAGATCGGCAGAATGTGCAGACCCGGAATGTGGGTGGCGTACTTACCGAACGCCTCGGCGACCTGCAGTGCCAGCTCACGCGTCGGTGCGAGTACCAGCGCCTGCGGTACCCGGCGCGAGACGTCGAGTCGAGACAGGATGGGCACCGCGAACGCGGCGGTCTTACCGGTTCCGGTCTGCGCCAGACCGACGACGTCGTTACCTGCCATCAACGGCGGGATGGTGGCCGCCTGGATGGGCGACGGGCTCTCGTATCCGACGTCGTGCAGGGCCTTCAGGACCCGCTCGTCGATCCCGAGATCGGCGAAGGTGATGTCGTCGCTGCTTGTCGACGACGGGTCCGTAGGGGTGGTACTCGTCTCGTCAGACGTCACGGCGGCATCCTGATCAGTTTCTGAAGTGCTCATATGTCGAGAGAGTTTAGTACCTGCTCGGCCCCTGCGAACCCTTCTGCGCTGATCAGGTGACGAGAACGGCCTCGACGGCGCCCCGTGCGCGCGCCCTCACAGTGGCTACCCGACCGCGAGACTCCGCTGCAGGCGGTTAAGTTGTACCCCGAGTCACACTCAACTCCCCCGGACCCGCGGCAAAGTCGACAAACCGGACACCCCGGATGGTGCGCCACGGCCTCGAATGTGATGAAATGCACAACTACCACGCTATTTTTCCGTAAGGGGTCCAGCAGTGCGCGAATATTCTGTGCCGGCGTCGTTCACCATTCCTGACGATGCATCCATGGCCGACACCGTCTACAGGTACGAGAAGGAATCGCCGCACTTCGTACCGTTCCAACGTCTGGTGAACGGCACGTGGACCGATGTCACGGCAGATCGGTTCGCCAAAGAGGTTGCGGCAGTTGCCAAGGGGTTGATGGCCTCCGGTGTCGAGCTCGGCGATCGCGTCGCGATCCTCAGCGCGACGCGCTACGAGTGGGTCGTGCTCGACTACGCCATCTGGTCCGCAGGCGGGTGCACGGTCGCGATCTACGAGACCTCCTCCGCCGATCAGGCGCAGTGGATCCTCGAAGACTCCGCCACCACACTGCTCGTCGTCGAGACCGCAGCCCACGCCTCGAATCTGAAAGAGGTCACCGAAGGTGCCAAGGATCTGCGCGAGGTTCTGCAGATCGACGCCGGAGCCATCGACGAACTGACCACCCGCGGCGCAGGGGTCAGCGACGAGGATCTGCACACGCGACGCCACCAGGTCAGCGCAGCATCTCCCGCGACCCTGATCTACACCTCGGGCACCACCGGTCGCCCCAAGGGTGTGCAGCTCACGCACGCGAACTTCTACGCCGAGGTTCAGGCCACGCAGATCGCGCTGCACGACTCCATGAAGGAGGGCAATCGCACATTGATGTTCCTCCCGATGGCGCACGTGTTCGCCCGTGCCGTCTCCTTCGGCTCGTTCGAGTCCAAGGTCACCGTCGGCCACACCTCTGACGTGACGACGCTCGTCGATCAATTCGCCGTCTTCAAGCCGAACTTCATCCTCTCGGTGCCGCGCGTGTTCGAGAAGGTCTACAACTCTGCCAAGCAGAAAGCGCACGACGGCGGCAAGGGCAGCATCTTCGACAAGGCCGCCGCGACGGCCATCGAGTGGAGCGAGGCCCAGGAGAAGGGCGGAGCCGGACTGGTGCTGAACCTCAAGCACACCGTCTTCGACAAGCTGGTCTACTCCAAGCTGCGCGCAGCACTCGGCGGCAACTGCACCCGCGCGGTATCCGGCGGCGGACCGCTCGGTGCCCGCCTCGGCCACTTCTTCCGCGGCGCAGGCGTCCCGGTCTACGAGGGCTACGGACTGACCGAGACCAGCGCGGCCATCACCGTCAACACCACCAAGGAACAGCGCGTCGGCACCGTCGGCAAGCCCATCGACGGCCACTCGGTGAAGGTCGCCGAGGACGGCGAGCTCCTGCTCAAGGGACCCGTCGTGTTCAGCGGCTACTGGCACAACGAGAAGGCCACGGCCGAGGCGATCGTCGACGGCTGGTTCCACACCGGCGACCTCGGCGCGATCGACCAGGAAGGTTACGTCTCGATCACCGGCCGCAAGAAGGAAATCATCGTCACCGCCGGCGGTAAGAACGTCGCCCCCGCAGTGCTCGAGGACGCCCTGCGCGCGAACGCGATCATCAGCCAGTGCCTCGTCGTCGGCGACGCGAAGCCGTTCATCGGTGCGCTCATCACCCTCGATCCCGAGGCTCTGCCGGGCTGGCTCGAGCGACACAACCTCGCCGCGGACATCCCGTTCGCGGAACTGTCCAAGAACGCCGACCTGGTCGCCGAGATCGACAAGGCCGTCGCCGAGGCCAACAAGAAGGTCTCGAGCCCGGAACAGATCAAGAAGTACACGATCCTCGAGAACGACTTCACCGTCGAGACCGGTGAGCTCACCCCGACGATGAAGCTCAAGCGCAACATCATTCACGCCGAGCGCGGCAGCGACATCGAGGCCATCTACTCGTAGATCGACCACAAAGGAAGGGCCCGGCGCGATCGACGCGCCGGGCCCTTCCTTTGTCGGTGTCAGGACATGTGATCGTCGAGGAACTCCGCCACCACCGACGTCACCTGCTGGTGAATCTTCTCGTGCAGTAGGTCGTGGCCGCCGTCCTCGAACTCGCGCAGGGACGCGTCCGGCACGCCGACGATCCATTCGCGCACCGCGTCGATCGGAGCCAGGCGGTCGTCCACCCCGTGCACGGCGAGAAGCGGAATCACGTTGTCGGCGAGGTCGTTGGCCGAGCCGGTCACCGACTTCGGCGTGCCGCACAGAACGGCGCACCGCACCGCCTCCGGATGCGCGCCGAGAGCCGCGATAGCGGTGGCCGCGCCCAGCGAATGTCCCATCAGAGCGAACGACAACTCGGGGTGCTCGGCCTCTGCGATATCGATCAACTGCAACGCATTCTGCGCGAGACCGGCAATCTGGGCGGCATCGGTGAGCTCGCCCTCGGTGAGACCGTGACCCACATGATCGACTGCCCAGACATCGACGCCCCGCTCGTTCAGCAGACGCGCGAACCGGTGATAGTGAGCACTGTTCTGTCCCAGACCGTGCAGGAAAACGAGACCGAATCGAGCGTCCGGAACAGTCCAGGTTCGATAATGGACAGCACCGGTGGCTCCGTCGAAAAATGGCATTGAATCATCTTGCCCTGTCAGGGCCCCATCCGCGCGCATCCTCCCCGCGGGTGTCCGACACCATCGCTAGGGTTGGCGCGTGTTCCTCTTGGGCGATCGGATCATCTACAGCGCCAGTGACCTCGCAGCGGCAGCGTCCTGCGAATTCGGACTGCTGCGCCGACTCGACGGCCTCACCGGTCTGATCCCGCGGGCCGCTGTGGTGCCCGATCCGATGCTCGACCGCACGTCCGCCCTCGGATTCGAGCACGAGCGCCGTCAGCTGGAAACGTTTCGGCAGCGATTCCCCGGCGGGGTCACCACGATGGATCGACCGGCACGTACCGAACAGGAACTGGCGGACGCGGCCTGGGCGACCTTCACCGCTCTCACCTCTCGCACACCGGTTGTCTATCAGGCGACCTTCTTCGACGGCCGATTCCTGGGTTTCTGCGACTTCTTGGTGGCCGAGGGCTCGAGATACGCCGTGTACGACACCAAGCTCTCGCGACACGCGAAGGTCCCGGCACTACTCCAATTGGCGGCCTACGCCGATGCCATGCGCGCCGGGGGCATCACTCCGAGCGACGAGGTGCACCTGATGCTCGGCGACGGCAGCGACTCCGCGCACTCGCTCGCCGAGATTCTTCCGGTCTACCGGCAGTCCCGAGAACACCTGCAACACATTCTCGACGAGCATCATGCCGAGGGCACCGTCGTCGACTGGTTCGACTCGCGGTACTCCGGCTGCGGGCAGTGCGAGGCCTGCACGGTGGAGGTCGAACGGCATCGCGACCTGGTTCTCGTTGCCGGTATGCGCGCGAGTACGCGAGACAAGCTACTCGATGCAGGCATCTCGACGATCGACGAACTCGCCGAATCGACCGGGAGCGTGGACGGTATGTCGTCTCGCACCGTGGGGAATCTGCAGGCTCAGGCGGCGCTGCAGGTGCGTCAGGAACGCAGCGGTGGAGCCGAATTCGAGATCTTCGATGCCGAGGCGCTCGGCGTGATTCCCGAGCCCGATCCGGGCGACATCTTCTTCGATTTCGAGGGTGACCCATTGTGGGCCGAAGCAGGCAGCACGGAATGGGGGCTGGAATACCTGTTCGGCGTCTACACCGCCGACGGCGAATTCCTGCCGTTCTGGGCACACGATCGCGCGCAGGAACGCCGCGCGCTGATGGACTTCCTCGACTACGTCTCCACACGCCGCGCCGCTCACCCGAACATGCACGTCTACCACTACGCGCCCTACGAGAAGACCGCGCTGCTGCGCCTGGCCGGGCGCTACGGAGTGGGCGAGGATGCCGTCGACAACCTGTTGCGCGACGACGTTCTGGTCGACCTCTATCCCGTCGTCCGATCCGCGGTGCGCATCGGAGCTCGGTCCTACAGCATCAAGAAGCTCGAACCCCTGTACATGCCCGCGGCCCGCGACGGAGACGTGATCGACGCGGCCGCGTCGATCGTCGAATACGCGAACTGGTGCGATCTGCGAGATCGAGGCAAGGACGCCGAGGCAGCTGCCCTCCTCGCCGACATCGCCGAATACAACCGCACCGACTGCGAATCGACTCTGCGACTGCGCGATTGGCTACTCGACCGGGCGTCGGACGCCGGTGTGCACCCGCGGGTGATGCAGCACCTCGAGCTCGACGAGAGTGCAGCCGACACTGCGAGCCCGTTGGAACTCGAACTCGCCGAGTACGCCGGACTGCCGTGGGACCGCACTCCGACGCAGCAGGCCGTCGCGCTGTTCTCGGGCTCGATCGGCTACCACCGGCGCGAACGAAAGCCGTTCTGGTGGGCGCACTTCGATCGCCTGACCCACCCGTTGGACGAGTGGGCAGACGCAGCCGACGTATTGAAGGTCGAACGTGCCGAGCTGGTGCACGACTGGATGAAAACCGCACCGAAACAACGGGTTCTGCGACGGCAGATCAAACTGCTCGGACACCTGAGCAACGGCGTGCTGTCGGGTTCGAAGGTCAAACTGCTCTACGACGATCCGGCCCCGGACGGGCTGCCGAAGCAGCAGCCGACCCATCGCGCCACCACCTCGGTCGAGATCGTGCAGAGTGGGTACGAGGGCACCCTCGACATGGTCGTGGTGCAGGAGAACCTGCGCAAGGGAGTGGACGAGTACACCGACTTTCCCGTTGCGACCGCCCCCGAGCCCCCTCCGGCGACCAAATATCTCGAGGAAGCGATCGTGACGGTCGCAACCGAGGTGAGCGCTGCCCTGCCGCGCCTGCCGCGCACAGCGGTCGCCGACCTGTTGACCTTGTCCGCTCCCCGAACCCGTTCCGGCACCGGCCTTCCCGCCGTTCGCGGCGGCGACTACGCGAAGGCCGTTGCGTCGGCGCTGCTCGATCTCGATGATTCCTACCTTGCCGTGCAGGGTCCGCCCGGGACCGGAAAGACGTATACCGCCGCGCGGGTGATCGCCGAGTTGGTCGATGTCCACCACTGGCGCGTCGGCGTGGTCGGCCAGTCCCATCACGTGGTCAACAACCTGCTCGACACCGTCGTGGCCGCCGGAGTGGACCCGGCACGCGTGGGCAAGAAGGCCCCCACCGCCCACACCGTCGTCGAGCCCACCGAGTACTCCCGCTTCGTCACCGACGCCGAGGACGGCTGCGTCATCGGCGGCACCGCCTGGGACTTCTCGAACCCCGGCCGAATTCCGCCCGGGTCCCTCGACCTGCTCGTCGTCGACGAGGCCGGGCAGTTCTCGCTGGCCAACACCATCGCCGTCTCGGTGTCTGCACGCAACCTGCTGCTGCTCGGCGACCCGGCACAGTTGCCGCAGGTCAGCCAGGGCACCCACCCCGAACCCGTCGACGAATCGGCATTGGGCGCGATCGCGAACGGTCACCCGACGCTGCCCGCCGACCGCGGGTACTTCCTGGCAACGACGTGGCGGATGCATCCCGATCTCTGCGCCCCGGTCTCGACGCTGTCGTACGAGGGCAAGCTTCAATCCAACAGCGCTGTGACACAGGCTCGTTCACTCACGGGGCTCGAGCCCGGCCTGCACATCGTCTACCTCGACCATCACGGCAACTCCACGGACTCGGTGGAGGAAGCCGACGAGATCGTCACCCGCGTGCAGAATCTTCTCGGCCGCCCCTGGAGCAACCCGCAGTCGTTCGAGGGCGTACGCCCGATGGAGCAGAGCGACTTCCTGGTGGTCGCGGCCTACAACGCTCAGGTCGCCGTCATCGTCGAGCGACTGTCGACTGCCGGACTCGACGAAGTCTCGGTGGGCACCGTCGACAAATTCCAGGGCCGACAGGCACCGGTGGTGCTGATCTCGATGGCTGCCTCGGCCATCGAGGACGTTCCGCGAGGTATGGGATTCCTGTTGTCTCGCAACAGACTCAACGTCGCGGTCTCGCGTGGTCAATGGGCCGCGATACTGATCCGATCGCGAGCACTGACACAGTATCTGCCGTCGACCCCGGCCGGACTGGTCACCCTCGGCACCTTCATGAGCCTGTGCGAGAACGGCATTCAGCCGAAAGCCATACCCTCGCCGCGGTAGGTGGGAACCGCCTCGACGGATCCGTCGGCGTGCACCAGGTGCACGGTGTCGAAGCGCTCGCACAGCTCGCCTGCCTTGGCATGCCGGAACCAGACGCGATCACCGATCTGCACCTCGCCTGCACCGCTGACCGGAGTCTGCACTTCGCCCGCGCCCTCGTTACGGAGCAACTTCAGGCCCGACGCCACCACTCCCCTGGCCTTCCTCGACCACGCGACCGGCCGCGGGGACCGCGACGTCGACGCCGGACCCGACGCGATGTAGCCACCGCCGAACAGTGTGGCGATCTGCGGAGTCGGCTTGCGCACCGCGGGAAGTGCGAAGAACAGGGACGGCTCGGCCGAGAACGCGCGATACCGATCGAACAGCGTCGGCGCGAACAGACCCGATCCTGCGGTGACCTCCGTGACGACCGGATCGGCCGCCGAGAAGTCGATCGATCCGGTGCCGCCGCTGTTGACGATCTCGATGCGACCCACCGCCGCGGTCACGGCGTCGACCACTGCCGTTCTACGCGTGGAGATCTCACGAGAGGAGAGCGACTTCATCAATTCCACCGCGACATTGGAATCGGGCACACCGGCGATCTGCGCCTCGTAGAACATCAGCCCGACCACCCGGAACCCACGTGCCTGCGCCCTCCGAGCGAAGGCGGCGACCTGCTCGGGTTCACGCAGCGGGGAGCGCCTGACCCCGATGTGCAGCGGCCCGATCCGCAACGAGGCGTCGACATCGATACAGATACGTGGCTTGAGAAGGTCGCTGCCTGCGGCGTCGCGCACGATGTCCAGCTGCGCGACGTCGTCGACCATCAGCGTGATGCGTCCCGACAGAACGCGATCGTTGACGACCTCGGCAAGGGCGGTGCGATCGACCGTGGGGTAGCCCATCAGGATGTCGTCGACGCCGTGGCGTGCCAACCACACCGCCTCGCGCAGGGAGTACGCCATGACTCCGCTCACGCCGTCGGCCGCCAGCACGCGGTCCAGTACGGCTCGACACCGGACGGACTTGCTCGCAACCCTGATCGGCACACCGTCTGCTCGCGCTCGCAGCGCCGCCGCGTTTGCATCGAGAGCTGCCAGATCGACTGCCGCCAAGGGAGATTCGAGCCCCTCGGTGGCAGCGGCGATACGGGACAGTGGTGTCGTGTCGGTGGTCGCGACACCGGCGATCGAACTCATGCGGCGTATCCTTCGTCGTCGTTGCCAGGCCTGCACAGTCAAACACTCCGCAGCCGAGAAGTCTCAGCGAGTATCTGCCACACGGGGCTCTCAGCAGTCGAGGGCCTTGCCCGCGATCAGCCCCGACAGGTCGTCTATCTGGGCCAATACCTCGAGATCGTCACCGTCGACCAACCACCGCAGCACCAGACCGTCGAGCGTCGCCATCCCGAAACGCGCGATCGATGCGACCGGCTCGAGCCATCGCGTGCCGGTGTGGGCGGAGCACTTCTCGAAGAACAACCGCGCCTCGGAATCTCGGATCCGATACTGCCCGCTGGCGATCTCGGCGGCAGTGGCCGACCCGAGCGCACGATGGCGCAGGAGATAGGTCTTGATCTCGTACGCGAGCAACTGCCGATCCGCGGACTTCTCGATCAGCAACCACACCGCGCTCAACCCGCCGTGCACCAGCTCGCGCAGACCCCGCACACCCGGCAACTCGCGCGTGCACACGGCACTGTCGAGGGCGGCGTGCAAGATCTCGGTGACGTCGACGATGAGGTGCTCCCCCATCGCGATCACCAGATCCTGCTTGGTCTCGAAGTGATACTGCACGATGCCTTTGGTGACGTCGGCGTGCTCGGAGAGGGCCCGCACCGTCAAAGACTCGATACCCACCCGCTCGGCGACATCGATGGCCGACCGCACCAGTTGTGCGCGTCGCACATCTGCGGGCAGCCTCGATTGCATGACCCGATACTAGGTCGCGGGCGGGGTCTGTGCCTCGAATTGACCCAGCGGAAGGGTGCGGGGAGTGGAGCCTGCGGAACGACCCATTCGGATAGAGGAGTGGAGCCTGCGGAACGGTCCTTCGGTATCAGGAGTGCGATAGTGATCGGATGAGCGCGCGGCCGTGGACGAACTGGGCAGGTAATCAACACGCATGTCCGGCGAGCCGCGTCGAGCCAACGTCGGTGGACGAGCTGCGCGCCGTGCTGGCGGATGCCGTCGGACGATCGTTGTCGGTGCGGTGCGTCGGGGCCGGCCACTCGTTCACACCGATCGCCGTCACCGACGGAGTACAGATCGGCCTGGACTCGCTGCGCGGGATCGAATCCGTCGTCCGCGCCGCGGACGGCTCCGCCGAGGTCACGGTGCTCGCCGGCACTCGGCTGCGTGAGCTGACCGCGCGGTTGTGGGATCTCGGTCTGGCCATGGCGAACCTCGGCGACATCGACGAGCAGTCCGTCGCGGGAGCCATCTCCACGGGTACGCACGGAACCGGCGCATCCTTCGGCGGCATCGCCACCCAGGTGCACGCGCTCGAACTCATGACCGCCGACGGCGCGCTCGTGCGATGCTCGCGCGAGGAGAACTCGGAACTGTTCGACGCGGCCCGCGTCGGTCTCGGTGCGCTCGGCGTCATCACCCGAGTCGTTCTCGACTGTGTTCCCGCCTTCGCCCTGCACGCCGTCGAGGAGCCGTCGACGCTGCGGGGAACGCTCGCCGAACTCGAATCGATCGTCGCGGGCGTCGACCACTTCGAGTTCTACTGGTTTCCGCACACCGACCGAGTGCTGACCAAACGCAACACCCGCCTTCCCGGCGACGCCGCGCTGCGGCCGCTGGGCAAGGTGCGCTCGTACATCGACGACGAACTGTTGTCCAACACCGCATTCGAAGGCCTCAACCGCGTGGTGACGCGCATCCCGGCCCTGATTCCCCGGGTGAACGCGGTCTCGGCCAGGGCGTTGTCGGCGCGCGAGTACACCGACCGCTCGTACCGGGTGTTCGCGTCCTCACGCACCGTCCGTTTCGTCGAGATGGAATACGCGGTGCCGATCGCCGAGATCGGCTGGGTTCTGCGCGAGGTCGACCGCTGGCTCGAGCGGTCCGATCTCTCCATTGCCTTCCCAGTGGAAGTGCGATGTGCTGCAGCCGACGACATCTGGCTCTCGACCGCGTACGGACGCCCGACGGCCTACATCGCAGTGCATCAATACCACCGACGTGATCACCGTGAGTACTTCGACGCCGTCGAGACCATCTGCCGCAGCGTCGACGGGCGACCGCACTGGGGCAAACTGCATTCCCTCGGCAGCGACGAGCTGCGCGATACCTACGAACACTTCGACGACTTCCTGCGTGTTCGGAATTCGATGGACCCGGGAAAGTTGTTCGGCAGCGAGTACCTCGAGCGTCTGCTGTCCGATCCACATCAGGAATCGATGCCGTCTACCGCAATCGAGCGAGGGTGTTGAACAATTCGGCAGTGAGAGCGGTTCCACTGTTGATGCTGCCACCATCGGTGTGGATAGCGTCCGCGATGTCGTAGTCGTCGGTAGTCACAGCTGCTCCGCTCTGACCGCCGAAGGTGTCGGTCGCGTACGACAACGTGCGGTCGGTTCGACTGTCTATGGAATCGACGGCCTGCCACATGGTTCCGGCGGGTTTGTCACCGGGGTATCCGATGATTCGCGTCCGGCGGCCGACCAAGTCCAGGTCGTCGACCGATTCGATGCCGTACCAGCCGACACTGTCACCGGCCGGGGCATCGAGTTCGATCAACCCCCAATCCCTACCCGGTGCACCGTACTGGGCATCGAACCACACTTCGGTTGCCCGGAATGTGCCGTAGGGGTCGTTGCCGACACCGCTGCGTGCGGGCGCGAACTCCATGTCGACCGTGGGGGCGGTGCCGTCGGTGAGGCAGTGTCCCGCGGTGACGACGGCGGTCGGTGAGATCAGCCAACCGGTGCAACTGCCGGCCCTGGTCCGGGTGCTGTCGAGGAACGTGATCTGACCCGAGCGACGGTAGGGGGTCAGCTGTGTGTCGTAGACCTGAGCGCGATCGTCGGGGCCGATAACCGAACGGGGGCTGGGTAGAACGGGCCCGTTCGACGAGTCGGTCGACGAATATCCGACGTCTGTGGTCAGACCGTCGTGAGGAAGGGGGTTGCTCAGGTCCGCGTTGCCGTCGACGACTCTGTAGCCGACCGGGTCGATCGACAGTCCCGTGGTGGGTGCAGCGTCCGCCGCACCGCCGACGCCTGCCAGTGCCGGGATCATCAGGGCCAGCGTTGCGATCGCCGTGGTCGACGACCGCAGTCGGATCGTTTTCTTCATCTTTCGTCTCCCTCGGCGGACGTGCGACGGTGTTGAGAAACGAAAAACCTGCCGGCGCAGAATTGTTGTGCCGACAGGCTTTTCGATGTTTCGTCAGAACGATTTCAGCACCGAGTCATCGGCGAACCGTGCGGTTACGAATCAGCACAGCAACTCCCATCCCGGCCGAGGCCAGGATCAGCGGTGCAACTATCGCCATGTTCGAACCGATGGCAGTGAACAGTACGAAAGCCGCGAGAGCCGCAAGAAAGTACACGGCAGCGAAACGTGGTGCCCAGAGAACAGAACTCACGAATCCTCCTTTGTCAGAAGCACGATGCAGCGGCGCCGGTGGCAGCACCCGACACGCCACCGATGATGCCACCGATGCCTGTGCCGAGCACTGGGACGGTGGAGCCGACCCCCGCTCCGGTGAGCCCACCGAGGCCTGCGCCGCCGGCAGTGCCCAGCGCGCACTGGAAGAAGCCTTCCTGGGTCTCGGTTCCCGGAGCAGGCTCGGGGGATGACTTGGCGGGGTCGATCACCTGGATGTGAAGCCCGTCCGAGCCCTGCACGTATCGAAGGTTCACCGGCGCGCCGGTTCTGTCCGTCGCCGATGTCGGCAGCGTCTCGGAAGAGTTGCCGTCGGTGAGCGACACACCGGTATCGGTGACCGCGACAGACACGCCGTCGCCGGGATGGAACACGAATTCGGCTTGCGAGACCTGAGTCAGTGTTCCGGCGCTCTGGTCGGCCGGGGAGGTGATCGGCGTGGGTGCACTGGAAATGTCCTGGGCCTGCGCCATTCCCGACGACAATGCGAGAGCGGCAAAACCCATCGCAGCGATGACGGTCGAGCGACGAACAGTGTTGCGAGACAACGTATTGTCCTTTCTCAGAGGTATCGACAGTCCGACGACCGTCGGTTGCTCGACGTGCAGGAAAACTGACCACACGGCGAGCCGTCCGATCTTTCGGTACATCCGGGCGATATCGAGCCGATCGGGTGCACTCATGAATCATGAGGCAAAGTAACGACTGTCCGCTACAGTTGTCACGCGGACGGGATGATCATTGACAAGGGGGTGTCGAATTGGTAAGACGCGTTCCGCACTGGGAGGGTGAGTCAGCGGCGTCTCGGCCTCGAGCACCGCGGCCCCGAGGTACTGGACTGCAACGCCCGCGGTCTCTCGACTCGATTGCCGGCGAGACATCACTCACCATGGCCGATGTGGTCCTCCTGTCGGGCCTGTCGACCAGTACCGTGTCGAGGCTGTGGCCCGACGACTTCTGGCTGGACAAGGTCGCGGGCGCGACGTTGCAGAACTTGCTTGCCGTCATTCCGGACCTCGCCGGGTACGTAACCCGGCGCAGCGGAGCGCGCTTGATCGAATCGGCGCTCCGGCAGTGCGCCGATGCGGGCTTGGACGTGTCGGCAGATGTGCTCGATAGCATTGTGAGACAATCAGATTCGGGTCGGCACGTGGCGACGGCGCTGACCGCGGCGGCCAGCGTAACGTGCCAAGATCGACGCTCGGCAAATGCGTGGTTGACGCGCGCGTGGGGATCCGCTTCCGACATCGCACTCGATGCCCTGTTCACGACCGGACCGGGCGCGCTACTGACCGACCAGGACCACTTCCTCTCACAGGCAACTCGAATGGTGGAGGCCGCGACCACCACTTCCGACAACTCTCTCTACAGCACGGTCGGTTCAGGAATATTGGTACACAAACTCACCAAAGTGTTTGGGGCGTCACCGATTGCGACCTTCGATGCAGCGCAGCGCAGCTCCGCATTCCTGTACCGAAGCGCGACCGTCGGCGCGATTCTGGCTGGTGGCGACGTCGACATCTCGAGGCGCTATACGGAGAACCTGAGGGCAAAGCCACTGTTGCAGCGCAACGAAATATGGTCCCTTGCCTCCTACAGTTCCGACCTCGCGCAGTCGATGGACTTTTCGATTCCCTCGACAACGACGTTCAGTGATACCGCAGACCTCATCCTGCACGACCTCGAGAACAGGAACGAGGCGTACGTGCACTATCTGGTGACAACGGCAATCGTGGCGGTGCTGGCTCACGACAACGGATTCGGGACCGCAAAGCGACGGTTGGCCGATACTCTCGAATACAGAATCGACGGCGGTCTCGAAGATTCGGGGGTGCGTGCCGCGTGCACTGCGCTACTCACTGCCATCACGTGAACAGTTGATTCAGGGAGACGAGATGCTGGGTGACCTCGAAGTATCGCGCGGGTATCAGCAGAACGCGGCGTACTGGGAGCGCGTCGTTCGACAACGACTCGATAAATTTCAGACGGAGGTCACCGACGTGGCCTTGCTGGATCTGATCGGCGACTGCACCGGCGCGAGTGTGCTCGATGCGGGTTGTGGCGAGGGCTATTTCGCACGTGATCTCATCGCGCGCGGGGCCGCGCACGTGGCCGGTGTCGACACCTGCGCCGAGTTGATCATCGCGGCCCGCGAGCACCCCGAGAGCGGCGGCCACCGCGCGGACTATCATCACGCCGATGTGGCTGACATGCCCTTGGGTGACGCAAGTGTCGACGTCGTGGTGGCGAACCGACTCCCCCACGGCATCGCGGATCCGGCGAAACGTTTCGAAGAGTTTCAGCGAGTCCTCCGGCCTGCGGGGCGGTTGATCGTGTTGTCCATGCATCCCTGCTTCTACGCCGCCCGCGGCGACCGGGAGGGGATCGGCTTCGCGTCCACGATCGACGACTACTTCGGTGTCAGAACGGTCCAACAGCGTTTCGACGTCGCGGGTCTGACTTCCCCCGCCGCGTCTTTCCAGCAGTTCTACTCGTTGGAAGAACACATCGGAATGATCACCGCGGCGGGATTCGCGATCACGAGCCTGCGGGAACCCCGGCCCTCTGCCGAGCAGAGACGATCCGACACATTCTGGGCAACCAACTTCACCCGCCCGCTGTTCATGCTGCTCGAATGCACCACAATGAGTGCCGAGTGACCGTCGCCCGGACTCGACGAACTTGTCCGTGCGTGGTCACGTAGCGCCGCGCGCAACCGAAGTGCTTTCGCTCGCTTACATTGGAGCGAGTGAGCACAGGAAAACGCGCGCTGTCCGGCATCATCGCCGCCGGAGTGGTCCTCGGTGTCGGTGAACTGATCGCCGTCCCCATCGGACCCAACTCTTCACCGCTGACCGCCGTCGGGTCCTCGGCCGTCGACCACAGTCCGGCCCCGATCCGCGAGTGGGCCATCGACACGTTCGGCACCTCCGACAAGCTCGCCCTGTTCGTCGGCATGGCCGTGGTGATCGGAGCGATCGCCGCGGCAGCAGGAATCGCCCGCAAGCCGATCGGCGCGGTGGTGTTCGCCGCCCTGGGTGTGCTCGGCGTACTCGCGGCAGTCACCCGACCCGACGCAACGGCCTTCTACGCAGTCCCGACCATCTGCGGCGTCATCGTCGGGATAGTCGTGCTGCACGCACTCATCGGCGCCGCCGCGCCTGCGACCGAGGGCATGAACCGACGCAGCTTCCTCACCCTCGCCGCCGGTGCCGCGGTACTGGGCGTCGTTGCCGGAACAGCAGGACGGATGCTGACCTCGGCCCGCGCAGTCACCGCGGATCGACTCGGCTTCATGCTGCCCACGCCGACCCCGCAACCCCCGATACCGGACGGTGCGGACCTGAAGATCGACGGCCTCGCGTCGTACATCACGCCGAACGAGGACTTCTACCGCATCGACACCGCACTGGTTGTGCCGCGGGTGTCCTCGGAGGACTGGTCGTTGCGGATTCACGGCATGGTGGACCGCGAGATCGAGTTGACGTTCGCCGACCTGGCCCAGCGTCAGGCCGTGGAGAAAACCGTCACTCTGACATGCGTATCCAACATCGTCGGCGGCGACCTCGTGGGTAACGCCACCTGGATCGGCTACCCGCTCAAAGACATTCTCGAAGAAGCCGGCATCTCACCCGACGCCGACATGGCGCTGTCGTCGAGCAAAGATGCGTTCACCGCAGGCACCCCGCTCGAGGTTCTGCTCGACGGCCGCGACGCCCTGCTGGCCGTCGGCATGAACGGCGCACCGCTGCCCGTCGAGCACGGCTACCCGGCGCGGCTCGTCGTCCCCGGCCTGTACGGGTACGTCTCGGCGACCAAATGGGTCACCGACATCGAGATCACCCGATTCGACCGAGTTACCGCTTATTGGACCGACCGCGGCTGGGGCGCACTCGGTCCGATCAAGACGGCTTCGAGAATCGACACGCCACGTTCGGGCAGTTCCGTGCCCGCCGGGCGGACGGTGATCGCGGGCGTTGCCTGGGACCAGCACACCGGTATCGACGCCGTGGAAGTGCAAGTGGACGAGGGCAACTGGGTGCAGGCCACACTGTCCGAGGAGTACTCCGAGGACACCTGGCGGCAATGGACCGTCGAGCTCGACCTGCCCGCCGGTCAACACTCGATCCGAGCCCGCGCCACCAACTCCGCCGGCGAGCTGCAGACCAACAAGACCGCCGACACCGTCCCCGACGGAGCCACCGGCTACCCGAAGATCTCGGTGACGGCGAACTGATTCAGGTAGTCGCGAAGCTGGCGCGAACCGAATTCTCCGCCAACTGCTGTCGCTCGTCCGCAGTCAGACCCATACCCTTTTCCAGCGCGGTGAAATTGTCGTCGACGTAGCCGCCGAAGTAGGCAGGGTCGTCGGAATTGATCGACACGAGAAGTCCCCGCTCGAGCATCTGCCGCAGCGGTAGCTGTTCCACGGTGTCGATCACCTTGAGCCGGACGTTGGACAGCGGACACACGGTGAGCGGAATCTGTTCCTCGACAAGCCGATTCACCAGCGCCTCGTCCTCCAGGCACCGCACCCCGTGGTCGATACGCTCGACCTTCAGCAAATCCAGTGCCTGCCAGATGTAGTCGGGCGGGCCCTCCTCACCGGCGTGCGCGACCACGTGCAGCCCCTCGGCACGCGCCTTGGCGAACACGTCGACGAACAGCGACGGTGGATAGCCCACCTCGGCGGAATCGAGACCCAGCCCGATGATCGGAGCCTTCATGGCCAACAGGTCGTCGAGCAGTTGATTGGCGTGCAGCACCGGCTTGTCGCGCAGGATCGACGCGATCAAACCACTGGTGACGCCGAATTCGCGCTCACTGGACGCGCAGGCGTCGGCCAATCCCTCGACGACGGCCTGAAGCGGTACACCGCGCTCGGTGTGCGCCTGCGGATCGAAGAAGATCTCCGCATGCGTCACCCCCGCCTGCGCCGTGCGGCGGAAGTAGGCCCGGGCGAGATCGACGAAATCCTCGGCGGTCTGCAGCACGGCCATGTTCGCGTAGTACAGGTCCAGGAAGGACTGCAGGTCGGTGAACTCGTATTTCGCACGCAGCTCGTCGATGTCGTTGTACGGCAGGGCGATTGCGTTGCGCTCGGCAAGATCGAAGATCAGCTGGGGTTCCAGCGACCCTTCGATGTGCAGATGCAATTCGGCCAGTTGATCGTTACTCACTCACCCGATGCTACTTGCCCGTGTACGTCGCCTTCCCCGGACCGACCGCGAGGAAGCTCTGTACCGCTCCGCGCAGATCCTCGGTCTCGAACAGAGCTCCGGAGACCTCCGAGGTGATCTCGTCCGCATGAGCCACACCACCCGAACGCCACGCTGCCACAATCTTTTTCGTCGCTGCATGCGCGACGGTGGGGCCGTCGGCCAGTCGATGCGTCAGCGCGAGCGCCGCGGCGTCGACATCGTCGTGGATCTGATTGACAACGCCCCACTCCTTCAGCGTCTGCGCGTCGTAGAGGTCTCCGGTCATCACGAGCTCGCGAGCACGACCCGAGCCGGCCCGCTCGGCCAGGCGCTGCGGCCCGCCCATCGAGGGCGTCAACCCGACGACGGTTTCGACCAGACCGAACTTGGCCTTGGGTCCGGCGAGAATGATGTCGCAGGCCAATGAGATCTCGAATGCCGCGGTGAGCGTCAAACCGTGCGCGGCGTAGATCACCGGGCAGGGCAGCGCCTCGAGTGGATGAGCGATGTCTGCGAACAATCCCCGCCACAGATCGGCGCCCTGCGCAGCGGACAGTCCCTCGAACACGTGCACGTCGACCCCCGCCGAGTTCACCTTGCCCTCGGCGCGCAGCAGCACCGCACGCGGCGGGTTCGCAACGAGATCGGCAACATCAGCGGCCACCGCGTCGAACATGGCCTGATCGAAGAGATTGAGAGGGCCGTGATCGAACGTCAGGACAGCGACCTCGGCGCCGGCCGCAGTGGTCGATCGAACGAGCGAAGTGGGTGCGTCAGCCATGCTTCGCATAGTGCCACACCCGTCCGGGACGGTTGTTACCAACGAGTATTGTTTGCAGACAACTAGCCGTTACCGAGAGGAACAAGTAAGTGAAGCGCAGCCTGTTCGAGTCCGATCACGAAGACTTCCGCGCATCGGTTCGCGAGTTCGTCACCCGAACCATCGCACCGGTCGAGGAAAAGCTCGTCGAACAGCGGTACATCGACCGCGAGATCTGGCTCGAAGCAGGACGCAACGGGTTCCTCGGACTCGAGGTACCGGAGGAGTACGGCGGCAGCGGAGCCGAGGACTATCGATTCAACGCCGTCCTCGGGGAGGAACTCTCCCGCTCGAGTGCCGCGGTGGCGTCGTGCTTCGGTATCCACGTCGACATCGTCGCGCCCTACTTGGTCAAGCTCACGACTGAGGAACAGAAGAAGCGCTGGCTGCCCGGCTTCTGCAGCGGCGAGATCCTCACCGCCATCGCGATGACCGAACCGTCCGGCGGCTCCGACCTGGCCGCGCTGAAGACCACTGCCGTCAAGGATGGCGACGACTTCATCATCAACGGCTCCAAGACGTTCATCACCAACGGCAACTCCGCCGATCTCGTCATCGTCGCCACCCGCACCACGCCGGAGAAGAAGGCCAAGGGCATCACGCTCTTCGCCGTCGAGAACGGCACCGAAGGATTCTCCCGCGGACGCAAGCTCGACAAGGTCGGTCAGCCCGAATCCGACACCGCCGAGCTGTTCTTCGAGAACGTGCGCGTGCCGAGCTCCAACATGATCGGCGAATTCGACGGCGGCTTCATTCACATGATGCAGCTACTCCCCCAGGAGCGCATCAGCTGCTCGGTGGCCAACCTCGGACACGTCCGCCCCATCCTCGAAGAGACGCTGCAGTACGCCAAGGACCGCAAGGCATTCGGCCAGCAGATCGGCTCGCTGCAGTGGAACAAGTTCCTGCTCGCCGAGCTCGTCACCAAACTCGATGTGGCACAGGCGTACATCGACAACTGCATCGCCGCGCACGGCGTCGGCGAATTGACGGCCATCGACGCCGCCAAGGCCAAGTGGTGGAGCTCGCAGGTGCAGAACGAAATCCTCGATCACTGCGTGCAGCTGCACGGCGGCTACGGATTCATGAACGAATACCGCGCCGCGCGGGCCTGGAAAGACGCTCGGGTGACCAAGATCTGGGCCGGATCGAACGAAATCATGAAGGAACTCATCGGCCGCGATCTGGGACTGTGAGTGCCTGCGGCAGTGGTGTGTTCAGGTGCCCTGGAGGGCACACAGAAGCGGAGCCTGCGGAGCGACCAAAGTCCGGAGCCGCACCACTGCCGCAGGCACTTATTCGAACGCAGGCCTGGCGTAGAAGCAGACTGCGATCATTCCGACGATCAGCACGACGGCGGGTAGGATCAGCGACTGCGCCATTGCCGTGGTGAAGCCGTCACGTAGCATCTCGGGCACTCGACCGGCGAATTCGTTTGCGCCCGAAGCCGATCCGCCGGTAGGCAATTCGGCGGCCAGACGAGACTGGATGAGCGCGCCGATGCCCGCACTACCGAGTACCGACCCGATCATGCGGGTGGTGTTGTAGATCCCCGAGCCTGCGCCTGCCTGGCTCATCGGCAGATTGCGCGTCGCCGTGGCCGCGAGCGGAGACCAGATCAACGCATTCGCCACTCCCATTGCCGCGACCGGGAGCAACAGCTTCCACATCGCGGTGGTGGGCGTCATTTCGTAGGCGAACCACAGCAACGCGGCGGCCAGGATGAACAGACCCGAACCGGCGATGTAGCGCGGATGGGTCTTGTCGACGAGTTTGCCGATGTTCGGTGCGAGCAGTCCGGTCAGCAGGGCCATCGGCACGAACAGCAACGCCGAACGGGTGGGAGTGAGCCCGGTGACGCTCTGCGCGTAGAACATGATCGGCAGCATCATGCCGGACATCGCGAAACCCATTGCTGCGATACCGACGTTGGACAGCGAGAAGTTACGGTCGCGGAACAGAGCCAACGGCACCAGCGGTTCGCTCTTGTTCACGGCCTGCCAGTAGACGAACCCGGCGAAGACGAGCACTCCGGAGCCGATGAGAATCCAGATGCCCGTCCCCCAGTCGTACTTCTGCCCCTCCTGAATACCGAACACGATGCAGAACAATCCGATGGCGCTGAGCGCGACACCGAGCAGATCGAACTTGTGATCGTGTGTGGGCAGAACAGGAACGAACCTCAGCGCCAACGCAATTGCGAGAACACCCACCGGCAGGTTGATGAAGAAGATCCACTCCCACCCGAGCGAGTCGACGAGAACGCCACCGAGAATGGGGCCGACGAGTGTTGCCACTCCCGCGACGGCTCCCCATGCACCCATGGCCGTTCCGCGCTTCTCGGCGGGGAACACCCGGGTGATCACAGCCATGGTCTGCGGGGTGATCATCGCAGCGCCGAGGCCCTGCACAGCGCGTGCCGCGATCAGCATCTCGATGGACCCGGAGAGCCCACACCATGCCGACGCGAGAGTGAAGAGCACCAGCCCGGCGATGTACAGATTCCTGGGACCGAACTTGTCACCCAGACGCCCGGTCACGAGCAGCGGCACCGCGTAGGCCAGCAAATATGCACTGGTGACCCAAATGACGTTGTTGATGTCGGTGTTCAAGCCGGCAAGGATGGCCGGCTGAGCGACGGCCACGATGGTGGTGTCCACCAGAATCATGAAGAAGCCGAGGCACAACGCCCACAAAGCGGGCCACGGCCTGATCTCTCGTTGCTGCGCAACAGTATCGACGGCGCTCATGTCTGACTCTCCTTCCCCGAAACCTCGGGGTTGCGTTGGTCCGCTGCGTTCTGCAGCGTCTAGTGGTGTGCGGAAATATGGTGCGGCCACGGGAGCTCCCCGCTGTCGATCCGCTCCAGATAGCTCGTCAGCCAACTCACTTCGGCCGACAGCATGTGATGGGTGTAGTCGATTCCGGCCCAGTAGATTTCGGAGACTTCACGATCGGCCGCCAGCTGCTGATAGCCGGCCAACTCGTCGATCTCCCGCGTCAGATCCTCGATCCGTGCGCGCAACAATGCGATCGCCTGCGATGCTGCCAGGTTGTGCATCTCCGACAGGCCGAGCGTGAACTGCGGATATTCACGCACCGGGGTGCGGAGGATTTCGGCAAGTCGATCGGTGAGAACCCGTCGACCGGCGGGAGTGATGTCGTACGTCGTGCGCTCCGGACGGTTGCCACCGCGATCTGTGCCCACCTCGGTGACGAGTTCTTGCTCGTGGAGCCTGCCCACAGCGTGATAGAGCGAGCCGGGCCGAATCTTGACGATGCGATCTTCCTTGCGTGCCAGCAGGAGTTGATACATCTCGTAGGGATGCATCGGCCCCTCCGACAACAGGGCCAGAACCGAGACCCCCAGTGGGTTGACCGTGCCAGAACGCATCGAAGCTCACCCCGAACCCACATATTCCGATCGAATTATTCCAGCTGGAATATATGCCCACGGTCAGGCGAAGAGCAACCGGGACATAGCTCTCACCAGGGGATCAATCGGACAAACAGCGCACAGCGTCTCGAACAATCGTCGGCAGGTGCCGTGGGTGTCCACAATTGGTTCGCTGCGGCGGGAAACCGCCCGCGGAACCCAATAGTGGACAGAAATCGCAGTAGCGATGCCGCAGATGGACCTCGATCGAGGTTGACTTCTCTGCACGAACGCCGAAGGGACACCGACCTCAGGTCGATATCCCTGGTAAAACAGACGAAGACCGGATACTCGGAATTTCTTCCGTGTATCCGGCCTTGTCACCGAGTTTCTGGTGGAATTTACTTCGAGAAGGTCACTCCACCAGGAGAAATCGGGTTACGAAGCTTGAATCAGATGGCGCGGACGCCGGTAGCCTGGGGGCCCTTCTGACCCTGGCCCACCTCGAACTCCACGCGCTGGCCCTCGTCGAGCGACTTGAAGCCGCTACCCTGAATCTCCGAGTAATGAACGAAAACGTCCGGTCCGCCACCATCCTGCTCGATGAAGCCGAAGCCCTTTTCGCCGTTGAACCACTTCACACTGCCCTGCGTCATTCTGTAAACCTTCTGTAAGCGAGCTAGATCTTCACGTCGAAGCTCTAATCTCAAATGCGAGTCTGCCATCTATTGGCGCTGAGCGAAACACCGGGGGCGAAAAAGTTCGAAAGATTGCTTCTGGACGGTGAAACCAGGAAGTCGCCCAGCGTCTCTGTAGCTAGGGTTTCAGACGTGGATCTCCCCCTTATCGATGCCGGCTCGTTCGACCCCCACCGACTCGATATCGTGCGCCTGGCCTGGTGTCGACGGTTGCAGATGGACGATCGCGCCCTCGACACCGACGCCGAACGCGTCGAACATCTCGGCACCACCGAAGACATCACCGTGCTGCGGCTTGCCGCGACCACCCTGGTTGTCGGCCCGTCCTGGGCCATCGACGCCTCGCGTACGACCACCGGCCAGGCGAGCGCCGACCGAACGTGGATCTCGTCGCTGCTGGGAGAACGCGCGGAGCACTACGAGATCGGCACTCACACGCTGGCCTACGGGGCCGAGATCGGGCACACCATCGACGTACACGACCCCCTGATCTCCCACGATGCAGTGCACGCACGCAACCTCGCGGCGCACTGCAGCGACGCCGACGTTGCCGAGGCATTCGGCGAACCGGTCTCGCGCAACTGGTTCACGCTGCTCGGCGACGACCGACCCGCAGATTCGGCGCACTCCCTCGCATCGGCGGGCTACTCCGAACAACAATTGATCCTGGCCGACATGCGTGTGCTGACGGACCCGGACCATCGCCGACGGGGCCACGCCCAGGTGGTCGGCCGGCTGGCGACCAACGACGCGATCGACGACGGCCTGATCCCACAGTGGCGATCTCGACCGGAGAACGCCGTTGCTCGACGCCTCGCCGCGCGGTTGGGTTATGTGGAGATCGGTGCGTGTCACACCGCTGTGCTCCGCGCCGATCGAGGTTGAGGACGGCGCCGACTGGGTAGCGTCGAGAGAACAGATCGAAACGAGGAGTGACAGCATGGCCGACGATGCCGCCTACGTGGAACCGGGCAAGGAATTCACGCGCGACACGAACTACATTCCGACACGAATCACCGAGGACGGCCGAGACGGCTACCCGGTGGAACCGGGGCGGTATCGACTGATCGCCGCGCGTGCCTGCCCGTGGGCTCATCGGTCCATCATCGTTCGCCGGCTCCTCGGCCTCGAAGATGTTCTGTCCCTTGGCATTCCCGGACCCACCCACGACCCGCGCAGTTGGAACTTCCAGGAAGAGCCGGGCGGCGTCGACTCCGTACTGCAGATCCCTCGGCTGCAGGACGCCTACTTCGCGCGATTCCCCGACTACGAACGTGGAATCACCGTCCCCGCGATCGTGGACGTCCCCACCGGCCAGGTGGTCACCAACGACTACCCGCAGATGACCCTCGACTTCTCCACCGAGTGGACGCAATACCACCGCGACGGAGCCCCGGATCTGTATCCCGAGGCCTTGCGCGGCGAGATAGACGAGGTGGCGGACCTGGTGTTCCGGGACGTCAACAACGGCGTCTACCGCTGCGGCTTCGCCGGTTCACAGGAGGCGTACGACAAGGCCTACGACCGACTGTTCGCCCGCCTCGACTGGCTCGTCGAACGCCTGTCCACGCAGCGCTACCTGGTCGGAGACCACATCACCGAGGCCGACGTTCGCCTGTTCACCACCCTGGTCCGGTTCGACCCCGTTTATCACGGCCACTTCAAATGCAATCGAAGCAAGCTCAGCGAGATGCCGGTGCTCTGGAACTACGCACGCGATCTGTTCCAGACCCCCGGATTCGGCGACACCGTCGACTTCGACCACATCAAGCGGCACTACTACGAGGTGCACCGCGACATCAACCCGTCGGGCATCGTGCCCACGGGCCCGGACCTGGCAGGCTGGCTCGAACCCCACGGCCGCGAAACCCTGGGAGGCTCCCCCTTCGGCGACGGCACCGCTCCTCCGCCGCCGAGGCCCGACGAGCTCGTTCCAGCCGCTCACTGGGTGCACTGACCGACGAACTCTCGACAGGAAAGAGGACCCATGGCGGGCAAGAAGGACAACGCACAGGTCGAGGTCTCGAACGGAGGCAAGCTCGAACGCGCACTGGTCAACATCCTCGACAACGCCAGCCGCCTACAGGGACCTGCAGTCGACAAGTACGTCGCGCACGTGCGTCGAGCACACCCGTACGACACACCGGCCCAAATCATCGAACGCCTCGAGAAGCGATTCCTGCTGGCGGTGACGGGCAGCGGTTCGGCCGTGGGCGGCGCAGCGGCAGTCCCTGGGATCGGGACAGTCGTCTCGCTCGCCGCGGTCGGTGCCGAAACGGCATTCTTCATCGAGTCCTCGGCGTTGCTGACACTCTCGGTCGCGTCCGTGCACGGCATTCCCGTCGAAAACCATCAGCAACGACGCGCCCTGGTGCTGTCGGTCGCGCTCGGCGAGTCGGGCATGCAGATCGTCCAACGGACGGTGGGCAAGACAGCGAAGAACTGGGGACCGCTGATCACCTCCCGCATTCCCGGCGGCTCGATGGCCAGCATGAACAAGTCGCTGGTGAAGAAGTTCATCACCAAGTACCTCGCCAAGCGCAGCGCGCTGCTGGTCGGCAAGATGCTCCCCGCCGGAATCGGCGCGGCGATCGGTGGCGCGGGCAATCGCGTCGTCGGCAAGGGCGTCATCAAGAACGCCCGCGAGGCGTTCGGTCCGCCGCCTGCCCGGTTCCCGGAGAATCGCATCATCGAACCGGACGAATGACGGCTTCACGGAATCATCGGGCGTACTCAGCGTTGACACTCGACATGACCCCAACACCTGATCTCGGCAAGTACGGCGTCTGGCGACTGCACTCGGCATTTACTCCAGAACTCTCGCGGGCTATCGAATCCTTCGGGTACGGCACGATCTGGCTCGGCGGCTCGCCACCTGCAGATCTGACCACCACCGAGGACATTCTCGACGCCACCGACACGGTCGTCGTCGCCACCGGCATCGTCAACATCTGGTCGGACGCAGCCGCCGACGTCGCCGCGTCGTATCACCGGTTGGAGAAGAAGCATCCGGGGCGATTCGTCCTCGGAATCGGCGCGGGCCACCCCGAGGCGACGCAGGAGTACACCAAACCGTACGACGCCTTGGTGGCGTATCTCGACGATCTCGACGAGGCCGGGGTACCGGTGGAGCGACGCGTCCTCGCCGCTCTCGGCCCGAAGGTGCTGGCCTTGGCGGCCGACCGCACCGCAGGTGCGCATCCGTACCTGACCACCCCCGAACACACCCGCGAAGCACGAGAAGCATTGGGACCGAACAAAATTCTGGCACCCGAGCACAAAGTGGTGCTCGAATCGGATCCCGAGAAGGCGCGCTCGATCGGCCGGCCACCGGTCAACAACCCGTACCTGCACCTGCGTAACTACACCAACAATCTGAACCGACTCGGGTACTCCGACGAGGAAATCGGCGACGGCGGCAGCGACCGACTGATCGACGCCCTGGTGGCGCACGGTACCGCCGACGCGATCGCGGCCCGATTGAACGAGCATCTCGCCGCGGGCGCGTCGCACGTGACGCTGCACGCGCTACCCGACGCGGCCGATCCGCTCGAGACCTACCGAGAGATCGCAGCCGCACTGCATCGCTGAGACAGCTCGGCGCGACCTCGGTGGTCGCGCCAGATGTCGGTCGCACCCCGTAGCCTCGTGTACCGGTTGCCGCGCGCAACCGGTACACGACGTGTTCGACGGCCAGGGGGATTGCGCACAGATGACCAGCTACTCGGGAGCAGCGCTCGAAGCCCACGCACTGACCAAGCAATTCGGCACTGTTCGCGCAGTCTCGGACCTGAGCTTCGCCGTTCCCCGCGGAACCGTCACCGGATTCCTCGGCCCCAACGGATCAGGCAAATCGACGACGCTGCGCATGCTGCTCGGACTCGTGGAACCCACCTCGGGCGTCGGCCTCGTCAACGGCGCTCCGTTTCGGTCGGCGACCCATCCGGCCCGCACCGTCGGAGCTGTTCTCGACTCGCTGAGCCTGCACCCCAAGCGCAGCGCCGCACACCACCTGAAGATCTACACCGCCGCCATCGGAGTGCCGGACAGCCGCGCCCTCGACGTGCTCCACCTCGTCGGACTCGGTGATGCCGCCGAACGCGCCGCAGGCGGCTTCTCCCTCGGTATGCGTCAGCGCCTGACGTTGGCGACAGCACTGCTGGGAGATCCGGAAATCCTCGTTCTCGACGAACCCGCGAACGGTCTCGATCCCGAAGGGATCGCTTGGCTGCGCGACTTCCTCAAGGCGTTCGCCGCCTCGGGACGAACCGTCCTGGTGTCGAGTCACATCCTGCGCGAGATCGAGCAGACCGTGGACAATCTGGTGATCGTCAGCGCCGGGTCGCTGATTTACCAGGGTTCCATTGCGCAACTGCGATCTACGCGTCCGAGCCGCGTGCTCGTCGCTGCCTCGGACCCGGCGAAGCTGGCCATCGCGTTGGCGTCGAACGGTTTCAACGACACCCAGTTGCTGCCCGACGGTCGCATCGGCGTCGCAGGCACCGACGCGGCCACCATCGCCCGCACAGCGGCCGATGCCGCGGTGACGGTGTTCGGCACCACCAGCGAACACGTCGACCTCGAGCAGGTGTTCCTGTCGATGACGGCAGGGCAGTACAACGCCCCACCCGTCCAACAGAACCCGTACGGCGGGCCGCCACCGGGATACGGGCCACCGCCGGGTTATCAACAGGGCTACCAGCAGGGGTACGGTCCGCCGCCCCACAATTACGGTCCGCCACAGAACTGGAACGGGGGTCCGCGATGAACGCGCTGCTGACGTCGGAGATCCGCAAGGTCACGACGTTGAAGTTCTGGTGGGCACTGGCGATCGCTCCGATCGTCGTCGGAGTGTTCGCATCCGTCATCACCTCGGTGATCGCGAACCAGTTGGGCGAATTCGAGGAGGACCTCGATATCTCGGGCGGGGTTGCCTCGATCGGCCTGTACGTCGCCGCCGGAGCCGCAATTCTGTTCGCGGGCATCTTCGGAGCCGTCAACGCCGGGACCGAATTCCGTCACAAGACCATCACCACCAGCTTCTTGACGGCCCGCGGCCGCGACGGAGTGATCGCGGCCAAGCTCATCGTCACCGCGCTGTTCGGGCTCGGATACGGCCTGGTGGTACTGCTGGCCAGCCTGATCTGCCTGCTCATCTTCAACGACCGAACCGTGATGCTCGACGGCCCGTTCATCGGTGTGGTCGCGTCGTGCCTGCTGGCCGTCGTGCTGTGGTCGATGATCGGTGCAGGGCTTGGCCTGCTGCTCAAATCTCCGACGTGGGCCGCCATCGTGCTGGTCGCATGGCTGCCGTTCGGAGAGGGTCTGCTCTCCCTGATCCTGTTCGGACTCGGGCTCGGGTCGGTTGCAGTGGCACTGCCGTCGAACCTGACTCTGCCGACCATGGCGGCGACTCAACTCGACGACGCGGGAGACCTGGCGTCTTGGCCGTGGGCACCGCTCGGACTCGCACTGTGGGCCGCGATCCTCACCGGCGGCGGCTGGTTCCTGGCCCGCACCCGTGACATCGACTGAGGTCGGCGGCGGGAGTGGAGCCTGCGGAACGACCATGACTTGCCGTTCACGCGTTCGACGGCGAACCTGTCGGTGGTCGGGTCTACCGTGGTGAACCGATGGCACACAGTAATTCGGTGAAAGACCGCGCGGCGGCACCCGAACGGAACTCGGCAGGGCGGGGCAGCGCAGAACCTGCGTCGGGCACCCCGCGTGGGTGGATCAGGCGTCTGGTCGCGCAGTGCATGCTGCATCGACGTACGGCACTCGGCGCGCTGGGCGTGACGATGATCGCCGCCGTCATCGACATCTCGTTCCCGCTGCTCACCAGGTTGGCGATCGACGACGCCACCGCAGGTAAGGGCGAGACGATCGCGAAAGTGGCCGCCGCCATCGCGCTGTTGGGTCTGGTGCGCTTCGCCTGCCAATTCGGTCGACGCATGCTCGCCGGTCGGCTCTCGATCGACGTCCAACACGATCTGCGCCTCGATCTGCTCGCCTCGCTACAGCGACTCGACGGGCGCAAGCAGGACGAGATCCGCACCGGCCAGGTCGTGTCGAGATCGATCACCGATCTGCAACTGGTGCAGGGACTGCTGGCGATGGTGCCGCTGTCGGCCGGAGCCGTCCTGCAGTTCGTGCTGGCCCTTGGGGTGATGGCATATCTGTCGCCGCTGCTCACCGTTGTCGCGGTGCTCATCGTTCCGGCAGTGAGCATCGTCGTCTATCGGATACGGCCTACCCTCTTCGCTGCCACCTGGTCCGCGCAGCAACGCGCTGCCGATCTGGCTCAGCACGTCGAGGAAACCGTCACCGGCGTCCGAGTCGTCAAGGGCTTCGGACAGGAAGCCCGCGCGGTCGATCGCATCGAAGCACTGGGCCGCACGCTGTTCGCCGAGCGCATGCGGTCGGCAAAGATCAACTCGCGCTTCGCCCCGTCGATGGCCACCATCCCCCAACTCGGGCTCGTCGGAGTCATCGCCCTCGGCGGCTATCTCGCCTTGCAGGGCCACATCACCATCGGCACGTTCCTGGCCTTCGCCACCTATGTCGCAACATTGTCCGCAGTCACCCGCACTGTTTCGTCCGTGGTGATCATGGCCCAGCTCTCCCGCGCTGCCGTCGAGCGCGTCTACGAGGTGGTCGACACCGAGCCGTCCGATCCGGAACCAGCGCGGCCCGTTGCATTGCCCGACGGCCCACTCGGAGTCCGTCTCTCCGAGGTGAGGTTCGGGTTCGAGCCCGAGCGAGACGTCCTCACCGGTCTGAATCTGACGATCTCGCCCGGGGAGACGGTCGCCGTCGTGGGGCACGCCGGATCGGGAAAGACGGCGCTCGCTCTACTGCTCCCCCGCTTCTACCGCCCCGCCGCAGGTCAGATCGCGTTGACCTCCGACGACACCCTCGTCGACATCGACGACCTGGACTCCACGTCGCTGCGCGAGGCGGTCTCGCTGGTGTTCGACGAGCCGTTCCTGTTCTCGGACACCATCGCCGCCAACATCGCTCTCGGCAAGCCCGATGCCACGGCGGACGAGATCGAGCACGCAGCGCGGCTGGCGCAGGCGTCGACGTTCATCGACGCACTGCCGGAGGGCTACGACAGCCTCGTCGGTGAACGTGGGCTCACCTTGTCCGGAGGTCAGCGCCAACGCATCGCATTGGCCCGAGCGCTCCTGGTCGAACCGCGGATTCTGATCCTGGACGACGCCACCTCTGCGGTGGACGCCGAGACCGAAGCCGCGATCTTCGACGCACTGCGTGGCGTCCGGACGCGCGCGACTCTCGTTCTCGCTCATCGCCGCTCGACCTTGACCTTGGCAGACCGCGTCGCGGTGCTGGACAACGGCCGCATCATCGACACCGGCACGGTCGACGAACTCGATCGGCGTTGCCCGTTGTTCCGGGCCCTGTTGGCCGGCGGGGACGGCGAACCGAACGACGACGACGCCGATCCCGAGCCCATCGCGAACCCGTCCTCCGATGCGCTCTGGCCCGACACCGCGCCGGAATCGACAGTCGAGCCCGGCGCAGCGGCAGCACCATCGGCCGGAGGCGGAGGTGGGCACGGAGCTGCGATGGCAGGGGCGTTCGGCTCGCTTGCACCGACCCCCGCCATCTCCGCAGCGGTCGCGGCCCTGCCTCCGGCGACCGAGGATCCGGGCGCATCGGGATCCGAGCTGCGTCGGCCCGACCCGGAGTTCCGGTTGTCGAGGCTGCTCAGCCCGGTGCGACTGCTGCTGGCAGCCGTGGTGGTACTCCTGGCACTGGATTCGCTGGCCTCCATCGCCTTCCCCTCACTCGTTCGATACGCGGTGGACAGCGGAGTGGCGCGCGGAGACTCGAACACCTTGTGGGTAGCCACCTCGATCGGCGTGGTGCTGGCGGCGGCGAGTTGGTTCGTCGTCTGCTGGACGACGGTCATCACCGCGCGGGCAGGTGAACGAGTGCTCTTCGGTCTGCGCGTTCGCAGCTACGCCCACATACAGCGGCTCGGCCTCGACTACTACGAACGCGAGCTGTCGGGCCGCATCATGACCCGGATGACTACCGACGTCGACGCTCTGTCGTCGTTCATCCAAACCGGCGCATCGACGGCCGTGGTGAGTGTGCTGACGGTCGTCGGCATTGCGGCTGCACTGCTCGTCACCGATCCGGTGCTCGGACTGGTCGCACTTGCGGTCGTGCCGCCTCTCGCCGTGGCCACCGTGATCTTTCGGCGCGTGTCCTCGGCGGCGTACTCGACATCCCGCGAGCGCATCTCGATCGTCAACGCCGACTTTCAGGAGAACGTCACGGGCTTGCGCGCCGCGCAGGCGTACCGCCGCGAGGAATACGCCGCATCCCGGTTCGCCGAACGTTCCGACCGCTATCGGGTGAGCCGGATGCGATCGCAGACCGCGATCTCGGTGTTCTTCCCTCTCATCACATTGCTCTCCGACATCGCACTGGCCGTCGTGGTGTTCGTCGGTGCCCATCAGATCGCCACGGGCACCACCACCGCGGGCACCCTCGTGGCGTTCGTGCTCTACCTCGGGCTGCTCTTCGGACCGATCCAGCAGCTCTCGCAGGTGTTCGACGGCTACCAACAGGCACGAGTCGGTGTCGGCCGTATCGGGGATCTTCTCCGCACCACCAGTTCCATAGAAACCACGACCGCCGCGGACAGCACCGCACTTCCGGGCGGACGCCTGCACGCCGATATCGACCTCGTCGACGTCGGGTTCCGATACGCCGGAGCGCAGTCCGACGCCCTTCGTGAGGTAAATCTCACCATCCCGGCCGGCACCACCGTCGCGCTGGTCGGACGCACCGGCGCAGGCAAATCCACAGTGGTGAAACTGCTGGCCCGCTTCTACGATCCGACCTCAGGATCGGTGCGAGTAGGCGGCCACGATCTGCGTGACTATCGCCTCTCGGACTACCGGCACCGACTCGGCGTAGTACCGCAGGAAGCGCACCTGTTCACCGGAACTGTCGCGTCGAACATCGCCTACGGCAGGCCCGACGCCAGCCGCGCCGACATCGAGAACGCGGCTCGATCGGTGGGGGCTCTGGGCACCATCGCTGCACTTCGCGGCGGTATGCATCAACCCGTCGGCGAGCGTGGGCAAGGGTTGTCCGCGGGTCAACGACAGCTGATCGCGCTGGCGCGAGCCGAGCTGGTCGACCCCGACCTGCTCCTGCTCGACGAGGCCACCGCCACACTCGATCCGGCGACCGAGCGGACGGTACTTGCGGCCGGCAATGCCGTCGCGCGCACCAGGACCGCCGTGGTCGTGGCTCACCGATTGGCGACCGCCGCGCGAGCAGATCTGATCGTGGTGGTCGACGACGGCCGTATCGTGGAAACCGGACGACATTCGGAGCTCCGCACTCGAGGCGGCTTCTACGCGCAGCTGTGGGCTGCAGCGGAAACGAACCGGGGGAATACTTCGATAGTCCACGGTGTCGTCGGCAACGAGGCCGATGGTTACCGGTGAGTACATATCACAGCTACGTCCCGGACGCACGTGAGCTGGACCAAAGGTCTAGCCTGGACACGTACGCGCGCTGAACGGGAACGAAGACAGAAACGAGGCGAACTACTGCCGTGAGCAGCAGCTCTACTACCCAATTCGGACAGAATCAATGGCTGGTCGACGAGATGTACCAGCGATTCAAGCAGGACCCTTCCTCCGTCGACGCGAGCTGGCACGAGTTCCTCACCGACTACGATCCCGACGCAGCGGCCGACGAGACCCCGGCCTCGAACGGCGCTGCCGGCAACGGTGCAGCCACGAACGGTAGCTCGACCAAGTCCGCTCCTCCCGCAGCGCCCGCTCCTCCAGCCAAGTCTGCTGCTGCCAAGCCCGCCGCAAAGGCCGCAGCGCCCAAGTCGGCTCCGGCAGCCGCCGCTCCCAAGGCCGCTGCCCCCAAGGCCGAGGCATCGAAGCCTGCCGCTGCAGCGAAGCCCGCCGAGAAGGCAGCTCCGGCCAAATCGGCTCCCGCGAAGCCCGCCGCAGCCGAGTTCGGTGAAGAGTCCTCGAAGATCCTGCGCGGCGCTGCTGCGGCGGTGGCGAGGAACATGTCCGCCTCGTTGCAGATCCCGACCGCGACCAGCGTGCGTGCGATCCCAGCCAAGCTGATGGTCGACAACCGTCTCGTCATCAACAACCATCTCGCTCGTACCCGTGGCGGCAAGATCTCGTTCACGCACCTGCTCGGTTACGCCATCGTGCAGGCCGTCAAGGCGTTTCCGAACATGAATCGCCACTTCGCAGAGGTCGACGGCAAGCCAAACGCCGTCACTCCGGCGGCGATCAACCTCGGACTCGCCATCGACCTGCCCGGCAAGGACGGCACTCGTTCCCTCGTCGTCGCTGCCATCAAGAACACGCAGGACTTCACGTTCACGCAGTTCTACAACGCGTACGAGGACATCGTGCGTCGTGCCCGCGACGGCAAGCTCACCGGTGAGGACTTCCAGGGCGTCACCATCTCTCTGACCAACCCCGGCGGAATCGGAACCGTGCATTCGGTGCCGCGTCTGATGCAGGGGCAGGGCGCCATCATCGGTGCCGGAGCGATGGAGTACCCAGCCGAATTCCAGGGTGCCAGCGACGAGCGTCTCGCCGAGTTCGGCGTCGGCAAGCTCATGACGCTGACCTCGACGTACGACCACCGCATCATTCAGGGTGCGGAGTCGGGCGACTTCCTGAAGACGATCCACAATCTGCTGATCAGCGACGAGTTCTACGACGAGCTGTTCCATTCGCTCAAGATCCCGTACGAGCCCATTCGCTGGCGCAAGGATCTGCCCGAGGGCACGGTCGACAAGAACACTCGCGTGCTCGAGCTCATCGCGGCGTACCGCAACCGCGGACACCTGATGGCCGACACCGATCCGTTGCAGTTCACCAAGGACAAGTTCCGGATGCACCCGGACCTCGACGTGATCAGCCACGACCTCACGCTGTGGGACCTCGACCGTGAATTCAAGGTCGGCGGATTCCACGGCAAGGACAAGATGAAGCTGCGGGACGTGCTGAGCGTTCTGCGCGACTCGTACTGCCGCCACGTGGGCGTCGAGTACACCCACATCCTCGAGACCGAGCAGGTCTCGTGGCTGCAGGAACGCGTCGAGGCCAAGCATGTCAAACCGACTGTGGCGCAACAGAAGTACATTCTGAGCAAGCTCAATGCCGCCGAGGCGTTCGAGACGTTCCTGCAGACCAAGTACGTCGGGCAGAAGCGCTTCTCGCTCGAAGGTGCCGAGTCCGTCATCCCGATGATGGACTCCGTCATCGACCAGAGCGCCGAATACGCCCTCGACGAGGTCGTCATCGGTATGCCGCACCGCGGCCGACTGAACGTGCTCGCCAACATCGTCGGCAAGCCCTACTCGAAGATCTTCACCGAGTTCGAGGGCAACATGAACCCGGCAGCCGCGCACGGCTCCGGCGACGTGAAGTACCACCTCGGTGCCGAGGGCACCTACATCCAGATGTTCGGTGACAACGACATCAAGGTCTCGCTCACCGCGAACCCGTCGCACCTCGAAGCGGTCGACCCGGTTCTCGAGGGCCTCGTCCGCGCCAAGCAGGACCTGCTGGACAAGGGCACCGGCCAGGGCGGCTACTCCGTCCTGCCGCTGATGCTGCACGGAGACGCCGCATTCGCAGGCCAGGGCGTCGTAGCCGAGACACTGAACCTGTCCGATCTGCGGGGCTACCGCACCGGCGGCACCGTGCACATCGTCGTCAACAACCAGGTCGGATTCACCACCTCACCGGAGTTCTCGCGTTCGTCCGAGTACTGCACCGATGTGGCGAAGATGATCGCCGCGCCGATCTTCCACGTCAACGGCGACGACCCCGAGGCATGCGCCTGGGTTGCTCAGCTCGCGGTGGACTTCCGTCAGAAGTTCCACAAGGACGTCGTCATCGACATGATCTGCTACCGCCGTCGTGGTCACAACGAGGGCGACGACCCCTCGATGACCCAGCCGGCGATGTACGACGTGATCGACACCAAGCGCAGCGTCCGCAAGAGCTACACCGAATCGCTGATCGGCCGCGGCGACATCTCGCTCAAGGAAGCCGAGGACGCACTCCGCGACTACCAGGGCCAACTCGAACGCGTCTTCAACGAGGTGCGCGAACTCGAGAAGTACACCCCGGAGCCCAGCGAGTCCGTCGAACTCGACCAGCAGTTGCCGGCCAAGCTCACCACGGCCGTCGACAAGTCGGTTCTGCATCGCATCGGTGACGCGCACCTGAACGTCCCCGACGGCTTCAACGTGCACCCGCGCGTCAAGCCGGTGCTCGAGAAGCGTCGTGAGATGTCGTACGAGGGCAAGGTCGACTGGGCCTTCGGCGAATTGCTCGCACTCGGATCGCTCGTGGACGAGGGACGCAATATTCGCTTCTCCGGCCAGGACACGCGACGCGGCACCTTCACCCAGCGGCACTCGGTGATCATCGACCGGAAGACCGGTGGCGAGTACACGCCGCTGCAGAACATCGGCAGCGACAACCCCGGCAAGTTCATGGTCTACGACTCCGCGCTGAGCGAATTCGCGGCCGTCGGCTTCGAGTACGGCTACTCGGTGGGTAACCCGGACGCACTCGTGATGTGGGAAGCGCAGTTCGGCGACTTCGTCAACGGCGCGCAGTCCATCATCGACGAGTTCATCTCCTCCGGTGAAGCCAAGTGGGGTCAGCTCTCCGACGTCGTGCTGCTGCTGCCGCACGGCCACGAGGGTCAGGGCCCCGACCACACGTCCGGACGCATCGAACGCTTCCTGACGTTGTGCGCCGAGGGTTCGATGACCGTCGCACTCCCCTCGACCCCCGCGAACTACTTCCACCTGCTGCGCAGGCATGCGCGTGACGGCATCCGTCGCCCGCTCATCGTCTTCACCCCGAAGTCGATGCTGCGCAACAAGGCAGCGGTGAGCAACATCGAGGACTTCACCGACGGCAAGTTCCACTCGGTGTTCGACGAGCCCACCTACGACACCGGCACCGGCGACCGCAGTGCGGTCAAGCGCGTACTGATGGTCAGCGGCAAGCTCTACTACGAGCTCCTCGCTCGCAAGCAGAAGGACAACCGCGACGACGTCGCCATCGTCCGCATCGAGCAGCTCTACCCGGTTCCGGTCCGCCGCATTCGGGAAGCACTCGAAAGCTACCCGAACGCAACGGAATTCCGCTGGGTTCAGGAAGAGCCTGCCAATCAGGGTGCCTGGCCGTTCTTCGGTCTCGCACTACCCGAGCTCGTCCCCGAGAAGCTGGTCGGCATCAAGCGCATCTCCCGTCGCGCCATGTCCGCCCCGTCCTCGGGATCGAGCAAGGTACACGCCGTCGAGCAACTCGAAATCATCGACGAGGCCTTCAACGCAGTCGGCGAAGGCTAGTCAAGTAGTTCGGTAGCGACAGCGGCCCACTCCTTCCGGGGGTGGGCCGCTGTCGTCGTTCCTGGGCTCCCCCGTTCCGCGTCAATGGACCACTGCATACGTCTGACCGGTGCAAGGGTCCATTCACGCAGAGTCAGCAGCTGCGTGAATGGACCTTTGCATACGTCTGGGCGGTGCAAGGGTCCATTGACGCGGTAGGGGGCGGGCGAGGGTGGAGGGGCGGGGGCGGGCGCGCGCTCAGGTGTCGGCGTCGACTCCGAGCAGTGCGGTGATCATTCCCGGTGCCAGGGCGACGGCGGGCAGCGCGTTGACATTGAGGTCGATCAATTCGTCGCGGCTGATGTGGGGATCTCGGAGCCAGGTGATGGTGGCTTCCTCCACGAAAGCGATCCAGCCCCGGACGGCCAAGTCGATGGTGGGCGTGACATCCATGTTCAGTCCGGCGAGTTGGACGAGGGTGCGCTCGGCCATGGTGGTGCGAGTCTGCTCGAATACCTCGCGCATGAGGGGATCTCCGCTCGCGGTGCCTCGGAGCAGGGAGATGAAGGTGTCGCGCTTCTCGCTGACGTAGTCGACGTAGTTGGCGATGGAGTCACGCAATACTTCGAGGGGGTCGAGATCGGGATCGGGGCTGGTGCGTTCGATCATCGACCGGGAGGCCTCGCGAACTATTTCCAAGTGAAACTCCTGCTTGGAGGCGAAATAGTGGAACAGTAGACCTCGGGAGACGCCGGCTTGGTCTGCGATGTCCTCGACGGAGATCTGTTCGAGGGGGCGGTCGGCGAGCATCTCGGTGCCGAGCTCGATCAGTTGGGCTCGGCGTTGCTGCGGACTGAGTCTGGTCCTCTTCGTGGTCGATGTGCCGGGGCTGTTCACGAACGCCATGCAACCACTCTACTGAATGTTAGTCAATAACTATTGACTCACACTCAATAAGCTTCTACGCTGCCTTACATGAGTCTTCCCGTAACAGATACTTCGGACCGCGCAACGACGCCGCGTCACGTCGATACGCTGATCATCGGCAGCGGATTCGCCGGCCTCGGTGCCGCGATCAAGCTGACGAAGGCAGGCAAGAAGGACTTCGTCGTCATCGAACGCGGCCATGACGTCGGCGGCACCTGGCGCGACAACACCTACCCCGGTGCTGCCTGCGACGTGCCGTCGCACCTGTACTCCTACTCGTTCGCCCTGAACCCCGACTGGACGCGCTCGTTCTCCACCCAGCCCGAGATCCAGAAGTACATCGCCGGGGTGGCGCGCAAGTACGGCGTGATGGACAAGCACGTCTTCGGCACGGATGTGACCTCCGCTCGATGGAACGCAGAGACCAGCCGCTGGGATGTCGAGACCACCTCCGGCAACTACACCGCGAAGATCGTCGTCTCGGCCGTCGGCGCGTTGTGTGAACCGAACCTGCCCGACATCAAGGGTATTCACGACTTCAAGGGCGACGTCTTCCACTCGGCCCAGTGGAACCACGACGTCTCGCTCGCAGGCAAGCGCGTCGCCGTGATCGGCACCGGAGCGTCGGCCATTCAGATCGTGCCCGCCATCGCAGGCCAGGTGGAGCACCTCGACGTGTACCAGCGCACCGCACCATGGATCCTCCCCCGCGCCGACCGCCCGTACACCAAGCTCGAGCGGTTCGCCTTCAAGCATGTTCCCGGATTCCAGCGCCTCTCGCGCGCCGGCATCTACGCGATGCGTGAGACGCAGGTCGTCGGACTGGCCAAGGCTCCGGCATTCATGAAGCCGCTGCAGTGGGCGTCGGAAAACCACCTGCGCACCCAGATCAAGGACAAGGCGTTGCGCGCCAAGGTAACCCCGAACTTCCGTATCGGCTGCAAGCGCATGCTGATCTCGAATGCGTACTACCCCGCGCTCGCTCAGAGCAACGTCGATCTCGTCACCGACGGCATCGAGGAGATCCGCGAAGGATCCATCGTCTCCAAGGACGGCACCGAGCGCCCCATCGATGCACTCGTCGTCGCAACGGGCTTCCACGTCACCGACTCCCCCGCTTACCACGGCATCACCGGCAAGGACGGCCGCACGCTGGCCCAAACGTTCGAGGACGGCGGCCAGCAGGGCTACAAGGGCGCGGCGGTCGCGAACTTCCCCAACATGTTCTTCCTGGTGGGCCCCAACACCGGCCTGGGCCACACCTCGATGGTGTTCATGATCGAATCGCAGATCAACTACCTGGTCGACGCGCTGAACACGATCGACAAGCACGACATCGGCGTGATCGAGGTGCGCAAGGACGTGCAGGACGAGTACAACGTGACGCTGCAGGATCAGCTCTCGAAGAGTGTGTGGATGAACGGCGGTTGTGCCAGCTGGTACCTCGACAAGCACGGCAACAACACGACCCTCTGGCCGGGCTTCACATTCGAGTTCCGCAGAATCACCAAGCAGTTCGATCTGGATGCGTACCGTAGCGTCGCCAGTGCAGATCTCACCTCCGGAACCTCGGCGAACGCCGGCAACAACACAGACAAGGTGGTTGCTCGATGAGCACATTCACAGGCAAGGTAGCCGTCGTCACCGGTGCCGGCTCGGGAATCGGCCGCGCACTGGCCCTCGAACTGGCCGGACGCGGAGCGAAGCTGGCACTGTCCGACGTCGACACCAACGGACTCGACGAGACCGTCCGCCGGGTCGAGGCATTGGGCGCCGAGGTCAAGTCGGATTTCCTCGATGTTTCCCAGCGTGAGACCGTGCTGGATTACGCCGAAGCCGTCGTCGCGCATTTCGGCAAGGTCAACCAGATCTACAACAACGCAGGCATTGCGTACCACGGTGACGTCGACAAGTCCTCCTTCAAGGACATCGAGCGCATCGTCGACGTCGATTTCTGGGGAGTCGTCAACGGCACCAAGGCTTTTCTGCCGCACATCCAGGCCTCCGGCGACGGCCACATCATCAACATCTCCAGCCTCTTCGGTCTACTGGCGATGCCGTCTCAGTCCGCGTACAACGCAGCGAAGTTCGCCGTCCGCGGGTTCAGCGAATCACTGCGAATGGAGATGCTGATCTCGAAGGCACCGGTGAAGGTGACCGTGGTGCATCCCGGTGGCATCAAGACCGCCATTGCCCGCAACGCCACCGTCGCCGAGAACTTCGACCAGGCGGACGTGGCCAAGTTCTTCGACAAGAAGCTCGCCAAGACCACCCCGATCGACGCGGCCAAGACCATCCTCAAGGGCGTCGAGAAGGGCAAGGGCCGAGTACTCATCGGATCCGACGCCATCGCCCTCGATCTGCTGCAGCGGATCACCGGTTCGCGGTACCAGGGTCTGATCGCTGCGGTGTCCAAGCGCGCGCTGCCGCGCGCGAAGAAGTAGGGGTACCCGGTGAAGTCCTTCTACGTTCCCCTGCCGATCGTCGCGGCCGCACTGAAGCCGTTCTACCGCGTCGCGCTCAATGCGAAGCTGTCGTTTCGGACGCAGCGGCTGATCCTCGAAGCCGGGGCTCCGCTGCAGACGCTTCCGCATGGAACCGTCGCGCAGAAACTGACGCTTGCGGGCCGACGCGTCGAGCGCATCACCGTCGGAGCAACCGAACGCGACACCGCGATTCTGTACCTGCATGGCGGTGCGTACACGATCGGGTCGATCAACACGCACCGGTCACTGGCCGCGCATCTCGCTCGCGAATCGGCCAGCGCCGTCTACGTTCTCGATTACCGGTTGGCACCGGAGAACCCGTACCCGGCCGCTCTGGACGACGCCGTGGCGGCGTTCCGTGAGTTGGTTCGACTGCACGGATTCACCCCGGATCGCATCGCCATCGCAGGTGATTCGGCCGGCGGCGGGCTGACGGTTGCCACTGCCCGGCGTCTGGTGGACGACGGCACCAGCCCGGCTGCCCTCGGCCTGATCTCACCCTGGGTCGATCCCGGCGCGCGCGACGCCGCCAAGGATCGCGATCTGGTCGTCAACACCGGGTGGTCGTACAGCTCGGCCGACGCATATCTGGGCGCGGGCGATCCACTGGACCAGGGCTTCGCCCCACTGTTGGGGAACCTGGACGGACTGCCCCCGATCGTCATGCACGTGGGCACCGACGAGGTGCTGTACGCGCAGATCACCGCGTTTGCCGACAAGCTCCGCCTGTCCGGAGTCGAACTCGAACACGTGGAGTACAAGAAGCTCTGGCACGTGGCCCACCTGCAGGCGTCGATATTGCGGGAGGCGGCTCAGGCCGTCCACCACATGGGCTCGTACCTCGGCCGCAAGGTCAGAACCACTCGCACGGATGCAACCTCAGAGGTTGTGCTCACCGAGCCAGCGACCGGCGACCTCGCCTGACGCAGCACCACCGCGGACCTCGCCGATCATGTCGGCGAGGTCCGCTGTCGTCAGCTCCCCCGCCACCACCGAGAAGGACTTCAGCGCACTCTCGCTCAGCAGACCGTTGCGATACAGCGGGACCACGTTCTGCGCCGGATACACACTGTCGTCGTCGGGCAGAGTCGTCAGATCTTTCGCGAGTGGACCGAACGACGCGGTCCGAATCGCGAGAGCAGCCACCTCTCCCGCGTTCAACCCGTCGACGGCCGCCTGCCCGTCGAAGTACGGAGCGAAATCGGTGAACGACGCCCCCGTGAACGTGGGACTCCTCGTGCCTTCCGTAATCACGTCCATCGGATCGACTTGGCCGTCGACAAAGCCCACTGTGCTCTCGCCCCGGAGGAGAAAGTCGGTCACCGTCTCTCCGTCGGCTGCCGACGCATCAGGAGCAACTGCGATTGCCAGCCGGTCCTCGGCCGTCGCGTAGTCCCCCACCGACAGTCCGGCCGGCAGTGATCGGTTCAGTTCGGTGAACACGTTCTCGGCCTCGGTTGCCGATGACAGAGTGTCGAAGGTGCGCAGCAGGTCTCCGGTCAGATCAGGGACCATCGTCACCTCTCCCCGGTCGAGCGCTGCGAGGTAATCGGGCCGATCTCCCAGTCCGTCCTTCACCTCGACGGTGACTCCGGTCGATCGCAGTCCCCCGGCGTAGATCTGTGAGAGCACGCGGGAGATGTCCGAGCTGCCTGCTCCGACGACAACGGGTGTGGGAGCAGGGTCGGTCGACGCGCCCGCGCTGCAACCGCCGAGGAGACCGGCGATCGATATCGTCAGGATCGATGCCAGAACCGACGAACGCATTGTCAATTTCTCCTGTTCACTGCTCATGTGGTTTACCGATCCGGGCCGCGGGGCACTAGTGCGAACGAGACGGTAGCGGAACCAACCTTATGTGCAGGCCGGCTTCGACTACCATCCCGAGCAGCCCGAGTCCTGGCTCCTTCGATGCCCCCGCAGCGCGGGTGGAGTCGAAGGGAGATGGGCGTCGACTGTGCCCGAACCGATGGAAGGACACCATGAGCACCTCCCGAATCACGCGCGCGTTCTCTGCACCGAGGGCAGTGGCGGCCGTTGCCGCACTCGCTCTCTCGGTCACTGCCCTGACCGCCTGTGGCGGAAATTCGGATCCACTGTCCAGTGGTGGCGGCGAGAGCAACAGCGACACGAACTCCATCATCATCGGATCGGCAAACTTCCCCGAGTCCGAGACCGTGGCAAACATCTACGCCGAGGCTCTGCGCGCCAACGGTTTCGAGGTCAGCACCAAGCTCAACATCGGCAGCCGTGAGGCCTACATTCCCGCGGTGCGGGACGGGTCGATCGACCTGATCCCGGACTACACCGGCAACTTGCTGCAGTACTTGGACGAATCTGCGACCGCCTCGTCCTCCGCGGACGTTCTCGCGGCACTGCCCGCGGCGCTGGGCGACGACCTCACCGTGACGGCGCAGGCACCCGGCGAGGACAAGGACGCCGTCGTCGTCACTCGCCAGACCGCCACCGAGCGCAACCTCACCACCATCGGCGACCTCGCCCCGTTCTCGTCCGAGGTGACTTTTGCCGGTACTCCGGAGTTCCAGGAACGCGTCGGCGGCCTCCCCGGCCTGAAGGCCAAGTACAACCTGGACATCTCGGCGGGCAACTACATCCCGATCTCCGACGGCGGAGGCCCGGCCACGGTCGAGGCGCTCGTCTCCGGACAGGTTGTCGCAGCGGACATCTTCACCACCTCGCCTGCCATCGCGCAGAACGACCTCGTGGTGCTCGAGGATCCGGAGAACAACTTCGCCGCGCAGAACGTCATCCCGGTGCTGCGCACGGCCAAGCAGTCGGACAAGCTCACCCAGGTGCTCGACGCCGTGTCGGCGCAGATCACCACCGAGGAGCTGATTGCTCTGAACACCTCGGTCTCCGGTGACGAGAAGGTCGAGCCGGCGGCGGCAGCGGCGGCGTGGGTCAAGGACAAGGGTCTGGACCAGCCGGTCAGCTGATGATCACCTTCGAGCAGATCAACAAGACCTATCCGGACGGCACCACCGCGGTCGACTCCCTGGACCTGGTGATCGAGCCACACTCGTTCACCGTGTTCGTGGGGCCGTCCGGCTGCGGCAAGACCACGTCGATGCGCATGATCAATCGCATGATCACGCCCACCTCGGGCGTGATCACGGTCGACGGTCGCAACATCGCGGACACCGACGCCGTGAAGCTGCGACGCGGAATCGGCTACGTCATTCAGAGTGCCGGGCTCCTGCCGCACCGCACCGTCGTCGACAACGTCGCCACCGTGCCGGTACTCAACGGTGAAACCCGTCGCGCTGCGCGCAAGGCCGCGCTGGATGTTCTCGAGCGAGTCGGGCTGAACCCGGCGTTCGCCTTGCGCTATCCGGCGCAGCTGTCCGGCGGGCAGCAGCAGCGAGTGGGAGTGGCCCGAGCCCTGGCCGCCGACCCCCCGATCCTGTTGATGGACGAGCCGTTCAGCGCCGTGGACCCGGTGGTTCGCGAGGAACTGCAGACCGAGATGCTGCGCCTACAGGCCGATCTGAAGAAGACGATCGTCTTCGTCACCCACGACATCGACGAGGCCGTCCGGCTCGGTGATCACATCGCGGTCTTCGGACCACAGGGCCGGCTACAGCAGTACGACAAGCCCGAGACGGTACTCGCTGCACCTGCTACTCCGTTCGTAGCCGGTTTCGTCGGCCGCGATCGCGGCTACCGAGGCCTGTCGTTCCGGTCGGCACAGTCGGTGACCATGCACCCGATCGACACGGCGATGCAGGACGAGATCCACGGCCTTCGACTCGACCAGGGACAGTGGGTTCTGGTCGTCGACTCGCAGCGCCGTCCACTCGGGTGGATCGACGCGACCGGAGTCGAGAAGGTGCGCGACGGCCGAAGCATCGACGAGAGCACAGCGGCCGGTGGCTCTCTGTTTCTCGAGGGCGGCGATCTGCGTCAGGCACTCGACTCGGCGATCTCCTCGCCATCGGGCATCGGTGTCGCAGTCGATGCATCCGGGGCGGCCGTGGGCAGCGTCGATGGTGCCGAAATCCTCGAAAACCTTGCTGCACAACGCAAATCCGAGGACGAAGAGCGCAACCGGCACCACTTCCTCGCGACCGGGGACAACGAACAGTGACCTGGCTGTTCGAGAACTTCGGGGTCGTCGTGGGCTACACGAAGACACATCTGTACCTCTCGCTCGTCCCGCTGTTTGTCGGCCTGCTCATCGCCATCCCACTGGGCACCGTCATTCGCAACACCCGCTGGGTTCGTCGAATAACGTTGACGGTGGCCAGTATTGCGTTCACCCTTCCGTCGCTGGCGCTGTTCGTCACCATCCCGGCAGTGGTCGGCCTCCCCGTTCTCGATCCCTTGAACGTGGTGATCGCTCTGGCCGTGTACTCGACGGCACTGCTGGTGCGCGCTGTGCCCGAGGCTCTCGACTCGGTACCGTTCGCCGTCGTCGATTCCGCCGAGGCAATGGGGTACTCGACCCTGCGCCGAGCAGTGACCGTCGAACTGCCGCTTGCACTTCCGGTACTCATCGCCAACATCAGAGTCGTTGCGGTCACGAACATCTCCCTGGTGTCGGTGGGCTCGGTGATCGGTATCGGCGGCCTCGGTCAGCTGTTCACGCAGGGCTACCAGCGTGACTACCCGGACCAGATATTCGCGGGCATCATCTCGATCGTGTTCCTGGCGTTGGTGTTCGACGCGGCCCTGTACGTGCTGGGGCGTCGGCTCACCCCGTGGACGCGGCTGAGTACGGGCTCGTCGACGAAGAAGGCGCGCGCATGAATCTCTTCTCCGAGGCGTTCTCGTACATTCTCGACAGCGGAAACTGGTCCGGTGCAACGGGAATCGGCGCACGACTGATCGAGCACATGTGGTACAGCCTGTTGGCGGTGATGCTCTCCGCGGCTGTCGCAGTGCCCATCGGCCTGCTCATCGGCCACCTGCGTCGCGGTGAGGCCGTGATCGTCGGGCTCGTCAACGCACTGCGGTCGTTGCCCACCCTCGGCATCCTGGTGTTCCTGGTTCTGGTGATCGGGTTGGGGCTGATCCCACCGATCATCGCGCTGGTCCTGCTGGGCATCCCGCCGCTGTTGGCCGGAACGTACTCCGGCATCGCCAACGTCGACGCGAACGTGGTGGACGCGGCCCGCGCAATGGGAATGACCGAGACACAGGTGCTGTTTCGGGTCGAGATCCCCAACGCTCTGCCTTTGATACTCGGCGGGTTGCGCAACACCACACTGCAGATCATCGCCACGGCGACAGTGGCGGCCTACGTCAATCTCGGTGGGCTCGGCCGCTACATCTTCGACGGCCTCGCACTCTACGACTACGGCCGCGTTCTCGTCGGTGCGATCCTCGTGGCGCTGCTGACCCTCATCGTCGACGGCCTTCTCGCCCTTGCGGTGTGGACATCGGTTCCGGGAACCGGACGCCTGCGGCGGATGCCGACCGTGACGCCGAAGGTCTGACCGGACCCGCGCGAAAGACGCCCCGACGAAAGACACCGGCGAACCGCAGGCCCGGGTGGGGGCCGGGTTCGCCGGTGTTTCTTCCGTTTTCCTACGCGACGCCCTCGGCTCGCGCTGCTGCCGCAACTGCGTCCGCAACGGCCGGGGCGACACGAGGATCGAGTGGGCTGGGCACGATCTTGTCCGCAGCCAACTCGTCGCCGAGAACCGAGAGGATTGCCTCGGCAGCGGCGAGCTTCATGCCTTCGGTGATGCGGCGGGCACCCGCGTCGAGCGCGCCCTTGAACACACCGGGGAAGGCGAGAACGTTGTTGATCTGGTTCGGGAAGTCGCTGCGTCCGGTCGCCACGATGGCGGCGTACTTCCTCGCCACCTCCGGGTGGATCTCCGGATCCGGGTTGGACAACGCGAACACGATGGACTCGGGGGCCATCGAGGCGATGTAGCTCTCGTCGATCTTGCCCGCGGACAGACCGAGGAACACGTCCGCTCCGGCCAAGGCGTCGCCCGCTGTTCCGCTGAGCGCACGCGGGTTGGTGCGCCGAGCGAGATCGGTCTTGACGCTGGTGAGGTCCAGGCGGTCGGAGGAGACGATCCCCTTCGAGTCCAGTACCACCACGTCGGGAATGCCTGCCAGGAGAAGCATGTTGGCACACGCGACGCCTGCTGCACCGGCTCCGGATATGACGACCTTCAGTGCGGACGTGTCGCGCCCCTGAACCTTCGCGGCCCCGTTGAGCGCGGCGAGGACGACGATGGCGGTGCCGTGTTGGTCGTCGTGCATCACCGGGCATTCGAGCGCGTCGACGACGCGGCGTTCGATCTCGAAACAGCGTGGTGCCGAAATGTCTTCGAGGTTGACGGCACCGAAACTGTGCCGCATCCGCACGATCGTCTCGACGATCTCGTCGACGTCGTTGGTGTCGAGCACGATCGGGATGGAATCGAGGCCTGCGAACTTCTTGAACAGTGCGGCCTTGCCTTCCATCACCGGCAACGACGCGCGAGGACCGATATCGCCCAGGCCGAGCACCGCGGAGCCGTCGGAGATGACGGCGACGAGGCGGTCGGTCCAGGTGTACCGCTTGGCCAGCGTCGGATCGGCAGCGATGGCGCGGCTCACCTGGGCCACTCCGGGGGTGTAGGCGATCGACAGATCGCGCTGGGTGTCGAGCGGTGCGGCCAACTCGACCGACAGCTTGCCGCCCAGGTGCCCGGCGAAGATCTCCTCGTCGGTGATCGCGGCCTGCACTGCCGGCGCGGTGTGTGTTTCTCCGGTGTCTTCGACTGCCGTCACGGTGAATGCTCCTCGCACTGTCGACCTCGACCAGCAAGGCGACGCATGTCAACGAAGTGGGTGGTGCTGGGGAATGAGGGCGCTCGGAGTGCGCCAGTGCTGGCTGCAAACTGCCGAAAGCGTGTCTCGCGGGTGAGGCGGGTGGCCTGCACGATCAGCGATGGGCTGTAGCCCTGTCGGTTCCTCAGTGTGCCACATCGCCGCCCCACCTGACCACAGAGTCAGGACGATCCGACCGCCACCGGCCTGCTACTGCCACCACTGCGTCCACAGGACCAGGCCGGTGGCGAAAATGACCACGATCGCGCCGAGGAACGCGGACAGTCCGCGACGGTGATCGGTGACGCGCTGTGCGACGACGGCAACGACGGCCGCGACGATGTGGGCGGCAACGGAGATTCCGCCCGGTCCGGGGAAGCCGCGAGAGTGACCCAGATATTGAGCGACCGCGACGCCGATCGCGAGCACCACCAGTCCTGCGGTGACGACTCCGCTGAGTCCGCGCAGGAATCGGAGCCCCGCCCCTGCCCCGGTCATCCGCCCGCCACGAATCCGCGAACCGAATCCGCAATCAACTGCACCGCGATGGCGGCGAGCAGCAGACCGGCAATGCGTGCCAGCAACGAGATTCCACCTTCACCGAGAAGCCGGATGAGTACCGTCGAGAAGCGCAGCACCAGGAAGAACAGTACGTGAATGGTGATGATGCCCAACGCAATTGCCAGTAACGAGCCGACGTGACCGTCGGCCTGGCTGACGTACACGATCACCGCGGCGATGGCACCCGGACCGGCCATCAGCGGAGTGCCGAGTGGCACGAGTGCCACGTTGACGTCCTCCGCGGCCGCGTCTCCGCCTGCACCCTTTCCGGTGAGCAGAGACAGGGCGATGAGCAGCAGTAGCAGCCCGCCCGCACCCTGAAGTGCCGGGATGCCGATGTGCAGATAGCTCAGGATCGCCTGGCCGCCGATCGCGAACACCGAGATGACGGTGAGCGAGACCGCGGGAGCCTGCCACGCGGCCTTGTTGCGCGCTTCCTTGCTCTTGCGGCCGACCAAGGACAGGAACACCGGTATCGCGCCCGGTGGGTCCATGATGACGAACAGGGTGATCAGCACCGTCAGGTAGAGCGTCACGTCGAACGTCATGGGCGGGCCGCCGCAACGATCCGGTCGTATTGCTCTGGCGCAGTGGTGTATTCGCCCAGTTTCACCGTCTTGTTGGTGCCGTGGTAATCCGAGGACCCGGTGACGATCAGATCCAGTTCGGCGGCGAGATCGGCCATGACTTCGGTGTCCTGCGGCGAGTGATCCATGTGGTGTACTTCCACCCCGCCGAGGCCGAGAGCTGCGAGTTCGCGAATGTGATTCAGGTCGAGGATGCGGCCGCGCGTACGGGCTCTCGCGTGCGCGAGCACACTGACACCGCCGGCCGCTGCGATCATGTCCACCGCGACCTCGAGCGGGGTGTCGACCTTCTCCACGTAGTACTTCCCGCCCGTCGCCAACGGACCGGCGAATGCGGCATTCATGTCGGGAACGTATCCCGCCTCGATGAGCGCTCGGCCCAGATGAGGTCGCCCGGCGGCCTCCCCGGCCGAGGCCAGCACCGCGTCGGGGTCGATGGGCAGACCGTCCGCCGCCATGTTCTCGGCTATGGCACGCAATCGCGTCACCCGCTCGCCGCGCAAGCGTGCACGTTCCTGAGCGAACGCCTCGTCGGCGGGATCGAACAGGTAGGCAAGCAGATGCACCGGAACGGGTTTGCCGTCCTCTCCTCGACCGGTGCACGAGAGTTCCATGCCGCGAACGAGCGTGAGACCGGACGGCAGAGCTGCGGCCGCCTCGTCCCACCCCGAGGTGGTGTCGTGGTCGGTCAGAGCCACCACGGACAGTCCTGCTTCGGCTGCCGCGCGGACCAGCTCGGCCGGGCTGTCGGTGCCGTCGGACGCCGTCGAGTGGGTGTGGAGATCGATGAGCACCAGCACAGTGTTCCAGGCCCGACCTCTCGTCGTTTTGCTGGCGTACGATTGCCCGCTGTGCCGTCCCTTCCTCCACGCCCGTCGCTGCCGTCACTGCATCGACGATCCGCCAAAGCCGATCCCGAGCCGACACCGCGAATTCCGGTGCCCACGGCCCGCGCGATCGTCGACTGCGCGGTGTACGTCGAGGGCGTCCGGTTGCCCGGCAGATTCACCCATTCCTCGGCCATCGCCGAAGTTCGCAACCGCGGCGAAGGGTTCGTCTGGATCGGTCTGCACGCCCCCGACGAGCATCAGATGGATGCGGTCGCGCAGTGCTACGGCCTGCACGAGCTGATGGTCGAGGACACCGTCAGCGCTCATCAGCGGCCGAAACTCGAGCGCTACGACGACGTCGCGTTCCTGGTGTTGCGCACGGTGAAGTACGTCGAGCACGAGTCGGTGACCACCGCCAACGAGATCGTCGAGAGCGGCGAGATCATGGTGATGGTCGGCAGCGATTTCGTCATCACCGTCCGGCACGGTGAGCACTCGGGTCTGGCCGGAGTGCGGCAGAACCTCGAGGCGAACCCGGAACAACTCACTCTCGGCCCATCGGCAGTACTGCACGCAGTGGCCGACCACGTGGTCGACGAATACCTCGGGGTGACCGACTCGATCGAGCGAGACGTCGACGTCATGGAAGAAGAGGTGTTCTCACCGCACCACCACGTGCCCATCGAGAACATCTATCTGCTCAAGCGCGAGGTCGTCGAGCTGCGCCGGTCGGTGACGCCCCTGTCGACGCCGTTGGCGCGTCTGGTGCAGGAGCCGAGCGTCCCCAAAGCCGTGCGACGCTACCTGCGCGACGTGCAGGACCATCACACGACGGTCGCCGAACGCATCTCGGAGTACGACGAGGTGCTCAGTTCACTGGTCGACGCCGCGCTGGCGCGGGTGACGATGCAGCAGAACCTGGACATGCGCAAGATCTCGTCGTGGGTTGCGATCGCCGCTGTGCCGACGATGGTCGCGGGCATCTACGGGATGAACTTCGACAACATGCCCGAGTTGCACTGGACGTACGGCTACCACCTGATGGTCGGGGTCGTCGCCTGCGTGTGCATCGGGTTGTGGCGCACGTTCCACAAGAACAACTGGTTGTGAGTGGCTCAGAGGCTGGCAGCGGACCGATTCGGATCGCGCACGTCGATTCCGGCTTCGGTCCAGGCCTCACGCAAGGCGTCGGCACCGCGTAGCCGCACCCAGGCGGCCTCGGTCCCGGTCAACGGCACGGCCGCGAGGAACCGCACCGGATCGTAGGGCTCGGGCAGTGTCAGATCACCGATGTCGCTCGCTCCGAGCAGAACTGCGGTGAACGGCGCGTTGGTCCACAGCGGTTCGCCCAGATCGAGCAAGGCATCCTCGACGAGCACGACGCCCTCGACTGCCGGAGAAGCAGCGAGCACGGCCAGAGATTTGTGCACACCCGACGCCACGCCTGCCCCACCGCGCAGAGTCAGCACCAGTTCGGCGCGGGGACCGCGCGAGGGATCGGCGACCAATTCGTTCGGGTCGGCCATGGGGTGCCGAGAGCAGCCGAGACTGACGTACCGGACCACGTCGGCGTCCGCGCCGAATCTCAGGACGTCCAGGGACTCGAGGCCGAGGAACGTCACCGACGCCGACGACGGATTCTCGTCGCCGATCGCGGACACCAGATGTGCGCGTACCGCTGCAATGACACTGTCGCTCACGTGACCCATCCAACACTGTCGCTCACCGGACCAATCAAACACCACCGATGCCGGAGAAGTCCGTTCGGAGGTACCACCGCACCGTAGGTGGGTACCGTCGTATCCGTGGTCTCCGTTCTCGCAGTCGCCGACGAAACGATCGAATCCCTGTGGAGTCCGCAGGTCAGGTCGCTCGGAGTCGATCTGATTCTCGGCGCGGGCGACCTCCCGTTCGATTATCTCGAGTACCTCACCGATGCGTTGAACGCTCCGTGTGTGTTCGTGCCGGGCAATCACGATGCGGATCTCACCGGATACTCGGCCGGGCGCGCGGGGTGGATGCGCGCCGGGCTGCCCGCCACCTGGCCCGGACCGGTCGGTGCCGTCAACGTCGATCGCCGAATCGTCTCCGCGGCAGGCCTGCGCATCGCCGGTCTCGGCGGGTCCATCCGCTACAACGGTGGGCCCAATCAGTGGACCCAGCGGCAACAACGACGGCGATCACGCACCCTCACCCGGACGTTCGCCTGGCATCGCAACGTGCGCAAGGACCTTCGGCCCGTCGATATTCTGCTCACCCACAGTCCACCACTGGGAGTCGGAGACGACACCGACCCCGCGCACGTCGGCTTCGACTGCCTCGACGAGGTGACGCGCCGATTGTCCCCACAACTGTTGCTGCACGGCCACATTCATCCACACGGCCACACTCCCGACGATCTGACCCTGCACGGCGCGGCGGTGATCAACACCGTCGGATACACCCTTCTCGAGATCGAACCCGGCGGCCCGAGACCGGAATTCGAGGCACCGAAGATCGTGAGGCGCAGACATGGCACGTGACACCGGATTTCCGGCCGCCGATGCGGAGAACGACTTCACCCGCCAGCGCCGACGCGCCGACGTGGCACGTCTGGTCGGGTGGCTACGGCGTCAGCCCGACGACGTCAACACGATCCTGCCGTTCGACGAGGTGGTCGCGGCTCTGGGCAAGGTGGGCGAGCGTCACCTCGGTCTGCAGGTCATTCGCGTCGAGACCATCGTCGGAAGCGTCGACCGCACTCGTGATTTCGACCGATTCTTCCGGCCCACATCGGCGCGCATCCGCGAACGCTGGCAGCGGTTGGCGGCCGCTCAGCGTCGCGGTGAGGCGATGCCGCCGATCCAGGTGTACCGCATCGGCGGTATGCACTTCGTGGTCGACGGTCATCATCGAGTGTCCATCGCATTCGCGATGCACCGAACCACGATCGACGCCGTCGTCACCGAGATCATCACGCGCATTTCCCCCGAGGGCATCACCCGCCGCGGCGACCTGCTGATCAAGGATCACCGTCGTATCTTCTTGAGCCGGGTACCGTTGGTGGGCCGGGCCCGCGAGGCCGTCGAGGTCACCGACCCCTTCGACTACGCCCAACTCAGCGAGTCCGTGGAGGCGTGGGGTTTTCGGCTGATGCAGGAGGTCGGCGAATTCGTCGACCGCGGTACCGTCGCGCGGCGTTGGTTCGGTGAGGAGTACCTGCCGGTGGTGCGAATGGTGCGCGCGGCGCAGATCCTCGAGGATCGAACCGACGCGGAGGCCTACCTGTGGATGAGCCGAGAGCGCTATCGCCTGGTGCGCGAACACGTCTGGAACGACGAGATCGTCAGCGAACTCCGGCAGAAAGCGCTGGGCAAACCCACCCGGCCGCAATAGGACTGCGTCGCGGCCCGGCCGTCGGGCCCGGCTCATTTCCCTGGTACACCGATCTCTGATAATTACTTAGATGCGTTCATCATTTTGTTTTCTCGGTTCCACCGCACAGTCGAATACGTAACGAGGTAGTTCCTTTCATGTCCACCCGCCGCATCCTGCTGCCCGGACTCTGTTTCATCGTCATGACCCTCGCCGTTCTACAAACGATGGTGGTCCCCATCGTGCTGACCATCGGCACCCAACTCGGGGTCAGCACCACCGCCGCCGGGTGGGTACTGACGGCCAATCTCCTCGCGGCAGTGATCGCTACCCCGGTCATCGGTAGGCTCGCCGACCTGCACGGTAAGCGTCCGGTGCTGATCGGTGTGCTCACCGTCGTCCTCGCCGGATCTCTGCTCGCGGCGCTGACCCACTCGTTGCTGTGGCTGATCGTCGGCCGAGTCCTGCAGGGCGTGTCCTACGCATTGTTCCCCATCGCGCTCGCCGTCCTTCGCGACGAGATGCCTCCTCGTAAGCTCGTGGGCTCGATGTCCGTACTGTCCGGCACACTCGGCGTCGGCGGTGGATTCGGACTGGTGTTGACCGGACTGCTGACGGCCAACGGTGCCGACTACCACCGCGTGTTCTGGCTCACTGTTGCGTTCGTGGTGCTCGCCCTCGCGATCGCCTGGTTCGGCGTACCGGCGCGGGCGAGAACCAGCGGCGGCACCGTCGACTGGTGGGGCGCTGCACTGCTCGCGGTGACTCTGCTTCTGCTGTTCCTCGCCCTGACCCAGGGCCGTACCTGGGGGTGGGGTTCGATCGCCACCATCGGCTGCGCGCTCGCCGGGGTACTGGCGGGGGCCATCTGGTGGACCTTCGAGAAGCGCGCCGACGAGCCGCTCGTCGCACCCCGCATGCTCACCCACGGCCCGTTGCTCGCCACCAACGTCGCCACCCTGTTCGTCGGTATCGGAATGTTCGTCAATTTCCTCGCCTGCTCGTACTTCGTGCAGACACCACGAGCCGTGGCCGGCTACGGCTTCACTGCGAATGTGCTCGAGGCGAGCGTCGTCTATCTGCTGCCCGGCGCGGCAGTCGGGGTAGTGGCCGCGGTGATCAGTGGCCGCCTCATCCGGTCCTTCGGGCCGCGCCGAGTGCTGATCGCCGGAGCCGTGATCGGGCTGGTCGGATTCGTCTTCGTCGCACTGGCCCACGATCACACCTGGCAGCTGATCACCGCAGGCATCGTCATCAACATGTTCGTCAGTCTCGCGTTCGCGGCCCTGCCGAACCTGCTCATGGCCGAGGTCAGTGCAGCGGACACCGGTGTAGCGAACAGCGTCAATTCGATCGTGCGAACCGTCGGTACCTCGATAGCCAGCGCCACGCTGTCCACCGTCCTGGCCATGTTCACCATCGACGGGACAGCCGTTGCCCGCGAAAGCGTGTACACCGCAGCCTTCGTCGCAGGCGCGGTCGCCTGCCTCGTCGTCGTACTCGCGGCCCTGGCCATCAGGAGTACCCCGGCCACTCGGGAATCGGTGCGGGTTGCCGAGTCCGAACCGACCACCGCGCTCAGAGGCACTGCCGGCCAGTTCACAGCAGGCTGACAGCTGGAGCCCGCCTCCGACCAGGCCGGAGACCGCCCGATCGCTGGTGACGGCGCCTGACAGAAAACTCGTAATCTACTGGGAGTCAACGAATCTGCCTTTCCGGCGACCTCACGCATACCTACTGTCGTGAAGGTACGAACACCGACGAGAGGCACACCGAATGAACACCAGGATGATTCTCACCCGCGCCGCAGTGACCGGAGCCCTCGTGGCGGTTCCACTGGTGGCAGCAACCGGTACTGCGTCGGCCGATCCGCTGCGATCGGACGGCAACGATCGCGGACACGGCGATCAGCAGGCGCAAGAGCACCAGCAGCCCGACGAGTTCCGTCTGCCCGAACTCTTCCCGCAGGCACCGGCACCGCAGCTGCAGAACCCGGCACCGAATGTGGTTCCGTTCGACTTCTTCCAGGGCTTCGCACTGCCGACCACGGGTTCGGCGTTCTGAGTGCTGCGCAGTGGCGCGGTTATGTGCCCGTGAAGGCACCTAACCACACCACTGCCGTAGGCACTTACAGCGTCAGATTGGAACCCGAGGCCTGGTCGAACACCGAGATCTTCGCCGGGTCGAACCACAGCTCCACCTGACCACCCTCGGTGGCCTTGGACTCGGCGGCCAGACGCGCAACCACTTGTGCGCCACCGAGATCGGCGATACCGGCATCGGCCGCGAGTTCCTGCAGTTCGCTCGACTCGACCTTGGCCCCCTTCAGGGTGAAGTAGACGTACTTGTCGCTGCCCATCGACTCGAGCACGTCCACGGTCGCGGTGAAGGTCGCTCCGCTCATCTTCTGATAGCCGTCGATCAGCGCCGCGTCCTCGAAGTGCTCGGGGCGGATACCGACGACCACCTCACGGCCCGGGTTCTTGGCCTTGATCGCATCCATCCGCTCGAGCGGAATGTCGATCTCACCCAGTGCGGTGGACACGCCGTTCGAGGTGAGCTGTCCGGGCACGAAGTTCATCGAGGGCGATCCGATGAAGCCGCCCACGAACAGGTTTCGCGGCTTGTCGTAGAGCTCCTGCGGGGAGCCGATCTGCTGCACCAGCCCGCCGCGGAGCACCACGACGCGATCGCCGAGGGTCATTGCCTCGGTCTGATCGTGTGTGACGTACACGGTGGTGGTGCCGAGCCGCTTCTGCAGGCGTGAGATCTCGGCGCGAGTCTGCACGCGCAGCTTCGCGTCGAGGTTGGAGAGCGGCTCGTCCATCAGGAACGCCTTGGGCGTGCGAACGATGGCGCGGCCCATGGCAACTCGCTGACGCTGACCACCGGAGAGGTTCGCCGGCTTGCGGTCGAGGTGCTGGCTCAGGTCGAGGATCTTCGCTGCCTCCTCGACCTTGGTGTTGATCTCGGACTTCGAGAGCTTGGCCAGCGTCAGTGGGAATGCGATGTTCTGCCGCACCGTCATGTGCGGGTACAGCGCGTAGGACTGGAACACCATCGCGATGTCGCGATCCTTCGGTGCCTTCTCGTTGACGCGCTCCCCCGCGATCCGCAGCTCGCCGGACGAGATGTCTTCCAGACCGGCAATCATGTTGAGCGTCGTGGACTTTCCGCAACCGGACGGCCCGACGAGGATGATGAACTCGCCGTCGGCGATGGTGATGTCGACGTCGCTGACCGCAGCCGCGCCGTCGGGGTAGAGCTTGGTGACTTTGTCGAGAACGATTTCGGCCATGACGGTTATCCCTTCACTGCGCCGGACGTCAAGCCCGCCACGATACGTCGTTGGAAGAAGAGCACGAAAATGATGATCGGGATCGTGATGACGACTGCTGCCGCTGCGATCGATCCTGTGGGCTCCTCGAACTGAGAGCTACCGGTGAACTGCGAGATGGCCGCCGGGACGGTGACCGAACGTTCCGTCGCCGTCAACGAGATGGCGAGCAGCAGGTCGTTCCAGGCGAAGATGAACACCAGGATGGCGGCGGTGACGATGCCAGGAGCGGCCAACGGTGCGATGACTTTCCGGAAAGCCTGTGCGGGCGTCGCGCCGTCCATCTTCGCTGCCTTTTCGAGCTCCCATGGAATCTCGCGGAAGAACGCCGAGAGGGTGTAGATCGCCAACGGCAACGCGAAGGTGATGTACGGAATGATCAGCCCCGGCCAGGTGTCGAACAATCCCAGTGAGCGGGAGATGTCGAACAGCGGTGTCACCAGCGAGATCTGGGGGAACATCGCGATGAGCAGAGCCGCGCCGACGAGGAGCTTCTTGCCCGGAAAGTCCAGGCGGGCAACGGCGTACGCGGCCATCGTGCCGATCACCACGGCGATCACCGTGGTGATCAGTCCGATGCCGATGGAGTTCACCAGCGCCGAGGTGAATTGATTGGTGGAGAAGATGCCCTTGTAGTTCTCCAGCGTGAACGACTGCGGGATGAACTTCCCGTCGGCGATGGTTGCCGTCGACTTGAACGAGAGGCTGATGATCCACAGCAGCGGAACGAGTGCGTAGAGAAGGACGAGGACGTTGACAACCGTCCAACCGGCCTTCTTGCGAGGCGTAACAGTGGTCATTACTTGCGGCCTCCGTCGTCGGATCCCGGTGCCGAGGCACCGAACAACTTGATGAACACGAACGCGATGATCGCGACGCAGAAGAAGATCAGGATGCTGATCGCCGACCCGAGTCCGAGGTTGAATGCACCGAACAGGTTGTTGTAACCCAGGATCGAGACCGATCCGGTTTCGTTGCTGCCTCGGGTGAGGACGTAGATGTTGTCGAAGATGCGGAACGCGTCGAGTGTGCGGAACAGCACCGCGACGAGGATCGCCGGCTTCATCAACGGAATGGTGATCCGCATCAACCGCGTCCAACCACCCGCTCCGTCGACCTCGGCGGCCTTGAGCAGATCATCGGGAACCAACGCCAGACCTGCCAGCAACAGCAGCGCCATGAACGGCGTCGTCTTCCACACCTCCGCCAACACGACGATCGCCAGTGACGGGAACTGCTCGGTCAGTGGAGCACTACCGTCGGGCAACAGATTGGCGAGATAGCCAGTGCCGGGGGTCCACGCGTAGTACCAGCTGTACGCGGCGGCGACGGTCACGATGCCGTACGGAATGAGCACCACGGTGCGCACCAGTCCGCGACCGAAGATGGTGCGGTGCATGACCAGAGCCACCGCGAGACCGAGGATGAACTCGATGATCACCGAGATGATCGTGATGCCCGCCGTCACGCTGAACGCCGTCCACCAGTAGCCGTCGGAGAGCACGGTCACGTAGTTGGCAAGGCCGACGAATTCACGATCCTCGGGAAACGCGAGGTTGTACTTCTGCAGGCTGAGCCAGAACGCGTAGATGATCGGATACCCGGTGACCGCGATCATCAGGATGGCGGCAGGTGCGATGAGCAGCAGCCCCAAACGACGCTCGGCCTTCTTGCCGTCGGAGACGTTTTTCAGGGCTCCCTGCCTGTCCGGAGTTTCGCTCATGGAATCAACCCTTCGGAATTGACGGCCTTGGTGACCAGATCTGCGAGCTTGTCCACGTCGGCCACCGGATCGATGTCCTGCGGCGGGTTGAGCGCGTCGGTCAGCAGAATCGAGATGCTCTGGTAGGCAGGCGAAACGGGTCGCACCGCCGCCGATTCGATGGAACCGAGAACGCCTTCCCAAGCGGGATAGACGGCTTGGAACTCAGGATCGGAGTACAAGGACTTCAGCACCGGCGGCACACCACCGTTGACGGCGTTGTTGCGCTGATTCTCCTGGTTGGTGAGGCATTCGACGGCCTCCCACGCGAGGTCCTCGTGCTGGGTGGTCTTCGCGACACCGATGTTGAACCCGCCGATGGTGACCTTCGCGGGCTCACCCGGATTCACCTCCGGATACGGAGCGCTGCGGAAGACCTCGGCGATCTTCGCGTCCTGCTGATCGGCAGGCACATTCGCCAGATCCAGGAACGAGACGGCACCGGCGACGGCGTTCTCCTTCAGGCCGGGAAGCACGAACGGGTAGTTGACCTGGAAGGCCATCCGTCCCGCTTCCATGCCCAGCCGGGAGGTTCCCTCGTCGCTCTGCGAGACCGACGGATCGTGCCCTTCGGCAGTGGCGACCCGCTTGATGATCTCGAGGGCTTTCTCGGTTGCGGCGCGATGCTCGGGAGTGTCGTTCAGTGTCACCGTCGTTCCGTCCTCGCCGACGACCGATCCACCCGCGCTCTCGAGCAGCGAATTGAACCAGACCATGAAGCCCTCGTACTGCTTGGCCTGGACGCCGATCTCCGCGGGCTTGCCCGCCGCCGCATTGGCCTCGGCCACATCGATCAACTGATCCCACGTCTGCGGCGGGACGCCGCCGGGCACCTCGTCCGGCCGGTACCAGAGCAGCTGGGTGTTCGAGTTGAGCGGAACCGCATACAGCTGGTCCTGCCATTCCGCGGTGGCGAGCGGACCCTCGAGGGTGGAGCCGTCGCGCAGCTTCGCCGACAGATCCTCGGGAACGGGCAATGCCCATCCGGCTTCGGCGAATTCGGCCGTCCACACCACGTCGAGTGTCATCAGGTCCAGCGTCTTGTCGTTACCGGCGAGACGCCGCGCGAGCTGGAGACGCTGATCGTTGGCGCTCTTGGGCAATGTCCGCTGCTCCACGCGGTATCGGCCGTTCGACGCGTCCGAACACACCTGTGCCGCAGCGGCGTACTGCTCTGCGCCGTCTGCGGCAGTGTAGAAACTCAGAACCGGAACCGAACTGTCGGACGAACCACACGCTGCGAGCAACGGGCTCGTCACCAGAGCCGCTGCCGCCAACACCCCTATCCTCGTTGCTTTTCCAGGCCTACGACCACGATGTCTCGGCACTCTCCGCCTCCGTACGTTCAGTTACTCGCGCAGCGCTCGTATGGGTACTGCCGTGCACGAAAGAAACGTAACCGAACTCACTGGCATTGAGGGGAGATTGGGGCTATTCCGTTACCTGTCGGTTGCCTGGTCGTCCAATCGATGTGATCAAATCGACAGTTTCGCGAGCAGGTCGCGCGCTTTCTCGGCAGTTCGGGGCTCACACAGAACGTCGTACCGACCGGCGACCAACTGCATGCTCGACGCGAAATCTCGCTGCCCCTTGGTGGCCGCGTACGGAATGGACGCCGAGATCAACCCGAAGATGATGCCGCCGCCGACGCCGATGAGCAGTGCTCCGAAGATGTTCTCGCTGAAGATACCGAGGACCAGGCCGAGGAACACACCGAGCCACGCACCCGAAACAATGCCTCCACCAATGACTTTCGGCCAGGTGAGCCGGCCGAGAACACGCTCTACCTGCATGAGGTCGACGCCGACGATCGTGACGTCCTGCACCGAGAACTCCTCGTCGGAGAGGTAGTCGACGGCGCGCTGCGCCTCGGCGTAGGTGGGGTACGAACCGATGGGCCAGCCGGAGGGCGGCGTCGGCAGCCCCTGCCCTGGGCGGCCGGACTGCGACATGGGATTGGTCATGACTCCATTGTGCCCCGAAACGGACACCCGGCACACCCGTTGTGCCGGTTCACAGCACGGTGGCGTCGGTCAGGAGGTGGGCGGTACGAAGGCCGTCGTGCGCGCCATTCCCGACGCTCGCCCCTTGGCAGAGACCACGAGTGCCATCTTGCGGCTCGCCTCGTCGATCATCTCGTCGCCCAGCATCACCGCGCCGCGACCACCGCCCGCCGCGGAGGTATGGAACTCGTAGGCGTCGAGAATCATCTCGGCCTTGTCGTAATCGGCCTGACGCGGCGCGAAGATCTCGTTGGCTGCCTCGATCTGCGTCGGATGCAGCACCCATTTCCCGTCGAACCCCAGGGCCGCCGTGCGGCCGGCCGCGCGACGAAAGGCGTCGACATCGCGAATCTGAAGGTACGGCCCATCGATCGCCTGCAGACCGTGAGTACGGGCAGCGAGCAGAATGGTCATCAGAATGTGGTGGTAGGCGTCGCCGGTGTCGTACCCGACCGGCTGCTCGCCGACGACCAAAGTGCGCATGTTGACGCTGGCCATAAGATCGGCGGGACCGAACACTAGTGTCTGTACCCGCGGGCTCGCGGTCGCGATCTCGTCGATGTTGCGCAGACTGCGGGCACTCTCGATCTGCGGCTCGATGCCGATGGCACCGACGTCGAGACCGTGTTCCTTTTCGAGCTGAGTGAGCAGCAGATCCAACGCCTGCACGTGCGCAGCGCACTCCACCTTCGGCAGCAGGATGGCGTCGAGATGGCGGCCGGCACCGGACACGACGTCGATGACGTCGCCGTACGTCCACTGCGTCGTCCAGTCGTTGACGCGCACGACCTTGAGCTGCTCGCCCCAGCCGTCGGAGTTGAGAGCATCGACTATGCGCTCTCGGGCTTCGACTTTGGCGATGGGCGCAACGGCGTCCTCGAGATCGAGAAAGACCGCGTCGGCAGCAAGCCCCTTGGCCTTGGCGATCATCTTGTCCGAACTGCCCGGAACGGCCAGCACCGACCGCCGCATGCCCGATGCACTCACGAAAGCACAACCCCTGTCTGATTCACCCTCTGTACTACCGAGCCTCTAACCTTGCCATCATGGCAGCACTGAGCAAGGTATTCGCGGCCAGGCTGGCCGGCCTGGGCGTCCTGGGCCCCGACGGCGAATCGATCGGGCGGGTCCGTGATGTGGTGATCTCGATGCGCGTCGGCCGAGCGCAGCCGAGAGTTCTCGGTCTCGTTGTCGAATTGGCAACTCGCCGAAGAATTTTCGTGCCGATGCTGCGCGTCACCAGCATCGAGCCCAACTCGGTTCAGCTCACGACCGGCAACGTGAGTCTGCGTCGATTCACCCAGCGCGCGAACGAGATCCTCGTCTTCGCGCAGATCCTCGACTCCAAGGTCCGCGTCGACGACCCCGAACTCGACGAACTGCACGACGCCGAATCCATCGTGGTCGACCTCGGCATCGAGATCACCCGAACCAGGGACTGGGTTGTCGCTCGCGTAGCGGTACGCAAGCAACGCCAACGCCTCGCGCGCCGCGGCGCGATCCACGTCGTCGACTGGCAGCACGTACAGGGGCTCACCCAGAACGAGCTCTCGATGCCCGATCAGGGTGTGGCACAGCTGCTCATGCAGTTCGAGGATCTGCGCGCCGCCGATGTCGCGAACGCGATGCGCGAACTCCCCGTCAAGCGCCGCATGGAAGTGGCAAGGGCCCTGGACGACGAGCGGCTCGCCGACGTCGTCCAGGAGCTCCCCGACGACGACCAGGTGGAGCTGATGCACTACCTCGGCGTCGACCGCGGAGCAGACCTGCTCGAGGCCATGGACCCCGACGACGCCGCCGACCTCCTCGGCGAGCTGCCCGAAACCGAAGCGGAATCGCTTCTGCGACTGATGGATCCGGAGGACTCCGCGCCAGTCCGCCGTCTGCTCGAGCACTCCCCCGACACCGCCGGTGGTCTGATGACCCCCGAGCCCGTCGTACTCACCGCGTCGACGACGGTGGCCGAGGCGCTGGCCCGGGTGCGCAACCCCGATCTGACGCCTGCGCTGGCTTCCCTGGTGTTCGTGGTGCGGCCGCCGACCGCAACGCCCACCGGCCCCTATCTGGGCTGCGTGCATCTGCAGCAACTTCTGCGAGAACCTCCGGCGAGTCTGGTCGGCGGGTTCGTCGACAGTGCGCTCCCGCGATTGTCGCCGGACGACAGCCTCACCGCTGTGACGCGATACTTCGCGACGTACAACCTCGTCTGCGGCCCGGTGGTCGACGACGAGGACCACCTGGTCGGGGCCGTGACCGTGGACGACGTCCTCGATCACCTGCTGCCCGAGGACTGGCGAGATCAGGAAGTGGCCGGACAGTGAAAGAAACAGCACGCCAAAGGATGGACACTCCGCGCGGATCGCGGCTGTTCAATTTCTCGTTCGACGTGGACCTCGGAAAGTCCGGCGAGCGCGCCGCCCGCTTCCTCGGCACCGGCCGCTACCTGGCCATCCAGACCGGCATCGTGATCGTCTGGATCTTTCTCAACGTCGCCGCGGTCAACCTGCAGTGGGACCCCTACCCCTTCATTCTGCTCAACCTCGCCTTCTCGACCCAGGCCGCGTACGCCGCGCCGTTGATCCTGCTCGCCCAGAATCGCCAGGACGACCGCGACCGCGTCTCCCTCGAAGAGGACCGGTCCCGCGCGCAACAGACCAAGGCCGACACCGAATTCCTCGCCCGGGAGTTGGCGGCGTTGCGTATCGCTGTCGGCGAGGTCGCCACCCGCGATTACCTGCGCCGCGAACTCGACGAGATCAAGGCGCTTCTCGAGCAGGCGACCGGTCAGCCGGTCACGTCGCCGAAGAAGGCGCGAAAGAAGGCGGCGGCACGCGTGCCGGACGAAGCGGCTGCGCCCGACCCCGATGTGCAGTAGCGAGCCGTGCTGATAACGGGCCGATAACAGAACAGTCTCGAATCAGGTACCCTCGATCCCGGTCATCAGGTCGGGCCCCGGGCTTCTCCGGGGAATTGCAGGAGGTACAGCACGCGTGGGTCGTCACAGAAAAGCATCGACTTCCAGAGTCCGACGGAATTCGGTGATTGCTCTGGCAGGTCTCGTCCCCGCAGGACTCGTCACCGCCGCCACCAGCGCGGGAGCCACGGAATACATCCCGTTCGTCAGCGCCAAGACAACTCCGGCGGCACAGGAATCGAACTCGGTGGCCGAGACTCCTCAGCCGATCGCCCAGGAACAGCAGGCGCAGCCCGTGGCCGCGGCAGAGCAGCCGGTGCCCGCTCCGGTCCCGGCACCCGCTCCGGTCCCTGAGATCCCGCCCACACCCGAACTGCCCACCAACCTCGCCGTCAGTCCCATCGCGATACCGGTCGTCAACGTCTCCGCGTACAAGAACGCCGAGCGGATCCTGGCTCAACAGCAGCCCGGTTGCGGCATCAGCTGGACCGTCATCGCCGGCATCGGCCGCGTCGAATCGACGCACGCGAACAACGGCAAGGTCGACGACTCGGGCGAACTGCACGAGCCCATCCTCGGACCGCGCCTCAACGGCACCCTCGCCGGCAACCAGGTCATCCGTGACACCGACGGCGGCGCGCTCGACGGCGACGCCGAATACGACCGCGCGGTCGGACCCATGCAGTTCCTGCCTTCGACGTGGAACCTCTATCACGCAGACGGCAACGGCGACGGAGTCTCCGACCCGCAGAACCTCTACGACGCAGCGCTGGCCACCGGGATGTACCTCTGCGACGACGGCACCAACATGCGCGACCTCGGGTCGACGACCCGAGCGATCCTGCGCTACAACAACTCGATGGCCTACGTGGCCAATGTGCTCGCCTGGTCGGCCGGATATGCCACCGGCATCGTCCCGTCCTCGGACCAGCTGCCGCGTATTCACTGATCACATGTCCTGGCCTGCCCTGCTGTTCATCGGCGCACAGCCCACCGCATAGCATGAGCCAATGGCTGTATTGACCGAATCCGACGTTCGGACCGCGCTTTCCAAGGTGATCGACCCGGAGATCCGCAAACCCATCACCGACCTCGGGATGGTCAAGAGCATCGACATCTCCGACGACGGAGCCGTCGGCGTCGGCATCTACCTCACCACGTCCGGTTGCCCGATGAAGACCGAGATCAGCGACCGCGTCAAGAACGCAGTCGCCGACGTCGCAGGCGTCGGCACAGTAACGGTCGAACTCGACGTGATGAACGACGAGCAGCGCACCGAACTACGCAAGTCCCTGCGCGGCGATTCCGCAGAGCCGATCATTCCCTTCGCGCAACCCGGATCCCTGACGCGCGTGTACGCGGTGGCGTCGGGCAAGGGCGGCGTCGGCAAGTCCAGTGTGACGGTCAATCTGGCAGCCTCCCTCACCGCTCGTGGACTGTCGGTCGGTGTGCTCGACGCCGACATCTACGGGCACTCCGTGCCCCGCATGCTCGGCAACGACGCACGGCCGACACAGGTCGAGAAGATGATCATGCCGCCGCAGGCGCACGGCGTGAAGTTCATCTCGATCGCCCAATTCACGCAGGGCAACACCCCGGTCGTCTGGCGCGGTCCGATGCTGCACCGCGCACTGCAGCAATTCTTGGCCGACGTCTTCTGGGGCGATCTGGACGTCCTGCTGCTCGATCTTCCCCCCGGTACCGGAGACGTGGCAATCTCTGTCGCACAACTCATTCCGAGTGCCGAGATCCTCGTGGTCACCACTCCGCAGCAGGCCGCGGCCGAGGTGGCCGAGCGCGCGGGCGCAATCGCGCTGCAGACTCGTCAGCGCGTCGCCGGTGTGGTGGAGAACATGTCATGGCTCGAGCTGCCCGACGGCACGCGCATGGACATCTTCGGATCCGGTGGCGGACAGGACGTATCGGACAGATTGACCAAAGCCGTGGGTGCCAGCGTTCCCCTGCTTGGTCAGATTCCACTCGACACCGCAGTCCGCGAGGGCGGCGACGCCGGCACACCCATCGTGCTGAGCAACCCGGAATCGCCTGCGGCACAAGCACTCGAAGCCGTAGCCGCGAAGCTGGCTGTGCGTGAGCGCGGACTGGTCGGAATGTCGCTCGGTATCGATTCGGCACGCAAGCTCTAGAAACGACGGCTATACCCGACAATCGGCGTCGGAAACAGGGTTGAAACCTTATGATTTGCCTTCAATCCTACTGTCGATAGAGAGTGGCCTTCATGAAGAAGCCGCATCGGATCAGGCCGGTCGTCGTTCCGGTCCTGATCGCACTGCTGATAACCCTGCTGGGATCGTTGCTCGGCCCCGGCCTCGCGTCGGCGCAACCCGTCCCTCCCGCGCAGAACTACTCGATCGCGACCGACACCACCTTCGCGCCCTTCGAATTCCAGGACGAGAGCGGCAAACTCGTCGGAATCGACATGGACCTGCTCGCCGCCATCGCGGTGGATCAGGGCTTCGAATACACCGTCGAGCAGGTCGGCTTCGACACGGCCCTGCAGGGCGTCACCAGCGGCCAGTTCAACGGCATGATCGCCGGAATGTCGATCACCGACGAGCGCAAGGCCACGTTCGACTTCTCCGAGCCGTACTTCGATTCCGGTGTCCAGATGGCCATTCTGGAGTCCAACGACGAAATCAAGGGCTACGAGGACCTGCGCGGCAAATCCGTCGCGGTCAAGAACGGCACCGAGGGCGCAACGTTCGCGGGATCGATCGCCGATCAGTACGGCTTCACCATCCGCAGCTTCGACGACTCGGCGACCATGTTCGAGGAAGTTCGCACCGGCAACTCGGCAGCGGCATTCGAGGACTACCCGGTGCTCGCGTACGGCATCACGCAAGGCAACGGATTCAAGACCGTCACCGAGAAAGAAGCCGGTGCCAGTTACGGATTCGCCGTCGCCAAGGGCACCAACGCGCAACTGCTCGAGCAGTTCAACACCGGCCTCGAGAACCTGCGCGCCAACGGTCAATACGACCAGATCCTCGACACGTACCTCAACGCCGAGGCCTCCACCGCCGACACCTCCATTCCCGGCCTGATCGCCAGCAGCTGGCAGTTGCTGCTCAAAGGCCTGTGGCTGACCATCGTCCTGACCGTCATCTCCATCGCCATCGCACTGGTTCTCGGTGGGATCTTCGGCCTCTTCCGAGTCTCGACCAACATCGTGCTCCGCGGCATCGGCACCACCTACGTCGACATCTTCCGTGGCACACCACTTCTGGTGCAGGCGTTCTTCATCTACTTCGGTGTGCCTGCGGCCCTGAACTTCCAGATGTCGGCCTTCACCGCGGGCATCATCACGCTCTCGCTCAACGCCGGTGCCTACATGGCCGAGATCGTCCGCGGCGGCATCCTCGCCGTCGACAAGGGCCAGATGGAAGCCTCACGCAGCCTCGGCATCAGCTACCTCAAGTCCATGCGAAAAGTGGTGATGCCACAGGCAATTCGCACGATGATCCCGTCGTACATCAATCAGTTCGTCATCACGCTCAAGGACACGTCACTGCTCTCGGTCATCGGCCTCGCCGAACTCACCCAGACCGGTCGCTTGATCATTGCCCGCAACTTCGAGTCGTTCAACATGTGGCTCATCGTCGGCGTCCTGTACTTCATCATCATCATGGCTCTCACCAAGCTGTCGAACCGGCTCGAGAAGAGGATCAACAAATGAGCACCGAACTGACCAAGGACCTGCCGGTCGACAAGGGGCCGGGAACGAAGATCTCGATCAAGGCCCTCGAGAAGGCATTCGGCGACAACAAGGTCCTCAAAGGCATCGACGCCGAGATCGCCAACGGTGAAGTGGTGTGCGTCATCGGACCGTCGGGCTCCGGCAAGAGCACGTTCCTGCGCTGCCTCAACAAGCTCGAAGACATCACCGCCGGATCGGTCGTCGTCGACGGTACCGACCTGACGGCGAAGAACGTCGACCTGGACAAGGTGCGCCAGAACATCGGCATGGTGTTTCAGCACTTCAACCTCTTCCCGCACATGACCGCCCTGCAGAACGTCATGCTGGCGCCCGTCGAGACGAAGAAGATGTCGAAGTCACAGGCCAAGGAAGCGGCGTTGAAGCTGCTCGAGCAAGTGGGTCTGTCCGATCGCGCGGAGTACAAGCCCGCCAACCTCTCCGGCGGGCAGAAGCAGCGCGTCGCCATCGCACGAGCCTTGGCCATGAGCCCGTCGATCATGCTGTTCGACGAGGCCACCAGCGCCCTGGACCCCGAGATGGTGGGCGAAGTACTGCAGGTGCTGCGCGACCTCGCCCAGGGCGGTATGACGATGGTCGTCGTCACCCACGAAATGGGCTTCGCGCGCGAAGTATCGGATCGAGTGATCTTCATGGCCGAGGGCGTCATCGTAGAAGAAGGCACACCCGACGAGTTGTTCGGAAACCCACAGAACCCCCGAACTCAGGACTTCCTGAACAAGGTGCTCTAGCCCGCCAACCCCGCCTACTCCCCCAGCCCGCCCGCTCCCGCTCCCCCGGTTGGCGTGAATGGACCACTGCAGCGCTCAGACGTATGCAAGGGTCCATTCACGCAGCAGCGGGGTCGGCGTCAATGGACCATTTCCGCGCTCAGACGTATGCAAGGGTCCATTGACGCGGACGGGTGGGACCGAACGGGGAAGGATTGGGGCTTACGTGGCGTCGGCGTCGATCGGCGGCGTATCGCCCGCCGCGAGTTTCGGCGCGTCTTTGCTCATCGACACCGCACCGGCCTGAGGCGTCGGTCCACCCGAGCTTTTCGGTTTGGCGTCGAAGGGCTTGCCCTTGAATGTGTCTTCCACAGGGTTCTTGAAGATCGAGTCGTCACCGTCGAGCAGGTGTTTGGTGATCACGGCCCGCGGGGTCATGCCCCGAAGCTGATTGAGATCCGCCAGGGGCTTGCGGAGGTCCTCGAAGTCGGTGCCCAGCTCGTCCTTGAGTTGCTGGCTCGCGCCGTTGGCGTAGTCCTTGACCTGACGGATCGACTTGGACACCCAGCTGATAGCGCCGGGGAGGCGATCGGGGCCGAGGATGACGAGAGCTGCTACGAGGAGGATGACGAGCTCTCCCCAACCGATGTTGCCGAACACGCCTGCCAGCCTACGTCGTCAGTCCGAAACCGGCGTGACGGAGAGGTCGACCAACCGCCCCGACCGGACGAGTTGCACCGGAACCGGCTGACCGATCGTGGTCGCCTGCACCGCGACGACGAGTTCGTCCGCGTCGCCGACGGCGCGATCTCCGACCTTGGTGATGACGTCCCCTTCGACGATTCCGGCTTGCTGCGCGGGACCTCCCGAGCGGACGTTGGCAACTTCGGCTCCCGCCGAGGTCTCGTTGATGACCGAGCGTGCGTTGACCCCGATGTCCGGGTGCCGCATGACCCCGTCCTTGATCAACGCGTTCGCGACCTCGGTGACCTCGTCGACGGGAATGGCGAAGCCGAGGCCCACCGAACCGCCGCTCTCGCTTCGGATGGCCGAGTTGATGCCGATTACGCGGCCCTCGAAGTCGATGAGCGGGCCACCGGAGTTACCGGGATTGATGGCAGCGTCGGTCTGCACCGCGTCGATGACGGCGTTGGTGTCGGTGCCCTCCCCCGACAGCGAGACGGGACGGTCGAGCGCGCTGACGATGCCCGAGGTGACGGTCTTGTTCAGTCCGAGCGGCGACCCGACGGCGATGACGTCCTGCCCGACGCGAACGTCGGCCGAGTTACCGAGTTGGGCCTCGGTGAGGTTGCCGACGTCGGTCTTGAGCACGGCGAGGTCGGTCTTGGTATCGCGGCCGACGATGCGTCCGGGCACTTTGGTGCCGTCGGAGAACGTCACTTCGAGCGTCGAATTTTCCGTGTCGGATGCCGCGAGGGAGATCACGTGGTTGTTCGTGACGATGTAGCCCTCGTCGGCGTCGATCACGACGCCCGAGCCGGTGCCCCCGGTCTCGCCGAGTGTCACCTGGATCGATACCACCGACGGCAGAACGGCGTCGGCGACTTTGCTGATCTGGCCGCGCGGGATGTCGTCGCCGCTGGACTGGGTCAGCGTTACTTTCTGACTGGTCAGTGCGCCGGCCACCTCGGCGGTCAGACGACCGAAGAGTCCACCGACCAACCCGATGACGAGAGCGACGACACCGAGGACGACGAGGGCCCTGATCGAGACCGAGCGACCGAACAACACGTCGCGCACACCGAGCTTGGTGCCCGCTGGGAGAACGGGAGGGGGTGGGGTGTCGACGGCCGCGCCGCCCAACGACACTCGCGCGTTGGGGTCACGCCAGGGATCCTCGGGTGCAGCTGGAGGGGTGTCGCTCTCGTTCTCGGCGTTCGGGTCGCGCTGAAGTGATTCTCGCGCGTCGTCCGGGCGTCCGAAAGCCTCGGCGAGGATGGGATCGGGTGGCCGCACCGATACACGCGCGGGCAGTTGTTCACCGGGCCTGCGCGGAGAGAACGAACCGTCGACATCATCGGGGCGTCCGAACACCGAGGCCGAAACCGGGTCGACGGAGGGTCGATACACCGGACGAGGTGGCAACCGCGGACCTTCCGGTCCGGCCGAACCGAAGCCGTCGGGCTCGATCTCCGCCGGGTCGGTGCCTGCGGTCTCGGTGCTGGTCGAATTCGATGTCACGCGTCCGGTTACCCCTCGCATACGTCGGTGTGAGAGTTCAGTATCACTCGAGCGGTCGGCTCGGCTCGATGCAGGTGAGAACTTCGATGCAGGTGAGAAGTCGTCGCGCGTATGTGGATGCAGTCAGCGTCGGCGACGACGGACGTCGGCGACAGCGGAAAGAAAGGTTCGCTTGGTGTGGGCCGGCCGGTCCTCGCCCGCGCAGGACGGTATCTGACTGAGCAGACCGAGCAGCGAGTGCGGCATCGACATCTCGCCGGCCCCGCGAAGCGCCTTGCGCGCCTGCTGCTGGGCTTCCACCTCGGCGGCGCACTCCGGGCACTCGGACAGGTGATCGGCCGCGCGGAGGTAGGCGGGCATTCGCAACTCGCCGTCGACGTACGCAGCGACGGCCTCACTGGCCAGATGTTCGGTGGAGCTGAATTGCCTTCGCTTGCGCGCCTGCGTCATCCAACCCTCCTCGTAGCTAGTGGACACTTGCGTGACCCGAGTCGACCTTCCCGTGCACTCGAAGGTACTCGCGTAGAGCTTGGCGTCCACGGTGAATGCGACTGCGAACAGTTCCGAGCTTGACGCCCAGTGTCGCACCGATCTCCTCGTACGACAGCCCTTCGATGTCGCACAGCACGATTGCGGCGCGAAACTCCGGTGCCAACGAGTCGAGCGCGGACTGCAGATCCGGGTCGAGGCGCGCATCGTGGTAGATCTGCTCGGGGTTGGGCCGGTCGGAGGGGACGCGGTCGTAGTCCTCGGGGAGGGCTTCCATGCGGATGCGGCTGCGGCGACGAACCATGTCCAGGAACAGATTGGTGGTGATGCGGTGCAGCCAGCCCTCGAAGGTGCCCGGCTGGTAGTTGGACAGGGAGCGGAACACCCGAATGAAGGTGTCCTGCGTCAGGTCCTCGGCATCCTGAGCGTTGCCGGAGAGGCGGTATGCCAATCGGTAGACGCGATCGCCGTGTTCGCGAACCAACTCGTCCCAGGACGGCATGGAGGAGTCCTCGCCGGTCGCATCGAACACTGCGGTGCCGCTGAGATCGTCGGGCGTGGGTACTGACTCGGGTAGACGCGCGGTGTCGCGATCGCCGTTGATCTTGTAAATAGTTGGATCCTCCTGCTCAGGACTGCGTACGTCCTTCTGATTCAACCGACGACTACCCTCGGATGTTCCAGCTCACACTTCGCAATCGAGACGGACCTTCGATTCCTCCACAGCCTGACGGACCCGGGTGTGGGTCCGGTATGAATCAGCTGAGGCGCACCTGAGAATGTGTGCGTGAGAATGTGCCGGGGCACGATAACCTCGGGTCGTGCCGACCAACGCCGAGAAGATGCTCGCCTACGCCGAAGACTCCGCCCAGGAGGACGAGGTTCTGATCGCAGCCAGAGAGCGAGCCGTCGACCTCGGTGCCGCACCGGTCCCACCCTCGGTTGGAGCGATTCTGTCCATCTTCACTCAGATGCTCGGCGCGAAGACGGTCGTCGAAATCGGAACGGGCGCGGGAGTGAGCGGTCTGTGGTTGCTCGACGGGATGCGCGCGGACGGCGTTCTCACCACCATCGACACCGAACCGGAACACCAACGCGCGGCCCGAGAAGCGTTCCGCGCGGGTGGAATTGCGCCCTCGCGCACCCGGTTGATCAACGGCTGGGCTCTGGACGTGCTCCCCCGGCTGGCCGACGACACCTACGATCTGGTGTTCATCGACGCCAGTCCGGCAGACCACCCGCATTTCGTCGCCGAGAGCGTCCGACTGCTCCGCCCCGGCGGAGTTCTGGTGCTGCACAACGCGTTACTCGGCGGGCGAGTGGCCGATCCGGCCCAGCGTGACGCGACCGCAGTTGCCGTCCGATCCGCCGCCCGGGCAATCGCCGAGGACGAGCGCCTGACGACGGTGCTACTGCCCCTCGGTGACGGTTTGATCTGCGCGTCGCGGGCCTGAGCGGCTGCGCCGCATGTGAGCGGTATTTCGAAGCCGGCTACGAGGCAGGAGTGGAGCCCGCGAAACGATCCGAGGGCTCCACCGCTCACATGCCGCAGGCTCTAGATCCAGACGCCCTTGCCGACGGAAACGACTCCCCCGGCGCTGACGTTGAATCGTTCGCGGTCGCGTTCGTGGTCGACGCCGATGATCTCGCCGTCGCCGACGACGACGTTCTTGTCCAGAATCGCGTGCCGTACGACGGCACCCTTACCGATCTTGACGCCGGGCATCAGGACGCTGCCCTCGACGGTCGCACCGCTGTCGATCATGACGTTGGAGCTGAGCACCGAGTTGCGGACGGTGGCAGCAGAGAGGATGCAGCCGGCACCGACGACCGATTCCTGAGCCAGGCCGCCCTGAACGAATTTTGCAGGCGGGAGGTTCTCGGCCGAACCGCGGATGGGCCAGCGACGGTTGTAGAGGTTGAAGATGGGGTGCACCGACACCAGGTCCATGTGGGCGTCGTAGAAGGCGTCGATGGTGCCCACGTCTCGCCAGTAGCCGCGGTCACGTTCGGTGGCACCGGGTACGACGTTGTCGTTGAAGTCGTACACAGAAGCGACGCCCGCTTCGACGAGCGCCGGGATGATGTCGCCGCCCATGTCGTGATCGGAGTCGACGTTCTCGGAGTCCGCCTTGATGGCGTCGACGAGCACCTTGGTGGTGAAGACGTAGTTGCCCATGGAGGCGTAGGTGACGTCGGGGTCGTCGGGGGTGCCGGGCGGTTGAGCCGGCTTCTCGAGAAACTGAGTGATCTTGCCGTTCTCGTCGGAGTCGATGCACCCGAAGGCGAATGCCTCGCTGCGCGGAACTCGGATGCCGGCGACGGTGACGCCTGCACCGGAGTCGATGTGCTGCTGCACCATCTGCTCCGGGTCCATCCGATAGATGTGGTCGGCACCGAACACCATGATGTATTCGGGGTCCTCGTCGTAGACCAGGTTCAGTGACTGGAAGATGGCGTCGGCACTGCCGGTGTACCACCGGGGTCCGAGACGCTGCTGCGCCGGAACCGGAGTGATGTACTCCCCGGCGAACCCGGACAGCCGCCACGTCTGCGAGATGTGGCGGTCCAGTGAATGGGACTTGTACTGAGTGAGCACGCAGAGCCGGAGGTAACCGGCGTTGACGAGATTGCTCAGTACGAAGTCGATGAGTCGGTAGGCGCCCCCGAAGGGAACGGCTGGCTTGGCTCGGTCCGCGGTCATCGGGTAAAGGCGCTTACCCTCTCCGCCGGCAAGCACAATCCCTAGTACGTGCGGTTGTGTCCTCACCCACTCAACCTATCCGCACCGAGAGAACCTTGCTAGCAGTACACGCACAACTGCCGGGGAATGTAGGTTCGTTCACGTGCGCGTAGCAATGATGACCAAGGAATATCCCCCGGAGATCTACGGTGGCGCAGGAGTTCATGTCACGGAGTTGTCCGCGCAGCTGAAATCGCTGTGCGAGGTCGACATCCACTGCATGGGCGCGCCGCGAGAGACCGCGCAGGTGCACGATCCGGATCCCGCACTGGCCGGAGCCAACGCCGCGTTGACGACGCTGTCGGCGGAGCTGCGGATGGCGAACGCCGCGGCAGGAGCCGACGTGGTGCATTCACACACCTGGTACACCGGCTTCGCGGGCCACCTCGCCGCCGAGTTGTACGACGTTCCGCACATCCTCACTGCACACTCACTCGAACCGCGACGGCCGTGGAAGGCCGAGCAACTCGGCGGCGGGTACCGCATCTCGTCCTGGTCCGAGAAGAACGCCGTCGAGTACGCCGACGCCGTCATCGCGGTCAGCGAGGGCATGGCCAAGGATGTGCTCGACGCCTACCCGCGGCTCGATCCCAGCCGAGTGCATGTGGTGCGCAACGGAATCGACACCGAGCGTTGGTTCGCAGACCACGGCACCGCGACTCTGGACGAGATCGGCGTCGACCGAAGCAAGCCGATCGTCGCGTTCGTCGGCCGCATCACCCGGCAGAAGGGCGTGGGCCACCTGATCGCCGCGGCCCACCACTTCGATCCGTCGATCCAGCTCGTCCTGTGCGCAGGTGCACCCGATACCCCGGAGATCGCCGCAGAAACCGAGCGGGCAGTGGCTTTGCTCGCCGAACAGCGCAGCGGCGTGTTCTGGGTCAAGGACATGCTCCCCACCGACAAGATCCGCGAAATACTCTCTGCAGCAGCGGTTTTCGTTTGCCCGTCGGTGTACGAGCCACTCGGCATCGTCAACCTCGAGGCCATGGCCTGCGAGACCGCCGTCGTGGCATCGGATGTCGGCGGTATCCCGGAGGTCGTCGACGAGGGCCGCACCGGACGCCTGGTGCACTACAACTCCTACGAGCCCGAGTCCTTCGAGCGGAACCTGGCCGACACCGTCAACGAGGTCGCCCTCGATCCGACGCTGGCGACGGCCATGGGCAAGGCCGGACGCGAGCGAGCAGTCGCCGAGTTCTCGTGGGCGTCGATCGCGAAGCAGACACTCGCCGTCTACAACGACGCCTTGGCGCGCCGTCGGTAGCTCGACACCGTCACCGACGCGGTGACCTCTACGATCTCCGGCAACTGCGCCAGCGCCGCGGACCGCGCGTGGGGATCACCGTGCCGCGCGGACGGGCCCATGCCGATCAGCGCCTCGATATCGTTGTGCGAGAGCATCATCGAGTACTCGACCGGGGATTCGGCCGCCGGCTCGAACAGGCCGGACAACGATTCGCTCAGGCGGCGGGTCTTGTCCTCCTCGACACCGATCAGGCCCAGTGGCCCCCGCAGCTCACGCTGATGACGCGACGTCGGGGTGACGACGACCAACACGCCGTCGTCGACGAGAACCCGATGCAGTTCCCCGGCGTTGCGCGGAGCGAACACGCACGTCACCGCGGACAGAACCCCTGAACGGACCGGAAGTCCGCTCCAGATGTCCGCGACCACGGACCCCAGCCGAGGATGCGCCCGTGCGGCGCGCCGGGCCGCGAACTTCGACACGTCGACACCGACCCCCAAGGCTCCGGGGCGGGCGTCGAGCACAGCCGCGAGATAGTGGCCGGTGCCGACCCCGACATCGAGCACCACCTCACCGTCCGTCGGGACGGCCGCCGAGACCGCTGCGGCGATCGCGTCGAAGTGCCCCTCCCCCAGGAACACATCGCGCGCCGCGATCATCGCGGCCGAGTCTCCGGTGAATTTGCCGCCGTCACCGGTCAGCAAACTGACGTAACCCTGCCGGGCGACGTCGAACGAATGCCCTCGATCGCACCACAGCGTTCGATCGGTGTCGCCCACACCGAGCCCCGAGTCCACCTCGTGTGCCCGGCACTGCGGACACAACAGCACATCGACGACGTCGGTCAGCATCGGACGCCTCCCTCCATCGCAGCTTCGGCGGGCACAACGGACGTGAATACAACACAAAGCCCCGCTTGCCGGTACGGCGAGCGGGGCTGAGCGACAAAATCGATCGACCCGGCGATCAGCCGGTGACGCCCTTCAGTTCGTCACCGAGTGCCGCGGCCTCGTCGGGGGTCAACTCGACGACCAAACGGCCGCCCCCCTCGAGCGGGACACGCATGACGATTCCTCGTCCCTCTTTGGTTGCTTCGAGGGGACCGTCCCCAGTCCGGGGCTTCATCGCCGCCATCCTCTGCTCCCTCCAGATCTGCGCCCATCAGCTCGGCGCCTCGGCCTAAAAGATAAATTCGTCGCGGGGCGACGGGTGTTGTCTGCCATTCTTCCCTATCGCCGTCGATACCGGGAACCGGAGTCGGTATTCGCGACCTGCACCCAGCAACCCGACAGGTGATCGTCGACCATTCCGGTGGCCTGCATCAAGGCGTATGCGGTTGTCGGACCGACGAATCGCAGCCCCCTACGCTTGAGTTCCTTGGCCAGAGCCGTCGATTCCGCAGTCGAGGCGGGCACGTCCGAGAACTCAGTCAGGCGCGCCGACCTGGGCTCGGGAGCGAAGGACCACAGCAGAGTATCGAGGTCGGTGTCGTCGAGTTCCACGATGGCCCGCGCGTTGCTCACTGCTGCTTCGATCTTGAGCCGATTACGCACGATCGACGCGTCGTTCATCAACCGTTCGATGTCGGCGTCGCCGAAGCGGGCCACCTGCTCGGGATCGAAGCCGGCGAACGCACTGCGGAAACTGTCGCGCTTGCGCAGGATCGTGATCCACGCCAGTCCCGACTGGAACGCTTCGAGACACAGGCGCTCGTAGAGCTCGTTGCGGCCGTGGAGCGGCTGTCCCCACTCTGTGTCGTGGTAGTCCCGGTACACCTCGTTGTCGGTGGCTCCCCAGGGACAGCGCAGCCTGCCGTCCGGCCCTGCAACCGCACTCATCGCTCGTCGGGCTCGGAGGCAACCGAATCCTCGCCCGCGGACGTCCGGGACTCGGACGACACCGTTGCCTGCGACCACAGCTGCTCGCCGGCCTCGGCTGCGGACAATCTCGACCGGAGCATGTCGATTTCGCCGCCGAGTCGTTCGAGTGCCCAGTCGACCTCGCTCGGCTTGTATCCCCGCAGGGTCTGCTGAAACTTCAGCGCGTGCACGTCGGCTCCCGTGATGCCCTCCGCAGGGAGGACGGTCGCGGTGGCTCCCTCGGGCAGCGGGCCCAGTTCCTCACCGCGACCGAACACCGCCGAAGCCACGAAGAACAATGCGGCAGCGACCACGGCAATGACGACGATGTAGATCAGCAGCGTCAACATGCCACGATCTTGTCACGCCCGACCGACACGCTATTTCAGCGAGTTCATCGCCGGTCGGTCCAACAAGGACACCTCGGTGGAGAACGGCTCGAACGAATCGCCCTCGACACGGAACTGCATCAGACCGGCACCGGAATCGACCATGCCGCACCGATTGAGCATCGTTCCGACGATCTGCCTGCTCATCGCTCCGAGTTCGACCAGCGGGCGATTGCGGTGCTTGCGCACACCCAGATTCACCTGGCCGATGGCCCGCAGGCCGAGCCTGTCGTAGGTATCGAGCAGCAGCCCGATCTCCACTCCGTAACCGGGCGCGAACGGCACCGCGGACAAAAGCTCGCGGGTACCCGCGTACTCCCCGCCGAGGGGCTGAATGACACCGGTCAACTCCGGACGCAAGGCAGCGAGCAGCGGCCTGGCAACCAGCTCGGTGACGCGGCCACCACCGTTGGCATCCTCGGTTCCGCTTGTCCGCAGTGGACGCCGGTAATAGCCCTTGACCAGATGGATGCCGTCGCCCATCAGCAGTGGGCCCAGCAGCTTGGGCACGAAGGCCGGATCGGGGTTGATCAGGTCGGAATCGACGAACGCGATGAGATCACCGGTCGACGCGGCGACCGATCGCCACAGCACCTCGCCCTTGCCCGGCACCGGATCGATGCCCGGCACCGCTTCCTCGCGGCTGATGACACGCGCGCCGGCCGCCGTAGCGCGCACAGCGGTGTCGTCCGTCGAGCCGGAGTCCAACACGATCAGTTCGTCCACGAGGCCACCGAGCAACGGGTGGATCGTGTCGACGACGGCGGCGACCGTCTGTTCCTCGTTGAGTGCCGGGAGTACCACCGACACCGTTCGGCCCGCCTTGGCGGCCTCGAGCTCGGCGATGGACCATTGCGGGGTGTCCCAGCTGTTGGTCTCCGACCACGCCCGGGTCACGTCCGTTCGATCTGCGAGTGTCATGCCAGACCCCTGACCGTTCGCGCCGGGGCTCTCAGACCCTGGATCGCTGCCACCATGTCGACGACTCTTCTGGTCGACGCAACTTCGTGAACCCGGAACATTCGGGCCCCGCCTGCTGCGGCCAATGCTGTCGCTGCCAATGTTCCCTCCAACCGGTCGGCGAGCTCTACGCCTAGAGTCTCGCCTACGAAGTCCTTGTTGCTCAGCGCCATGAGCACAGGCCACCCGGTGTTTACAAGATCGTCCACGCGACGCAACAACTCGAGCCCGTGATAGGTGTTTTTCCCGAAATCGTGCGTCGGATCGATCAGAATCGAATCCTTTCGCACCCCCTCCGCGACAGCGTTCTCCGCGGCGGCGGTGACTTCGGCGATGACGTCGGCCACCACATCGGCGTACCGAACCCGATGCGGGCGGGTCCGTGGCACGGCGCCGCCGGTGTGGGAGCAGACGATGCCGACGCCCTCGGCGGCAGCGACGCGTACCAACTCGGGGTCGGCCCCGGCCCACGTGTCGTTGATCAGATCCGCGCCGACGCCGCAGGCCAGTCGAGCGACCTCGCTGCGCCAGGTGTCGACACTGATCAGCATCTCCGGATAGGCGTCCCGGATGGCCTCCACGAACGGAACGACGCGGCGGATCTCTTCCTCGGCATCGACGGCGTCACCGGGGCCGGCCTTCACACCTCCGATGTCGATCATGTCGGCACCCTCTGCCACGGCCCGGTGCACCGACGCCATCGCCGCGTCATCGGTGAAGTTGGCTCCCTTGTCGTAGAACGAGTCGGGAGTGCGGTTGACGATCGCCATGACGAGTGCGCGATCGTCGGGCACCGACTTGCCGCAGAGAGTGCTCATTCATCCATAGTGGCATTTCGGCGGGCGTGCTCGAGCGCGATGGTGTCGGCACCCACATTGGCCCGATGCCGAGCACCTCGCCCCTCGTCGTCGAGTTCGATGACGTGGAACTGCTCGATGAACACGGGTAGGCCGGATGCGGGGATGCCGAACAGCGGCGAACCCGTGTGCGTACCGCGCATCTCCACCCGCGCGGCGACGCGATCGCCTTCCCCGAACAGGTCTCCGATCGTGACGTCGAGATCCGGCATCGCCGACCGGAACATCGCGATGGCCCCTTTCAGGTGTGTCGCTATGTCCGGTTCGTCGGGGCCGAACGCATGCCGATCGACCGCGGTCGGCGCGAGAGCCGCGTCGACGGCCGAGAGGTCACCTCGTCCGAATCCGTCCTCGAAAACACGTCCAACTCGGATCTTGGCCTGCTGAATATCCATGACGCCCCAATTCGTTCATGTGACACTCGGATGAATATGGATATACTCCGTCCGATGGCCGAGAACGTCAAGAGGAAGTACGACTCCACGGTTCGACGGGAGCATGCCGAAGCCACCCGGTTACGCATCATCGAGGCGGCGCGCACGCTCTTTCTCGAGCACGGCTATGCGAAGACAGCAGTTCCGTCCATAGCGGCCGCCGCCGAGGTCTCGCCGGACACCGTGTTCCACGTCTTCAAGAACAAGCGGACGCTGCTGCGGGAGCTGATCGATCTGGACATCGGCGGCGACAGCGATCCGACGCCGATCATGCAGCGCGCCCCTGCCCTCGCAGTGCGCGACGAACGCGATCAACGGACTCAGCTGCGCATGTTCGCGTCGGGAATGGCCCGCCAGGTCGCGCGGGTCAGGGCGCTCGACGACATCCTCGTCGGAGCAGCTGCCGTCGACGAAGACATCGCGGCGCTGCGACAGGACATTCAAGATCGCCAACGTCGGGCGGCGATGATGCAGATCGCCGAGTGGATTCGAGCGCGCGGAGAACTGGCGGTCGACATCGAAACGGCAGGAACGACGATCTGGGCACTGACCAGCCCGGAAATGCATCGAATGCTGTGCGAGCGGTCGGGCTGGACGACCGACCGCTACGCACAGTGGCTCGAGATCACACTGACCGCGAGTTTGCTCGTTACCCCTTAGGGGCCTTGCCTGCGGCGACCTCGGCGACGTAACCGTCGTACGCCTTCTCGTAGCCACCGGACTTGCCGCGCAGCACGTACAGGTCGCTGGCGCTGTCTTCCTCGTAGCCGAGCTTGCGCAAGGCCACCTTCTGGCTCTTGAACGTCGAGGTCTGCTCGAGGCTGTCGACGACGCGGACGAAGAGCGGTACCGCGTATGTAGGGAGTTTGTCGTAGAGGTGCTCGGCCATCGCTTTGCCGTCGAAGGTCTCGCCCTCGCGCAGCGTCACCGCAGCCATGCCTGCTTTGCCGTCGGTTCCTTCGATGTCGACGCCGTAGACGACGGCACCGTCGATCGACGAGTGCCCACCGAGGGCTCCCTCGACCTGCGTGGTGGCGACGTTCTCGCCCTTCCAGCGGAAGGTGTCACCGAGGCGGTCGACGAACGCGACGTGCATCCAGCCCTGTTTGCGGACCAGGTCGCCGGTGTCGAACCACGCGTCGCCGTCCTTGAACCCGTCGCGCACCATCTTTTTCTCGGTGGCCTTGTCGTCGGAGTACCCGTCGAACGGTGCCCGATCGGTGATCTTGGACAGCAGCAGTCCGATCTCACCGTTGCCGACCTTGCGCAGCTTGCCGTCCTGGCCACGCTTGGCCTTGCCGGATTCCTCGTCGTACTGGACGACGGCATACGGAAGCGGGCAGATGCCTGCGGTCTTCTTCATGTTCAGTGCGTTGATGAACGCGATGTTGCACTCGCTGGCACCGTAGAACTCGGCTACGCGGGAGATACCGAATCGTTCGGTGAACTCTTCCCAGATCTCCGGACGCAGTCCGTTGCCGACGATGAGCTTGACCGAGTTGTCGCGGTCGGAACTCTTCTTCGGCTGCGTCAGCAGGTAACGGCACAGCTCACCGATGTAGGTGAACGCGGTTGCCTTGTTGACGCGGATGTCGTCCCAGAAGTTGCTCACCGAGAACTGCTTGCCGATGGCCATCGTCGCGCCGCCTGCGAGCACGGAAGACAGCGTCACCGTCAGAGCATTGTTGTGATAAAGGGGCAGGCAGCAGTAGATGACGTCGTTGCTGCGTAGCCGCACGCCCATGTTGCCCAGACCGGACATCGATTTGAGCCAGCGGAAGTGGCTCATCAGGCTGGCCTTCGGCATGCCGGTGGTGCCCGAGGTGAAGATGTAGAACGCCTTCTCCTTGGCCTGGATCTCCGCGGTCACCTTCGGGTTCGCCTTCGGGGCCTGTGTCGCGAGCTCGGCCAGCTTCTTCAGCGGTAGCACCGACCCGACCTTCGGTTCCCCGTCGAGCGAATCGAGAGCTTCCTGCGCGTTCTCGTCCAGCACCAGAACCCGTGCCTCGAGAATGCCGAGACTGTGCTCGAGCACATCACCGCGCTGGTTGTAGTTCAGCATTCCCGCGGTGGCACCCAGCTTGACGGCAGCGAGCGCCGCGAACAATGCCTCGGGGCGGTTCTTGCTGAGGACGCCGACGACGTCTCCGCGCTGGACACCGTGGTCGGCGAAGACCGCGGCGTACTGATTGACCAGCTCGTTCGCGTCCTTGTACGAGGTCGACTCCCCCTCGAAACGCACGAACGGACGGTTGGTGTGCTTGGCTGCGGCGTCCTGGAAGATCAGGCCTATCGACACCTTGTGGTCGGGCTTGCGAGTGAACCCCGCCAGCCCTTTGAGCAGACTCGGCACCTCCGTCACCATTTTCGGCAACGCGACCGCGAGGTCGGTCACTCCGATTTTCTGACGGGCATCGACAGCCATGAACTCCCCTTTGAAGACGATGTGAGATAACTAACCCTACTAGAGAGTAACAACTTTGAGCATCTCACTGCCCGCGCTCGGTTGGTGACCTGTCACAACGTCGTGCAGGCGTCCAGAGCTGCGTCGACGGTCGTTGTTCTGACCAGGGCGTCCAGGGCCCGTTGCTGCACGAACCCGGCGGGCTGCAGGCCGTCGATCCACTGCATCAGGCCGTCGAAATGTCCGAATGGGTCGAGCATCACCATCGGCTTGCTGTGCATGCCCAGGTAGCCCGCGGTCCACGTCTCGAACAGCTCCTCCAGCGTCCCGATCCCACCCGGCAGGGTGATGAATGCGTCGGCGCGGTCCTCCATGATCTTCTTCCGCTCGCGCATCGTGTCGGTCACGATCAGCTCGTCGGCATCGACGTCGGCTACCTCGCGATGCACCAACGCCTTCGGGATCACGCCGACGGTGTTCCCGCCTGCTGCCCGCGCCGCCGCGGCAACCGCACCCATCATCGAGACGTTGCCCCCGCCCGAGACGAGCTGCCAACCGCGTCGACCGATCTCGGTGCCGACCTCACGAGCGAGCTCGATGAACGAGGCGTCGACCGGACCCGACGCGCAGTAGACGCAGACGCTGACCGGGTGTGAGGTCGATGCACGATCGTTCACTGCTGGGCCTCGCGGACGATGCGGACAGCCTCGTCGACGCTGTCGGTGCAGTGGATCAGATCGAGGTCCTTCTCGGACACCTTGCCTTCTTTCACGAGAGTCGTCTCGAGCCACTCGAGCAGTCCCGACCAGAAGTCCTTGCCCAGCAACACGATCGGGAACCTGGTGACCTTGGCCGTCTGCACCAGGGTCAGCGCCTCGAAGAGTTCGTCGAGAGTACCGAAACCACCGGGTAAGCACACGAATGCCTGGGAGTACTTCACGAACATGGTCTTGCGCACGAAGAAGTAGCGAAAGTTGACACCCAGATCGACCCATTCGTTGAGGCCCTGCTCGAACGGGAGCTCGATACCGAGCCCGATCGAATAGCCGTCGGCCTCGCTCGCCCCGCGGTTCGCCCCTTCCATCACGCCGGGTCCGCCGCCGGTGATGACGGCGTAGCCCTCCTTCGCGAGAGCTGCTCCGAGTTGCCGGGCTCGGGCATACTCGGGATGGTCGACGGGAGTGCGCGCCGAACCGAACACCGTAACTGCCTTCGGTACCTCGGCGAGCGCGCCGAAACCCTCGACGAATTCGCTCTGGATGCGCAGTACTCGCCATGTGTCGGAGTGGATCCAGTTTCCTGACCCCCGCTCGTCGAGCAGGCGTTGATCCGAGGTGGACGTCTCGGTGTTCCGGCTGCGCCGGAGTACGACGGATCCCTTGTGCTTGGCCGGTTTCTCGCTACCAGCTCGCTCGTCGCTGTTCATGCCGTCCAGGCTATCGGGCAGAGAGGTAGCTCCGGAGCACCTGTGTGACGTGGGTGATCTGCTCGACGGGCACGCGTTCGTCGCGCTTGTGCGCGAGGTTGGGGTCGCCGGGTCCGTAATTGACGGCCGGGATCCCGAGCGCCGAGAACCGGGAGACGTCGGTCCAGCCGTACTTGGCTCGGAACTGTCCGCCCGCAGCCTCGATGAGAGCGGCCGCGGCGGGTTGGTTCAAACCGGGAAGCGCTCCGGGCGAGGAGTCGGTGACCTCGAAGCCGAGATCGAGTCCCTCGACCACCTCACGAACGTGCTCGACGGCCTCGGTGACACTGCGATCCGGCGCGAACCGGAAGTTGACGTCGAGTTCGGCCGCGTCGGGAACGACGTTGCCCGCCACCCCACCGGAGATCCGAACCGCCTGCAGCCCTTCCCGATACACGCAGCCGTCGATGTCGACTGTGCGGGCGCGGTAGGCAGCGAGCCGGTTGAGCACTGCGCCGAACTTGTGGATTGCGTTGTCTCCCAGCCACGAACGTGCGCTGTGGGCCCGCGTTCCCGACGCCGTCAGCCGAACCCGCAGCGTCCCTTGGCAACCGGCTTCGATGAAGCCGCCGGACGGTTCACCGAGGATCGCGACGTCGGCAGCGAGCCACTCGGGAAGTTCGCGTTCGATGCGGCCCAGTCCGTTGCGGGCGGCCGCGATTTCTTCGCAGTCGTAGAACACCAGAGTCAGATCGTGGGCAGGATTGTCGATCGTCGCGGCGAGATGCAGGAACACTGCGTCTCCCGACTTCATGTCGACGGTTCCGCACCCGTGCAGAATGTCGCCCTCGGCGCTGTCGTGTTCGCGCCTCGACGGCACGTTGTCCGCGATGGGAACCGTGTCGAGATGACCGGCGAGCATCACCCTCGATCCCAGTCCGCGGTTGGTTCGCGCCAGCACGGCGTTGCCGCTGCGGATGATCTCGAAGCCCGTGGTCTGCTCGCGGAGCGCCTGCTCCACTTCGTCCGCAATGCGCGACTCGTCCTCACTGACACTGGGAATGTCCACCAGTGCTGCGGTGAGGTCGATCGGGTCGGCATTCAGTTCGAGCGTCACGGGAGAAAACTCTAGGCCGCGGATCCGAAGAATCTCGCAGACCACGCCGTCGGAGCCCGCACCGAACAGTTTTCCGCTCGACAAGCACTCGTCGGAAAGGCCGAACGGCGCGACGTCTACCAGGCCCCTGCGACGACCAATCCCAACGCAACTCCGAGCACGATCGTCGACGCAAAGGTCGTCACCAATCCGGTGAACGACACGCTGTCCGCCATCACCGAGGCCACTCCGCTGCTGCGGGAGGCGGTACGAGTGGTCATCGGTGAAACTCTGTCAGGTGGCTTGCCTGCTTCCCATCCGGCTGTGTCCCGATGCGGTCACGCTCGACGCTCGAACAGGTAACGAACCGACGCTTCGCCCGAACCGCGGCGCTTCGACATTCCGCGTGCCCGAGTCGGCCGGCAGAACAGTCCTCCGCCGGGGCACCGTTGCCCGGCCCACCGCATTCTGCCCACCGCGTATTCTTCGTCCCGTGAGCGCACATGGAGCATCAGCAGTAGGTATTGCCAACATCACGACGTCGGGCGTAGTTCTCGACACCTGGTTCCCGAGCCCAGAGCTGGGGTCGGGCTTCGAGACCGGTACCACTCGCCTCGAGGGAGCCGACATTCCCGCAGAATTCGCCGCTCTTCTCGGCCCGGACGAGGCGCGCGGCGTCGAGGTAGTTGCGGTTCGCACCAGCATCGCCTCGCTCGACGACGCCCCGATCGACGCACACGACGCGTACCTGCGACTACATCTGCTCTCTCACCGCTTGGTTCAGCCGCACGGTCAGAACCTCGACGGCGTGTTCGGTCTGCTGACCAATGTCGTGTGGACCAACTTCGGCCCGGCAGCGGTCGACGGTTTCGAGACGGTGCGCGCGAAACTGCGTGCTCGCGGTCCGGTAACCGTGTACGGCGTCGACAAGTTCCCGCGCCTGGTCGATTACGTCGTTCCCACCGGAGTTCGTATCGCCGACGCCGATCGCGTGCGTCTCGGCGCGCACCTGGCCAGCGGAACGACGGTCATGCACGAGGGCTTCGTCAACTTCAACGCCGGGACGCTCGGCAACTCGATGGTCGAAGGGCGCATCTCGGCGGGCGTCGTGGTGGGTGACGGTTCCGATGTGGGCGGTGGCGCGTCGATCATGGGCACGCTCTCCGGTGGCGGCAAGAGCGTCATCTCGGTCGGCAAGAGCTGCCTGCTCGGAGCCAACTCGGGTCTCGGGATTTCCCTCGGCGACGATTGCGTCGTCGAGGCCGGGCTCTACATCACCGCAGGCACCAAGGTCAGCGGTCCGGATGGCACTGCGGTGAAGGCAGCGACCCTGTCGGGCAAGTCCAACCTGCTGTTCCGCCGAAACTCGCTTTCGGGTGCGGTCGAGGTTGTGCCGTGGAAGGGCACCGGCGTCGAACTGAACGCGGCATTGCACGCCAACGACTGAGAGTCCATTTCACTCGAATCAGCTTGTCGAACAACCCCTTCCAGCCCCGCACCGTCGTTTCGGTGCGGGGCTGGAGTTATTTCTGGGGCTCAGGCGATGTGGGGACCTGCTCGGGCGTGCGATTGTCGGGGTTGTCGATAGGGATCCACTGTTGCCGGGGGCACGAACCACGGGTGGTTGTCGGCACCGATGAATACTTCCCAGTCACTGTGGTGGAGGAGTCGGTGATGAAATCCGCAGAGTAGGACGAGGTTGTTCATGTCGGTGGGGCCTCCGTCGGCCCAGTGCCGGATGTGGTGTGCTTCGGTCCAGGATGCGGGTTTTCCGCAGCCGGGGAAGGCGCAGGTGTGATCTCTCGCGATGAGGGCTTTGCGTTGTTTGGCGGTGACGGTGCGGGCGAGGTTGATCGGTGAGCCGTTCTCGTCCATGACGATGGCGGTCAGGACGCAGTCGCAGGCGAGTTGGCGGGATGTGTTGCGGGAGAGTGGTCCCATCCAGGGCAGCCAGCCGACGGTGGTTCCGTCACCGAACAGATCCCCGTACGCGCCACGATCCGCTCCACCGCCACCGCCACCGCCACCGCCACCGCCACCGCCATTGCCACCGTCACCGTCATTGTCGGCGCCCGGCTCCCAAGCATCCGATTCGGCAGGGGTTCTCGAGCTGTCGGAGACGGAAAGTCCATCCGCCTCGTCGACCCCGTCGGGGTGGATCGGTTCACCGGTGTTGATGTCGACCGGATCGTGTGTGTCGGCGTCATCGTCGGATTCTGTTGCAGTGCGCAAGTTCTCGTCGTCCGCGATGTCATCGGCGCTGTCCGCGCTGTCGCGGAGGTCGGTGAGGTCCCGCAGGGTGATGTGCAGGTTCACATGCGGTCTCTCGCCGCCTTCGATGGGTCGATCACTCGAGGCGAGGTACTGATCGAGAATGTGTCCGAGGGCGTCGGCGCGGCGTTTGGCGGGGGATCGTTCGTCGGGGGTGCCGTCGGCGGCGGGTCGGGGTTCGGTCAGTGGTGAGAGGGCGGTGAAGAGTTTTTCTCCGGTGACCGCATCGAAGCCACCTTTCATGACCAGTCGCCCGTTCAGGGTTTTCGAGGCGAACAGTTCGTTGCGGTCGGTGTCTTCGGCGGGTGGCTTCTTGCTGCCGTAGGTGTCGTGCAGGCGGGTGATCGCTGCGCGGAGTCTGCTGGTGCGTGCTTCGGGTCCGGTAGCGGCGTCGATCATGGCCTTGCGGGCGATGTCTTGTCCTGCTTGGGGGAGGTTCTTGGGTGGGGTTTCGGCGAAGGTGAGGATCAGGGCGGCGTGGTCGACGGACATGACGCCGGTGTTTATGGCGTCGGCGATGTCGGGGAAGTCTTTCAGTCCGCGGCCGAGGGCGACGATCTTGGTGGCTTTGCTGGGGCTGAGCAGGGTGGTGGAGGTCAGCCAGCCTGCTGGTCCGGGGAAGCCGAGCTTCTCTCGGCTGACGCGGGTGTCGATCTCGGCGACGAGGGCTATCCGTCGGGCTTCGAGGAGTTGGATCTGGTGGGAGACCGCGGCGGCGCCGGCGAGGAGTTCGCTTTCGCTCAGTTGCCAGATCGCTGCGGTCATGGGACCAACTGTATCGAACAAGTGTTCGACTGGCAACCATGGTTGAATCGAAAACTGTTGTGCTGATTGACTATTCGCTATTCAGAACCTGTCGGTGGGGCGTGGTAACGGAGACGGAACCTGCTATCGGCGTTCCCTGGTGATAAAGGATCTTCCAATCACCCTCGCGTCGCTGCCACAACGTCATCCTGCGGGTCAGCCGGTTGCCCTGCTCGAGAATGTAGGTCAGCAAATACGTGTCTGCTCCAATTTCGCGAAGCTCGAATTCACTAGCCGTCCAGTCGGCGTCGTGTCGCCCGGTGGGGTCCGATTCGTATCGCCCCGCGAGAACGGCCCAGACCTGCTCGCGGTCGTACCGCCGGCCCGATGCACCGACCTCCCAGAAGTCGCCATCCGTGAGTCGATCGAAGTCGTCACGCGTGATGCCGAACTCGCGACGGTGGAAGATCGGTTCCCGTCGTTCGAGCTCGTCGAGCACCGCGTATTCGTCGAACACAGGATTGCCCGCCGAGTGTCAGCCGATGGTTCCCAATGAAGCCAGGGTTTTCACCACGGCGCGCGCCGCCTCAGCGCCCTTGGTTTCCAGATGCGCGGTGAAGAAGGCGTTGTGGTCGGCGTGCTCGTGGAAGTGATGCGGCGTCAGCACCACCGAGAACACCGGGACCTCGGTGTCCAGCTGCACTCGCATCAACCCGTCGATGACGGCCGTTTCGACGAAGTCGTGTCGGTAGATTCCGCCGTCGACCACCAATGCTGCGGCAACGATTGCTGCGTACTTTCCCGTCTTGGCGAGCCGTTGTGCGTGCAGCGGGATCTCGAAGGCCCCAGGCACCTCGAACACGTCGATGGGCGTCTCGGCCTGCCCGAGGCGCTCGAGCTCGGCGGCGAATCCCACTCGCGCGCGATCGACGATGTCCAGGTGCCAGCTGGCGTGGACGAAGGCAATGGAACCGGCGAGTGGAGTGGTCATGGATGCGATGCTAGCGGTATCGCTCGTCGAGCAAGTCGAGTGTCGGGCTATCGAATTCACCGGAGAAATACTTCTGCAACACTTCGCCGAACACCGACTGGCCCTTGGTAGCTTCGGCGAAAAGCGTCATGGACGAATGCAGCTTCAGGTTGTCGGGGTAGCCGAAGATCTCGTCGACCGTGCGTCCCTCGACAGCAACCACGAGCTTTGCTGCCTTCTTCAGGCGAGGGCCCAGTACCTCGTGGGACAGGTACAGCTCGGCCTCGGTCAGATCGGCAATACCGAAGTGTTGGGCGGTCGCGCTACGCCCCAACCCTGCCAACTGCGGGAACACGAACCACATCCAGTGCGTCTGCTTGCGTCCCGCCTTCAGCTCCTTCGTCACCGCAGTCCAGACGGGGTCTTGAGCGTCGACGAAGCGTTGCAGGTCGTATTCGGTCATGCCGTTCAACTTAGCCAAGGAGTGGAGCCTGCGGAATGACCCGATTAGGTGAACCCGCGCAGCAGAGTATCGACGGTCGCGTCGAGCAAGTCCTCGGTCGGAACGCCGTCGAGCAGGTCACCGGTGGCCAGCATCGCGAGGCCGTGCACGCTCGCGAAGGCAACGCGCGCGAGGATCGCAGGTGGCGCCTCGGTGATCACACCTGCCGCGATGGCTTCCCCCAACAAATCTTCGGTTGCCGTCATACTCTCGTGCGCAACGCTTTTCAGCTTCTCACTGGCGTCGGGATGATGCTTGGTGCTGTACATGACGTCCAGCAGCTCCGGGTGTTCGACGGCGAATCCGAGGTAGGCGCGGGCGACGCCGCGGAACCGGGCCATCAACTCACCGGGACCCGTTGCCGCTGCGGCCATTCGACGATTCAATTCCTCGAAACCGTGCAGCGCCAGCGCATCCAAGAGCGCTTGCTTGTCTCGGAAGTGACGCGCCGGGGCGGCGTGACTGACACCGACATCCCTGGCCAGCTGCCGAAGCGACAATGCGTCGACCCCGCCGTGCGCGATGCTTCGTTCGGCTTCGTCGAGCAGTACCGCGCGCAGGTCACCGTGGTGGTAGCGCTGCGTTGCCATGGGTTCACCCTAGGCGATGTTGGCGTTGACAACAATGCTGACACTGCCTACATTGGCGAACATGACTTCCACAGCACTCATCACCGGAGCAAGTTCGGGCCTCGGCGAAGAATTCGCCATCCGCTTCGCCGCACGTGGCGAGAACGTCGTCCTCGTGGCACGACGCGCCGATCGACTGGACACCCTGGCGCACCGGATCGAAGCCGAGCACGGCGTCACCGCCACCGTCGTCGCGATGGATCTGGGCGTCCCCGGCGTCGGCGTGACACTGCGAAGCACATTGGCAGACAAAGGGATCACCCCGACGACCCTCGTCAACAACGCAGGGTTCGGAACCCACGGCACATTTGCCGACGAGGATCCCGAACGCGTCGCCGCTGAGATCGCGCTGAACGAGCGCCCTGGTCGACCTGACGCACGCATTTCTGCCGAACCTGACCGGCGCGCTGATCAACATCGCGAGTACCGCTGCCTACCAACCCACACCCAACATGGCCGTCTACGGTGCAACGAAGGCCTTCGTCCTCAACTTCACCGAGGCGCTGGCCTTCGAGCACCGCGACTCGCCGCTGAAGATTCTTGCCCTCTCCCCCGGCCCGACGCGCACCGAGTTCTTCGACGTCGTCGGCTCCGAGGACGCCGCGGTGGGTAAGTACCAGACCTCGGAACAGGTGGTCTCGACGGCCATGCGCGCGTTGGATTCTCGCCGCACCCCCGCCAGCGTCGTCTCCGGTTTGTCCAACAAGATCAGCGCCGGCAGTGTGCGTTTCGCCCCGCGAGCACTCGCCACAGTGATCAGCGGTCGCCTCCTGAAGGCGTAGGCCCCTATCCGCGTGCTCGACGCGAATCGATCACTCCCGTATCGAATCCGGCCAGATGCAGTCCTCCGTGGAATCGGGCGTGCTCGATCTTCAGGCATCGATCCATGACGACGTTGAGTCCCGCTGCCTCCGCGTCGTGCGCGACCTGCTCGTGCCACAACCCGAGCTGCAGCCAGATCGTCTTCGCCTGCGCTGCAATGGTTTCCTTTAGAACGGCGGGAAGGTCGTCGTACTTGCGGAACACATCGACCAGATCCGGTGGCTTCGGCAGATCGGCGAGTGTCGGATAGACCGTCGTCCCTTCGATGTCGGTGATCGTGGGGTTGACGAGGAATATCTCGTAGTTGCTCGTCGACGACAGGTATCGGTTGACGAAGTAGCTTGCCCGCGAGGGGTTCTTGGACGCGCCGACGATTGCGACGGTCTTGGTTTCGCGCAGGATGCGTTGACGCTGTTGCGCCGACGGGCCCTGCCAGGTGCGCTCGCTCATGACCGCGCCTTTCCTGTTGCCAATGTGAGAGCTTGATCCAGGTCCCACAGAATGTCCTCGGCGTCTTCGAGCCCGACGCTGATGCGAATCAACTCGGGTTCCACACCTGCGCCGCGGAGCTGCTCGTCGGTCAGCTGTCGATGCGTGGTGCTGGCCGGGTGAATCACGAGAGTGCGTACATCACCGATGTTGGCGACGTGGCTGGCGACCTGAACGCTCTCGACAAACGTCTGGCCGGCCTCGCGGCCACCGTCGATTCCGAAGGCGAACACCGCACCAGGGCCGGCAGGGAGATACTTCGCCGCCCGGTCGTGATGCGGATGGCCCTGCAGCCCAGCCCATCTCACGTAGTCGGTACGCGGATCCTGCTCGAGCCATTCGGCTACAACGCGGGCGTTGGCCACGTGCGCGTCCATACGCTGGGGCAGCGTTTCGACACCCTGGATCAGCGTGAATGCCGATTGCGGTGCCAGCGCGCCGCCGATGTCGCGCAGTTGCTCGCTGCGCAGCTTGGTCAGAAAGCCGTACTCACCGAAGTTCCCCCACCACGACAGCCCACCGTACGAGGCCACCGGCGCGGTCATCTGCGGAAATTTGCCCGAGCCCCAGTCGAATCGCCCGGATTCGACCACCACTCCCCCGAGCGTCGAGCCGTGACCGCCGAGAAACTTGGTGGCCGAATGGATCACGATGTCGGCACCGAACTCGATCGGCCTGCTCAGCCACGGCGTTGCCATCGTCGCGTCGATCACCAACGGAATCCCGTGCTCGTGCGCGACGGAAGCGAGGCCTTCGAGGTCCGCGATCTCGCCCGACGGGTTGCCGATGATCTCGGCGTAGATGAGCTTGGTCGAATCCGTCACCGCAGCTGCATAATCCGCCGGATCGGTGCCCGGCACGAACGTGGTCTCGACACCGAACCGACGCAGCGTCACGTCCAGTTGCGTCACGGTGCCGCCGTAGAGCCCGGCCGCGGCAACGATGTGGTCGCCGGTGCCGGCCAGCGCGGCGAACACTGCGAACTCGGCCGCCAACCCACTGGCGAACGCAACCGCCCCGATGCCGCCTTCGAGACTCGCAATGCGCTCCTCGAAGGCGGCGACGGTGGGGTTACCGATGCGGCTGTAGACGTTGCCGTACTTCTGCAGAGCGAACAGATCGCCCGCGTCCGCGGAATTCTCGAACACGTAGCTCGCCGTCTGATAAATCGGCACAGCTCGCGAACCGGTGGAAGGATCTGGCCTCGCCCCGGCGTGAATTGCCCTGGTACGCAGGCCGAATGTCCGTTCGCTCATGACATCAGGCCGTTTCGAGAACGGTGTGGATCGGGGTGGGATTGCGCGTCAGATCCAGCACGGGGCAGTGATCGTCGACGGCCTTCTGCAACTCCTCGTACCGCTCCCGGGTCTCGGGGCCGGTGACGGTCACGACGACGCGCACCTCGCCGAAGCCGGGACGAACGTCGTCGTCGAAGCCGAAGAATCCGCGCACGTCGAGGTCACCCTCGGCCTTGGCCTTGATGTCCTCGACGGTGATGCCGAGCTTCTCGGCCCACACGCGGTAGGTGACCACCTGGCAGGACAGCAGCGACGCCAGGTAGTACTCGACCGGGTTGGCGGCCTTGTTCTCACCGCCCAGGGCGGGCGGCTCGTCGACCTCGACGCTGTACTTGCCGAGGGTGACGGTGCTGGCGACGGCGTCGTGCGCGGTGGCGGAAGCGCGGAAGACCGCGTGGGCATTCTTGGCGTCGGCCTGCACGGCGTCGTCGGTGGCAGCGATGACGCCGCCGAGATGGGACACAGATGTGGTCATGGTGAATTCCTGTTCGAGTCGAGGGTTGCCGGAACTACCCGAGGAGCGCGAAATGCTCGTCGGGGATGGGTTCGATCGACAATTACGAACAGGAGGAAGTGCAGACGAGACCGAAATCGATGGTGCGACGACGCACGAGCCTTCTGGCTGCGTCGGTCACGTGTGTCTCGGTCACGGTGCCGACAATAGCTTACGAGAACTGATCGGCGCCGACGTCCGTCTCGTCGTCGGTGATCGCCGCGACGATACGAGCTGCCACCGTCTCCGGCGTCAGACCCTCCGGCAGTTTCGGTGCCTGCCCGGCGATGGGCCGCGTCGCGAGGCCTGTCTCGGTGTGCGGCGGACGCACGTCCACGATCCTGATCTTCGACTTACGCGCTTCCGTACGAACACTTTTCAGCAACGCGCTCACCGCGGCCTTGCTCGCCGAGTAGGCACCCATGTTCGGCATCGGCTTGTCGGCAACGACTGCACTGATGTTGAGCACGAACCCGCCCTGATCCAGGGTCGTCAAGGCTTCTCGAAGCACACGGAGCGGTGCCAAGTAGTTGAGCAGCAGCAATTCGTCCACGGTGTCGTCGTCCACCTCGGTCACCGGTCCGAACGCCACGACACCGGCCGCGATGACGATCCCGTCCAATCCGCCGTGATGTTCGACGGCCGCCGCCACGACCGTCTTCGCCGAATCCGGCAGCGTCAGATCGGCATGCACCGTGTGATGATCCGACTCGATACTTCGGCCGCTGACGGTCAGCCGGGCACCGGCCTGCGCAAGTTGCTCGACGATCGGGCCGCCGAGCCCGCCGCCGGCACCGAGGACGAGAATGCGAGCACCATCGAGAGTGGTCATCCCTCGAATTTAACGGCTACCCCGAAGCCTTGCTGACGACTAGGTCAACAGCTTCTTCTGTACCTTCCCCATCGCGTTGCGCGGGAGGGAGTCGACCACCCGAATCTCGCGGGGCCGCTTGTGAATCGACAGTTCGGTGGCCACCAGATCGATCAGCACTCGATCCTCGACATCGGTGCCGACGACGAACGCCACGATGCGCTGACCCAGGTCGTCGTCGGGCACGCCGACCACGGCGACCTCGTCGACACTCGGGTGCCCCAGCAATACCGTCTCGATCTCCCCCGCGCCGACGCGATAGCCGCCGGATTTGATCAGGTCGGTCGAGGCTCGTCCCACGATTCGGTGGAATCCGTCGGGCTCGATGAGGGCGACGTCTCCGGTGTCGAACCATCCGTCCTCGGTGTAGGTCTTGGCCGTCGCCTCCGGGTTGTTCAGATAGCCGTCGAACAACATGGGGCAGCGAATCTGCAGCGCGCCGATGGATTCGCCGTCGTGCGGAAGGATTTCGCCCTTCTCGCCGCGCAGACGTGTTTCGACTCCCGCAACCGGTAGTCCCACCGAGCCTGCTCGACGCTCCCCGTCCGCGCGGGTGCTGATGGTGATGAGGGTTTCGCTCATGCCGTAACGCTCGATCGGGGCCTGGCCGGTGAGTTCACGCAGCTTCTCGAACACCGGGACCGGCAGCGGCGCACTGCCCGAGACCAACAGCCGGGCACCGGCCAAGGCGCGCGCGGACGTCTCGTCGGCGGCGACTCGCGACCACACCGTCGGTACACCGAAGTAGAGGGATCCGCGTGCGGCGGCGTAGAGCTCCGGCGTCGGCTTGCCGGTGTGAATCAGTGGGCTGCCCACCCGTAGCGGGCCGAGTACGCCGAGGATCAGACCGTGTACATGGAACAGCGGAAGCCCGTGCACCACAGTATCTTTCGACGTCCATGCCCAGGCCTGCGCCAGCGCGTCCAGGCCGGCAGCGATGGCGCTACGCGAGATCAGGACGCCTTTCGGCGGTCCGGTAGTACCGGAGGTGTAGAGCACGAATGCAACCGAGGACGGCTGCGGTTCGGGGTAGCTGTGCCACGACCGCGCATGTTGACGCACCGGCAGAACCTCCAGCCCGGAGGTGTCCGGCGGCGCTTCACCGAGCCACGCCTGCGCGCCCGAGTCGCGGAGGATGTGCTCACGTTCGGCGACACCCGCGTCCGGTGGAACCGGCACCACGGTGACGCCTGCGATGAGTGCGCCCACGACAGCGAGCACCGTCTTGACCGACGGTGTCGCATAGACCGCCAGCCGGTCGGCGCGCGCGATCCGTTCGGCAACGGACGTCGCCGCGCCCAGAATGTCGGCACGGGAGAGCGAGACTCCGTCGATCGTGACGGCGTCGGGAATATCGTCTCCTCGCGCAACGGCGAGTGGGTTCAGTGAACGAAGCAGCACATGGCTACCGTACATACATGGACGTGGACGGAATCGACACCGGCGACTACGCCGAGTACATGACGGTCGCTGCCGGTGACCTGCAGGCGGGTGTCTATTTGATCGGAACCGACGCCGAGCAGGACGTCGATTCCGAGGACGAACTCGACCTGGACCTCGAAGACTCAGATTCCGACGACGACGAGATCGACATCGCCCACGTCACCGACGGCGCGCCGCGGCTGGTCTACTCGGTGCAGTCCGACGATTTCTGGACCCGGGTGGAATTGGCCGATCTGCGGGCCACTCAGCTCTACGAGGAAGCTCACGCCCGTAATCCCGAGGTCAACACGGAGCCGAAGCGCTTCACCACCGTCGAGGCGTTCGGCAGCAACGAACTGGTCTACATACTGCGTATCCGACGCGGTGGCTGGGATGTGGGCGAGCCGGACCTCGAGCCGTAGCCTGCGACGCTACGCCGAGGACGCAACCGTTCCGACGCCGAGCGCCACCAGGATTCCGGCGCTGATGCGGTCCAGCCAGTCGGTCACCGCGGGCCTGCGCAGCAACGCCACCGCTCGTGAGGCGAGAACGGAGAAGGCTCCCATCACCAGCGCGGCCACGACCACTTCCACCAGACCGAGCGTCATGGCACCGGCGAAGGTGACCACGGTGAGAAACTGCGGAACCACCGCGAGGTAGAACAGTCCGACCTTGGGATTGAGCGCGCACGAGAGAACTCCGGCACCGAACGCCGACCACGCGGACGCAGCGACCGTCACCATCGGCTCACCGGCCACCTTGTTCTTGCGTCGCGCTCGGAACGCCTTGACCCCCAGGTACAGCAAATAGAGCCCGCCCAGAACTTTGACGACGCGATACGCCGTCGCCGATTGTTCGACGATCGCCGCCAGCCCGACGGCCACCAATGCGGCCCAGAACAGTCCGCCGATCGCGACCCCCATCGCCGCCGCGATGCCGGGCTTGAGGCCGCCGATGCTGTAGCGCAGCACCAGAAACGAATCGGGCCCGGGCAGAATCGCCAGCAGAAAACACACACCGGCGAAACTGAGCAGCAGGCTGAGAGTCATGGGTATATGAGAACACCCAGGTGGAGCCGGAGCCAACCGACTTCGCTGTCCACAATTCACATCGGCAGGCGGGATCCCGTTCGCCGTGGGAAATAGTGGACAGTCAGCGCACTACCCGCGCAGGCGAGTAGCCGCAGCGTCGATGCGTTCGTCCGTGGCCGTCAATGCAATGCGCACGTGTCGACCACCGTTGGGTCCGTAGAACTCCCCTGGCGCGGCGAGGATGCCGCGTTCGGCGAGCCAGTCGACGGTGTCGCGGCATGGTTCGTCGCGGGTGGCCCACAGGTAGAGCCCGGCCTCGGAGTGGTCGACGGTGAATCCCGCTGCCTCGACGGCCGCTTTGAGCACCGTACGCCGGGCGCGGTATCGCTCGCGTTGGATGTTCTCGTGTTCGTCGTCGGCCAGCGCCGCAGTCATGGCGGCCTGGATCGGCAGCGGCACCATCATGCCGGCGTGCTTGCGCACCTCGAGCAACTCGGCGACGAGGGACGCATCACCGGTCACGAAGCCGGCGCGATAGCTGGCCAAGTTCGAGGTCTTCGAAAGAGAATGCACGGCAAGAAGATTGGTGTGATCGCCGTCGCACACCCGCGGATCGAGCACGGACACTGCGTCGGCGTCCCAGGTCAGCCCCAGGTAACACTCGTCGGAGACGACGATGGCGTCGCGTTCACGCGCCCACTCGACCACCTTGCGCAGGTGTTCGACACCGAGCACCTTGCCGGTCGGGTTGGACGGCGAATTGACGAAGATCAGCGACGCCCGCTCGGGTCCGAGTCGATTCAGACCGTCGGCCCGCAGCGTACGAGAACCGGCGAGCAGTGCGCCCACTTCGTATGTGGGATATGCCAATTCGGGGATGACGACCAGGTCGTCGGCTCCCAGGCCGAGAAGTTTCGGCAGCCACGCGATCATTTCCTTGGTGCCGATGGCGGGCAGCACGGCGTCGAGCGAGAGACCGGTGATCGAGTAGCGGCGCTCCAGCGCAGCGACCGCCGCCTCACGCAGCGCTGGTGTTCCGACGGTAGTCGGGTAACCGGGCTGATCCGCAACCGAATTCAGCGCAGTGCGGATGACCTCGGCGACCGGGTCCACCGGCGTGCCGACCGACAGGTTGACGATGCCGTCCGGATGAGCCGACGCCTTCTCCTTGGCGGCGGTCAGCGAGTCCCACGGAAAGTCGGGCAGCCCCGCTGCCACCGCTGTACGTACCAAGGGAGTCAGTTCTCGCCCATGGGAGGCAGAGCCTTGATGAACGGCGGGTCGTAGTCGGTCTTGCCGAGCTTCGCTGCGCCACCGGGAGATCCTAGGTCGTCGAAGAAGTCGACGTTGGCACCGACGTAGGCGCTCCACTGCTCGGGCACGTCGTCCTCGTAGAAAATGGCCTCGACGGGGCAGACGGGCTCGCAGGCTCCGCAGTCGACGCATTCGTCGGGGTGGATGTACAGCATTCGGTTACCCTCGTAGATGCAATCCACCGGGCACTCTTCGATGCACGCTTTGTCCAGTACATCTACGCACGGTTCTGCAATCGAGTAGGTCACTGCTGCTCTCCCCTCCTGTATCGATCGTGGGCGCTCGCGCGCCCTGAGCATCCTAGTATCGCCGTCCGAACCTGGGGCAAACCGACCAGGGTGGCCTCACCTGGCTCCCCGACCTACTTGCGCAGCTGCTTCGCCGGCGTGCCCGAGCCGACGACAGGGGCCGTGCGGTGGGCGGCAAGCCACTTGCGTCCCTGCTTGGCGGCACGCGAAAGAGCGCCACGCTCACCGAGATATCCGGCGACTCCGCCGACTACCGGGATGGCACCGAGCACACGGTAGATGCCGCGGGGGTGCGGGCGCTTGTCCAGTTCACCGACCACGTCGCGCAGCACGTTCGCGATCTGCCACATTCCGCGGAGCAGCGCGAACGGACCCGACTTGGGCGACTCTTCCTTCTTCACCGGGGCACTGTCGGCCAGCGATGTCAGATCGCGCTTGCACAGCACCGATCCGAGCAGCGCCACATGCGTCTCGCGGTCGGTCACTCCGGTTTCGCGGGCCACGGCGACCAGCACCATCGCCTGGTTGGCGAACCCGAGCAGATCCTGGATCGGCAAACGGTTGATGAGCAGACCGAACACACCGGGGAATGCCACGGCAACGGTGTTGAGAGCTCCGATGCGGTTGACCCACCACTGGGACCGGGCGTCGGCGTCGAGTTCTTCCCAGCCTGCCGTCCCCGGGAAGTCGGTGGTGTCGAACGCCTTCGCGACGAAGTCGAGAACGTTGTCGAGCGTCGTATCGTCCGCCGAGGACTTGCGGAACGTTCGCCCCTTGAGCCCTATCGGATCCCGTGTCGCAAGGATGTCGAGCACGGGGTGAATGATGGCGACGGCACTGCTCAGAACCGCGGCGACTCGACGGTCGTCCATGTCAGACAAGCTCCAATTCGGGTGAGGATCTGTGGATCAGATCAGGCCGGCCACCGAGACTGCCGGGGCCGGATCGTAGGTGGTGGTGCGCTGACGAACCGGTCGTCCGATGCCGTCGGCGATCTCGTGCAGTTCCGCGACGGTCTTCTCCGAACCGTTCTGCGAACCCGCCATTCGCGAGATCGTCTCCTCCATCAGGGTCCCGCCCAGATCGTTCGCGCCCCCGTTCAGCATCGCCTGTGTACCCACGATTCCCAATTTCACCCACGATGTCTGAATGTTGTCGATCCGGCCGTGCAGCATGATGCGGGCCAGGGCATGCACCGCGCGGTTGTCCCGGTTGGTCGGACCGGGTCGCGAGGCCCCGGCCAGATACAGCGGCGAGGACTGGTGCACGAACGGCAACGGCACGAACTCGGTGAATCCACCGGTCTCGTCCTGGATCTTCTTGAGAACGTTCAGGTGACCGACCCAGTGCGACGGATTGTCGACGTGCCCGTACATCATCGTCGAGCTCGACCGCAGTCCCACCTGATGCGCGGTGGTGATCACCTCGATCCACTCGGCGGCGGGCAGCTTGCCCTTGGTAAGCACCCAGCGGACCTCGTCGTCGAGGATTTCCGCGGCGGTACCCGGGATCGAATCCAGCCCGGCCGCCCGCAGTTCGGTGAGCCACTCGCGGATCGACTGACCGCCGCGCGATGCCCCGTTGACGATCTCCATCGGCGAGAACGCGTGCACGTGCATCGACGGCACCCGGGCCTTGACTGCCCGCACCAGATCGGCGTACCCCGTCACGGGGAGTTCGGGGTCGATTCCGCCCTGCATGCACACCTCGGTGGCACCGACGACGTGTGCTTCCCACGCCCGATCGGCAACCTCGGTGGTGGACAGCGTGAACGCATCGGCGTCGCCTTTGCGCTGCGCGAACGCACAGAATCGGCACCCGGTGTAGCAGATGTTGGTGAAGTTGATGTTCCGGTTCACCACGTAGGTGACGGTGTCACCGTTGACCTGCTTGCGCAGATCGTTCGCGAGGGCGGCGACGGCGTCCATGCCCGGACCCTCTGCCGTCGCGAGCGCCAGGTACTGCTCGTCCGACAGCCCGGCCGGATCCTTTTCCGCCGCCGTCAATGCAGACACCAGGTCCCGGTCCACCCGTTCGAGGCCGGCGAGATCGCGCACCTGCTCGCGGATCGAATCCCAGTCGCCGAATGCATTCGCCAGATCCGAGCGGGTCTCGGTATTGCGGCCCTGGGTGTCGATCTCGGTGTTCAGATCCACGCGACCCGAGGACTCCCACTCCTCGTCCGGCTCCTGCCACGGCAGACCCGTCGGGATCACGTCCTCGCGGGCCATCCCCGTCTGGGGATCGGCGAGCGCACGCACGTGTGCCGAGATCCGCGGATCGATCCACGGAGCACCGGCCAGCACGTACTGCGGCTGCGCGGCAACACGTTCCACCAATCGATATCCCGCCTTGTCGGACAGCTCCGCGAGGGTGTCGAGGTTCGGCCACGGCCGCTCGGGGTTGACGTGGTCGGGGGTCAGCGGCGAGACCCCGCCCCAATCGTCGACGCCCGCGCCGAGCAGCGCCGCAGTCTCCTCCGGCGCGACCAGGTTCGGCGGAGCCTGAATCCGCATGGACGGTCCGACCACCATGCGCGTCACCGCGATCGTTGCGAGGAATTCTTCGAGACCGGCATCGGGTACGGACCGCATCGCGGTATCGGACTTGGCCAGAAAATTCTGCACGATGATTTCTTGCACATGGCCGAAAGACTTGTGCACCTTGCGAATTGCCATGATCGACTCGGCGCGGTCACGCAGCGTCTCGCCGATGCCGACCAGAATGCCCGTCGTGAACGGAATGTTGAGGCGACCCGCATCGGTCAAGGTCCGCAGTCGAACCTCGGGGTCCTTGTCGGGGCTGCCGTAGTGCGCCTGCCCCTTTTCCTCGAACAACCGGCGCGAGGTGGTCTCGAGCATCATCCCCATCGACGGGGCCACCGGCTTGAGGCGCGAAAGCTCCTGCCACGACATCACTCCGGGATTGAGGTGCGGGAGCAATCCGGTCTCCTCGAGCACCCGGATCGACATGGCGCGCACGTAGTCCAGAGTCGAGTCGTAGCCACGGGAGTCGAGCCACGCCTTGGCCTCGGGCCACCGCTCCTCCGGCCGGTCACCGAGGGTGAACAGCGCTTCCTTGCAGCCCAGCGCTGCACCCTTGCGGGCGACGTCGAGAATCTCGTCGGGATCCATGAACATCCCGTGCCCAGCGGCGTTGAGCTTGCCCGGCACCGTGACGAATGTGCAGTAGTGGCACTTGTCGCGGCACAACCGCGTGATGGGTACGAACACCTTGCGGGAGTACGACACCGTCTTCGGCCGGCCTGCAGATTCGAGCCCGGCGTCGCGGACCCGCGCAGCCGACGCCATCAGATCCACCAGATCGTCCCCGCGCGCATGCAGCAGAACCGTCGCCTCGTCCACATTCAACGAGACGCCGTCCCGGGCACGACGCAGAACGCGGCGCATTGCAGAAGCAGCTGGAACGGTGTCAGGCGTCGAAGTCACCAGTCGATCATGCGCTTCCTGGTACGCACGTGCCACCCGCGGGTAGTGCTGTCACCCTCGTGCGCGTTTTGCGTAGCTGGAAGGACGCAAAACGCGCACGAGGGGTCGGGGCTAGGTTTGTACCCGTGACAACGATGAGCGATCCACAGTGGCAACCGTCCCCGCGTGCACGTCTGCTCTGGGCTCTGAGCGCCGGCCTGCTGTGGCTACCGATCTTCGTCGCCCAGATCGTCTGGGCGGTCGTCGACTCCGACGCGACGACATGGCCGCATGTCGCCGTGCTTGTCGCCTCGATCCTGTTCGCGGCCCTGCACATCGCGATCGTGCCCCAGTGGCGGTACCGCGTACATCGCTGGGAGATCAGCGACACCGCGGTCTACACCCGCACCGGCTGGCTGAGCCAGGAGCGACGCATCGCACCGATTTCGCGGGTACAGACCGTCGACACCGAGCGCGGCCCCCTCGATCGGCTGCTCGGATTGGCCACCGTCACCGTAACGACGGCCTCGTCGGCGGGCGCGGTGAAGATCACAGCGCTGGATCAGGATGTTGCAGACAAGACGGTTGCTCGGCTCACCGATATCGCCGGCCGCACCGTCGGAGATGCGACATGACCGATCAGGAACAGCTTCTCGCCGTCGAGGAGGAGCAGCCGTGGCTGCGCCTGGACAAGCGAATGTTGTTGGTGCATCCGGTGAACGAGGGCATCAAGATCCTGCCGGTATTGCTGATCTCGTTCTTCGTCGGCAGTCAGAGCGGTAATCACTTCTGGAGTCTCGGCCTTCTCGCGGTGGTCGTGGTGTTCGCGATTCTGCGATGGTTCACCACGAGCTACCGGATTGGTCCGGTGCACGTGCAACTGCGCAGTGGGGTGTTGCAGAAGAAGGTGCTGTCGATTCCGCGCACGAGGATTCGGTCGGTGGACGTGGAAGCGAACGTTCTGCACCGCATGCTCGGCCTGTCCATCCTGCGCATCGGCACCGGGCAACAGGCAGGCAAGGGCGAGGCCTTCGAACTCAACGCGCTCGACACCTCACTGGTCCCCACGCTGCGCGGCGATCTGCTGCAGAGGGTGTCGGGGCCGACCCAGGCGACCGACGGAACGCCAAGCGCAGCAGTCGATTCCGGCGTGGAGATCGCGCACTGGCAGTTATCCTGGGTGCGGTTCGCGCCGTTCTCCATCACCGGCATCGTCACCATCGCCGCGGCCGTCGGCGTGTTGTTCCAGTACGGGCTCGGGCAGGCTCTGGCCGAGTCGTCGCTGGTGTCCAACAGCATCGACTCGGCAGAGCAACTCGGTATCGCGGTCTTCGTAGCGGTGGCACTGATGGCGCTGCTCGTCGTATCGAGCGTCTTCGCGTGTGTCCGCTATCTGCTCAACTACGCCAATCTGACGGTGACCGATCAGGGTCGCACCATGCACGTCAGTCACGGCTTGCTGCGCACGCGGCAGTCGACTCTCGATCGCAAGCGACTGCGCGGCACGTCGCTCTCGGAACCGTTGCTGCTGCGTGCGGTCGGCGGTGCCAGGCTCGACGCCATCATGACCGGTGTCAGCGCCGAGAAGAAGGAATCGTCCCTGCTACTCCCCCAGGCTCCACGTGCCGAGGCACTGCGGATGATGACCACCGTGCTCGGCGACGCCGGTCTGCACGGTGGTTCCGACCTGCCACTGCTGCGCCACGGCCCTGCCGCACGTCGTCGCCGCTACACGCGTGCCGCTGTGCCCGTGCTGGTTCTCGGAGCAGGACTGGGCATCGCCGAATATCTCGGCGCACCGGTCCCGATCCTCGCGTGGATCGCAATCGCGGTGTTGTTCGTTGCGGCAGTCGGGCTCGCTCACGATCGCTTTCGCGGACTCGGCCACGCAGTCCTGCCGGGTTGGCTCGTCACCCAGCACGGTTCGCTCGACAGGACTCGGCACAGCCTCGAGGCTGCGGGCATCATCGGTTGGACCGTGCGGCAGACCTTCTTTCAACGCCGCGCCGGGGTGGCCACCATTGTCGCTGCGACGCCTGCCGGCGTCGGACACTACGAGGTGATCGACATCCCCATCGAGAACGCGTGGGCGATGATCGACGCCGTCACTCCGGGCGCCGGGGACGTCTGGCTGCAGCGACACTGAGATGGTGGTGCGCCCGCAGACCATCGCCGAACTCGACGCAGCAGTGTCCGAGTGCCGTGCCTGCCCGCGCCTGGTGCAGTGGCGCGAGCAAGTCGCCACCGAGAAAAGGGCCTCGTTTGCAGACCAGAAATATTGGGGCAAAGCCGTTCCCGGGTTCGGCCCGGCCGACGCGGCGATGTTGATCGTCGGGCTGGCTCCGGCGGCGCACGGCGGAAACCGCACCGGTCGGATGTTCACCGGCGACAGAAGCGGCGACGTTCTGTACCGCGCGATGCATGCCGTCGGACTGGCCAGCCAGCCCACCGCCACACATATCGGAGACGGGTTGACGCTCAACGGAGTTCGCATCACCGCGCCGGTCCATTGCGCTCCACCGCAGAACAAGCCCACTCCCGCCGAGCGCGACACATGCAGGCCATGGCTGGACGACGAACTGCGGCTACTGCGGCCCACCCTGAAGTCCATCCTCGTGCTCGGGGCATTCGGCTGGCAGTCCCTGTTGCCGATACTGGCCGCCAACGGATGGGAAATACCCAGGCCTGCACCGAAATTCGGCCACGGAGTTCGGTTGGACCTCGGCTCGGTCACCCTGTTCGCCAGCTACCACGTCAGCCAGCGCAACACCTTCACCGGACTGTTGACTCCGACGATGATCGAGGACGTGCTGCGGGATGCGGGTCGGCATGCACGTGTGCTGTGATCGCCTTCATTCGGAACATGAACAGCAGCACTCCGGCCGGGCCTGCACCGGCGATGATGAGCAGCATCGTGCGCCAATCGGCGAGCAGCAGTACGTCGCCGCCCGGTCCGCCGAGCATGCACGCCAACACAGCGACAAACCATCCGACCAGGGGTGACGCCACCCAGACCGGCCGATCCGAGACCTTGCGTGCGGCCAGAATCAAGGCGACGTTCGCGATCCCGCCCAGCACTGCGCTGATGGGGAACTGCACCGACCCGAGATAGGTCGGAAGAAAGAAGACCGACAGAATCCCGGACAGGAAGCCGTCGAACACCAGTACTGCAACGGTTGCCCACGACACCAGGGCGACAGTATTGGATGCGGCCTTCGAGATCATGCGTCCAATACTGCCTTGACCCGGGATGTTTCAGTGCATCGCATTCGAGAAACCGGGCACCGGCACTCAGGAAACCGGCGGATAGCCCAGCGAGGTGAGCAAGTTGCTCGCACCCATGGCGATCTGTCCCAGTACGTACTGGTACAGATCTGCCTGTGCGCCGAACTGCGGCTTGAGAGAATCGACGAACGCGACGATTGCGTCCTGCACTACCCAGTTGTACATGTGTGTTCCGCCCCTGCTGTGATGGTATTAGTGATGCGAACCACAGTCTAGTACGCCGGCGAACAGATCGTTCTCTCTGCCCGTCTCATCGGCACCGAGTTCGCCCCGGACGAGTACGTACTGCTCGTCGAGCAGTATCGGCTGGGCAATGTCGTTGGACAGTGCGTACTCGCTACCCGACGGCGCGACGGTCACCTGAGTCGCGTGTGCGCGGAGCGCATCCCTCTTGGCATCGAGCACCCCACGGATGTCGATGCTCGTGGTGATCGTGTTCTCGGGGACGCTCGGTAGCTCACCGTTCTCCGGCATCCGCCAGTGCGCCGGAATGTCGTCGATGGCCGCGAGCCCCGACTGCAATTGATCGTGGCCGGTGACGGTCCAGTAGTACTTCGACACCGCCCATCCAGACCCGGCCTCGGGGTACGAGTCCGTCCCGCAGACCTCCACGGCCTCGGTCACCAACGAATGCACCTGCTGGTGATCGGGGTGGCCGTATCCGCCCTCGGGGTCGTAGCCGACGACGACCTGAGGTCGCAGCTCGCGAATGACCGCCACCAGTGCCCCGAGGGCCTCGTCGCGATCGGCATTGACGAACGCCCTCGGCTTTTCCGATGCCGACGTCCCGGCCATGCCCGAATCCCGCCAGCGACCGGCCCCACCGAGGAACCGGGGCGGGTTGGCGCCCAGTGCGGCGAGAGCGCGATGCAGTTCCAGAATTCGGTAGCCGCCGAGCTGATCTGCGCGGTCGACGACCAGATCCGCCCACGTTTCGCCGATCACTTCTCCCTCCTCGCCGAGCGAGCAGGTCAACACCGTCACATCGGCTCCGGCGCGGACGTAGTGGGCAATGGTGCCGCCGGTGGTGATGGTTTCGTCGTCCGGGTGCGCGTGCACCAGAAGCAATCTCTGCGGCTCCGTCATCGCCTGCACTGTCGTCGACTTCTCGGTCATTGCTCCGCCGCTCGTTCTGTCGTTGCTGTTCGTGCCGAGGACCTCGGTCACCGGAGCGTCCGCATCCACTGCGCGGCGTCGGCGAATATGCCTACCTCCACCGGGCCGGTCAGCGAGACGCCGGTGATGCCGGGTACCGCCGCGACCACGGACGAGTCCTGCATGATCGGCAGCGTCGACGCGAGCGACCACAGCTTGGGCTCGACGTCGTTCGTGGTCACCTCGGGATCGAGACCGCTCACCAGCGCCCTGTCGATCGTCGGCTGCAGCTCTGGAACGCACAGACCGGACAGGTTGCGCGGGGCATCCACGCGGTCGCCGCCGCCTTCGGCAGGTTCGGTGACGCAGCCGAATCGGGAGGCGAGGGCCGTCGCAGGGTCGACTCCTGCGCTCGACCACCCGACGATCGCGTCGACCGTTCCGTCGGTCAACGCAGTCGAGTACAGCTCGTCGGCAGGCAGTGGGGTGACGGTCGCATCGATGCCCGCGCCGACGAGTTCGTCGGCGGCAGTTCCGGCGACCGCGAGCGCGATCTCGTCGTTCTCGACGGCACCGATGACGAATCGCAGCGCGGTACCGCTCGCGTCCGCGAGGCGAGCCACTCCCGGCTCGGGAACGCTCGTGGTCGTCGGAGCCGCGGTAGTGGGTGTGCTCGGGTTCGGTGTCGAGGTCACCACTGCATCGGGCGTCGGCACGAAGCCGGCCCGCTCCAGCAGACTCAGAGCCGCCTGCGTGCCGATGGGGGCAGGCTCGGTCGAGGAGTAGCCGGGGTCCGACGGCGCGGACAGTTGCGCGGCCGCTCTGCGGTCCGTCGCACCACCACCCGCGCCGACCGTGGCCAGGAGGCCGGGATCGAGCAGACCGAAAATCCCCTGTCTCACAAGGGAATTGGACATGTTCCGGGCGCGCCCGTTGACCGTCATCGAAAGCACGCGTGACTGCCTGATGGTGTCGGTCCGCACTCCGGGTATCGCCGAGAGCTGAGCCCGCAGGGCCGAGCCCCCACGAACCTGGGCGATCTGCGCGTCACTCGACCGCAGCGAATCTGCCAGCTGAGCGGGCGTACCGCCCCGGCGGATGAGGATCTGATCGGGTGAAGCGGGCTGATCCCAGAATCGGTCGTTGCGCTCGAGCAGAATCTCGTCCCGCCCCTTGTCGACGGTCTTGATGTTGAACCGGGAACCGGAGACCGGCACGTTGTCCGTCAGACCGCCTTGAAAGCCGCCGGGCGAGTCCTTGAGCAGGTGCGAGGGCACCAGGTCGGCGAACAACCGCTGCCAGGCCGGATACGGCGATGCGAGCGTCACGTCGACCGTCTTGCCGCCGCCCGAGGATGCGACGTTGCTGATCAGGGCGTACCCCGCGGGATCGACGACGCCAGGCTGGGTGATCATCTGCTGCCACAGGTAACGGAAGTCCTCGGCCGCGATCGGCGCACTGTCGGACCACTGGGCCTCGTTGCGCAGCTGATAGCGAATGGTGAACGGCGACTGCGACGTCACCTCGGCCGAGATCAGCAGCGACAGATCCGGTTCCCAGGTGGTCTTGCCGGGGTCTGGGTTGCGAACGGGGCGGAACGGGCTGGGCAGCACCAGTGAACTCACCGCAGCAGTCGCGGGCGATTGGTCTGCCAGAAGGTGCGGGTTGAAGCCGATACCGACGTCGTCGATCGCAACGACGACCGGATCGCCGGTCTTGGCCGGAACCATCGTCGTGCTGACCGGAGTCTCGACACTCTCGATCGGTGGCGGCGGATCCGCGGTGCACGCGGTGAGTACCAGAGCAATGGCAGAAAACAGCACCGCCGGCGTCAGCACCTTGCGCAACGAGGATCTCCTTCGTGGTCGGCTACCTTGTGCGAGAAGAAGCGACGCGCCCCACGAAGGTGACACGTCGCTTCTCTCGCACGAGGTGAGTCTTACAGAGCAGCCTTGTCGCGAGTCTTGCTACGCGAACGCTCGCGGGCGCGCTCGTTGGAATCGAGGTGCACCTTGCGGACGCGAACGACCTCGGGGGTCACCTCGACACACTCGTCGCCTGCACAGAACTCCATGGCCATTTCCAGGTCCAGCTTCTTGGGCTTGGCCAGGGTTTCCATGACGTCTGCGGAGGACTGACGCATATTGGTCAGCTTCTTCTCGCGGGTGACGTTGATGTCGAGGTCTTCCTGACGCGGGTTGATGCCCACGACCATGCCCTCGTAGGTGTCTGCGCCCGGCTCGACGAAGAACGTGCCGCGGTCGGCCAGCTGAATCATCGCGAACGGGGTGACGGTGCCGTTACGGTCCGAAACGAGCGAGCCGGTGTGGCGAGCGCGGATCTCGCCTGCCCACGGCGCGTAGCCGTGGAAGACGGCGTTGGCGATACCCGTACCGCGGGTGTCCGTGAGGAACTCTGTGCGGAAACCGATCAGCCCACGCGAGGGAACGATGAATTCCATGCGAACCCAGCCTGCGCCGTGGTTCGTCATCTGGACCATCTTGCCCTTGCGTGCAGCGAGCAACTGAGTGACGGCACCGAGGTATTCCTCCGGTGTGTCGACCATGAGCTCTTCGAAGGGCTCGTGCAGCTTGCCGTCGATCTGCTGGGTGACCACCTGGGGCTTGCCGACGGTGAGCTCGAAGCCTTCGCGACGCATCTGCTCGACGAGGATGGCCAGCGCCAGCTCGCCACGACCCTGTACTTCCCAGGCATCGGGGCGACCGATGTCGAGGACCTTGAGCGAGACGTTACCGATGAGCTCTTGGTCCAGACGGCTCTTGACCATGCGCGAGGTGAGCTTGTGGCCGCTGACGCGTCCGACGAGCGGGCTCGTGTTGGTGCCGATCGTGACCGAGATCGCAGGCTGGTCGACGGTGATGCGCGGCAGAGCGACCGGGTTCTCCAGATCTGCGAGCGTGTCACCGATCATGATGTCGGGGAAGCCGGCGACGGCGACGATGTCTCCTGCGACACCCTTCTCGCCGGGAACGCGCTCCACACCGATGGTGTTGAGCAGCTCGGTGATCTTGGCCTTCTGGACGACGGGCTCGCCGTCGACCTCACGCATCCAGCTCACGGTCTGGCCCTTGGAGAGCTGACCGTTGTGGATACGAACCAGAGCGAGCCGGCCGAGGAAGGCCGACGCGTCGAGGTTGGTGACGTGGGCCTGCAGCGGTGCGTCGACGTTGCCCTTGGGCGCGGGGACGTAGCTGAGCAGCACCTCGAACAGCTCGTCGAGGTTCTCGGCGTCGGGCGCATTGCCGTTTTCGGGCTGCTTGCGCGACGCCTTGCCCTCACGGCCGGAGGCGTAGAGAACGGGGAGATCGAGTGCGAGCTCGGCTGCCTCGGACGCTTCGTCGTCGAGGTCGGACGCGAGATCGAGAAGCAGGTCGTGGCTCTCCGAGACGACCTCTTCGATACGCGCGTCGGGACGGTCGGTCTTGTTCACGACCAGGATCACCGGCAGCGAGGCGGCGAGCGCCTTGCGCAGCACGAAGCGGGTCTGCGGAAGCGGGCCCTCGGATGCGTCCACGAGGAGGACGACGCCGTCGACCATGGACAGGCCGCGCTCGACCTCTCCGCCGAAGTCGGCGTGGCCGGGGGTGTCGATCACATTGATGACGGTGATGGTGCCGTCGGCATTGCGCTTGTGAACGGCCGTGTTCTTGGCCAGGATCGTGATGCCTTTTTCTTTCTCGAGGTCACCCGAGTCCATGACGCGGTCGATCGCTTCGGCACGTTCCTCGAACGCGCCTGACTGCCGAAGCATGGCGTCGACCAGGGTGGTCTTGCCATGGTCGACGTGTGCAACGATGGCGACGTTGCGAAAAGTGGTGGTGCTGTCGATGTTGTCTGCACTGCTTGGGGCGCTCACGCGAAAAATACTCCTGGAGTCGAATGCGGGCTCTTGTTCGCTAGCGGGCTTATGTCGCTAGAGAAGCGCGCTACACCGCGAGGTTCTCGCGACTGATCGAGTTTACCCGTAGTCCGGCGGTGCGCCGCGCCACCCTCAGGTCTGTGACCTGCGCCACCCATTAGTCTTGGTGCTCATGGGCAAGATAAAGGCTGCAGATGTCTCGGGGATGAAGCCCAAGAAAAAATGCTGTCGCAAAAGCGTTCGGTGCATCAAATGCCCGGTGGTCATCATGCGAATGAAGAAGCTCGAATCGGCAGGCGCGACCAAGAAGGACCTGAAGAAGGGCCTCAAGACCGCCAGGGCGAAGTGAGCAGCATCTCCTGAAGTTCGGGCAACCAGAGTCGGTCCGCGTCGACCAGATCCATCGTCGGCAGCGTCGCCGCATCCACCCACCGCAGAGCCGAATGTTCCAGTGCTGCAGGCACTCCCGAGACAAGGGCGGCGCGGTAGGCGCGTAGCACCAGACCACCGGGGAGGTCCACGTCGCCGCGCAGCGCCGCTCCGATCGAGCACTCGACACCCAGCTCCTCACGTAGCTCGCGTGCCAGGGCCTCGTCCTCCGACTCCCCCGGCTCGACCTTGCCGCCGGGCAGTTCCCAGCGGCCTGCCAGCTCGGGCGGACGGGTTCGTTGCGCCAACAGAAGACGGCCGTCCTCGATCAACGCCGCTGCGACAACCACAGCCGTAGGGGTACCGGACATGCCACCATCATTCTATGACCGAACTGCTGACCGACCGCGACATCGAGGACGCCCAACTCGCCGACTGGACGGTGGTGGAGAAATCCCTGACGCGAACCGTCGAACTGGCCTCGTTCCGAGCGGCGATCGAGGTGGTGAACCGCGTGGCCGATGCCGCGGAAGAGGCGGACCATCATCCGGACATCGACATCAGGTGGCGGACGCTGACGTTCACGCTCTCCACACATTCAGCCGGTGGGCTCACTCGGAAGGATGTGGATGTGGCGCGTCGGATCGACGAGCTGATCGCGAACTGATGCGTCCGGCGTAAACAACCCAGCCGAGGAACAGAGCAGACCCGATCACGTCGACTGCACCTGCCCAGGCCTCGAACCCGGGTCGAGGAATGGTCCAGATCGATTCCTGGAAGAAGCTCAGCAGCCACGGCACTCCCACCGTGACGGTCACCAACCAGTAGCCGGCGACGATCTTCGCTCCGACGACGTCGCGTAGTGGGCCGTGCACCAGCCAGATCACCATCGGAATCACCCAGATCCAGTGGTGCGACCACGAGATGGGCGAGATCAGCAGTCCGAGGAGTTGGACGATGACGAGGGTGCCCAGATAGTCGTCGCGATCGAGGGTGCGCCATGCAGCCACCGCCAGGGCTGTCGCCACGACGGCTGCCGCGATCCACAGCGGTCCCTGACCGACGTCCTGGCCGACGATCCGGCTCAGCGCCCCGCGCAGGGATTGATTCCAGACCGAGCCGACGGGGCCGATACGGTCGGCGTCGCCGAGAAGCGTCGTGAAGTACGTGGCCGCCTGATGCCCCAACGCCGCGTAGCTGACGACGACGGTCAGCGCGAAGGCCACCGCCGAGAACACTGCCGCTTTCCACCGGCGCGTCGCCAGGAAGTACAGACCCGTGATGGCCGGGGTCAGCTTGATTCCCGCGGCGAATCCGACGATTCCACCCGCAACCCACCACCGCGAGCTCCGCACCGCCAGGATTGCCAGCAGCACCAGGAAGACGTTGACCTGGCCGTAATCGAGTGTGGTGCGAACGGGTTCGGACCACAGCCCCAGCGCGGTCCACAGCATCGCGGTGCGCACCCACCGCGGTTCGGCTGCGCGAACGTCGCCGAGAACCATCGACAGCGTCAGCCGCACCACGGCGAACAACGCGATCATCGTCGCCGCCTGCCAGAGGACGCCGACGAGCGTGAACGGCAGGAAGTGCAAGGGGAAGAACACGAGCGCAGCAAACGGCGGGTAGGTGAACGGGAGCGGGAAGTCCGGGGTCTGCACCGAGTACGTGTAGTCGTACAGGTTGCCGCCGAGCAGGGCCGCGGATCCGTCGACGTAGACGTGCAGATCGACGAGGTTCATTCCGTTGGGCGTCGCGAAGGCCCAGACGAATCGGCTGATCACCGAGACCGCGAGCAGAACGGGGGCCAGCCGAACAAGTCGGTTCACTGTGCGTGCGGTTCCGTTCGGTATCGATGCCGTGTATCGATCGTCGAGCTTATAGGGCGCTGTACACCCGCCCTAACCGCAGACGCGAGCGAGTAACATTTGCATCACCTTTCACACTGATAACTTCAGTAACAGGTTATCGTGAGCGTCTGCGGACAATTCGCAGCGTGTGACCAAGAGACTGCCCTGGTATCGATGCGACGGGGGAGGGCTCGCTCGACTACAGCTGTACATCGGGGATTGCGCTACATAGAGTGGCCCCTCGAGCACCGGCTGTCGCCGAGGGCCCGCGTCATGATCAGAATGGGGAATATCACCGTGCTTCGTACCCGCGGAACGCGTCGTGCAGTTACAGCTTTGGCCGTAGCTGCAGCCGCCGCACTAGTCGTGCCGACCGGCGCATCCGCACAGCCACTGGTGCCGATGGCTCCGGCAGATCTGCCCGCGGCACCGGCCGATCCCGCTGCTCTGATCGCTCAGTTCCTCCCTGCCCCCGGTGAGCCGATGCCCAACTTGTCCGAGGTCGAGGCACTCGCCTCGTTCGCCCCGGCCATTGTCGGTGCCGCAGCCGGACCCGCCGATGTCGGTGCCGCTCCGGCCGCCGACCTGCTGAGCCAGGCTCGCGCACTGCTCGAGACGGCGCAGCTGCCCGCGCAGGTCAAGGCACTGCTCGAGCGGGTCATCACCTTCCTGGACGGCTCCGGCGGAGGCGGACCGGAACTGCCTGCCGACGGACCCGTCATCGCTCAGTTCCTCTACCCGACGCTTGGCAAGGGTTGCATCTCCGACACCGCAGATTCCGTCGGAACTGCACTGGCCGTACCCGGCCCCGCCATCCTGCCTCCTCCCGGACCGGGTGCCGGCCAGGCCGGATTCGTCTTCACTGCCCTCGGCACCGCGCCGATTGCCGCTCAGCAGGCGGCTCCACTCACGGTGACCTGGCTCAACATCGACAACCGTCGCTCGGGAACGCAGGATCTGACCGGCGCCGCAATGATCAACACCGACGGTCCGGCAACGCTGTCCGCCATCGCCGACACCGGCCCCGGACGCGTGTTGTCGGTCGTCTCCGGTTCGATCACCACGCAGTCGAAGCAAGACCCGGCGGCAGCTCCGCGCAGCTGCTCCTTCCTGCCCACCATCGGTACGGTCTACGTCCCGTAGCGTCACAACAGAACACAGTTCGCCCCCGGCTTTCATCGAAGGCCGGGGGCGAACTGTTTGTTCAGGCGACATCAGGGGAAGTGCGCAGTCGCTGCCGCAATTCGTTCATCGCGCACGGAATGAATTACATCGATGGTATTTCAGATAATGTCGGCGGCCGATTTCGACCACTGCCCGTAATCGGCTTTCAAAATGTTGTTGATGTCGACTTTGACGCCACCCACGAAGTCTTTGTCGATTCGAATCTGATGAATGTGCGCCGCGGGATGAACGAAGCCCTTCGGCGTTCCCCAATTGTGCTGCCAATACCACTGGCCGAGTCCGGCCACCGAGGCCAATTCGATGGTCGGAGAGTTGGCGTATATGCCTGTGTTCTCGGCTCCGATCACCGATTGCCAGCCGAGGATGTACGGCGCGATCATCGTTGCGAACTCCACCGCGGTCGGGTTGTCGTCGATCGAGGCATAGATGGGGCGATCCTCGGGACCTCCGGCCGCCAGGTGGAGCTCGAGGCCCCGCTGTGCATGCTTCACGCCCGCCGCGTAACCGCCGCGCCAGTCGGAAGTCGCCCCCTTGCCGAACTGATAGTTCGAGACCACTTCCAGGCCTGCGGAAGTGAGCGAGTCGGCTTCGGACTTGCGCATCGGCTTGCCGACCATCCACTCCGCATCGGGTCTGCGGTCGGAGACGTACCGGACGGCCCCGACGTGACCGGCACTCTTGATCGCCGCTGCCGAGGGCACCCCACCGGCATAGTCGACGAGTGTTCCGAGTCCCGCGTCGGCGTGCGCGGTCGCTGTACCCAACGCCACCAATCCGACGGCGGCCGCGGACCCTGCGGCGGCGTACTTGAACAGTTCACGTCGCGAAACCTGCACAGAAATCTCCATTGTCGTTCGATCGCCGCGGCGCGCCTACTGGTAAAAATGCACAACCACTGCTAGCTTCCATCGTTTCGTCGTATCCCACCACAAACACATCGGTACCGCCAGCCCCACTGTTCACACGCACCACGTTTCCCTCCGCGTTCACATCGGCAACTCGGGCACCGAGATCACGTGGATGAATATGGTGGACAGGACGATGCACGGACGAACGCGCGAAGGAGTGGTTGGACATGGGCGTAACGCTTGCCAAGGGTGGGAATGTCTCGCTGACGAAGGAAGCACCGAATCTGACCGCGGTCACCGTGGGACTCGGCTGGGACGTCCGCGCCACCACCGGCGGTGACTTCGATCTCGACGCCAGCGCCATCGGCCTCGGAACCACCAAGAAGTCACTGAGCGACCTCTATTTCGTCTTCTACAACAACCTCCGCTCCCCCGACGGTGCCATCGAGCACACCGGTGACAATCGGACCGGCGAGGGCGAGGGCGACGACGAGAGCATCGACATCGACCTGGTCGCCCTGTCCCCGGACGTCGACTCCATCGTCTTCCCTGTGTCCATTCACAACGCCGACGCCCTTGGCCAGAACTTCGGACAGGTCGTCAACGCCTTCATTCGCGTGGTGGACAAGTCGGATGGACGCGAACTCGCTCGCTTCGACCTCAGCGAGGACGCCTCGACCGAAACCGCCATGGTGTTCGGCGAGCTGTACCGCCGCGGCACCGAATGGAAATTCCGCGCCATCGGTCAGGGCTACGCCTCGGGGCTGGAGGGAATCGTTCGGGACTTCGGTATCCAGGTCGGGTGATTTCTTCCGATCGACACCAGTTCTCCAGGCTCGTCTCGATTGGACAACGGTCTGCGGCAGAACTTGTGGCACCGAGATGATGTGTGGTGGTATCAGCCCACACGCAACATAAGCCACATCAGTCACAGGAGTCACACATGTCTCGTCGCCTCAGCCGTCTGGCGGGCGCGCTCGCGCTGTCCTGCGCGGCATTGCTCGCTGTTCCCGCCACTGCGGCAGCGGATCCGGCACCCGCCGATCCGTTGGCGCGAGCCATCGCCGCACTGCAGGGCCAAGGCGGTGCCTCACTCGACGCCGCGACCGCCATTGCCGACTCGCGCACCCCGGTGGCCGAGAACGCGAACACGGACCCGTTCGCCGCGCTGAACGCCGCCAACAAGGCTTTGACCGACTTCGGCATCACCCCGTTCTTCTACCCGACGGCAGCGATCAACTGCGCGGCCACGGCGGGCTCGCCGCTCGGCATCGTCCCGGGAGTCGCAGGCGGAGCAGCAGGCCCGTGGCCTCGACTGTCCGTGCCGTCTATCCCCACCTTCCCGGGACTGCCGTCCATACAGATTCCTGAGCTCAATGCCGTCGACAAGGGCGAGACGATGTTCGCGTTCGTCCCCGCCGGTATCGTCAACGACTCGGCCGACAAGTCCGGGATGCAGGTGGCCTGGTTCAACGTGAACACCCTCAAGGGTGGATTTGCGGACTTCGGCGGTCTGGCAACCACTCTCGCAGACTCGATCCTCACCAACTCCGGCGTTCCGGATGCTGCAAAAGACATCGTTCGGCCGTTCGTCATCGGAGCGATCGATTCGCTGCCCGCTGCCGGTGCCCGCGCCGTGCCCGTCCAAACCGGATCGGGAACCGTTCTCGCCGCGGTGTTCGGTACCGTGAATCACAAGGCACTCGACGGCTCGGACAAGAGCTGCTTCTTCTTCCCCACCGTCGGCATGATCAACGTCGCCTGAAGACCAGAACTGCGAAAGGCCCTGCAGCGCAATGCTGCAGGGCCTTTCGCATTCTATGCTCGACCGACGCGACCCAGCCGTCCGAGTACCGCCTGCATTGCAGTGCGTTCCGAGCGTGCCGCCCAGGGGCGCTGCTTGTTCCTGCCCCGCATCTGCATCGCGGCCCCCGTCAGAAGATCACCGTTGGGGGCGAAATGCACGCGAACTATCTCGTTCAGAGAGCGCCCCAACGCGAAACCCGGGAAGCCACTGCAGAATCCGTACGGAAACAACGGCGCATCGGGTTCGTTGTACTTGCCGCCGACGAACACCGGGCCGCAAGTACGGAAGTCACGGCACTGCGCGATGAAGCCGTGGAAAGCACGGCCCTTCTCGCGTCCGTAGTATGAGATACCCACCCGCCCCGCCCCGGTGGCAGTGATCGCACCGAAACGGGCATCGCGAACTCCGGGTGCAGACACAACAACCGGTCTCGACCAGCTCACGGCACCGTCGGAGGACCAGGCTGCGTGCAGCAACCCGTCGCGATCGGGCCACACCGCGTACACGTTTCCGTCGTCGTCGACGGCCATCGACTCCGGCAGCAGGTACCGCGAACCGAGCAGCAGAAAATGCAGCGGGTTGTGGTACTTCGCAAGCGCCGACCCGGGGAGCATCCGAACGTCCCAGGTCATGCCCTCGTCGTGACTGACTGCAATGGCGAACCGTCGACCGTAGCGACCACCGATGTAGACCGTGCCGTCCGGACCGACGACACCCTTGCCGAACGCGACGTACTCCCGACTCGGCAGACCAGGGATGTTCTTCGGGTCGATGTCGAAACCGCCGGCCACCTCCCACTTCACACCGCCGTCGTACGACCGCCAGATCACCTGACGGGTGGCGTTGATCAGCGGCCGCACTCGCACCGCGAACGGCGTCGGTGCCGAGAGGTACGTAACCCTCCCATCACGTGAATTGCTTGTTCCGGCAAATACTTTGGCGTCCATCCGGGCTTTCGATGCCACTTTTCGGGTGCGCCAGGTTTCGCCGCGGTCGTCGCTCACACCGAGCGTGAAGCCGGTTCGCAGTGGCCGGGGCGGTACCGCGTCGAATCGACCGGCGTGCAGATACAGTCGCTCGGCGACGTCGTCGAAGTACAGGTACGGCCGAGTCCGGCTCTGCTGAACTCCCTCCGGAACCGATGCGCGCCATGACTTTCCGAAGTCGGAGGAGCGCAGCACACCGATACCGTCGACGGTGAAGGCGGGCGCGACGAACACGGTGTTGTCGGCCGCGACCCCGAGGGTGCAGGCCGCGGAGCCGTACTCGGTGTAGGAGATGTCGGTGACGAAGTCGGCCGATGCGGCCGCGGTGGTCGAGACACGCAGTCCTGCCCGATACCCCGAGGCGACTCTGGGGGTCACGACGCCGTCCGCGAGGCGTAATGGCTTCGAGGACTCGGAGCGCGATGATGCATTGCCCCAGGCTAGCGTCGAAGACTGCCGGAACCGTCGAGGACAGTGCAGAAGTCCTCGGGCTATCGTGATGATAGTTCACAGAACAGAACTGGTCGGTATGCACTTCGCCGTGCCGCTGGAACCGCCTAGGCTCATCCGGTGCCCAGCGTTCGAGTCGACAGCATCCGCCTCGGATCGACGCGCCTGCACCCGGCCGATGCTCGCGCGTACTGGATGGCGTCGAAGATTCCGAGCGACCAGTTTCTGCTGTATTGCTTCGACCGCGGGTCCGCGGACATGGCTACCGAGGTGAGACGGCTGTATCAACGCTGCGATCGCATCGACGTACTCCGCCGACGCATCACGGAAACGCCGCTGGGCCTGGACTATCCCCGATGGACGGCGACGGGTTCGCAGAACGACGCGATCACCGTTCACCGAGAGCCTCGCACCTGGCAGCAATGTCTCGATGCGGTCGCGACCTCGTTCGGACATCAGGTCGACCCCCGAGTATCCGTATGGCACCTGCACCTGTATCCCAACGTCGCCGCCGCGCCCGGCGGTAGCGGACCGGCTCTCGTTGCCGTACTGCAGCTTTCGCACGCGGCCGCTGACGGCGCACTGGCGACGCAGACTGCCCGCGACCTCCTCGGTTCGCATCCGCTACCGTCGGTGCCCGTCCTCACGAAGCCTCCTGCGTTGTTGGAGTCCGCGTCGGCAACACTCGCCGCCGCAACTCTTCCGTTGCGCGTGGCACAGATGGTTCGCGGCGGCATCCGTGCCCGACGCGATGCCCTGAGCCTCCAACGCGGCACCGACTCTGGATCGATCCCGCCGCCCGCGCACTCGCGTGCTCTCACGGCCCTCGATGTCGCACCCACGGGCCGAACGTCCATTCGGGCCATCGTGCTCCCGAAAGCCGATCTGCAGTCCGACAGCGCCACCATCACCACCTTCGTCCTGACCTCCATATCCGTTGCACTGCAACGGTTTCTCCACAATCCACCGGATCTGGCCGCCGAGGTCACCCTGGCAAGGACAGCGCGGGCCGACGCGCGCAACAATTTCGGCAACGTCGGCGTCGGATTGTTCCCCGCCGAACCGGACATCGCCACCCGCAGCCGGCTCGTTTCGGCAGAGCTGGCAACGCGCCGCGCCCGCGCGAACCATCCACTGTCGGAGGCTGCCCGCGCATCGCAGGACGACGTCGAGGCACATGTGCCGGCATTTCTGGCCGAATGGGGCGTCGCGCAGTTCGATCCGACTGCCGTCCCGTCGACGGTCACCGGCAACACCGTCGTATCCAGTGTCTCGCGCGGTGCGGCAGACTTGACTCTCGGCGGCGGCAGCGTCCGATTCACCGCCGGCTTCCCAGCCCTGTCCCCCGCCATGAGCCTGACGCACGGCGTCCACGGCATCGGCGAGACCGTCACCGTCAGCATCACGTCCAACAGCGCGGCCGTGCCCGATCCCGATCTCTACGAAGCTCTCCTCCGTGACGCCCTCGCCGAAGTCCGTGCCGCCCTGGCTTGAATCGGACTTCGGATCGAACTGCCAGACAGTTCTCAGCATTTATCGGGCGTCGAGCTCAGGTTCTCGCACCAGACTGACGACCATGCTCGAGAAGAAGATCACCGTACTCGCCGTCGGAGGTACCGGGGAATCACACCCGTCCGACCATCGGACGCGGGTGACGGGCCTACTTGCCTGCGTCGTCGGTGAACTCGACGACCGCTTCGCCGGGCGGTGGGTCGGCTATCCGGCGTCCTACGGTCCGGTCGCGCTCGGCGGACTGTGTTTCCGACACAGCGCAGATGTCGGTGTCCGACGCCTGCGCCGCGCGATCGAGGACACTGCAGGGCCGATCGCGCTGATCGGATACTCCCAGGGAGCGACCGTCGTGCGCGAGGTCCTCGGTCTCGTCCACGACGGAACCATCGACGGTGCCCGCATCGTCGGTGCGGGACTGGTGTCCGACCCTCAGCAACCGGCCGGAGCCGTCGACGGATGCACCGGGCGTGGCGTCGCCGGGCTGGGTCCGGCTCTGCCCGAATCGATTTCGATCGAGTGGATCGGCCTCGCCTCCGACATGATCTGCAATGCCAGCGACGACAGTCTCGTTCGCGACATCGCCGACCTGACCCGATGGATGTCGTTCCGCACTCCTGAACTATGGCTACGGGAATTGTGGAAACTTTTGCGCAGCAACAGCTTCCAGAACGCGACCCGAACCCGACTACGGCCCTCGCAGTGGGCGAAGGATGTTCGACGCCTCCGCACCGCGGCCGCCGAAGTGGCCGGCTACCTGCCGCAATCGATGCGCTGGAACCGATTCGAGTGGTCGAACCCCGGCGGGGGCCGACACATCGCCTACGCGCGCGAAGACTATGCAGATGGCCTGACCGGGTGCCAGGTTCTCGCGCGGTGGCTCGGGGAACAAGCGGATCGACGGGAGGACGCGCTCAGCTCTCCTCCGCCACAGTCGCGAGTTGCCTGAGGCCCTTCTCGAAATCCGGTCCGACGAGCCTGTCCATCGAGAACATCCTTCCGTCAGCTTCTCTTGCACAAGCAGAAGATGTGCCCGGCCGGATCGCGGAACACCCAGAACGAGGAGTGCGCGTGGTCGATGAGCTCTGCTCCGGCATCGACGACGAAGTCCCTGGCCTGCTCCATATCGTCGACCACCAGGTCGAGGTGGATCTTGATGCCCTCGTTCGGCCAGTCGATGGGGGTGAAGTCCGGTGCCTGCTGGAAGGCGAGCCGCAATTCGCCCGGACCGTGGACCACCACCCAATCGCCGTCGTCGCGCACCTGTTCCCACCCGAGGATCTTGCTGTAGAACTGGGCGAGCGCTGCCGGATCGGGACAATCGAGGACCGTGTAGTCGACGGTGATCAACGGTGAATTCATGCCGAGCAGATTACTCCCACTACACTCGACAAACATGACAGTCGGTTTTGTATCGGTGATCGTTCCTGTCTACAACGGCCTGCCCGACCTCGATGTACAACTCTCCGCTCTCGAAGCACAGGATGTCGACGTGGAGTTCGAGGTGATCATCAGCGACAACGGTTCGACGGACGGGCTTCGAGACCATCTCGAACGTAGAGAATCACCGCTCGACATCCGTTGGATCGATAGCTCGGACGTTCAGGGCACACCGCACGCCAGGAACGCGGGCATAGAGGCCGCCCGTGGCGACTTTCTCGCGTTCACCGATCAGGACGACGCCGTCTATCCGGGCTGGTTCACCGCGCTCACTCGAGCGGGGGAAAAGTGCGACGCCGTCGGCGGGCCGATCGAGGTAGAGACTCTGAATTCACCCGAAGTGGCATCATGGCGAGCGGTTCCAGAACCCGACGAACGCTTCGAGACGACGTACCTCCCCTACGCCCACGGCAACAACTTCGGAATGTGGCGACGCGTGCTGGAGCAGATAGGCCCGTTCGACGAGAGCTTCCTCGGTGGCGGTGAGGACGCCGACATCTCGTGGCGCATACAGCAGGCCGGGTTGACGCTCGGACATGCGCCCGATGCGATGGTGGCCTACCGCCTCAGGACGACGATGGTTGCCGCTTTTCGGCAAGGCGTCGGATACGGAAAGTCTGCCTGGCAGGTCACCCACAAACATGAGCCGAACGGAGCTGAACAACCCAGCGCCCGGGAGTTGCTGTTGTTCGCCTACGGGCTCGCGATCCGTAACCCACTTCTACCGAAGTTCCTCACGCCGCTACCGAAAGGGATGTGGGCGATGAGCGCCGGCAGCGTACACGGAACGGTGATGATGCGGGTGCGGTACGCGCTGGCCGAACGCGGGATCAGCCGCCGACAGCAGGGGCGATGGTCTCGAACCAGGCCTCGTGCAGGTGCTGCTCCCAGTGGTTCCACCAGTGGATTCCGTCGGCAGTGATCTTGACGTTGGGTCGATTACCCGTCGCCTGCAACAGCGGTACGAAGGCCCGACTGCTCATGCCCGATGCTGTTTCGAGCGGCACCATCTGAGCGAATTTGACCGGGTCGAACGACTTGCTCACCGGATTGACGGACGGGTCGGTGGACGGAGCTCCGCTTCCCGACGAGACGTAGACGGCCGTGTCGCGCAGCGCGCCGACGTTGAGGGACGGGTCGTTGCGGATCCAGTCCGCGGAGGGCCAGGTACCCCACATGTTGCGCGCGTTGCCGCCCATCTCGCCCACGGCGACCGAGATGCCCTGCGCGAATCCGGGGCTGCTGACGGTCGGGTATCCACTGAACGATGCGACGGCCTTGTAGAAGTCGGGGCGATGGGCGGCCAGGTTCAGCGCCGAGGTACCACTCATCGACAGTCCGGCCACCGCGTTGTTGACGTTGTCACTGCCGAAGCGATCCGCCATGAACACCGGCAGTTCCTGAGTGAGGAAGGTTTCCCACTTCACGCGTCCGAACTTGGGATCGTCACGCTGCCAGTCGGAGTAGAAGGTGCCGCCGCCGCCGAACGGGATGGCGACGTTGACGTGCTTGTCGGCGAAGAAGCTCTCGACGTCTGTCTCGATCAGCCAGCCGTTGTCGTTGGCGGGCGCGCGCAGGCCGTCGAGCAGGTACAGGGTGGGCGCGGGGCCGCCCCCGGCAGCCGTGAGCACCTTGACCGGAATGTTCTTGTCCATCGACGGCGAGTAGACGTAGACGAGCTCGGAGTCGGCCTTCGCTACACCGGTCCCCATCAGCACCGTTGCCATCGTGGCGACCAACACCGCCACTACAGCGAGCACCAGACTTCGTATCCGACCATGCAGCATGGCAATTGTCCCCTTGTTCGTATTCGTCCGACCGTCTCGGGGAGGGTAACAGCCCGGTCACGGCGACGCCTCCCCTAGCGCCGCGGGTTGTCGATGATCCACCAGGCCGCGTAGGGCGGCAACCACACCGAGCCGGTCTCGTCGACGTGCAGATCGTGCTGCGAGAGAACCTCGACCGGGGCCGGAATTCCGAGTTCGATCAGCTGCGCGTGCGGGAACGATCGGTGTCGATCTGTGACGTTGTACAGGGCGACGAGGGTGCCGCTGGGGTGCCGCCTGCGCACCACGAGCAGGCCGTCGTCCGACTCGCTCTGCACGTCCACCGGTGCCTCGGCGTGCAACATCGGCAGTCCGGCGCGCACCTTCGCGATCCGAGCGATACCGTCGAACACACGTTGTGCGTCGCTGCCCTGCCGGAGTCGGTCGGCGCGATCGCCGTCGGTCACGCGCGGCCGATGCACCCACCGGTTGTCCTCGGCATGAGCCGGGTCCTCGGCCCAGTTCGGATCCCCCGGGGAGCCGAGTTCGTCGCCGCTCCACACGACGGGAATTCCGCCCCATCCGGCAATGACGGCGTGCGCCAGGAATATTCGCCCGAACGCGCCGTCGGGATCCAGGCGGGACGGGCCGAGGCCGGTCAGTGCCGCAGCGGTTCCGCTGATCCGGCGGTCGCCGGTGTCCGGGTTGTACTGGAACACCAGGCCTTCGGCCCACGACCCGTCGAACTCGCCCGAGTACCAGTCGGCCAGAAAGTGGCGGTGCCCCGCGCCCGAGAGCCCCAGTGATGCCGCGTCGCCGTCGTCGATGGCCCAGCCGATGTCGTCGTGGCAGCGAACATAGGTCACCCAGGTGCCACTCGGCGGTGTCGGAGGCAACGACGCCAATGCGTGCCGCGCCAAAGCTGTACTGCCCGTGGCCAACATCGACCACACCTGCACCATCAGCGAATTGTGATAGGCGATGTCGGAGACGCGTCCGGTGTGCCTCCCCTGGCCCAGATAGGGCAGCAGATCGCGGGGCCCGACGATCGCCTCGGCCTTGAACAGCGTAGCCGGAGCGGCGAGCCGGGCGGTGGCGCGCAGGGCCTGGGTGACCGCATGTACCTCGGGCTGGTTCTGACAGTTCGTTCCCAGCCGCTTCCAGAGAAACGCGATGGCGTCGAGGCGCAGCACTTCCACCCCGAGATTGGCCAGGTGCAGCACGATGCTCGCGAACTCTTGCAGCACAGCAGGATTGGCCCAGTTCAGATCCCACTGCCATTCGTTGAACGTCGTCCACACCCATTCCCCGAGTTCGTCGTCGAAGGTGAAACTGCCAGGCGCGAAATCGGGAAACACCTCAGGGAGAGTGCGTTCGTACGAGTCCGGGGTTGTGCGATCGGGATAGATCAGGAAGTAGTCTCGATGTTGCGGGTCACCTGCGCGGGCCTTCTCGGCCCATTCGTGCTCGCGGGCAACGTGATTGAGCACCAAGTCGACCACCAAGCTGATACCGCGCCCGCGCAGTGTCTCCGCGAGCGCGCGAAGGTCCTCGTTGGTGCCGAGGTCTTCTCGCACGGCGGAAAAGTCCATCACCGCGTATCCGCCGTCGTTGTCGCCGGGCCGTGGTTGCAGCAGCGGCATCAGGTGTAAGTAAGTGACACCCAGATCGGTCAGGTGGTCCAGCCGTTCGCCCACCCCGCGCAGGGTCTGCCCGTACCGGTCGACGTAGCAGGCGTAGCCGAACATGTCGGGCTGCTGAAACCAGTCGGGTTCGAGCAGTCGACGCTGATCGAGCCGGTGCAGATCCTCCCCGCGGGCAGCGAAGGCGTGCGCAGCGATCTCCACCAATGTTGCAGCCACGGCGTCGGGATCGGGGTAGACGGCCGTGACTGCGTCGTGCAGATCCGGGAACCACTGCTCGAGACGTAGCTCGAACGTCTCCCGTCGGTGGGCGGGAAGATCGGCAAGGATGTCGCGGGCGACATCGGACATCGTGGTCTGCGCCATGGACTCATCATGGCATCGACCCCCTCCCTCGGAACGAGAGTGGTCGACACACGGGATGTCTGTACAGACCGTGGGTGCCGAGATTCGCGTCGACGTCAGAGCCCCAGCAGCTCGGCCGATCTGCGCAGTCGCATCAGGACCTGAAGATCGAGGGCGTTGTCCGGGTCGCGCCAGTGCGTTCCGATGAGGCGATCGATCGCGTCCAGCCGTTGATAGAGCGTATTGACGTGCACCCCCAGGCTCGATGCGGTGGCCGAATGATGACGTCCGCGAGCCAGGTACGTCGACAACGTCTCCAGCAGCGGAACCCCACGCTTGCTCTGCTCGGCCACCAGCGGCCCCAGCTTGTCTTCGGTGAGTTCGTCCAGATGCTCACGAGCCAAGTGGCTGAGCAGAATTCGGTAGATCCCCAACCCGCGCGCCGAGCAGACCTCCCCGTCTCGACCGAGGGTGACCAACACGTCGACGGTCTGCTGGGCCTCACGAAAGCCTCGAGAGAGTGCCTCGGCACCCACGCAGGGATCGGAGACACCGACCGTGAAACCAGCGGCGAACATCGCCACCGCCGTTGCGCTATCGTGCGCAGGTACTACCACCAACAACCGCGAACCTTGTTCCGCCACAACGGCTCCGGTCGGGAACTCACCTACTCCCGTTCTCGATGCGCCCGCAGCGACGGCCACGCAATACGACGTATCGGAGGCAAGTCCCGCAAGGCGAAGCTGACGCCGTTCGGCGTCCGGCGTGGACGCCGGGTGCGAGAGCAGATCCATCAGAAAAGCGCCCTTGGCACGGCGGGCAGAGTCGGCGGCAGCACGCTCCTCGGCCAGCGACAGAGCAATTGCCGGTGCAGCACGGTCGAGTAACAGGCGCGTCCTAACATCATCCGGACCGATCGACATCAACGCACCGAGAAATTGTCCTGCTGCCGCGACCCGATGAGCCGTCATCTCCGTCCCGGTGACGGTGTCCTCCCCCTCGCGACACCGCCGGAGGAACTCGCCCACCTGCTTTTTCCGGCTTTCGAGCGATGCTGGAACCGGGGCCGCATCCTGCACGAAGTACGCCGGACGGTCGGTCAGCGTCGCGATTTCCTGTACGAGTCTACGAACCCCGCCTCCGCGCAGCACCACCTGTGTCAGCGTTCGATCCCACTGCAGAGTTCGTTCCAGTTCCGCTGTGCGGTCGAATAATTCGGCGTTGACTGTCTCGAGCCGGTCGATGGTTCGTACGTTCTCGATCGCGATGGCTGCGTGTGCGGCCAGCGCCGACAACAGTGCGATCTCGCTGTCGGCAAATTCTCGCTCCTGACGCTTGCATGCGAACAGTGCCCCGATCACCCGATCGCCCACTCGTAACGGCACACCGAGTAGACCGCGCATGTTCTCCGAGCGTGCAGCGCTGTCCGCGCCGGTAATGTGTCGAAACGCGGGTTCGCTCTGATAGTCGGGAGTCCACGACGGGGACGATCCCCGCACGATCAACCCGACGAGGCCCTCGTCCTGAGCGAGCCGGAGCCCGACGAGCCTGGGAGTCAACGCTCCACTGGTGACGTCGATGACGAACTCGTCGTCCTGCACCGATCCCATGTACGCGAGGTCCACCCCGAGCAGCCTGCGCGCTTGATCGACGACCTCCTGGAGCAGGGCACGGTTGTCACGCACCGTTGTCAGGCGCACGGCAATATCGTTCAATGCCGCCAGCTCGATGCTGCGTTGGCGTCGCTGATCCAACAGAGCACGCAGACGCAGAGCCGCGTGGGCATCGGCACCGGGGAAGTCGCGGCGATGCGCCTCTAGCTCGTCGATGGATGCGTCGTCGAGCAGAAGTTCCATCCATGACCTTGCCTTCGACATGGACAAAACCTACATTGGCCGAGACCCAGCTCACAGCTACAGTCGAGAACATGACGCTCGTCGATCTACTGTCCGAGGCCTTGCCCACCGATCGCATCGTGGTCGACCCGGACGTGATCGCGTCCTACCAGCACGACGAGGCGGAATGGGCCCCTTACTCGATGCCGGTTGCCGTCGTGCGGCCGCGGACCGCCGAGGAGGTTCAGTCGATCGTTCGAGCCTGCCTTGCTCATGGCACTCCGATCGTCACGCGTGGCGCGGGCACCGGCCTGTCGGGCGGGGCCAACGCCACCGAGGGATGCGTCGTGCTCGCGCTCGACGGGATGGACGCCATCAAGGAAATCGACACGCTCGAGCGCTATGCCGTCGTCGAGCCGGGAGTAGTCAACGATCACCTGAGAGCTGCTGTTGCAGAGCAGGGTCTGTGGTATCCCCCGGACCCGGCCAGTGCGCCGTGGTCGACGATCGGCGGCAATGTGGCCACCAACGCAGGTGGGCTGTGTTGCGTTAAATACGGGGTCACTCGCGACTACGTCATGGGAATGCAGGTCGTGACCGGAACCGGAGAACTGGTCCGACTCGGGCGTAAGACCGCGAAAGGTGTTGCAGGATATGACCTTGCGGGCCTCATGGCCGGCTCCGAAGGAACCCTCGGAATCATCACCGAAGTCACGCTGAAGCTGCGTCCGCTCCAGGATCCGCAGCGCACCGTCGCCGGCTATTTCGATTCCATCGTCGACGCGGGGCGCGCCGTCGCTGCCGTGGCCGCCGCCGGTTTGACGCCGTCCGCGCTGGAGTTGATCGACAAACAGTGCCTCATCGCCGTCGACGCCTGGAAGAACATGGGCCTGGCGGTCGAGGCAAATGTGGTGTTGCTCGGGCGGGTGGACGATCCGGGTCTGATCGGAGACCAGCAGGCCGAGAAGATGCTGTCGTGTTTCGACGAGGCCGGGGCCACGTGGTCGGCGGTGTCGACCGATCAGGAGGAGGCCGATGCTCTGTTCGCCGCTCGCCGGTTGGCGTATCCCGCAATGGAGCGCCTCGGCCCGGTATTGACCGAGGACGTCTGCGTGCCGAAGAAGCATGTACCCGAGATGCTTTCGCGTATCGAGCAGATCGGATTGCGGTACGAGACGACCATCGCCAATATCGCGCACGCCGGTGACGGCAATCTGCATCCGCTGCTCATCACTCCGCACGACGACATTCCGGCCCGCGAGCGCGCGCAAGCCGCGTTCGCCGACATCATCGACGCTGCACTGGAACTCGGCGGCACCGTCACCGGCGAACACGGCGTGGGATTGCTCAAGATGGACGGCCTGGCACAGGAATTGGATCCGGTGGTGTTGGACATGCACCGCGCGGTGAAAAAGGCGCTGGATCCACACGGGATCCTGAACCCGGGCAAGGTATTCGCACCCTGACGGCGCTGAGATCCTACGGTTGAGTGCGCAGATTGCCGTTGTGCAGCGCGGTCACCAGCAGCCTCGGCAGGCCGAGCAGCACACTCCAGGGACCATTGCCGACTCAGGGCGAACCGCGAAATACCCCAGCTCTCGATTACTCCGGATCCCCCAGTAGAGGAGAAATACTGGCATCAGAAGCAACCTACGATCGGTACGCGTGCTGGCGTTGCTATCCCGTACGGCGGTTAGGCTGCGGGCATGGTGCGATCGGTGTGGTGGGCGTTGGCCGTTGGCGCGGTGGCCTACACCGCGTGGAGCGGGATGTCGATGACGATGTTCGACGTGTCGATGGCGTGCTCCAAGATCGGCGAGGGCGGTTCCTACCAATGCAGTGACCGAGCCATCGACGTGCTGGGGGTGTGGCCTCTCGTTGCCGTGGGCCTGTTGCTCGCATCGCCACCTGCAGTGGCAGCGATAGCAATGCGCAAGCGGGTCTCCTGGTTCGCCGTCTCCGCCCTCGTCGTTCTGTTCCTTGCCGGGGTCGTGTACGCGACCCATGACTCCTACTCGGACATGCTCTTTCTCGCTCTTCCGATGGCGGTCGTCGGATCGATAGCAGCGACGTTTCAGCGATCTGCCCCGCGCGGTGAACTCGGAAAGAACACCTGAAACATGAACCAGGCGATGACATCGACGGCTACCACCCCGTCGTGCAAAAACCGTGTCAGCTTTCGAATCGCTCGATCCGCCACGGCGGAATCTCGCGATGCGGTCGAACCTTGATCGCACGAAACCGATACCCGTCCTGATCGATAGCAGGCTCCCACTCGAAGTCGACCGGTTCGCCTACTTCGAGGTCGGAGACACCTCCGCCGATGCTGAAACCTCCCACCGATCGAGAGTCGATGACTTCGTCTGGATGAAGGGCACTGAAGAAAGTCCAGCACCCACCCGGAGTGTCCTCGGAATCGATGACGCCCCAACTCTCTTCGCCGTTCCACACGGACACCACTCCGACGGACCACGTTCGAACCCGAATCGGTTCTTCCCAATCCAGATCTGTCACTTCGGTGACGGTGCCGTCGGGGGCCATATCCCAAGCACCGGACGTCCGACGAGCTGACTGGGCGACCGGCTCGGTGCCCAGCGGCCACGCGCGAACCGTGAAGAAGTTGTACCCGTCAACGGGTTCTTCCTGTCGCTGCCACTCGAACTCCACGTCCTGGCCAGGAGTCAGAACAGGAAATTCCTGCACAGCAACGGATCCCGACGGCGTCCAACTACCGCCGGGTGTGTCGTCGCTATCGATCACGCCCTGCATGCCGAGAATCTCCCAGGTCCGAACCCGTCCACGACTCGTCATGCTGCAAGTATGTCCGGAGCAGCTCATTCACGCGATCGTCAATGCGCTATCGGCGCTGCCACATCGCTGCTCGTCCTGTCGCCCATCGTGCGACGGCGCAGTACGAGCACCAAGGCCACTGCCACCAACATCACCCCGCCGACGACCCACAGTCCGGCGCGGGCGTTCCCCGTGGCGTCGAGTAGCCAGCCCGTCACGTAGGGTGCGCCGAAGCCGGACATGTTGCCCACCGAGTTGATGATCGCGATGCCCGCCGCCGCGCCTGCCCCGGTGAGGAATGCACTGGGCAAATACCAGAACACCGGCAGAGCGCAGAACACGCCCACCGCGTTGACCGTCACCGCGATCATCGTGGTGAACGGCGAATCCATGTACAGCGCAAACGGAATGGACACCGCGCCGAGTAGCGTCGGGATCGCGACGTGCCACGTGCGCTCGCCGGTTCGGTCCGAGTGCCTGCTCCACAACACCATGGCCAGGGCGCCCACCGCGAACGGGACCGCGACGATCAGACCGGTGGTCACGAGTGAGAAGTCCGTGTCGAACGTCTTCTTGAAACCCGCGACGATGCTGGGCAGGAAGAAGCTCAACGAGTACAGACCGTAGGTGATGCCGAAGTACACCAGGCCGAGCATCCACACCCGTGCGTCGGTAAGAGCGCGTTTGACCGAACCGGCGATGTGCGCACCCTTCGACGATCCTTCGGACTCCAATTCGGCAGTCAGCCAGGCCTTCTCGTCGTCGTCGAGCCATGTGGCCTGTGCTGGCCGATCCGTCAGATAGAACCAGGTGATCACGCCGAGAACAATTGCGGGCAAGCCCTCGATCAAGAACATCACGCGCCAACCGGAGAGGCCGAACAGTCCGTCCCAGTACTGGATGATCGCACTCGACAGGGGTGCACCGAGCGCAGACGAGACCGGCAGAGCCAGCATGAACAGGCCCATCAGGCGGACTCGATAGGCGCGCGGGAACCACATCGTCATGTACAAAAGAACACCGGGGAAGAAGCCGGCCTCGGCGATACCGAGAACGATGCGAAGCCCGTACAGCCACCCCGCGGTGGGTACGAATGCCATGGCGGCGGCCACGATTCCCCACGAGACCATGATGCGGGCGATCCAGCGACGAGCGCCGAACTTGTGCAGTGCCAGATTGCTCGGCACCTCGAACAGCAGGTAGCCGATGAAGAACAGTCCGGACGCCAACCCGAACATCGTTTCGGTGAGCCCCAATTCGTCGCTCATGGTCAGCTTGGCGAGACCGATGTTGGTGCGATCGAGATAGTTGACGAAGTAGGCCACTCCGAGAAACGGAATGATGCGTCGGGCGACCTTCTTGACCACCCGCGATTCGAGCTCGGATGTGGCTGTGTCTGCGGACATGGACTCGGCTTCCGTAGTGCGGAAAGTGACCTGGACCACGTTAAGGTTCAGGCGGGCACCGGTCTATAGATAAATCATCCACCACAGTCCCTGTTCTGAGGTGAAATCTCCAGCTATTTCCCGCGAGAGGCTCTGTTGCAGTCCATTGCCGGTGCTGCGATCCTGTGGACGTGCGAGTAGCCCTCATTGCCGATATCCACGGCAACATCGCGGCGCTCGACGCCGTGCTCGAAGACATCGAACGGCAACGCGTCGACTCCGTGGTGAACCTCGGCGATCTGCTCTCCGGCGGCCTGCATCCGCGCCGGACTGCGGACCGGCTGATGGCGCTGGACTTCCCCACGATTGCCGGCAACCACGACCGCTACCTGCTCGAGCAGAACCCCGAAACTATGGGCCGATCCGATCTTCTCGCCCATCGGCAGATCGGCGACGATCATCGGCGGTGGCTCACCTCGTTGCCGTCCTCCCTCGAACCGGGTCAGGGAGTCTTGGCGGTGCACGGAACCCCCACCGACGACCAGCAGTATTCCTCGACACCGTCGATGCCGTTGGTTCCCGTGCGGCCACTACCGACGAGATCGCCGCCAGAGCAGCCGGTTTCACGCAGTTCGCCGTCATCGCCTGTGGGCACACTCATCTGCAACGCACCGCTAGGTTGGCCGGCGGCACGCTGATCGTCAATCCCGACAGCGTCGGCATGCCTGCCTACGACGACGATCAGCCGTACCCGCACGTGATGGAATCGGGCTCCCCGCATGCGCGGTACGCGGTGATCGACGACCACGGGCGCGACGGCTGGGCAGTCTCGTTCGAGAAGGTCGGCTACGACCACATCGGCGCAGCTGCAGACGCTTGCGCAAACGGCCGAGACGACATCGCCGACGCCCTTCTCACCGGTTCTGTCGGCCCTGCGCCTCAACAGCCGTCACACTGATCGCGTGAAGATCACCGACGCCCAGCGGCGACACCGGCTCGTCGCGCAGCATTTCGCCGAGCAGCCGAGCGCCGAGGCGGTCACATCCTCACTGCTGGCTCTGCATGCGACCGATCCGGCGACGGTCTATCTCTCGGTACTCGCCCGAGGTCGGTCGCTCGGACTCGAAGACGTACGCGAAGCGATGTACGAACGCCGCAACCTCGTTCGACTGATGGCCATGCGTCGCACGATGTTCGTCGTCGCACACGACGACGTTCCCCTCATTCACGCCGCGGCAAGCCTCGGGGTTGCCCGCACTATGCGGACGCGCCTGATCAAACAGGTCTCGACATTGCCCACCGATCCGGTGATCGCAGACGTCGAATCATGGCTCGCTGCAACCGAACAGGAGACCGAGACAGCGCTACGTTCGATGGGAACCGCGACCGGAGCAGAGCTGTCCGCCGCGGTCCCCGGCCTGAAAACGGCCTACCTGCCGACGACCGACAAGGTGTACGACGTCAAGCGGTACGTCACCTCCGAGGTACTGGTCATGATGGCTGCCGAGGGAAAGTTGGTGCGCGTCGAACCGCGGGGAGCGTGGACATCTCGACGGCACGCGTGGGCACCGATCGACCACTGGTGGCCGGACGGAATTCCAGATCTCGATGAAACCGAGGCACGCGCCGAACTTGCCCGACGCTGGCTCGAAGTATTCGGACCGGCGACCCTCGACGACCTGCAGTGGTGGACGGGGTGGAACAAGACACAAACCCGCGGAGCGGTCTCCGGATTGGACACCGTGGCGGTCGAACTGACCGAGGGTGAGGGAATCATGTTGCCCGGCACTGCCTTCGACAAGCCCGCTGGGACGAGCACTGTGCTGCTGCCCGCGCTCGATCCCACACCGATGGGATGGAAACATCGCGCCTGGTATCTCGGCGAGCACAAGGCCCCGTTGTTCGACACCTTCGGCAACATCGGCCCGACCATCTGGTCCGGAGGTCGCATCGTCGGCGGTTGGGCTGTGACCGGTGCCGGAGAAGTGGCTACCGAATTCTTGGAAGACGTCGGATCGACGGTCTCGAAAGCCGTTGCCGCCGAAGTGGAAAGGATAACCACCCTGCTCGACGGTACCGCGGTGGTCCCGTCGTTCCCGACGCCGTTGGAGAAGAAGCTGCGGGGAAAGAAGTAGCCGGCATTTGCCTACGAATTGTTCATCTGCCCATCGTCACAGGTGGGCAACTGCACAATCCGTGGGCAAACTGTCGCGTCAAAAGGGGTAGCGACCCTCGGCCCAGGCGCGGGCAGCCGGCGGGGTCACCTCGTCGACAGGTTCTCCGTCGCGGAAGTAGCTGGTGTGCAGGATCCGGCCGGTGTCGACTGCTTCCTGCCACGCCTGGGTCGGGCCTTCGCCGAACCAGAGCCACGGGGTGATGTCGTCCATGACGACCACCGACTCGGCGGTAGCGAGCGCACGTAGATCGTCGAGGTCTGCGCGAGCACCTTCCACCGAATGGTCACCGTCGACAAAGATGACATCGAACCGCACGTCCGGGCGTTCCTTCGCGTATGCGGCGATGGTGGTGTGCGAATCACCTTGGATCAGTGTGTGTCGGCCCGGAAAGTGTTCGTCGATATGGGCTTTCGCAGCGGCACTGTAGGTGTACGCGGCCAAGTCGAAGGATACGACGGTCACGTCGGGTGACGCGGACAGAAAAGCCCAGCTGGAAAAGCCTGCATTGAACCCGACCTCACAGACCAGCTTCGTATTCGGTCGGACCGCAAGCGAGGACAGATATTTTTGCTCCGCTTCATCGGCTCCACGCTCGAAAGGTTCTCCAGCGGTAGCTGTCTGGTGTACCAACGCTTCGAGTTCCTGCAGACCCATCTACGTTCTCCTATCGTCTGATTCGGAGCGTAGCCAACTTCGATGTTCCACGCAGACGACGGCTGATTCGTACCCGCAGCCAATACCTGTAGCGTTCGCACCGAATGACTTTCCGCACCGTGAACGGGGAACGAGTCGATGACCGTAGATCTCACCAAAGGCGACGATCGCGCCGCCGGACCGGTCAACCTGTACGCCGTGATCTCACTGGTGGCAGCTCTCCTTGGGCTGTTTCCCGTCGCGATAGTGTTCGGGATCCTGGCCTTCTGGCGACCTGCCGGTAGAGGAATTGCCATCGCTGGCTTGGCGATCGGGGTGATCGAACTGCTCGTTGTCGCGACGTTCCTGTACGGGTTCGGATCTCTCACGCCGAGCAATTCGGCATCCACCGAAACATTGACGCCGTACTCGGTACCGGCAACCGCGATGTTGACGGTTCCGTTCACCACGACGCCTCTACCTCCGGCGGAGACCACCGACGACGCGACCGAGGTACCCATCGTCTCTCAGCCCGAGTTGGACGGTCCGTGCGATCCAAGCACCGACAATCACGACACTTCCGCCGATGGCACATTCCTCAAATGCACCTATGCAGGGTCGACCAGCGCACGCTGGGTACAGTCCGCACCGATAATCGACAACAACGCGGCGGCAGGATCGGCATGTGATCCGACTGTCCGAGGCATTGCGGTGTCGCCGGATGGACTCGACATGTTCTGCGTCTCCGACGGCGCAGAAGGCGGCGGCTACTGGTCACCTGGACCTTGAGGCGGTTGACGCGCCGAAGTCCGTCACACGTTGAAGCGGAACTCCACCACATCGCCGTCGGACATGATGTATTCCTTGCCCTCGATGCGCACCTTGCCGGCAGCCTTGGCCGAGGCCATCGATCCCGCGGCGATGAGGTCTTCGTAGGAAACGATTTCGGCCTTGATGAAGCCGCGCTCGAAGTCGGTGTGGATAACGCCCGCTGCCTGCGGTGCGGTGTCGCCTCGGTGAATTGTCCACGCGCGGGCCTCTTTCGGGCCGGCGGTGAGGTAGGTCTGCAGGCCCAGGGTGTGGAAGCCGGCGCGGGCGAGGGCGTCGAGACCGGGCTCGGTCTGACCGACGGATTCGAGCAGTTCGGCTGCCGATTCCTTGTCGAGTTCGAGCAGTTCCGATTCGATCTTGGCGTCGAGGAACACCGCATCAGCAGGGGCGACGAGACGTGCGAGTTCGCCGATCTTCGCGTCGTCGGTCAGGATCGACTCGTCGGCGTTGAATACGTACAGGAACGGCTTGGTGGTGAGCAGCTGAAATTCCTGCAGCAACTCGAAGTCCAGCTTCGCCTTCGCGGAGAACAGCGTCTTGCCGTCGTTGAGCACGGCCTGCGCTGCCAGCGCTGCGTCGAGTGCAGGCTTGCGATCCTTCTTGATCCGCACCTCTTTCTCGAGACGCGGGATGGCCTTCTCGAGAGTCTGTAGGTCTGCGATCGCGAGTTCGGTTTCGATGACCTCGATGTCTGCGGTCGGATCGACGCGACCGTCGACGTGCACCACGTCGTCGTCGGCGAAGACACGGACGACCTGGCAGATGGCGTCGGCTTCACGGATGTTGGCGAGGAACTTGTTGCCAAGGCCAGCGCCCTCGGACGCACCCTTGACGATGCCTGCGATGTCGACGAACGACACCAGCGCGGGCACGAGCTTCTCCGAACCGAACACCTCGGCCAGCTTCTCGAGCCGAGGATCCGGCAGCGCGACCACACCGACGTTGGGCTCGATGGTGGCGAACGGATAGTTCGCGGCCAGCACATCGTTGTTGGTCAGTGCATTGAAGAGGGTGGACTTGCCGACGTTGGGCAGTCCGACGATTCCGAGGGTGAGGCTCACGGTCTATGGAGTCTACTTTGACGACACCACCAGCTCGGACAGTGCCCGGCCAGCATCGATGCTCGACGCGCCGAGCGGTGCAAGAACCACGTGATCCGCTCCGGCTTCGTGGTGGGCGGCCACCCGATCGGCCATGTCCTCGATGCTCCCCCACACGACCAGGGCGTCGACCAAGCGGTCGCTGAGCTGGTCCACGTCAGCCTCGGTGAACCCCATACGTAGGAAGTTCTGCCGATAGCCGGGGACCGTCGCGAGAAAGCTCAGCGGCTCCCGTGCTGCAGCGCGGGCACGGTCTGGATCGGACTCGACCATGACGAATTGATCGACGACCAGCTCGGCCGCCCCCAGAGAGTGCCGCGCCTGAGCCGTCCACTCGGGTGTCACGAGCAAACCGATTGCGCCGGCTGCGCGGTCTCGGGCCATCTCCAACTTCTTGGGACCCAGCGCCGCGAGCAGTATGCGATCGGCGGGCACCTCGAGCTCGTCGAGGTACTTACGCAACCCCGCCAAAGGTCGAGCAGTCTGCGGTCCGCCCAGGCCGAGGACGAATCGGCCGGAGTCCGAGAGTTCGTCGAACAGTTCCCCGGTCTGCGCGGGCGAGAACACATCGACCGGCACGATGCCAGGAACGATGATGGCCGTCTCGGTGGCTCGAACCAGGTCCACCAACCTGCCGAGTCGATCGATCTGCCCACCCGCGGGCCACAGAGCGGTGAAGCCATATGACTCCAACGTCCGCGCATCGTCGAGATACGACGGTGACACGTCGATCGAAATGCCGATTCTGCCGAGGTTCAGGGTGTCCATGTCTGCGACGCTAGAACCTCGAGCAATGTTCAGGTCAAGAGGTGATCGCCGAATTCGGATCCCAGCTGGCCAGGATGGGCAGGACCTTCGAGGTACTCGACCCCTCCTCGACGGTATAGACGATCAGACTCTGGTTCGGTGCGCTCGGCGACGTCAAGAACTCGATTCCGAATTGGAGGGTGCCTGCCGCCGGGTGCTGGATGATCTTGATTGCACCTGCAAAGTCGGCGACCTCGTGATCGATCCACCATTGCTCGAAACAAGGCTCGGACGAACGCAATTCGTCGATCAACGCGGTCAGGGTCGGGTCTGCTGGTCGACGAGCGAGATCGCGACGCAGCGCTGCGACCGAGGCGGCCGCGAAATGCGACCAGTTCACGATCCGCTCACGCGCGATGGGATTACGGAAGAGGTAGTGGAACAACGAATCCCCGGTAGACGACGGCAGACTCAACACCGCACGAACCAGTGCGTTGCTGGCCAGGATGGTGCCCGAGCGTCCGAGTAGCAGCACCGGGACGTGATCGAGCGCCTTCATGACCTGGAGCAATCCCGGATCCGGTCGCTCCGAGGCGTCGCCGACGGGCCCCGTTGGAGAGGCGAGGTCCAGTAGATGTGCACATTCGACCTCGTCCAGCTTCAGTGCTCGCGCGATCGCTCGGAGCACCTCGTTCGACACGTTGGCCTGGCGTCCCTGTTCGAGTTTGCTGTAGTAATCCGAACTCACCCCGGCCAGCGCGGCCAGCTCTTCTCGCCGCAGCCCCGGCACCCGTCGGGCACCGGGATAGGTGGGCAACCCGGCTTCGGTCGGGGTCATGCGGTCACGCCGATCACGCAGAAACGCACTGAGGGCGGACCTGTCGTTGCTCACGAAATCCACAGTAGCGACACGGGCGATAGCCAACCTGGTCACGACAGACCTAGGCAGAGCGACGCCTGGTTGGTCGAGCCCACCGCCCGTAGACATGACGTCATGACTTCTTCTGCACCACAGCGACTTTTCGGACGGACCGCCGTCATCACCGGATCCACCAGCGGTATCGGTGCCGCCATCGCGTCGACTCTCGCCGCTCACGGCGCATCGGTTGTCGTCAGCGGCCGCGACTCCGCGAAAGGTTCGGCAGTAGTGGACCGAATTACCGCAGCCGACGGCACGGCGACCTTCGTACCGGTGGACCTCTCCGGCAGCTACCAGGACATCCGAGACTTCGCCGGACGCGCTGCCGACGCACTCGGTGGCCGAGTCGACATTCTCGTCAACAACGCCGGCATCTATCCCGCCACCGCAACCGCAGATCTCGCCGACGACCAACTCGACGCAATGCTTGCCGTCAACATCCGGGCTCCGCACGTGCTCGTCGGTGAACTGGCACCGGCCATGGCCGAGCGCGGCAACGGCGTCATCGTGAACATCGGATCGTGGATGGCCACGATGGGAAGCCCGTTCGCTGCGATGTACTCCGCAACCAAGGCCGCCGACGAACAGCTCACTCGCAGTTGGGCCGCAGAGTTCGGGCCACGCGGTGTGCGGGTCAACGCCCTCGCACCCGGTGCGACGCTGACGCCGGGCAACGAGGATGCACGACAGGTGTTGGACGCCATGACGGCCGGCACGCCGGCGGGCACAGTGCTCTCGCCGCAGGACATCGCCGACGGCGTTCTGTTCCTGGTCTCGGACGACGCCGCGATGGTGCACGGCACAACCCTCTACGTCGACGGCGGCATCTCGGTTACCCGCGGATGAGCAGCGCTTGCCGCCATCCGCAGGCCACCGGTCACATGTTCGCGACGACAAGGGCAATGAATGCCAGGTAGAGGACGATGAAGACCACGAAGATGCCCAGCGAGAGCTTGCCGAAGAATCCGGCACGGCTCGACGAATACTGTGCACCCTGAACGTCACCCATCAGCCACAACGGATGAACCTTCAGCGCGTGATTGAACGCCGGGATGGCCAACGGCCAGAAGAAGATGACGGCCACCACGGCCCACCCTGCATTCGAGGCCGGCAGGGCCGGTGCCTGCGCGTAGGGCTGGGCTGCTGGGAACGGCTGCTGAAACTCGGACTGCTCGTACGGACTCGACATGAAAATTTCCCCCGATTGTTCGATGACGGACAGCTATAAGACGCGGCATCGACGCGTCCGGTTCCATCGAATCGAGAATCGTCGGAGTCGAGCTGGATCAGACGAGGTCGGCCGTCGCTGCCGCCAGTGCGACGATCTCGTCCCAATCCTCCTGCGCGACGGCCGAAGCCGGGGTGAGCCACGATCCCCCCACGCAGCCGACGTTCGGCAACGCCAGATAGCTCGACGCGTTGGCAGTGGAGATGCCACCCGTCGGGCAGAATTTTGCGGCGGGGATCGGCGAGTAAATGGACTTCAAGAAATTCGCGCCGCCCGACCCCTCGGCCGGGAAGAACTTGAGCTCGGTGTAGCCGGCCTCGAGGAGGGTGAGCACCTCGGATACCGTTGCAGCGCCGGGTAAGTGGGGCAGCCCGGTGTCTCGCATCGCTTTGGTCAGTGACGGCGTGCAGCCAGGCGAAACCAGAAACTGAGCGCCCGCGTCGGCGGCCTGTTTCGCCTGACCGGGAGTGACGATCGTGCCTGCACCGATCAGGATCTCGGGAACCTCCGCGGCGATGCGCTCGATGGCGTCGAGGGCCACCGGCGTCCGCAGGGTCAGCTCGATTACGGGCACTCCGCCCGCCACCAGGGCGCGGGCTATGGGAACGGCGTGTTCGAGTTCGTCGATGACGACGACGGGGATGACGGGTACGCGGTCGAGCAGGGATGCAGTCAATTTCTTACCTTTTTCTTGAGCCATCGAGGGTCAACGCATCACGAACATGGCACCCTCGTCGGCCGGACCGACGATCGCACGCATCCCGGAGAACAGGTCACGACCGGTACTCGACCACTCGTCGGCGTCCAACACACGACCGGTGACCGGCCGTGCCTCGAATTCGGCGAGCGGAACGTCGATCGACAATGTTCCACCGAGGGAATCGAGGGTGATCACGTCACCGTCCAGGATCTTCGCGATCGGTCCGCCACTCGCGGCCTCGGGCGTCAAATGAATTGCTGCAGGGACCTTCCCGGAGGCTCCCGACATCCGGCCATCGGTGATCAGGGCGACGGACCGGCCTCGATCCTGCAGGATTCCCAGTGCCGGGGTGAGCTTGTGCAGCTCGGGCATTCCGTTGGCCTGCGGTCCCTGATAGCGCAGCACCGCAACGAAATCGGAGTCGAGCAGCCCCGCGTCGAAAGCCGCGAGGAAGTCCGCCTGGTCGTCGAATACCCGCGCCGGCCCGCTGACCACCCGATGTTCCGGCGCCACCGCGGAGGTCTTGATCACGCACTTGCCGATCGGCCCGGTCAGCATCTTCAGTCCGCCGTCGGCACTGAAGGGCTCGCTCGCTCCACGTAACACGCTGGCGTCGTGGCTGATTCGCGTGCCGTCCTGCCACATGACGCCGTCCCCGTCCAGCTTCGGTTCCTGCGTGTAGCGCGAAAGACCCTTGCCCGCAATGGTTGTGACGTCCTCATGCATCAACCCCGCGTCGAGCAGAGACCCGATGACGAACCCGAGACCGCCTGCCGCGTGGAAGTGGTTGACGTCCGCCTTGCCGTTCGGGTAGATCCGCGCCATCAGCGGTACGACGGCCGACAGATCGGACAGGTCCTGCCAGGTCAACGTGATGCCGGCGGCCTTCGCGATCGCGACGAGGTGCATCGTGTGGTTGGTCGAACCACCGGTGGCGAGCAACGCGACGCAGCCGTTGACGATCGACTTCTCGTCGACTATCTCCCCCACCGGCGTGTAATTGTCACCGAGCGACGTCAGGCCGGTGACGACGTGGGCGGCCTCGCGGGTCAATGCGTCGCGCATCGCAGTTCCGGGGTTCACGAACGACGATCCCGGCAGGTGCAGACCCATGACCTCCATGAGCAGCTGATTGGAATTGGCCGTTCCGAAGAACGTGCACGTGCCACTGCCGTGATACGACGCGGCCTCGGCGTCCAGCAGCGCCTCGCGGCCCACCTTGCCCTCGGCGTAGAGCTGGCGCGCTTTTGCCTTCTCCCCGTTGGGGAGTCCGGACGTCATCGGTCCCGCGGGCACGAACACCGCGGGGAGATGACCGAAACTCAGTGCGCCGATGAGCATTCCGGGGACGATCTTGTCGCACACCCCGAGCATGAGGGTGGCGTCGAACATGTCGTGGGACAACGCGATTGCGGTCGACATCGCGATGATGTCGCGACTGAAGAGCGAGAGCTGCATGCCGTCGCGACCCTGGGTGATGCCGTCGCACATGGCGGGAACGCCGCCGGCGAACTGCGCGATGCCACCGGCGTCGATAACGGACTTCTTGAGCACGGCGGGGTAGGTCTCGAACGGCTTGTGCGCCGAGAGCATGTCGTTGTACGCGGACACGATGGCGATGTTGGGTTTGACCATGCCGCGGAGGGCCTGCTTGTCGGCCGTGCCGGAGGCAGCGAAGCCGTGGGCGATGTTGGCGCAGGCGAGGCGTCCTCGGGCGGGGCCTCGATCCCCCGCGTCTGCGATGCGAGCGAGATATGTGGTGCGGGCGGACTGGCTGCGGTCTGCGATGCGGTCGGTGACCTGCCGCAGAACCGGATGAAGTGTGTCCATGAGCATCTCCGATGTTCGGTCTCTCACGATCAACCCTAAGGCCGCTTGGGTCGTCCAGCAACCCAACTTATGTTTTTCGAAGTTATAAGTGGCACTTCTTAGGCTGTTGCCGGAAAAGTTGCCAGTTGGTTGAATGGCGTCCATGTCGATGCCGCGCCTGAGCGCTCCACCTGCAACGGCAGGTGGCATCTTCGCTCTCGTTCGCGACGGAGACGCCGAAACCCGCACGGAACTCGGCCGGATCACCGGCCTCTCCCGGTCGGCCGTCGCCTCCCGCGTCGCCGCGCTCACCGAACTCGGCCTCGTCGTCGAAACCGAGGACACGCATTCGACCGGCGGCCGACCTCCCGCACGGCTGTCCTTCGACGTCGACGCCGGCGTCGTACTCGCCGCCGCGATCGGACGCAGTCGCTCCCAACTGGGAGTCTTCACACTCGGCGGGGAACTGCTCGCGAGCGACAGCGTCGACCAGGAGATCGGCGTCGGCCCGGACGAGCTGATGCCGCAGATCACCAAGCGTCTGGAAGCACTCCTCGACGAATCGCAGCGAACCGGCCACCGCATCCTCGGGGTCGGTCTGTCCATCCCCGGCACTGCGGACACCGACCGGGGTTGCAGCCTGGATTCGCCGATCATGCACGGCTGGGACGGGGTGCCGCTGGCGCCGTTCTTCGCCGACACCACATCGGCTCCGGTGTTTCTCGACAACGACGCCAATGCGATGGTCCTGGCCGAACGCCGAGACAATCGAGATCGCTTCCGCAATGCCCTGCTGGTCAAAGCGTCGACGGGCCTGGGAGCCGGAATCGTCGCAGGCGGCGCGCTGCAGCGTGGATCACTAGGAGCTGCAGGCGAATTCGGCCACACCAAGACTGCAGCCGCAGTGGGCGTCGCGTGCAGGTGCGGCGACAGCGGCTGCCTCGAAGCCATCGCCGGCGGCTGGGCACTGGTGCGCGCGCTCAACGAGCAGGGGCGCAATGTCGGCCACATCCGCGGCGTCGTCGACCTCGCGGTGAGCGGAGACCCGGAAGCGCGCAGACTCATCCGCGACAGTGGCCGCCACATCGGCGAAACTCTGGCCGGTGCCGTGAACCTGCTCAACCCCGAAGTGCTCATCATCGGCGGCGACATGGCGAACGCCTACGACATCTTCGTCGCCGGGCTGCGTGAAACCGTCTACGGAAACGCCACCGCCCTGGCCACCAAGGCCCTCACCATCCAGGCCACCACCCACGGCGACCTCTCCGGGGTCATCGGCAGCGCAGCACTGGTATTGGACCAGGTACTCAGCGCCCGAGCCGTCGACGACGCCCTCGGCGGCTGATCTGCGGGCATCTCGGCAGGGTTGCCGCTCGTCGCACTCCAGCAACCGCCGAGCGCACCGCGATGCGTCGATTCGAGGACGTGCACCCGCGCCGCACATAGGGTGATCGCAGTCACACCTGCGACCATGGAGACCCCACACATGTCACTGAAAGCGGCCGACGAACCACACGTCGAATTGCTGAAGACAGATCCCGATCTACCGCCCGTCGGCGTCGTCGAGTCACATCCGATGACCACGATCAAGCGGCTCATGCTCGTTGCCATCGGCCTGCTCGGCGGCGTCGCCTGGACGATCATCGCCATCGTCCGCGGTGAGAACCCCAACGCCGTCTGGTTCGTCATCGCCGCGGTGTGCACGTACATCTTCGCTTTTCGCTTCTACGCCAGGCTGATCGAACGCAAGATCGTCTTCCCGCGCGACGACCGCGCCACGCCCGCCGAAATTCTGGAGAACGGCAGGGACTACATGCCGACGGACCGTCGGGTGCTGTTCGGCCACCACTTCGCCGCGATCGCCGGAGCCGGACCGCTCGTCGGACCCGTCCTCGCCGCTCAGATGGGCTACCTGCCCGGCACCATGTGGATCATCATCGGCGTCGTGTTCGCCGGTGCCGTACAGGATTTCCTGGTGCTCTGGATCTCGACGCGTCGGCACGGCCGCAGCCTCGGACAGATGGCCCGAGACGAACTCGGAGTGATCGGCGGAACCGCCGCCCTGGTCGCGGTGTTCGTCATCATGATCATCCTCATCGCGGTGCTCGCCCTCGTCGTCGTCAACGCACTCGCCGAAAGCCCGTGGGGCGTCTTCTCCATCGCGCTGACCATCCCGATCGCACTGTTCATGGGCGTCTACCTGCGCTTCCTGCGACCGGGCAACGTCACCGAGGTCTCCCTCATCGGCGTCGTCCTGCTGCTGCTCGCGATCGTCTCCGGCGGCTGGGTAGCCGAAACCGAATGGGGCACAGACTGGTTCACCCTCTCCAAGGTGACCGTCGCCTGGCTGCTGATCGGCTACGGCCTGCTCGCCTGCATCCTGCCTGTGTGGCTGCTGCTCGCACCGCGCGACTACCTCTCGACGTTCATGAAGGTCGGCACCATCGCACTGCTGGCCGTCGGCATCCTCATCGCACGTCCCGAGATCCAGATGCCGGCAATGACGAGTTTCGCCACCGAGGGCAACGGCCCGGCATTCGCAGGATCGCTGTTCCCGTTCCTGTTCATCACCATCGCCTGCGGTGCGCTCTCCGGGTTCCACGCTCTGATCTCCTCCGGCACCACGCCGAAGTTGCTCGAGAAGGAAAAGCAGATGCGCATGATCGGCTACGGCGGCATGCTCACCGAGTCCTTCGTCGCCATCATGGCGTTGATCACGGCCTGCGTTCTGGATCAGCACATCTACTTCGCACTGAACGCTCCGACGACGCTGACCGGTGGCACACCTGAGACTGCGGCGGAGTACGTCAGCAAATTGCCGCTGAGCGGCGATGCCATCACCCCCGCCGAATTGAGCCAGGCTGCAGCCGATGTGGGCGAGGAGTCGATCATCTCGCGCACCGGCGGCGCACCGACGTTGGCGTTCGGTATGTCCGAGGTACTGCACCAGGTGTTCGGCGGGCCGGGGCTCAAGTCGTTCTGGTACCACTTCGCGATCATGTTCGAGGCACTGTTCATCCTCACCACGGTCGACGCCGGAACCCGCGTCGCGCGCTTCATGCTCTCCGACAGCATCGGCAACCTGCCCGGCTCGACGGCCAAGAAGTTCAAGGATCCGTCCTGGCGTCCCGGTGCCTGGATCTGCTCCCTCATCGTCGTCGCAGCATGGGGCGCAATCCTTCTCATGGGCGTCACCGATCCACTCGGCGGCATCAACACCCTGTTCCCGCTGTTCGGTATCGCCAACCAGCTTCTCGCCGCGATCGCACTGACGGTGGTGCTGGTGATCGTCGTCAAGCGTGGCCTCTACAAGTGGGCCTGGATCCCCGGACTCCCCCTTGCCTGGGACCTCATCGTCACCATGACGGCGTCGTACCAGAAGATCTTCTCCTCCGTCCCGGCCATCGGATACTGGACGCAACACTCGCAGTTCCGCGACGCAAAGGCGCAGGGCCTGAGCACCTTCGGCAGCGCCAAGACCCCCGAGGCCATCGACGCCGTCATCCGCAACACCTTCATCCAGGGCACGCTGTCGATCATCTTCGCGGTGCTGGTGCTGGTCGTCGTGTTCGCCGGAGTGTGGGTGTGCGTCAAAGCCGTTCGCGGAGTCGATCTTCCGGACAACGAGGAGCCCGAGGTGCCGTCGAAGATCTTCGGCCCCACCGGTTTCGTCCTCACCCCGGCGGAGAAGAAGATCCAGGCCGAATGGGACGAGCTGATCGAAGCAGGTACCGTCCGCCGCCCCGGATCGGCGCACTAGATGCGCGGGCTGTGGTGGTGGATCACCTCGGTGATGGGCGACCACGATTACGACCGCTATGTCGCCCATCTGGCCCGCCACCACCCGGGCCAGCAGCCACCGACCGTGCGGCAGTACTGGAAGGACCGCCACGCAGAGGCGGACCGAAACCCGGGGGCCCGCTGCTGTTAGGGCTTCGCCCTCGTGCGCGTTTTGCGTAGCTGGAGGTACGCAAAACGCGCACGAGGGGCGCAGCCACGTCCGATTTCCGCTAGCTCCGACACGTCCGCACTGACACAGTGGACGTATGAGCAGCGACAGTCAGGTGCAAGAACTGGACTTCGATCGGTGTTATCGCGCAGTCTCCTCGCGTGACGCACGGTTCGACGGCCAGTTCTTCACCGCCGTCTCCACCACCGGCATCTACTGCCGCCCCTCCTGCCCGGCCCGCACACCCAAGCCCGGCAACGTCTCGTTCCTGGCCACCGCGGCGGCGGCGCAACAATCCGGCTACCGCGCCTGCCGCCGCTGCCAGCCCGACGCCACTCCCGGTTCCCCACGCTGGAACATCCACTCGGATCTCAGTTCTCGCGCCATGCGGCTGATCTCCGACGGAGCCGTCGAACGCGGTGGCGTCGACGGCCTCGCCGGCACCCTCGGCTACTCGACCCGGCAACTGACCCGCGTGCTCACAGCCGAAGTCGGGGCAGGACCGCTCGCTCTGGCCCGCGCGCATCGCGCCCACACCGCCCGCACGCTGATCCAGACCACCGACATGTCGATGGCCGACGTCGCCTTCGCGGCCGGCTTTTCCAGCGTCCGGCAGTTCAACGACACCATCAAGGAAGTCTTCGCCGTCGACCCGTCGACGCTGCGCCGCGAGGCACACCGCACCGCCGTCTCGGCCGCAGGCGGAACCGTCACACTGCGGTTGCCTTACCGCCAACCTTTGGACCGTGGCTGGATCGAGTGGTTCCTCAAGGGCCACGTGGTCGAGGGCATCGAGTCCTTCGCCGAGGATGGGGAATACGTGCGCTCGCTAGCCCTGCCGCACGCAGCCGGGCTCGTGGCATTACGGGTGATGGACGGATACATCAGTGCCGCAGTGACATTGCAGGACATGCGCGATCTGGCACCCGCCGTCGCCCGGATCCGACACCTACTCGATCTCGATGCCGATCCAGTCGCCGTCGACGACGCCCTACGCAGCGATCCGCAGTTGGCACCGAGCGTCGACGCCCACCCCGGCATCCGCGCCCTCGGAGTGGTCGACGGCGCAGAGATGTTGCTGCGCACCGTGATCGGGCAGCAGATCTCACTGAAGGCAGCCGCCACCCACACCGCCCGGCTCGTCGATGCCCTCGGCGCACCCCTGGACTTCGGCGACGGACGCGTCACCCGACTGTTCCCCGAACCCGCCGTCATCGCCGAACGAGGCCACGAGATACTCACCGGACCTGCCGCCCGAGTACAGACCGTCATCCGCGTCGCCGACGCCATCGCGTCGGGAAGCGTCGTGCTGCATCCCGCGCGAGAAGGGCCGGAACTCGAGCGAGAACTGCTCGCACTCAAAGGAATCGGCCCTTGGACCGCCCGTTATGTCGTGATGCGGCTACTCGGCGACCCCGATGTTCTGCTCGACACCGATCTCGTCGTCCGTCAAGGCGCTCAGGCGCTGGACATCTCGTTGGACAATTCTGCCCGCTGGGCTCCGTGGCGTTCATACGTCTCGATGCACCTGTGGATCACCGCACTGGAAAGAAGAGAAGCATGACCGCCGGTATTTTCACCCCAGCAACCGCCGCGACGCAGGACACCCCGATCGGTCCGTTCACCACCATCGTCGACGCCGATCAGCGCGTCCTCGCATCCGGATGGACCGCCGACGTCGAGGAGCTCCGCATACTGATCCACCCGACGATGCGGCCCGACACCGTGCGTGACGCGCCGGACCTCGGCGAGGTGACCCGAGCCGTCGATGCCTACCATCGCGGCGAGTTGACCGTGATCGACTCCGTTGCCGTCGCCCAACGATCCGGCGAATTTCTCATGCATGCCTGGGGCGTGCTGCGAACCGTCGAACCCGGGGCACCGGTGACCTATTCACAGTTCGCAGAACTGTCCGGCCGACCAACCGCCATCCGCGGTGCGGCGTCGGCCTGCGCTCGCAATGCCGCCGCGCTGTTCGTGCCGTGCCACCGGGTGGTGCGGATCGGCGGCGCCCTCGGCGGCTTTCGTTGGGGATTGCCGGTGAAGAAGTGGTTGCTGGCGCATGAAGCCGCCTGATCGAAGGCGGTGACGCGAGCCCACCGCATGCCGGGACGTTATGGTTCTTCACGAACCGCCACCCGCCGAATGTGAGGACCCCACAGTGACCGAATCGGCAGTTCCCGGCAGTACGTCGAAGTCCGAGTCCAGCCGAGACCGCGGTGACCTCATCGGGGTCGGCGGCATGTGGCTTGCCAAGTGGTCGCTGATCCTCATTTCGATCGCCGCCGGAGCGTGGGTGTTGGGCTGGCTGATCGGGCATCTCTGGGTCATTCTGCTTCCGGTCCTGCTCGCGGTGATCGTCGCAACGGTGTTGTGGCCGCCGGCGAAGCTGATGATGCGTCTGGGCTTTCCTCCCGCCTTGGCCGCGTCGGTATCGCTCGTCGTGTTCTTCGTCGTCATCGGCGGCGTGATCACCCTGATCATCCCCTCGGTCGCCGAGCAGGCTCCCGAGTTGGTCGACCAGGCGTCGGGCGGTATCGCACAGGTTCAGGACTGGCTGAAGGGTCCGCCGCTCAACATCGGCGACGACCAGATCGACTCGGCGGTGTCGGCCATCGTCTCGCGCCTGCAGGACAGCGGGGAGGTCATCGCCAGCGGTGTCTTCAGTGGTGTGTCGGCTGCCGGCTCGCTACTGGTCACCTTGGCGCTGGTCTTGGTTCTGACGTTCTTCTTCGTCAAGGACGGACCGAAATTTTTGCCGTGGCTGCACGGATTCTCCGGTGGCCGCGCCGGAACCCACCTGGGCGAGGTGCTGTCGCGAATGTGGGCGACGCTGGGCGGGTTCATCCGAACCCAGGCCATCGTCAGTTTCATCGACGCCATCTTCATCGGTGTCGGCCTCGTCATTCTCGGCGTTCCGCTGGCACTGGTACTGGCAACCTTGACGTTCATCGGCGGCTTCATCCCGATCATCGGTGCCTTCGTCGCGGGCGCTCTCGCGGTACTGGTCGCTCTGGTGGCGAACGGCCTGACGACAGCGCTGATCGTGCTCGCCATCATCGTGGCGGTGCAGCAGCTGGAGGGCAATGTGCTGCAGCCGATTCTGCAGAGCCGCAGCATGAACCTGCATCCGGCGATAGTGCTGCTGGCCGTCGCCGGCGGCAGCTCGCTGTTCGGCATCATCGGCGCATTCCTCGCAGTGCCCGCCGCAGCGGTCGCAGCAGTGCTGATCAGGTACCTGTCCGAGCAGATCGACGCACGCTCGACCGAACCGGATCAGGACGAGCTCGAAGACGAGATCCCGCCGCCCGAAGGACTGACCGACGAACAGGCCGGTCTGGACGAGGACGAGTCGAAGTCCGACAAACCTGCCTCGGGTCAGGACGCGACGACCTGAAGGGTGGACCCGGTGCGCTCCCGCTTGACGTAGAGGCGACTGGGAATTCGCTGCCGCATCTCGTCGACGTGACTGACGACGCCGACGACGCGTCCGCCCGCGCGTAGTTCGTCGAGGACGGCCATCACCGATTCGAGGGTGTCGGCGTCGAGCGTGCCGAATCCTTCGTCGATGAACATGGTGTCCAGCACTACGCCGCCCGATTCGGCGGCCACGACGTCGGCCAGACCCAGCGCAAGCGAGAGCGAGGCGAGGAACGCTTCACCGCCCGAGAGCGTCTTCGCGGAGCGCACGACGCCGGTGTAGTCGTCCCGGATGTCCAACCCGAGACCGCCGCGCTTCCCGCGGACGCCCGCCTCGTCGGAGTGGACGAATTCGTAACGCCCCGAAGACATTCGACGCAGCCGCGCGGATGCAGACTCGGCGACGTCCTCGAGTCGGGACGCAAGAACGTAGGACCGCAACGACATCTTGCGTGCATTCTGGCCGCGGCCTGCCACCACGTCCGCCAGGTTGGCGAGCTCGTCGAATTCGGCCCGCTGCGGCGCAATGGCCTGGGCTGCGGTGAACAGTTCGGCGATCAGTCGTTCCAGATCGTCTGCGCGCCTTCGGCATTCCGCAACCGACGCGGCGGCAGCCCTGACCTGGCCGTCCAACTCCTCGCAGGCCAGACGCAACGGGTCGAGATCAACCGGTGGCTGCCCGGCGACGGCCACGATGGCGGGCTCGCAGAGAACATGTTCGGCGTGTGCTCTGGTCTCCTCGGCTGCGCGGAGTTCGGCCTCGATCCGTTCGGCACGGTCTGCCGCCAAAACTGCCCCGGCTGCGGCGTCGACGGAATCGAAGTTCGACGCCTCCACTCGTCGATCGAGTTGTGCGAGTAGAACATCCGCCTGCGCGGTGGCGTCGAGCCACTCGATGCGCGCCTCTTGAATTCTTCGGGCACCGTCGATCGACGCTTCTCGCTCGGCAATTCGGTCCACCAGCGAGACACCCTCGTCGACCTCCGCGGCCACCGATGCGCGCATCTGCGCCACGGATTCCTCGGTGACCGATATGCGCTCGTCCACGGCGCCGCGCGAGGCGACGAGATCGTGAAGCGTGACCGTCAGCGCAGCCGACTCGCTGCGCAGCCGCCTCAGCTCCGCGTGTGCCGGGTCGACATCGGCAGCACTCTCGCGGGCAACCCGCAGTGCGCTGGTTGCAGCGTCGAGGATCTGGGCCGATTCCGCAGTGGAGGCTCCACCGGTGCGGTCGTGCAGCAGGTCGACGCCGCGTCGTGCTTCTGCGACATCTGCGACCGCAAGATCGAGCACAGCCGCGGCCTTACGTTCCGCGGCAGCAGCCTTGTCTTCCTGCGCCTTCGTGACGGTCGACGGCGACGCCGCAGCAGGATGCGGGTGCACCTGCGACCCACACACCACGCAGGGCTCGCCCGCAGACAACCGAGCCGCCAGCTCGGCCGCCATCCCATCGATGCGGCGCTCACGGAGATCGAGCAGATGCTCCCAGGCCTTGTTGTGGGCCGCTCCAGCGGTGTCGCGGGCACGTTCGGCCTCGGCCAGAGCGGCACGCTTGCGCACCAATTCGAGTGCAGACTCCGCTGCCAGGCGGGCCCGTACGCAGCGCTCCTCCAGGCCCGCCAGCTCTGCCGCAGCCGCGGAGGCTCGTGCCATCCGCGATTCGACGGCTGCGATCTTCTCGGGCATCGAGTTCTGTGTCTGCACGGTGCGTTCTATCGCTGCTGCGGTGGTGCGTTGCTGTGCACGATAGTCGGCGAGAGTGGCGTCGAGCCGGTCCGCTTCGCGGGTGAGACCGAGCAGAGACTGCAGCCGCGCCACGTCGATGGTCCAGGTGCGCACGAACTCGGCGATGACAGTGCGCTCGTCCGCAGGGTCGGCAGGCGCGGGCGGCCAGTGCAACGCGTCGCGGAAGCGCTGTCCCTCGGCGGTGTCGGGCAGAGCGCTGTCGGCCGCGGCAAGTGCAGCAGTCGCCGCATCGGCTGCCGCCCGTGCGAGGCGAAGGTCGGCTGCGGCGTCTGCGATCGGGCCTGCCGCCGCGGAATCCGAGAGTGTGCGTCGCAGCGCTGCCCGAGCCGCTTCACCGTCGCGGTACTGCGCCAGTTGGCTCTCGGCGAGCGCACGCCGCCGCTGCAGATCGAGGACGGTGGAGGCAGAGGCAAGAGCTGCCGACGCGCGCCGAGCTGCCGCGTCGACCAACACCGCCCGACCTTGCGCGAGAGTCCGGTTCTGTCGTGCGTCGTCGAGAACGTCGGCGGCCCATTCGAGGGGATCGGGTTGCTCGCCGTTCTCGTTCGCGGGCTCGGGCACTCCCGATGCCTGTGATACCCGGCCGAGCATGATGTCGATGCCGTGGTGAGCGTCGGCGAGTTCGGCGGCCAACTCTCGACGGCGCCGCGCGAACCACTCTTCGACATCACCGAATCTGCCTGTGTCGAAGAGTCTTTCGAGCAGGTTTCCGCGCTCGTCGCTGTCGGCGCGCAGGAATCGCGCGAACTCGCCCTGCGGCAGCAGCACCACCTGAAAGAACTGGTCGGCGCTCATTCCGAGCAATGCATTGACGGCGTCACCGATCTCGCTGAGCCGAGTGAGGTTCTGCCCACGGCCGTCGAGCCAGGTGAGACTGGCTTTGGCATGTTGTTTGGTGGTGCCCGTGCTTCGGAGCTTGGGCCGCAGGAACTCCGGACTGCGCACGATCCTGACGCGTCGACCACCGAGTGTCGCTTCCAACGTGACCTGTGGAACCGCTCCGGTGGGAGCGTGATCGGACAGCAGCCGCTTGCCCTCACGGCGAGCTCCGGGCACGGTTCCGTACAGCGCGAACGCGACGGCGTCGAGGACCGTCGTCTTGCCTGCTCCGGTGTGGCCGTGCAGGAGGAAGAGCCCGTCGGCTCCGAGGGCGTCGAAGTCCACCGTCTCCGTACCGGCAAAGGGACCGAAGGCGGTGATCTCGAGTGAATGCAGCCTCATGCGGCGCCGCGGTCGGCTGCGGTGGCCTGCTCGCGAGTGGACTCGGTTTCGCGTTGTACGGAACTCAGCGCGCGAGCCAGGAGTGCGGACTCCGCTGCGGTGGGTGCGCTTCGCATATCCGTCACGAACGAGGTGGCGATGTCGAGATCGCTACGGCCGCGCACTCGGTCGCGGTAGCGAAGCTCGCCGGAACCCTCGGGGCGACGCCACTCCAGATGTATCGCGTGCGGAAAACGCCGCTGCAGCAGTCGCATTGCGTCCACCGGACGCACCTCGTCGGTGAGGACGGCGGAGACGTAGTGGTCCTCGAACTCGCAATAGGCTGTGTCTGTTGTCAATTCCTCGACGGTGCCTTCGATTCGGGCGAGGCCGCGTACCACCGGCAGGTCCACTCGCTCGACGCTGCAGAGGCCGTCGGCATCGAGGTCGAGAATCCAGACGGCCTTGCGGTGCGATCGTTCACCGAACGAGTACGGCAAGGGAGAACCGGAGTACCGCACTCGATCGGTGAGAGTCTGTGGGGAATGCAGATGGCCCAGCGCCACGTAGTCGACGCCGTCGAACGCCGATGCCGGTGCTGTTTCGATACCTCCGGAGGAGATCGAACGCTCCGAACCCGTCGCCTCACCGCCGACGATGAACGCGTGGGCGAGCACGACCGAGCGAACGGGTTGCCCTGCATCACTTCTCGCTGTCAGGTCACCGCGCACCCGATCCATCGCAGCACCGAGCACGTCGGCGTGGGTGCGCGCAGAGGGAACGTCGAGTTCGACTCGCGTGGTCTCGGGCTCGAGATACGGGATGCCGTAGAAGGCAACGCAGCCGTGCTCGTCGTCGATGACGACCGGGGTTGCGACGTCACCGACCCGGGTCATCAGATGCAGCCCTCCCGCCGAGGCGAACGCAGCACCGGCTCCGAGCCGCGCGGGTGAATCGTGGTTTCCCGACGTCGCGACGATCACGGCACCTGCTGCTCGAATTGCTTCCAGTCCGCGATTGCAGACGAGGACTGCGTCCGCACTGGGAACTGCGCGGTCGTAGATGTCGCCCGGTACTACCACCACGTCGATCGATTGTGCCGCAACCAGTTTCGCGATGGACTCGAGCACAGCGCCCTGGTCGGCCAACAGGTCGACACCGTGAAAGGTGCGACCGATATGCCAGTCCGAGGTGTGCAGGATTCTCATACCGACGACGCTATCGGGAACCACCGACAAACTCTCCGAGGCGAGTCGGCCTGTCGGAACCCAGCGTGATCGACGGGCTTCGCGAACGAAAGTTGTCGGTACCGTCCTGCATCATCTGCGCCATGAACATTCTCACCGCGTTCGGCCTGCTCGTGGCTCTCGGCATCGGCGCGGCAATGGGCTGGCTGTTGCATGCCTCTCGGACGGGCGATCGGGCCGTCCGAGCGGAAGCTCAACTGTCTGCTCTTCGCCAGAACGAGGCGCTGCTCCGCCAGTCGCTCGGCGCGGTGAACGAGGATTCTGCGCGACGCAATTCGACGGTCATCGGTCAGCAGATCTCCCACCTCGTCGAGCCGCTGCACGACGCTGTCGATGCGCTCTCCGAGCACGTGCGGCAGGTGGAACACAATCGCATCAGGGCGTACGCGGGCCTGTCGGAGCAAGTCACCGGCATGCATCGAGCGTCGATGCATCTGTCCACCCAGACCGGCCAGCTGGTGACTGCGCTGCGGGCACCGCAGATCCGGGGCCGGTGGGGTGAGATCCAGCTCGAACGAGTCGTCGAGCTGGCGGGGATGGTCAAACACTGCGATTTCGACACGCAGGTCGGCAAGGACGGCATCAGACCGGACATGATCGTCCGCCTCGCCGGAGGTCGTCAGATCGTCGTCGACGCCAAGGTGCCGTTCGCGGCCTATCTCGACGCTGCTCAGGACGAGGATCCCGGCACCAGGGAGAAGAATCTGCGTCGCCATGCCAAACAGCTACGCACCCACATCGACCAGTTGGCCGACAAGGCGTACTGGCAGGCGTTCGAGCCGACACCGGAGTTCGTCGTGCTGTTCGTTCCCGGCGACCCGTTTCTCGACGCTGCCCTCACCTCGGACACGAGTCTGCTCGAGTACGCCTTCGGCCGGAACGTGATCCTGGCCACGCCCACCACTCTGATCGCCTTGTTGCGCACCGTCGCCTACACGTGGAAGCAGGAGTCGCTGGCCGAGGATGCGGCGCGGATCCAGCAACTGGGACGCGAGCTGTACGCGCGGATCGGCGTCGTCTCGACACACCTGAACAAGCTCGGAGCCCACCTCGGCAAGGCGGTGGAGTCCTTCAATTCCACCGTCGGATCGGTCGACACCCGCGTGAGTGTGACGGCGAGAAAGCTGCACGAGCTCGAGCTGTTCGACGCCGATCCCGTGGACATCGCCAGAGTGGACGAGCGACCCACACTGTCCGATTCATCCCGCTACCGGCACGACTTCGGTCATGTCAGCGATGCAGTCGGCTGAACAACGGCTAACCTCGGGGGGTGTCTACCTCCCAACGTGCCCGCTCCGGGGTACCGCTGGATCACCGGTCCATCCTCGCGACCCTGCCCGGCGTGCCCGCTTGGGGTGCCGTCGCGATCGCTGCGGGACTGACTTTTCTCGGATTCCTCATCGATGCCGCCCGTGGAACCGAGCTGACCGGTGCGTTCGCGTTCATGTACGTCCTCGGCTGCATCGCCGGCGTCCTTCTCGTTCGCTTCCGCGGACTGTTCACCGCGATGGTGCAAGCCCCGCTGATCCTGTTCGTGGCCGTGCCACTGTCGTACCAGTACTTCACCGACAACGCAGGCACCAGCCTCAAGGACATCATCCTCAACGTCGCCATTCCGCTGGTCAACCGCTTTCCTCTGATGCTGCTCGGCACCGTGGTTGCGGTCGGCCTCGGCGCGCTGCGCATCGTGCTCAAACGACAGAACACACATGCTCCCGCCGCTCGACGCAGCCCGAAGCTCAGCGACGACAAGCCCACCAGAGCGCAGCGACGAGCACAGGAAGAACGACCCGAACGGTCCCGCAGGCGAGCAGCTGCGGCCGATCGCAGCACCGTGTCCGCAACCGAGGCCACCGACATCGTGCCCGAGCCGTACGTCGGCCGCAGGAGCAGCGAATCTCGCCCGCGCACCGACCCTCGTTCCAGCGCGACCCCTCGCGCTGGTACGCGTGCCGCGACCGATCCGACCGTGAGCCCTCGTCGATCGGCTGCGCCGGCAGCACCACAGCCTCGATACACCGCCACCGACTCCCCCCGGCAGGACTACAAGCCCGAGTACCAGAAGCCGGACTATCAGAAGCCCGAGTACCCGCGCGCGCAGTATCCGCAGGCACAGTCCCGGCAGTCGTCCGAGTCACGGCACACGGCAGAGCCCCGCTATTCGGCTGAACCCCGTTACTCGTCGGAGCCTGGTCGCGAGCGCTCGGCGCGAGTGCAGTCTCCTCGCGAGGTCGCCGATCCGTACAGCACCGGAGCGCGGCCCGTCGCGACTCCCCCGATGAGTGCTCCCGGCAACACGACCGCCGGCAGCGGCCACGGCAATCACGCCGCCCCTGCCTCGCACCGGGACGATATTCCCCCGCATCCGGTGCCGCAGGTCCGCTACCGCGACCGCCACACGGACTGAACAACGGCCTACTGGCCGGGCGTTGCGCGCACGACGAATCGAAAAACGCCCCCGTGGTGATCCGAGCCCGTAGTACCGGGCGTGGATCACAACGAGGGGCGTTTTTTGTGCTCAGCCTGCGCGCGATCTGGTTCTAGCGAGCCGGGCGTAGCTCGCGGGGCAGGGAGAACACCAGGGTCTCGTTCGCGGTGGTGACCGGCTGCACGTCTGCGTATCCGTGCTCGGCGAACAGTTCGATGACGCCCTGCACCAGAATTTCCGGGACGGACGCACCCGAGGTGATGCCGATCGTCTCGACCCCGTCGAGCCAGGCCAAGTCGATTTCCTTCGCGTAGTCGACCAGATAGCTGGCCCGCGCCCCGGCTCCCAGTGCCACCTCGACCAGACGCACCGAGTTCGAGGAGTTCTTCGATCCGACGACGATCACCAGGTCGCATTCCGGTGCCATGGCCTTCACCGCGACCTGACGGTTTTGGGTGGCGTAGCAGATGTCGTCGCTCGGGGGGTCCTGCAGTGCCGGGAAGCGCTCACGCAGTTTCGCGACCGTCGTCATCGTTTCGTCGACGCTCAGCGTGGTCTGCGAGAGCCAGATGACCTTGTTCTCGTCCCGGACGGTGACGTTGCCGACCGACTCGGGGCCGTCCACCAGCTGAATGTGATCGGGAGCCTCACCGGCGGTGCCCTCGACCTCCTCGTGGCCCTCGTGCCCGATCAGCAGGATGTCGTAATCGTCCCGGGCGAAGCGCTTGGCTTCCTGATGCACCTTGGTGACCAACGGGCAGGTGGCGTCGATGGTGCGCAGATTCCGCTCGGCCGCAGAGGTGTGCACGGCGGGCGACACACCGTGCGCCGAGAACACCAGCAGAGATCCCTCCGGCACCTCGTCGGTCTCCTCCACGAACACCGCGCCACGATCGGACAGCGTCTCGACCACGTGTCGGTTGTGCACGATCTCCTTGCGCACGTACACCGGCGCACCGTGCTGCTCCAGTGCCTTCTCGACCGTCTCGACCGCACGATCGACACCCGCGCAGTAACCTCGCGGCTCAGCGAGCAGCACTCGCTTACCCCCTGCATAGGCGGACTTACCCGCACCGGCGGAGTGTGCAATACCAAGATTCAGAGGAACAGCCGAAGACATACCGTCCAGGATACGTGCACCCTGTTCGGCTGCCTCCCTCCCGCGCGGCCCCGATGCCCGCTACAGGGTGTCGGCTACCCAAAGTTCACCGTTTCGGGCAGTCTGGTGCACATGACTCGAGTCCCCTTTGCAGCGCGTGTGGCTGCCGGCGTCGCGGTGACCGTCGTGGAAGAGGCGCGCAAGCTTCCCGGTTCCGCCCTGATGTTGCCGATGACCGTCGTCAGCGAAGCGCTCGCGCGCAGCATGCGGCTGCAGCAACAGGTGACGGCGCTGGCCATCAAGGGCGATCTGATCATCGCGAACCTGCCGATCATCGGAACCCCACACGAAGAGCAGCCTGCATGGGCCAGCTTCGACGAGGACGGCGACGAGACCTTCGACACCGCCTTCGATCCCGATTCGAGATTCGACGACGCTGCCATCACCGACGATGTCGATGTGCCCGACGCGCCCGTGGCCGAACCGGTTGCCGCGAACGGCCGCTTTGCGCTGTACTCGACGCCACCGCTGGACGAGCCGGTGCAAGACACCTCGGCCAAGCGCGCTCCGTCCGCTGCCAAGCCGGAGATAGTCGAGATGATCGATTTCGACACCCTCGCCCTGGCACAGCTGCGCGCCCGCCTGCGCACCCTGTCGATCGAGGACCTCGAAACTCTCCTGGACTACGAGAACGACACGCTTTCCCGCGCACCCTTCCAGACGATGCTCGCCAACCGCATCACCACCGCCAAGGCCAAGTGAGCACTCCCCCAACCCAGTCCGGTCCCACCCAGCCAGGTTCGACACAGGCAGGCGCGAGCACCGCCGAGCAACCGTGGCCGGTGCGTACCGTCGCCATGAAGGTCGCCGGGTGGATCGACAAGCTCGGCAGCATCTGGGTCGAGGGCCAGCTGACGCAGATCAATGCTCGTCCCGGCACCCGCACCGCGTTTCTGACGCTGCGCGACCCGTCGGCCGACATGTCGTTGTCGGTGACGTGCTCGCCGCAGTTGCTGGACCGCTCCCCCGTTCCCCTGACCGAGGGTGCGCGCGTCATCCTCTACGGCAAGCTGTCGTTCTTCACCGGCCGTGGAACGATCTCGCTGCGCGCCACGGATATTCGTGCTGTTGGCGTCGGCGAACTGCTCGCCCGCATCGAACGACTCCGAGCCCTGCTGGCCGCGGAGGGGTTGTTCGACCCACGCCTCAAACGACCGCTCCCGTTTCTGCCGGGCACCATCGGCCTCATCACCGCGCGCGCCAGCGCAGCCGAGAAGGACGTGCTCACCGTCGCGCAGAGGCGTTGGCCCGCAGTACGATTCGAGGTTCGCAACACTCCGGTACAGGGTCCGCAATCGGTCCCGGCAATTCTGGACGCGCTGAAGGACCTGAACGACGACCCGAACGTCGACGTCATCATCCTCGCCCGCGGCGGCGGTAGCGTCGAGGATCTGCTTCCGTTCTCGGACGAGGCCCTGTGCCGCGCCATCTCTCGGGCCACCACACCGATCGTCAGCGCCATCGGCCACGAACCCGACAGCCCGCTGAGCGATCACGTCGCAGATCTGCGGGCCGCAACGCCTACCGATGCCGCCAAACTCGTGGTGCCCGACGCCGTCGCCGAACAAGCCCTTGTCTCGGAATTGAAGTCGAGAAGTGCTGCCGCGCTACGTAATTGGGTGGAGCGCGAGGCCCGCGGACTGGACATGCTCCGGCACCGACCGGTACTGGCGGACCCACTGGCCTCGCTCGACCAACGGCGCGAGGAAGTGCAACGCCTGCTCGACGCTGCTCGACGCGACGTACAACGCGAACTCACCACCCAGGACACGCTCGTCGAGCATCTACGGGCCCGGCTCTCGACGCTGGGGCCTGCTGCCACACTTGCCCGGGGCTACGCCGTCGTACAGCGGGTGGTTGCGGGTTCGGATCCCGAGGTGCTGCGTTCGGTCGAGGACGCACCACCGGGTACACAGATCAGAGTGCGGGTGGCCGACGGTGCCGTCACCGCCGCAGTCATGGGCCGAGTCAAATGACACAAGGAGTACGGATGAGCGAGAACGACAAGCCGGTATCGGAATTGGGCTACGAAGAGGCCCGCGACGAACTGGTGGGTGTGGTGAAGATCCTCGAGCAGGGCGGGCTCGATCTGGACGCCTCCCTCGCCCTGTGGGAGCGGGGCGAGCAGCTGGCCGCTCGATGCGAGGAACAGCTCGCCGGTGCTCGCAAGCGGATCGAGACCGCGCTCGCGAGCACCGAGAAGGACAGCTAGGGCACGAGCGGTTCGGTGACCTCGAGGGCCGCCGCCAGCGTGGTGAAGTCCTCGGTTCCTGCTGTGCCGCCCAGCAGGATTCGCACGTCGCCGAAGTCCGAAACCCAGTACGTCCGTGAGCCTTCCTCGCCGTAGACCACCCAGTCTCGACCCGAGACGTTCTGCGCGCCCGACGCGTACGCCGTCTCACTTCCGGCCACGAACGGAACCAACTGTTCCTCGGTTGCCGAACTCTGCGTCAGTTGTAGGTAAGCACCGGTGCCGGTGATGTATCCGACAGTCGACGCTGCGCCTCCACTGTCGCCGGAGATGGTCGCGCGGCTACCCGAATTGGGCGTCCAGTCCTCGGGAACAACCGGATTACGCACCGGGAAGCCGATTTCCGCAGCGTCGTACTGCAGTGCGGAATTCACGTCGAAATTCGGAATGGGACCCTGCTTGGGCCCACCGGGGCTGAGCGAGCATTGGCTGGCAACCCCCGCGATCAACAGACACGCAATGACCAGCGGAATGAGCGACCAGACCATGTCGCGGTTGTTGTTGAGAATCCGAGGTTTGCTGTTTGCCACAGCACCAGTATCCCCTCTGCGCGGCGATGCTCGATCGGCGCGTGCCTCACAGCCGACCCGACCCCACCGCGGGCATCACAGAAGTGAGATAATCGCGCCTGGGTAACACCCCACCAAACAGGAGGCTACAAACCGATGACGGCCAGCACCGAGTCCACTCGCGCCATGGCGCCAGATCGCAACCTCGCACTCGAACTCGTACGCGTCACCGAGGCCGGTGCGCTCGCCTCGGGTCGCTGGGTCGGTCGCGGCGACAAGGAAGGCGGCGACGGAGCTGCAGTCGACGCCATGCGTCAGCTGGTCGCCTCGGTCTCGATGCGCGGCGTCGTCGTCATCGGCGAGGGTGAGAAGGACGAAGCGCCGATGCTCTACAACGGCGAAGAGGTCGGCAACGGCAACGGACCCGACGTCGACTTCGCCGTCGATCCGGTGGACGGAACCACACTGATGGCCAAGGGCATGCCCAACGCCATCTCGGTACTCGCCGTCGCCGAGCGCGGCGCGATGTTCGACCCGTCCGCCGTCTTCTACATGGAGAAGATCGCCGTCGGACCCGACTACGCGGATGTCATCGACATCACCGCGCCCGTCGCCGAGAACATCGCCCGCATCGCCAAGATCAAGAAGGGATCCGCCTCGGACGTCACGGTGTGCATCCTCGATCGTCCCCGGCACGCCGAACTGATCCAGCAGGTGCGCGACGCCGGATCCCGAATCCGGTTGATCTCCGACGGTGACGTCGCCGGTGCCATCGCCGCCGCCCGCCCCGACTCGGGAACCGACATGCTGATCGGCATCGGTGGCACGCCCGAGGGCATCATCGCCGCCGCCGCGATGCGCTGTATGGACGGCGCCATCCTGGGGCGTCTGGCACCCACGGACGACGACGAGAAGCAGAAAGCCATCGACGCGGGCCACGACCTGGACCGCGTCCTCGACACCAAGGACCTCGTCTCCGGCGAGAACGTCTTCTTCACCGCCACCGGCGTCACCGACGGCGATCTGCTGCGCGGCGTCCGCTACGCGGGCGGCGGAGCGCACACCCAGTCCATCGTCATGCGATCGAAGTCCGGCACCGTCCGCATGATCGACGCCTACCACCGCCTCGAGAAGCTGCGCGAGTACTCCTCGGTCGACTTCGACGCCGACGAATCCGGCCAGGCACCGTCGTTCTGACCACGTTCACCTCCACCGCACCCACCACTGGCAAAGTAAGGCTCATGACGCAGACAGACGAACAGCAGTTCCGGATCGAGCACGACACCATGGGAGAGGTTCGCGTTCCCATCGACGCGCTCTGGCGGGCCCAGACACAGCGTGCCGTGGAGAACTTCCCCATCTCGGGGCGTCCTCTCGAGCGCACTCAGATTCGCGCGATGGGCCTGCTCAAGGCAGCCTGCGCACAGGTCAACAAGGACCTCGGCCTGCTCGACGGCGCACTGGCCGACGCGATCATCGCGGCGGCCACCGAGATCGCCGACGGCAAGCACGACGACCAGTTCCCGATCGACGTCTTTCAGACCGGCTCGGGCACCAGCTCGAACATGAACGCCAACGAGGTCATCGCGTCGATCGCCAAGGCGAACGGCGTCGAGGTGCACCCCAACGATCACGTGAACATGTCGCAGTCCTCCAACGACACGTTCCCGACGGCCACGCACGTCGCCGCCACCGAGGCAGCCGTGACGTCGCTCGTGCCCGCACTGCGGCACCTGCACGAGGCCCTCGTGGTCAAGGCCACGGAGTGGAAGCACGTCGTGAAGTCCGGCCGCACCCACCTCATGGATGCCGTTCCGGTCACCCTCGGCCAGGAATTCGGCGGCTACGCCCGTCAGATCGAAGCCGGCATCGAACGCGTCGAGGCAACCCTGCCGCGGCTCGGTGAACTGCCCATCGGCGGTACCGCGGTCGGCACCGGCCTCAACGCACCCGACGGCTTCGGCCCGAAAGTCGTTGCGGAACTGGTCAAGTCGACCGGCATCGACGCGCTCACGCCGGCCAAGGATTCGTTCGAGGCTCAGGCTGCACGCGACGGACTCGTCGAGGCCTCGGGCGCACTGCGCACCATCGCGGTCTCACTGACCAAGATCGCCAACGACATTCGCTGGATGGGATCGGGACCGCTCACCGGGCTCGGCGAAATCGCCCTCCCCGACCTGCAGCCCGGCAGCTCCATCATGCCCGGTAAGGTCAATCCCGTTCTGCCCGAGGCAGTTACGCAGGTCGCCGCACAGGTCATCGGTAACGATGCCGCAGTCGCATTCGGCGGCGCGTCGGGCGCATTCGAGCTCAACGTGTACATCCCGATGATGGCGCGCAACGTACTCGAATCGTTCAAGCTGCTGGCCAACGTCTCGGTGCTGTTCGCAGACAAGTGCATCGTCGGCCTCGAAGCCAACGTCGAACACCTCAAGACCCTCGCCGAGTCCTCGCCGTCCATCGTGACGCCGCTGAACTCCGCAATCGGCTACGAGGAAGCTGCCGCCGTTGCCAAGCAGGCACTGAAGGAAAAGAAGACGATCCGTCAGACGGTCATCGACCGCGGACTGATCGGCGACAAGCTCAGCGAAGCCGAACTCGACAAGCGCCTCGACGTCCTCGCAATGGCGAAGGTCAAGGACTAGGTTTCCGTTCGCCCCGTCAGACCCCTGAACGCGTGAATGGTCCATTGCACCGCCGAGACGTGTGCGATGGACCATTCACGCTTTCGAAAGGGGGGGGCGAACCTCAGGCCAGGTGCGCGAGTTCCTCGCGTGCCTTCAGGCCGTCCTCGCCCAGATCGGTGCGGTCGAAGATCTTCCAACCTGCGAGCAGGGGCTTGAACACCTTTTCGCGTTCCTGATCGGCGTCGTAGATTCCGGCTTCGGCGAGGGCGACGGTGCTGCTGCCGCGCTCGGGCAGGTCGACGACGGGGATCTTGAAGCCGTTGATGCGGTCTGCGATCGCCCGGGCAGCCTGGTCCGGCACCACGGCAAAGGCCTCGTCGAGGATTGTCGCGAAGAATTTCGACTGCAGCGCATCGTCGTCGGCGATCTTGCCGAGGATGGTAGCCAGGACCGGGTCCTTGCTGAGGGCAACTGTGTTCCGGTGACGAAGCGCGGCGGCAGCTTCCTCGATGGCGAAGTGCGCCAGAATGTCGAGCAGATGATGGCTCGGCGCGTCGTAGCCCAGTGTCATGTGCTCCATCCGGATGCGCTCGAGCGCCACCGGATCGACAGCGCGGGTGAGCACCAGGTAGTTGCGCAAGACGATCGACTGCCGGTTCTCCTCCGACGTCCAGCGGCCGGTCCACTTCCACCAGGCTCCGAGGCCGGTGAGCGCGTGGGCCAGTTCGCGGTGGTACGCGGGCAGGTTGTCGGCCACCAGAACAGCGACCGTCGCGGCCAGGATTTCGACATCACTGAGGTGCGACTGCTCGGGCGTCCAGTCCTCGCCTCCGAGGAAGGCGAAGTTCTTGCCGTCGTCGAACGGCGCGAGGTCGTGGGGGTGCCACTCGCTCGCAGCCTCGATATGGCGTCGTAGATTCTCTTCGACCGCGGGCTCCAAACGGACCAGCAGATCACCGTCGGACAGGTTCGTAGACATGCGGTAACCGTAGCGCCTGCGCCCGAACACCCGACGTCGTGCCCCTGACCTCTGTGAATTCTCCCAATGCCAGGTCGATGCGGGTCTTCCTTCGCGTTTTCCAGCAGTCGTCGCACTGTGTCGGTGGCGGGCCGATTTGCTTCTCGGGCGACATTCGAGACGAACGCTGTCACACTCGAAATTCTCGACAGCGACAGACGGGGTGACACACAACATGACCGATACACAGCAGGCGACCGAGATCGTGGAAGATCTGTTCGATGCACTGAGGTCTCGCGACACCGATCGCGCACTGGGCCTTCTCGACGAGAGAATCGTGTGGCACAACGTCGGGTTACCGAAGGTACGCGGTACCTCGAACGTCGGGAGGTTCCTGGCGTTGCTCGCCAGGCCGGCCTTCGGTTTCGATGTCACGATGCACAACCTCGCGGCCGACGGAGACATCGTCCTCACCGAACGCACCGACGCCCTCATCTGGCGTCGGGTTCGCGTCGAGTTCTGGGTGTGCGGAACCTTCGAGCTGCGCGACGGCAAAGTAGCTGTGTGGCGAGACTATTTCGACACCGTCGATTTCTTGAAAGGTGTTGCACGAGGGTTGTTTCGAGCCCTCGTGGGACGGTAGCCGAGGTGAGTGAAACTTTCGTAGCGGACTAGGAGGCAGGAGTGGAGCCTGCGGAACGACCCACAGGCTCCACGCCGACAGGGAGGTCAGGCTCCCGAGGGTCCGAATTCCTCGAGCATTTCCGTCACCAGTGCCGCGATCGGTGAGCGCTCGCTGCGGGTGAGGGTGATGTGAGCGAAAAGCGGGTGGCCCTTGAGCTTTTCGATCACGGCAGCAACGCCGTCGTGGCGTCCGACGCGGAGGTTGTCACGCTGGGCGACGTCGTGGGTGAGTACGACGCGTGAGCCCGACCCCAGCCGGGACAGAACCGTCAGCAGCACGTTGCGCTCGAGTGACTGTGCCTCGTCGACGATCACGAAGGAATCGTGCAGCGATCGACCGCGAATGTGCGTCAGTGGCAACACTTCCAGCATTCCGCGGGCGATGACCTCTTCCATCACCTCGGGGCTCGCGAGACCTTCGAGGGTGTCGAAGACCGCCTGGCCCCAGGGTCCCATCTTCTCGCTCTCGCTACCGGGCAGGTAGCCGAGTTCCTGTCCGCCGACGGCATACAGGGGCCGGAAGACAACGACTTTCCGGTGCGAGCGTCGTTCGAGGACGGCCTCCAGGCCGGCAGTGAGCGCCAGAGCCGACTTACCGGTACCGGCCTTTCCGCCGAGGGAGACGATGCCGATGCTCTCGTCGAGCAGAAGATCCAGCGCCACACGCTGTTCCGCCGAACGTCCGTGCAAGCCGAATGCCTCGCGCTCGCCGCGCACGAGCTGGATCTGCTTGTCGGGCGTGACCCGCCCCAGCGCACTCTGCCGTCCGGCAAGCAATCGAACTCCGGTGTGGCACGGCAGGTCTCGCGCCTCGGCCAGGTCGATGATGCCGTCGTTGAAGAGTGTGTCGACTGCGGCGGACGGCACGTCGAGCTCGGTCATGCCGGTCCAACCGGACGGCACGACGTCGTGAGCGTGGTACTCGTCGGCGGGAAGACCGACTGCACCCGCCTTTACGCGCAACGGAATGTCCTTGCTGACGAGGACGACGTCCTTGCCTTCGGCCTTCAGATTGAGGGCACAGGCGAGGATTCGAGAATCGTTGGAGTCGGTGCGAAATCCGACGGGAAGAACTGACGGATCGGTGTGGTTGAGCTCGACTTGCAGTGTGCCACCCGATGTTCCGATGGGAACCGGCTGGTCGAGTCGGCCGAATTCGACGCGAAGGTCGTCGAGCATGCGCAAGGATTCCCGCGCGAACCATCCCAATTCGTGATGGTGGCGTTTGCCCTCCAACTCGCTGATGACCACCAGCGGAAGTACCACATTGTGCTCGGCGAACCGAATGACTGCCCAGGGATCCGAGAGAAGGACCGAGGTATCGAGCACGAATGTCCGAAGAGGGGCGGAAACGGAGCGTGAAGTGGTCACGTGGGGCTCCTACGTCTGCGCGGCACCGCGCAAACTCTGTCGCTCGGCCGGTCGGGTCCGATGTGTCAGGTGACACGAGGACCGGGTACCGGCCCTCTCGCGCTCACTAGCTCAGTCACGTATCAGAACCTCCCGCACAGGTAGCTTCCCCGCTGCCTGTTACTGCCGACGGTACCGCCGAAATCGAGGTTCGGCTCGCTGGAAGTCTGGCGTGTCGGTGAACAACGCGTTACGGCCGAACCGCCCCAGGTCGTCAGCCGATCGGTGCCGAAACCGCCCTCCCCGGATGCGTCAATGGACCACTGCACACGTCTGACCGGTGCAATGGTCCATTGACGCGAACCGGGGTGCTGCGTGAATGGACCACTACCTACGTCTGAGCGGTGCAATGGTCCATTGACGCGGACCGGGGTGCCCAAACAGGATCAGCCGAGCAGCTTCCAGTCTTCGAGGCCCTCGTACAGCGGCTTGCTCTGTGCCAGTTTCACGACGCGGTCTTTGAGGGAATCGCTGGCTTCGCCGGTGGCCAGTGCGGTACCGATGATGTCGGCGACCTCGGTGAACTCGGCTTCGCCGAATCCGCGGGTTGCCAGAGCGCCGGTGCCGATGCGCAGGCCCGATGTGACCATCGGCGGGCGCGGGTCGAAGGGCACTGCGTTGCGGTTGACGGTGATGCCGACCTCGTGCAGGAGGTCCTCGGCCTGCTGGCCGTCGAGCTCGGAGTTGCGCAGGTCGACCAGTGCCAAGTGCACGTCGGTTCCGCCGGTGAGGACGGAGACGCCCTTGTCAGCAACGTCGGAGCCGGTGAGGCGCTCGGCGAGCAACGATGCGCCGAGGAGAGTGCGCTCCTGACGTTCCTTGAACTCGGGTGTTCCGGCGATCTTGAAGGCCACGGCCTTGGCGGCGATCGCGTGCATCAGCGGTCCGCCCTGCTGGCCGGGGAACACTGCGGAGTTGAGCTTCTTGGCCCATTCCTTCTTGGCCAGGATGATGCCGGAGCGGGGTCCGCCGAGGGTCTTGTGCACGGTGGAGGAGACGACGTCGGCGTAGGGCACCGGTGAGGGATGCAGGCCCGCAGCGACGAGTCCGGCGAAGTGCGCCATGTCGACCCACAGGAGTGCGCCGACCTCGTCGGCGATGGAGCGGAACGCGGCGAAGTCCTGGTGTCGTGGGTAGGCCGACCAGCCTGCGATCAGCACCTGAGGCTTGGCGGCGATGGCCTGCTTGCGCACCTCGTCCATGTCGATGCGATGGTCTTCTTTCGACACACCGTAGGACTCGACCTCGTAGAGCTTGCCCGAGAAATTGAGCTTCATGCCGTGGGTGAGGTGGCCACCGTGCGCCAGATCGAGGCCCATGATCTTGTCGCCCGGATTGATCAGCGCCATCAGTACGGCTGCGTTGGCCTGCGCACCCGCGTGGGGCTGCACGTTTGCGAACTCGGCACCGAAGAGTTCCTTGGCGCGGTTGCGCGCGAGGTCCTCGACGATGTCGACGTGCTCGCAACCGCCGTAGTAGCGGCGACCCGGGTAGCCCTCGGCGTACTTGTTGGTCAGGACACTGCCCTGGGCCTGCAGCACTGCGCGGGGAACGAAGTTCTCCGACGCGATCATCTCGAGGGTGTCGCGCTGACGTCCCAGTTCACCTGCCATCGCCTCGGCGACCTCGGGATCGAGCTCGGCCAGTGACAGGTTGTTGACGTCAGTCATAACAGGAGTCTCCAAGGGACAGCAGAGTAAGGGGGCATCAATAAACAACGGACCTGGGCCAGTTTACGAGACGCGCACTGCACCGGGTGTCAGTGGCTCGTCGAGCAGCCTGCCGAACAGTTGCGCGCGCTCGCTCGGGGTCGTGCCCTGGTCCAACCAGCCCGCGAGCAGCTTGTAGCCCTCGACGTAGGTGCTGATGTATGCCCGCCACAGTGGGGAGGACAGGAATCGCAGACTGTGCCGGGCACGCTTCGGCGATGCCAGCGACCAACGCTCCAGGTAGGCGGCCACGTCGTCCTCGCTCTTGTGTTGATCGTGCAGCAGCAGGGCCGCGTCCTGACGCACCCCCAACAGCCGGCTCGAAGCAGCCGAGAGGCGTTCGGCTTTCTCACCGTCGAATCGCAGTCCCAGATCGGCGTAGATCTCTTGCGCCCACAGTCCCCAGCCTTCGCCGACGATCGCACCGAGGGCGTGGTCGGCCAGCCCCTCGGCCATCAGACACTGCGGGGTGTTGACCACGAACAAGGTCTGCTCGAGCTGACCTGCGCCGACGAGTCCCGTCTCCTTGCGGCAGTGCTCGGTGTGGTGGCCGGGATAGGACTCGTGTGCGATGAGGTGTGGCAGGTTGGCCATCTGCTGTTCGATGTCGGAATTGATCGCGACTGTGGACTGGAAGTTGCCGAGGTAGTAATTGAATCCCGACCACGGCTTGTCTCCGACGACCTCGTAGGTCACCTTCTCGGTGTCGGGGAGCGTGTATTCGGCGCGGACGCGGTCGCGTAGCGCAGACGAGAACGCCTCGACGCAGTCCTGCAATCGATCGGCCGGAATCACGTCGGCCTGGCGGTGGGCGATCAACCGTTCGCTCAGTGAGCCCGGACCCGGCAGTACCTCGTCCATCTTGCGGTGCGCCTGCAGGTATTGGTCCTGATCACCGGGGGCGATGCGGACGTCGAAGTAGGCGTACACCTCGTCGACGAAGCCGATGTCCTCGCCTGCGAACTTGCGTGCCGAGCATTCGAGAGCGCGCAGGTGGACGTCCAGGAACGTCGTGCGCTCGGGGGTCAGATCGACGTTGCCGAGCTCTGCGCGCAGGGTCTGCGCTCGACGAATCAGCTCACGCGGCTCGGGGGCGGGGGCGTTCTCGGTGATGCGACGCAACTCGGGGTCGCCGGTGTATGCGTCGACGAATCCGTCTTCGAGCCGGTCGAAACTCAAGCCCAGCAGCAGGTATTCGCGAACGAGGGAAGCAGCATCCATATCCGAACCCTAGTACGGCGAACGACCCCGCCCGTGCGCGATCGGCCGGCACCGAGCACAATCTGGAACCATGCGACTTCCGGACCCATCGTGCGCGTTTTGCATGCCCCCAAGTACGCAAAACGCGCACGAGGGGAGCCGTGCGTGAGCGAGTCCAGTCCGTACGTCGAGTTCGACCGTGTGCAGTGGCGCACGCTGCGCCAATCCACGCCGTTGGTACTCACCGAGGAAGAACTCGTCGGTCTGCGTGGACTCGGTGAACAGATCGATCTGGACGAGGTGGCCGAGGTCTACCTGCCGCTGGCACGACTGATCCACCTACAGGTCGCCGCCCGGCAACGGCTCTTCGCCGCGACCGCGACGTTCCTCGGGGAGAAGCACCCCGACCGTCAGGTCCCCTTCGTCATCGGTGTCGCGGGCAGCGTCGCCGTCGGAAAGTCGACGACGGCCCGTGTGCTGCAGGCACTCCTGGCCCGATGGGACCATCATCCGCGGGTCGATCTGGTCACCACCGACGGATTCCTGTACCCGACGGCAGAGCTCATGCGTCGAGGCATTTTGCACCGCAAGGGTTTTCCCGAAAGTTACGACCGGCGCAAGCTGCTCAGGTTCGTCACCGAGGTCAAGTCCGGGACCGAGGAGGTGGGCGCTCCGGTCTACTCGCACGTCTCGTACGACATCGTCAAGGGCCAGTACCACATGGTCCGGCAGCCCGACATCCTGATCGTAGAGGGGCTCAACGTATTACAGACCGGACCGCGGTTGATGGTCTCGGACCTGTTCGATTTCTCCATCTACGTCGACGCGCGCATCGAGGACATCGAGAATTGGTACGTCAAGCGCTTTCTCGCGCTGCGCAAGACGTCGTTCACCGATCCGTCCTCGCACTTCCATCACTACGCCGGCCTGTCCGACGACCACGCGCAGATCGCGGCCGAGGATCTGTGGCATTCGATCAACCTGCCGAACCTGGTGGAGAACATCCTGCCGACGCGACCACGAGCGACCATGGTGTTACGCAAGGACAACGACCACGCGATCAACCGGCTGCGACTTCGTAAGTTGTAGACCATAATCGCGCAATGGCGGTGGAAAAGCGGGCGATCGGCGAGGTACCGCTGATCGGTCGGGACGGCGAGCTGCAGCGAATTCTCGATGCCGCCCGCACGTACGGCGGGATGGCCGTCAAAGCCGCGCCCGGTGTCGGCCGAACCCGCCTCTTGACCGAGGCCGTCCGGTCGCTGGTGCGCCTCGGGTGGCATCCCCACCGAGTGGTGACGGTGATGCCGACCGGTACCGGATTCGTCCCCGTCGAATCGGATCGAGCTCTGGCCGCCACGTTAGCCGACGCGCACGGCGGCCGGCGCACGGTCGTGGTCATCGACGATGCCCAGTGGCTGGCCGATTCGACCATCGAACTGCTCGCACGACGCGTCGGATCGAAGGAATTGTTCGTACTGCTCAGCGTCAGCGCAGGCCGACGCCGCACCCCCGTGCTCGACGCCTTGTGGAAGGACGGTCTGATCGACCGCCTCGATCTCGAGCCGCTCACCCCGGAGCAGTGCCGCTCGCTGATGGAGTCGATGCTTCGCCGCGACGGTGAAATAGTGGACAGTGCAGCAGTTTTCGCCGTCGCCGCATTGTCCTCGGGCAACCTCGTCGTACTTCGAGATCTGGTGGCGACGGCGGTCGAACGCCACGCGCTGACGGTCTCGTCCCAGGTGTGGCGTCTCGCAGCTCCCCTGCCCGTATCGGCCGGTCTGGCCGATGTGGTTCGCGATCATCTGGCCGAGGTGATCGCCCTCGCCGACTACGCCGGTGCCGCCGAGATCGACGACGCCCTGGACATGATCGCGCTCGCCGGTTCGCTGGCGTTCGGAGCCGCTGCCGCCGTAGTGGATTCACGTCTGATCGAGGAACTCGAATCGGCCGGTGTGCTGACGATCCGCACCGATCAGAACATCGACCGGGTGACCTTCTCGACGCCCATCACTGCTCAGGTGCGCACCGACGACATGGCCACACTGCGCAGACGTCGACTGAGTCTGACGGTGGCCGACGCTCTCGACGGCGCGGCCGACGGGCTCGGCCCCCGCGAACGCGTCACCTCTGCACTGCTGCGGATCGACGCGGGATTCGCGCTCGATGCCCCGACGGCGGTGGAGGCGGCTCGGTTGTCGTGGCGCTTCGTCCCGCCGGAGACGACGCACAAGCTCGCCTCGGCCGCAGCGGCAGCAGGCGGCGGGTTCGACGCCCAGCTCATTCTTGCGACGACGGAAAGCCAGCTCGGCATGACCGAGTCTGCGCAGCAGCGTCTCGACGAGCTTCTGCTGGGGGCCGACAACGACATTCGGCGCGCGACGGCCGTGCGCGCGTGTACCGACAACATGGTGCTGCGGCTGGCGGATCCGACGCGGGCGCTGGCGCTCAATTCCAGTACCGAACACGCCATCGTCGACCCCGACATCCGTACGCAACTGCGCGCGCAGCGGGGCCTGATGATGCATGCCATCGGCGATACCGCGGGTTCGCTGGAGTTGCTCGAACCTCTGATGGACGATCTCGACGGCGCGACGCTGATCTCGGCCAGCTTTGCCGTCGCCGCCGGGGCCACCGTCGCGGGCCGCTTGTCGGCCGCATTCTCCGCGCTCGCCAGGGTGCAGCCCGAGCCGGACAATCCGGCGGCGACGGTGCTGGATCTATCGCGGTGCTTCACGATCGCCTGTGCAGGCAATTTCGAGGAAGCAACAGCGCTCGCCCGGTATCGATACGACGAAGCGGTGGAACAGTTCTCGCCGCTGCAGCAGGCGTGGTTCGGGTGGGCCCGCGGAGGCTTGTTGCTCTCCCAAGGCCACGCTTCCGACGCGATCCGCTGGTGCTCCGAGGCCTACACGCTTGCGGGCAGTCTCGGCCAGAAGTCGATGGAGCCGATGGTGGCATGCGATCTGGTCCGCGCACTCGCGCTCGCCGGGCGCTCCGAGGAGGCGTCCGGTCTGATCGAGGCCGCGGACCTCGACAACCCAGCCTCACCGGCGTTGTTCGGAGCTCGTGGCATACGGCTCGCAGCGCTGGGCTGGGCCGCCGCAGCGTGCGGAGACGTCGACAAGGCGTGCGAGCTGCTCATTGCCTCGGCCGAAGCGCACGCCGCCATCGACCACCACCTACCCGCCCTGTTCTCCTACGTCGACGCCGCACGCTGCGGAGCGGCGGCCGCAGTGGTAGCTCCTGTCAACCACCTCGCGGGCCTGATCGAAGGCGACCTGGCCCGCACCGAGATACGCATGGTCGAGGTGCTCGCGGCACCGGCCGGGACGGACACTGCGGTGGCCGATCAGGTGGTGGCCGTGGCCGCGAGTGCCGAGAAGCACGGCCTCGACCTGCACGCCGCAGAGATGTACTTTCATGCTCGAAACCTGCTGTTGCGCAGCAGCCCTCGCGCAGCAGCGACCGCAGGCAGGCAAGGCCACGTGCTGGCCGAGCGCTGCGGGCATCCCGTCACCCCACTGCTGGCCGGAACACGAGACCCGGCCCTGACCGCACGCGAACGCCAGATCGCGTCTCTCGCCGCGGCCGGCCTGTCGAACCGCGATATCGCCGACGCCGTCGTGCTGTCGATTCGTACCGTCGAAACGCACCTCAATCGCATCTTCGGCAAGCTGGGCATCAGCACCCGCGCCGAGCTCACATCGCTACGAGGCTCACTGCTCGATTGACCGAACCGACGGTGTACAGCGACGCTTCGATGTCGAGCAGGTACTGCGACGGACCGACCCCCAGTTCGGTCTGCAGGACCGCCTCGGCCCGTCGGAACGCCACCACCGCCTCGGCCGTCCGATGCGACCGGTCGAGGGCGATCATCAATTGTCCCCACAGGTGCTCGCGCAACGGAGCGGAGCGCAGGGCGCGCTCGATCTCGGCGATAACAGTCTCGTGTCGGCCGAGGCGCAGGCGGGCCTCGAACGCCGACTCGAGCATCACGGCGTGTACCTCGTCGAGATGCACCCGCTCGTCGACGGCGAAGCCCAGATCCCCGAACTCGACGAGCGCCCGGCCGCGCCACAGCGCAAGAGCCCGACCGAACTGTCCGTCGGCCTCGGCCAACCTGCCACGACCGAGCGCCTCACGCCCACGAGCGGCCAACATCTCGAACTCACGCAGATCCAATCGGTCACTGCCCAAGTCCAACCGGTAACCCCAGGACGTGGTGACCAGCCGCGCTCCGCCCTCCGACCCGAGAACCCGTCGCAGATTCGCCATGTAGGCGCGCAGGGAGGTCAACGCCTTGGCCGGTGGTCGGCAATCCCAGACCAAGTCGATCAAACGGTCGAACTCGACGACGTTTCCCGATTCCACGAGCAGCACCGCCAACACGGTCCGCTGCTTGAGCCCACCGACCGCCTTCACGCCGGTCGCGTCGCGCACCACCATGGGTCCGAGCACGTTGTATTCCACGATCGCAAATTTTCCGAGTTGGAGAACAACCGCGCCACCGACTACGTAGTGGTACAACCATAAGTACGTAGTGCTCGGCCGAACTCGTCAGATACCGAAGCGTCGGTGTCTGGCGGCGAAGTCACGCAGTGCGCGCAGGAAGTCCACGCGACGGAATTCGGGCCAGTAGGCCTCGGTGAACCAGATTTCCGAGTACGCGCTCTGCCATAGCAGAAAGCCGGACAGTCGTTGTTCGCCGGAGGTACGGATGACGAGATCCGGATCGGGTTGGCCGGAGGTGTAGAGGTGGCTACCGATCTCGTCGACGTTGATGGAGGCAACCAGGTCCTCCCCGGAGACGCCCTCGGCGATCTTCTCCGTCACCAAGGACTGCACGGCGTCGGCGATCTCCTGTCGACCTCCGTATCCGACGGCGACGTTGACATGCGTTCCCGACCGCCCCTCGGTGAGCGCGGCCGCTTCCTTGAGTCGACGTGCGGTCGACGCGGGCAACAGGTCGAGTGTGCCGACCAGTTTGACGCCCCAGTTCATCTCGGGTCCGCATATCTCCTCGACGACGTCGGTGATGATGTCGAGCAGCGAATCGAGTTCGTCGGCGTCACGGCGGAGATTTTCGGTGGAGAGCAGGTAGATGGTCGCCATCTCGATTCCGGCGGCGTCGCACCAGCCGAGCATCTCGGCGATCTTGAGCGCACCCATGCGGTGCCCGTGCGCGACGTCGGTGAACCCGTTCTCTCGCGCCCAGCGGCGATTGCCGTCGCACATCACTGCCACGTGCCGCGGGTGCTGCACCCCTTCGAGCTGGCTCAGCAGTCGCCGCTCGTACACGTTGTACAGGACGCCGCGCACCTTCTGCGGAATGATCACCACTGCTTCGTCACCACTGCTCAGTCACCACTGCTCCATCACCACTGCTCCTTCGGCACTGCGGGATCACCTTACGCCGACGTCTGCGAGCCGGCCGCCGGTACAGTAGCGTCTGAACCTACGGTGGCGTAGGTTTCGACGGCGGTACGGAGAGGTCATTTTTCATGACGATGTTCGGACTGGACGAGATACCCGTCAAACCTCGCATGCGCGGGTGGATTCACCTGTATGCGTTCGGTGTGGCCGTGGTCTGTGCGATCACGCTCGTCACCCTCGCGTTCAGCATGGTCTCGGTCGATGCGGGGTTGGCCACGAGCGTGTACTCCATCACCGTCTGCGGAGTATTCGGGGTCAGTGCCACCTACCACCGCGTCAACTGGAAGACCGCGGCCTCTCAGATCTGGATGAAGCGCGCCGACCATTCGATGATCTTTCTGTTCATCGCAGGCAGTTACACGCCGTTCGCCGTATTGGGTCTTCCGGCCTCGACGGGACGCACACTGCTGATCGTCGTGTGGATCGGAGCTTTGGGCGGCGTGGCCCTGAAGATGTTGTGGCCCACCGCTCCCCGTTGGGTCGGAGTGCCGCTGTACTTGATCCTCGGTTGGGCGATCGTGCCCGTCGCCCCCACACTGATCGAACACGTCGGCTACGCACCGTTTCTGCTGCTGCTCGTCGGTGGCGTGTTCTACAGCATCGGGGCCGTGCTGTATGCGACCAAATGGCCGAATCCGTGGCCGACGACATTCGGCCATCACGAGTTCTTCCATGCGGCAACGGTATTGGCGGCCATCTGTCACCTCGTCGCGGTGTGGCTCGTTTTGTTCTGAGCCCTCTCAGGTCGGTCTGGACGCCTTGTCTCGGTACATCAGCGCGTCCGCACGTTGGATGAGCAGGTCTCTCGACTCGCCTACCTCACGCATCGCGACGCCCACGCTCACCGAGACGCCGAGCAGGAGTGATCCGAACGGCACCGGTTCGCCGCAGATCGCAGACCGCACCGATTCGGCCAGTTCGGTGCTGTCGAGCCGATTCGGTGCGTCGAACGTCATGGCGAACACGAACTCGTCTCCCGCGTATCGACCGACGACACTGCCGCTCGGCGACCACTGCTGTAGCCGTCGACCTGCTGCCTCGAGCAACGCGTCTCCTGCCGGGTGACCGTGCACATCGTTGACCGACTTCAACCGATCGACGTCGACGAATGCCAGGGCAACCGGCATATCCGCCAGAATCCATTCGTCGACGTGAGCCAGCAGGGGACCTCGCCTCAACAATCCGGTCAGTTCGTCGCGCTCGGCGCGATCGCGCCAGTGCACGGTGTCGTCGACGACGGGATTGACCAGGTCCAGTAGCGCGACGATGAACCGTCCGCCGGCGATCGTGGAAATTCCGACATGCATCCAGCAGGAAACAACTTCTCCGTCGCTGCGCCGCACTCGGCGCAGGACACCGATCGGTCGACCGGAATCGCCTGCAGGATAACGATCTTCGAGCCGATCCGCGATCCGCTTCGCCGATACTCGATCCCCGAGCGGCACGAAATCTGCCACGGGCCGACCCACCATGTCGTCGACGGTGCACCCGAGAACATCTTCGCAGTGTGCGTTTGCTCCGACTACCTCGAAGCGCATCGAATGCACCATGACCGCCATCGGAACTGCGGCCACGAAATCGGCTACGGCAATGCGCTGCTCGTCGGTGACCGACTCGTCCACGATGCCGTCCGTAGTGACGCTCTCCCCCATGACACCCTCACTCGTGACTGTCGCCGATCCACCGGTGGAGGTTCGACTGCCCCCAGGCCGCACACCCGATGCGGCAATACGTTTCTTCATCGCCAGCATCGACGAGCGCGGTCATCTCCGCAGTGCGAACGACACTTCTTCGGCAGAGGTCACAGGACGGTCGCACACGGACCCACGGCACACGTACGCCGTTTCGAGGCCGTCGACGGGTGGACGATCCAGCAGCAACGCGGACGAATTCTCCGTGCCTGCGACCACGACCGAACCACCCGGTGCCACTGCTCTGACGGCGGAGAGCAGGTCACCCCCGGGTGCCGTCGACACAGCAATCTGAATCGGCCCGCGAACGGACGCCTCTGCGACGGCCAACCAATGCCCACCGGACCTGGGCGCGCGCTCGAGAATCGAAGCCGCACGCGTCAGCGACGCCGCCGCGAGTTCCGCGTAGCGCGCCGACGATATGTGATCTACCAACGCAGCTGCGGTGAGAAGCGCCTCGGCCATCGTGGACGCTCCGGACGGGGTGGCTCCGTCGATCGGGTCACGCGGCCGGGTGACGAGGGCCTCGGCGTCGTCGGCGGTGTCGAACCATCCACCGACATCGTCGGGGACTGCGAAATGCTCGATCGCTGCATCGAGGATCGAGGTCATGCGCTCGGTCCACACCGCATCTCCGGTGGCCTGGAACAGCGCGGCCGCGGCGACCGCGAGGCACGCGTAATCCTCGAGCACACCGCTGGCCTCACCCACGGCACCGCCGAGGGAGGCGCGGCGGACCCGCCCCGATTCGACGTGTCCGGCGAACAGTTGCTCGCCGCATTCGACTGCCGCGTCGACCCATCTCGGTTGCCCCAGCCCGGTGCCGGCCTCCACCAGAGCGGTGATGGCCAACCCGTTCCAGGCGGTGACCACCTTGTCGTCGCGGCCGGGCTGCGGCCGAGTCGCGCGGGCGGCCGAGAGCGTACTGCGCACCCGGGCGAACCGCTCGTAGTCCTCCGGTTCGGCGGGTAGCTGCAGCACCGACATGCCTGCCTCGAACGTGCCCGCCGAGTTCACCGCGAAGAGGCCGACCGCCCAGACACCGTCCTCGAAGCCGAGCGTCTCGGTCAGTTGCTCCGGCGTCCAGGCGTAGGTCAGTCCTTCGACGCCCTCGGTGTCGGCATCGAGGGCGGATGCGAAACAACCGTTGTCGGTGCGTAGTTCGCGGAGCATGAACTCCGCAGTGTCCGACGCCACCCGACGGGCGAGCGGATTGTCGTCGACCCGAGCTGCATGCGCGTAGAACCGCAGCAGCAGGGCGTTGTCGTAGAGCATCTTCTCGAAATGCGGGACGATCCACTCTGCGTCGACGGAGTAGCGCGCGAATCCGCCGCCGAGTTGGTCGTAGATGCCACCGCGCGCCATCGCCGATGCGGAGCGCCGTACGACGCCGAGGACGTCTTCGTTCCCGGTGCGCTCGTAGTGTCGGAGCAGACCTTCCAGCAGTGCACCCGGCGGGAACTTCGGTGCCCGACCGAAGCCGCCGAAAGTGGTGTCCTCGTCGGCGCAGATCGCTGCGACCGAGGCGGCCAGCGCATCGGCGTCGACGCGTCGACCTCCGGCGGGCACGCCCCCGCTGTGTTCGCGTAGCTCGGTGACGATAGCCGCGGAGGCGTCGAACACCTCCTGGCGCCGCGTCGACCAGGTGTCGGCGATCGCGGTGAGCAACTGCGAGAACGACGGCATTCCCTGGCGCGGGGCCGGCGGAAAATAGGTCCCGCAGTAGAACGGTTCGGTGTCGGGGGTGAGGAAGCACGTCATCGGCCAGCCGCCTTGGCCGGTCATCGCGACGGTGGCGTTCATGTACACCGAATCGAGGTCGGGGCGTTCCTCACGATCGACCTTGATGCACACGAAGTGCTCGTTCATCAGCGCCGCCGTGGCCTCGTCCTCGAACGATTCGTGCGCCATGACATGGCACCAATGGCACGCCGAATACCCGATCGACAACAGGATCGGCACATCGCGATCGCGCGCGGACTGCAGAGCCTGCGGTCCCCACTGCTGCCAGTGCACCGGGTTGTCCGCGTGCTGCCTCAGATACGGGCTGGTGGACTCACCCAGGGCATTGGCGTCGAGCATCAGGTCTCGTCGGTTGCGGCGGGTTTTGCCGAGCTCTGTTCCGGCGAGGGGGTGGTGGTGGCGATTCCGCCGCGATCGGTGCCCTCGTCGAGCGCCTGATCCAGCGTCGGATCGTCCTTCTCGAACGTGGCGGGCAGACGCTTTATCTTCTTGTTCATCGACCAGATCAGCAGCGCGGTCCCGACCAACAGGGCGACGAGGATCACCAAACCGATCGGCGAGGACTTGCCGAACTCGGGACCGGTGGGCTGCTGGGCGAGAATCGCGACGATCACTTGTCGGTCTCCTCGATACCGGCGAACAAGTCCGTTTCGGGGAGCGAGGTCTTGACCCGAGTGCGGGCCAACTCGAATTCCTCGGTGGGCCACAACTTGCGCTGTACGTCCAGCGGCACCGCGAAGAACGACCCGTTCGGATCGATCTGTGTCGCGTGCGCCCGCAAGGCGTCGTCCCGCTGCTCGAAGTAGTCACCGACGGTGACCTGGGTGGTGATGCGCCCCATGATCTCGTCGCGCTGGCCGTCCCACCGCTTCAGCCAATCGACGAACGGGCTCTCTTCGCCGCGGTCGATGAACCAGTCGTGAAAGAGCTGCATCCGCTTACGAATGAAGCCGTGCGAGTAGTAGAGCTTGAGCGGAGTCCACGGCTCGCCCGCGTCGGGGAAACGTTCGGGATCTCCCGCGGCCTCCCACGCCTCCATCGAGACCTCGTGGCACCGGATGTGGTCGGGATGCGGGTAGCCGCCGCGCTCGTCGTAGGTGGTGATGACGTGCGGCTTGAACTCGCGCACCACCTTCACCAGCGCCTCGGTCGAGACTTCCAACGGAACCAGCGCGAAGCAGCCGTCGGGCAGAGGTGGCAGCGGATCGCCCTCGGGCAGGCCCGAGTCCTCGAACCCGAGCCAGGTCTGCTGGACTCCCAGGATTCGGGCGGCCTCGGCCATCTCCTCGCGTCGGACATCACGGATGCGCTCGTGCACTCCCGGAATGTCCATCGCCGGATTCAGGATGTCGCCTCGCTCGCCACCGGTGAGCGTCACGACCAGAACGTCGTGCCCCTCGGCTGCGTAGCGCGCCGTCGTCGCAGCACCTTTGCTCGACTCGTCGTCGGGATGGGCATGCACTGCCATGAGCCGCAGTCCGGACACGTTCTTCCTCACCTCGGATTCACCTGGTTCTTGCCTGTCCTATAGTTCCACCTGACACCGACAGGCCCCCAGCGGCACCCCCGATTTCTTCCCGAGAGCTGATATGACCAACGCACTTCCCGCAGGTAGATACCCCTCGGGTTCCGGTCCCAGCGGCATTCGGCAGGCCCCGAAGCGTGCGACGAGGATCGCACTGGTGGCGCTGGTCCTCCTGGTCGGAATGGGCGTGGCCTATTACGCGTACACGAAGTTCTCGGTCAAGCCGATCGAAGGCAGTCAACTCTCGTTCGACATCGTCGACGAGAACACGATGTCGATCAGATTCAGCGTCACTCGGCAGGATCCCGAGCAACCGGCCGTGTGCATCGTCCGCGCCCGCTCCCGCGACGGCTCCGAGACCGGAAGGCGTGAGGTGTACATCCCACCGGAGGCATCGTCCGGCACCGTCGAGATGACCACCGAGGTGACGACGTCGTCGCCGCCGGCCGTCGGCGACGTCTACGGCTGCAGCCTCGATGTTCCCGAATATTTACGAGCTCGATAGGCGAACTGCCTGTTCGTGGTAAGCTCGGGTCATACACGGCCGCCGAACAGGTGCCGTGTATTGCTGCATTGCGGGCAGGGTTTCGACTGCGAACGACAACGACGGCTCCAGGATGTGGGCCGACCAAAGGGGATCCAACCATTGGAGTCCCCGGTTCGCTGTGTGCCCTACCTGCTCAGAGACCGGAATCGACCTCAGATTCCGACTACGAGGGAGTGATCGAGATGACCGAGACCCAGGTGACCTGGCTTACCCAGGAATCACACGACAGGCTCAAGAGCGAACTCGACCAGCTCATTTCCAATCGCCCCGTCATCGCCGCCGAGATCAACGAGCGCCGCGAAGAGGGCGATCTGAAGGAGAACGGCGGCTACCACGCTGCCCGCGAGGATCAGGGCCAGCAGGAAGCACGCATTCGCCAGCTGCAGGAACTGCTCAACAACGCGAAGGTCGGCGAGGCACCCACCCAGTCCGGTGTTGCATTGCCCGGATCTGTCGTCAAGGTCTACTACGACGGCGACGAGTCCGACACCGAGACCTTCCTGATCGCCACCCGCGAAGAGGGTGCCCGCGACAACAAGCTCGAGGTGTACTCCCCCGCGTCCCCGCTGGGCGGATCGCTCATCGACGCCAAGGTCGGCGACACCCGTGAGTACACGCTGCCCAACGGCAAGACCATGAAGGTCACGCTCGTCAGCGCGGAGCCGTACCACACGTAAGCCTGCTCGGAGAAGATGTGCTGCACCCCCGGTCGCTCAGCGGCCGGGGGTGCACTCGTCCGAGGGAGTCAGCACTGCTCATACACGTACGCCGGATCGGACGGGGACACCAGGCCGCGGTCCCGCAGAATCGTGACGGCCGCGCGATCCTGTCGGGCGCACAGCCGATCGAACGACTCCGAAATGTTGTCGGTGTATTCGATGTCGTACACCCGAGATCCGTATGCCGCACTGTAAGAGCCACATTCGTCGTAGGCGAGACACTCCTCTGCGACGGCGAAATCGAATCCGACGTCGTCCTTTATCCGGCCTGCTCCGTCCGGGGTGTTCTTCTGCGCGACCTCGATGCCCGACGCATGGGCACGGTCTGCGTACAGGCGCGCCAATGCCAACACGGAATCCTCGTCGATCCGGTCCGGGAAGCGCGTCCAGCTGTCGAGGTTGTCGATCTCGACGGCATCGAACCCCTTCGCAGCACAGGCATCGATGATCGGCCCGACGACCGCGTCGATTCCCGATCGTTTCTCGGCCGTACTCGGGTCGAGAATGTGCTCGTCGGGCCAGGCCGGATCGACCACGAGCTCGCCGTCCGCATCGCGCAGTAGTAGGTCTGGGTTCCACTCGGCACCGGGCTGCGTCTGCAGACCGTTGACGTAGCAGATCGAATACGCGCCGGGCAGTGGCTCGGCGGTGGAATCTCGGACGACGGTATCGATACCGCCCTCGGTCTCGTACGCTGCACCGAGCTGGTAGTCGAAGCGCTCATGGGATGGCTGTTCGTTCTCTTCGCATCCGGTGAGCGCCACCGCGACGGCCAGCGCACATGCCCATGCCGCCGCGGTGCGCATCAGGCGGTCATCGTTTTCTGGTATTTACGCACCGACAGCGGCACGAACACCACGAGCATCAACACGACCCAGATCAGGGTGTAGAGCACGGGATTCTGCAGCGGCCACACCTCTGGCGGCGGTGCCATCGGGTTGGTGTTGCCGAACTGTTCACGCACGGCCAACGTCACCGACGAGATCGGGTTCCACTCCGCGATCGTCTTGAGCACGCTCGGGAAATTGTCGATCGGGACGAAGGTGTTGGCGATGAACGTCAACGGGAAGATCACGATGAACGACGCGTTGTTGAAGATCTCGGGCGAGCGCACCGTGAGTCCGACCAGCGCCATCACCCACGAGATCGAATACGCGAACAGCAGCAACAACACGTAACCGAGCAGCGCGTCGAAGAACGAGGACGTGATGCGCCAGCCCACGATGAGTCCGGTGATCGACATGATCGTGATGGTGACGAGGTTGTTGCCCACATCGGCCGCAGTGCGCCCGATGACAACGGCCGATCGCGCCATCGGCAGCGATCGGAACCGATCCATCACGCCCTTCTGCAGATCCTCCGCCAGCGAGGACCCGGTAAGGGAGGCACCGAAGATCATCGTCTGCACGAAGATCCCGCCCATCAGGAAGCTCTTGTAGTCGATGCCGGGCACGTCGATGGCACTGCCGAACACGTAGGCGAAGAGCAGAACGAACATGATCGGCGACAGCATCGCGAAGAACAGCAGATCGGGAACTCGCTTGAGCTTGATCAGGTTCCGCTTGGTGATGATCGCGGAGTCCAGGAAAACGTTGCTCATTTCTCTTCCTCCGCCGTCTCGGGCTCGCCGGTGGTCTGACCGGTCAGACTCAGGAACACATCGTCGAGGTTGGGCCTGCGCAGTCCGACGTCGACCACGCCGATCCCCGCCGCGTCGAGCTGGGACAGTGCGGTGGAGAGGTCTTTCGAACCTCCGTTGACGGGCATGACGATTCGGCCCACCTGTTCGTCGAACGTCGGTTGCTCGACGCCGATCGGAGCAAGAATCTGCTTGGCCTGATCGACCTGGGCTCGATCGGTGAGCACGAATTCGACTCGCTCTCCGCCGGTTTGAGCCTTGAGCTCGTCCGCTGTGCCACGGGCGATGATCTTGCCCTTGTTCAGCACGATGATCGAGTCGGCCAGCCGGTCGGCCTCTTCGAGGTACTGCGTGGTCAACAGAATGGTCGTTCCGTCGCGCACGAGGTCTGCGATGAACTCCCACATGGTGATTCGGCTACGTGGATCGAGCCCGGTGGTGGGTTCGTCCAAGAACACCACCCGCGGTCGACCGATCAGGCTGGCCGCGATGTCGAGTCGTCGACGCATACCGCCGGAGTACTGCTTGGCGGTGCGATCACGTGCGTAGTCCAGATCGAATCGCTCGAGCAGTTCCCCTGCCCGCTTCTTGGCCTCCGCTTTGCGCAGTCCGAACAGCCTGCCGACCATCTCCAGATTCTCGTATCCGGTCAGGTATTCGTCCACGGCCGCGAACTGGCCGGTCAATCCGATCGTGCTGCGCACCTCGTTTGCCTGCGTCGCGACGTCGAGTCCGAAGATTCGCGCGGAACCCGAGGTCGCCTCGAGCAAGGTGGCGAGAATACGGACCGCCGTCGTCTTTCCGGCACCGTTGGGGCCGAGCACACCCAGCACCGTCCCTTCCGGAACGGTGAAGTCGATCCCGTCGAGCGCGACGTTCTTCCCGTACCGAAGTACCAGGTTCTCTACTTCTATAGCGTTCGCCATGGCCCTCTCCCCGTTTCTTTCACTGTCGGTATAAGGACTCCCGAACGCAAAGAGATTAACCGGTCTTGATCGGACCGGGCGTCCACAGACCCGAACGCTGGACCTCTTCTGCTGTGATCTGCGCCGCCTGCGCCGACTCGTCGTACGGGGTGTACTGCTCGATCGACCCCCAGTCACGGTCCCAGTCGTCTTTCAGATACGACGGGATGGTGCGGGCCGAGGCCACGATGTCGATCCACCCGAGCGGGCCACCGCCGAAGTGGTCCTGCCAGGCGTTGGTGATGACGGCACCGCTGCGGTCCGGCAGCACTCTGTACTTCGGGACCTCGGCCACTCCCAGTCTGTGGTCGAACGGATGCTGGCAAGGGAAATTGAAGCCGACCTCCCAGTCCAACAGCACCGGATTCTCGCGGCCGACAACCTCGTTCAGCGTCTTCATGCGCGGGACTCGCGGCGGAGTCACCGCAAGCCACTGATCGGGATCGCGATCGGTATCGGCGAGCACGAGCCGAATCGAGTCGGCACCGGCCGGGATCTGGTCCATCGGCACGCGGAGGTTGCGCCACGACGGCGTCGGGCCGATGTCGATCGGCGTCACGCGCCCCTGCGCCCGGCCGTCGACGCCGTACTCCAGTTCGAGGCTCTGTCCGTAGGTGACGACTCCGTCGGAATCCACCGATCGGATGCGTCCGGCAGCGGCGATGGAGATCAGCTCGCCGGGTTCGGCAGGCAGGGCGTACCACCCGGTGGTCAGTGTCGCAGGCGTGTCGGATCCGAACGAGCCGAGTACCGGGACGTCGGCCGGGTCCAACCCGAACGGCAATGCGCTGCCACCGGTTCCGGCCCCGGTGGTCGATGTCGGTTGCTGTTGCTCTCCGGTGTCGACGGTGTTCGAGGTGCCCGCCGCCGAGGATTCCTTGTCTGCGGTGAGGTCGCCCGCCACCCCGTTCGGGGTGAACCCGTCGTTCTCTGCACCGAATGCGGCGAACGCGTCCCCGCTGACCGGTTGCAACACATCGGCATTCGGATCGGTTTCGAGCAGCACATCGTTCGCCAAACCGCACGTGTTGCCTGCCAGCGCCGAGAGGTTCGATTTCGCAATCGAGTACGACGGCCATTGCGCCACAGCACCTTTGGCCATCGACGCGACGGCCAGCAGCACCATCAGCGCCGCCGCGACCGCAATCGGCGGCACCGACCACCACCGTGCCATCGGCTTGTCGACACGCACATACGGCGCGCGGAGATGGAACCAGACGGCCGCGAGCAACAGCAGCACGGTCAGACCGAGGAACATCGTCGAAATGCCGAGACCAGCAACGAGAATCGGCTTGTCCCAGAACGGAACTCCCCATGCCGAGACATACCAGTAGCCGTTGGTCCCGGTGAACGCCACGGCCATCAGAAACGAGACTGCAGCGGCGAACAACAGTCGGTTGCGCCGTGAACGCAGCACCGCCGCACCCGTGGCCACTGCCGCGAGAACCGCAACAGATGCCGCAAGACCTGCGAAGACACCGAAGTGGTGAGTCCACTTGGTCGGGGTGATCATCATCAGTGCCATCGCCCCGACGGTGATGCCGACGATTCGTCTCCCCGGACCCGTTGCGGTTCCGGGGATCTTGCCGCCCTTGCGCAGCATCGCGACGACCACCGCGATCAGCGAGACGATCATGACGAACACCCCGAATCGGCGCGCGAGCGAGCCGTCGATGTCCATGTTCATCAACCACTGGTAGCGAAGGTACTCGTCGAACCAGACCCGACTCGGGCCGGCCGCGGTGTGCACTCGCTGCATCTCGAGCATGCCCGCCACGGTCTGGTTGCCGAATGCGAAGACCAGGACAACCGTGCCCGACGCGACCAACGGGGCGAGCAGCGTCGCCACACCCCATGCTGTATTGCCGAAAGACCGGGCGGTGCTGCCGAATTCCCGGGCGCGAGCGATCACGATCTGCAGCACCGGCCGAGCTCCGGCGATCAGCGGCGCGAAGCAGATGAAACCGGAGGGCGCGCATGTCACTGTCAGCGCCGCGATCAGAATTGCTGCCGCAGCCGGCAGCAACCTGCGGGTCGCGATCGAACGCTCCACCGAGCACCACGTGAGCAGTACTCCGAGCGCCACGAACGGCTCGGGCCGCAGGCCGTTGTTGTACGGCAGCCAGAATGCCAGCATCACCAGGCCACCGGTCCACAGCGCGGTCTTCGACGCGCGTGCCGCGGCTCCGAACCGCGGAATCACCTCGCGACTGATGACGAGCCACGCCACGATGCCGCAGATGAGCGTCGGCAGCCGCATCCAGACACTGGCGGTCGAGACGTGCGAGAGAAGGGTGAACATGTCGTACAACGGTGTGCCGAACGGCGTCTCGGGCACACCGAACCAGCGGTAGTAGTTGGACATGTACCCGGCGTGATCGGCCGTGCGCGCCATGCCCAGCTGGTAGCCGTCGTCGGAGGTGTTCGCGCCGATGAGGTGCCACACCAGAAGCGTCCCGATCACCACAGCATCGGCTACGCCGAACGTCCACCACCGCCGCGGCAGGAACCGTCGGGCCCGCCTGCCGTCGGACAGATCCATACGGTGCAGTGCCAACAACGAGATGCCCGTGGCGAGGACGCCGACGATCATCGCGAACCATTTCAGCGCGCTCGGCGTGGACGAGAACCGGCTGTCGAGTTGCGCCGTCATCGTCAGGCCGTCGACAGTGCCCCGAAGATCGCTGAACACACCCACCAACTGTGGCCGAACACCACCCTCGCGCGTCACAGAGTCGGCACCATTGAGCCCGACGGTGGTCGCCGTGCTGTTCGAGGTGATGGTCAACGAGCAGTCGGTCAGTTCCGAGACCGGCTTTTCGAGGAGAACGGAATCGCGCAACGTCACTTTCAGTCGCGACACGTCCCCGCCGGTCACCTCGGCAACGAGACCGTAGCGATAGGCGTCGGGCGATCCCTTGGGCGACGTCGATACCAACAGGCCGCCGTCGGGAAGCTGATTCGCGGCGTCACACGGAACGGTCGCGTCGACGCTGACCGGGGTGTAGCCGACGAGCGGCGCCTCGACACTGCCGACAGTCCCGTTCTGCGGCCACGTCAGGGACGACTGCTGCTGCTCGATCGGCAACAGGGGTATCGCAATCGTCAGCAGAATTCCCAGAACAGCGGAGACGATCGCGACAAGCCGAGCCATGCAAATATCTCCCACCGATGTCCTGGTCCAAGTCGCTGATCAAGGTACCAGTCGGGTATTGCCGGTCTCTCCGATCAGCGTTAGCATCGGACCCGCGCCCCAGATGGGCCTATCCACGAGGTATCCGATCATGTCGATCACGTTCGATCACACCATCATTGCCGCAACAGACCGCAACGAATCCGCACAGTTCTATGTCGATGTCCTCGAAGCGACATCGGCACCCTCTTGGGGACCGTTCACCAACATCACCCTCGACGCTGGAGTGATGCTCCAATTCGCCGAGCCACCCTTCGATTACCACCCGCAACACTATGCATTTCTCGTCGACGACGAGCTTTTCGACCGCGCCTACTCGAGGTTCGTGGACCGGGGCGTCGAACACTGGGCCGACCCACAACGCACCCGACCCGTCGAGACCAACACCGAGCACGGGGGCCGAGGCGTCTACTTCCTCGATCCTGGTGGCAATCTCTTGGAGCTGATCACCAGGCGGTACTTCTAGTTCCCGAACTTCGCCGCGTAGTGCGACGGCTCGGCAAGATAGCGTGGCTGCATGCAGTTCAATGCCTTCGCGGCATACTCCGCTGCGGTCGGCGTGACCGCTGAGGTGAGTCCCGAGATGCAGAACGGGGACTACGAGTCCGGGATTGTCCGGATCGGCGAGGATGCATGGCATATCCGGACTGCGCGTAACACCCCGACCAAGCCGGGTGCATTCGTAGCCTTCTGGGAGCGGGACGCCGAGGGGAACACGACGCCGTTCGGTGATGACCTTGCTGCGGGCCTACTTGTCTTTGTGGAGCAGCATGATCGGCGCGGAGTGTTTCGGTTCACCGGCGTGCATCTCACCGAGCTCGGCATCACCTCGGGTTACCGACCTGGCAAACGTGGGTTTCGGGTATATCCGAGCTGGTGTGCAGACTTGAACGTCCAGGCCGCCGCCGCGCAACGCGCGCAAGCGCCGGCGTTTCAGGAGTACTGAGCTCAGGTCGCGCTGGTTGGGTAAACGGAGTGTCGCGGCACACTCGTCGCCCCACAACCTCCATGGCAGGTACTTCTAACTCTCCACGTGCACCGCATATCCTGCCGCATCGAGAGCATCGAGTACCGAGCCTCGGTGGTCGGGTCCGCGGGTCTCGACGGTCAACATCACGTCGACTTCTTCGAGGCCCAGGCGTCCGCCCGTACGGGAGTGGACGACGTCGACGACACTGGCACCGGCGTCGCGCACCACACCGAGTACCCCGGTGAGTCCGCCCGGCTTGTCCGAAATGGTCACGCGCACAGCGAGATAGCGCCCACCCGCTCGCAGACCGTGGGTGATGACGTGAGTAAGCAGCAGCGGGTCGATGTTTCCGCCGGAGAGGATGGCGCATACCGAGCCGGTCAGACCGAGTTCCTCGGCGGAATGGGTCATCAAGGCGGCCACCGCTGCCGCGCCTGCCGGTTCCACGATCAGTTTGGCTCGCTCGATGCACAGCACGAGCGCTCTGGACAACGCGTCTTCGCTGACGGTGACGATGTCGTCGACCCACCCCAGCACGTGATCGAACGGGACCGATCCGGGCAGACCGATCGCGATACCGTCGGCCATCGTCGACATCGACTCCAACGCGATCGGGTGCCCTGCCTTCAGCGACGCGGGCCACGCGGCAGCACCCTCGGCTTGCACGCCGACAATCCTGATATCCGGCTTGGTCAGCTTGATCGCCGCTGCGACGCCTGCCAGCAGTCCCCCGCCGCCGGTGGGAATCACGACGGTGCCGACGTCCGGCATCTGCTGCAGCAGTTCGGTCCCGAGCGTCGCCTGCCCTGCGACGATGTCGAGGTGGTCGAACGGGTGGATGAGCGTGGCACCGGTGCGTTCGGCGAACTCTCGTGCGGACTTCAGAGCCTCGTCGACGGTGTTGCCCACCAGATGAACCGTCGCACCGTAGGCCTTGGTTGCGACGAGCTTGGGCAACGACACCCCCACCGGCATGAATACGGTCGAGTCGATCCCCAACTGCGATGCCGCCCACGCAACACCCTGCGCGTGGTTGCCCGCGCTGGCCGCGACAACGCCGCGTGCACGCTGTTCGGCGTCGAGTCTGGCGATGCGGTTGTATGCCCCTCGCGGCTTGAACGATCCGGTGCGCTGCAGGTTCTCGCATTTGAGGCGCACCTCGTGGCCGGTCAGATCCGACAGAATCCTCGAGGCCACCACCGGGGTCCGGCGCATGACCGGCTCGAGCAGCTCCTCGGCCGACGCAATATCCGACGCAGTAACCCGCACAATTTCCGACACGGTCGCAGTATGCCAGGAACAATTACTCCCGTGACGGCATCTCCTAGCGGTCGTCACTACAGTTGGGGAGCGCGAGCCGCACCACAGCGAGCCGCGACCGGCAGAAGGATTCTCGGTGATGACGCAGGCTGGATCCGACGACGTCAGCGACGGACTCGAGATGCGTGGCAGCCTCGAGATCAAGGATCGGGCAATTTCACGGACCGCCATCGCGGCGGCATTGAAGGATCCTCGGGTCACCCGTACCACCGGCGGTATCTCGAGACTGACCGGCCGGGAACTCCCCCGCGCCGACGTCACCCTCGGCGAGGACACCGTGGCCGTCAACCTCTACATCGGCGTGAAGTGGCCGTCGAGCATCACCGAGGTGACCGAGTCCGTGCACGCAACCGTCGAACACGCATTGGCGACGATGACCGGTTTGCACGTGCATCGGGTGAACGTCCTGGTATCCGACACCACACTGGACAGCGGTCTTCTACATACCTCGGACACCGAACAATCACAGGCCATCTCACCCCGCCCACCCACCGCCGGGCCGGCCGCCATGCCGGTGGCGCTGCTGTTCGGGTTCGCACTCCTCGGTGTCGCCTTCGTCGCCGGTAGGGAATTCCTCATCGCGCGCGAGCACGTCGGCGGCAGCCCATGGATCGCCGACGCCATCTCATGGGTAGCCCGATTGCACTGGCACAGTTGGATGATCGCCGCTGCCGTCGGTGCCGCCGCCATCGGGTTGCTTCTCGTGTTCATCGGGGTCAAGCCTCGTACGAGAACTCATTCCGGTGTGGGCGGGTCGGCTCCGACCGTCTGGGCCACGGCCACCGATATCGCTCGATTATGCAGTGCGGCAGCGCAATCCATCGGCGCTGTGACGACTGCGCACACCGTCGTCACACGTAGGAAGATCGAGGTGCGAGTGGAGCGTGACAGGGCCGTCGATGCAGAGCACGTCGACTCCGCTCTGAGGAAGGCGCTCGCGCCGACGCTGTCCGTTGCCGCAGACGGGCGACGCCTGACAGTGAAGCAGTCGGTGGCACCACCGTCGAGGGTGGCGTGATGAAAAAGCTTGTCGCCGGTGTAGATCGACTTCTCGCGATCGTGGGCGGGGTTGCGCTGATCGCGGGAGGTATCATTGCTCTTGCCTGGCACTACGATGCTCCATGGGCACGAGAGACGCTGTCTCGCTTCGATCGTGCGCGAATCGCGGAGTTGCCGGACCAGGGTTGGTGGGTGCCGGCGCTGGCCGTGTGTGCCGGAGTCTCCGTCGTCGTGGCACTGCTCCTGCTGGTCGGCAACTTCTCGCCACGGACCACCGGAACAGCGAGCGTCATCGAGGTACCGCACTTCTCGGCACACGTGGACCTGAGCGCCATCGCATCGGGCGTTGCTGCGGAGTTGGCTGATTTCCCCGGCGTTCGACGAGCCCGCGGTACGGCCATCGACGATCGCGGCATGCCCACTATCGCAGTATCGGTCTATGCTGCAGCTGATTTCGATGTCGTTGCCTTTACAGCCCTGGCCGACGCGCGTGCAGCCTTCGTGGCCGAATCACTCTCTGGTGCGTACGTTGCCACCCGCATCCAATTGCACGTCGACAAACGGAAGTAGGGCGTGCGGCAGTAAGGTCGAGCAGATGGTTGCCCCGACGCGCAGTAAATTTCAGCGATGGTCCGGCGGCATGCCCGTCGCCGCTTCCGTCGCGTTCGGAGCGGTATTGGTACTTGCCGGCTTCGCCTCGAAACTGGGCGGGAGTTCGGTTTACTTCTACGCCCCACTGGTATTCGTCACGACCGGCACGATGATCTGGCTCAAAGCACACCACATCCGTGAACGAAGCTCACTCGTCCACGCCGCTGTCGGATCGGCCCTACTGGTGGGATGCGGCATTCTGGTCGTTGTCTGCGGACTCGCAGGCGGACTGATGCTGGGCTCGTCCACCTTCTGGGCATCGATCGCAGTTGCTGCAGCAATCGCGGCACCGATCAGCCTCGGAATCAGTCCATTCGCGTCGCCGGCGAAGTAGTGCCTGCGGCAGTGGTGCGGATAAGTGCCACCTGGGGCACATAACCACACCACTGCCGCAGGCACTCACAACCGCGGGTCGACGGGCTCGGATTCCAATGCCAGGACGGCGAACACGGCCTGGTGGATGCGATAGAGCGGCTCACCTCGCACCGATCGGTCCAGCGCCTCCATTCCCAGTGCGTATTCCCGTAGGGCCATCGACTGCTTGTGTCCCACGTTTCGGTTGCGCAGCGCAGTCAATCGATCCGGGTCGGTGTAGTCGGCACCGTAGATCAACCGCAGGTACTCCCGGCCGCGAACCTTCATGCCGGGCTGCATCTTTCCGCGCGGAGCGTTGGCCGCGGGTTTGACGACCATGCCCTCGCCTCCCTCTGCCGTCAGCTCCTCCCACCACTTCTCCGCTGCCGCAACCGATTCCGGAGACGACAGATCGACCTCGATTCGACGCGTAGTGGCGAACACCTCGGGAGCGGCCGCCACCAGCCGGTCGGCGACATCGAGGTGCCACTCGTGCGGACGCTCCGCATACGTGCCGGCATCGGACGCCAGAATCTGAAACGGTGCAATCCGAACACCGTTCACACCGTCCGTAGGCCACACGTACCGCCGATACGCAGCGGTGAACTCGCCGAGATTGCTCTGCCGAACCGTGTTCCGCCCCTGCAATTCGGAAACGTCCAGACCTCGCGATCCGGCCGATGCAAGTATCGCCGCCTCGGCCTCGAGATCGGCCCGAGATACGGCAGCGACCGTCGCGTACTCGGTTTTGATCAGTCCCTCCGCTTTGGCAGACCACGGCATCAGTTCGCAGTCGAGAATGAGCCAGCTCGAGGCCAATTCGTCCCACACGCCGGCCTGTTCGATGGCGTCGGAAACACTGGAGATGAGCTGCCCGGTGAGCGTCTCGTCGAAGACCGGACGACCCGTTCGCGTGTACGCGGTACCCAGCGCACCCTGCGGCGCGCCGAACTTGGCCGTGGCAGTAGCGCCATCGCGACACACCACCAGGACCACCCGCGAGCCCATGTGCTTCTCCTCGCAGATCACCCGCGGCGCACCGAGCGCGCGATATGCGTCGAACGCCTCCGTCGGGTACTCGAGGTAGCCCTCGCGCGCCGACGTTCTACTCGGTGCCATCGTCGGCGGAAGGTAGTGCAGCCACTGCGGAGCCAACGCAAATCTGCTCATCACTTCCAGTGCGCCCGCTGCATTCTCGGCCCGAATCGACACTCGCCCACGCAGTGACGTCTCGACGCCCGTCGGCCCGATCACGTCGGACAGATCGAGCGACGCCGCATCCCGCGTGAAACCGCCCATCGGTCGCACAGGCTCGTACCAGACCTTTTCGGCAGGCACCGACACGACCTCTCGCTCCGGATACCGCAGCGCCGTGAGCTTCCCACCGAAGACGCACCCCGTGTCGAGGCACGCAGTGTTGTTCTCCCACTCCACTTCCGGCACGGGGGTGTGCCCGTAGAGCACCATCGCCGATCCGCGGTAGTCCTGCGCCCACGGATACCGCACCGGCAGGCCGAATTCGTCGGTCTCGCCGGTGGTGTCGCCGTACAGAGCAAAGCTTCGAACCCTGCCCGACGCCCGGTTGTGGTACTTCTCGATCAGACCGGCGTGCGCAACGACCAACTTTCCGCCGTCGAGCACGAGGTGAGCCACCAGACCGTCGCAGAACTCGAGTACCTCACGGCGGAACTCTTCGGGTTCTGCGTCGAGCTGTTCGAGGGTTTCGGCCAGACCGTGCGAAGCGGTCACCTTTCGGCCTCGCAATGCCTTGACGAGTTTGTTCTCGTGGTTGCCCGGAACCGCAAGCGCCGCACCAGTTCCGACCATTCCCATCACCAGCCGAAGCACCCCCACCGAGTCGGGCCCGCGATCGACGTAGTCACCGACGAACACAGCCGTACGACCGCACGGCGGCGTTGCACCCACTGGACGCCCTGAATCGTCGCGCTGGATCGTGTAACCCAGTGCGACGAGGAGGGTTTCGAGCTCGGATAGGCATCCGTGAATGTCGCCGATGACGTCGAACGGTCCGGTCAGTTCGCGTCGATCACTACGCAGCGGCGTCCGAACGAACTGGGCCGACGCCACCGCGTCGACGCCGTCGAGAACATGGACCGAGCGAAACCCTTCCTTAGACAGGCCCCGCATCGAACGCTGCAGCTGAGACTGCTGACGGCGCAGCACGTCTCGGCCAAACGTCCGGTCGGTTCGGTCCGCATTTCGCTGGGCGCACAACGCTTCCGGCACGTCGAGTACGACGGCAACCGGCAGTACGTCGTGTTCGCGGGCCAGCGCGATCAACGCCTTGCGCGCAGCCGGCTGGACGTTGGTGGCATCTACGACGGTGAGCAGACCTGCTCGGAGCCTGATCGCGACGAGAAATTCCAGCAATGCGAACGCGTCCTTGGTTGCGCTCTGCAAATTCGGGTCGTTGCTCACCATCCCTCGGCAGGCATCACTCGACACCGTCTCGTACGGACCGAAGTGCTGCGCCGCGAACGACGACTTGCCGGAACCGCTGATGCCGACGAGTACGACGAGGGACAGATCCGGAATGTCGAAGGTACTCATGGGGACTGCTCCTCTCGGGTGAAGACGGCCATCTGGGTAGGTGTGCCGTGAATGTCGTCGACGGGGCCGATTCCCTCGACGCGTACTGAGTAGGTGTGTTCGTTCGCGACCGACGCAGCCCACTGCTCGAACTGCGCACGCGTGAACTCGAATCGGTGATCGACGTGACGGAACGTTCCCGGTTCCAGCCCCGGGTACAGCACGTTGTAGTCGGAGTTGGGAGTGGTGACGAGGACGGTTCGCGGACGTGCCTCACGAAACACCGACCGCACCAACGCCGGAAGCCGATCGAAGTCGACGTGCTCGATCACCTCCATGAGCACCATCGCGTCGAATCCCTGCAACCGCACATCCCTGTACGTGGCCGACGACTGGACCAGTTCGATCCGAGCGCGCTGCCGATCGGACGTATCGTCCAGACGCAGCCGTCGGTGCGCTTTCGCGAGCGCGCGATCACTCACATCGGCACCGAGGATCCGCTCGAAGGTGTTGTCTGCGAGCAGCTCTCGCAGCAGTCGACCCTCACCGCAGCCGAGGTCGATCACCGACTTCGCACCGGTCTCTGTCAACGCCGCCAGTACTGCGCGAACCCGCTGCTCGGCCAAGGTGGGATCACGGGGCACCGCGTCGTCCTGCGGCGCGTCGGGTACGAGTCGGTCCAGAGCCGACGCGACCAGTTCGCGTCGGTGCGCCAGATAGCGGGACGCGATCAACGACGACTCCGGGTGATCGCCGAGCCAATCCCCTGCTGCTCGAACGAGTTTGTCGGCCTCGTCCTCGCCCACCCAATAGTGCTTCCCGTCGTCGAGAACAGGCAGCAGAACGTAGAGGTGGCGCAACGCGGCCGGCAGCGTGAACGTGCCGGTGAGGACCAGATCGATGTACTCGGAGTTGCCCCAATCGGGTTGCGTCGGGTCCAGCTCAATCGCCGTCGCCTCGACGTTCCACCCCAGCGGACCGAACAACCGTGAGGCAAGGTCGATCGCACCGCGCGACGGTACGGCAGGAGAAGCGATCGTCAATTCGATTGCAGCCGAGACCAATTCGGGTCTACCGGTGCACACGCCTGCGAGCGTCTGCTTGAACAGCCGAGACAGAGCCACCGCCAGTCCCGACGCGACACCGTCGTCCAGCAGGACTGCGATGGTCGAGCGTTCGGCCGAGACTTCAGGGTAGAGCACTGTGGCGGCACCCATGGGCAGGTTCCGACTCAACACGCGATCGGGGTGCTTGTGCAACAAATACCCGATGTCGGAGGCGTCCGGGAAATCGGTTGTGGCATTTGCAGTCACGGTCAGTAGCACCGCGGTGACGTTACGGGACAGCCGCGTCCGATGCGTCCCATTTTTCGGTCGTCTGCGCCCGAATCGGACGCGTGAATGGACCATTGCATACGTCTGACCGCGACAAGGGTCCATTCACCCACTGTGGGTGGCCACCTCGGACCGCGTGAATGGACCATTGCATACGTCTGGGCGGTGCAGTGGTCCATTCACGCACACGGGGAGGGGGCGGCGCGGGGAGAGGGAGGGCGCACGCAAAAGCGGCACCCACCCTTTCGGGTGAGTGCCGCTTCAGGTACAGCTGGTGGAACTAGATCACTTGATGATCTTCGTGACGCGACCGGCTCCGACGGTACGACCGCCCTCACGGATTGCGAAACGCAGGCCCTCGTCCATGGCGACCGGCTGGATCAGCGTGACGGACATCTCGGTGTTGTCACCGGGCATGACCATCTCGGTGCCCTCGGGGAGGGTCACGACGCCCGTTACGTCCGTGGTACGGAAGTAGAACTGCGGGCGGTAGTTGTTGAAGAACGGCGTGTGGCGGCCGCCCTCGTCCTTGGACAGGATGTACGCGTTGCCCTCGAACTCCGTGTGGGGAGTCGTGGTGCCCGGCTTGATGATGACCTGTCCACGCTCGACGTCTTCGCGCTTGATGCCACGAACGAGGAGGCCGACGTTGTCGCCTGCCTGACCCGAGTCGAGCAGCTTGCGGAACATTTCGATTCCGGTGACGGTGGTCTTGGTCGAGCCGGGGCGGATGCCGACGATCTCGACCTCTTCGTTGACGTTGACCGAGCCGCGCTCGATACGTCCGGTGACCACGGTGCCACGGCCGGTGATGGTGAAGACGTCCTCGACGGGCATGAGGAACGGCTTGTCGGTCTCACGGACCGGCTCCGGGATGGAATCGTCGACGGCCTGCATGAGCTCGACGATGCTCTCGGCCCACTTCTCGTCACCCTCGAGTGCCTTCAGAGCGGAAACCTTGATGACGGGAGCGTCCTCGTCGAACTCCTGCGAAGCAAGAAGTTCACGGACCTCCATCTCGACGAGTTCGATGATCTCTTCGTCGTCGACCATGTCGGCCTTGTTCAGTGCAACGAGGATGTACGGCACGCCGACCTGGCGAGCGAGCAGCACGTGCTCGCGGGTCTGCGGCATCGGGCCGTCGGTTGCTGCCACGACCAGGATTGCGCCGTCCATCTGTGCCGCGCCGGTGATCATGTTCTTGATGTAGTCGGCGTGACCCGGTGCATCGACGTGCGCGTAGTGGCGCTTGTCGGTCTGGTACTCGACGTGGGAGATGTTGATCGTGATACCACGAGCCTTCTCTTCCGGCGCCTTGTCGATCTCGTCGAAGGCCGAGGCCTCGTTGAGGTCGGGGAACTTGTCGTGCAGAACCTTGGTGATTGCTGCAGTCAGCGTCGTCTTGCCGTGGTCAACGTGACCGATGGTCCCGATGTTGACGTGCGGCTTCGTCCGCTCGAACTTCGCCTTCGCCACTGTGTGTCCTCCTGGACTGATCTGTGCGTACCCCTGCGGGGCAAGCACGCGTATGTGTTGTTCTTATTACAGGTCGAGCGTGGTCCAGCGGCAGAGAATTATTCTCCGGTCGCCTTCGCGATGATTTCCTTCGAGACGTTCGCGGGAACTTCTGCGTACGAATCGAAGACCATGGAGTAGTTAGCGCGGCCCTGCGTCTTCGACCGAAGGTCTCCGATGTAGCCGAACATCTCCGACAGCGGAACCAGTGCCTTGACGATACGGGCACCGCTGCGTTCCTCCATGGCCTGAATCTGACCACGGCGGGAGTTCAGGTCGCCGATGACCTCACCCATGTAATCCTCGGGCGTGATGACCTCGACGGCCATGACGGGTTCGAGAATGACGGGGCTGGCCTTGCGGGCGGCTTCCTTGAACGCTTGTGAGCCGGCGACCTTGAAGGCCATCTCCGACGAGTCGACGTCGTGGTACGCACCGTCGAGCAGTGTGACCTTGACGTTGACCAGGGGGTATCCGGCGAGAACACCGTACTGCATGGCGTCCTGAGCACCAGCGTCGACCGAGGGGATGTACTCCCTGGGCACACGACCACCGCTGACCTTGTTCTCGAACTCGTAGGTCGCGCCGTCTTCGCCCTCGAAAGGCTCGAGCTTGATGATGACCTTCGCGAACTGGCCGGAGCCACCGGTCTGCTTCTTGTGCGTGTAGTCGTGCTTCTCGACCGTCTTGCGGATGGTCTCGCGGTACGCGACCTGCGGCTTGCCGACGTTGGCCTCGACCTTGAACTCGCGACGCATACGGTCGACGAGGATGTCGAGGTGCAGCTCGCCCATACCGCCGATGACGGTCTGGCCGGTGTCCTCGTCCAGCTTCACCGAGAAGGTGGGATCCTCTTCGGCGAGCTTCTGGATTGCTGTTCCCAGCTTCTCCTGGTCGGACTTGGTCTTCGGCTCGATCGAGACCTGGATGACCGGGTCCGGAAAGCTCATGGACTCGAGGATGATCTGGTTCTGCGGATCGCAGAGCGTGTCACCCGTCGTGGTGTCCTTGAGGCCGATGACGGCGTAGATGTGACCGGCAGATGCGGTCGCGATCGCGTTCTCCTTGTTGGAGTGCATCTGGAAGAGCTTGCCCAGACGCTCCTTCTTGCCCTTGGTCGAGTTGATGACCTGAGCACCGGAGTCGACCTTGCCCGAGTACACCCGGACGTAGGTCAGCTTGCCGAAGAAGGGGTGAGTCGCGATCTTGAACGCGAGAGCTGCGAACGGCTCGTCTGCGGACGGCTTGCGAGTGATCTCCTTCTCCTCGTCGCCGACGGCGTGTCCGATGGTCTCGGCAACGTCGAGGGGAGACGGGAGGTAGTCGATGACCGCGTCGAGCATGGGCTGTACGCCCTTGTTCTTGAACGCGGATCCACACAGGATCGGGTACAGCTCGCTGTTGACCGTCATCTTGCGGATGGCGCCCTTGATCTCTTCGATCGTGAGCTCTTCGCCGCCGAAGTGCTTCTCCAGAAGCGCTTCGTCGGACTCGGCCACGGTCTCGAGCAGCTGCGTGCGGTACTCGTCTGCGCGCTCCTTGAGGTGTTCCGGGATCTCCTGGATCTCGTACTTCTCACCGAGCTTGGTCTCGCCACTCCACACGAGAGCCTTCATCTGCACGAGATCGATGACGCCCTCGAAGTCGTTCTCCGCGCCGATGGGCAGCTGGATGACCAGCGGCTTGGCACCGAGACGATCGATGATGGTCTGCACGGTGTAGTAGAAGTCCGCGCCGAGCTTGTCCATCTTGTTGACGAAGCAGATGCGCGGCACGTCGTACTTGTCGGCCTGACGCCAGACCTGCTCGGACTGCGGCTCGACACCTTCTTTGCCGTCGAACACTGCGACAGCACCGTCGAGGACGCGGAGCGAACGCTCCACCTCGACGGTGAAGTCGACGTGGCCGGGGGTGTCGATGATGTTGATCTGGTTGTCGTTCCAGAAGCACGTCGTGGCAGCAGAGGTGATCGTGATGCCACGCTCCTGCTCCTGCTCCATCCAGTCCATGGTGGCTGCGCCATCGTGAACTTCACCGATCTTGTAGGAGATACCGGTGTAGAAGAGGATGCGTTCGGTAGTGGTGGTCTTGCCGGCATCGATGTGGGCCATGATGCCGATGTTGCGGACCTTGTTGAGGTCGGTCAGCACGTCCTGTGCCACGAGTTAACCCGCCTTGGTGTTGGAAGAGGTAATGCCTGAGCTGATCAACGCTCCGGCGGCATCGGAAAGTTCCGATACCGCCCGAGCGAGGAGATCACCAGCGGTAGTGAGCGAACGCCTTGTTGGCTTCGGCCATCTTGTGAGTGTCCTCGCGACGCTTCACAGCGGCACCGAGGCCGTTGCTGGCGTCGAGCAACTCGTTTGCCAGGCGCTCGACCATGGTCTTCTCACGACGAGCGCGCGAGAAGGTGACCAGCCAGCGCAGTGCCAGCGTGGTGGAGCGGCCGGGACGAACCTCGACGGGCACCTGGTAGGTGGCGCCACCGACACGACGGCTGCGAACCTCGAGGGCCGGCTTGACGTTGTCGAGTGCACGCTTGAGCGTGACGACGGGGTCGGTGCCGGTCTTCTCGCGAGCCTGCTCGAGCGCCTGGTAGACGATGCGCTCTGCGGTCGACTTCTTGCCGTCGAGAAGGATCTTGTTGACGAGCTGCGTGACCAACGGCGATCCGTAGACCGGGTCGTTGATCAGCGGCCGCTTGGGTGCTGGGCCCTTGCGTGGCATATCAGCTCTTCTCCTTCTTGGCTCCGTAGCGGCTACGAGCCTGCTTGCGGTTCTTGACACCCTGGGTGTCGAGCGAGCCGCGGATGATCTTGTAACGCACACCCGGGAGGTCCTTCACACGACCACCGCGAACGAGCACCATCGAGTGCTCCTGCAGGTTGTGACCCTCACCGGGGATGTACGCGGTGACCTCGACCGAGGAGGTCAGGCGAACACGCGCGACCTTACGGAGAGCGGAGTTCGGCTTCTTGGGGGTGGTGGTGTACACGCGAGTGCACACGCCACGGCGCTGTGGACTGCCCTTGAGGGCAGCGGTCTTCAGTTTCGCGACCTTGTCGGTGCGACCCTTGCGGACCAGCTGGTTGATCGTTGGCATAAACCGGCTTTCTTCGTGTCGATAAACAGGGATCTAGCAGTTGGAGCAAGAGAACACTGCTCCTCACCCGGTACTGCTGCTGCTCCAGTACTGCTACCGCGGGTCTCTTGCACCCCGCGGTCGGGTGTGTCGCATACCCCCACACGTCCAGCCGGTTGCGCGCTCTTTCAAGGGAACGTGCGCACGGCTGTACCTCGCATAGGCACACAAACGGTCCGGCCAGGCCGGACACGACCCATAACGATACCCGGCAGCGTCGCCTCGGGTCAAAACACCCCTCGGACGGGCGCGCAACCTATCGGCTCAGGTTGAGCGTGAGGTCGGCGAGCTTCGCCGCGGCCTGGCAGGGATCGGGATGGGCGACGTCCGGCTGGTACTGCACCCACCACCCGAAGATGCCGTCTCGATCCGCACCGGCCGAGACTCCACACGACGCGGCGTCGTTGGGCCGCTGGGCCTGTATTGCCTTGCGGCCCTGCACAGTTGTGTCGGTGACGGTGTAGTTCATCTTCTCGTCGGCGGCCCGCTCGGCCGCCAGGGTGCCGGACTCGAACCAGTTGAACGTCACCTTCACCGTGCCCGCGGAGCCGACGAGATCCCACCGGCAGATGGCCCCGAAGAAGCCCCGCTCGATGGCGTCGGCACCGGTGGTCTCGGCAATCTGTTCGTCGGAGACGGCGTCGCACTCGGTCAACAATTCGGTGAATTCTTGGCCACCGGATCCGGTGAAGCTCGCCGCCGGTATCGCAGTCCCCTCGACTGTCTGGGCGCATCCTGCGACGAGCAACAGGGTCGACGCCGCCGCGATGAAGCGGGCGCGCGTCATTGCTTGCGCTCCACTGTGAGCTTCGCGAGTTCGTTTCCGACGTCGCACGGCGGGCGCGCCGCGGGTCCGTCGGAGTACGTGATGGACCAGTGGAAGAAGTCGTCTCCGAACTGCACGCCGATCTCGCACAGCGCGCCCTGTTCGGCCTCGAAACCGGGGTTGCCGTCGATCTCGATGTCCTTGGCGGGACGCCCGATCAGCTCGGAACCGGCACGTTCGCGTCCGATGGGGCTGCCGCGGTACCAGGAAAAGCTCACGCCCGGGCCGCCGAATCCCGCGGTCTCCCACTGGCAGCCGACGGAATTGCGGGTGATCTGGGCGAACGGGCCTGCTCCGAAAGCGGACTGCACCTCGGCGTCGCCGATCGATCCGCACTCGCCGAAGAAGGGGCCGGGCTCGTAGGCAGCGGTGGTCGGGGCAGTGTCGTCCGGTGCCGCAGCGTCGTCCTCGGAACCGCCGCATCCGGCGATCAGCACAGCTGTCGCCGTCACGACCATCGCGAAGCGTCTCGTCATCTGCGGAAGCTCACATCCACGGGGGCTCACATCTACGGGGCCGAGAATCCGCCGACGCCGGGAATGTCGAACAGGATGCCGTAGGCCAGGACGTGTGCGGTGAACAGAACCGGACCGCTGCCGGTATCCGCGATCACCGGGCCCGAGGGCTCGAACACCCCGTTTCCCTGCTGGCAGATCGGCGCGTTGACCGACCCGGTGCGCCCGTTGGCGATGTTGACGAAGTCGACCTGGAGGCTGGCGAAGTTCTGGTAGGAGGTGCAGATCCTCGGCTCGGCGGCGCGGCCCCAGATGTGGGTCAGTCCCGGCGTCGCGGTGCTGGCCACCTCGATGGTGCCGATCCACTGGTCGGGGACGACGAGACCGCCGACGGTGACCCCGAGGTTGGGAATCTGCAGAACGGGAACGGGGACAGGTCCTGGAGCGGGTGCAGGCGCGTTCTCGGTGGGTGCAGGCGGCTGGTCGGCAGGCGGTTGGGCCTGCGCGACCGGCGAGAAGGCCATCGCAGCGACGGCCGCGACTGCTGCTGCGACAAGACCGAATCGAGTCCGACGAACCATACGAGCGTGTCTCCTGATCACCTGTTGATGTACCGATCTCGCACCGAGAGCCCTCACGGTATCAATCGAAGTAGTCCCAGAACTGCAACCACTTCACCGAAGCGAACAACGTCAAGGTCAGTGCGTACAGCGCGAGGACGATCATTGCACCGCTCACGGTCACACGCACTCTCGCGCCGTCCACCGGGTCCAGCCACCGACGAAAGCGCCGGGTCACCGCGGGCATGAACACGTACGTCATCACCACGACGCTGCAGATCTGACTGAGCCACATCGTCAGCCACGGCGACGCAGAAACGCCGTCGAGTACGGGTCCGAGAAACCGGGACAAAGTCATCACCGTGGGATAGAGCACGAGAAGTACGAGCATCGCCGTCTTCCAGTCCGGCGTCACGCTCGTCCGGTCGCCGTCGATGCGCACGATCGACCCGAATCCGGTGTCACGCGCATGCACGGTGAAGTCTTCTCGCAGATCGCGTCGCACCTGCGGTAGTGCGCGGGCGCGCGCCTCGGACTCCATCCAGACCGCCAGCTGCCGGGGCGTTCGAAACCGCAGCACCGACAGCCAGCCCACTCCGGGACTGCGCGGCGGTAGTACCGACGCACCCTCGAAGCCCGAGAACCCAGAGCTGAGTTCTATCAACCGACGCTGCGCGAGGAGGAAGTCTGCCTCGTGACCGGCCCGGACGTCGTGCTCGAAGATTTCGAGTCCCGGCGCAGTTTCGTGTCCGTCGGCCACGACGATGTCGGTACCGGCGCGCGGCATTCCGGCGGCTGCAGCGCCGGCCAGCGCGTCGACGCGTTCGGGGCTGTCCAACCAGCTGTGCAACGCATCTTCCGACTCGAACGTCACCGACCACGTCCAGTCGATCGGCGCGTCGTACAGGGAGGTGACGCTGCCGACCAACCCGGGCCACCCCCGCACGGCGGCGTCGAGCTGCTCCATCGGCCGGGTGTCCGGTCCGCGGTGAAAGACAGTGATCGCAGATGCGGCAACCCGCGCCTGCGGCATGTCAGTTCGCCGGGCCGGTGAGTTCACGGCCGCGGACGTACACGCCGACGATGGCAGGCTCGCGCATGGCCATCAGCAGAGCGAACAGGGTCTGGTCGCGTGCCAACTCGGGGTCGTCGGCGCGGACGCCGTGGTCGATCGCCGCGGCCAACTGCGGCCATGCGGACGGATCGACGACGACGAAATCTGCTTCCTTGCCGGTGTCGAAATTGCCGATGCGGTTCTCCATGTCCAGTGCACGAGCCCCGGCGAGGGTTCCGGTGAACAGTAGTTCTGCCGGGTGCAGCGACAGTCCGGCGTCCCCGTCCTCGGAGATGTGCACCTTGAAGGCGTCTGCGAGTACCTGTGGCAGCAGCCACTCGTCGCCTCCGCCGAAGTCCGAACCGATAGCGATGTTCACTCCCGCGGCGACGGTCCGCTGCCACGGCATGGTTCCCGAGCCGAGGAACTGCTGCGAGGTCGGGCAATGCGCGATGGAGGTGCCGGTCTCTGCCATTCGCGCCAGTTCGGCGTCCTGGCAGTGCACCGCGTGCGCCAGGATGGTCCGCTTACCGAGGAAGCTCTTGCCGCCGACCTGCGATCCCGGCAGAAACTTGCCGTCGTAGGTGTCGAGGTAGCTGTCCACCCCGTAGGCGTTCTTGGTGGCGTCGATCTCGCCGGTGCCCGGCCGGTTGTTCTCGTTGAGGTGTGTGTGGAAGTAGACGCCGCGATCGCGGACGGAATCGTAGAGCTCGCCCAGATTCTGCAGGGTTTCTGTCGTCACCGAGAGCGAGAACCTCGGTACGACGGCCACGTGCAGCATCGCCGTGTCGACATCACCGGTATCGGCGGCGTGCCACTTCTCGATCTCCTCGGACACCAGCCGGATGGCCTCGTCCTCACCGGTGATCAAGGCCTGCGCCGACGCCGGGCCGGTGGTCTGTACGCCGCGGCCGCTGACGATGCGTAGCCCACTTTTCAGGGTCTCGGAGAACAGCGAGTCCTGCGCGTGCGGGAACGCCGATCCGAACACCATCGCCTGCGTCGTGCCGGCCCGGATTCTTGCAGCGCAGAAATCCGCGGCCGCCGCGGCTGCGAACTCGGGATCGGCGAAGCGGGACTCGGACGGGAAGATGCACGTGTTCAGCCACTCGAGGAGCTGCCCGCCGCCGTAGGAATCTCCCGCGTAGGTCTGCGGGAAATGAACGTGCGTGTCGACGAACCCCGGCAGCAGAAACCCGGGTCGATGATCCGCAATCGATAGTTGGGCGAATCGAGCTGGGAGAGAATCGAACTCGCCGCAGAACTCGATCATCCCCTCACCGGACACCACGAGGACACCGTCGGGAATCGACACCAACGCAGCAGACGCGGCCGTCACGGTGGGCGAGCCTGCGACGTGAAATATGTGGCCGCGATACACGCGTGCGAGGTCTGAAGTCACGAGCCGACTCAAGCACAGGTTGCGCTGCGGCGCAGACCGTATGGGTCTAGCGCGCACCCGCCGCAACGACGGACAGCCGCGCGTTGAGCGAGGCGTCCAATACCTCGGCCCACGATCGCACGACCTCGGCACGTCGTCGCGCGTCGTCGGTCAGAACATCGGCCAGTCCCAATCCGCGAGCGAGATCCAGGGTGGCCTGGACGAGACGGTGCGTGACGGGATCGTTGTCGTCGACACCGAGGTTCTCGACGGCCATCTTGTGGGCGCGACGGCCGAACCGTTCCTCGAGGGGCACGATCCGATCACGCAACTCGGGATCTGCCGACGCCGCAGTCCAGACCTGCAGTGCCGCTTTGAACATCGGTCCGGTGTAGTACTCGACGAGCCGCTCCACCACGAGTTTCGTTCGGCCGGGGCCCGGCGGAATTTCCTGGGCCTCGCGGCGAGCGCTGTCCATTCGAGTATCGAACATGTACTCGAGCGCCCCGGTGATCAGATCCTCCCGCGTCGGGAAATGGTGTTGGGTCGCGCCGCGGGAGACACCCGCGCGTTCGGCAACCACGCCGACCGTCGTCGCGACCCAGCCCTTCTCGGCGAGTGAATCTATCGTCGCCTCGAGCAGTCGCTGACGCGTCATTCTGCTGCGATCCTGCTTGGGTTCGCGCGCCATCACCATCTCCCTGCTCCTGACCTACTTCTCGGCCGCCCAGGACGGAGGCCGTTTCTCCAGAAAGGACATCATCCCCTCTCGGGCCTCGTCCGATGCAAACAACCGGGCCGATTGCTCGGCTACAGCGGCCCCGCGCTCGTCGATTTCACGCCTGATCGCGGCCGTGGTGAGCAGCTTCGACTCGGCCAGACCCTGCGGCGAACACCTTCGAAACATAGTCATGTAGTCGGCCACCGCGGCCGCAGGAACGGCGTCGGCCACGGTGATCAGTCCTATCGCCTCGGCGGTGGCACCGTCGAACGTCTCCCCGGTGAGGAAGTAGCGACTCGCCGCCCGAGACGACAGTCGCGGCAACACGGCGACAGATATGACCGACGCGGCGAGCCCGAGCCGAACCTCGGTCAACGCGAACGAACTCTGCGGTCCGGCGACAGCGATATCGCACGCCGCGACGAGACCCATTCCGCCCGCCCGTACATGTCCGTCGATCTGCACGACGACGGGCTTGGGGGTGTCGATGATCAGCCGCATCAGATCGAGCATCTGCCGGGTCCGCAGTTCCGGTGATGCCCCGGCCTCCCGAAGATCGGCTCCGGCACAGAACGTCGTGCCGGTGTGACCGAGCACGATCGTTCTGACGTTCTCGTCGTGCGCCGCAGCGATGAGACCGGCCGTGAGTTCCTCGACCAGCACCGAGGACAGTGCGTTTCGGTTCTGCGGAGAGTCCAATGTCAAATATGCTGTGCCGTCGCCCGACTCGACCCCATTGCCTGATTCTGTGAGGACAGCCATCAGTAGCTTCTCGGCAGTCCGAGCGAATGCTGCGAGACGAAGTTGAGGATCATCTCCCGGCTCACCGGTGCAACGCGGGCGATGCGGGCGGCTCCGAGCATGGCAGCGAGCCCGTACTCACTGCTCAAGCCGGCACCCCCGTGGGTTTGGATCGCCTGGTCGAGTGCTTTGATACTGGCCTCGGCAGCAGCGTATTTCGCCATGTTCGCGGCCTCGGCAGCACCGAAATCGTCGCCGGAGTCGTAGAGCACCGCTGCCTTCTGCATCATCAGCTTGGCGAGCTCGAGTTCGATCTTGCACTGCGCCAACGGATGCGCCAGGCCCTGATGCGCCCCGATCGGCGTCTTCCAGACGGTCCGCTCCTTGGCGTACTTCACGGCTGCGTCCAGAGCGTAGCGACCCATCCCGATCGCCATTGCGGCACCGAGAATCCGCTCGGGGTTCAGGCCCGCGAACAACTGCATCAAAGCAGCATCGGCTTCACCGACGAGCGCTTCGGCAGGCAGACGGACGTCGTCGAGGAACAGGACGAATTGGTGATCGGGCTCGACGATGTCCATCTCCATCTGCGTTTTCTGCAGACCGGGAGCGTCCGTGGGAACGATGAACAGGGCCGGCTTGAGCTTGCCTGTCTTGGAATCCTCGGTGCGCGCGACGATCAGAACTGCGTCAGCCTGATCGACACCCGAGATATAGATCTTGTTGCCCTTGAGAATCCACTCGTCGCCGTCGCGACGCGCGGTGGTGGTGATCTGGTGAGAGTTGGATCCGGCGTCGGGTTCGGTGATGCCGAAAACCATGATCTTGGAACCATCGGCGAGAGCGGTGAGCCACTCCTGCTTCTGATCGGCCGTGCCGTACTTACCGATGATGGTCCCGCAGATCGCTGGGCTGACGACCACCAGCAGCAGGCCTGCGCCGTGCGCTGCCAACTCCTCCTGCACGAGCGCGAGTTCGTAGATGCCCGCGCCCCCGCCGCCGTACTCCTCGGGCAGATTGACGCCGAGGAAGCCGAGCTTGCCCGCCTCGTTCCACAGTTCGGTCAGCGGCTCGCCCTTACGCGCCTTGGGCAGCACGTAATCGATGTAGTTGTAGCGCTTGCCGAGTGACGAGACTGCGTTGCGCAGACCCTTCTGTTCTTCGGTCTCGATGAAACTCATGATTGCTCCACTCCCATTTCTGTGACCACGGCCAGAACTGCACCGACTTCGACTTGCTGCCCCTGCTGCACATTCAGTTCGGTGAGTACGCCGTCGGCAGGTGCGGTGACCGTATGCTCCATTTTCATGGCCTCGAGCCACAGGATCGGCTGACCGGCGGTGACCGTATCGCCCTGCGCTGCAGCAATTCTGATGACGCTGCCCGGCATCGGCGCGAGCAGGGAACCAGCCGCAACCGCGTCGGTGGGGTCGGTGAATCGCGGGGCCTTGACCAGCCTGACCGGACCGAGCGCGGAGTCGACGAACACGTCCGGCCCGTAGCTGCGCACCTCGAAGGTACGGCGAATTCCGTTGTCGTCGAGCGCCACCCGCGTCGGAGTATGTTCGACGAGCTCTACACCGTTCAGTGTGACGCCGTCCACCGACGAGATGAGCCCGTCACGGCCGATCGAGTACTCGACAACGGTGTCGTTGTAGATCTTTCGTTGCGGCTGCGACCTGAGATTTCGCCATCCGCCGGGCAGTCCCCGGTTCACTCGCGCCCGCGCTACGTTGCCCGCTGCGTCGGCCAGCGCCGCCGCGAGTGCGGACAGCTCCTCGGAGCGGCCGTGGGCAATCGGCTCAGCCAAGACGTCGAGCCCGTGCGTGTCGAAGAAGGCCGTGTCGGTGTCACCCGCCAGGAACGCCGGGTGCCGCAGTATGTTGACCAGCAAATCACGGTTGGTCTTCAGTCCGTGAATGGTGGCCTTCTGCAACGCTTTCGCGAGCAGATTCGCGGCGTGATCCCGCGTCGGCGCGAACGAAATGACCTTGGCGAGCATCGGGTCGTAGTGAGTTCCCACCACACTGCCGCTCTCGACGCCCGAGTCGACTCTGATGCCGGACTTGGCCAGCACCTCGAATTGCGCACCGGGAATGTCGAATCGGTGCACCGCTCCACTCTGCGGCTGCCAATCCTGTGCCGGATCCTCGGCGTAGAGCCGCACCTCGATGGAGTGACCTCGCGTCGGCGGTTGTTCGGCGGGCAACCGCTGCCCCGCTGCCACCTCGATCTGCAGTGCTACCAGGTCCAGACCTGTCGTGCACTCGGTGACCGGGTGTTCCACCTGCAGACGAGTGTTCATCTCGAGGAAGAAGAAGTTGCCGCGCTCGTCGGCCAGAAACTCGACGGTGCCCGCGCCCTCGTAGCCGATGGCCTCGGTGGCCAGACGCGCAGCGTCGAACAGTCGGGCCCGCATTCCGTCGATACGCTCCACCAACGGTGACGGAGCTTCCTCGACGACCTTCTGGTGTCTGCGTTGGATCGAGCATTCGCGCTCGCCCACCGTCCACACGGTGCCGAATCTGTCGGCCATGACCTGTACTTCGATGTGGCGCCCGGTCTCGATGTACCGCTCGACAAACACCGTCCCGTCACCGAACGCCGAGAGTGCCTCTCGGCCCGCGGCTTCAAGCTCGGACTGCAGGTGCTCGAGCCTGCGTACGATGCGCATGCCGCGTCCACCGCCGCCCGCCGAGGCCTTGATCAGGACCGGCAGCTCGCTGTCGGTGACCGACTCGGGATCGAGCTGAGTCAGCACGGGCACTCCGGCGTCGGCCATCATCTTCTTGGACTCGACCTTCGAGCCCATCAGTTCGATGGCCTTGACGGGCGGTCCGATCCACGTCAGGCCGGCATTTTGCACCTGTTGCGCGAAATCGGCGTTCTCGGAGAGGAATCCGTAGCCCGGGTGCACGGCGTCGGCTCCGGCCGCCGCAGCGGCAGCGATGACGAGCTCGCCGCGCAGGTACGTCTCGGCCGAACTGTTGCCGGGGAGCCGCACTGCTGCATCGGCCTCACGCACGTGTGGGGAATTCGCGTCGGCGTCGGAGAACACCGCGACGGTGCCGATGCCTCCTGCGCGGCAGGTGGTGAATACGCGCCGGGCGATTTCGCCGCGGTTGGCTACGAGGACGGACGTTATGGTCATGGCTTCACATCCGGAAGACACCGAAGTTGGCGGTGCCTTCGATCGGGGCAGTGGCGATGGCCGACAGGCACATTCCCACTACCGTACGAGTATCACGGGGGTCGATCACGCCGTCGTCGTAGAGGCGTCCGGACAGGAACATCGGCATCGACTCGGCTTCGATCTGGCCCTCGATCATGGCGCGCATTCCGGCGTCGGCCTCGGGGTCGAAGGCTTGGCCGCGAGCTTCGGCGGCGGCGCGTCCGACGATGGAGATGACCCCGGCCAGCTGCGCTCCGCCCATGACGGCGGACTTGCTGGACGGCCAGGCGAAAAGGAATCGCGGATCGAAGGCGCGTCCGCACATGCCGTAGTGACCCGCTCCGTAGGAAGCGCCGAGCAGGATCGAGATGTGCGGGACGGTGGAGTTGGAGACGGCATTGATCATCATCGAGCCGTGCTTGATCATCCCGCCTTCCTCGTATTCCTTACCGACCATGTAGCCGGTGGTGTTGTGCAGGAACAGAAGTGGAGTGTTCGATCGATTGGCGAGTTGGATGAACTGCGTCGCCTTCTGTGATTCCTCACTGAACAGCACACCGCGAGCATTGGCGAGGATACCGATCGGATAACCGTGCAGCTCGGCCCATCCGGTGACGAGCGAGCCGCCGTACATGGGCTTGAACTCGTCGAAGTCGGAGCCGTCGACGATGCGAGCGATGACCTCGCGCGGGTCGAACGGGATCTTCAGATCGGTGGGGACGATACCGAGGAGGTCCTCGGGGTCGGCCAATGGCTCGATGACCTCGGCGCGAGGTTCGGGGCCCTTCTTCTTCCAGTTCAACCTGGAGACGATGCTGCGTCCGATGCGTATGGCGTCCTGCTCGTCGACGGCGAAGTAGTCTGCGAGACCCGACTTTCGGGCGTGCATCTCGGCCCCGCCTAGAGACTCGTCGTCGGAGTCCTCGCCGGTGGCCATCTTCACGAGCGGTGGCCCGGCGAGGAAGACCTTCGATCGTTCCTTGATCATGACGACGTGATCGGACATGCCGGGGATGTACGCACCGCCGGCGGTGGAGTTTCCGAATACCAACGCGATGGTGGGAATTCCGGCCGCGGAGAGCTGCGTCAGATCGCGGAACATGCGCCCGCCCGGGATGAACACCTCCTTCTGCGTCGGCAGGTCGGCACCACCGGACTCGACGAGTGAGATGACCGGAAGACGGTTCTGCGTGGCGATGTCGTTGCCGCGGAAACCCTTCTTGAGGGTCCACGGGTTACTCGAACCGCCGCGCACCGTCGGATCGTTCGCGACGATGAGACATTCGACCCCGCACACGACGCCGATGCCCATCACGGTGCTCGCACCGACCGGAAAGTCGCTGCCCCAGGCCGCGAGTGGGCACAGTTCCAGAAAAGCCGAATCCTCGTCGATGAGCAGCTCGATGCGTTCGCGCGCGAGCAGCTTGCCGCGCTTCTTGTGACGCTCGATGTACTTCTGGCCGCCACCGAGAAGTGCTTTGTCGTGCTCGGCGTCGATCTCGGCGAGTTTGGTGTTCATGGCCTCGACGCTTCCGGAGTACTGCTCCGATGCGGTGTCGAGGGCGGACTTGAGCACGCTCATGCCTGGTACCCCAATCGTTTTGCTGCCAATCCGGTCAGAATTTCGGTGGTGCCGCCGCCGATGCCGAGGATTCGCATGTCGCGGTACTGTCGCTCGACCTCGCTCTCGCGCATGTAGCCGAGCCCACCGAAGAGCTGCACCGCCTGATTGGCAACCCACTCTCCCGACTCGACGGCGGTGTTCTTCGCGAAGCAGACCTCGGCGATGAAATCTTGGTTCTCCTGCATGGATCGCTCGACGAGGGAGCGGGTGTAGACCCGCGCGATGTCGATCTTGCGAGCCATCTCGGTGACGGTGTTCTGTACGGATTGCCGTGCGATGAGCGGCTTTCCGAAGGTCTCGCGGTCGCGCACCCACTGCAGCGTCAGATCGAGGCACCGTTGCGCACTGGCGTAGGCCTGGGCCGCGAGGGCGATGCGCTCGGTGAGGAACGCCTGCGCAATCTGCACGAAGCCGCTGTTCTCGGCACCGACCAGGTTGGCCACCGGCACCCGTGCGTCGACGAAGGAGAGTTCGGCGGTATCGGATGCGCGCCAACCCATCTTGTCGAGCTTGCTCGTCACCTCGAAGCCGGGTGTGCCCTTCTCGATGACGAGCAGCGAGACACCCGCGGCGCCGTCGCCTCCGGTGCGGACCGCAGTGACGACGAAATCGGCTCGGCACCCCGAGGTGATGTACGTCTTGGAACCGTTGACGACGTAGTGGTCACCGTCTCTGACCGCCTTCGTTCTGAGGTGCCCGACGTCGGAGCCGCCCCCTGGCTCGGTGATGGCGAGCGAGCCGATCTTCTCCCCCGCCAGTGTCGGCACGACCCACTTCTCGATCTGCTCCGGGTCTCCGGCGGCAATCAAGTGCGGCAACGCAATTCCGCAGGTGAACAAGGATGCGAACAGTCCACCGGACGCGCCGGCCTGATGCATCTCCTCGCAGATCAGAACCGCGTCGGCGACATCCCCGCCGCTACCTCCGACCTCCTCGGGAAAGCCGGCTCCGAGCAAACCGAGAGCGGCAGCCTTCTTGTGCAGATCACGCGGAATCTCGCCGTCGGCTTCCCACTGATTCATGTGCGGTGCGATGTCGTGCTCGACGAAGCTGCGCACGGTCTTTCGAAGCTGCTGACGCTCGGGCGTCGTCCAGATGCTCATACGAGTTCTCCTGTGAACGCGAGTGTTTCCGGGATGTCGATGTGCCGCGACCGCAGCCATTCACCGAGTCCCTTGGCCTGTGGGTCGAATCGTGCCTGCGATGCAACGCCCTGACCGAGGATGCCCTCGATGACGAAGTTGACCGCCCGCAGATTGGGCAATACGTGGCGGGTGACGGTGAGGGGCTCGGCCTCGGGCAGCATCGTCTTGAGGGTGTTCACAGTCAATGCATGGACGAGCCAAGCGAATTCGTCGTCGGTACGGACCCACACTCCGACGTTCGCGTTGCCGCCCTTGTCGCCGCTACGGGCCGCGGCGATGGTCCCGAGTGGCAGCCTGATGGTCGCTTCCGGCGCTCTCGGTGCGGGCAGAGCCGGTTCGGTCACCGCTTCCAGTGCTCGCGTCTGCCGGGACGGAGCGATGATGCGCTCGGTGCCGTCGGCGAGGTGCGCCACGTGCGGCACCTCGGTGGCGTCGACGAATCCGGCGGTGAACACCCCGTACGGTGCACCGTTTCCGGGTGGCGCGGTGACGGAGAATCCGGGGTAGCTGGCCAACGCCAGTTCGACTGCTACCGCCGAGAACTGACGTCCGACGATGTCGGGGTTGCTGTCGCGGACGACGCACCGCAACAGAGCGCTGGCCGTCTCCTCGGTCTCGGCGTCGGGCTTGTCGGTGCGAACGAGGGTCCAGTCCAGCTCGGCCGGCCTGGCAGTGAGCCAGGACTCGAACTGTCGCTGCGCCAGTTCGGCTTTGGCCTCGATGTCGAGACCGGTGAGGACCATCGTGAATTCGTTGCGGAAGCCGCCGAGTGCGTTGAGCGACACCTTGTAAGTGGGCGGTGGAGCTTCACCGGTCACTCCGGTGACGGACACTCGATCACTGGCCTCCTGCGTCAGGATCGCCGTGTCGATACGTGCAGTGACATCGGGGTTCGCGTAACGGCCGCCGGTGATTTCGTACAGCAGCTGAGCGGTCACGGTGCCGACACTGACAGCACCGCCGGTGCCCTCGTGCTTGGTGATGACGGAGGAACCGTCGGCCTCGATCTCGGCGATGGGGAATCCGGGCCGAGACATGTCCGCGATTTCGGTGAAGAAGGAGTAGTTGCCACCCGTCGCCTGAGTTCCGCACTCGATGACGTGCCCGGCGATAACAGCCCCGGCCAACGCGTCGTAATCGGTTTCGGTCCAGCCGAAGTGAGCTGCCGCCGGTCCGACGATGACACTGGCGTCGGTGACGCGCCCGGTGACGACGACGTCGGCCCCCGAGTTCAGGCATTCCACGATGCCCCACGCGCCGAGGTAGGCATTGGCCGTGAGCGGGTTGCCGAGGCCGAGTTCGGCAGCTCTGCCGAGGAGGTCGTCGCCGTCGACGTAGGCGATCTTCGCGCCGGAGTCCAGTTTTTCGAGTGCCTCCGCGAGGCCTCGGGGATTGAGTCCGCCGGCATTGGCGACGATCTTGACGCCCTTGTCGAGCGCCAGGGCGAGGCAGTCCTCTGCTTGGCGCAGAAAGGTTTTGGCGTAGCCGCGGGTCGCGTCCTTCATACGATCGCGGCCGAGGATGAGCATCGTCAACTCGGCGAGGTAGTCGCCGGTGAGATAGTCGAGGTCGCCGCCTTCGAGCATCTCGCGCATGGCGGAGAGCCGGTCTCCGTAGAAGCCGGAACAATTGCCGATTCGTACTGTCATGCTTTCTCGCGTCCTGATTGTGGCCGTCCGCCCCCTGGAGGGCCTGCGAAGGCTTGAGCGATGGTGAGCCAGTGCGCGGCGTCGGTCCCCTCGGCGTGAACGGCGAGGTCGTCGCGGTGAGCGCGTTGGGTGACGAGGAGGCAGAAATCGAGAGCCGGGCCGGTGACCCGCTGGTTCGCCTCCTCGGGCCCCCAGGCCCAGAGCTCACCCGACGGCGCGGTGAGTTCTATGCGAAACGGTTCGGTGGGTGGAGCCTGCTGGTTGACCGCGTAGGCGAAATCTCTTGTGCGGACTCCGATGTGCGCCACTCCGCGGATCCTGTCGGTGGGAACGCGCGTGACGCCCACCGCGTCGGCGACGTCCTGGCCGTGTGCCCAGGTCTCCATCAGACGCGCGGTGGCCATGGACGCCGCGCTCATCGGCGGGCCGAACCATTCGATCTTGGTTCCCGACGGCACCTGCAGCAGCGCTTCCGTCATGGCGGTGCGTCGGGTTCGCCATTCGCTCAGGAGGTTCGGGTTGCGAGATTCTTCCTCCGCGGCCTCGTCGACGAAGCCGGTGGGGTTCTCCCACGCCCTCTTCAGGGTGACCGCGAACTCCGCTGTCGCGTCGGCGTCGCCGGATGCACCGGACGTGGTGCGCTCCGCGACGTGATCCGTCCAGGAAAGATGTGCGATCTGGTGCGCGACGGTCCAGCCCTCGGCTGGTGTCGGTGCCTCCCATCGCTCCGGAGTCAAGTCGGCCACGAGCGCATCGAGGTCGTTGCCCTCGGCGCGAAGGTCGGCGATGAGCGTGTCGAGGTCTGCCATCGGTCCAGCTTCACAAAGAGCCAAGAAAAAAGCAAGCACGCCTGCTTGTTAATTCGTAACCTCGTGTTCGCTTGCCGTCTCTACGGTGTCGAGCGTGAGAATGTCGAGAGTCGTGGCCGTGATCGTTACCATCACCTTCATGGCTGCTGGTTGCTCTTCTGCGGATCCGGCCCCCGACGAACCGTCGAACATTCGGGTGGCGACGTTCAATGCCAGCCTCAACCGGCCTGCGGCCGGACAGTTGGTGACCGATCTGACCGGTGAGAACGCACAGGCCCGCGCGGTGGCCGACGTGATCGCCGAGAACTCACCGGACGTGTTGCTGGTCAACGAGTTCGACTACTCCGGCGACGATGCTCCGGCCCTGTTCAACGACAACTACCTGGATGGTCGGTACCCACACTTCTTCACCGCACCGGTGAACACGGGCGTCGATTCGGGACTCGACCTGGACCGGGACGGCAAGCTCGGCGGGCCGGGCGATGCATGGGGTTTCGGTCAGTTCCCGGGTCAGTACGGGATGGTCGTCTACTCGAAGTTCCCGATCGACACCGATTCGGTACGTACGTTCCAGAATTTTCTGTGGAAGGACATGCCGGACTCGCTGTTGCCGCGCGACTACTACGGCGAGGCGTCGGACGCGCTTCGGCTGTCCAGCAAGTCGCACTGGGACGTGCCGATCGACGTGAACGGGAAGACGCTGCACGTGCTGGCATCACACCCCACTCCCCCGTCGTTCGACGGACAAGAGGACCGCAACGGCAAGCGCAATCACGACGAGATTCGGCTCAGCGCCGACTACATCTCGGGTGCGGACTACCTCTACGACGACAAGGGTGTGCGCGGCGGGCTCGAGGACGGTGCGTCGTTCATCATGCTGGGCGATCAGAACAGCGACCCGGTCGACGGCGATTCGGTAGCGGGTGCCATCGCGCAGGTTCTCGATCTCGCGCGGGTTCAGGATCCGGCGCCCACATCCGCCGAACACGGCACGGACACAGCCGATTTCTCGGACCCGACGCCGGGCGATCTGCGCGTGGACTACGTCCTGCCGTCGGACGATCTGACGGTGATCGACTCGCAGGTGTACTGGCCGAATCAGCCCGAGCACCCCTCCGACCACCGACTGGTGTGGGCAGACCTCGAAATATGATCCGACAGTGTCCGAGCTACCGCTAGTCGAATTCGCGTTCCCTGGGCCCCTGAGGGATGCCCTGGTTTCGGCGGTTCTGTCCGGCGAGAAGACCACCACAGCGAGCCTGTTGGCGCAGTATGCGGACGAGGACCTACCGAGGGTCGGTGAGCGCGGCGCGGTAGTGGATTCCGCCGAAGCCGTAGTGGGGGTCATCGAGACGATAGCGGTAGATATCGTTGCGCTGAAGAATGTTTCGTTGCACCACGCCCTCGACGAGGGCGAGGGATACATCGACGTTGCGCAGTGGCGGGCCGGCCACGAGAAGTTCTGGCAGTCGGCCGCAGTCCGCGAAGAACTCGGCGACCCGCACTTCACCGTGAACGACGATACCCAGGTGGTTCTGGAGCGATTCGAGCTCGTGGCGGCCCCGGGGACAGCCTGCGATCCAGGGGCCGATGCCAAGAAATACTCGCCGAACTGAAGGCGTCCAGTCGCGGGCGGGTATGTGAGAAGCATCGGCACGCAGCACTGACCGCGAGACAGTCGGTGCGTGCATCGGGATCGAGAATTGTGTCGGTGGGCGGGTGTATAGAGCGCAATTCTCCGATCTTGTTTCTGCGCAACATAATTGGGGTTGACCGGTGTCGGAATCCGAAGTATCATCGAACATACGTTCTATCGCTGTTGGGAACACATGCCGGGGGGCGACTCGAGATGACTGCATCTACAACGACGCGGAGTCGGTTCGCTGCCTATCTCGGGCCGCAATCGAAGCCGTACATCGACAGTGCAGCGCTGGGCGAGATCCGCGACATCGCGATCCTCGAGAATCAGGCGTGCGCTCGCAAGGTTGCTCTGGCCGCTGATATCTGGGACAAGTGCATTCATCAAAATGTGCTCGTCGGTGATGTCATCCACGACGCGGGCAACTATGCGGCCTCCGAAATTGCGCACGTTCTGGGTTGCTCCAAGACCGTCGCGAACACATACGCCGAGGTCGGAATGGACCTGCGGCTTCGGCTTCCCGCCGTCGCAGCCGCATTCGGGGCCGGCGAGCTCGATTTACCTCGAGTTCGTGCGATCTACCGCTGCACCCACAATCTGACGCTGGAGGCGGCGACGGCCGTCCAGCGCGAAGTTCTGCACGCTGCCCGACGATTGTCGCCCGGTCCGCTCGCGACCGAAATTTGGTCGATCATGTTCCGCATCGCGCCCGAGGAGGCCGCCGCGCTGCGCACGGAATTGGAACGGCACACCAACGTCACGTACACCGACAAAGATGTGTTGTCGACGCTGAAAGCTGACCTCACCGCTGCCGACGCCGCCGCTGCCTGGCAACTCATCAACGAGATGGCCGCAACCGTATGTCGTCGAGATCCACGGAACAGAGGACAGAAGCGAGCGGCGGCGTATGTTGCTCTGCTGCACCAGGAATCCTCCATGGCATGCATGTGCGAGCCCGACGAGGACAATCCGTGCACGGCCGATACCTCGCGACCCGATCGGCGTACACCGCTGACGGTCATCACTGTCGACCTCGCCACCCTTGCCGGATTACTGTCCAATCCGGCTCACCTGGCCGGCCACGGCAGCATCGACGCAGACTACGCCCGCGAACTCGCCGGCAACGCTCACTGGCAGATCCTCCTCACCGAGGCGCGCGATCTTGCCGAGAAGCTCGGCTACGGCGACGACCTGGAGTCACTCACCGAGCTCGATACCGACCTCGCGACCAGTAGCGACAACAGTGACACCGGCGCAGGTGCCAAAGGCACAACCGACAGCGGCAGCAAGCCGAATCGCAACGCGACGCAAGGCGACGGGACGAAAGTCGGTGGGCCGAGAGGCAACGGGCAGAGAGGCAACGGGCCGAAAAGCAGCGGGCACACGGTGTTTCATCCGCTGGGGCGCGGTCGGCGTCGCACCGGCGGGTCCGTTCCCAGGCCCCCGCGAGCGCCGTATTTCGCACAAGCACAGTCCGCACAATCACAGTCGGCACAAGGACAGTCCCCACAAGGACTGCGCAACACCTGTATCGCCACGCCGTATCGAGGCACCTACACCTTCGTCGCCGATTTCGAAGCGGCCATCGCGGCCGATCCGACACTCGGACTTGCCCTGCACCCGGACGGGCACGGCGGTCTCGTGGTGCCGCCACCCGGAGCTCTCGTATATCGACCGACTGCTGCACTGGCAGAGCTCATTCGGCATCGCGATCGCACCTGCAGGCATCCGGGGTGCGATGTCCCGGCTCGGCAATGCGACATCGACCATATAGTCCCGTACTTCCATCGCGATCCCTCGACGGGCGGCTGGACCATCGACACCAACCTGCACTGCCTGTGCCGCTACCACCACAGCCTCAAGACCATGGGCCTGTGGACTCCCGTCATGCTCGCCGGCGGTGCCGAGTTCTGGATCTCAAACGCCGGCACCACCGCGGTCACCGTTCCCGGCACGACCCACCCCGCAGACCTCAGCCACCTGCAGAAGGTCCACTCGAAGCCCAGAGGGGCAGCGATCGAGCAAGATTGGTCGACTTCGAGGGCTGCGAAACCACAACCGACCCCGCAACCGACTCCACTGATGACCTCGACGCCCGAGGACGAGCCACCGCCCTTCTGACCAGACCCGAGGGTGCACACACTTGTTCCGCCGCAGTCGAATACATCTGCGACGGAAAAAGTGTGCGTTTCTGCCGTGTGTTCGGTCGTACCGTTCGGTCTTCGGTCAGCCTGCGTAGGAACTGAGGTCGTACACCGTCGCGCCGCCGACAGTGGTGGCCGTGAAGTTCGCCTCGACCCATTCCTGAATCTGCGAGGACGTACTCTCCGTGTCGCCGCCCATTCCGCCACGAGCCATACCGCCACCCATGCCGCCGGACACGTAGTACGTCACTTCGTGGTTGGAGACGTACTCGATGAACTCGTCGAGCGACGGCGCCGGGTCACCGCTCCAGCCACCGATCGCCATCACCGCAGTATCGGACGACAACTCGTACCCCGCAGCCGACATAGAGCCGTTCACTGCAACAGACCAGCGCGTGGTCGTGGACTCGAGCAGAGTCGTCAACTCCTCGTTGGTCTCACCGCCCATACCGCCACCCATGCTGGGCATGCTGGGCATGCCGCCATCGCCTGTCCCCAATCCCGTCGGAAGACCTGCCGCATCGGCAGTCGCTCCCGCAGCAGCAGCACCGACGTATGCCGCAACACCATCGGCACCAGCACCGTCCGGCACGGCACCGTCCGGCAGAGCACTGTCAGTCGCGGCACCATCGGCAGCACCGGCCGGCAGCGCACCGTCCGGCATTCCGCTGGTCGGCATTCCGCTGGTCGGCATTCCGCCACCCATTCCTCCCATACCACCGTCGCTGACTGCACCGGTCGGACCTGCGGTCGGAATCGACCCGCTGTGCGCGTTGGTTGTGGTGGCAATGGCGTACGACGCCCCGCCGCCCAGACCTGCGACCGCACCGAGGATCAGCGCCGCCGCTGCGAGTTTCTTGTAGCGCCCGGCCAGCATGATCATCACAGCTGCCACGACGGTTCCGGCCAACAAGATCCATTTCAGGGCCGGCAGCCAATCTGCGTTACGGTGCAACAACACCCAACTCCAGGTGCCGGCAGAAATCATCATTGCCGCCATACCGGCTCTGCCCCAAATTGATTCACGTCGAACCCACAGTGCATAGCCGCCGGTGCCGATCATGCCCGCAAGAGCCGGGGCCAGCGCCACGGTGTAGTACGGGTGAATCGTTCCGGACATGTAGCTGAAGATCAGCGCCGTCACCAGGAACCAGCCGCCCCACAGGATCAGCGACGCGCGCAGCAGATCGGTACGCGGTGCCCGGCCACGAGCGATCGACCCGAATACCAACGCCACCAGCGCAGCCGGGATGAGCCACGAGATCTGAATCCCCATCTCACTGCCGAACAACCGATCCAACCCGGTCGAGCCACCGAAGCTGGATCCCGCGGCGCCTGCACTCATTCCGGCGGGTGCCTCCATCCCACCCCCGCCGGTGTTGCCGAAGATACGACCGAAACCGTTGTATCCGAGCACCAGATCCATCACGGTGTTGTCGGTGGACCCGCCGATGTACGGTCGGGCGCTCACGGGCCACAGCTGAACCGTCACCACCCACCATCCGGCCGCCACGACCAACGCCGCGAAGGCACCCATCAAGTGGACCAGCCGAGACCGCAACTGCGCCTGCCCCGCAACGAGATACGTCAACCCGAATGCCGGCAACACCAGCAGTCCCTGCAACATCTTTGTGAGGAATGCAAAGCCCAGTGCAACACCAGCAAGCGCCAACCACATCGCGGCCCGTCGTCCCGCTGTCGTCTGCAGAGACCTCACGACGAAGTAGCCGCCGAGCGTCATGAGCAGAACCAGCAGTGCGTCGGGATTGTCGAAGTCGAACATCAACGCCGCCGCCGGAACCGACGCAAGCGCGAAGCCCGCCAACAGGCCGGCCGTGGGATTCGCGACGCGCTTGACGGCGGCGTACACGGTGGCCACCGAGGCGACGCCCATCAACGCCTGCGGAAGAAGCAGACCGAAGCTCGAGAACCCGAACAGTCGAGCGGACAGCCCCATCACCCACAGCGAGGCCGGCGGCTTGTCCACGGTGATGAAGTTCTCGGAGTCGAGCGACCCGAAGAACCACGCCGTCCAGTCCTTGGTACCCGCCTGCACCGCAGCGGCGTAGAACGTGTTCGCGTACCCACTTGCCGTCAGATTCCAGAGGTACAGCGTCGCGGTGGCAGCGAGCAGACCCAGCAGCCCCAGCAGGTGGCGGCGGCGATACCACCACCGGCCCTGCCAGGACGGCTGGCGGGCGTGCGACGGCGGCATCGCAGCCGGTCGGTCGAGTTGGGCAGTCATCGCAGATCCTGTTCGTCGAAGTTGTCGACTACGAGAATGTGCGATGGAACGTCGGCCGAGCTGGGAGCAGGCTGCGAACTACCTGTGAGCTCGGGTCTCGATCAGACGCGGTCGGCGTACACGACGATATTGTCCTCGTAACTGGAGACATCCGAGTCGAATTGGCCGCCGCAGGTGATCAGACGCAAGCCGGGATGATCGATATCGCCGTAGACCTGCTGCGTGGGAAACGCATCCTTCGGATACTGCTCCACCGAGCTGACGACGAACCGAACCGTGTTCCCGTCCTGGCCGACGACGGTGACGTCGTCGCCCTGCTCGAGTTCGCTGAGCCGGTAGAAGACACCGGGGCTGCCGCCCCAATCCACGTGTCCTGCAACGATCGACGGTCCCAACTGACCAGGAACCGGCGACCCGGTGTACCAACCGGCGGGGAAACCGCCCGCCGGAACTTCCATGGAGCCGTCCGAACGCAGACCGAGACCCATCACATCGGAATCGACACCGATAGCGCCGATCTCGATGCGAGCGGGCGGGGAACCCGACTCGACACCTGAATCACTCCCCTGCGTCGGAGTCGAATTCGGCTGTGCCACAGCCTCGGTAGACGTCACAGCCTCAGTAGACGTCACAGCCTCGGTAGACTCTGCCGGCACGGCACGAGCCGGAGCCGGCTGATCCACGGGCGTCGCACACCCGGACACGAGCGCGATCGACATCAGGACGGCTGCCACCGCCGCCCGTACTACAACCCGGTATCGAGTTGTAGTACGGGCGACAGCAGCGGGGGAATCAATTTCCCTGTTCGCGTGCATCTTTCGATCTCAGCGACGACGACGGGTCAGCGCCAGGACCGATACCGCACCTGCGGTAAGCACCGCAAGCACACTCCACATCGGAATCATCGACGCTGCGGTGGGCCGCGACGTGGTGCTGCCGTCACCTGTCTCGACACCGCCGTTGGGGATCTGAGTGATCTGACCACCCGGGTTGTACGTGCCCGGCTGACCCGGCTGACCTGGCTGACCTGGCTGACCTGGCTGACCGGGCTGATTCGGAACACCGGGTGTGTTCGGCTGATTCGGTGTGTTCGGTGTGTTCGGTGTATTGGGAGTGTTCGGTGTGTTCGGAGTGTTCGGTGTATTGGGAGTGTTCGGCACGTTCGGCTGATTCGGTGTGTTGGGCGTGTTCGGTTGATTCGGGATGTTCGGTTGATTCGGGATGTTCGGCGTGTTCGGCTGCTCAGGGATACCGGGCAAACCGGGTATCGGCGGGAGCGTGATCACCGGCGGCACACCGGGAATCGGCGGCACGCCCGGGATCGGGGGAACCTCGATGACGATGGGCGGTGTTCCGCCACCATCACCTGGCCCACCCGGGGTCCCGCCACCGCCACCCGGTGCAGTCGTGGTCGTCGTGGTCGTCGTCGGCGCCGCGGTGGTGGTCGTGGTGGTCGTGGTGGGTGGCACGGTGGTGGTGGTCGTGGTGGTGGGTGGCACCGTGGTCGTGGTCGTAGTCGGTGGCACCGTTGTGGTCGTCACCGGGACTGTCGCGCAGTTCGGCCGGGTGATCGTGTTGGAGTCGAGGGTGACGGCACCGCTTCGAGCCAGCAGTCGACCCTGCACAGTCGCGTTCGTCGTGGCAGTGATCGACGCCTGGGCCATGACGGTGCCGACGAACTGGGTACCGGTACCAAGCGTCGCGGAGCTACCGATCTGCCAGAACACGTTGCACGGGTTGGCCCCGTTCGTAAGCAACACTCGGCTGTTGGACGCCGTGATCAGGGTCGATGCGGCTTGGAAGATGAAGACGGCATCCGATCTTCCCTGGGCGTCGAGCGTCAGGGTTCCGGTGAGGCCGAGAGTGCCCGAGCCTCCGTACAGTCCGGCGAAGAGAGTCTGTCCACCGAGTTCGACCCCGACATTGGCCGGCCCCGTTCGCCCGGCAGCATCGTTGTATCCGACCGTGAGGCCCGCTTGCGCCGATGCCGCAACAGTGTCGCGGTCGTGAATCACTCCGCCTGTAACCTGCTGCGGTAGAAGGCCTTTCACACTGGGCGGTTCGCCTTCACCGGGGCTGACGCCGACATCGCCGACGATGACGGAAGGACCGGTATTGGTCACAGTGGACCCGGCCAGAACGGCGAAACTCTGTGCGGTTCCGAGGCCCACCGTGGTGGGTTGTGCGTCTACCGTCGACGCGTTGACCAGCATCAGCGCGCTGGTTGCCAGCGCTATCGTGCCGGCGAGCGGAATCAGAGTCGCGCCCTTTCGCCTGGACTTGGCCGAGGCAGAGCCGTGCTGCGGAGCGTGCATGAATGTACCGATCTGCTCGAGGGTTCGAGTGAAACATGTTGTCTCACTGAATGATGTGCGTTCCAAATCCCCCGACGAGATTCGTGTGCGTCTTCAGATATACCGCGACGTTCGACGAGTGCTCACTGGAACAGACCAGGGGCGTCGAGGTCTCGCAGATTCTGTACATCGTTGGTGTCACCGGCCGACTGGCTTCAGCAGGGTGACAAGAATGCGAATTCAGCGGAGGCTCATTCCCACTCCGCAACAAAGAGTTTCCCCGTATCTCTACGGTGTAGAACTACAGCACACCACGTGTAGCATCGTGCGTCAAGCCAAAAGCGTTGCCAAACAACAAGTTTGTTTGCAAGCGACTAAACGGTTCGTTTACGGCTTTACGAGAGGGGTGCCAGCCGATGTCTCCGAACAACCGATTCGGCCCACACTCCCGGGACAAGATCGACCGCGAGTACGTGGTGTCAGCTGCCCTGTCCATCGTCGATCGCAGCGGCCTCGACAGTCTGTCGATCCGCAGCCTGGCTGCATCGATCGATCGCGACCCCATGACCGTGTACCGGTACCTCCCGACCAAGGAGGCACTACTGGACGCCATAGCCGATTCGGTACTCAGCACGCTTGTCGCGGTCGATCGAACCGACCCGGACTGGCGGCACCAGCTGAGAATCTTCGCCCGGCACTACCGCGAACTCGCCCTCGAACATCCCAAGACGGTGATCCTGCTGGCCACCCGGCCGCAGTCGACCCCGCTCGGGCTCGGCACCACCAGATCTTTGAGATCGCTCGAGAGCATTCTGGCGTTGATGATCACCGCAGGATTCACCGCACCCGAGGCTCTGTCGACCTACCGACTGTTGAGGTCGTTCCTACGAGGTCACCTGTTGAGCGAGACCCAGGAAATGACCGAGAATCAGGACGAGACGGGCGACCGCCTCAGCCTCGCCCTGCGCCGACTCCCCGTCGATCAGTTTCCGCTGTTGTCCACGCTGCCGCCGCTCATCACCGAGTACGACGGTGCAGACGAGCTCGAACGTGGACTGGACGTGCTGTTCGATGGTCTCGAGCGCGCCATGCGGCCGGCCGAGGCCATCACACCCGCCGAATCGGCGCATATGTCTGCACTGCGTCCCGAGTGAGGAAGTCGATCAGGATCGCGTTGCAGAGGGCAGGCTTCTCGACCAACAGCCCGTGGGAAGTCCCTGGCACGATCGCAAGTTCGGCAGCCGGCACACTGCGGTAGAACTCGGCGGCGTGCTCGATGCTCACCTCGTCGTCGTCGCCGATCATCACCAGTGTGCGTACCGACAGCTCGGCCAGATCCGCGCCCGTCAACACCGGATCCGCGCTGTGCATGCCGTCGAGTCTGCGGACGAAGTCGCTCCGATCGCCCTGTCCCGACATGCCTCCGCCCCAACCGTCACGGTGGAACACGCTCGCGACGCAGGCGAGGCGTTCCACCAGATCCGGTCTCTGCAACGCGACCAGCAGGGCCACCACACCGCCGTCACTGCATCCGGCCAACCTCGCGGGTCCACCGACGACCTGTTCGATGAACGCGATGGTGTCGGTGGCCATGTCCGCGAACGACAATTTCGTGGAGAGCCCAGGACCCTCGACGTCGGGTGTGCGGCCGTGACCTCGACGCTCAGGTGTGTACACGCGCAGTGCCGACGCCAGGCCAGCGACGGTCGGATCCAACGCCCGCGCGTCGACGCCCCCGGGGTGCAGAAACACCACGGGATCACCGTCACCGACCGCCGCAAACCACGTTCGCACCGGACCCAACTGCACCCAGCCCTCGGTCATGAAGATCCTCCCCGTACCCGGATCCGACGCCCGGCTACACAAGAAGACCCGCGTGGGAGCGAGGAGTCACCGCGCCCACTCGTGTGCGAGCAGCGCCGTGTGTACAGCCTTGGAAAAATACCTCAAACCCGCGCTGCATACACGACGATGTTGTCGTCGTAACTGGCTGCACCGGAATCGAATTGACCACCACAGGTGATCAGCCGTAGGCCCGCATGATCGATATCGCCGTATACCGACTGGGTCGGAAATTCGTTTTTCGGGTATTGCTCGACCGCAGTGACATCGAACCGAACCTGTTGACCGTCACTGCTTGTGACGACCACCGCGTCTCCCTTGTTCAACTCGCCGAGGCGATAGAAGACACCCGCACTGCCACCCCAATCGACATGCCCGGCCAATATCGAGGGACCGAGCGATCCGGGGATCGGCGATCCGGTGTACCACCCGGCCGGAAATCCTCCCGGGGGTACCTCCATAGTGCCGTCTGCGCGCAGCCCCAGCCCCATGACCCCGGAATCGACACCGATCGCGGCGATCTCGATCCGAATCGGAGGTGACCCCGCACCGACCGCATTCTCGCCGGTCGACTCAGTAGGACCGACCGACTCGGCGGGGGCAGGCACCGTGTCACTCGATGCCGTCCTCGGGCTCGGCCCCGGGTCCGCCGGAGTGGCGCAACCGACGAGCAGCGCGATCATCATGACTATCCCGGCCGCCACCAGCGGCAGGAAGCGGGCGTTCTTCACAGAGCTCACCGAGAGTCAGCGTCGAATACGAACCAGGGAGAGGGCCAAGGTCGAACTGCCGATCACCGATATCAACAGAATCCACACCGGGACCGAGGTCGGGCTCCGGTCGTGCAGGGAACTTCCGTCGCCAGTGTCGACACCGCCCATGGGAATCTGGGTGATCTGACCACCAGGGTTGTACTGACCCGGTTGACCCGGCTGACCCGGCTGACCCGGCTGTCCTGGCTGTCCTGGCTGTCCTGGCTGTCCTGGCTGTCCTGGCTGTCCTGGCTGTCCTGGCTGTCCCGGCGTGTTCGGGATACCCGGAATCTGCGGCAATGTGATGACAGGAGGCAGCCCTGGTATGCCCGGAATCTGCGGGATCGTAATGACAGGAGGACCTGCGGTTGTCGTCGCGCCCGCGGTCGTCGTGGTCGTCGTCGCGTCGGTGGTTGTCGTCGCGTCGGTGGTCGTCGTCGCGTCCGTGGTCGTCGTGGTCGTCGTCGCGTCGGTGGTTGTCGTCGCGTCGGTGGTCGTCGTCGCGTCCGTGGTCGTCGTGGTCGTCGTCGCGTCCGTGGTCGTCGTCGCGTCCGTGGTCGTCGTGGTCGTCGTCGCGTCAGTGGTCGTCGTCGCGTCGGTGGTCGTGGTCGTTGTTGTTGTCGGCGGCGTTGTCGTTGTCGTCGTCGGCTCCCCGCACACCGGCCTGGTAATGGTGTTGGAATCGAGCGTCACCGCACCATTACGCGCCAGCATGCGTCCCTGGACCGTCGTTCCCGTTGTGACCGTGATCGATGCAAGGGCCATGATCGTACCGACGAACTCCGTGTCGGTGCCGAGGGTGGCCGAGCTTCCGATCTGCCAGAACACGTTGCAAGGGTTTGCTCCGTTGATCAGTAGGACGCTGCTCTCCGATGCAGTGGTGAGCGTCGAGCCTGCCTGAAAGATGAACACAGCGTTCGAGTTTCCCTGCGCATCGAGGGTCACCTGTCCGGTCAGACCAATTTCGGTCGTTGCTCTGTAGACCCCGGCTGTGAAGGTCGATCCGCCGATTTCGACACCGATCGCGGTCGGCGGAGTCCGGCCGGCGGCATCGTTGTACGCGACTGTCAAATCCGACTGCGCCTGCGCAGCCGCGGCAGTGCGATCCTCGATCGTTCCCCCGGTGACCACTCCGGGCGGAAAACCGGTAACGCCGGGCGGATCGCCGACACCAGGACTCACCCCGATGCTGCCGGAAATCACCGACGTACCGGTATTGGTCACCGTCGAGCCCGCCAGTACTGCATAACTGTCAGCCGTGCCGAGCCCCACGGTCGAAGGTTGAGCTGCAACCGGTGAGGCGTGGAGCAGCATCAAACCTACGATTGCCGTCGCGATAGAACCCGCCAGAGGGAACAGCCTCTTGCGTGAAATTGAGCGTCCGGATTTCGCATTGCCATATTCCGAAGAATGCATGGGCGTCCCTGAAGTCCGTAGGATCGATGTAAACCATTGCACGACTGACTGAATTGCGCACCAAAGGCGTGTATGGCGTGAGACATTCATACTTCTGGATCCTGCTTTGAGCTTCTACCGCCTCTGCTTCAACACTGAAATACAGCCATGATGTGGGCGGCTATCAAACCCTCACTCCTGGTCATGGCCATTGCGAGCATCATGATGTGAGGCCAATCACACCATCAGGATATCGAGCTGTCAATCCGGGACAAGTAGTTTGTTTAGGGGGTCTAAACCGATCCATAACTCCATTACCGACGGTTACAGATAAACTATTAGAACTCATAAAGATTAGAATGCATAAAGACTATGCGCCCCACCCCGTCCAATGCTCCGAGAATCCTGGGCCGATCGTCCCTTCGGAATGCAGTGAAACCGGCAAGCCGAGCTCGCCTTGGCCTCTCGATTCTCTCGACGCTTTCTGCTGCGCCGGAGCACCGCCCGACATCGTGTGCAGCGAAACCTGTTTTAGGATGAGCACCAGCACGAATACCCTGATCTTCAGGATCGGCACCGCGACAGACACGTAATCCATTGCATCGGAGATCTCGATTCCGAACGGCCGAACTCGAGCGCGCACTGGCTGTGTCGAGCAATCACGGCCGCAATATCGGCGCGAAATCCATGCATGGGCCCCTGAACACCGCATCCGTGACGGGACCAGAATGCACCCGGTTGGCAGAACTCACCGCACCTACCGTTGGCTCGGGTCTACCTCGTTCGCTCGTTCTTCGTCTCGCTCCTGCTGCGCCGCGGCCAGACCCGACATCGTGCGCAGCGGAACCTCCTTCAAGAACAGCACCAGGACGAACCCGATGAGCATCAGAATCGACACTGCCAGGAACACGTAGTCCATGGCGTCGGAGAAGCCGATGCGGAACGGCTCGGCGAGAGCCGGTTCGAGCTTCTGGATGAACGAGCTGTCCTCCAGTGCACTGCCGGCGACGGAGGCATCGCCGGACGCGATTGCCCGCGCGAACCCGGATTGCAGAGGATCGGAACTGCTCGCGGCGCTCTGCACTGCCTGCTGGAACGCCGGAGTCGAACTCGCGGCGACCAACGCGTCGCCCGTCTTGGGGGTCAGCTGAGTGAAGAGCATCGACAGGAAGACGGCAACACCCACCGTCGCACCGATCTGCCGGAAGAACGTTGCGGCAGAAGTGGATACGCCCATGTCCTTGGGCGGCATCGCATTCTGGATGGCGAGGGTCAGCGGCTGCATCATCGAACCGAGACCGAGCCCGAACACACCCATGACGACCATCGTCTGCCACAGCGGGGTATCGGCGTGCACATAGTGGAAGACGAACATCGCGATCGCCATCAGCGCGGTTCCGACAATCGGAAAGATCTTGTAGCGCCCCGTCTTCGAGATGATCGAGCCCGAGACGATGGACGCGACCATCAACGCACCGACGAGCGGCAAGGTCTGATAGCCGGCCAGCGTCGGCGAGGAGCCCTTGACCACCTGCAGGTACTGCGGCAACAGCGAAATGCCGCCGAACATGGCCGCGCCGGCGATGACGCTCACGGCAATGCACAACGAGAACAACGGGTTTCGGAAGAACCGCATGGGGATCAGGGCGTCGTCGCCCATCTTGATCTCGGCGAGCACGAACGCGATGACGCCGACGATGCCGATTCCGAAGCACAGCAGGGCCCGCGGCGAACTCCATCCCCAGACGCGACCCTGCTCGGCGATGATGAGCAGCGGCACCAGTCCGACGCTGAGCAACACTGCGCCCCACCAGTCCACGCGCGCTTCGCGCCGATACACGGGCAGGTTCAGCACCCGCCACACCACCACGAGCGCGATGATCCCCAGCGGCACGTTGATGTAGAAGACCCAGCGCCAGCCGGTGATTCCGAGAATCGACGACTGCCCGGCGAGCAGGCCACCGATGACCGGCCCGAGCACACTGGACGTTCCGAACACAGCCAGGAAGTAGCCCTGATATTTGGCGCGCTCACGCGGCGGGACGATATCGCCGATGATCGCCAACGCCATCGACATCAGACCGCCTGCGCCGAGACCTTGAACGGCACGGAACGCGGCGAGCTCGTACATCGACGTCGCGATACCGCACAGCATCGATCCGACGACGAAGATCGAGATGGCAGTCATGAAGAACGGCTTGCGTCCGTACAGATCGGAGAGCTTGCCGTACAACGGCGTGGATACCGTCGAGGTGATGAGGTAGGCCGTCGTCACCCAGGCCAGAACCGAGAACCCGTTCAGGTCGTCGGCGATGGTGCGCACCGACGTCGACACGATGGTCTGGTCGAGAGCAGCCAGGAACATGCCCATCATCAGGCCCGACAGAATCGTCATGATCTCGCGATGCGAATACTCGCCGGTCGCGGGTGTCGTTTCAGGCTCGGTTACCATCTCTTTGACGCACCTTTACGTAGCATTTGCTTGTGTCCTACAACAATATTCGGACATCAGCATGCTCCCCGAAGGCCTTCGAAGCAAAGGTTTATCTGCGCCGAATCCGGTCCCGCACCTCACGCATCGTGTGTGGACGAATGCCCTCCGCCGCGAGCACCTTGCGAGTCTTGCTCCGCGTCGACAGAACTCCGATGATGGCGACGATCCACACCGGGAACTGGGCGAGCAACGCCACCCGGAAACCGTCGAAGGTGTAACCGCCCATCGCGTCGAGAATCCAGCCGATCGCCGCGATCACCAACAGCGACGCCAGGAAGCCGCCGATGTTCACCATCCCCTGCGCCGTCCCCAGATTTGCGCTCGGATTGAACGTGCGCGCGTAATCGAACCCGATCACCGAACCGGGGCCGCCCACCGAGATTACCACCACGAGCAACACCAGCAACCACAGCGGCGCGGGCCCCGGCAACGCCAGCACGATCGCCCACATGGTCGCGTTGCTGACCATGATCGCCAGCACCAGCCACGACCGTCGCATCGGGTAACGCCCGGTGAGCAACCCGAGCACGATGCCCGACGCCACCGCGGCCAACACCGACGTCGTCAGCAATGCTCCGGCCGTCGACGCCGACAGGCCCTGTGCTTGCGTCAGATACGGCACTCCCCACAGCAACGCGAACACCGTGATCGAGAACTGCGTACCCATGTGCGAGAAGAATCCGAGCCGAGTGCCGGGCCGACGCCACACCTCCGCGATGGAGGCGAGGGTCTGCCGCAGCGATGTGGGCCCACTGTCGGAGGCGAGCGATTCCGGGGCACCGCTTTCTGGGGCACTGCTTTCTGGGGCACCGCTTTCTGGGGCACCGCCGCCGTCGGGGCGGTCGCGAACGAGAGCGAGGACCAGGACGAGAGCGAGCAACCCCAACGCCGCCGCGCTACCGAAAGCGAAGGTCCAGCCGGACCCGTTCAACAGAATCAGGAACGGGACCGCCGAGAGCACCTGCCCGAATTGCCCGAGCAGACCCGTCAACTGCGAGACGATCGGCACCCGTCGCGGCGTGAACCAACGCGGCACCAATCGCAGCACCGAGATGAACGTGAGCGCATCACCCACGCCGACCAACGCGCGCGCTGCCACCGCGATCGGAAGCGATTCGGTGAGCGCCAACGTGATCTGCGCCGACGCCATGATCACTGCGCCCGCGGCGATCATCTTGCGCGAACCGATCCGATCCAGCAGCACCCCGGCCGGGATCTGCATGCCCGCGTAGACGATCACCTGCAACACCACGAACGAGGACAGCACCGACGGCGACACCGAGAAGCGATCGGCAGCACCGAGACCCGCAACACCGAACGACGTGCGATGCAGCACCCCGACGATGTAGGCGAAGACACCGACGCCCCACACCACCCACACGGTCCTCATGCAGTCACAGCTCTCACCGGACAAGTCTCTCAAGACAGCTGTGAAATGATCGACTCGGTAGTTCGTTGCGCAGGAAAGTGAGTCGAGTCATGGCCAAGCAACTGTTGGTGCTCAACGGTCCGAATCTGAACATGCTCGGAACCAGGCAGCCCGAGGTGTACGGCAGTGCCACCCTCGCCGACGTCGTCGCCCTGTGCGAGAAAACCGCCGCCGACCACGGATTCACCATCAAGGCCGAACAATCCAACCACGAGGGCCAGCTCATCGACTGGATCCACGAGGCCCGCGGGGTGGCATCGGGCATCGTCATCAACCCGGGCGGACTGACCCACACCTCGGTGGCGCTACGCGATGCACTCGTCATCCCGGAGGTGCCGATCATCGAGGTACACATCTCCAACGTGCACGCCCGCGAGGACTTCCGGCACCACTCCTACGTATCTCCGATCGCCAGCGGTGTCATCGCCGGCCTCGGGATCGACGGATACCGTTTCGCGATAGAGCGACTCGTCACTCTCATCTAGCAACAGCACTCAATCAGCAACAGCACTCATCCAGCAACAGCTCTCATCTGGCGCTCAGGTTGTCCTGCCTAAACTGGTCGCCGTGAACACGAGTAAGAACAGCGTCTCGAAAGACATCCGGGCCATGCAGAACGGCGACAAGAATCGTCGAACTCTGATTCAGATCGTCGTCGCAGTCGTGTTGATCGGGCTCGTGGCCGCGATTGCTTTCTTCGTCGTCAACAAGGATTCGACGTCGGGAGAGGCATCCCCCGCCGGAGGTTCCGGAGCGCAGCTCACCCCTACCTCTCTCACCGAGAACGGTGCCATCCGTTTCGGTAATCCCGATGCCACCACCGTGATCAGTGTCGTCGAGGACTTCCAGTGCCCGGCGTGCAAGAACTTCGAGTCCATCAGCGGTTCGACGTTGCAGCAGGTGGCCGACGCAGGCAATGTCGCCGTCGACTACCGACCGATCTCGATCCTCGATCGCTTCTCGAACGGCACGAAGTACTCCACCCGCGCGGCCAGCGCCTCGATCTGTGTGGCCGAGAACGATCGGGACAGCTGGATGAACTGGCACAACTCGATGTTCGCGGAGCAGCCCGCCGAAAACGGCAACGGCCTGTCCGACGACAAGCTCGTCGAGATCGCCGCCGCAGCCGGTGCCGACTCCCCCGCCACCGCATCGTGCATCGCCGACGGTAGCTACACCGACTGGGTCACCACCCAGACACAGTCCGTCCTCGGCGAAGGCATCAACGGAACGCCGAGCGTGCGCGTCAACGGCACCGACATCACCAACCCGACGCCCGAGAACATCCTCGCCGCTGCAGCAGCAGCCGGTAACTGACGCCGTGAGGACCCGGGCAGGCGCTGCAGTATTCACAGTCTTCAGCGCGCTCGGACTGTTGGCCGCACTGACGCTGACGATCGAGCGATTCAAACTGCTCGAAGACGCGTCGTACGTACCGTCCTGCAGCCTGAATCCGGTGCTCTCCTGCGGGTCGGTGATGGTGACGAAACAGGCTGCGCTGTTCGGGTTTCCGAACCCCGTCCTCGGCATCGTCGCGTTCTCCATCGCCCTCGTCGCCGGGGTGCTCGTGCTCGGCCGCGTCGAGCTGCCGCATTGGTTCTGGCTCGGGATGAGTGCAGGCCTGCTGCTCGGCGAGGTGTTCGTACATTGGCTGATGTTCCAGAGCCTGTACGAGATCAATGCCCTGTGCCCGTACTGCATGGTGGTGTGGGCGGTGACGATGCCGATGTTCGTGCTGGCACTGAGCCGATTGATCGGTCGCGAGAACCCCAGCACCGTGGGCCGGTTGTTCCTCGAATGGCGGTGGACGCTGCTCGCCGTGTGGTACGCAATCGTCGTCGCGCTCATCGGAATCCGCTTCTCGGACTACTGGGCGTCCCTCTTCTGACAACCGGTTTCGACAACCCTGTTCCGACAACGCTGCCACTCCTTTTGCGAATCTCATGAGTCGAACGTCCGCACCGTGCATGATGGGTGCAGCACCCGAGTGAGTCTGGTCACAGCTCCTGGCTCGGGGAAGGACGTTCGAGTAACAGGAGTCGATACATGGCCGGCGATCCCATCGCAGTCATCGTTGCCGTCATCGTGTCTGCCGCAGGTGCCGTCGCTGGCACGGACGCACCGCCACCGCTGCAGAATCAGGCGGTCCAGGATCAGGCGACAGAGATAGCTGCCTCCGCCGAGGACCAGGCGAAGACGATGACCGATCGATGGGCCGAGCTCCTGGGCACCATGCCCGAGCCTGCAGCCGATATCGCCGACCGAGCACTCTCCGACGCCGCCGAGGGCCTGCACACCGCGGCCGAGCCGATGCTCCCCGACTTACCGACGGTGGAAGACATCGAAACAGCAGGCACAGACACAGAAGCGGCAGAAACAGTCGAGGGCGCTACGGTGCCGACAGATCCGACAGCAGTAGCCGCCGCTACAGCTGCTGCGGCCGTACCCAGCACCCCACTTCCGTTCAGTGTGTTCTCGTCGAATGCCGGGTTCTCTTCCAGCGCGGTGTCCACCACCGCCGCTGCGCTCGGTGCCGGTGCTGTGCAGTTCGCCGGCCGCACGTACACCGCGGCCGATATCGCCACCCAGACGGCGTTCATGGCGTCGGCCGAGGCCATTCGGCGAGCGCTGTTTCCCGGTCAACCCGCCACGTTCACCGGCATCAACATAGGTCCGATCGGTTTGGGCGCAGTCGGAGCCATCACCGCCTTCGTGCCGTGGCTGCAGAAGGCGGGAAACATCTGCGGCGGCGTCAAAGCGACGACGATCGCCGCACTCTATGCCGCCGAGAACGGTTTTCGGCACGGCCCCACCGCTCCGGTCTCGAGCACCGGCGCGCAGGGTCCCGGACAGTTCATGCCGGGCACGTGGGCGACGTACGGCAAGGATTACGACGGCAACGGCGTCACCGACGTCAACAGCATCGGCGATTCGGTGATGGCGTCGGGCACCCTGCTGTGCGATATCTACGGACAGGTCGACGGCTGGAAGCGAGAGGGCAAGGTGTCCGGCGACAGCCTGGACCTGACGCTGGCCGGGTACAACGCCGGCGCGGGCGCGGTACTCCGATCGGGCGGGATGCCCTCGGGGACAGTCGATTACGAGACGCAGACGAAACCGTACGTGTCTCGTATCCGGGCGACCGAAGCGCAGTTCGCTGCCATCCTCACCCCGTTCGCCGGACTCGACCTCACCGGCATCGGCGGCCGGTCGGTGCAATTGGCGATGGACTACCTGGGCCTGCCGTACGTGTGGGGCGGCGGCAACATCAACGGCCCCTCCGGTGGCGGATTCGATTGCTCCGGCCTGACGTCGTATGCCCTGTACAAGGCCTCGGGTGGAAAGGTGACGCTGCCTCGCACCTCGGAAACTCAGTGGAATGTAGGTGCCGAGGTGCCGATGGAGCTCGCGCAACCCGGCGATCTGTTGTTCGGCAACTTCGGCCCGGCCGGCCCGGGACACGTGGCGATCTACATGGGCAACGGCCAGATGGTGCACGCTCCCACCACCGGTGACGTGGTGCGAGTGGCACCGGTGTTCGACGGAATGCGGGCCCGGCACATCGTGTAGCGGCGTTATTTCGGCCTGTCCGCGTACAGTGCGAGCGTGACCAATGCACGCGTGGAACCGGCCGGCTTCGAGGACGAACTGGCACCGGAGCCGCCGCCCGGTGAAGGCTTCGAGACCGACTGGCCGGTGCGGACGGGTGACATCGACCCGAACAACAGGCTGCGGTTCGACGGAGTGGCCCGGTACCTGCAGGACATCGGCACCGACAACCTCGACGCCACCACACTCGGCGAGACCGACCCGATGTGGATCGTGCGGCGCACCGTCATCGACGTCTTCGAGCCCATCCATTTTCCGGACCGGGTGCACATGCGGCGCTGGTGTTCGTCGATGTCGACGCGATGGTCCAACATGCGCGTGGCACTGACGACGCCGAAGGGTGGGCGCATCGAGACCGAGGGCTTCTGGATCAACATCAGCAAAACCACCGGAATGCCGACCCGCATCAGCGACGGTGCCTTGGAAATGCTGGCCCGAACCACCGATCAGCATCGCCTGCGGTGGAAGGCATGGCTGAGCGAGCCCGCACCGGCCGAGTCGCCCGCCGACATGCACTTCCCTTTGCGCGCAACCGATATCGACCCCTTCAACCACCTCAACAATGCGGTCTACTGGCATGCGATCGAGGAGTTGCTGGTCGACCTACCCGAGCTGGTTGCGGCACCGCACCGCGCCGTCATCGAGTACCTGAGCCCGGTGCTGGCGAACGAACGCGTCACCCTGCGCCACCGCTACTCCGGCGGCGCGCTGACCGTCTGGTTCGTCGTCACGGGAGCATCGGGCGAACCGGGAGCAGTACGTACTGTCGCCAAGGTTGCCCCCAAAGCCTGACGGTCCAGCTTGCCGCGTGGGGTGCGCGGCAAGCTGTCCAGCACGGCGATCACCACCGGTAGGCTCGGCCCAGGAAGTACGGCGCGCAGCCCGCGGCGGATCTGCGCGACGGAAGTCCGATCGGACTGCGCAAGAACGACTCCCGCTGCGGGTTCCTCACCGGTGCGGTCGTTGGGCAACCCGACCACCCCGGCCTCGAGTACACCGGGAACGGCGAGCAGGGCAGCCTCGATCGGCGTCAACTCGACGGTGAGCCCGGCTCTGACGATCGTGTCGCTGCTGCGACCGAGCAGGTGCAGCCCGTCGTCCCCCGATCGCGCCCGATCGCCGACCGTAATCCACCCGTCGACCGGCCCACCGGTCAAAACTTCCTGCTTCCCGGCGCGGCCGAGGTAACCGTCGAACAGCATGTCGCTGCGCACGTGAAGCAACTCGTCCCGAATCTCCACCTCGACTCCGTCGAAGAGCATTCCGGTGACCCCTGCGCCAGTGTTCTCGCTGCGGTCGTAGGAGACGAAACTGAGCTCGGACGCGCCGTAGAAGTGGGTCAGCGCCGCGTTCGGCAGTGCCGCCGCCAGTGCAGCCCGGCCCGACTCCGGCCACCGCGCCGCGGACGAGAGCACCTCGCGGACGCTGAGGGCTTCGACTCCCGAGCGAGCAATGTCCCACGCGATGGTCGGAACCGAATACAGATGGGTGGCAGCATCTTCGAGAGCTGCTTTCGGTTCACGCAAGTCCACCGTCGCCCCACGCGTGAGCGCATGCAGTGCGCCGTAGAGAAAATGTGTGTGATCGAGGGTGCCGGGCGCGGAGACCCGATCGCCCGGGCCGAGATCGAACAGGGCATCGGAGCGGTCGAGCGTGGCCGCCCACGACGCCTGATTGCGCACGAACAGTTTTGGTGGGCCGGTGGTTCCGGACGTGATGCCCACCAGCAGTTCGGTATTCGGGGTGGGGTCAGCGATGGCGACGGGCGTGTCGGCAGCCATGTCCTCGGGTGCGAATACGTCGACAGCACCCCAACGATGCAACCTCGAGTGTTGGCGCGGATGCGCGATGACGAGCGAGGGCTCACTCGCCGCCATGACGTCGGCGAACTCCTGGGGCAACAGATGCCGATGCAGCAGAACGACACTCACTCCGGCGTGCATCGCTGCGACGACGATCACCAGCGAACCGATGTCGGACGTCGGCAGTACCGCGATGCGACGCATCCCTGCCGATCTGTGAGAAAGCGCCGTCGCCGCGCGTTGCACCCGGCTCCAGAACTCGCGGTAGGTGATCTCACCGGTCGCGTCGACGATCGCCGTCTCCCGACGGTCGGAATGCCGCGCTATCCGAGAGGCGAGAAGCTCACTCGTCATGGTCTGTTTCGCAGTCGTCGTCCACACCGTCATCATCCACACCGTCGTCGTCCACACCGCGTGCGACGAGAGCATCCCCCATGGCGTCGGCAGTGCGGAGGGCGCGCACCAGGACCGGCGTAGCCAGTGCCGTCATCGACCACTGCAGCCCGCGAGCTTTGCGGGCCTGCGAGACCTCCTGCACGATCGACGCGAGTAGTGGGATGCATCGAATGGCAAGGGCCAGTAGCAGTCCGATGCGATCCGGATCGACGCCGAAGCGGCGGATGGGGCCGAGAGCCCGGGTGACGGTGTCGAGCATGTCGGTCACCCGGGTGGTCAGGGTGACGAGGGCCGCCAGTGCAACGGAGATCACCAGCACCCCGCACACCACTACCGCGCGCTGCCAGGTGGTGATGATCACCTGGAACACGCCGATGATCAACAGCATCCACAGCACCGGACACAGTTGCGCCAGTGCCACTTTCGCTGGGATGCGCGCCACGGCGAACAGAGCCGCGACAACCCCGGCGACTGCAGCCACCTCGAACGGGGTTCGTGCGAAGATCACCGTCGCCAGGATCGAGATGATCAGCGCGAGGAGCTTCCACCCCGGGCTCATCCGGTGCAGCAGAGAGGTGCCGGGGCGGTAGAGACCGATCATCCGATCAGCTCCCGATAAGCCGGGACGGCGGACGCAGGGGTGCCGTCGAATGCGATGCGGCCGTCGTCGATGACGATCACGCGCTCGAAGCTGTCCAGCAGCGCCAGTTGGTGGGTCACGACGATGACTTGCTGGTCCATCGAATCCAGAGCCTGGGCGACGACGCGTCCGTTGCGCAGATCCAGCAACGTCGTCGGCTCGTCTGCGACTACCACCTCCGGGCGTCGGATCAGGACTGCACCGATTGCCAGCAGTTGCTTCTGTCCACCGGAAAGCAAGTGCGCCGGATGGTCTCGGTGCTGATCGAGGCGGAAACGGACGAGAATCTCCTCGACGCGCTCGGCCACCTCGGCCTTGCTCAAACCGGACCTGCGCAGCGAGAACGCAAGATCCTCTGCAACAGTGGGCATCACGATCTGTGAGTCGGGGTCGGTGAACACGAAGCCCACCTTCTTGCGAACCTGCGCCCCCTTCTTCGCGGCGTCGATACCGTCGACGGTGACGCGGCCCGTATCGGGCTTGATGAGCCCGTTGATCATTCGAGCGAGAGTGGACTTGCCCGAACCGTTGGAGCCGATGATGCCGATTCGACGCTCGTCGAATTCGAGTTCGATGCCGTGCAGCACCTGCCGCTCCCCGAACGAATGGGAGATGTTCTCGAACTTGACCGTGCTCATATGACCCTGCTCATGTCACTCGCTCCACCAACATTGCTATACCTTGCCCGCCGCCGATGGCGCAGGCCGCCAAGCCCAGAGCCGAACCCCCGGGCTGGAGCATTCGAGAAGCCAGGCGCACCAACAAGATTGCACCGGACGCGCCCCACGGATGCCCCATCGCGATCGCTCCACCGTCCGGGCAGATGCGCTCCTCGTCGAGGCCCAGTTCGTCCGCGACGGCGAGCACTACCGATGCGAACGCCTCGGTGATTTCGACGGTGTCGACATCGCCGATCGCTACCCCGGTGCGGGCGAGCAGTTTCTCGATCGCGGGCACCGGACCGAGACCGGGAAGTGCCGGGTCGGACCCCGCGACAGCGCTGCCGAGGATGCGCATCGACGGCATTCCGGCCGCCCGTTCGGCCGAGGTGATCGCCAGAACCGCTGCGCCGTCGGAGATTCCGCACGAGTTGCCCGCAGTGGCGGTCCCGTCGGAGGTGAAGGTGGGACGTAATCTGCCGAGCCGCCCGGCGGTCATGTTGGGGCGGATTCGCTCGTCGGCGGCAATTTGCCCGATGGGGACGATCTCGGCGGCGAAGTCGTGCGCATGGGCCAATGCGAACGACCGTGCGGCATAGGCATCCTGTCGTTCTCGGCCGATTCCGCGAATTTTGGCGAGCTCGTCCGCTGCGGCACCCATGTCCGGATCCTCGAAGCCCTCGGGTGCGAACGGCGCCCGGGTGTAGCGGAAGGGTTCTGCGCCGTCGACCGGGGGCCAGAATCGCCATGGGGTCGTACTGGCTGATTCGACGCCGCCGGCCAGAATCAGCGTCTCGTCGCCACTGCGGATACGCGACGCGGCCTGCGCGACGGCGTCGAGCCCGGATCCGCACTGCCGATCGACGGTGACGCCGGGGACTCCGACACCGAGGCCCGCGAGCAGGGCAGAAACACGCGCGACGTCACCGCCGGGACCGAGACAATTGCCAAGGATCACATCATCGATCGGGATGCCGAGAGAGCTGACCTCTGCTGCAACAGCTTTCAGTACAGGGGCAGCCAGATCGGGAGCGGTGATATCGGCAAAGCCATGCCCAGCGATACCGATTGCAGTGCGTTTGCCTGCAACGATGACAGGAATCGGCGTCACACCAGTGCCCCTCGAGCGATTTTGCCGCTGGCAGTGCGGGGCAATTGGTGCACCACCGTCCACCGCCTCGGCAATGCTTCCTTCGTCATGATCGCGCGCGCGTCTGCGCGAATGAGGTCCAGCTCGCGGGATCCGTCGAGTTCGAGGACCGCTGAGACCGTTTCGCCGAGAACCGTGTGCGGACTACCGATGGCTGCCGCGGCTCGGACGCCGTCGAGTGCGGTCAGGATGTTCTCCACGTCCTCGGCGATCACGGTGGTACCGCCCACGTTGATCGCTGCATCCCCGCGGCCGTGGACCAGAAGCTCGCGGCCGTTCAGCTCGGCCAGATCACCGATGCCGAACCACCCGCGCGCACTGAGCGCCGAGTACGGGGATCTGACGAAAAGATACCCGCCCTCGGTGCGTGCGTCGACGCCCGAGAGCAGCATCAGCGACGAGTGCTCGCCCACCACCCTCGTCGCCACCAACGACAGCTCCGCCGAGCCGTAGTACTCGACCAGCCTCACGCCCTGCGCCGAGATAAGTTGCGCTGCAGCGGGATCGAGGCCGGCTCCTGCTGCGATGGCGATGCGCGCGCCTGGCATCGATCGAACCACATCGCGGAGCACCGCAGGAACAGCGTGCACCGCCGTGGCCAGCGCCGGGTCGTCGGTGACGCATGCCCCGAGCCACAGTGCGTGCACCGCGGCGAACAGGTGCATCGTGGCGTGCAGTGGTCCGGTGATCAGCACGGTGTCGGTGCGTCGAATTCCGGTGATCTCGGTGAACTCGGGGAAGCTGTCGACCCACGACGCTGCGGTGCGCTGCAGCGGTTTCGGGCGGCCGGTGGAACCGGAGGTCGCCACCAGCAGGAACGCGTCGGGATCGGTGGGTGCAGAGCGATCGGGACGGGCGGCCGGGTCCTCGATTCGTACCGCAGTGCCCTGGCGCGCTGCCGAGAAGACGCACATCAATGCCTCGGGCAGATCGAGCGCTGACGCGTCATGCACCGGGAGGTGAGGCCACTGCTCGACGGCGGCGTCGAGTTCGGCGTAGGTGAGGGTGCGACCACGCCAGACGACGGCGGTGCCGTTGGCTGTGCTGTTGTCGCTGCCTCGACCTCCCAGCGCGAGAGTCACGCCTTGATCAGACCCGGGTACGCACGGTGGACGCTCTTGGCGACAACGGTGGCGACGACGACCTTGGCGATGTCGCCGGGCAGGAACGGTCCGTTGGAGGTGACGGCGGCCCACAGTCCGACATCGGTACGCAGAACGAGTCCGATGATGCCGAATGCGTAGACGACCACGATGCCGCCGACCGCGTTGATCAGCAGGCCGAGCGCGATCGAATACTTCGGCAGGATGCGTGCGGTGAGCAAGCCGATCAGGAACGCAGCCGGGATCCAGCCGATCAGATAGCCGACAGTGGGTCCGGCCATGGCTGCGAGACCGGTGCGTCCACCTGCCAGGAGCGGCAAACCGATCATCGTCAGCGCGAGGAACACGAGGACCGCGGCTGTGCCCTTGCGGGGTCCGAGGATGGCACCGGACAGGATGATGCCGAGGGTCTGCAAGGTGATGGGGACGCCCGAGAACCCGACCGTGATCGAGCCCGGTAGACCGAGAGCAGCGATGAGTGCAGCGAACACTGCAATCTGCGCCATGTCACGGGCGGAGACGTTCATTCGCCCGACCTTACGGCTCGGCTGGCGGGTACTGCTGTCGACATCTGGCACGGGTGACTCCTCGAGGAGTGGGGCGGTGACCTGCCCCAGAGACTTGAACGGCGTTCAAGATAGCAGGTGGGTGGCCCTGACCACACCGGCACGGGTGATTGTTCAGAATGGCGGCGGGTCGTAATGGGTGCGGTCGTATCGAACGCGCGCATGTACGACGCGGCAGTGCTCGAGGTAGGCGCGCAGCTTCTCCGCGAGCTTCTCCCTCTCCATTTCCGTTGATGCAGAACGAATTTCTGCAAGAGTCGGCGGCGCTGACCCGCCGTGTTCGAGTTCCCAACGGGTGGGTTCGGCCGGGGATCGCACCATCTCCACCGCCCGCTTCCGACGTCGACGGCGTCCTGGATGCGGTGCGACGGAAAACTCCGGCAACGTGACCCTGCGCAGACCGAGGGAGTTCGACCACAGAATCGCTCCGCCGGCGAGCATCACCGCCGACCATGCCTTCGAGGTCTTGGCCTGATGATGAAACACGCACACCGGCTGAAGATTGGTCACGATCGTCCAACCGCCATGTCTCGGATCGTCTTTGTCGAACGGAACCAGATGGTCGATCTGACACCGAGCCGATGGCACGTCGCAGTTCGGGAACGTGCACGTGCGATACGCAGCCCGTACGAACGCGGCGACACGCGCACTGGGCCGATACGTCACCGCCGCCTTCGACGGAATCGCCTCGCCCCCATGACCGTCAGGGAAGATGCCACGAGCACGCTCGGGTCGCTCGGCAATCCATGCCAGCCACCGCGCGACGAGCCCATCGCGGACAGACTCCTCCCCCAGCATCGGATTCAGGGGTGGACAAATCTGATTCAGGGATGGACAACAGCCATCCACGAACCGCACGGAAGGAAGCTCGGCGGCACCCCGCACCCGACCCATGCCGACCACCCGACGCAACAGCGACGGGCGCACCGAGAACGGGCCGAACGAAAAACGTCCGGGCGAGAACGGCCCGTACGGACTCGATACCGAACCGAGATGTCCGGCAGCACCGAAACCGGTGTTCACCTGCGCGGTATACGTGTTCGACCGACCCCCTGAGCCATTCGAAGCCGGACCGTCGGTGCCATCGCTGCCTTCGGTGCTGCGGGATTCCGGACCACCGTCGCCATGACCGCCACTCGGGCCACCGTCACCATCCGGGCCACCGTCACCATCCGGGCCACCGTCACCATCAGCACCGGAGCCGTCCTGATCATCGTCAGGACCATCACCGTCAAAACCATCACCGTCAGGACCGCAACCTGGACCACCGCCCTTGGGTCCACCGCTATCTGGGCCACCTTTATCCGGGCCACCGTCACCGTCAGGACCACCACCGACAAGACCGCCATCGTCAGCACCATCATCGTCAGGGCCGTCATCGTGCGATCCGTCGTCACCCGAGCTCGTCTGTCCGGGCTTCAGCATCTCGACCAGCTCGGTCAGGAGGGCCTGCCACTTTGCGTCCGTGGCAACGATGCGCGCCACCTCGGGGTCGATAGGCGTCCCATCGGCCAGGGTCGCAGGCTCCGAGCTCAGCCCGAGCAACGTTTCCACCGCCACCACGATCTGGAGCAGATGGCCACGCCGAGGGGCAAGGTCGTCGGCAGCACCGGCCACCGGACAGTCGTCGCCTCGAGCGCACTGGCACACGAGTGAATGCTCGCCGTGCAGCAACGCCATCAGACCCGCCGCTCGCAGCATCCCCGTCGATCGGGGGTCGGCTTTACAGACCGTCCCGACGATCTCGACGATGAGGGCATCGGCTTCGGCCGCTTCGAGATCGGTGATCTTCGCGATGAGCGACGCGATGCCTCCGGGACCGGTGCGGTCGATCCGCACACCGACCTCCTCGGACTTCGCGGTCTCGCGAGCCGCTGCGGCACCGACCGGGTCGGCCTTCATCCACAGCCGCCAGATCCGATTGCGCAACGCCTGCGGCCGCATTCGCCCGCCCGCTGCACAGACCTCGTACTCGATTGCCGCGATCGTCTCGTCACGTGCACGATGCAGCACCGAGGTGATCGTCACCACCGTCGACCAGTCGAAGCTTCCGGTCACGAAACGCAGGGCAGTCAACGGCATTCGATGCAGGCGCTCCGCGACATCGTGCACCACCGACGCATCGCGACGCGTGCCGGTCATCGTCACCGCCAGATCGCACAAGGCACCGCGAACCGTCTCGCCCGGGTCGCCCCCAGCTGCTTCGGCAGCATCGAGACGCATCTCGAGTACGTCGCAGTACGCAAGCAGAGTCGCCGCCCGAGCAAGGTTCTCGCTGACACGGTTGAGCGCAATGACGTCGAGAAACCCCGCAATGCAGTCGTCGATCGGTGGCGTCTGCGCCACCCCACACCCCCCGGTATCGAACATGCATTCGAGAATATGGGAAGGGTCCGACAGAAAATCGCACCAAAAACATGTACTGAGTCGGTATAACTACAACCGTGGGCAGCTACTCGATCCGTGATATCGGTCCTGCTGACGAAACACAGCTCGGCACAGCTCACGTGGCCATCTGGAAGGCGACGTACGCGGGAATGATGAACAGCGCCAAGCTCGACGCGATACGCCCCCGCGATCGCATCGAACGTTGGGAGCACATCATCGCCGGCCGCGACGAGGCGTCGAGCCGCGGCGTCCGGACCCGATGCGCCGTGGACACCGACTGTTCAAGCATCGTCGGATTCGCCACCGGCGGCCCTCCCCGCGACGAGAATCCGCCGGCCTCGACCGAATTGTGGTCACTGAACGTGCTGCCCGAACATCACGGCACCGGCGTCGCTACCGCACTCATGGTCGAGGTGATCGGCCAACAGACGCCCGCCTACTTGTGGGTGGCCGCGGCAAACGACCGTGCGGTGGCGTTCTACCGAAAGCACCGGTTCGAGCTGGACGGCACAACGAAATTCGACCCGCTCTGGGAGTGCCTCGAAGCCCGAATGGTCAGGGCTTGACGGGCGGTTCTCTTCCGACCTCGTCGGGATCGAGTTTTTCGTGGTTCAGCACTACCTCGGTCACCATCGGGGTCGTCCGGCCAGTCGAATCGCCGTATCGACCGGCCACCGTGTTCGGCAGAAACGCGTCGAGCGCCCGCGGAGTGACCCACCACAGGAGCGCCGTGAACAGGATCAGAATGTTGATCCACTGCAGGACGGTGGCCGCATTCTCGGACGGAATCACCCGATCGAGCACCTGAATGTTCATCACCAGTCCGTGAATCGCGATCAACACCCACAGCCGCCGGTACCGGTAGAACACCCACACCGCCGCCGCACCCCAGCACAGGGCCCACAGAAATCCACCGCCGCCGAAGTACAGGTAGAGAAGGCCCCGCATCGTGCCCGACAACGCCATGATGGCCCAGACCGGAAGCCTGCCCACGAGCAGCAGCACCGGTAGCGCCACCAGGATCGGCTCCTCGCGCAGACCCACGGCGAGCGCAGAAACCACTGCGAGCCAATCGGACTCGACCGAGGCCGGGATCGAGAAACTGAACCTGACGATGTCCGTCCGAGACAACAACAGCACCGAGGCAGACGCAGCACCGATCGCGGCGCACCAGGTGATCGCAGCCTCACGGGCGGTGCCGGCACGCGGCAGCCACACCGCAGACAACCTCCGACGCCGAGCGAAATACACAGCGGCGATCGCTATGGCCCCCACGGCCACCTGGGCCGCGCCGACCGCAAGATCGGCCCACTGATCACTCGAAGACAGCGTCGGAGCAGGCGCATCGGGCTCGCGGAAACGCCACAACGCACCCACCAGGCCGACGGCGTAGAGAACAACCCAGCCGATCACCAGACCCACGACCATCACGGCGGTGCCCAGAACGGTCACTCCACGCCGAGGCGAGTGAGCAGGGCAACCCGCGTCGACACCGGTCGTCACCAGGCCACCACCATTCCACTCGACACAGCATCGACGAACTGCTTGTCTATCACGGCTCGGCCGAGAATTCAGTACCGTCCCCGCGATGCGACAAAAGCCGCTCGACTCAAGGCCGAGTGTCACGCTCTGATGTGTCGGTCGAATCCCTGCTACCCGAATCCCTGCTGCCGACGATGTCGTCGCGCAACTCTTCGAGCAGACCCCTCTTCGGGGTGCCGCGACGCGATTTCCACATGTCCACCACGGCGAGGACCATCAGAACGCAGCCGAACGGGCCGCCCTGAAACCAGAACACCTGCAAATCCCAGAAGAACAGTGCCAGCACCGCGCCCACACCGATCATGACGACGCTGCGCGCATCCCGAAATTTCATTGCGTCTCCTCTCGATTGTTCAGACCAAATTCAGTTCGATCGCCGCGTCTGCGGCCAGCAGTGCACCCACCACGATCAACACCGTTCCCAACGCTCCCGCACTCCAGCGATCCACCCTGCGCAGCAGGCGCTGCGCGATGGTCGAAACATATTGTTGTGCAACCAGTCTGGCGACAAGAAGGGCCAGAGCCGGCGTCAGCATCACGAGCACGTACGACGCGAGCACCAACGCCGTCGATATCGACCCCAGGCCGGCATGGCCCACCGCGTCGATCGCGGCGAAGTACGGCAGCATCGTCGCCACCTCCGTCACGCCCACCGCGACGGCGAGTAGAACCACCCCGCGCGCACTTGCCGGTGTTCTCGCCCACCAGGCACCTCGGACATCTCGACCCCGACGGTCACAGAACAGCCCTGCGACCAGAACCACCAGACCTACCGCCAGCCGAATCCACGCGTTACCGGGGGCGACCACGGAGATGCCGGCGGTAGCCGACAACGCGATGCCGACACCGAGATACAGCAGTCCCAGCACACCGAGATGCAGCAGAACGGCGCGCGCTCGAAACGACGGCCGCAGCATCATCCACAGCGGAACCGCGAGAGTTCCGACGCCGACGCTGTCCACCAGCGCGAGCCCGGCCAGCTTAATTAACACAGATGTACCGTAACAGTTTTTCGACACATGTGTGTCAGATAAAATTTGCTCGTGCTAGAACAGACCGATGCCGAAGATCGTCGACCACGAAGCTCGCAGGGCGGAGATCGTCGCCGCCGTGTGGCGCGTCATCGAGCGAGCAGGCATGAGCGGAGCGACGGTACGCAGCGTCGCCGCAGAGGCGGGTGTGTCCCCCGGATCACTGCGGTACTACTTCGCCGATCAGGGCGAGCTGGTCCTGTTCGCGGCAGAGGCCATGACGCAGCGCGTCGTGCATCGGCTGGAGGCGCATCCCAACAGCGGTGACGGCCTCGTACGCGCAATTCGTGTGCTCGAGGAATTGCTGCCTCTCGACGAGGACCGACGAGCCGAGGCGTCGGTGTGGCTGGAGGCGATCGTTCGGGCTCGGTTCGACGAGCGGCTCGCCGCCCTCAAGACGGCCGGTTGGTTCGGTAGCCGGTACCTGTGCCGCCTCGCCTGGGCACACCTTCGCGATCTCGATCTCCCGAACTCGCCCGCATTCCGGTTCGGCAGCATTGCGGACGAGCACGCGGCAGCGGAACTGCACACGTACATCGACGGGCTGACGCTGCAGGCCGTGACATATCCCGAGCAACTGACCGCCGACGAGGTGCGTCGACTGCTGCGTGATTACGTACTGCGCAATTACCCCGAGGCAGAGTGCGAGCGCGATCCAACCGGGAACTTGCGGCCGTAGAACCAGCCGATCACGGCGACGACGATGCCCGCCGCGGCAATGGCCCCCAACACCGATCCGAAGCCCGACGCATCCACGACACGACCGACGGCCAGCGGTGCCAGGAGAAATCCGATCCGCGAGACCAACGACACGATCGAGATGGCCGCTGCCGAGGACACACCGGCAAGCCGACCGGCCAGGCTGAACACGATGGGAAACAGCGGACTCGCACCCAGGCCTGCAACTGCGAATGCCCCGATGACCAGTACCGGTAGATCCGCAGCGAGCAGCGACAAGCCCAGGATGGCGAGAAAGGCCAGCGCCACCAACGACGCACCGCCCGTCAACACCGTCGACGGTCCGAACTGATCGACGACTCGATCTCCGACCAGCCGCCCGACCAGCATCGCGGCCGAGAACGCTACGAACGCCATGCCGGCCGAGCCCGGGCCCGCACCCTCCTCGGTCGTCATGTAGACAGCGCTCCACGATTGCGGAAAATCCTCCATCAGCCCGGCGAGCAACACGACGGCTCCGAGTAGGGCGAGGGCAGCGGTGGGTCGTGCGGCAACCGGGCCGGCCACCTGGTTCTCGTGCGCGCGGCCGACCCGCGCCGGTCCGAGCAGGCCCCGTCCCACAGCCGACAAGGCCAGAATCAAGACCACACCGACCACGGCGAAGTGCAGCGCTACCGGCACTCGCGCGCCTGCCGCGGCGGCACCGGTCACTCCTCCTACGACGGCACCGACGCTCCACGCGGCATGAAAGCTGCTCAGGAGGGACTTGCCCGCCCGTTCCTCGACGAGGACGCCCTGCGCATTCATCGAAATGTCCATCACCGCGTCCGCCCCACCCAGCAGCACCAGCGCGGCCAACAGCGTCCACCACGACGCGGCCACTGCAGGCAGCACGAACGCCGCGCACAACAGCAGCCCCGAGGCCAGAATTGCCCACCGACTGCCGAACCGACGAACCATCACGGCCGCGATGGGCGCAGCCGCCAACCCGCCGAGTCCGATTCCGGTCAGAGCCAGACCGAGAGTGGCGACGTCGATCGACAGCGAGTTCTGAATTTCCGGGATGCGTGGAGCCCAGTTGGCGAACACGGCTCCATTGACGAAGAAAACAACGATTACGGACATCCGAGCGCTACTCATATCGATGCGAGCCTATCGCCGACGAGCGAGCCGGATCCGTTACTCGAGGTAACGTCGATGGGATGCATGTGTCCGACCGCCTCACCGACCACGTTCCCCAGCGCTGGCTCGAGCCCCTCGTCAAGCACGCCGAGGCCCTCAAGTTCCTCATCGTCGGAGGCATCACCTTCGTCATCACCGTCGTACTGTTCTTCGGCCTGAAGTGGACGATCCTGCAGGACAAGCCGGTGACAGCGAACGTTCTGGCCGTGCTGATCGCGACGATTGTGTCGTACATCCTGAACCGGGAATGGTCGTTCACCGCCCGCGGCGGACGACGTCGTCACCACGAGGCGGCGCTGTTCTTCGCAGTCGCCGGAACCGGTCTGGCAATCAACCAGCTACCGCTGTGGGTGTCGAGTTACATGCTGGATCTACGGTCGCCGAACGTGTCTTTCCTCACCGAGAACATCGCCGACTTCATCAGTGGATCCATCATCGGCACGTTGCTGGCAACCGCGTTCCGATGGTGGGCGATGCGCAAGTTCGTCTTCCCGGAGCCGGTGAGCGTCGTACCCGATCCCGTCGCCCTGACCGTTTACGGTGGACAGCATGGCGACCACTAGGACCCTCGTGCTGATGCGGCACGGCAAGTCCGGCTACCCCGACGGAATACCGGATCACGAACGCCCCTTGGCCGCGCGCGGCCGACGCGAGGCCGGACTTGCCGGAGCCTGGATCACCGAGCACGTCGGTCCCGTCGATGCAGTTCTGTGCTCGACGGCTCTGCGAACCCGCGAAACGTTGGTCGCCACCGGTCTCGGCGATGCCCCCACACGGTTCGAGCGAGACATCTACGGCGGATCGGCCGACGAGATCATCGACGAAATCCGGCTTGCCGACACCTACTTCGCGGGTTCGAACACTGCAGACGTCGCTGTCTCGACCCTGCTGGTCGTCGGGCATGAGCCCGGAATCCCCTGGACTGCACTCGAATTGGCGACAGACGACGACACCGACGTGGCCCGCGAAGTGCGACACCGCTTCCCCACCTCGGCAATCGCCGTGTTGACCACCGAGGCGTCCTGGGCGGAACTGGCCGCAGGCACGGCCACCATCACCGAGTTCTGCATCCCTCGCGCCGAGCAGTGAGCAGTGCCTGTCGGTAATCAGCGGTTCCTGAGATAGAGGAAGCCCGCACCGCCTGCCGCGATCAGCAGAATCAACGCTGCGGGGAACCCGAGCAGCCACCACACCACTGCCAGCACCACCAATGCGGGTGCGGCGGCGATCAGGGCAATGCCGGGATTCTCGCGAACCGTCTCCAGCGCGGACTGTGCGTGCACTCTGTCGATCTTCTTGCCTGCCATCGTCGACTCCCGGGTTTCGTATGTCCTGTATGCGTACTTCCACTGTAGTTGCCAACGCACCAGGTCCACAGGGCGTCTAGCGGTCCATGACAGCAAGCGTTGCTGTGGACGAATACACCAGACGATCGCCGGATTCCGTCACCCGCGATCCCAGGTAGCGATTCGATGCATGGGGATCGGGCGTCGGCTCGATCTCGATTCGCCGCCGGGTCGAACCGTCATCCAGAGCGATCGACTCCACGACACCGCCGACCGTGGAGTACGCGAGACCGTCGGCGTATGCGGTGATCGGGTAGTAGTCATCAGGATCGTTCTCCCACCGGATCGCCCCGGTTTTCAGGTCGAGGGCCGTCACCAGTGCGGTTCCGGAGCCACGCACAATCACCACGTCGCCGACCACGGCCACACCATTGCTCGACGCCAACAGTGGGCTCGACCAGGCAAACGCTCCGGTCGAACGGTCGAACGCGGTATCACCGACAATCATCGGCAGCGATAGGTCAGCAGGAGCGTCGATTTCGGGATAGGGATAAATCGGCGTCGATGACCGAGCTACAACTCGACCATCGGAAGCGACAGCGGCAGTGCCGGTGAATGCCTCGGACTGCGAGCACACCATCTCGGTCATGATCACCAGCGCCGGCTTCACCCGGTACGGCTGCTGCACGCAACTGTCGGGATACCCCCGGTTCCAGGTGATTGCGCCGGTAGCCGAGTCGAATCCTATTGCCGTCGAACCGAACCGGCCCAAGCCGTACGCTCCGTCGAGAGTTATGGCCGGCCCCTGCGAACCTGCGTAAAGAGCGACGCCGGGGAATTCGCTGACCCATTCGCGACCGAGATCGTCTACCGAGCCCTTCCTCAGCTGCGGCGTCCCCTCGTAACCTTGCGGTGTCACAGTGGAATTCACCGTGTAGACCGAAGATCCATCGGTTCCGACGGCGAGGACACGCTGCGGGGCACGAACGGAATCAACCTCACCGGTCATGGCGTTCACCAGCACGATCGTAGATTCCGATTCCTGCGACTCGACACCCGAGACGCAGACCACATCTCCGAGGAATAGACGGTCCGCACAAGAGTCCACTCGAATATCGTCACGCCGCCACACCGTGGATCCATCCGTCGCATCGAGACCCACCATGGCGGGGGCGTCGAAATTACTGTTGGACGGATCGGGCAGACCGACAGAGGTGATGTATACGTCACCGGCATCGATGAATGTGGCTGCACTGGAATCGAACTGGTTGCCCACACCCGGATCGCGAAACTGCGCGAATTCGCGACCGTAGACATCCTCGGCCGATCTCGACCACTGGACCTCGGGCGCACGCGGAACCGTCGGGGTTCCTGTAGTGGTCGATGCCGGCGCGGTCGCCACCACAGGAGTCGGGTCGTCCTGCACGACGATCACCGCCGCAACGACGGCCACCATTGCTGCGGTGCCCGCGAGCCACACCGGCCACCGGGCGCTCACAGGTCCAAACCCGGTGCTGTCGCGATGGACTCGAGATTGCCGACGGTGACGAGTTCGCCCGCCGACGTCGACGAGATGCAGATGCGGGTGCCGGACGGCCGGGTGACGGTCACGGTACGGGCACCGAACTTCGAGCGCTCGGAGATGGATCCGTCGGGCAGACGAACCGTGTACACCGAGCGATCAGCAGCCGGATCGTACTTGTCGGGAATTTCGGGAAGCGGCTGCCCACCCGTGATCGATACCGTCACAACGCCTTCCGAACCAGGGGTGACGATCCTTCCGGCCGCGCACACAGTGTCGTCGGCGAACGCGCCGCGTTGCATCGGAGTCAGCGGCTGCTCGAACGCAATCACGGCCCGAAGCGCGCGGATGCGGGCCTGTTCCAGCGCAAGACCGATACGGTCTGCGTCGGCACGGTTCACCGCTGGTCCAGCCTGCGCCTCACCGAGCCTGTCGCACGGAACAGGAGGCGGGCGGGTTCCGTCCGGTATCGGTGCGCCGAGCCGGAGATCGCTCGGCGACACCAGAGAAATCAGCTCGTCCATCGACATCACCTCGTTGGGCGATACGAACTGACTTGCGCTGGCCTGCAACATCGTTCCGTCGAGCGCATGGACAATCGCCGTCCTGGTCACCGCCCTCCTGCCACCGTCTTCGCTGATGGCCTCCTTCGTGTCCACGACCGCACCGTCTGCCGTCACCTGCCTGCTGTCGAGATCACCGGCGACACAGGGCGGTACACCACCAGTCGACTTCGAGATCGTCACCGTCACGTCGGCACCTCGGCCGTCGCGAATCAGCAGCCCGGCGGCAGTGGAGCTCGCGAACATCGAGAGATCATGCACCGAACCGTCGTCCATGGAACCGTCGGACATAGAACCGTCGGACATGGGACCTTGGACCGGTCCGAATCGAAACGCCGATTCGGTGCCGAACGCGGCCGTACCGGGTGTGGCGAACTCGATGGCGGTGCCTGCCGGCAACGCCGACGCAAGCGCGTCGGACAGCGCAGTTGCCTTACGCCCGGAGAACCACGGATAGCGAGGATCGTCGTAGCTGCCGTCGCCGAGCTGGAAGATCACTCCGACGAAACTCTCGGAGCCGGACGCGACGACGGCATCGCAACCCGGTATCGATGTCGGCGCGCCACTCTGGTCACGGCTCGACGCGCTGAACCCACTCGACGCGGGCGTCTCCGGCAACGCAACCTCCGTAGGGCCGGTCGCGCGCGAGTCGACGACGATGACTCCCACCGCAACCAAGACCACAGCAACGAAGACCCAGAAAATCTTCGGTTGACGTCCGAACACTCCGAAGCGGATCACGCCGAAGAGCTTAGCCCGCCTGATGCATAGCTCCCGGCTACGACTTTCGGTGGAGATGTGCGTCGTACCTTCTGCCGAACAACCAGGTACGACGCCTCCGCGGGGGTGTCGCGCGCACGACGGCTGCGGTGAAATGTGGCCCATGAACAATCCGATTCTGCTCACCATCGCGATCTGCGAGGTCGGCTTCTGGGTACTCGTGGTCGGTGGCCTGTGCCTGCGCTACATCGCACGGCTGCGGCTCGCCAGCACGATCACGCTCGCCCTGCTCCCCGTCTTGGACATCGTCCTCGTGGCGGCCGTCGCCCTCGATCTACACCGCGGCGGCGAGGTCGAATTCGCACACCGCCTCGCCGGCATCTACCTCGGTTGGACCGTCGTCTTCGCGCACTCAACCGTGGCCTGGCTCGATGTACGTTTCGCGCACCGATTCGCGGGCGGACCCGCTCCGGTCAAGCCCCCGAAAACCGGTCCGCAGGCATTCCGCAACGAGATCCGGAGTTTCGTGAAATGGCTACTCGCCGCCGCTATCGCCCTGGCGATCACCTACGCACTGGCCTACACCGTGGCAGACTCTGAGCAGGCCGCAGCGCTGAAAGCAGTGATCGGGCCTCTCGGCGTCATCACCTTCTTCTGGTTCGTCACCGGACCGCTGTGGGTAGTGGGTACGAAGAATACGAAAGATACTGCAGGAGAACGGAGTCGGCACTGATATGGGCGTTTCCGGGAGGCTGGGTGAGTCCGGGATACTGGGCGGTTCCGGGAGACTGAGTGCCTTTCGTCCCGCCTGGCGGCCACGCAATCCTGTGGTGCTGCCGATCGAAATGCTGCTGGCCACGCTCGTCTACGCCGGGTTCCAGCTCTCGACAGGAATGGTCGGTGACACCAGGGACGAACTCGTCAGCAGCCCAACCCTGATCGCGGTGAGCGTCGCTGCCCTGCTGGCTATGACCGCGGTGACGTGTGTGCGTCGCGCGTTTCCCGTCATGGCGTATCTGACGGTGGTGGCGATCAGTGTCGCGCTGATCCTGGTGCTGCCGGACCGCACTCTGGGGTTCACCCCGCTGTACTGGTTTGCCATCGCCGCCTTGGCGATTCGAGTGACCGGGCCGCGCCTGTTCGCCCCCATCGCCGTCGGACTGATCCTCGAAATTCTCGTCAGCGTCGACACCCGCCTGTCCTTCCCGGATGCAGCGGCCGGTCCCGGTGGCACGATCGGCGTGGTGGCCGAACAGATCGTGAACCTCGCCATCAATTACACCGTGCTCATCGCACTGGGGAAGTACATCGCGCGTGGGCGGGCACAGGAACTCGAGAGCGAGGCCGCCCTCGACCGAGCCGAACTCGAACACAGAGAACAACTGGACGCGGCCTTGGAGAACGAACGCCGAACCATGGCACGCGAACTGCACGACGTCGCAGCCCACCACCTGACCGGAATGCTCATCCAGGCCAAGGCGTCGAGGACACTCATCTCGACCGAACCCGAGCAGGCGCGCGAACTGCTCACGGGCGCAATCGGACATGGCCAGCGCACCCTCGACAGCCTGCGCCAGATCGTCGGGATCCTGCGCCCGACCGATCGCACCGACAGCGCACCGCAGCCGATGATCGCCGACATCCCCGATTTGATCGACCAGTCACGAATGTCGTTCTCGTCCATCGAGTTCCGGATGGTCGGCGACGTCGAGAACACGGACGACACAGACAGCGCCGTGCAGTTGACGTGCTATCGCGTCGTTCAGGAATCACTGTCCAATGCCCGACGCCACGCACCCGACTGCGCCGTGCAGGTGCAGGTGCAGGTGACGACTCGATCCTCGGCCATCGAGGTGACCGTCACCAACTCGATCACCTCGGCAACAACAGACGATCACGACTCGGCAGGTCAGGGTTTCGGTATACCAGGAATGCGGGAGCGCACTGCGCTGCTCGGCGGAACCCTCGATGCCGGATCGTCTGCCGACGGCGACAGGTGGACCGTGCACGCACGAGTGCCCGTAGGCGGAACGATCTCGCAGCCCGCCGAGCTGTTCGGATGACCGGAGTGCCTACATGATCGGGGTGCCTGCATGATTCGAGTGCTCATCGCGGACGATCAACCGGTCGTTCGGCAGGGATTCGAGTTGTTCCTTGCCGGCCATCCCGATATCGAGGTCGTCGGGCACGCGATATCGGGAAGGCACGCCGTGCAACAAGTGTCTGCACTGAAACCGGACGTCGTGTTGATGGACATCAGAATGCCCGACGGCGACGGACTGACGGCCACGCGAGAAATACTGTCGCGCAATTCGACCGACGGCGGCAGCGTCAGTGTCCTCGTCGTCACCACGTTCGATCTCGACGATTACGTGTTCGCGGCTCTCGACAGCGGAGCATCCGGCTTCTTGCTCAAGGACACCGACCCGGACGAACTCGCCGACGCCGTAGTTACCGTCGCCGGCGGCGGAGCGGTGCTGTCGCCGCGCCTGACTCCGCGCTTGATGAGCGAGTTCGCCCGCCGCGGCGCGGCTGCAACACCGCCGAAGTCCCCTGCCCCGCAGCATGATCTGAGCGTGCGCGAGATGGAGGTGGTTCAACTGTTGGCGCAGGGCCTCGGTAACAGCGAAATCGCCCGGTCACTCCACCTCGAACAGAGCACGATCAAAACCCACATCAGCAACATCTGCCGCAAACTCGACGTCAATACCCGAGTGCACGTGGTGATCTGGGCCTACCGCAACGGGCTCGTGAGCAGCTAGGCAGCCCTGCGTTCCTTGGTGTCCGACGTCTCGCCGGTGAGCTGAGCCGTAGAAGCGGAGTGGTCGGTGTACTGGAAGTGGGGCCGCTTGTCGCCGATGTACGACGTCATCCACGACACCACCGCGACATAGCGGTTCCGGAAGCCGACCAGGTACATCAGGTGCACCGCGAGCCACATGACCCAGGCGATGGGTCCCGACATGTCGACCTTGCCGAACAACCGCGCCACAGCGCTGAATCGGCCGACGATCGACATGCTGCCCTTATCGGTGTACTCGAACGGCGTACCCGCGTCGACCTTGCCGATGATCGTTTTCGCCACGTGGCGGCCCTGCTGCATCGCCACCGGCGATTGCCCGGGCAGCTTGTTCAGCGACGTCACGTCGCCGATGGCGTAGATGTCCTCGGCCGAGCCCACGGTCAGGTCGTCGTGCACGAGAAGCCGTCCGGCACGGTCGGTCTCGCATCCGGTGCGCTCGGCTATCGTGGCGGCCAATTCACTGGCCTGCACGCCCGCCGACCAGATGACGGTCTTGGCCGCAAAAGTGCGGGAGGTCTTGGTATCCACGTCCTGCACGGTCACGACGTCGTCGGCGATATCGGTGACCATGGCCCCGGTGACGACGTCGACGCCCGACTTCTCGAGCTTGGTGCGGGCGTAGGCGCTCAGCTTGCCGCCGAACGCGGGCAGCACTTCCTTGACCCCGTCGACCAACGTCACCGTGACGTCGCTCGGCTCGATATCCGGGAACGAGCCCGCGAAGTAGCGATGCGCGAGATCCCTGATCTGACCGGCGAGTTCGACACCCGTCGCACCCGCACCGACGACGACGAAGCTCAGCAACTCCTTGCGGGCGGCCGAATCGGTTGTCAGATGCGCGGTTTCGTAGCAGCTGAGGATCTGCTCACGCAGAGCGATCGCATCGTCGACTGTCTTGAGCGCGAACGTGCGGTCCTTGAATTCGTCGCGGCCGAAGTACGCCTGCGTGGCACCCGTGGCGACGATGAGGCGACCGAAGCCGATGGTGTGGCGCCGACCGCCGCCGACGTACGTCACCTGGTGGCGCTCGGGGTCGACATCGACGACGCGGCCGAGACGAACGTCGGCCGAATCGTACTGCGCCAGAATGCGTCTGATCGGAGGGGCGATCTCACCCGTCGAGAGCATTCCGGTGGCAGCCTGGTAGAGCAACGGCTGGAACAAGTGCTCGGTGGTGCTGGAGATCAGAGAGAACGTCACGCCGGCCTTGCCCAGAGTCTTGGCAGCAGCCAACGCTCCGAATCCCGATCCCACGATGACGACGTCGTACGTTTCCACAGCACTTACCTTTCCGAGCAACACACTTCACCGATCTGCGAACTACTTCCATGAAACTCCCACCGCCGTGGTCTATCAACGCGAAACTTGAAATAGCATCTATGAGCAGAACTCATGATTGAATGACCACATGGAGCTTCGACAGCTGAAGTACTTCCTCGCGGTCGGGGAGGAATTGAACTTCTCGCGCGCGGCAGAACGCTGCTACGTCTCGCAATCGGCGATCAGTCTGCAGATCTCCAAGCTGGAACGAGAAATCGGTGAGCCACTCTTCGAGCGCACCTCTCGCACCGTCCGATTGACCGTTGTGGGAGCACAATTGGTGTCCATCGCACGACACATGGTGGAGCTCGAGCAAGCTGCCCTGGCGCTGGCGACGCGCAAGAAGAATCAATTGCGCCTGACCGGAAACATGACCTTCGCCGCCAACGCCATCGCCGCCATCGTCGCGGTACGCGAGCGCCATCCCGACGCCGAGATCGACTTCGTGCTGAAACGATTCGCAGAACAGATCGAAGCGGTGACATCAGGGGACTGCCAGGTCGCGCTGATCCGTGGCAGCGTCGAACGCTCCGGGCTGCACGTGACCGAACTGTGGACCGAGGACCTCGTCGTCGTGCTCGCCGAGGGCCATCCCCTGGCAGCCGAGGACAACCCGAGCCTGAGCCAGCTCGCCGACTACCCCCTGCTGCTACCCAAACGCAGCGAACAGATTCTGCTGCACCGGGTGATCGAGCGCGAGATGAAGCACAGCGGACTACCACTCACCTTCGGCCCACCCGTGGCGTCGGACCACACCGCCAGCGCCGAGCTGCTCAACCACCCGCAGTGCTGGTCGATCCTGTACGCCAGCACCGCCGACAGCACCCCCAAGACCGGCCTGGTCTTCCGCACCGAGGCCGACCGCAGACTGCGGCTACCGGTATCGGCCGTGGTCGACGCGACCGTGCCTGCCACCGACATACAGCGCGACCTCGTGGCAGCCCTGGCGGCGACCGCTCCGGTTCAGCCCGCCACTCCGGCGAGCTGAGCGAAGGCGGCATCCGCGTCGAACAGTTCGGCGCGATCGTAGGTGGACGTCGAGGCCATGATCTCGTCCGCGCCGGTACGTTCGACTATTTCCTCGAGCCGAGGACGGACCTGCAGAGCAGTGCCGAGAATGCTCGACGCCAGCGACGCCTCCACTCGGCTGCGTGTCTGCGGCGTCCACTGCACGGCATCGATCGCGGAATCCGGTTCCAGAGCCGGAAACTCACCCTCGCGTCTCGACCTGGCCATCGCCCACGCCTCCGGTACGGCAAGCCTGCGCGCATCCTGGGCGTCGGCCGCGATCGTCACGTCGAGCGAGACGATCACATACGGTTCGAGATTCGTCGATGACGGCCGGAAGTGCTTGCGATACAGCGCCAATGGGTCGTCGTGCTGCAGCACGGGTCCACCGACGACCACCGGGAGTCCGGCTCGGGCGGCAACCTCGAGGCCGGCTCCGGTCGCGAGGACGAACACCGGCGGCGGCGGCGCAGCGGGCCGGGCCGTCACCGAGCCGGAACCGTCGAGATACGAACGCAATTCGGCAATGTCGTCCTCGAACGTGTCGGTGCGCCCACCTCGCAATGCTTCCCGGACCGGCTCGGTGAACCCGAGGGAACGGCCGACGCCCAGGTCGATCCGCCCGGGAAAGAGGGACTCCAACATCAGGAACTGCTCGGCCACGATCAGCGGCTGATGATTGGGCAGCATCACCCCACCGGACCCGACGCGAATGCTCGAAGTCCGTGACGCCACCGCCGCGGCAAGTACCGCCGGTGCGCCCGACGCGATTCCGGGAACGCCGTGATGCTCGGCCACCCAGAACCGATGCAGCCCGATCGTCTCCGCATGCACAGCCCGTTCGACGGTATGACGTAGCGCCGAGGCGTCGTCGAAACCGGTTCGAGTGCGAGACCTGTCGAGCAGTGAGAAGAGCACGATCAATTCAACCGACGAGGCGTCGGGCATATTTCTCGGTCCAAGGGGAACATCGCGGACCGAAGTTGTCCGCAATGCCGTTCAGAATTACCTCATGAACCTCACCATGAAGATCGAACTCGTCACTCTCGCCGTCACCGATGTCGACCGGGCCAAGCACTTCTACGTGTCGATCGGCTTCAACGCCGACCACGATGCCCGCCCCTGGGACGGCATCCGGTACGTCCAGCTCACTCCCCCGGGCTCGGCGTGCTCCATCGCGATCGGCGAGAACATCACCGACGCCGAGCCGGGCAAGGGAGCCGGGATTCTGATGGTTGTCGACAGCGTCCAGGACGCCTACGAACACCTCACCGCGGCAGGCCTGAGCATCGACCCGCCCAAGGACGAGGGCTGGGGCACCTTCGTGTACTTCGCCGACCCCGACGGAAACAAGTGGTCGGTGCAGCAGTTGCCGGCGCAATCCTGAGGCTAGGTCCGCACCTGCAGCCGCGCGACGATGCCGCGGTGGTCCGAACCGGGGATCGGCACCGCATCGACCGACCGGACCGCCATGTCGGCGACCAGCACGTGATCGATGGCAATGACAGGCGGGTACCAGGTGTGCGCCGGGTATGTCCTGAGCATCCCGGCTCCGGTGGCCACCGCGGCGTCGACGAACCGGCCGTCCTGCAAGTCCCGATAGCGACGATGATCCTGCGTCGCGTTGAAATCGCCCGCCACCACCACGGGACCGTCGTCGACGGGGATCTTGGCCAGCAACTCACGCAACAGTCCGAGCTCGCGAACCCACTCGGACGGCTCCCGCGGCCAGGGCGGCACGGGATGGACCGCGAACACGAGCGGCCGACCCGGCATCTCCACCCGCGCGGACAGCAACTCGGTCACGAAGCCGTCGTGCCGCTGCTGGTCTCGGAGCGGGAAGCGACTGTAGATTCCGGTGCCGTCGCCGCCGGGAGCTGCACTGACATAGGCATGCGGCAGCAGCTCGACCAACCTGCCGCGTAGATCCGCCTCCGCCTGAGGCGTCAGCTCCACGAGCGTGAGCACATCGGGCCGGTGCTGCTCGACCAGTGCAACCAACGCATCGAGATCGGCCTGCCCCAGCCAGATGTTTGTGTGCAGCACCGTCAGGTTCGACTGGTCGGAGTCCGAGACGAATCTGCGCCGATGCAGCGGTACCTGGGTTGCAGCCGCGACGACCAGCACCACAAGACCGCCCGTCAGCCCCCACGGACCGAACGCCAACGCCGCCAGGACTGTTCCGGGCACGGCGGCCGGCATGAGGACATGTGCCAACGCACCCAGGACGAGCATCCCCTGCCCGCGCGCGTCGAGAAGGTGTGCCGCGATGCCGAGTACCGCCACGAAGAGCAGTAACAAAGCCACCGATGCCGAAACCATGAGCGGAGTGTGCCAGCAAAACCTGAGGCCGAGCTGGGAGCCGTCCCCAAATCCGACCGAAGTGTTGGCTTTCTCGCAACAAACACGACAGAATCGGTGGCGGTGTCCGTGAGGTGTTCTAGGGGGAAGTGTCCGTGAATCGAAGGCAACTGCTGCGTTTGGCCGCTGCCGGAATGCTCGGCGCTGCCGCCGCTCCGGTCCTGAGCTCCACCGGAGCACCGGGTTCTGCCGTGGCAGGCGCACTTCCCATCGGTGCAGAACGCATCCGAGCACTGGTACCGGAGCTGTTCGCCGACCCCCCGCGTCCACCGGACCACTCTCCGGTCATCGTCATCGGATCCGGATTCGGTGCCAGCGCCGCCGCCCTCCGCATGGCTCAGGCCGGCACCCCGGTGACCGTCCTCGAACGTGGACTGCGCTGGCCGCGTGACCCGTGGCGCGAAATCTTCACCGCCGACATGACCGCCGACGGACGCGGACTGTGGCAACAGAGCTCGTTCACCAACATCACCGGTATGCCCGTCGGGCCGGTCGACCTTTTCGGCGGCGTCCTCGACACCACCCGCTACGAGAACCTCTCGGTCTGGCGCGGAGCGGCCGTCGGCGGCGGCTCGATCGTCTACACCGGCGTCACGATCGCCCCCGACAAGAAGTTCTTCGACCTCTCCTTCGGCGGACGACTGAACTTCGACGAGATGGCCGCCACCTGGTACCCCAAGGCCCGCTCCATGCTCCGACCGTCGCCCATGCCCGAGGACGTCTACAACAGCCCCAACTTCGCGCACTCGCGCACCTGGGACGATCACGCCCGGCGGGCAGGCTTCACCCCCCAGGCAGTCGACGGCAACTGGAACTGGAACGTCGTGCGCGACGAGATCGGCGGCCGCTCGAGGCCATCCGCAACCGTAGGCGAAAGCACCTTCGGCAACTCCAACGGTGCCAAGCACGACCTGACGCAGAACTACATCCCCCAAGCCGAGGCCACCGGCCGCGCAACGGTGTGTCACAGCCACCGCGTCGCGGCGATCGGAACCGAATCCGGCGGACGCTACCGCGTCGAGATCGAACGACTCGACCCGTTCGGCAACATCGTCGAGACCCGAACCCTCACGTGCGACACCCTCGTTCTCGGAGCCGGCTCCATCGGCACCACCGAACTGCTGATGCGCGCCCGTACCACCGGAGCATTGGGGAATCTCAACGAATTCGTCGGTACCGGCTGGGGCACCAACGGTGACGCCTCGATGACCCGATCCCTCGGACCGATGTCCGCAGGCCCCCAAGCGGCACCCTGCGCATCCCGCATCGTCGACGACTCCGGTCTGCCGCTGACCGTCGAGAACTGGTACACCCCGGGCGTTCCGGTGAACATGGGCTTCCTGGGCTCACTCGGCATGACCATCGACCCTTTGCGCGGAAACTTCGGATTCGATTCCGCCACCAACAAATTGACGCTGAACTGGCCGAAGGGCGGCAGCCGCGACACCGTCGAAGCCCTACGCGCAGTGCAGAATCGGATGGCCCAGGCCGGCGGCACCATCGTCGCAGCCGAACCTTTCACCCGCGACGTCGACGACACCTTCACCGCCCACCCACTCGGCGGCGCGGTACTGGGCGAGGCCACCGACAACTACGGCCGCGTGAAGGGCCACCCCGGTCTCTACGTCGTCGACGGTGCCTTGATCCCCGGCAGCACCGGAGCAGCCAACCCGTCGCTGACCATCACCGCACTCGCCGAACGCAACGTCGCGCAGATCATCGCCGACGGGCGCTGATCTGCGCTAGCTCAGCTGGATCTCGGGGCGCCCCTCGGGGACGGTGACCGTCGCTGCGGTTCGCGCCGACGCTCCCGGCGTCGACACTCGATCGAGAACCCTTACCTCCGAACGCCATTCGGTGTTCGTCAGCGTGCTGCGCAGGTAGCCACGCCGAGCATTGCCGTACTTGACGTGGGGGGAGCCATTGGCGATGGCCGCCCCGGCGGAGTCGACATCGGCACCGTCCTTGCCCGACGCGATGGACGTGGTAGCGATCTCGACGCCTTGGATCGGCGACACCTGATCCTGATAGTCCCGGCGCAGTTCCGAGACGATCGTGCGGTGGATGTCGCCGACGATCGAGGCCACGTTCTTCGTGCCACGATCCCTGGCTCCGTCCAGAATCCGATGCCGAGAAGCCTCGTACCCGCTCCACGGATCCATGCCGACCTTGCGATCACTGTCGAGACCACGGGCCAGATCGGCGATGACCGTCTGATGCGCCAGAAAGTTCCACTTCGACGGTGATGCAAAGCCGTCGAGTATCCACTTCTCCTGCGCCGCACCGGTGATCGTGCGCGACGGATCCGCCGTCTCGGCGTCCTGCGCATGCTCGCCGTCCCCGTGCGCCTGATCGCTGCGGTACTGCCGAGTGTCCAACACCGAGAAGTCGACCAGATCCCCGAACGAGAACCGACGGTATACCTTCATGTCCGGGCCCACGGGCTTCAGGTTCGCGCGGACCGGGGTGTTCTCCCACCATGCCTTGAAAGCATCGGCCCTACGCAACAGGAACTCTCGCGGATCGTCGTCGTCCTGACTGATCTGCGAGGCCCAGTTGTTGTCCACCTCGTGGTCGTCGAACGTGGAGACGAACGGAGCCGACGCGTGCGCCGCAGCAAGGTTCTCGTCGGCCTTGTACATCGCATACCGGTCGCGATAGTCGCTGAGCACCATGGTCTCTCGTGCGGCCGATGCGGTTCGCGGCTGGCCTTTGCGTGCACCCTCGTCCTTGATCGCGTACTCGTAGATGTAATCACCCAGGAAGAACACCACGTCGAGGTTCGACGCAGCCAAGTCCTGGTACGCACCGAAGTAGCCGTCCTCCCACTTCTGGCACGACGCCCACGCGAAATCGAGCCTGTTGAGCTGCTGGCCCTGTGCCGGTGCAGTTTTGGTTCGTCCCACCGGACTGGCATGCGGTCCGACGAGGAACCGATAGAAGTATTCGCGAGCCGGCTCGAGACCTCGCACGTCGACGTGTATCGACCATCCGTCGAACTCGGTGGCGAGCTCGATGCCCTCGCGGGTGATGTTCGCAAAGCGCTCGTCCGTCGAAATCTGCCACCGCACCGGCACCACACCGGGTGTCATTCCACCCAGCGGCGCAAAGGGATCGGTGGCGAGCCTGGTCCACAACACCACAGAATCGGGCAAGGGGTCGCCGGACGCCACTCCGAGACGGAACGGGTAGTCGGGCGTGATCACCGACTGGGCACCTGCCGTCGCGGACGTCCCCGCGAGTTCCGGTGTGAAGGCCAGCGCCCCGACCAGCGCGCTCCACGTCAGGAACTGTCGACGCGTGGCCCCCGCCCGCAGAGAGATGTCCTGCCCGATCCGTACCTCGTTACCCCGTCTCACCATCACTGGAGCCTGTCGCGCTCGGGAAAACTGTGCTCGTCATCGATCCGACAGCCAAGTGAACTCGGCGGGTCGGGTCCGTCATCGCGGTCGCGGCAACGTTCCGTTCGATCGCACGTGCTCACGCAAACGGGTCAGTACAACACCGAGGTCTGCCACGTCGTCGGGATCGAGACCATCGAAGAACAACCGACGCACCAGATCGACATGGCCGGCCGCGGATGCCTCCAACGCAGCCCTCCCTGCGTCGGTGAGCACCACATCCGTGGCGCGGGCGTCGCCGCTCGACGCTTGGCGGTCGGTGAGACCGCGAGCGCACATGCGAGCGAGGTGGTGGGATGTCCGGCTGCGCTCCCAGCCGATCTCCGACGCGAGGTCGGCCACGCGGCGCCGGCCGTCCTGGCTGTCGGCCAACGCGACCAACACCGAATAGTCGGCCAAGGACAGTCCGTGGTCCTCGGTGAGCTGCCTGTTCATCTCGAACGTCATCTGCAACGACAAGCCCATATACGCGCGCCACGCCGATTCCTGAGCGGGCGTCAACCAGCGCTGGGTCGATTGCTCGTCTTTAGGTGACATGTCACGCACTTTCTGGGATGCTGAATCCGGGGGTGCGGAAACCCACGACCCCGACAACCAACGATAGAGGGCACACCATGAACCAGAACTCGCCCGCGGAGCTGGCACGCCGCAACGTCGTCGACGTGTTCAACACGAGCGACGACGCGAAGCGACGCGAACTCATCGAGGCCATGTACCACCACGACGCGGTGTTCTACGACGCCGAGAACACAGCGACCGGCCGAGAAGCGGTCATCGAGGCAATCCGAGCATTGGTCGGTCCCTCCAACGGCCTGACGTTCGCCGTCACTGCCGAACCCACCGCCCTGGGCAGCGTCGCTCGAATTTCTTGGGCACTGTCGCCTCCCGATGCCCCGGCCGTCGTCGCCGGCCAGGACTTCGTCGTCGTGAAGGACGACGGGATCGCCGAGCTGTACACGTTCCTCGACCAGAAGTAGTCAGCCGCCTGCGGGATGAGTCGGTTCAGATGAGCCGCGCCCCTGGACCCGCCTTGCCCAGCTCGTCCCCCGGATTCAGCAGGGTGCATTTGTTGAGCGAAAGACATCCGCAGCCGATACAGCCGGTCAGCTCTTCCTGCATCCGTGCTATCGATTGCTTGCGGTCCTCCAACCGCTGGTTCCATGCAGCCGAGATCTTGGCCCAATCACGCTTGTTCGGGGTACGACCCGATGGCAGGGACGCAAAGACCTCGGCAACCTCGGCGAGCGGTATTCCGAACCGCACCGCGACCTGAATCAATGAGATCCGCCGAATCGCATGACGGGGAAACTTGCGGACGTTGCCGGCCGTCCGCTCGGCAGGAACGAGCCCGAGCGTTTCGTAGTACCGGACAGCGGACACGGCAGCACCGGTTCGGGCCGCCACCTCGCCGATCGACAGCAATTCGTCACTGATTCGGATCATGCTGCCTCCCAGCAGATATACGGACTTGACTTCAAGTGCACTTGAGATCCTAACCTTCGTCACCATGCACTCCCCCACCGAATCCACGACCGGAACCTGGCGACAGTTGCTCAGCGCCCGTTACGTCGGCACCGCCACCGTCCTCGCCGGCGGCGTTGCGCTGTACGCGACCAACGTCTACCTCACCACGAGCCTGCTCCCCACAGCCATCGACGAGATCGGCGGCCAACGCTACTACGCATGGACCGCAACGGTTTTCCTCATCGCGTCCGTCATCTCCTCGATGTTGGTCAGTAACGTTCTGGCCGCCCGCGGACCGCGCGGCGCGTACCTGATCGGCCTGACGATCTTCGCTGCCGGAACCGTCGTATGCGCGGTCAGCCCCACGATGGAGCTGCTACTGGTGGGCCGAACGATCCAGGGCGCGGGAGGCGGCCTCCTGGCAGGACTCGGCTACGCCGTCATCAATGCAGCACTGCCGCAACATCTCTGGACCCGCGGCGCTGCGCTGGTCTCGGCCATGTGGGGCGTCGGAACGTTCGCCGGCCCGGCCATCGGCGGCATCTTCGCGCAATTCGGAGCCTGGCGAACGGCGTTCGGCGTGCTCGTCGTCGCAGCACTCGCGGTCGCCGCCCTCGTGCCAAGGGCACTTCCCGCCCGCACGAGCGAGGCCGCCGAGACCAGCCCGGTACCGACACTGTCGCTGACCTTGCTGACCACAGCTGCACTGATGGTGAGCGTCGCCGGAGTGATGCCCAGTCTCGCAATCACCGCAGCGATGGTCCTGGGAGGAGTGCTTCTGCTGATCGCCTTCGTGACGGCAGACCGTCGCGCAGCGCACGGCGTACTGCCGCCATCGACCTTCGAGGCATCGTCGCTGAAATGGGTGTACCTGACCATCGTCGTTCTCGCCGTCGCCTCGACGGTAGAGACGTTCATCCCGCTCTTCGGCCAACGACTTGCCGGATTGGCACCGTTGGCGGCCGGATTCCTCGGAGCCGCACTGGCATTGGGGTGGACCATCGGCGAAATACCGAGCGCCTCGGCCACCGCTCCGCGCGTCGTACGACGCATCGTCATCGGCGGACCGATACTCGTCGCCGCCGGACTGTGCATCATGGCAGCGTTTCTCACCGACCACGCCGGTGCCGGTCTTGTCGCCACGTGGGTAGTGGGTCTGATCGTCGCGGGCGTCGGAATAGGAATCGCGTGGCCGCACCTGGCGGTCGGAGCCATGACCGCGGTGGCCGAACCGGGCGAAGGCGCACGCGCCTCCGCCGCCATCAACACCGTCCAACTGATCGCCAATGCCTTCGGCGCAGCTCTCGCGGGCGTACTGGTGAACCTCGGAGAACCGTCGACGCTGCGATCGGCTCAACTGCTGCTGTTCACCTTTGCCGCGTTGGCATTCATCGGCGTAGCAGCGGCGACGCGATCGCAGCGCCCATAGGCCCCGGTACCCGAGTCAGGCCTGAACGACCCACACCGAATTGCCGTCGGGATCGCGCAGCGCGAACATGGGCGGCGCACCGTCCTGCGACTCGAAGGCGTCGTCCAGATCGAGGCCCTCGATCGCGCTCAGGCGCGCATGCTCGGCCGCGACATCGGAGGTTTCGACACCGATCGACGCACCGCCGGGCGCGCCCCCCATCGGCGGATTGAGGGCGAGCCGTGCCGTCGAACCGGGTGGCGCCACTTCCAGCCACCGATACTCACCCTCGGGGCCGAACCGCAGATCGCCGCGAATCTCGAAGCCGAGCACGCGCGAGTAGAAATCGAGAGCCGCGTCCTGGTCCGCGACGGTGAACATGGCCACGCCGATGTTCACGATGGTGCTGGGTGTTTGGTTGCCGGGTGCTTGATCAGTCATATCCGTACCGACCCGGCTGACCCGGGAAACTCACCGCTCGCCTCCAGATACGACAAAGCCCCGCACCGACCGAAGTCGATGCGGGGCTCTGTGTGTCACGCTCTGTCGTCGTGCACGGAAATTCGTAGCGGGCTACGAATTTCTGCTCACGTGCGACGAAGTCGCTCTAGCGGTATTCGTTGGAGAAACCGTAGTCGTCGAGCGGCACTGCAGCGCCGGTTCCCTGGCCGAAGCCATCCGGGCTGTAGTACTGATCGTCGTACGACGGAACCGCGTATGCCGCGGCACGTGCCTCTTCGGTCGGCTGCACCGTGATGTTCCGGTACCGGTTGATGCCGGTACCAGCCGGGATGAGCTTACCGATGATGACGTTCTCCTTGAGACCTATGAGCTTGTCCGAGCGGCAGTTGATCGCCGCGTCGGTGAGCACACGAGTGGTCTCCTGGAAGGACGCCGCCGACAGCCACGAGTCGGTGGCCAGCGATGCCTTGGTGATACCCATCAGCACCGGACGTCCGGCTGCGGGCTCGCCACCCTCGGAGACGACGCGACGGTTGCTCGACTCGAATTCGCTGCGCTCGGTGAGTGAACCGGGCAGGAATTCGGTGGAGCCGCTGTCGATGATCGTCACGCGACGGAGCATCTGGCGCACGATGGTCTCGATGTGCTTGTCGTGGATCGACACACCCTGCGACCGGTACACCTCCTGGACCTCGTTGACGAGGTGGATCTGCACCTGACGGGGACCCATCACACGCAGGACCTCGTGCGGATCGGCAGCACCTTCCATGAGCTGCTGGCCGACCTCGACGTGGTCACCGTCCGCCAGAAGGCGCTCGGTGCCGTCGTCGTGCTTGAAGACGCGCAGACGCTGACGCTTGGAGAGCTTGTCGTAGACAACCTCTTCGCCACCGTCGTCCGGGACGATGGTGATCTTGTAGAAACGATCGCCGTCCTCGAGCTGGATGCGTCCCGACACGTCCGCGATCGGAGCCTTGCCCTTCGGCACACGTGCCTCGAACAGCTCCTGCACGCGAGGCAGACCACCGGTGATGTCATCTCCGGCGACACCACCCTGGTGGAAGGTACGCATGGTCAGCTGGGTTCCGGGCTCACCGATGGACTGTGCGGCAACGATACCGACGGCCTCACCTATGTCGACCAGCTTGCCGGTGGCCATCGAACGGCCGTAGCAAGTGGCGCAGACGCCGGTTCCCGTGGTGCAGGTGAGCACCGAGCGAACCTTGACCGACGTGATGCCCGCAGCGAGCAGCGCGTCGATGGCCGGATCACCGAGATCGTGGCCGCGAGCGACGACGACCGTGCCGTCGGCGTCGACAGCGTCGTTCGCCAAGGTGCGGGCGTACGTGCTGGTCTCGACGTGAGCGTCGCGGATCATCTTGCCGTCGGCGGTCTTCTCGGCGATCGTCGTGACGATGCCGCGCTCGGTGCCACAGTCGGTTTCCCGAACGATGACATCCTGCGAGACGTCGACCAGACGACGCGTCAGGTAGCCCGAGTCGGCGGTACGAAGCGCCGTGTCGGCCAGACCCTTACGAGCACCGTGCGTGTTGATGAAGTACTCGAGGACCGTCAAGCCTTCCTTGAAGGAAGACTTGATCGGACGCGGGATGAACTCACCCTTCGGGTTGGTCACCAGGCCCTTCATGCCGGCGAGCGAGCGAACCTGAGTCATGTTTCCGGCTGCGCCGGACTTCACGATCATCGGGATCGGGTTGTCGTCGGGGAAGTGCGCCTCCATGGCCTTACCGACCTGCTCGGTCGCGTCCTGCCAGATCTTGACCAGTGCAGAGTTGCGCTCGACCTTGTCGAGTGCGCCACGCTGGTACTTCTTCTCGATCTGGTCGGCCTGAGCCTCGAAGGTCTCCATGATGGCAGGCTTCTCCGGCGGCACGAGGACGTCGGAGATCGAGATCGTGACACCCGAACGCGTGGCCCAGTAGAAGCCTGCGTCCTTGAGCTTGTCGACGGTCTGTGCGACGACGATCATCGGGTAACGCTCGGCGAGATCGTTGATGATGGTCGACTGACGCTTCTTCGGCATCTGCTCGTTGACGAACGGGTAGTCCGCCGGAAGCAGCTCGTTGAAGAGAACGCGTCCAAGAGTGGTCTGCGCGGTCCATGCCTCGCCGCGAGTCCAACCGTTCGGGAACAGCTCGTTCTCGATGTCACGCGGCGGGCGCTGCGTGGTCAAACGAACTCGAATCTGCGACTGAACCGTCAGCGATCCACGATCGACGGCCATCTGAGCCTCGGCCGGGGAGGAGTACGCCCCGAACTCGGCCTGATCGGTCTTGGCGTCGGAACGCTCACCGACAGCACCGGCGTCGAGACGCGTCAGGTGGAACAGACCCGTCACCATGTCCAGACGCGGCATGGCGAGCGGACGGCCCGATGCAGGCGAGAGGATGTTGTTCGACGACAGCATCAGCACGCGCGCCTCGGCCTGAGCCTCGGCCGACAACGGAAGGTGGACAGCCATCTGGTCACCGTCGAAGTCGGCGTTGAACGCCTCACACACGAGCGGGTGCAGCTGAATGGCCTTGCCCTCGACGAGCTGCGGCTCGAACGCCTGTATGCCCAACCGGTGCAGGGTGGGTGCACGGTTCAGCAGCACGGGGTGCTCGGCGATGACCTCTTCGAGAACGTCCCACACCTGCGGACGCTGACGCTCGACCATGCGCTTGGCCGACTTGATGTTCTGCGCGTGGTTCAGATCCACCAGACGCTTCATCACGAACGGCTTGAACAGCTCGAGAGCCATCAGCTTCGGCAGACCGCACTGGTGCAGCTTGAGCTGCGGGCCGACGACGATGACCGAACGGCCCGAGTAGTCGACGCGCTTGCCGAGGAGGTTCTGACGGAAACGACCCTGCTTGCCCTTGAGCAAGTCGGAGAGCGACTTCAGCGGACGGTTACCCGGTCCGGTGACCGGACGTCCACGACGGCCGTTGTCGAACAGGGCGTCGACCGACTCCTGCAGCATCCGCTTCTCGTTGTTGACGATGATCTCGGGAGCACCGAGGTCGATCAGACGCTTGAGGCGGTTGTTGCGGTTGATGACGCGGCGGTACAGATCGTTGAGGTCGGACGTGGCGAAACGTCCACCGTCGAGCTGCACCATCGGACGAAGCTCCGGCGGGATCACCGGGACGGCGTCGAGAACCATGCCCATCGGTGAGTTACGGCCGGCCTGGAACGCAGCGACGACCTTCAGACGCTTGAGCGCGCGCAGCTTCTTCTGACCCTTGCCGCTACGGATGGTCTCGCGAAGCGACTCCGCCTCGGCGTCGATGTCGAAGGTCTGCATGAGCTTCTGGATCGACTCGGCACCCATGGCACCGGTGAAGTACTCGCCGTACCGGTCGATGAGCTCGCGGTAGATGAGCTCGTCGACGATGAGCTGCTTGGGAGCAAGCTTGGTGAACGTGGTCCAGATCTCTTCGAGACGATCGAGCTCACGCTGCGCGCGGTCACGGAGCTGACGCATCTCGCGCTCGCCGCCGTCCTTGACCTTGCGGCGCACGTCGGACTTGGCACCCTCGGCTTCGAGCTCGGCGATGTCGGCTTCGAGCTTCTGCGCACGAGCCTCGAGATCGGCGTCGCGCTGATCTGCGACGGCCTTCTTCTCGACCTCCATCTCGGCCTCGAGCGTCGAGAGCTCGTTGTGACGGAGCTCGTCGTCGACCGTGGTGATGACGTAGGCAGCGAAGTAGATGATCTTCTCGAGATCCTTCGGAGCCAGGTCGAGCAGGTAGCCCAGACGCGACGGCACACCCTTGAAGTACCAGATGTGCGTGACGGGAGCAGCCAGTTCGATGTGGCCCATGCGCTCACGACGCACCTTGGCGCGAGTGACCTCGACGCCACAACGCTCACAGATGATGCCCTTGAAGCGGACGCGCTTGTACTTGCCGCAGTAGCACTCCCAGTCGCGAGTGGGGCCGAAGATCTTCTCGCAGAAGAGGCCGTCCTTCTCGGGCTTGAGCGTGCGGTAGTTGATGGTCTCCGGCTTCTTGACCTCGCCGTAGGACCACTGACGGATGTCGTCCGCAGTGGCAAGGCCAATGCGAAGTTCATCGAAGAAGTTGACGTCGAGCACGTAACTTCCTTTCCCCGTTATGGGTGTTGTGATACCGAATCAGAAAAAGCGTGATCACCCCCGTGCCTGCGGTGACGCAGGCACGGGGATCACTGAACTACTGAGCGAGGTCGTCGACCGTGGCAGCTTCGTTGCGGGAGAGGTTGATTCCCAGGTTGGCTGCGGCACGCTCGAGGTCTTCGTCGTCGCCGTCGGCCATCGTGATGGCTGCGCCGTCCGAGGACAGCACCTCCACGTTGAGGCACAGCGACTGGAGCTCCTTGAGGAGCACCTTGAAGGACTCGGGGATACCGGGCTCCGGGATGTTCTCGCCCTTGACGATCGCTTCGTACACCTTCACGCGGCCGACGACGTCGTCCGACTTGATGGTGAGAAGCTCCTGCAGCGTGTACGCGGCACCGTAGGCCTGCATGGCCCAGCACTCCATCTCACCGAAGCGCTGTCCACCGAACTGCGCCTTACCACCGAGGGGCTGCTGCGTGATCATCGAGTACGGCCCGGTCGAACGAGCGTGGATCTTGTCGTCGACCAAGTGGTGCAGCTTGATGATGTACATGTAGCCCACGGAGACGGGGTACGGGAACGGCTCGCCGGAGCGGCCGTCGAACAACGTGGCCTTTCCGTCGGATCCGACCATCTGCTCGCCGTCGCGGTTGGGAATCGTGCTCTCCAGCAGGCCGGCGAGCTGATTTTCCTTGGCACCGTCGAACACCGGGGTGGCGATGTTGCTGTCGGCCGGAGCCGCCAACATCTCCTCGGGCAGACGCTCGGCCCAATCGGGCTTCGTGCCGTCCGCGGCGATCTGGACGTTCCAACCGGTCTTGCCGATCCAACCCAGGTGGGTTTCGAGGACCTGACCGATGTTCATACGACGCGGCACACCGTGGGTGTTGAGGATGATGTCGATCGGGGTGCCGTCGGGCAGGAACGGCATGTCCTCCTGCGGGAGGATCTTGCCGATGACGCCCTTGTTGCCGTGGCGGCCGGCGAGCTTGTCGCCGTCCTGGATCTTGCGCTTCTGAGCCACGTAGACGCGGACCAACTCGTTGACGCCGGGAGGCAGATCGTCGTCGTCGTCGCGCGAGAAGACGCGGATGCCGATGACCTTTCCGTTCTCGCCGTGCGGAACCTTGAGCGAGGTGTCGCGAACTTCGCGAGCCTTCTCACCGAAGATGGCGCGCAGCAGGCGCTCTTCGGGGGTCAGCTCGGTCTCGCCCTTCGGCGTGACCTTTCCGACCAGCACGTCGCCGTCACGAACCTCGGCACCGATACGGATGATGCCGCGCTCGTCGAGGTCTGCGAGGACCTCGTCGGAGACGTTCGGGATGTCGCGAGTGATCTCTTCGGCACCGAGCTTGGTGTCGCGAGCATCGATCTCGTGCTCCTCGATGTGGATCGAGGTGAGAACGTCCTCTTCCACGAGGCGCTGCGACAGAATGATCGCGTCCTCGTAGTTGTGGCCCTCCCACGGCATGATCGCCAGCAGCAGGTTCTTACCGAGAGCCATCTCACCGTTCTCGGTGCAGGGGCCGTCGGCGAGGACCTGGCCGGACTCGACGCGCTGTCCCTCGTCCACGATCGGACGCTGGTTGGCGCACGTGCCCTGGTTGGAGCGCGCGAACTTACGCATCCGGTAGGTCTTGCGCGATCCGTCGTCGGCCATGACCGTGACGTAGTCGGCCGAAACCTCTTCGACGACACCGGTCTTCTCGGTGATGACGACGTCACCGGCGTCGACAGCTGCACGCAGCTCCATGCCGGTTCCGACGATCGGCGACTCGCTGCGAACCAGCGGAACGGCCTGACGCTGCATGTTCGCGCCCATCAGGGCACGGTTTGCGTCGTCGTGCTCGAGGAACGGAATCATCGCGGTTGCGACGGACACCATCTGACGAGGCGAGACGTCCATGTAATCGATGTCGTCGGACGAGACGAACTCGACCTCTCCACCCTTACGGCGAACGAGAATCTTGTCCTCGATGAAGCGACCCGAATCGTCGACCGGAGAGTTCGCCTGCGCGAGCGTGTGGCGATCCTCCTCGTCGGCGGTCAGGTAATCGACATCGTCGGTCACCTTGCCGTCGACGACCTTGCGGTACGGGGTCTCGATGAACCCGAACGGGTTGACGCGTGCGTACACCGAGAGCGATCCGATCAGGCCGATGTTCGGGCCTTCCGGGGTCTCGATGGGGCACATGCGGCCGTAGTGCGACGGGTGAACGTCGCGGACCTCGAGGCCGGCGCGCTCACGAGAGAGACCGCCGGGTCCCAGAGCCGACAGGCGACGCTTGTGCGTCAGACCCGACAGCGGGTTGTTCTGGTCCATGAACTGCGAGAGCTGGGAGGTTCCGAAGAACTCCTTGATCGCAGCGACGACGGGACGGATGTTGATCAGGGTCTGCGGCGTGATCGCCTCGACGTCCTGAGTCGTCATACGTTCGCGCACGACGCGCTCCATGCGGGACAGGCCCACGCGGATCTGGTTCTGGATGAGCTCGCCGACGGTACGCAGACGACGGTTACCGAAGTGGTCGATGTCGTCGACCTCGACCGGAACCTCGACGCCGTCGGGTGCGGTCATCGAGGTCTCACCTGCGTGCAAACGCACCAGGTACTCGATGGTCGCGACGATGTCTTCCTCGGTGAGGGTCGACGCCACGATGGGCTGACCCATGTTGAGGCCGAGCTTCTTGTTGATCTTGTAGCGACCCACGCGAGCGAGGTCGTAGCGCTTGTCCTTGAAGAACAGGTTCTCCAGCAGGGTCTGCGCCGACTCCTTGGTCGGCGGCTCGCCCGGACGCAGCTTGCGGTAGATGTCGAGGAGCGCCTCGTCGGTACCGGCGGTGTTGTCCTTCTCCAGCGTGGCCATGAGGATCTCGGAGAAGCCGAAGCGCTCCGTGATCTGCTCGGTGGACCAACCGAGAGCCTTGAGCAGCACCGTGACGGGCTGGCGACGCTTACGGTCGATACGGACACCGACCGTGTCGCGCTTGTCCACGTCGAACTCGAGCCATGCACCGCGACCGGGGATCACCTTGACGCTGTGCAGGTCCTTCTCGGTGGTCTTGTCGATCGAATGATCGAAGTAGACGCCCGGAGAACGCACCAGCTGCGACACCACGACACGCTCGGTGCCGTTGATGATGAAGGTGCCCTTGTCGGTCATCATCGGGAAATCACCCATGAAGACCGTCTGGCTCTTGATCTCACCGGTGTTGTTGTTGATGAACTCGGCGGTGACGAACAGCGGAGCTGCGTACGTCATGTCCTTGTCCTTGCACTCATCGGTCGAGGCCTTGACCTCGTCGAATCGTGGGTCGGAGAAGGAGAGCGACATCGAGCCCGAGAAGTCCTCGATCGGGGAGAGCTCGGTCAGGATGTCCTCGAGTCCACCGGCGACACTGCTGTCTCCGCGGGCGGCGGCACGGTCACGCCAACTCTGCGCACCCACCAGCCACTCGAACGAATCCGTCTGTACATCGAGGAGACCGGGTACCTCCAACGGCTCGCGAATATTCGCGAACGAAACCCTCCTCGGGGCTCCCGGTGTTCCGACAACTGCCTTGGTCTGGCTAGAGACTGCCAAGATGCGTCCTTCCAGCACCTCACGCGGGTCGCGCCGTTCTGTCAGTTGACAGGACATGGCGACCGCCGCTGTATCTGTTTGCTATATGTGGGGCGAATTTCGGCTGGTGCAACCAAACCGAATCCCCATCACAGCGGCCCGAAAACATGGATTCGGGTAACAGCGATCGAGAGGTGGACAGGAGGCAGCCAGCGCAACGTCCAAAGATACCCCAAATGTGCGCGCAGCGCAACGGGGGCATCAAAAGTAGCACCCGGGGTCCGATCATGCGCTGAGAAGACGAAAGCGTGTCGCCACGACTTCCGGTCCGACTTCGCGCCCGATGCCACTGTGCTTCGGGAACTACTGCGCTTCCGAAACCACTGTGCTTCCGGAACTACTGGGGGTGCTCCTGACGACAAGAGTGAACCGTGCCGCCGCCTTCGTCAAGAGGGACGGCCCCATCCGTTTTCTCGAGACCCGTCCGGTCGGGGCGGGACGCACCGGGCGTGCGCCCCGCCCCTGCCGACTTACCGGGTGCCCTCGCGCCACCGCGTGGCCTCGGCGAGCGCGAAGCCGTGAACGTCGGCCAACTCGCCCAACCGCTCGACGCTGTCACCGTCGAGAGTGGTGCCGATGCTGCGCAGTCCGAACTCACCCGACAACGCGATCAGCATCGTCTCGGCCATGCAGGCGTATGTCAGACCAGGAGCCAACCCGTAGGTCAACCCGAAATCCGAAGCCGACGGCACCCGCACGATGCCGCCGTCGAACACCGTCACGTCCGGCCGCTCACTACGCACGTCCCGGCCGATGTTCGGCGGCTGCGCCACATCGCAGACGATGGCACCCTCCATCAGATCCGTCGGATCGATCAGCGCGTGCGGCGCCGACGTGGCCGCGATGACGATCAGCGAATCATGCACCGCAGCAACAGGATCTGTGAAGAACTCGACATGACGCGACCTGATCAGATCGTCCAGATCGCCGTCGACCGCGTCCGCGGCAGCGGCCAGATCTCCCGAACCCGAACCGACCCGAGCGCTCGCCACCATCTCCTGCGCGGCCGCCCACAGCTTGGGAGCGATGACCGAGCTCTCCCCCTGCCTGCCGACCAGCACGATACTGCCCACCTCGCCGGCCAACTGCTTGCCGATCGTTCGCCCGATCGCCCCGGCAGCACCGAGAATCGTCACCCGAGCCCTCGCGACATCGATGCCGCGTTCACGGCACACGCGTCGAACAGCCCGCAGACTGGCCGCAGCGGTGAACGTGTTGCCGGTGGTGATCGGCCGAGCCGTCGCGCCGAGGCCCAACCCGTTCCCAGTGATGACCGACGAGTACCCACCCAACCCGACGACCGTGGCCCCGCGCGAGATCGCCAGTTCGACGGCACCACCCACCACTCGCAGCGCCCGCTCGGTCGACAGATGCAACAACTGCTCGGAGGTGTACGGCAGCCCGATCAGATCACCGTGAGCCGTCGCGTCCCCTCCCCCGACCACCCGGCCACTGCCGATGACGAACGAGGCGGGTTCGAGCTCGGACGTCGACGCCGCGAACCGCTCGAGCAGATCCAGCCGCTCGGCATGGTCGAACACCTCGAGAGCCGGATCGAACGCAGCGAAGAACCCGAGATCGAGGGGATGCGCAATGAACGCGAACCGTCGATCCGTCGGTCGCACAGCAATATCGGGCGTCCGGCCCGGACGCAGCGCCTCGAGCGCAGGCGGAGTGGCAACGGTCGGACGCCCGAGCAGGTGCCCGAACAGTCCGTCCATGTCCCCCACCGCCGCGTACCCCAACGCTCGATCCAATGCTGCGACCAAACGTGAACACTGCACCGCCGACACCGTCAGCGGCGGCTCGATCCGAATCACCCTGTTGCCGAACAGAGTCGGAGCCACTCGGATCCCCTCGACGTTGAGCAGGTACGAGCAGATCACCACGGTCAGATTGTGTTGATCGGCAATCGATCCCAGCAGCGACTGTCTCCCGACCATGTTGACGTCCGCACTGAGCTCGATACCGAGCAGCAGACCGCGCCCACGAACCTCGGTGACCACGGACGGATACTTCTCGGCCAGCGCACTCAGGTCGTTCTTCAACTGCCGTCCCAGAACAGCCGCATTTTCCACCACCGCGCAGTCGTCCCGAGTCAGCTCGTCGAGAACCGCGATACCCACCCGCGCCGCCAGAGCATTGCCCGCGAACGTCGACGTGTGGCGCAACGCGAAACTCTCGTTCACCAGCCTCGGCGCACACAGCACAGCTCCTACCGGAACGATGCCGCCACCGAGCGCTTTGGCCACGGTCAGAATGTCCGGCACCACACCCTCGTGCTCCGCCGCGAACATCCTGCCGGTCCGGCCGAGCCCGGTCTGCACCTCGTCGAGCGCCATCAGCACCCCGTGCCGATCACAGATCTCCCGCACCCGACGCAGGTAACCATCGGGTGGACACACCACTCCACCCTCACCCTGAATCGGCTCCACCAAGAACACCGCATAGTGCCCGGGCGCCGCGGCCAGGGCCGCGTCGAGCGCGTCCGCATCACCGAACTCGATGTGATCGAAGCCTTCCACCGGAGCACCGAAACCGCTCTGGTACTTGATATTTCCCGTTGCAGACAAGGCCCCGAGAGTCTTGCCGTGGAAACTGTTTCCGGTGGTGAGAACACCCAGCCGTCCGGTGTGCGCTCGCGCGATCTTGAGCGCCACCTCCGTAGCCTCGGTACCACTGTTGACGAACGTCGTTCGCGTCAATCCGTCAGGAGCTATACGCCCCAACCGATCTGCCAACTCACCCGCAGCGCTCAACACCGAGGGTTGCACGAAAATCGCCTCCCCGCTGCACCGAACATCGTTGACCGCCTGCCAGATCGGAGTCGGACCGTGCCCGAACGGAAGAGCGCCGTACGCGCCGGCGAAATCGAGATAGCGGCGGCCCGAGGCGTCGAACAACACCGTCCCGTCACCGCGAACGTACTCACGATCCAGGTTCAATGCAGACAGCAGGCGATACAGTTCGGGATTGACGTTCTCGGCGTAGCCCGATCGCCCGGACCGCGTTTGCAACACAGATACATCGACAGTTGTGTCAGTCATGACCAGCATGCTCCGTTTTCATCGGATCCACCCCTGGCTGTCGAGCGTGAAATGGTTGTCCCGAACAACCAGGGCTCGTCCCAAGCCAGGACGCAAACGCGATGGTAACTCGGTGGGAAGCCGGTGGCAGATGGGCGAAAAGCGCACGAAAAAGCCCCGTCCGAGCAGAGATTCTGCGTCGAACGGGGCTCTCTTGTACCGACTCGAGCTGGTACCCGCTACTACTGGTCGTCGATTGCCGACAGCTTCCAGGTGCCGTCGACCTTCTCCATGTTGACCGTCAACGGGCCCTCCGCACTGCCCGACGCGACGCCGTTCTGCGTGGCGCTGATGTTCACGTTGGCGATCAATTCTGCCTTGTCGTCCTCCAGCCGCGAGACGCCGATATCGGTGACCAAAGCTTCGGTTCCCGTATTCGTCTGCACCACAGCAGATTTCGTGGTTTCAGCAGTGGAGTTGAACTCGTCGAGCATCGACTGGTTGAGCACAGCACGGGCGGCATCGAAATCGGCGTCGATCGTGGCGGCCTTGTACGTGTACAGGGTCTGCAGCGCATCGGTCGCGGCCGAGGTGACTTCCTGTGTAGCCGCGGAATCCACCCAGGCCGCATCGTCGATCGTGGCGAAAGGCTTGAACGCTGCAATGGCAGCGAACGCACCGAGTACCACGGCAATGATCGCAACGACGATCACGTGCTTGTAGCCGATCCCCGACGAGGATGCGGCGTACGGACGGCCGCTTGTTGCGGGCTTGTCGAGCGAAGGCTTTTCGGTCACAGGCTTGTCGAGCGAAGGCTTTTCGGTCACAGGCTTGTCGGCGGCAGGTTTGTCGAGCGAAGGCTTCTCGGTTATCGGCTTCTCGGTTACCGACTTGTCGGCGGCGGGCTCGGCCGACACCGGCTTCTCGGGCGGCGTTGTGGTGATTGCCGTCGTATCGGTCACCGGAGATCCCTCGGTTCCGGTCGACTCCGTGCCCTGAACGGTCGGCTTTCCGGTACCGGCCACCTTGCGGCGAACCTTGCTGGTGGTGGTGGGTGGAACGATCTTGCGACGCTGGGGAGGCACTGGAAGAACTCCTTCGAAACTCACTTCATACAGACGGAAAAGACGGCACTGCCGGATATCTCAGTTGCCGCCGGTGTCCGGCGCAGGAGCCGGCGTCGCTTCCGTACTGGGGTCGGCCGCATTCGGATCGGCGGGGCCGCCAGGTTCGGTCGGGATGACGGGGTTGGTGCTCGGGTTGTCGAGCGAAATCCGTGAACCGATGGGATCGACCTTGTTGGTCTTCCACACCCCGTCGACCTCTTCCATGGCCAGACGCATCGTCAGCTTGCTTCGCTCGGTGCGGTCGGGCCACGTGGTGGTGGTCGCGATGACCACCAGAGCGGTGGCGGTGTTCTCGTCCGTGCTCAGCTCGGTCAGCGTTCCGTGCAAGACCTCGGCCTCGCTCTTGGCACCGGACTGTCGAACCTGATCGGTGATGCCCGAGCGAGTCTGCTCGAGGTCGTTGAGCATCAGGTCACCGGTGATGGACGACTTCATGTTGTCGAACGACTGATCGATGTTGGCCGCGTCGACCGTGTTGAGGTTGACGGCCGCTTGCTGAGCGCCGGTCAGCGCCGCGTCCCTGGTGTCCGCGGTCGGCTTCTGGCTCAGTAGTGCATTGCCCCAGCCGTAACCGAAGAACACTGCCGCTGCGAGAGCAACCACGGCAATCGCCGTGACGACGCCAAAGAGAATTTTTGCGGTGTTGTTGCGCCCTGGAGTCGCTGGGGACTCCAGGGCTTCGGTGCTCGAGTTCACACTTTCCACCCTACTACTCGGTAATATCCGGCCGAACCACTCTCGGCCCGACGGCATTGCTGAGCAGCAGTTCCACCGATTCCTCTACTTCGGCGTGACGCCGATCAGCGGTGCCAACTGGGTGGCGATGGGGTTGAGGTTCAGCTTCTCGGGATCGACCTTGGGCTTGAGGTCCCACGGCTGCGGCACGTCCGGATCGGCGAACACGATGCGGTTGGCGCTACGCACACCCGTCACGCTGCCCTGCGGCGTCGCGCAGTTCGCGTCGAGGTTCAGCGGGTAGTTCTCCCGAGTCGGATCGAAGTTCGGATTCTTGCGCTTCTCCTCGTCGAGAATTGCCTGACTACCTTCGTAGCCGACCGTGCACGGCGGTGGATTGTTGGTCTCGAGCAGCAGACCCTGGTGAATGGTGCCGTCACCGGGGACGATCGTCGAGATGCCTGCACCGAGAGCAGGCAGGAACGTCAGGAACGGACGAAGCGCGACGTACCGCGGCTCGGCCTGAGCAGCAACCAACGCAAGGTTGTTGATATCGGTGGTCAGTGCGGGACCGGCGTCGGTGATCAGCCCACCGAGCTGATCGCCTGCCGCTGTACCGGTATCGATCAGGCGACGGATATCGGGATCACTGGACTTCAGCTGAGCGGTCACCTGATCGAGGCTGGTGCTGAATTCACGAATCAGATCCGACTGCTCGGACTGTGTGTTCAGCACCGGCACCGCATCACGTACCAGCGCGAGCGTCTGCGGCAGCGCCTCGTTGCCTGCCTCGGAGATGTTTCCGAGCGAATCGACGAGTGACGCGAGATCTGTGCCCTTGCCGTCGAACGCAACTCCGAGTTCATTGACGACCCGAGTCAGATTCTCCAACGGAACCGACCTGACGAGGGTGTTCGTGTTGGCGAGGACGTCCTCCACCGGCACGGGCGTGGCGGTATCGGCCTGCGCAATCTGCGAACCGTCGACCAGGTACGGGCCCTGATCGGTCTCGGGCTGCAGGTCGACGTACTGCTCGCCGATCGCGGACCTGTTGGCCACAACGGCTTTGGTGTCGGCCGGAATATCCGGGCCACCGTTGTCGAGCATGAGCGCGACCCGGATGCCGTCCTGCGTCAGTTCCAGATCCCCGACGGTTCCGACCGGAACACCTCGGTAGGTGACCTCCGCGTTGGAGAAGATTCCGCCGGAATCGGCGAGATTCAGGTCGACCTGGTACTGCCCGAACCCGAGCATGTTGTCCAGGCGCACGTACTTGCCACCGACGAAGATCAATCCCAGAACGGCGACCACGACGAACGCGACCAACTGAAAGCGAACAAGTTTCGATCTCACTGTCCAACTCCGAATCGCTCGAGCAGATCGTTCAACGGTGCCAACGGGTCGAACGGTGCAGGCGCAGCAGCCGCCGCCGCCTGCTCGTTCGCAGGCGCTCCCGGGCCGGGAACAGGTGACGGGATGATCGGCGGCAAAGGCAGCAGCGAGATCGTCGGCCAGCCCGGTCGCGGTCCGTTTCCGTTGTAATACGGATTCGACGGGTCTACGACGGGCAACGTGTTGCCGTACTTGGGCTGGATGTAGACCGGATCGCCCTCGCCGACACCGAAGTTGCGCAACGCGGTTCCGATCGACAGATCGAGCGAGAGAAACAGGTTGGCGGAGTTGCCCTCGATGATCTTCTCGGTGCCATCGGCGAACGGCAGCGTGGGGACCACCGCGAGCGAAGTCACCACGTCGTCCGCCGAATCGGCCAAGGCCTGGAGCGTCGGGCGCAGTGCTCGCAGGTCCGCGATCAGATCGTCCTTGGACCGGTCGATGACGTCGGTGCCGACGGTGCCGAGGCGATCGAGCGCTCCGAGCATCTCGGTCAGCTGCGGACGCTGCTTCTCGAGAACCTCGGTGGCGATCGGCAGGTCCTTCAGAACTGCGTCGATCTTGTCGGTCTGCGAGTTGACGCGGCCACTGAGGGTATCGAGACCGTCGATGGCCCGGGTGATGTCGTCACGCTGCTGGTTCAGACCGTCGATCAGCGTGTTCGCTTGTTGCAGAAGTTCTTTGGTCTTGCCTTCGCGACCGTCGAACGCAGTGCTCAATTCCTTGATGATCGGCGAGAGCTGCCCGACGCCGCCGCCGTTGAGCAGCAACGACAGTGCGCCGAGGACCTGCTCGATGTCGGTGGCGTGGCGCGTGCGATCGAGCGGGATGGTGTCGCCGTCCTGAAGACGCGACGCGGCCTCGTCACCGGGAGGCGCCGAGAGCTGCACGAACTTCTCACCGAGCAGGTTGGTCTGCTGTACCGATGCGATCGCATTGGCAGGCAGATCGACGTCCGAGTTCAGGATGACGTTGACGTCGGCCGTCCATCCCTCGTTCGGGACGGAGATGGAGTCGACCCGGCCGACAGCCACACCGTCGACCTTGACGGTCGACTGCGGAACCAGGTCCAGCACGTCGTCGAACTGAACCGTCAGGTTGAACGGGTTGTCACCGACATCGGCGCCTCCTGGCAGTGGGACGGCGTATATGCCTGCCGACGAGCACGCTCCGGCGGACAGGGCCACCACACACGCTCCGGCTCCGACGACCAACGAACGTTTCACGCGAACTCGATTCCGATTCACAGAGGTTTTCACTGACCCCCACCTCCGATGTACGACTGCTCCAGTCCGGGCATGGAGCTGTTTCCGAGCCTGGGTGAAACGACGCCCGGCACGGTGCCCGGCACCGATACGTTCTGCTCGATGTCGTTGGACAGGACACCGAACGGAAGTACGATCCGGTTCTGGTCGCGGATCGGAGCCTGGATCATGTCGGTGATGTTGGAGCACTGATCGAGGATCGGCTGGATCTGCGCGCCCAGCGCCTCGAATCGCGGATCACCGGGGACCAGCTTGCCGAGATCGAGGAGCCGGCAGACGGTACCGAGCGGATCCTGGGTCTCGTCGTTCAGGTTGGCGCGCGAGGCCAGCGTGCCCGACTCTGCGTCGTACGAATTCACCAGGTTGCTGATCGCGAGCGGCAGCAACGTGAGGGTCTGAACCAGCTGCTCACGGTTGTCGGCGAGCGTCTGAGTCGGAACCACGAGACCGTTTGCGGCATCGGTCAGTTCGGTCCGATTGTCCGCGACGAACGTAGCCACGTCGCCCAGCGCGATCGAGAGCTGATTCAGCGCTGCTCCGAGATCTTCGCGCTGTCCCGAGAGGAAACCGGTCAGGTCGGCCAGCTGGGTGTTGAAATTGCGCACCTGCTGATCGTTGACGGCCAGTGCACTGACGAAGGTCTGCAGGTTCTTGATCGTGTCGAACACGTCGGTGCGCGAGTCGCTCAGCGTGCGGCCGGCGGCCGACAGTTGAGTGATGCTGTTGCCCAACGCTTCACCGTTGCCGTCGAGGTTGGCAGCTCCGGTGTTCACGAGGTCGGTGAGAGCCCCGTCCTTGTTCGCGCCGTCGGGACCGAGAGCCCTGGACAGGTCGTTGATCGACGAATACAGCTCGTCGACCTCGACGGGTGTGGCGGTGCGGTCGCGGTCGATCGTGGTGCCGCTGGCCATGGTGTCGCCGCCGGTGTAGACGGGCGAAAGCTGGACGTAACGATCGGCGACGAGCGACGGGCTGACCTGTACGGCCTTGGCGTCGGCCGGGATATCGACCCCGCGGTCGACGCGGAGGACGACCTCGACGTCGTCACCGAGTGGCGTGACGGACTCGACGGTGCCGACCTTGACGCCCAGCACGCGCACCTCGGAGCCGGAGTAGATACCGACCGACTTGTCGAAGTACGCCGTGATCTTGGTCGTGCCTGCCCTCGTGAACAGCCACCAGCCTGCGACGGCCAGAACCAGCGCGACGACCACGACGACGGCGATGATCGCCAGTTTGTTCGTGTTCTTCGGTGCTGCCTGAGTCTCGGTCATCAGTTCCCCACCCGCATGTCGTTGGAGGGCTGACGGTAACCAGGTATCAACGGAACTCCGGGAGGTGCGATGTTGGCCAGTGCGATGTCGAGCCATCGACCGTTGCCGGTCACGTTCGTGTACAGCCGAATGAACGGTTCGTACAGCTTCAAAGCACGGTCGAGGTTGTCGTTGTTGCGCTGCAGAATCTCGATGACGCCGTTGAGCTGCTGCAACATCGGGTTGATAGTGGCCTCGTTGTCACGAACCAGGCCGGTCAGCTGCTGCGAGACACGCTGAGTACCGGTCAGCAGTTGCGAGATGGCCTGCTGCCGATTGTTGAGCTCTTCGAGAAGCGGACCTGCGTCGGTGATCAGCTTGTTGAACTGCTCGTTTCGGTCGGCCAGCACCTTGGAGGTCTCGCCGGTCGCCTCGAACAACTTCTTCAGCTCTGCGTCGCGGCTGGCCACTGTCTGCGACAACCGGGTCACGCCGTCGAGCGATGCACGGATGTTCGCGGGCGTCTCGGAGAACGCCTCGGACAGCGTCCGCATACTCGTGGCGAGCTGGTCGGTGTCGATGTCGTTGATGACCGCAGCGGAGTCCGAGAATGCGTCGATGACGTCGTACGGGGACGTAGTGCGCTCGAGCGGGATCGGGTCCTTGGGGCTCAGTGTCTCCGGTCCGCTCGGGTCGAGCGCCAGATATTTCTGGCCCAGCAGAGTCTTGATCGCGATGGCTGCCCGCGACTCGTTACCGACCCAGGCGTCCTGAACTGTGAAGTCCACGAGAACCCGATCGCCTTCGAGGCGCACGTCGGTCACTTTGCCGACCTTGACGCCGGCAATGCGGACCTCGTTGGAGGGCTTGAGACCTGCCGCCTCACTGAACTCGGCGGTGTACACCGAACCCGCACCGATGATCGGGAGCCGGTCGAGAAAGAAGACCGACATCGTGGCGAGCAGGACGATTGCGATGCCCAGTGCGCCGATGGTGGCCGGACTACGACGAGATTTCATTGCTTGATACCCCCAGCTCTGCAGCGCTCTGCCGAGTTCGTGTACAGCGGCTGGTTGACGGTCGGAAGCCCGGTGGGCAGGTTCAGATTCGGCGAGCTACCCGGTCCGGCGACGATGTCGATGCCGCACAGGTAGAAGGTGAACCAGGATCCTTGCTGAGCCGTGCGGATCAACTTGTCGAGCTTGTTCGGCAGGATTCCGAGGACCGTGTCGACGTCGTCGCTTCGGCGGTTGATGGTTTCGGACAGTGTGTTCAACGCGGTCACCGATCCTTGGATCGACGGCCGGGTGGGCTCGAGCAGGTCGGCGGTGGCGTTGGTCAGACCGGCGAGTGAAGTGACGGCGGAGCCGACGACGTCACGGTCGGCCGACAGGCCGGAGACGAGCTGCTGAGTGTTGACGATCAGACTGTCGAGCTGGCCGTCGTTCTGGTTGACCGTGGCCAACACGTTGTTGAGATTGGTGATGACCTGGCCGATGACCTGGTCCTTGTCGGCGACGGTGTTCGTCAGGGTTGCCGTGTTGCTCACGAGCTCACCGATGGTGCCCGACTCCCCCTGGAACACCTGAATGATCTGGTACGAGAGCTTGTTGACGTCATCGGAGCTGAGCGTGGTGAACAGCGGCCGAAAGCCGTCGAACAGCGTGGTCAGATTCACCGCAGGCTTGGTCCGCTCCAAGGGAATGGTCGCTCCCTCGGTGATCTTGCGGCCCTGGTCGCCCGAGCCCTGCTCGATGGCGATGTAGCGCTGGCCGACGAGGTTCCGGAACCGAATGGTTGCCGTCGAACCGGCCGGGAGCCAATCGCGATTGCTCAGTGTGAAGTCGACCTTCGCTTCGCGTTCGTTGGCGATCTGAATCTTGTCGACCTGGCCCACGCGAACGCCGGCGATGCGAATCTCGTCGCCCTCGTTGAGTGAGGTGACGTCGGTGAACACCGCCGAGAACTTGGTGCCGCCGCCACCGCTGGAGTTCGCGATGGTGAAGGCGAGAGTGGCCGTTGCAATGATCGTGATCACGGCGAACACAACCAACTTGATGATCGGCGCGAGAAGTCCTCTCATGGCACGGTCACCTCCACTCCTCTCAGTGCCGGTGCGCCGATAGCGGCGGCCCACGACGGGATGCTTTCCGGTGCAACACCATTCGCCTGTCCGTAGATCACGGCGAGGGTGTCACGCTCGAAGTCCGATCCTTCGTAGCTCGCAGGCTGCGCGGATGCGGAGACGGCAGGAACGATGGAACTCTGAGCCGACTTGGGTGGTCCCTGTCCTTCGATCACCTGCGGGCCCGGGTTGCGCGTCGGAACCTGGTAGGACCCGTCGTTGACCGAGCCTCCCGGATACTGCGGGAAGAACTCCCCCGGCGCTGCGGGCTGGAAGCACGTGGCCCCACGGTCGTCGAACAAGCGCGGCTCGTCCTGGTTCGGCAAGTAACGGCCCTTCGGGTTGACGAACGATGCGGACACGTTGATGCCGGGGTACTCGTCGCCCTCGCCGAGCACGATCTTGCCGCGCCTGGCACCTTCGGCGAACTGGGTGAAGGTGCAGCCGAAGGTCGGAGAGAACTCGGCCAGCAGTTCGAGGGCTTCACGGGAGTTCGCGGCCAGTCCGATCAGGTTCTCGGAATTGGTCTGCAAGAAGTCCGCGGTCGTGTAGGAGGCCGAGGTGAGCGAGCCGTACAGCGTTTCGAGGCTGGACTGCCGCTCGACCACGGTGTTTCCCGTCGTCCGCAGATTGTCCAGCGCAGAGATCAACTCGGGCGCGGCGTCTGCGTAGGTCTGGGAGAAGTCCGCGAGCCCGACCAACGTCTGCTGAATGTTCGGCAGCTCCGTGTTCAGACCCGACACGAGGTTGTTCAGATTGTCGATCGTCTGCCCGAGCTGCTCGCCCTTTCCACTGAGGCCCTGCGCCAGCGACCCGAGGGTGTTGGCGAGATCCTGCGGCGGAATCGCCTGCAGCAGTGGGAGCAGGCCATCGAGCAACTGCCCGACCTCGATGGCGTTTCCACTCACGTCCTGTCGAAGCTTGGTGCCGTCGGTGATCGGCGATGCCGAGTCGTTCTCGGGCAGGATCAGCGAGACGTAGCGCTCACCGAACAGCGTCTTCGGTAGCAACCGCGCAGTCACGTTGGACGGAATCAGCGGAGCCTTGTCCGGGTCGATGGCGAGCTGCGAGGTGACGACGCCGTCAACGGTGGACGCCGAGCGCACCTCGCCGACGATCATTCCGCGCACCTTGACATCGGCATTGAGCGGCAAGGCGTTGCCGACCGAGTCGGTTTCGAGGCTGACGTTCACCACTGACTTGAACGTCTTGTTGTAGGAGGTGATGCTCCATCCCAGGAACAGGATGAGTACCAGGAAAAACGCCAAACCGAGCAGTACTCGCTTCAGTCGCGACGGCGAGTCGATCATCCCGCAACCCTCACTGTGGTGGTCGTGCCCCAAATGGCAAGGCTCAAGAAGAAGTCCAGAACGGCGATCGTGACGATCGCGGTACGAACGGCACGGCCTACCGCCACACCGACGCCGGCAGGTCCGCCGGACGCGTGGTAGCCGTAATAGCAGTGGATCATGATCAGCACGAAGGCGAATATGAGCACCTTCAGGAACGAATACAACACGTCTTCCGGCGGTAGGAAGAGGTTGAAGTAGTGGTCGTAGGACCCCGACGACTGCCCGTTGAAAATGGTGCTGATTCCTCGGGAGGCGACGTACGACGCCAGCAGTCCGACGATGTAGAGCGGGATGACGGCGACGAACCCAGCGATCATGCGCGTCGTCACCAGGAACGGCACGCTCGGCACTGCCATCACCTCGAGAGCGTCGATCTCCTCCGAGATGCGCATCGCACCGAGCTGGGCGGTGAAACCACAGCCGACGGTGGCCGAGAGCGCCAGGCCTGCGACGACCGGTGCGATCTCACGAGTGTTGACGTAGGCGGACAGGAAGCCGGTGAGCACCGAGCTGCCCAGCTGCTCGAGTGCGGCGTAGCCCTGCAAGCCGACGACGATGCCGGTGAAACCGGACATCATCACGATCACGCCGATGGTTCCACCGATGACGGCCAGCGCGCCGCTGCCGAAGGTGACCTCCGCCAGCAAGCGGAGCACCTCCTTCTTGTAGTGCACTGCGGTCTTGGGAATCCACCCGATGGCCCGCAGGTAGAACGACATCTGCTCGCCTGCGCGGTCGAGCACGTTGAGCGGGGCATTACCGACGCGCTTGACGCGCATCAGTGTGCGGTCACCGCGACCTCTTGCGATCGTCATCGCGGTTACGCTCCCTTCGCTGGGACGACCTGGAGATACACCAGGGTCAGAATGAGGTTGGCGAAGAAGAGCAGCAGGAACGTGATGACCACCGTCTGGTTCACTGCCTCGCCGACGCCCTTGGGTCCGGGATTGGGATTGAGTCCCTTGTACGAGGCGATGATGCCCGCGATGAGTCCGAAGATCGCCGCTTTGGCTTCTGCGACATAGAGATCGGGTAGCTGCGCCAGCGCTCCGAAGGACGCGAGGTACGCACCGGGCGTACCGCCCTGAAGGATCACGTTGAAGAAGTAGCCGCCGGCGATGCCGACGACCGATACCAGGCCGTTGAGCAACAGAGCGACAAGAATCATCGCGAGAACTCGCGGAACGACCAGACGATGAACCGGGTCGATGCCCAGAACCCGCATCGCGTCGATCTCCTCGCGAATGGTGCGCGAGCCGAGGTCTGCGGTGACGGCAGAACCGGCAGCACCGGCCACCAACAGCGCGGTCACGATAGGACTGCCCTGCTGAATGACCGCGAGCACGCTGGCCGCACCGGTGAACGACTCGGCACCGAGCTGCTTGATGAGCGATCCGGTTTGCAGCGACACGACCGCGCCGAACGGGATTGCGACGAGTGCTGTCGGCAGAATCGTGACGCTGGCGATGAACCAGGCCTGCTCGATGAACTCACGGAACTGGAACGGCCTACGGAACGTGTTCCGAACCACCTCGACGAACAGTTCGACGATATTGCCGGCTTGTGTCAGAGCGGCGTTCGCCGGAGCGAACGCGGACTTCTTCGATCCCCCCATGTCTGCTATTGACCCCGACCTTGTGTTGGAGCTTGGTAGCCCTGCTGATCATGACCTTGTCCGCCGTAACCCTGCTGGTCGTAACCCTGCTGGCTGTAACCCTGTTGGTCGTAGCCCTGCTGGTCGTAACCCTGCTGGTCGTAGCCCTGCTGGTCGTAACCCTGCTGCTGATCTGCGTAGGCGGGGTAACGCTGACCGGGATCGGTGGTGTCGAGGCTTTCCTGAATGGCGACCTGCGCGTTGTGCGGCAGCGTGTGCATGATCTGACGCACGCGCTCTTGCCTGCGCCCGACGGCCTGGCGCACGGGGGTACCGGGAGTCGCCTTCATCTGCGGCACGATGCCTTCGACGTCGTCGACGCCACCGGCGTGGTGACCGGCGTCGACCATCGCCTGCTCCTGGGCCATCTGCGCCTCGTCCTTCTCCTCCGACATGCCGATCGGGCCGATCATCGTTCCGTTGAGGAACTGCTTGACCACCGGCTCGTCGCTCGTCAGGAGCACCTCACGTGGACCGAACATCACCAGCTGGCGACGGAAGAGCATGCCGATGTTGTCGGGCACCGTCCGAGCCAGGTTGATGTTGTGCGAGACGATCAGGATCGTGGCGTCGATCTCGGCGTTGATGTCGATCAGAGTCTGCGAGATGTAGGTGGTACGAACAGGATCGAGGCCGGAGTCCGGCTCGTCGACCAGAATGATCTCCGGATCGAGTACCAGAGCGCGGGCCAGTCCGGCGCGCTTGCGCATACCGCCGGAGATCTCGCCGGGCAGCTTGTCCTCGGCACCGAGCAGACCCGTCAGTTCGAGCTTCTCCATCACGATCTTGCGGATGTCGGACTCGGACTTCTTCGTGTGCTCCCGCAGCGGGAACGCGACGTTGTCGTAGAGGTTCATCGAGCCGAACAGTGCGCCGTCCTGGAACAGCACCCCGAACAGCTTCCTGATCTCGTAGAGCTCGCGCGAGCTGCACTGCAGGATGTCGGTGCCGTCGATGAAGATCTTGCCCTGCTCGGGACGCAGGAGACCGATCAGAGACTTCAGGAAGACCGACTTACCGGTACCGGAAGGACCGAGGAGCGCACTGACTTCACCCTTCGGCAGGGTCAACGTCACGTCCTGCCAAATCTTCTGTACACCGAAAGACTTGGTCAATCCCTCGACCGAAACCTCGACTCCCACGCTGACCTCCACAATTCGTACACATCGACCCAGATGTGGGTTGCGTCACTGTATCCCATGCACGTGTCCGCACCGACACGGGAGCTTACCGCCCAGTAAGAACTTCCCCGAGTCGGGCTGGAGAGCTTGCATCAGTGTGGCTCATCTCACTCGACACGGTCGTAGACTCGCCAGAACTGTGACAAGTCCCTGCCCTGCGTTGCTGTGACAAGCCACAAGCGATCACATCCGAAGCCCTTCGGAACGCTTCGGACTTCGGCGAGGTCGAGTAAACAGTGACGCAGAGCGGGTGTCACGCAATCCGACGGACTCCGTGACCGATCACAACGACGAGTCATGCGGCGACACCCGAAACACAGAAAAGAGGCCGTCCCCACACACGTGGGAACGGCCCCTGGACTCGCTCTTCGATTTCAGAGCGCGTAGTACGACTGCACAGAAGCGGTCTTACTTGACGGAGATCTTCGCGCCGGCAGCTTCCAGCTTCTCCTTGGCAGCCTCGGCTGCGTCCTTGGCGACCTTCTCCAGGATTGCCTTCGGAGCGCTCTCGACGAGGTCCTTGGCTTCCTTCAGGCCGAGGCCGGAGACGACCTCACGGACGACCTTGATGACCTGGATCTTCTTGTCGCCGGCCGACTCGAGAACGACGTCGAACTCGTCCTGCTCTTCAGCGGCCTCAGCCGGAGCACCGGCTGCGCCTGCTGCTGCAACTGCGACGGGAGCGGCTGCGGTGACCTCGAAGGTCTCCTCGAATGCCTTCACGAACTCGCTGAGCTCGAGGAGGGTGAGCTCCTTGAACTGGTCGAGCAATTCTTCGGTGCTGAGCTTCGCCATGGTGGCGGGTCCTTCCTGTAAGTACCTGGTCGCTGATCCGCGACTTGGTGTTGGTGGTGTGGAGCTGAGCTGTTCGCCAATACCAGCGGATCAGCTTTCGGCGGGAGCTTCCGCCGGTGCTTCTGCTTCTGCAGGTGCCTCGGCTGCGGCGGGTTCGCCGGCAGCCTTCTTCTCCTGCAACGCGAACGCCAGACGCGCGAACTGCGATGCGGGAGCGTTGAACAGGCCTGCAGCCTTCGACAAGTTGCCCTTCATGGCGCCGGCGAGCTTGGCCAACAGGATTTCGCGCGACTCGAGGTCTGCGATCTTGTTGATCTCGTCCACGGACAGCGTTGCGCCGTCCATGTAGCCGCCCTTGACGATCAAGGCCTTGTTGTCCTTGGCGAAAGCCTTGATGGCCTTCGCTGCGTCGACCGGCTCGCCCTTGATGAATGCAATGGCGGTCGGTCCGACGAACAAATCGTCGAGGCCGGTGATGCCAGCCTCGGCTGCTGCGCGCTTGACCAGGGTGTTCTTGGCGACGGAGTACGTGGCACCTTCGCCGAGCGCACGCCGGAGCTGAGTCAGACCGGACACCGACAGGCCACGGTATTCCGTGACGACGGCAGCCGTCGAACCCTTGAACTGTTCGGTGATCTCCGATACTGCTGAGACCTTTTCGGGCTTTGCCATACTTCGCCTCCTCTCGTGGGAAGTTGTGTCGATCGCGAGAGGGCCGGAAAACGACGAACGCCCCGGCGCAAGAAGCACACGGGGCGTGAACGAGCGGGCAACCGCAAGGGCTGCATACAGGTTCCCTACCTCGTTCTCCTGCGTGGGCCGTCCGATGCGATCTCGGACCTTCAACCGCGCAACTCCCGGAAGTGAATCCTCGAGAAGGCGGTGACCAACGGTCTTGGGTAGAACTTGATTGGGCGGTGCGGGCACAGGTGCAAGCACTCGTGATCCGAACCGTCGACCAGGCTACAACACGTTCGGCGTCAACTCCAAAACGTCGTCGATCGCACTGTTATATACGCACCCCGTAGACAACCAGATTGCGCTCGTAGCTGCCGACGGCCACGTCGAAATCACCCGAGCACGTCACGAGCCGAATCTCGTCCGCAGGCACCGCCCCGAAGACCAGCGCCGTCGGGAACTCCGCTTTGCCGTAGTCACCGATCTCGTCGATGCGGTACTCGGCTCGTTCACCCGCCTCGTCCTGCACCGTGACGACATCGCCGGTTCCGAGTTCCGACAGACGATCGAACACCGCGGGACCGGTCGTCGAGTCGACGTGCCCGGCTATCACCGTCGGGCTGCCGATCGCGCCGGGCCGGCCACCTCCGGTGAACCAGCCGACGTCGTCGTAGTCGGCGGGCACCTGCATCTCGCCCGATTCCATGAGACCGAGTCCGATCAGCGGCTCGTCGAGGCCTATCGCCTGCGCGCTCACTCGCGCCGGGGCCGGTCTCGCAGGGACCGGCACAGACACGGGTGCCCGATCGGGTGAGGGCGCCGCGGACGTAGCCGGTAGCGGTGACGGTCCCGGCAATGGTGGTGGTGACGCGGTACAGCCCGCCATCGCCACCACCACTGCCGCGGTCGCGAGCAGAGCCGGAAATTTCAGCTCCGCACCCCTCGTCGGGCCGCGAACGTCACGCCCGCGACAACCATCGCACCCAGCGCCAACGAACCGACGACGGGAACCATCGAGCTCGACGTCGAATCGGGCGCGGCAATGGCCGAGCCGCCGCCTCCGGTCGCGACGGACCCGACCGGAATCTGGGTGAGCTGGCCGCGCACCGCGCCGGCCGGGAAGTCGACGGTGTGGGTGTCCGCGGCGAAGGCCGCAGGATCGGCTTCGATCTGGTCGAGGGTGAAGCCGGTTCCGCTGTCCGCGGTGGCACCTGCCGGAGTCAGACCGGTGGTGAACGGTCCCTGCATGCAGCCACTGCTGGTGCGCGGGCCGTCGCCGATCGGGGTCGGGTTCGGGAATGCCAGACGCGGAGGTCCTGCTGCGCCTGCTGCCGCCTGGTGGATGTGCGTGGCGGTCTTGGCCGGGCTCATGTAGTCGCCGGTCACGCCTTCGAGCGCGATGTCGTAGCAAACGATGTCGAGGTCGGAGTTGATGCGCAGTGTGAAGGTACCCATCGAGCCCGGTTGCCCCGGAGTAGCGACACCCTCACCGTTGAGTACCTGGTCCGGGGTGGCCATAGCGGTGAAAGCGCTGGTGAACGAATCCGGTTCGGCGACAGGCGTATCGGCACCGGCAGGGGCAGCTGCGAACAGCATCAGGGCTGCAGTACCACCGACGAGTGCTGTGGCGGTGGATCGAATCGACGTTGCCGGGCGTGGGATCGAGCGTCTGGTCATCTCGTATGCCTTCCGTGGGAGTATCGGGCAGGCGAGCCCGTGGAAGGTGTACGAGCGCCGATGCCAGAATGTTCAACGCTCCGTAAAGAAATTTTCCAGTCCTGGATATGAACGTCCGGGGGTCCACCGACGTATTCACTGTCATGAGCATCGGGAGCGTGATCGAACTGGACTTCGACGTCGCTGCCGCGTACGACGAGCACGCGTCGGCCATGCTCGGGTTCGCCGTCAACGCGCTCCGTGACAGAACCCTGGCCGAGGACTGTGTGCAGGAGACCTTCCTTCGCGCATGGCGGGCCCGAGCCCGATTCGAGCCGAGACGCGGGTCGCTGCGTACCTGGCTCTTCGCCATCGAACGCAACGTCATCGTCGACGTCTAACGGTCGCTGACGAGAATGCCGGTGCCGGCCTCGGACCGGATCGAGGACATCGATCGGGGCTCCGTCACGCGGGACACCAGCCCCGATGTGGACGAAAGGCTTCGCATCATCGCCGCGCTCGCACTGCTCTCCCCTGAGCATCGACAGGTCGTCGTCGCCGTGCTCCTGGCCGGCAGCACCTACACGGAGCTCTCGGAGTCGACGGGGGTTGCCGTGCGAACACTGCGCACCCGAGCCTTCTACGCACTGCGAGCACTACGAGAGCATCTCGACGGAAGTGAGGACACATGAGCGCGTCACACGATCGACGAGCCGAGTTGATCGCTGCCGCCGTAGGCGACGACCTCGACGACCTAGAGGCCGCCGAACTGCGCGCGCTGGCCGCGTCGGACCCTACGATCGACGCCGAGATCGCCGAACTGCGCGCGATGACGGACACCCTGGGCCGCAACAGACCTGCCGAGCCGTGGCTCGAACCTCCAACGGCACCGGACCTGCGCGCACGAATCCTCGACGCGACGAGCAACTCCGAGCGGCAGCAATTCGGAATGCAGCGGTTCGGAGTACAGCGCAGATCTGCTGGACTCGCTGCTGCAGCCGCAATCGTGGGGGTGGTGGTCGGAAGCGGGATCGTGCTCGGAGTAGATGCCTACCGCCAGCAGCCCACGAATGCATCCGCCGCGATCACCGGCCCACCCGGAACCCTCGGCGCGTACGAGGAGGTCGCGTTCACGACGAGTGTGTCGGACGTCGACATCGAAGGAGGTCTGGTTGCCCACACGTGGGGCACCGAGACCGTCCTGGAGATGGACGGCATCTCCGACCGCGGCCCCTACGAGGTGGTTCTCGTCGACCGGTCCGGTGCCGAACGCCCGTCCGGCACCTTTCTCGGTAGCGACGTCACCATCGAGTGCCGGATGAACGCCGCGGTGCTACGCCAGGACGTGACCGACATCGAGATCCGCACGTCCGGCGGTGCCGTCCTGGCTCGCGCTCAGCTGCCGACGGCCTCGTAGCGCCCCGAGCCTGCGACGGCCTTCCCGCGGTCCGAGCCCGGCCACCAGTTGCGCTCGCCGAAGAGCTTCATCATCGCGGGCACCATCATCATGCGCACCAGCACCGCGTCGAACAGCACTGCGATGGCGAGCGCGAAGCCGAATTGTTTGAGCTCGAGCACGTCGGCTGTGAGGAAGCTGGCGAACACGGCGATCATGATCGCGGCAGCGGCCGTGATCGGCCTGGCGGTGTGCTCGATTCCGTCGACGACGGCCGCGTCGTTGCTCGCTCCCCTGACGAACACCTCACGCATCCGGCCGATGAGGAACACCTCGTAGTCCATCGACAGACCGAAGACCACTGCGAACACCGTCACCGGCAGGTACACCTGAATGTAGCCCGGACTCTCGAAGCCGAGAATGCTTGCACCCCAACCCCATTGGAAGACGGCGACGGTCGCACCCAACGCGGCACCGGTGACCAACAGGTTCATGACGACGGCTTTGAGCGGGATCACCACGCTGCGAAAGACGACGGCCAGATAGAAGAGCGAGAATGCCAGGACCGCGGCGACGACCCAGGCGAACTTGCCGGAGATCTCGTCGGACGCGTCGACCACCAGTGCGGTGGTGCCGCCCACCGAGACGTTCGTGCCGTCCGTGTTTCCGGCGGCGATCGCCTGGGCGCGAAGGGATCCGACGAGATCGGCGGCCGCCGTCGAGTCGATCGGCACCGAGGGCACCACGATCAGCAGCGACCGTCCGCCTTCCTGCTGAGCCAGCGCGTAGGCGACGCGATCGTCTCCGCGCACGGAGTCGGCGAACGCGTTGACGGTGGCCAGTTGCTGCGGCCCCAGCGGACTGTCGTCCTCACCGGTGAACACGATGGTGATGGGCGAGATGGTCCCTGGCGCGAACTTCTCCGTCAGGACCGTGTTCGCCCGACCTGACGGTTCGGCACTGAGTGCCTCGGCCCCGAGGTCGACGCCGTAGGAGATGGAACCGATCGGGATCAGGCACACGATGAGGAGCGCAGCGGACACGGCCGTATAGCGCCACGGGCGCTCGATGACGTGTTGCGCCCACCGCGACCACCACGTGGGCACAGCCGCGTCGTGCTCGTCGACCGACGGCGGCTGGAATCTGCGTGGCAACGACCATGCGCCGATACGCGTTCCCAGTACCGCGAGTACTGCAGGCAGTAGGGTCCACGCCACCACGACGACGGTGGCGATGGTCAGGGCGACGACCAACGAGATGCTGCGCACGGCAGGGACATCGACGATGGCGAGGGCTCCGAGCGCGATCAACACGACCAGACCGGAGATGACGATGGTGTGCCCTGCCGTACCCATGGCCGCCCCCACCGCGCGCTCGGTCCGGTTCGGATCGTCGGGAGGTCCGGCCCGCCCGATCTCCTCCCGGAATCGACTGACGATGAAGAGCGCGTAGTCGATTCCCAGACCCAGACCGAACATTGCCGCCACGGTGGTGACGAGCACGTCGAACGTCATGACGTTGGACAGCAGCGCGAACATTCCGAACGCCGCCAGTACTCCGATTCCGGTGGAGACCAGCGGCACGATGCCGGCGACCACGGACCCCAGAGCCAGAACGAGGAACACGAAAGCGATGGGCAGACCGATACTCTCGGCCCGCACGGCGTCCTCGGATTCGACTCGGGTGAGATCGACCGTCATCGGGGAGTACCCCGTCACCGCCACCTCGACGCCGTCGCCCGAGGCTTCGGCGATCATCTCCTGCACGCGTTCGGCCACCGCGATCCGATCGCTGGCCTCTCCGCCGATTCCGACGAACGCGAGCGCGGACGTCCCGTCCTCGGAGATCGTCGGGACGAAGCCTGCGGTCTCGTAGGGGTCGACGACCCTGAGCACATCCGGGGACTGCCGCAGCTCACCGACGACCTCACCCACGCGCTCACGGAACGCCGGGTCCGATGAGTTCACCGACTCGGAGGTGAACGTGACGACGAGTTGCTCGGAACCGAACGACTCGAAATGACGCTCGATGAGGTCGTCGGCCCGGCTCGATTCGGTGCCTGGCACCGAGAAGTTGGCTCCGACAAGAGAATTCTGCAGTGCCGGATACAGAATCGCCGATCCCACCGCCAACAGTGCCCAGATCGCCAACACCACCCAGCGACGTCGCGCGACGAGTCGGCCCCACCGATCGCCGATGTTTCCGGGGGTCACCTGCGGGTCGAGTCGCGAGATCGTGTCGGTCATCTTCTAGGTCAACTCCCGACTGAAGATTCGGTAGGTGCGATGCGGGGCCATTTTCGTCCGCGACAGCACCGAGCCCTTCATCCACGGACTGTCGTCGAGCACGGGAGCCGCCTCGACGCGAGTGAACCCGAGATCTCGCATGCGCACCGACATCTCCATGATGAGCAGCGAGGACACCGCCCGATCAGGGCAATCGGGATCGACGAACAGCATGTCCACCCGCACACCGTCGATGATCTCCGTGCGCCCCGGACGCTTGACGTGCCACAGCGTCACCAGGTCTCGCGCCAAGCGCCACTTCAGGTGCGATGCCTTCGCGGCGGCCTGGTTGACGTCCGGGATTCCCATCAGGAAGCCGACGGGCTTGCCGTCGAGTTCGGCCAGCAGGGTCAGCCGGCGGTCGAGGACCGGGAGCATCATCTTCAGCAACTCGAACAGCTCCGTGTAGGACAGCGGTGAGTAGCCCCAGAAGTTCACGAAGGTCTTGTTGTAGAGGTCCCGCACGATGCGTGCGTCGCGGCGCAGCGTCCGGTACTTCATCGACCGGAACGTCACCTCCGACCGTGCCTTGATCTTCTCGAAGATCTGCATGTGCCGCGCGTATTTGGGGTCGTTGTAGATGATGCACGGGTCGTCGAAGAGGTAACTGTAGAAGTCCTTGACCGCCATCAGGCCCCACTTCTCGAAGTGGGCCGCGTAGTAGAGCGGATTGTGCGGCATCCCCACCAAGGGCAGCGCAGGAGTCTCGTCGACGACGATGCCCGCGCTGTAGAACATCGACGGACCGAACGGCCCGGATATCGTGGCGAGCTCGCGCGCCGAAAGCCACTGCGCCGCAGCGTCGAGCAACGCCTGCGCGACATCGTGGTCGTCGACGGCCTCGTAGAAGCCGAAGAATCCGATCGACTCCCCCGTGTACTCGGTGAACGACAGATCGTGGATGGCCACGACGCGACCGACGGCAATTCCGTTCTCGCGCGCAAGGAATGCCTTCGTGATGCGGGTGGCGGCGACCGCGGGCGGCGGCGCGATGAGTACTCGACGCAGGTCCATGGACTCGTCGGGCAAGCGGTACGGATCGCCCTGGTAGACCAAGTCCGAGACGGCCTCGAACTCGCGCCAGCCGGCCTTGCCGTCGACCTCTTCGATCGTGATCATCGTTCCTCTTCGCTGTCGTCGACTGCCGTCGACGGGGATCTGTCCACGGGGATCGGCGAACGGGCCACCGTCGATTCCCCGGCGAACACGTAATTTCCTGGCCGGACGGTGATCTCGTCGACGAGTGCGTCGGGCACGAAAACATCGCACTGCGAACCGAACCGGATCATCCCGTACTGCTCGCCGCGTTCGACGGTGTCACCGACCGCGACGTGCGCGACGATGCGGTCGACCCAGAGATCTGCTATCTGCGTCACCGTCACCACTGCACCGGAGTCGTGCTCGATGGAAATGGTGAGCCGCTCGTTGGTGAGCAGGTAGTCGCACCCTTCGTCGTAGGGAGTGCGCCGGGTCAACAGATTCGCGCCGACCCTGGCCATCGACTTGTTGAACGGTGCCGCGGACCGGTGGCGACGCATACCGACGGTGCCCGAGACCGGAATTCGATTGCGGTGCACCGAGTATTCGGACATGTAGATCCCGATGAGATATCCGCTGTCGGACGATGCGACGCCCGCGATCTCGTCGAGAACGATCGTGCGGCCCTTCTTGACGGCGAACGCGGTGCTGCCCGCCTCGACCCGTTTGACGTACGTGACGAACCCGTCTGCAGGCGCGAGCACCGCCCTAGGATCGGCCGGAGGTTCGCGATGCGGATCGCGAAAGAAGAACCGGGTTCGCCAGTACAGGAACAGCGCGAACGGCGCTGCCAGTACCGCGCCGAGGCCCAGTACCCATCGAACCCAGGGCATCAGCTGTGCCGCTGTTCGTCGACGCTCTCGGACCAGGTCACGAAGGCGTCGGCCGCCCAGTTCCGCACAGGGCCGGGCAGCAGCCCGATCAGCCCGCACACCACGTAGAAACCGAGCGAGAGAACGCCGTTGGTGACCTCGCGGCCGATCGGTACGTCCCGCAGACGCACCGAGGTGGGCTCGAATCCGTCCGCCACGTCAGTTGACAGCGGCGGGCGTGAGCGTCTTGAGCTGTGCCTTGTCGAAGTAGAGCTCGAAGAGCCGGCGATGATCGCACCAAGAGGTGTCGTGTTCGACGGGCAGGATCGCCTCGGGCTTGTGCACCAGACGCATCAGCTGATCGATGTTGTCGGCCAGCATCGTCTGGGCGAATCGAGGCGAGATGCGCGCGCTGACACGCTCCTTGAATTCTTCCCAACTCACCAGGTCGAGTCCGAGGAGTTCGGCGTAGAGATCGTGGCCGTAACCGGTGGGGTTGCTCGGCAGCATCCGCGTCAACGGATGAGTGCGCAGTGCATTGCTCGCCATGACGTCGCACATCACGTCCACCGGAACGTAATTCATGCCGGGTCCGTCCCAGATGGCACCGGCAGCGATGGCCAGTTCGATGATGCGCCAGAAGCTGTAGACCCGTCCCGGGTCACGCCCGAGTTCGGTGCTGCCGAGGATGTACGGAGCCTCGCACAGGGTGACGGAGTAGGTATCCGTCATCGACAGCCACCCGAGCAGCGTTGCGTTGACCCACTTCATCTGCGCGTACCCGGAGTACCACCACGAATCGGGGCGGCGGAAGTCCTCGGGCTTCTGATAGAGGTGCGCCCCGATACTGCCCACGTAGGTCAGGTGCTTACGGGTGGAGGTGATGCTGAATTCGAGGATGCGCAGCACACTGACGAACCAGTCGTCGCGCAGCTCTGCGTAGCTCTCGGTGTAGTCGGTGGAGCTGGCGCAGTTGAAGATCTGCCCCACTCCGGCAGCCAGGTCGTAGTAGGCGGCCTTCTCGAGACCGAACCTGAACTTCGTGGGAGTGCCCTCGACGATGCGGATCTTGTCTGCATCCACCTCGATCTCGTACAGGTCGAACGTACGCTGCAGGCGCTCGAGCGCCGATTCCTCCTCGGTGGGACGAACCATGGCGTACACGACCTCGACCGCGGAATCGCGGGTGAGCCGGCCGATCAGGTGAGCACCGAGGAAGCCGTTGGCCCCGAACACCAGCGCGGTGTCGGTGCGTGGTGGTGCCATTCCCGCTACCCGGCGACGGGTTTCCTCGTCGATGAACGGACGCAGCGCCGTCGGATCGCCGTTGCTCAAGGCGACGACGTCGGCGTACTTTCCGCTGAACCGAAGCCCCGGGCATTCGTTGGTGATCAGTGCATCTGCGTGCGGCCAGATCGGACGCAACGATCCGTCTCCGAACAGTGCTTCTACGTGCATTCGCGCTCCCCTGCAACGGTCGGTGTCCCACATCACTGGGACGGGCAGACGTTAGCAATGACGGGGGCCCAGAACCCGGGGACGGCGAAAGTCTGGTAACCCCCACAAGGGGCGCTCAACCGACGTTGAGAGTGTTCCCAATCCATGTCGTCCGATCGACCGACAGATTCCGTCCGATCAGGGGTGATTTCCGTTCCGCAGGACAAGCGAGGCCTTTCGGCGGTCTAATCGCTTTCCATGACAGCAGTACAGCCACACCCCCTCCTGCAACCCGTCCGCGATCCCAGCGGCGGCGACGCAGCAGCCGCCTGGGCCGCGATCGTCCGTGAGCAACCGCGCTTTCCGCGAGTGTCCGTCTCGGCGAACGTACGCATCCCGATGAGCGACGGAACAGCACTGCGCGCATACGTCTTTCGCCCCGCGGACGCGTCGGGACGGGCGGTGGAGGGCACGTTTCCCACCGTCCTGAACCTCACGCCGTACAACAAGCTGCTGATCAAGGGCATCGACACCGTCCTCGAGACCCCGGTGCTCGGCCGCGCCATCCGAGCGCTGTCGTCCGCATTCGATCTGACCGGAACCAGATTCGACGGCATCACCGAGATCACCCGAGTGGTCGCGGGCGGCGCGGCCGATCTGCTCTCGGTCAACCGCCACCTCGTGCGCAGCGGGTACGTGCAGATGATCGTCGACGTCCGCGGGACCGGCAGCTCCTCCGGCACCTGGGACGTGTTGGGCACACGCGAACAACTCGACTCACTCGAGGTGATCGAGTGGGCCCGACGCCGGCCGTGGTGCAACGGCAGAATCGGGATGGCCGGAATCTCGTACTCCGCAATCAATGCGCTGCAGGCCGCCGCCAAACAACCGGAGGGACTCGACGCGATCTTCGCAGTCGAGGGCTCGGTGGACATCGTGCGCGAAATTTTCGCCACCGGAGGTGCCACCTCGGCGTTCATTCCGCTGTGGCTCGCCGCCGTCAACGGCCTCAAATGGGCACCCGCGGTCGGCGGGATCGACACGTTCGCCTGGCTCCGCGACCGCGCTCGATCCCCGGCCACGAACCTGTTCGATCTCGCCAAAGGCTTTGTCACAGGCAGTGATCCGCGAATCTACGACAACGAGTACTACGACACCATCGATGCCGTCATCGAGAACATCGCCGCGCCGACATTTCTGTACGGCTGCTGGCACGACATCTTCGGCGGCTCCGCACCCGACATCTACAATCGGCTTGCCCTCGAACGCGGGTTCAAGCAGCTACTGGTCGGCGACGGCTACCACGCCAACCCCGGAATCGGGTTCGGAGAGCCGGGATTTCCGCCACGCCTCGACGTCCTGGAGAGAGCGTGGTTCGACAAGTGGCTCCGCGACGTGGACAACGGCATCGAGAACTTCGGCCCGGTGACTCTGCGTCAGCAGGGCGGCAATTGGACTGCGCACGGGCGCTTTCCGGCCCCCCAGGCGCAGCCCCGACGGCTGTACCTCTCGGCCGCGGCGTCGGAAACCGCGCCCCATGCCGTCGCCGACGGCAGTCTCGACGCCGAACCCACAGCCTCGACCGACGTTCTGACGGTGCGGCCTTCGCTGCGAGCCGTCGTATCTCGCGACACCACACAGGTTCTCGCTGGCGTGACGGCAGTACTCGGTGGCGGCTTCACCTACGACAATCGTTTCGCCGAGGGTGCCGCGATCACCTTCACCACCGGGCCGGCACGATCGGACACCGTGTTGTCCGGCCCGACGAATCTGCATCTGCGCGTGGTGTGCCATGCGCCGGAAGCGCTGTGGGCCATCATGATCTGCGACGTCGACCCGAGTGGACGATCGACCGTGCTGAGCAACGGGGCACTGCTGGCTTCGCGACGGGCCGTCGACGACGAGCGTTCGCTGTTCGCACCGAACGGCGATTACACCCGGCCGTACCACCCGCTCACCGAGGCAGCCCTGCTTCCGGTACCGGTCGGCGAACCCATCACGCTCGACATCGACATCCTCACCACCGAGGCCGTCATCGCATCGGGACACCGCCTTCGCGTCAGCGTATTCGCCAGCGACGCACCGCGGTTCATCCCGATTCTGCCGGATCTGGTGCGTACCCGACTGCGCAGACAGGACATCGCCCTCGACCCGCAGCACCCCAGTTATCTGGTGGTTCCGGTACTCGGTGAGCCGGGCTGGTAGGAACGAGGCATGAGAATCGAAACAGGTGTCGCGCCGACGAACTCCGTCGAGATCGCGTACGAGGACATGGGATCGGTCGACGATCCCGCGGTGCTGCTCATCATGGGCCTGTCCGCGCAATTGACGTTGTGGCCCATGGATTTCTGCACCCGCCTCGTCGATGCCGGCTACCGAGTGATCCGCATCGACAATCGCGATATCGGATTGTCGACCAAGATGACCGGGCAGAAAGTGCGCGGCTCACAGATCCTTCGGCTGATCCGCCACGAGTTCGGTATGTCCTCGGACGTTCCGTACACGATCGTCGACATGGCGGCCGACGCCGTCGGTGTCCTCGACCATCTCGACATCGACTCGGTGCACGTCGTCGGTGCCTCGATGGGCGGCATGATCACTCAGGTCTTCGCCGGTAGCTACCCGGAACGAACCGACTCGGTCGGCATCCTCTTCTCGAGCACCAACGAGCCGTTCCTGCCGCCGCCCGATCCACGCGCGCTGCTGCCGCTGATCGGCGGAGTGGGTAAGGACGCGACCAAGGACGAGATCATCGCGCACTCGGCGAAAACTCTCGCCACCATCGGCTCCCCCGGATACCGCACCCCACTCGAGGAACAGCTCGAAATCGCACAGGTGATGTACGAGCGGAACTACAACCCCTCCGGCGTCATCCGGCAGATGGCTGCCATCACCGGCACCGGAAGTCTGCGGCCCTACGCGAAGAAGATCACCGCGCCCACCACCGTCATCCACGGCACGGCCGACAAACTGGTACGGCCCGCGTGCGGCAAGGCCATCGCCCGCGCTGTCCCCGACGCCGAGCTGACGCTGATCGACGGCATGGCTCACGACCTGCCCGCCGCATTGCTCGACCGCATCAGCGGCATCATCCTCGCGAACTTCGCTCGCGCCCGGGCCGCATAGAACACCGTTCAACGACGAAGGCCGGCACCGATGTATCGGTGCCGGCCTTCGCGGGTGTACTGAACTGATTACGCGTTCGCGTCGTCCTCGAGGAGGTTGCGCGTACGGTTCGGATCGACCTGGACGCCGGGTCCGGTGGTGGTCGAGACGGTGACCTTCTTGACGTAACGGCCCTTTGCCGACGACGGCTTCGCGCGCAGGATCTCGTCGAGCGCTGCGCCGTAGTTCTCCACCAGCTTGGTCTCGTCGAACGAGGCCTTGCCGATGACGAAGTGCAGGTTGGACTGCTTGTCGACGCGGAAGTTGATCTTGCCGCCCTTGATGTCGTTGACGGCCTTGGTCACATCGTTGGTGACCGTGCCCGTCTTCGGGTTCGGCATCAGGCCACGCGGTCCGAGGACGCGGGCGATGCGGCCGACCTTGGCCATCTGATCGGGGGTGGCGATCGCGGCGTCGAAGTCCAGGAATCCGCCCTGGATGCGCTCGATCAGATCTTCTGCACCGACGACGTCGGCTCCTGCTGCCTCGGCCTCTGCAGCCTTCTCACCAGCGGCGAAAACAATAACCCGAGCGGTCTTGCCGGTGCCGTGGGGAAGGTTGACGGTGCCGCGCACCATCTGGTCGGCCTTGCGGGGGTCGACGCCGAGTCGCACTGCGACCTCGACGGTGGGGTCGAACTTGCTCGACGCGGTCTCCTTGGCCAGCTTCGCGGCTTCGAGAGGCGAGTAGAGGTTGTCCTGGTCGATCTTTGCGGCCTGCTCGAGGTAGGCCTTGCTGCGCTTTGCCATGTCTTACTGTCCTTCGTTCGAGTTCAGTGTGGTTGACGAGCCTGGCCGGCTCTCCCACGTGTACTTCGGGTACTGCTGAGGGCTGGAAATCAGCCTTCGACGGTGATGCCCATCGAGCGAGCAGTGCCGGCGATGATCTTCGCGGCCTGATCGATGTCGTTGGCGTTGAGGTCTTCCTGCTTGGTCTTGGCGATCTCGCGCACCTGATCCATGGTCACCTTGGCGACCTTGGTCTTGTGCGGCTCGCCGGAGCCCTTTGCCACGCCTGCAGCCTTGAGCAGCAGCTTGGCAGCGGGAGGAGTCTTGAGCTTGAAGTCGAACGTGCGGTCTTCGTAGACCGAGATCTCGACGGGCACGACGTTGCCGCGCTGCGACTCGGTCGCGGCGTTGTACGCCTTGCAGAACTCCATGATGTTGACGCCGTGCTGGCCCAGCGCGGGGCCGACGGGCGGTGCCGGGTTGGCGGCTCCGGCCTGGATCTGAAGCTTGATGATCCCGGCTAGCTTCTTCTTCTTCGGGGGCATTTCTTTTCCTTGTATTCGCTCGGGTTTCTTGCGGTTGCTACTGCAAGTCTGTGCGCGCGGCTTGTCAGATCTTGGAGACCTGCGTGAAGCCGAGCTCGACCGGGGTTTCGCGGCCGAAGATCGATACCAGCACCTTGAGCTTCTGCTGCTCTGCGTTGACCTCGCTGATGCTGGCGGGGAGGGTGGCGAACGGACCGTCCATGACGGTGACCGACTCGCCGACCTCGAAGTCGACCTCGATGGTCGGCTTCGACGTGGTGTCGCCGCCCTGGTCGGCTGCGCCTGCGGCCGCTTTCGCGTCCTTCTTGGCACCTTCCTGCGGCATGAGGAACTTGACGACCTCGTTGATGGTCAACGGTGACGGACGCGAGGTCGCGCCGACGAAACCGGTGACGCCGGGGGTGTTACGCACTGCTCCCCAGGACTCGTCGTTGAGTTCCATGCGGACGAGGATGTAACCGGGCAGAACCTTGCGGTTGACCTGCTTGCGCTGGCCGTTCTTGATCTCGGTGACCTCTTCGGTGGGAACTTCCACCTGGAAGATGTAGTCGCCGACGTCGAGGTTCTGCACGCGGGTCTCGAGGTTGGCCTTGACCTTGTTCTCGTAACCGGCGTACGAGTGGATGACGTACCAGTCACCGGGAGCGCGGCGCAGAGCCGCCTTCATCTCGGCGACAGGGTCCTCGGGCTCGGCGGTGACATCTGCATCGGCTGTGACGTCGGCGTCGGCTGGTGCCTCCTCGCCGGCGGCAGCAGCGACGTCGGCCTTGATGGCTTCGTCGGTCTCGCGGTCCTGAGCGGCCTGCTCCGCTTCGAGGCCCTGCTTGGTCGCCTCGACATCGGCGTCGAATGCGGCCACTTCGGTGGCGTCGTTGTGCGGCGTGCTCACGTCAGCACCCTTTCTCTAGTTTCCTGCTCGGTTCGATCGTCGAAAAGTCACGCAGCTGCGATCGGTCAGCCGAACAGCCAGCCCACGCCCTTGATGAACAGCAGATCTAGGCCACTGATGAACGCGACCATGAACGCCAGGAAGACGAGCACGACGGTGGTGTAGGTGACCATCTGCTTCTTGTTCGGCCAGATGACCTTGCGGAGCTCGGCGACTACCTCGCGGAAGAACTGCAGCAAGCGCAGGAACACGTTCGGTCGCTTGTCTGTCTTGACCTTGCCCGAACGGGCTTTGCCGGGCGCGGTCTTCGTGGACGCGGCAGGGGCCTTCGACATCGACACACCTGCAGCGCCGCTGCGAGACCTACCGGTCGATCGCTTGCCGGTGGGCACCACGGCGGCCGCGGAGGTATCACCGGCGTCGGTATCAGCATCGGAGAGACGGCCCTCGGAGCCTGGTACGACGTTGTCTGCATCCGAAGAGTTCTCGAACTCCTCCGATCGACCGTCGCGCTTACCGCGCTCCTCGCTCACGTCGTTCCTCTCAGTTGCTGACACCTTGGGCAGGGGCGACAGGACTTGAACCTGCAACCTACGGTTTTGGAGACCGTTGCTCTACCAATTGAGCTACGCCCCTTCGGCCGAAACTTCTCGGCCGCTCTGGTGTCCATTCGGCACGTGCCACGGCCCACGTGACCTCAGGAAGAGGACGCGGGCAGCGCAGAGCGCCGAATTACCCCAGAAATCTCAGTGTACTGCACACCCTTCGGAACAGATAAATCCCGTCGTCCCGACCGTGAACAACCTCGACCGGATCGACCATGCTCAGGCCAAGCGCACCGTTGCGGTGGCTCGCCCGAAAATCTTCTTGCCCTCGAACTTCGCGATGATGGCGACGATCGCAGTGCGCTTCTCGGCGTCCATCGACTTGATCTTGCCGGTGAACTCCACCGATGCCGCGGCGTCCGCCGGGACGTACACCGAACTGGTGAAGCGCACGTTGTATTCGGTGACCGAACCCGGGTCGCCGAGCCAGGACGTGACGAAACCGGCTCCGAGGCCCATCGTCAGCATGCCGTGCGCGATCACGTTGTCCAGTCCGGCCAGCTCGACTACCTCGTCGCTCCAGTGGATGGGGTTGGGGTCGCCGGACACGCCCGCGTAGTTCACCAGGTCGCCGCGGGTCAGTGCCACGATGCGCTCGGGGAGCTCGTCGCCGACGGACACGTCGTCGAAGTTACGAAGCGCCATGCATGATCACTTCCTTGACCGCGTGCGCGATGTTCTCGTCGACCTCGCCACCGGTACGGGCCACGATGGTCGTCCACGTGGTCTGGACGACGTCGCCGTTCTGATCGGTGACGATGTTCTTGGTGGTCATGATGTCGCTGCCGCTCATCTGCCGGAACGACTCGAGGTGCACGTCGCAGATCAGCCGATCGCCGACCTGGATCGGACGATGGAATTCCAGTCGCTGATCGGTCTGCAGGATCTGACTCGGGTCGTACCCGGTGATGACCTCTTTGAACATCCGCGTCTGCGCGATGATGCCGACCAACGAAATGAAGGTCAAGGGAGCGAGAAGACCGTCGTAGCCGAGGCCCTTCGCTGCGTCCTCGTCGTGGTGCGCGGGATGGAAATCCTGGACTGCGCGCGCATACTCGCGAACCTTCTCGCGGCCGACCTCATAGAAGTCGTCGACGCGATAATGAAAACCGACCATGGAGGCCGCGTGAGCGGACACATCCATGGCCGGGATATCTTGTGGAGCCTGTGACACGGTGAAGACAACCTTTTCTACCCTGGACGCAAGAGCCGTTAGGGGAGGAAACGTGTCCTAACGCCGGGCGCCGACTGGTGATCGGAACTGCGAACCAGCGAGCCGAGCGGACTAGCGAGATTCGCGGTGAGCCCGATGCGTGCCGCAGTTGGAGCAGAACTTCTTCAGCTCGATGCGGTCGGGATCGTTCCGACGGTTCTTCTTGGTGATGTAGTTGCGGTGCTTGCAAACCTCGCAGGCCAAGGTGATCTTGGGCCGCACATCGGTGGAGGAGGCCACTGGACGCCTACTTTCGGGTAAATCTGATCAGGGTCAATCAGGACTGTTCATGGGTGCTACGGGTTGTGCTTGCCTACTGTGTAGCGGTGACCGGACTTGAACCGGCGACGCAACGATTATGAGTCGTTTGCTCTACCAACTGAGCTACACCGCCTCAGGTGCTCACCGCCCACCATCCCACGAGTGGAACGCGACGTCGAGCCATCCAATCCAGCGAGCCCCCTAACGGAATCGAACCGTTGACCTTTTCCTTACCATGGAAACGCTCTACCGACTGAGCTAAGGGGGCGAGTGGCTGCGGAACAGTCGTTCCGCAGGCTCCACTCCAGCACGCATGTTGCCGTGCGCTGAAGCCTTCAAGAGGTTACACATTCCGAGCGCCCAGTACCAAATTGCGTGGTCAGCGGGCCGTCCATGTACCTCTTCACATGGAAACCCCAGCGAGAGAAAACCTCGCCGGGGTTCCAGGTGTGGCAGATGTAGGATTCGAACCTACGTAGGCATAAGCCGACGGATTTACAGTCCGCTCCCATTGGCCGCTCGGGCAATCTGCCGTGATGCGATCGAAGCCCGTACTGCTCTTCGGCGCGGTGAGAAGAATACAACGAACGTCCCCCCGGAACGCAAACCGGGTGGATACGGTCGGTAGCGGGCCGATAAAGTCCCTGCGGGATGTGCACCGACACCATCGCCCGATCAAAATTTTCGATTCGACTGGAGAGTGTGAGAAGTGGCTGATTCGTCCTTCGACGTAGTGAGCAAAGTCGACCGACAGGAAGTGGACAACGCTGTCGGACAGGCCGCGAAGGAGCTGGCAACCCGCTTCGACTTCCGTGGATCCGACACCAGCATCGAATGGTCCGGCAGCGGCGAGGCCGAGACCATCGTCATCACCTCGGAATCCGAGGAGAAGGTCAAGGCTGCGCTGGACGTGTTCAAGGAAAAGCTGATTCGACGTGACGTCTCGCTGAAGGCTTTCGAGGCCAACGAGCCGGCTGCCTCCGGCAAGGTCTACAAGGTCACCGGCAAGCTCGTACAGGGCATCACCACCGAGAACGCCAAGAAGATCTCGAAGAAGATCCGAGACGACGGCCCCAAGGGCGTCAAGGCTCAGATCCAGGGTGACGAACTTCGCGTCAGCAGCAAGAAGCGCGACGATCTGCAGGCCATCCAGCAGTTGCTCAGGAACGAGGACTTCGGCATCGCGCTACAGTTCGTCAACTACCGATAGAGCAGCTCCGCTGCACGTGAGCGGAACTTCGTAGCAGGGGTCGAGGTTTCGCTCACATGCGGCGCAGCCGCTCAATACGGCCGATGGCCCGCCATCTGCTCGAGTCGCTCGATGCGGTCGGCCATCGGCGGGTGGGTAGCGAAGAGCTGACCCGCCTTGTCGCCGATGCGGAACGGATTGGCGATCATCAGATGCGATTCGGCTGCCAATCGCGGCTCGGGCGGCAGCGGTGCCAGCTGCACTCCCCGCTCCAGTTTGCGGAGCGCCGACGCGAGCGCCAGCGGATCGCCGGTCAGCTCGGCTCCCGACTGGTCCGCCTGATACTCACGCGAACGAGAGACGGCAAGCCGGACCAGGGTGGCGGCAATGGGCCCCAGCATCGACACCAGCAGCAACGCGAGCGGGTTCGCTCCCCCGTTGCCGCGTCCACCGAAGACGTTCGCGAAGAAGGCCAGGTTGGCCAGGCCCGAGATGACGGCGGCCATCGCCCCGGCCACCGACGAGATCAGGATGTCCCGGTTGTAGACGTGCGAGAGTTCGTGACCGAGCACCGCGCGTAGTTCGCGCTCGTCGAGGATGCGCAGGATGCCCTCGGTGCAGCACACCGCCGCGTTACGCGGGTTGCGTCCGGTGGCGAACGCGTTGGGGTTGTTGGTCGGACTGACGTACAGCGCAGGCATCGGCTGATGAGCCGCGGTCGCCAACTCCCGCACGATCCGGTACATCGCCGGCTGTTCCAGCTCGCTGACCGCCGCCGCGTGCATCGAACGCAACGCCATCTTCGCGCTGTTGAAATAGGCGTATCCGTTGACGCCGACGGCCAGCACGATCGACCCGATCAGAATCATCGAGTTGCCGAACAACGAACCGATGAAGACGATGAGCGCCGACATCCCGACCAGCAGGCCGAACGTCTTCACTCCGTTCGCGTAACCGTTCATCTCTGGGTGCCTCCTCGTACCGGGTTCTCCTACCCGATCAACGAACACACCCCGATCTGCGGTTCCCCTGGTCGTCAGCCCACCCGTTCGACGGTGTAATTCACCAGTCGGCCGAGTGCGTCGTTGGCCGGCCCCTGCGGCAACAGTGCGAGTTCTGCGTGTGCCCGAGCGGCGTATTCGCCGAGCGTCTTCTTCGCCGAGACCATTCCGGGTGAACGCTGGAGTAGCTCGAGGGCCTCGGTGACCAGCGCGTCGTCGGTGACGGGCCCGGCGAGGATCTGACGCAGTCGATCGCCGTCTGCACCCTCCTCGCGCAGCGCGAAGAGCACCGGCAGGGTGTGCACGCCCTCACGCAGGTCGGTGCCGGGAGTCTTGCCGGACTGCTCGGTGGCCGACGAGATGTCGATGATGTCGTCGGAGATCTGGAAGGCGGTGCCGACGGCGTCGCCGAGGCGCTCGAGGCGTCCCACGTGCTCGGCGTCGCCGCCGCTGAACGTTCCGCCGAAGCGTCCACAGGAGGCGATCAGCGAACCGGTCTTCTCCCATACGACCTTGAGATAGTGCGCCACGGGATCGTCGGTGCTCTTGGCCCCGATGGTTTCGCGCATCTGCCCGGTGACGAGCTCGGCGAACGTCTCGGCGATGATCCGGACGGCGTCCGGCCCGAGAGTGGACACCAGACGAGACGCGTGTGCGAACAGGTAGTCCCCCGCGAGGATCGCCACACTGTTGCCCCAGCGTGAGTTCGCGCTCTCGGCACCGCGACGCATGGACGCCTCGTCCATGACGTCGTCGTGATAGAGCGTCGCCAGATGAACCAGTTCGACGACCGTGGCGGCGGTGACGATCGCCGGATCGGTCGGTGACGGTCCCAGTTGGCCGGTGAGCACCGTGAACAGGGGCCGGAACCGCTTTCCGCCGGCCTTGGCGAGGTGCAGCGCGGCCTCGGTCAGGAACTCTTCACCGTCGGAGAGCTCACTGATCATCAGTTCTTCGACGCGTGCGAGGCCGTCGGCGACGGATCGCGCGAGCTCGGGGTCACCCAGGTCGACTCCGGCAACGACCGTTGCTACGGCAGCGTCGTCTGTACTCACGATGTTGGTCCCTGTCCTGTCGTCGACGTGCCGGTGGCAGCGGCTTGCGCGCCGCTACTCGCCTTCTACCGTAGTGAACCTAGCGTGCACACCGGTGGGACGGTGTCACCGACCACAGGTGACGCTTCCCTCACCGAGGTTGCCGGACGTGACGTCCGGGGTCGTGGCCGGAAGGGGCCGAGCGCGGCGACCGGAGGCCCTCGAAGCGCCGCTGCGCCCCGCGTCGGGATACTGGAACGCGTGACTTCTTCTCAGCCCGCCCCACCCGCGTCGACCGACGTTCTGGTCGTGGGCGCGGGCCCCGCAGGATCGTCCGCTGCGGCGTGGGCCGCGCGCTCCGGCCGCGACGTCGTGCTGGCCGACGCGGCAGTCTTTCCCCGAGACAAGACGTGTGGCGACGGGTTGACGCCACGTGCCGTCGCCGAACTCGATCAGTTGGGCCTCGGCGAGTGGGTGCGTGGCAAAGCGCGCAATCGAGGACTGCGACTGAGCGGATTCGGGCAGGAGCTGCAGCTCGAGTGGCCGAGCAAGTCGCTGCCGACCGTCGGAAGTGCAGTTCCCCGAACCGAATTGGACAACAGGATCCGCGTCGCCGCCGTCGAATCCGGGGCCGTGATGGCCGAGGGAGCCAAGGCTGTTGCCGTCACCCGTGACGGCAATTCCGTCCGCTCGGTGACGTTGCAGACCGCCACCGGGACACACGAGATACTCTGTCGCACACTGATCGTCGCCGACGGTGTTCGCTCCACCCTGGGCAAGCAACTGGGGCGGCAATGGCATCGAGACACCGCGTTCGGCGTCGCTGCTCGCGCGTACATCACCTCTGGCCGCAGCGATGACGAGTGGATCAGCTCGCACCTCGAATTGCGTGACGCCGCAGGCATACTCCAGCCCGGTTACGGCTGGGTCTTTCCGCTGAACGACGGGAACATCAATATCGGAGTGGGCACACTGGCCACGGCCAGGCGGCCGGCACCCGGAGCCCTGCGTCCGTTACTCGACCTCTACACCGAGCAGCGGCGTCCTGAATGGGCGTTGACAGGCGAACTGCGGTCGGTGGCGTCTGCGCTTCTACCGATGGGCGGCGCGGTCTCGGGAATCGCCGGCCCCAACTGGGCCATCATCGGCGACGCCGCCGCCTGCGTGAACCCACTCAACGGCGAGGGCATCGACTACGGACTCGAAGGCGGCCGCATGGTGGTCGACCTGCTCGATCACCCCGACCTCACCGACGCCTGGCCCGGCCTGCTCCGCGAGCACTACGGCCAGGCCTTCTCCATTGCTCGACGCCTCGCCGGGCTGCTGACCGTGCCGAGGTTCCTACCGGCAGCGGGACCGGTGGGTATGCGCTCGCGGGCACTGATGAAAGTCGCCGTCCGCTGCATGGGCAACCTCATCACCGACGCGGACAGCGACCTCGTCGCCCGCAGCTGGCGGGCGTCGGGAACCGGGTCCCTCAAAATCGATTCCCGGCCGCCCTTTTCGTGAGTCAGGGGCGAATCGCCTTGTGCAGAGCGACGATTCCGCCAGTGAGGTTGCGCCACTGCACGTCGGTCCAGCCGGCGTCGGCGATGCGCTGCGCAAGTTGTTCCTGCGTCGGCCAGGCTCGGATGGACTCGGCGAGGTAGACGTACGCGTCGGGGTTACTGCTCACGGCGCGAGCGACTTTCGGCAGCGCCTTCATCAGGTACTCCATGTACACGGTGCGAAACGGGCCGAACACCGGGGTGGAGAATTCCGAGACGACGAGCCTGCCGCCGGGCTTGGTGACGCGGGCGATCTCGCGCAGGCCGGCGTCGAAGTCGGACACGTTGCGAAGGCCGAAGGAAATGGTGGCTGCGTCGAAACTCGCGTCGGCGTAGGGCAGTGCCATCGCGTCGCCCGCGACCATCGGAACTCCGCGCCGAAGACCGGCCTGCAGCATTCCCTTGGAGAAGTCGGTGGCCACGCACCAGGCTCCGCTTCGGCCGAGTTCGACGGTCGAGACGCCGGTGCCTGCGGCGAGATCGAGTACCCGCTCGCCGGGCTTCAGATCGAGGGCGCGTCGGGTCAGTTTGCGCCAGTTCCGGTCCTGCCCGAACGACAGAACCGTATTGGTGATGTCGTAGCGACGGGCGACGCCATCGAACATCGACGCCACCTCGTGGGGCTCTTTTTCCAGGGTTGCGCGTGATGTCTGGGCCACGGGATCCAGACTACTCAGGAGCGGAGCCTGCGGAGCGACCAGAAGACGCTACGCAATCTTCTGCACCCGCGGCGCTGTGATGCCTTGCACGTCGTAGTAGTGCGAGATCAGCTCGTCGCAGATGGCAGGCCAGGTGCGGTGCAGGACCGATTTGCGGGCGGCGTCGCCGAAGCGTGCGCGGGTGGTGGGCTCGGCGAGTGCTCCGACCGCACTCGGCAGCAGTTCGCTGAATTTGTCGACCGGTAGCAGGTAACCGTTGCGGCAGTGCGAGACCAGGTCGCGTGGTCCACCGGCGTCGGGCCCGATGACGGGGACACCACTGGCCAGAGCTTCTTGGACCGCCTGGCAGAAGGTTTCGTGTTCGCCGGGGTGGACGAAGATGTCGAAGCTGGCGTAGGCCCGAGCGAGTTCACCGCCGCCGAGTTGTCCGGTGAAGATCGCGCCCGGCATCAGTGCCTGCAGTGCGGCGGTGTCCGGTCCGCCGCCGACGATCACCAGCTGGATCGACGGGTCGGCGGCCAGCACCGCGAGCCGCTCGACATGCTTCTCCGGGGCCAGCCTGCCGACGAAACCGACGATCAGCTTCTCGCCCGCTCCCCACTGACTTCTGAGCGTCTGGGACTTGGCCGAGGGCGCAAACCGCACGGCGTCCACTCCCCTGGCCCACCGGTGCACGCGCGGGATGCCGTGTAGTTCCAACGCGTCGACGGCCGAGGTGGACGGTGCCAGAGTGCGGGCTGCACCGCGATGCAGTCTCCTGGTCCAGCGCCACGCGGCCTTCGAGGTGAGGCCGAGACCGTAACTGGCGGCGAAACCCGCGACGTCGGTCTGATAGACGGCGACCGCGGGCACATCCAATCGGTTGGCCGCGGCCAAACCGCCCGCTCCGAGCAGGAACGGCGACGCAAGATGCACGACGTCGGGAGCGAAGGCCCGCATCGCCGAGACCATGCCGAGGCCCGGCACACCCACGGGCAGCGAACTCACCTTGGGGACCATGAGCGACGGCACGCGATGCACGGGCACGCCGTCGTGCCACGTCGCTGCTTTCGGGCCGGACGGATTGTCGGGGGCGATGACGATGGCGTCGTGCCCCGTCTTCTCGAGGTGTTCGAGGACACGGATCACCGAGTGGGTGACGCCGTTCATGTTGGGTAAGAACGATTCCGCAACGATGGCTACTCGCACGATCCTCAGTGTGGGCGGCCCCGCAGTCGACCAGGTATGGACAACGTTACGTGTGGGCCAACGTCACACGAATTGCTCGATGACCCACGACGGACTCGGGTTGGTGCGGTGTTCGGAGCCCACGAACACCGTCGGAACCGTTTCGTTGCCGTCGTTGACCGACCGGATTCGCGCAGCCGCAGCAGCATCCTCGCGAATGTTCGTCCACACTGCCTTCTTCCCGCGCATCAGTAGGGCCACCCGCAGCCGCAGGCAGAAGATGCATCCGGGACGCCAGTAGACGAGGGGAACGGACCGTTCTGCGGCGAGAACGCGCGACGCGTCGTCGGAGACCGAACGCGGATAGAGCACCGGCGTCGTCAGAACGAGAAGAAACACCACGACGAGCACCATCACGACGACCGATGACGCGATGTTGCCGAAGTTCACCAACGCGAACCCGGCCACCGCGCCGAGTGCAGCGATCACCCATTGCCTGGCGTTACGCATTCACAGCCTCCTTGCGACGCAACCAGTACAGGGCCGGTCCGGCAATCAGCCAGGTGACGACGATGACCGATCCCGCGGGAACGACGGCCACCGTGGCATCTCGGCCGGCGACACGGACCAGCAGGTCGTTGTCGTCTTCGTCTCCGTCGGAGTCCGCCTTGTAGTACTCGACCTCGATGCGCTGACCCACGACGAGATTGGTGGGGTACAGCACGCCGAGCCTGGGGTTGTGGGTCACGCCGTCGGGGGTGATGAAACTGACCGCCGAACGCAGTTTGCCCGCCGAGAGCACCTCGGCCGTCGCGATGCCCTTGTCCGAGTCGATGGTGACGTCGTTTCGCCACGCCGCGACCACCAGAAGCACGGCCAGAACCGAGACCGCAGTGGCGAACACGAACAAGACAAGCCGGGTTCTGTGCAACGTTCGGCTGCCCCTGTCGTTATCGGTCACAGCGATCAGATTACTTCGCGTCCGATGTGACTCGGCTCGGGTAGCGTCTGCACTCATGTCGCGCAGCTTCGAGTTCACCGTCGAATCCTCCAATCCCCCCGCGCAAGTGCATGCAGCGCTCACCAGTGAGGATCAGTGGGAGGCCCGCTTCGCCAAGGCGAAGAAGACGGACGGGTACGAGCTGACCAAGCACGCCGACGGCGGTCTGACCGTCGACATCTCCGAAGAAGTCGGCACGTCCGAGCTCCCCGGTTTCGTCACGAAGGTCATCAAGGGCAAGCTGATCGTCTCGCGTACCGACCACTGGGGGCCACTCGAGGGCGACCGCGCCGAGGGAACGCTGATCGGCGGCACCACCGGTCTGCCCGCGAAGGTGAAGGGCACACTGTCGCTTCGACCCGACGGCACCGGCGCGAAGCTGATCGTCAAAGGCGAATCGACGGTGAAGATCCCCCTCGTCGGCGGCAAGATCGAAGACCTGATCAACAAGATGATCAAGGACATGATCGATCAGGAAACCGAACAGACCCTCGAATGGGTTGCTGCGCAACAGAACTAGCGCCCCACCACGACTACAGCCGCGCCCGGATTGCCGCGTGCAGATCACGCAGTCCCGATCGCTCTGTGGTCACTTCCAGCACTCTGATTCCCGTTGCGTGCCCGGTGAGTTCGGTTGCCAGATCGGCCAAGTCGACCAACCGATGTTCGACGCGATAGGCCCCGCACAGCGCTCCGAGATCCATTCCGTGCGGCGTACCGAACACTCGCTCGAACACGCCCGCATACTGCGGGTCGCCCTGTTCGAGGAGCTCGAAAATGCCTCCACCGTCGTCATTGGCGACGACGATCGTCAGGTCGTCGGGACGCGGTTCTCCGGTGCCGATGAGCATGCCCGCCGCGTCGTGCAAGAAGGTCAGGTCGCCGAGAAGCGCTATGGTGCGGCGCTTTCCGGCCATCGCGGCACCGATGGCCGTCGAGACGGTGCCATCGATGCCGGCCACGCCGCGGTTGGAGAGGACTTTCACGCCGGGGATCGGAGTCGACACGAGGGCCGCGTCGCGCACGGGGTTGGACGCGCCGAGCACCAGTTGATCTCCGGGCCTAAGGGCGGACATCACGGCCTCGGCCACATGCAGACCCGTCGGCTTGGGGTGCTCTCGAAGTTGTTCGCGCACTGCCTGTTCGGCGCGCTGCGACAGTGATGCGCACCGTGCGATCCAGGCCTCGTCGGGCGTACCGGTGGTGACCGCTCTGGTTCCGGTGGCCAGTACGTTTCCCGAGACGTCCGGCCAGCGCGGTCCGGTGGTGAGTGCGATGACGTCGACCGCAGGGTCGGCCAGTAACGCCGAGACCTGACGGTGCAGTGTCGGGCGTCCGGTGATGACGGCTTGACGGGGTTTGAGTTGCGCAAGAGCCAAGGGATGCAACGGAATTCCGTGCAACGGTGCGGTCGGCTCGGCCACGGTCGGTAGACCCGCCAGCTCGGGGCGCACCGCACCCCCGTGGCCGGAGACGACCACGGTGTCGACCGTCAGATCCAAGTCCACCGGGACATCGAGTGTCGCCTGGGTGGTCGAGGTCCACGGCCGTCCGCCCGGCCGACCCTCCGGACGTGACCCCGGATCGCCGATCGCAGGAACAAGGGGCTCACGCAACGGAATGTCGAAGTGCACCGGCCCGGCGTTGCCGGATCGGGCACCGCGTGCAGCAGCGATGACGCGCGAGACCGCGCTGCGCCACTGACTGTTCTGCTTGGGCCCTTCTTCGGCGAGCCCGAGGCTGATCGTAGCGCGGACCTGAGATCCGAACAGACCGAGCTGTTCGATGGTCTGATTCGCACCCGTCCCGAGCATCTCGTACGGGCGATTGGCGCTGATGACGATCAGCGGAATGCGGGCGTAGTTCGCCTCCAGCACGGCGGGGCCCAAATTGGCCACCGCAGTTCCCGACGTCATCACCACCGGGACGGGCTGACCACTGCCCAGACTCAGGCCGATCGCCAGAAATCCGGCGGTCCGCTCGTCGATGCGCATGTGCAGGCGCAGCCGCCCGGCCACGTCGGCCTCCTGCAACGCGAACGCAAGCGGGGCATTGCGCGAGCCGGGGCACAGCACGACGTCTTCGATCCCGCTGCGCGCCAGTTCGTCGACGACAGCGGTGGCCTGAGCGGTGGACGGGTTCACAGATTCCAGAGTGTCAGACGCATCGGTCGGCCGCCGCAACCGGGCTTTGACAGTATGAAGGTGTGCGTACAGTCTTCCGACCCGACGAGGTCGCTCCCGGTCGCTTCTACAAGCTCCTGACCGCCTCGGTGGTACCGCGGCCCATCGCGTGGATCTCCACTGTCTCGGCCGACGGTGTGGCGAACCTCGCGCCCTACAGCTTCTTCACCGTCTCGTCGACGGAACCACCGGTGGTGCAGTTCACCTCGGTGACCCGCAAGGACAGCCTCCGCAACATCGAGGCCACCGGCGAGTTCGTCGTGAATCTGGCGACGGCGCCGTTGGTCGATCAGGTCAACAGCAGCTCGGCCGGATTCGACCACGACGTCAGCGAGTTCGAGGCCCTCGGGATCGAGAGCGAGCCCAGCGCCGTCGTGCGGCCGCCTCGCGTGGCGGCTGCTCCGATCGCCATCGAAGCCACACTGCACCGCGTCGTGGAAGTGGGTAACTGCTTCGTCGTCATGGGCACCGTTCTCGCCCTGTCGGTGCGTCCGGAGTTCCTGGCCGAGGACGGGCTGCCCGAGTTCGAGGCCATCGCCCCGCTGAGCCGCCTCGGCCGTTCCGAGTGGGGACTGCCGCCCGAGGTTCGTGAGATCGAGCGGCCTTCTTGATTCGCTGGTTGCTGCTGATCGTCGTCACCGTCGCACTGACGGTCGGCGCGGACGATCTGGGCGTTCCGTCCGCAGCGCTGTTCGTTGCACTCTTGGTAGCGATGATCTTCGCGCTCGCCGGCTGGGCTCCGACCACGGGCACCGAGCGCGCTCCGCTGCCACGCCGGCTCGGCATGGCCGCGCAGGCGATATTGGGTGTCGAGATCGGGACGTTGGTGCAGCGCGACACCATCGGCTCGCTCGGCGATGCCTGGCTGCCGGTGCTGCTGGCATGCGTCGGGACGCTGGTGTTGTCCATCGCCGCCGGTGCGCTGCTCGGGCTGCGCAAGGACATCGATTCGCTGACGGGCTCGCTGGCTCTCGTCGCAGGCGGCGCATCGGGCCTGGTGGCGATAACCCAGGAACTCGGCGGCGACGAACGCGTCGTGGCGGTGGTGCAGTATCTGCGGGTGGTGCTCGTGACCACCACCCTGCCGCTGGTGGCGACGCTCGTATTCGACGCCCGACCCGGACAGTCCTCGGTCAGCGCCGACGTGCACGAGGCGCTCTACATCGACCTCGCATTCGTCCTGATCTGCGGTGTCGTCGGCGTGGTGCTGGGGCGCCTGATCCGGCTGCCCGCCCCCGCCCTGCTCGGCCCGCTGATCTTGGCCACGCTCGCCGATGTACTCGGGGTGACGTTCGACGCGTCCGTGCCGACGCTGTTGCTGTGGGCGGCGTACATCGTGATCGGGTGGCAGGCCGGCCTCAGATTCACCGTCGCGAGCTTGAAATCCATCTCCCGCGTGCTGCCGTCTGCACTGCTGCTCATCATCGCCGTCACGGTGTGCTGCGCGATGCTCGGATTGTGGTTGGCGTCGGAGACCGGGACGAGCGGATACGAGGGCTACCTCGCCACCACTCCGGGCGGGGTCTACGCCGTCTTGGCCATAGCGGCATCGACCGGTGCGAATGTGACATTCGTCGTGGCCGCCCAGGTCATCCGGGTCTTCATGATGCTGTTCGCGGTGCCGGTGGGTGCAAAGGTGGTACAACACTTCCGGTCCAAGTAAGGCTACCCTTCGCTGCATGAGCAAATATCTCAAACCCGAGCACGCGGCGTTCTACCGCCTGCAGGTTCTCTCAGCAGAACGGATCAGCCCCGGTTTCGTCAGGATCACGTTGGGGGGCGAGTCGCTGTCGAGCTTCCGATACATGGGCTACGACCACTGGTTCCGACTCTTCCTGCCCCAACCCGGCCAGAGCGAGCCACGCGTACCCACCGCCACCTCGATGCTCTGGTACGCGCAGTATCTGACGTTCTCGAAAGACACCAAGCCGGTGGTGCGCAACTACACCGTCCGCGACTTCCGCCCCGCGGGCTCGGGCCTGCACGGCGAGGGCACGGAGATGGACGTGGACTTCGTGGTGCACGGTGCCGAACACGGCGGCCACGCAGGGCCGGCGTCGTCGTGGGCCGTTCGAGCCGCGCCCGGGGACCACGTGGCGATTTTCGACGAAGGACGCATCTACAACCCGAACACGGAAGCCTCGTGGCAGCTGCTCGTCGGCGACGAGAGTGCGGCCCCGGCCGTTCTCGGCATTCTGCGGTCGGCACCGGAGGACAGTCGAGTCAGAGCCTTCATCGAGGTCCCCACCGAAGCCGACATTCAGAAGCAGGACGTGCCGCCCGGCGTCGAACTGACCTGGATCGTGCGCCCCAACCTGCAGGCCAAGCCGGGCGACGCAGCACTGGCCGCGGTGCAGAAAGCCGAACTGCCGGAGGGCGAACCATTCGTCTACGTCGCAGGCGAACAAGGGCTGGCCACGGGGCTGCGTCGTTACCTGGTGAACGAGCGTTCCGTGCCCAAGTCGCAGATCTGCTTCACCGGATACTGGAAGTTCGGTAAGGCCGCCCCGTAGCACTGGATTAGTGTCATCTCACATGCCCGGCTCCGGAAAAGGTCACACCGTCGTCACCGACTCGGTAGAGGTCGACAGCGCGTCGTACGCCTCGCTGCGGGCTCGGCCTCTCCCCCGTGCCGAGCGCTACGAACTGGGTCGACGACTGCGCGACAAGGTTCCGCTCGCCTCGCTCGGCGACTGGACGCCGCCGCCGGATCGCCCGGACCCGGTCAAGCAGATCGAGCACTCCCACGAAGGCCGCATCGAATGGCTGATTCCGACGCGCCTCGAGCGGATGGCCGAGTCCCCGTACGGATTTCTGCGCGGCACGGCCATCGTCATGGCCAGGGACGTCGCGATGCTGCCGTCGACCGGCATCAACCCGGTGATCAGCGGCGACGCCCACCTGGGCAACTTCGGGTTCTATGCCTCTCCCGAGCGCGATCTCGTCATCGACCTCAACGATTTCGACGAGGCACACCCGGGGGCCTGGGAGTGGGATCTACGACGCCTCGCCGCCAGCATCTGGGTGGCCGGGCGGCAGAACGGCCGCAGCGAGGATCAGTGCCGCGACGCCGTCACCGCATGTGTGTCCGCGTACCGCATCGAGGTGGCCAGGCTGGCCGACGAGCCGCTGCTGTCGCGTTCGTTCCAACGTCTGACGGCCGAGAAACTGCGCGACGCCACCGAGGGGTCGCTGCGCAAGGAAATCAAACGCGCGACCAAGAAGGCGCGTCGACGCACCAGCGACCGCGTCTTGCCGCGCTTCACCGAAAAGCACGAGGGCAAGCGCAGAATCGTCGAGGAGCCGCCGATCACCACACGCATCTCGGCCGAGGACGAGGAACTTCTCGCCGTCGGATTGGACGAGTACCTGCACACGCTCACCCCGCACTGGCGTCGAGTGCTCGGGGGATACACGCTGATCGATGTGGCCCATCGTGTCGTCGGCGTCGGAAGCGTCGGGCTTCGCGCGTACGTGGCTCTGCTCGAGGGAACCAGCGAGGACGACGTGGTGTTCCTGCAGCTCAAGCAGGCCAGACGGTCGGTGCTCGCGCCCTACGTACACGGCGAATCTGCCTGGCACGATCATCAGGGGCAACGCGTCGTCGAATATCAGCAGGATCTGCAGACCGTCAGCGATCCACTGCTGGGCTGGACGACCATCGCCGGACGGCAGTACTACGTGCGGCAGTTCCGCAACATGAAGGGGACCATCGATCTGGCGTCGATCGACGCACCCGCACTGGTCGACTACGCACGGGTGGTGGGGCGCCTACTGGCCAAGGGACACGCGCGCACCAGTGGCGCGTCGATGATCTCGGGCTACACCGGCGATTCCGACGCCCTCGAGGTGGCGCTGTGCCGTTTCGCGCGGCTGTACGCGGATCAGACCGAGGCCGATTGGGAGTGCCTGCGGCAGTGGCGTGGTTAGGTGCTGCAGGGGGCACCTAACCACGCCACTGCGCGGAGCGCACTAGGCGTGCTTGGCGACCAGATCACCCACGCGCGGCAGCGCCTCGGTGACGTTCTTCTTCGCCGAGCCACGCAGGCTGCCGTAGAACTTCTTGACGACGGACTTGTCGGTTTCCTCGATGCGTGCATCGGTCACCGAGAGCAGCGCGTCGGACGCCGCGTCGCCGTTGGCAGCGAGGTACTCACCGAACGTGCCCTGCGGGGCAGCGTTGTAGGACTGCCAGAACGGGTCGAGCTTGTCGACGAAATCGGGCCACAGGGCCGAGACCGCGCTGTCGATGTACGACGGCCCGACCTTCTTCACTGCGCCGTATCCGCCCTTGACCGCAAGACCACTCGCGCCCTTCTTGTCCGCAACCTCGGCGTCGATCAGTGCCAGAACATCGACGCGCAGCGCGTCGGCCTTCGACTCGTCGAGCAGCGAATCTTTCAGTGCAGCAACCACTTCGAACTTCCTCCCAGATGTCAGCGGCCCCACGCGGACCGGGCGCAACACTACCGCAGCAGCGCGTGGCACCGCCGAACTCGTTCGATCCACCACTGGGTGCGCTCTGCATCGGCATCCAGTTCGATCAGCGCCTGCGCATCCGGTTCGACGCTGCCGACCGGGTACGTTCCGTCGACCACTTCCGAGGCCGGTGCAACGTCGCGGACGAACAGGCTGCCCGTTCCCAGACCGCAGGCGAACTCGAGGCGCGGCAGCGACGCGGCAGCGGCCAGCCCGGCCGAGATGCCCACCGCAGAATCCAAGGCGCTCGACACCACCACCGGCACGCCGTACTCCCCCAGTTCGCCGGCCAGCTCCAGCAGTGCACGCATGCCGCCGAGCGGAGCGACCTTCAGTACAGCGATGTCCGCCCCGCCGGCCCGCACGACCTTCATCGGGTCCTCGGCCCGCCGAATGCTCTCGTCGGCAGCGACCCGCACTCCCGGTACTCGACGCCGAACTTCGACCAACTCCGGCACCGACGCGCACGGCTGTTCGACGTATTCGAGCGGGCCGTCGGCGGTCAGGGCCTCCAGGGCCGTCACCGCATCGTCGACGCTCCAGCCGCCGTTGGCGTCGACCCGCACCCGCGGCACCAGTTCGCGGACCGCGCGCACTCGGGCGATGTCGTCGGCAAGGGTCTGACCTTTCTCGGCCACTTTCACCTTCGCCGTCTCGGCACCGGGAGACCGGCTCAACACGGTTGCCACGTCCGAGGCCGCCACTGCCGGAACGGTCGCGTTCACCGGAATTCTTCGACGTAGCGGGCTCGGCGGGCCGTCCCACGCGGCCTCGATCGCCGACGCCAACCACGGGGCCGACTCGGCGTCGTCGTATTCGGGGAACGGTGAGAATTCACCCCACCCGGCCGGTCCGCGGATCAACATCACCTCACGGGTGATGATGCCGCGGAATTTCGTCCGCATCGGCATCGAGAGCACGTGTGCGCCGTCGAGAATGTCGTCCGGAGAGGGCACCATCACTGCTGCCCGGGGAGCAGTTGGACCATCAGCGCTTCGCACTCCGCGAGAACGTTGCCGTCCAGATCTGTCAATCTGGCGTCGATGAAGGTCTTTCGTCCCTCGACGCGGTCGACGGCACCCTCGACCATCAGTTCGGTGTTCAGTGGCGTCACCTTGCGGTAGTCGATGTGCAAGTAGGCGGTACGGCTGATGGGTCGGCCGTAGGCATGCTGGATCAGGCCGAACAGGTCGTCGAACAGCAGCGGCAGGGTGCCACCGTGCGCGGCCGCGTTGCCACCGAGGTGGAAGCGGCGGAACATGCCCCGACTGCGGACGCCCTCGGCGTCGAACTTCTCGATGATCCACGGCGGCAACAACAGTGAACCCCGGCCGGGCAGTGTCGGCACCCGCCCCGCGGCCTGCTGCCCCTCCGCGACCACATGGGGCTCGAGCAACTCGATCAATTCTCGTGTCTTGCTCACCGCGGCCTCGGTGACCTCGGCGGGCAACGAGGTGGACACCGCAAGATCCTGGACGGTACGCAGCGCCTCGAGCAACTGCCCGTACTCCGGCCCCACCTTCGCCGGCACGAAACGCGGGAAGCCGCCATGGTGGTCGTAGTCCGGGTCGGAATCGCGGTCGAGCTGCATCGGGTCGGTCATGAGATGCACGCTAGCTGCACCGACCGGTCGGCACGGACTCAGACCCCGGCCACCGTTAAGCTGGCCCGCGTGACCTTCACTCCCGCACTGTGGCGTCCCGTTCCCGGTTTCGAAGATCTGACCGACATCACCTATCACCGCCACGTGTCCGACGCGACCGTGCGGATTGCGTTCGATCGTCCCGAGATTCGCAACGCTTTTCGGCCGCACACCGTCGATGAGCTGTACCGCGCCCTCGAACATGCACGCGTGAGCTCGGACGTCGGAACGGTGTTGCTCACCGGCAACGGACCGAGCAGCAAGGACGGCGGCTGGGCGTTCTGCTCGGGTGGCGATCAGCGCATCCGTGGACGGAGCGGCTATCAGTACGCGGAAGGCGAAACGGCCGAGACGGTCGACAAGGCTCGCGCGGGCCGTCTGCACATCCTCGAGGTTCAGCGGCTCATTCGATTCATGCCCAAGGTGGTCATCTGCCTGGTCAACGGCTGGGCTGCGGGCGGCGGCCACAGCCTCCACGTGGTGTGCGACCTGACGCTCGCGAGCCGAGAGCACGCTCGGTTCAAGCAGACCGACGCGGACGTCGGCAGCTTCGACGGTGGTTACGGCAGTGCGTATTTGGCGAAGATGGTCGGGCAGAAGTTCGCTCGCGAGATATTCTTCCTCGGCGAGACGTACAGGGCCGAGGAGATGCACCGCATGGGCGCAGTGAACAAGGTGGTCGATCACGCGGAACTGGAGAACACGGCAATCGAGTGGGCCGCCAAGATCAACGCGAAATCGCCTCAGGCACAACGAATGCTGAAGTACGCCTTCAATCTGCAGGACGACGGACTGGTGGGCCAGCAACTTTTCGCCGGTGAAGCGACCCGCCTGGCATACATGACCGACGAGGCCGTCGAGGGCCGCGACGCGTTCTTGGAGAAGCGCGAGCCCGACTGGTCGCCGTTCCCCCGATACTTCTGACATCGCTGGTGAATTCGACTTCGTATCGCCGCAGCCACGGCGACTCCGTGGGCGCGCTGCGAGCCTGGTTCACCCAACCGTACGACTACCGCTGGATGGCGGATTTTCAGAACTCCCGCCCCACGGGAAAACTCATTCGATGGGTCATGGCCGTCCTGACACTGAACTACGGCGTGCTGGCCGTCGTCTCGCTGTTCTCGGCCGGCACCTCCCGCAGCGCCGTTGCCATCGGTTGGAAAGCATGCCTGGTCGTCATGGTCGTGGTGGTCGCGGCCGCGTGGATCAGAAGACCGTTTCCGGGACGCCTCGGGGTGGTGACCTTCGCTGTGTTCGCGGACCTGGGTACGGCATCCTCGCTGCTGATCAACCCCCTCGCGGACGCGATTGCCGCATGCGCCTTGTTCGCGGTGATCGGTACGTTCTGCACGTTCTTCCTCAGCCCTCGGTGGCTGGTGGCTCACCTGACTTTCGCGGTGGCGTGCACGATCGCCTCGGCTGTCCCGTCCTACGCTGCGGGTGGGGTGGACGTCGCATCGCTGGTCTTTCGGACGAACGTGGTGTTACTCGCGATCGCCGGAGTTCCACTGACCTCGCATCTGTTGGTCACGACGTTGACCGACGACGCCCGCAGCTCGCTGCTCGACCCGCTGACCGGCCTGCTCAACCGTCGTGGACTCGACGCCGCATTCGACGATGTCTGGCCTCTGGGCCGCGGTGAGGATCAGTGCTCGGCGGTGGTGGTGATAGACATCGACCGTTTCAAGTCCGTCAACGACGAGTACGGGCACGAGGAGGGTGACGCCGTGATCGTGCGCGTGGCCGAGCGTCTCCGTGCGCACCTGGGCAAGTACGGGGTGATCGCGCGCACCGGTGGCGAGGAGTACCTGGCTGTGGTGGCGACGTCACGGTTGCGCATCGACGCCTTGGTCCACGGCGTACGGCGTGCATTGCGTGACGCCGAGGACACCGTTGCAGTGACGGTCAGTGTGGGGGCCGCGATTCTGTACGCCGATTCGGCGCTGTGGGACCAGAACATCGACATCGTCACGCGCGCAACACGGATAGCGGACTCGATGATGTACGAGGCGAAGGCCGCGGGCGGCAATCGGGTTGTCACCACCCTGCTGTGACGAATGACCGTGGTATTCATGCGGGGTGGACATCCTCGCTTCTCGGACAATTCTCCGCCCGGTCGATTATCAGCGGACTCTCGCGTTCTACCGTGACGGTCTTTCGCTCGCGGTGTGCCGGGAATACCCCGGCGGCACGGTGTTCTTCGCGGGCCAGGGTTTGCTGGAGATCGCCGCGCACCATCGCGGTGACGGACCGGGTTCGTTCTCCGGTGCGCTGTGGTTGCAGGTACGCGACATGGACGCCGCGAGAGAAGAACTGACGGCCGCCGGTGTCGAGATCGTGCGTGAGCCGCGCACGGAGCCATGGGGCCTGATCGAGATGTGGATCGAGGATCCCGACTCGATTCCCATCGTGCTGGTGCAGGTTCCGCAGGATCACCCGCTACGACGGGACGATCGTTAGCTGTTCTTCGAGCCTTCGACGATCGTGCGCAGAACTGCTGTTGCCGATTGCGGCCGCGACCACAGATATCCCTGGGCGAGCGTGCAGCCGAGTTCGAGGACGATGTCGGCTTGTTCGCGGCTCTCGATGCCCTCGACGATCATCGTCAGGTCGAGGTCCTTGGCCACTCCGGCCAACGATTTGATCATCGCCCGTCCGGCGACGGTGTCGACGAACCGCGTCAGATGCCCGTCGATCTTGATGCCGTCGGGCTGCAGCGTCACCAGTCGTTCGAGTGAGGACCAGCCCGAACCGAAATCGTCCAGCAACACCCGGAAGCCGAGCCGATGCACGTCGTCGATGTGCCTGCGCAGCAGCGGCCCTGGCGTCACGGCGGTGGTTTCGGTGAGCTCGAGAGAGATCGAGGACGGAGAGACCCCGGAGGACGCGATGGCGCGCTGCAACTGGCTGACGCCGTCGGGGTGCGCGAGGTGGCGTCCGGAGATGTTGACGGTCAGCCGCAGGTCCGGACGGTGGATGTGCCACTTCTTCATTTCGGCGGCGGCCTGGGTGAGCACACTGAGGTCGACGTCGATGATAAGTTCGCTGGCCTCGGCGAACGGGACGAAATCGGCAGGCACCACCATCCCGCGGGTGGGGTGGTGCCAGCGGGCCAGCGCCTCGAAGCCGACGATCTCCTCGGTCCGCAGATCCACGATCGATTGGAACCAGGGCACGATGTGACCGTCGGCGATGGAATCGGCGATGTCGTTGTCACTACCGAGCCTGATGACGCCGGAGCCGACGCGACGGTGCAAATCGAGTTGCTCCTCGAGGACCGACGCGAACTGTTCGAGCTCCTGCATCTGCTCGCCCGAGAGCGAGCGCGTCGTGCGATCGAGCAGGCAGAGGGTTCCGATGACCAGGCCCTCGCGGCCGCGCAGCGGAACCGACGCATACGACGCGATGCCGTTGTCGTCGAGGATGGCGCGCTGGCGGGTAGTGGCGTGGACGCGGCCGTGCACAACCACCGACGGTTCGCCGGTGCGCACCACGTCGTCGCACAGGGTGTCGGCCCGTAGGACGGTGGACACCGGCGGTCCACCGATGTTGACCAGTGTGTACTGGGTGTCCTCGTCGAGCACGTTGAGTTGGGCGATGGCGAATCCGACGCTACGGGCGGCGAATTCGACCGTGGAGCGCAGGGCGGGAGTCGTCGCCTCGACGTCGAGATATCGACGAGCGGAGTCGCTCTGGCGGCGAGACTGGGAGCGCGCGGGGTCCGCGACCTCACCGTCCACCGGCATCTCCTCGCAACGAACGGTCGGCCCCGTGCTGGAACCGAATCAAGGTGAGCTTAACCGTGACAGATCGGCAGTTTCGACCGATGGCCCCATCTCGAACTCCTCATGTCGACGGATAGCGCGTGTGCAGAAGCCGATGCCGCAGCACCGCGGCGGCGAACCGCTTTCCTTCCTCGGTCGCGACGGAGCCGGGCGTCTGCGGTCGTGCCGACAGGTCCGGTTCCGACCTCTCGAGCGCTCCGAGAGCGCTCAGCTCGGCCACCAGGGTCTCGGCCAGCGGCTCGGCATGCTCGGGGGCCGGTTCCTCACCGGTGTGGGTCCACCCTTCGGCGCGCAGTAGGCGCGTCAGGTCCTGCGCCGTCGCTTCCGAGTCGGCTACATCGTGGCCGACGATCATGCGGGCAAGAACCACCTCCGCAGCGATGGTGTCCGGGTGGTACTCGGTACCGACGATGCCCGCGGTGAGCACACGCCAGAGCCCGTCGGAACTGAGCTGTCGAGTCCTGGCGGTCGGTACCAGACGCCCTGCGGATCGACGCAGCAGACGCACCCTCATCAGGAGACGTCGGAGAGTACGTACTTTCTCGGTGTCGAGTTCGCGGCCGATGAACGCAGGCCTCTCTGCGACGGGGAACACGGTTCTGGCGATTCCCGCCACCACGTCGTCGGGCAGGTACCCGGCGTCGGTCAGCATGACGCCGTCCCCGATGCACCCGATGAAGCTCTCGACTCTGCGCACGCAGCCGTACACCGGCTCGGCGGCGTCGTGCAGTGCCTCGCGCAGTCCCAGATAGAGCTCGGCACGCGGTGCGCTGTAATTGCTCCACAATTCGATGCGGTGGTCGAGAAGCTGTTCGAGCAGGACTGCCTCGGAGTTGTCCTTGCCTCGATCGGACGTCAGGACCGCGTCGGTGATGCCTCGTCGACGCACGGCTTCGGCATTGACGCCGAGTGGTCGCCCACCGGGCTTGGCGGGCTCGAACTCGCCGGCGATGGTCGCCACTTCCAGTGTCTCGCCGATCTTTTCGACGATGGTCCGCTCGACGCCGGTCGGAGCGTCCTGCCAGGTGACGAGCTCGGAATCGACGGCACCGATGCCCGACTGTTCGGTGGCGGCGCGATAGCGCTGCAACCACGCGGCATCGTCGGGGATGCGCACGAGTTCCTCGGTGACGGAGCTTCGGGCGATCTCCGCGTATCCGACACGTCCGAGCCGGTCCAGTAGGTCACCGAGTGCACGGGCTATGTCGACGGCGCGATCGGGCCCCTCGGCAGCGTGACGCAGATACACCCACAGGAAGGTCTGCACGGAGTGCTGGGTCGGGCCCGCAGGCGGAGACACGTCGACCAGACCGTCCCACCCCAGTCGGGCGTCGGCGGCGAGCGCGGGATCGACGGAATCGAAGTAGGACAGAGCTGCCCACACCGCGTCGTCCATGCCCGATCCGTTCACGGTGTTCCACTGTTCCACAACGAATGGTTCCGGGTAGATGTCCGCCGTGCCGTACGCCACAGAGAATCTGGACAATTTTCGCAAAAAGTTTCACTGGAGATGAACGCAGAACGTCCTAGGAAAGCCCCAGAAGAACACTTCGCAAGAAATTTCCATGAAACAACGATCATGTCCCACACTTTGCACCGTGAGCGCTGAATTTCTCGTACTTCTCGTGGTAGTCGTGACGGCACTGGCCTTCGACTTCACCAACGGTTTCCATGACACCGCCAACGCCATGGCGACGTCGATCGCAACGGGGGCACTCAAGCCCAAGGTTGCGGTCACCCTGTCCGCCGTCCTCAATCTGGTCGGCGCCTTCCTGTCCGTCGAAGTTGCGGCCACCGTCGCCAAGGGCATCGTGAACCTCGGTGACACCGGCGGCCAAGCCCTTCTGACCATCATCTTCGCCGGCCTCGTCGGCGGCATCCTCTGGAACCTCGCAACCTGGCTGCTCGGCATCCCGTCCAGCTCGTCACACGCACTGTTCGGTGGCCTCATCGGTGCCACGATGGCAGGCCTGGGCACCAGCGGTGTCGTGTGGGACGGAGTCTGGAGCAAGATCGTGTTGCCCGCCGTCCTCGCCCCGATCGTTGCCGGTCTCGTCGCCACCGTCGGCACCTGGATCATCTACCGCATCACCAACGCCGTCCCCGAGAAGTCCAAGGAGCGCGGATTCCGCTGGGGCCAGATCGGCTCCGCCTCGCTCGTCTCGCTCGCGCACGGCACCAACGACGCCCAGAAGACGATGGGTGTCATCTTTCTGGCGCTGGTCGCCTACGGAACCGTCTCCCCCGACTCGGAGATGCCCCTGTGGGTCAAGGTGACCTGTGCTCTCGCCATCGCCCTCGGCACCTACCTCGGCGGATGGCGCGTCATCCGAACCCTGGGCAAGGGCTTGGTCGAGATCGCCTCCCCCCAGGGAATGGCTGCCGAATCCTCCTCGGCTGCAATCATTCTGACGTCCAGCCACCTCGGCCTCCCACTGTCGACCACGCAGGTCGCCACCGGCTCCATCCTCGGATCGGGACTCGGCAAGCCCGGCGCAGCAGTGCGTTGGAACGTCGCCGGACGCATGGCCGTCGCCTGGGTCATCACCCTCCCCCTCGCCGGAATCGTGGGCGCGGTGTGCTGGCTGTTGGCCGACACGATCGGCGGACTCCCCGGAGTCCTGGTGGTGTTCGCCATCCTCGTCGCCCTGGCTGCATTCATGTACCTGCGGTCGCGTCGTCAGCCGATCGATCCCAACAACGTCAACGACGAGTGGGACGGGGGCCTCGTTCCGGCCGCCACCGACTCCGACTCTCCCGCGAAGGTCTGAAGCACTCATGGAAACTCTCAAGCACACGCTCGATTCGCTCTGGCAGGTCGTGCTCGTGGGACTGCTCCTCGGCGCAGGCCTGCCCGCGATCTTCGCGTTCGGACTCAAGGCACTCTCGGTCGGTGAGCCCTCGGACGACGCTGCCGCGACCGGCACCACGCGCGTCGCACGACCCGCCGTGGCCACCGCCGCAGCGATCGTCTGCTTCGCCGTGGTGATCGTGGCCATCGTGGCCGGAATCCTCTTCATCATGAAGAACTTCCTCGACAGCACATTCGGCATCTCCGTCTTCTGACACCCGGAAAGGGCGTAGCTCTCATGACCGACTCCACCAAGACCGCATTTCCGGCCTCGGTGCTCGAATGGCTCCGGGCCGGATACCCCGAGGGCGTTCCGCCCAAGGACCGCTTCCCGCTCGTTGCCCTCTTGCGCCGCGCCGCACTCACCGACACCCAGGTGCAGGAGATCGTGCTCGACCTCGTCTCGCCCGCCAACGGCGCACTCGACGACGGAGCGATTTCACCCGACGAGATCGCGACGTACATCCGCAGACACATGGGTCATTCCGCAGGCTCCACTCCCGATCAGATCGACGCCGAGCCGACGACCGAGGACATCGCTCGCGTCTCGGCGCGTCTGGCAGCCGGCGGTTGGCCCTTGGCAGATCCGGCGGCGCTGTAAGTCCATGGCAGTACCGGCATTTCTGCACTCGATCGTCGGGTGGCTCCGCGGCGGTTATCCCGAAGGGGTACCCGAATCGGATTACGTTCCGCTGCTTGCACTTCTGACTCGGCGACTGTCCGAGGACGAAGTGCAAGCGGTGATGGACGCCCTCATCGCCGACGGCCAGTTGCCTGCCGACAAAGCAGGTATTTCCGTCACCATCACCAAGGTCACCAACGAGATGCCCCGCGAGGAAGACATCAACCGAGTTCGAGCGAACCTCGCCGCCGGTGGGTGGCCCTTGGCCGACCCGTTCACCATCCACCGCGAGGACTAACCTCGCAGTTGTGCTCGAGAGCGTTCCAGTTCCATCAGGACCGGCCGCGGCAGACATTCTGCCGCGGCTGAGTCGCATTCTGGCCGGCGACGGCCCGGCCATGCTTCCCGTACCCGCCGACGATCCGCGCGCCACCGCGCGTCTGCACGAGGCGTTGAAGCCGGGAACCGACATCGACGACGGCGTCGCCCTCGTGGTCGCGACCTCCGGGACGACGGGAATCCCCAAGGGTGCCATGCTCTCCGCGTCGGCACTGGTGGCCTCGGCGACGGCCACCGAAGATCGACTCGGCGGACCCGGATCATGGTTGCTGGCGCTGCCTGCGCACCACATCGCCGGAATGCAGGTGCTGTTGCGCAGTGTGCTCGCGGGAACCTCGCCGATCGTCATGGACGTGTCGAGAGGTTTCGACCCGGCGGCGTTGATCGAAGCCGTCGGGCGTATGTCGGGTCCGTTGCGTTACACCTCCTTGGTCCCCGGACAATTGGTGAAGGCCTTCGAGATCCCCGAGGCCGTGGCCGCCCTCGCTTCGCTGGACGCGGTGCTGCTCGGTGGGGCGGCGACGCCGATTCCGTTGCGAGAGAGAGCACGTGACGCGGGAATCCGACTGGTGCGAACCTACGGCATGAGTGAAACGGCCGGTGGTTGCGTGTACGACGGAGTTCCGTTGCACAGCACAGTCGTTCGCATCGACGACGGACGAGTCGTGCTGGGCGGAAGAACCCTGGCCTCGGGATACCGCGGTCTGCCCGACCATCCGGCGTTCGCCGAACCGGGATGGTTCCGCACCGACGATGCCGGAACCATCGTCGACGGGATTCTGAGCATTTCGGGGCGATTGGACGAGGCCATCTCGACCGGCGGGCTGACCGTCGTGCCGCAGGTCGTCGAAGCGGCACTGGCAACGCATCCCGCAATACGAGAATGCGCGGTGGTCGGATTGCCGGACGAGCGTCTGGGCCAGAAAGTGGTGGTCGCGGTGGTCGCCTCTACACCGGTGACATTGGCGCAGGTGCGTTCTCACATCTCCGAGACCCTGGACGTCACCGCGGCTCCGCGGGAGTTGTTCCTCGTCGACTCACTGCCGACTCGGGGTCCGGGCAAACTCGACCGGGCGGGTCTGCGGACTTTACTGGGGAAGCGCTGAGTTACTGCGGACTCCCATTCGACCGCCGGGCCCCGGTTGACCGCCGGGCCCCGGTTGACCGCAAACGCGCGCGCGTTTGTCAGGTGCGCGCAGGATAGTCAGCGAACAGGTAGCGAAAGTGCGCGCGTTCAGCAAACGCGCGCGCCTTTGCGCCGGAGTGGTCACGCGAGCGGCGTGCCTTGATGGTGCACCAGTTCCCATCCGGTGTTCGTGCGCCGCCACAGGGAGGTTCGGCGAGCGCGCATCTCCGGCGTTCTCGAAATCCATTGCACTAGAACACAATTGACGTCGACTGCCCGTCCGATCGGTTCGATCACCTCGATTTCCACGGGTTCCTCGTTGCCCAGCATGTCGAGTATCGACGACTTGTCCCACACCGTGGCCGAGGCTCCGATTTCGATGAAGTCGTCGGCGAGCAGACGGGCGAGCCTCTCGCGATCGCGTCGACATTCCGGAGTCTGTAGCTCTCGTTCGAGCTCGAGAACTGTCGACAGGTCGTCGTCGGAGCCTGGTCGACCGGCACAGGTAGGCGGCATGGGATGCACTGTCTCACGCACGAATGCGCGCGCGTTTGTCAGGTGCGCGCGGAATAGTCGATGAACAGGTCGCGAAACTGCGCGCGTTCGGCAAACGCGCGCGCGTTTGCGGCGGAGGCGGTGCGGCGGAGGTGGTCAACCGAGCAACCGATTACCCGACACCTCAGCCCGCCATTTTCTCGTACAACCGCTCGATGTCCGCGTCCGTCCATTCCGGCGGGTCGAGGATTTCTGCCCACATGCGCACCGCATCGGCTCCGTAGCTGTGGCCGTGCCCGTCGTCGACGTCGGTGGAGAAGACCTGATCGAAGGTCAACTGCCAGAACGTCACGAACGGGAACCACTGCACTCCAGGGTCGACGTCGGCTCCGCGTGTTTCCCGCAGCCAGTCGGGCCGGCTCAGGATCAGGTCCGGTGACCACCACACGATCGGGTCGGATGCGTGCTGCCAGTACACGATTCGCGGCTGCTCCCACGGCCCGCCGATATCGAGGTCTCCGGACGAACTCGCGAAGCGAACGTGCTCACCCCCATCTACGACGGGCAGGATCTCGCGAGAACCGGCATCGCGTCCGGCAGTGATGCGCGCCCACTGAGGTGTGAAGTTCGGGTTGCCGACCCACAGCGCACCGTCGATACGCGCGATCATGTCCTGCGCTCCGCTGAACGCATCCTGTCCGCCGTACGCTCCGAGACTCTCACCGAACAACACCAGCTTCGGTCGCGAATCCTCCGGGAGTTCGCTCCACACCGCGTACACCGCCTCGAAGAGCGCTCGTCCGGCGTCCTGCGGAGTCTGACGGTCGGCCAAAAATGCTATCGGGCTCGGCAGGAACGAATACTGCATCGACGCGATCGCCGAGTTACCGTCGTACAGATATTCCAAGGGCCGAGCGACCGATTCGTTCACCCAACCACGTCCGGTGGTGGTCGCCACCGCCAGCACAGCACGGGAGAATGCGCCCGTGCGTTCCAGTTCGGCCACCACCCGATCGGCGACACCCTCGACGGTATCCGCGGACTCGACCCCGGCGTACGCGCGAACAGGTTGCACCGCAGGCCTTCCGGTGAATTCGGTGATTTCGGCCGGAGTCGCCCCGGACACGACGAACCGTCGACCCTCCTGCCCCAGGGAATCCCACTCCTCGTTCGAGGCGTCCGAGCCCGACAGTTCGGCCACGGCGGGCTTCTCCACTCCCTCGTGATTGCCGCGATCTGCGGTCGAGGCCGATTTCTCCGCGACCGCCACGATGCCGCGAACCAGAGCGCCGTTCACGGCGAACACGACCAGCAGCGCGACGACCACGACGCTGACGATCCTCGCGACGGGCCGCGGCACGTACTGCTTGCCCCACCGCGTCAACGCTCGCGTTGCCTGCCGCAGCAGACGACCGAGCCCGAGCACTGCGACGGCCACCACCAGCGAGACCAACAGCACCGCGGCATACAGGGACCGATCTGGATCGTCGACGCCGACGAGCGTACGAACGATCTGCTGCCACCACGAACCCAGGATCAGAAACAGCGGAACAGTCACCGCTGCAACCACTGCCAACGCCCACCACCCGCGTCGACGCCACTGCTCCGCCCAATCGGGAGATACTCCGCAGACTCGTACCACCCACGCGACGAGGCATCCGACCCCATACCCGATCGCGATACTGATTCCGGTGGCGACGGCTTGCAGATACCAGACACGGGGCAAGAGCGACGGAGTCATCGACAACGCGAAGAACACCAGCGCGAACAGCAGGCCGACGGGATGCAACGCGCGGCAGTACCGATCCGCTCGCGAGTCCTGCCAGAGGGAACCGAACCGGGCCGACTGCCGTGTGGTCACTTACCGATGGTATTTCCCTGCCGACTGGGCTGCACCCGCTTCGACGTGCAAGCATTCATCTCATGAGTGTCCTGGTTTGCTTCCATGCACATCCCGACGACGAGGTGTTCGGCACCGGTGGCGTGATGCGCCTCGCCGCCGACGCCGGCCATCGCGTCGTCCTGGTCACTGCGACCGACGGGGCCCTGGGCGAGTACCCCGACGGAATCCTCACCGACGGCGAGACGTTGGCCGAGCGCAGGCACCTCGAGCTGGACCGTTCCGCCGCCGTTCTCGGGGTGTCTCGCATCGTCCGGCTCCACTATGCGGATTCGGGCATGGCCGGTACTGCCGAGAACGGCAACCCCGACGCGTTCTGCAATGTCGATGTCGAGACCGCTGCGCAGCGTCTGGCCGACGTCCTGGTCGAGGAGCACGCAGATGTGGTGACCATCTACGACCCGAACGGTGGCTACGGGCATCCGGACCACATCCAGGTTCACGTCGTCGGCAAGCGGGCGACCGAGATCGCCGAGACTCGGTTCGTGTACGAGACCACCACCAATCGCGATCACATGCGCAAGTTGATGGAGGCCAACCCGCACTGGGGCGAGGAGGCGACACCGCCGGACATGGAAACGTTCGGTCTGCCGGAAACCGAGATCACCACGGTGGTCGACGTGGCCGCAGTGATGGCCGCCAAACGGGCCGCGATGGAAGCGCACGAGACCCAGGTCGGCGACTTCGGACCGTTTCTGCAGATGTCCCTGGAAGACCTCGCCACCGCGTTCGGAACCGAATGGTTCAGGAAGCTGCGCGGCACGGGCGGCGTCGGCCTCACGGAGACCTCGCTCCCGCTCTGAGCGCGCGCGCAAGCCGACGCAAGCGCAACGTACGCGTCGTGCAAGCGCCCGGGGCGATCGTTGGCCCCATGACCACACCAGCAATCGAGGCAGAGAACCTCGTCAAGTTATTCGGTAAACACCGCGCGGTCGACGGCGTCAGCCTGACCGTTCCCACCGGGGCGGTCTACGGCGTCCTCGGCCCCAACGGGGCAGGCAAGACCACGACGGTCCGCATGCTCGCCACCCTCCTTCGACCCGACGGCGGCTCGGCCCGAGTTTTCGGCCGAGACGTCGTCGCCGACGCCACCGCGGTCCGGTCACTGGTCGGCGTCACCGGCCAGTACGCATCGGTGGACGAGGATCTCACCGCAACCGAGAATCTCGTCGTCTTCTCCCGGCTCCTCGGCCTGAGTCGACGCGACAGCAAAGCCAAAGCCGTCGAACTCCTCGAGGAATTCGGATTGACGGATGCAGCGTCGCGACCGTTGAAACTGTTCTCCGGCGGCATGCGTCGACGCCTCGATCTGGCGGCGAGCCTGATCTCGGCACCACCGCTGCTGTTCCTCGACGAGCCGACCACCGGTCTCGATCCCCGCACCCGAGTTCAGATGTGGGACACCATCCGACGTCTCGTCGCCGGGGGCTCGACCGTCCTGCTCACCACGCAGTACCTGGACGAGGCCGACCAGCTGTGCGATCGGATCGCCGTCATCGATCACGGCCGCGTCATCGCCGAGAACACCGCCGACGGGCTCAAGTCCTCGGTGGGCACGTCCACTCTGTCCCTGACTCTGACCGACCGACACCGGATCGACGACGCGCGAGTGTCGGTTGCGGAGCAGCTGGGCGTCGAGGTGGCAGTCAGCCCAGAGGCAGCTCGACTGACCGCACCGATGACCGATACGTCGATCACCCCGGACATCTTGATTCGCTTGCGCGACTTCGGAATCGACGTCGCCGAAATCACCGTCACCAAACCCAGCCTGGACGAGGTCTTCCTGACTCTCACCGGCAAGAGCGCAGACGAGGACGCAGCATGACCACCACACTGACCCCGCACGTCTCCCCCTACATCGACCCCGCCGAGCGACCGGTCGTCCGACACATCGGGCTGGGCCGCACCGCCGCCCAGTCCGTCACCATGGGATACCGAGGTCTGCTCAAGCTACGACACAATCCCGAGCAGCTCACCGACGTGGTGCTGCTGCCGGTCATCTTCACCCTGATGTTCAGCTACATCTTCGGCGGCGCGGTCGCCGGCGATGTCACGTCGTACCTGCCCTTGATCATTCCGGGAATCCTGGTGCAAACGGTCATCACCGGTTCCGTCGTCACCGGCACACAGCTGCGCGAGGACATGGACAAGGGCGTCTTCGACCGGTTCCGATCGCTCCCGATCGCCCGAATCGCGCCGCTCGCAGGCGCATTGATGGCCGACGTCATTCGCTATCTGATCGCCGCGGTGGTCTGCTTCCTCACCGGTTTCGCGATGGGCTATCACCCGGCAGGAGGAGCGCTCGGCCTGGTGGGAGCCGTGCTGCTGGTGATGTTCTGTGCCTGGGCGATCAGCTGGATCTTCGCACTGCTGGGCACCCTGATGAACAAGGCCTCGTCGGTCCAGGGTATCTCGATGATGGTCCTGTTTCCGTTGACGTTCCTGTCCAACGCCTTCGTCGACACCAGCACCATGCCGAACTGGCTGCAGTCCTTCGCCGACATCAACCCCGTCTCACACCTGGTGACCGCGGTGCGCGAACTCGCCAACAACGGGCACTTCGGAATTCACGTGGTGTACTCACTCATCGGCGCCGTCGTCATCGTTACGATCTTCGCCCCCCTGACCGTCAGGATGTACATGCGCAAAGCCTAGACAAGCGCAAGCAATCTCAGAATCTCTTGCAGCGCTGCACTTCTGGTCAATTCAGCGGCCCGAGCGAAAACGGCATCGACCTCGACGTCACCGCCGATCGCTCGGGCCGCATCCACATGACGATCGATCCGCATCGACGGAAAGTCCTGCCGACCCACCGCCCGCTTCGACGCCGCCAACAGCAGCAACCCCACGGCCCGATCCCCGCGATGAATCTCGAAAGAACCCACCGCACAGGCAACCGCACCGAGCATCGGGATGTCGTAGAACCCACCCGGTATCAACACATTCCACGGCTTACGCGACACAGCTCCCACCGCCTCGCGCACGTCCTCGGCGCGACCGTGCAGAACATGCGCACCGACGGCCGCACACACGAGAATGGTCATGAACGGATCACTGGGATCCTCCGACGGCCATCCCCCCATCGCCAGCGCGGCACGGAAACCCTCGAGACCCTGCTCGACGGCACCGTCCGCGAGATCCGCTGCAGCCCGCGCGGCTGTCAACGACGCCGAATTCGACTGCTGCTGAGCGCGATCCCACCGAGCGCCGGCATCATCGGCACTCGAACGCCCCTCGCTCCCGACCAGGCTCCACTCCTGCATCGTCGCCGCCGACAGTTTTTCCACCAACGAGCGGCCCTCGTCGACCCGGCCCGCGCCGATCAACGCCATCGCCAAGAACGTGCGGGTCTGCATGCTCTCCTCGAATGCGTGAACCTCCCACATGACGTCGGCGGCGGTTCGGTAGAACTCCGCGGCCCGCGCGTAGTCGCCCGACAGTCCGTACGAGCTGGCCAGTGTCTGAGAGGTCGAGCCAACCGCCCACAGGTCGCCCCGACGCCGCGCGAGGGCGAGTGCCTTCTCGCCGTCCCTGATCGACTCGAACAGTCGACCCGAATTCTGCGCGAGCATCGAACGAACCACGTACGCGTTGCACCGAACGTCCTCGTGTTCGGATCTGGTGGCACGAGCGAGCTTTCGAGACAGGCCCCGTCCGCCCCCGTGATGAACCACAACCTCGGAATTGAACTGCAGGCCCGGCGACAGCTGCGTCCTGCTCCGCAACAGACGCCGCAGATCCAACCGAATTCTGGCCAACTGCCGCAGATCTGCGCCGTGGGCGAAGTGCGCCGCCAACACCAGCAGGCACATCACGGCGTTGTCGTCGGGTGTGTCGGCAAGCCCGCGGCGCATACTCTCCTGCACCCGGCCTGCCCAATTGAGCACCTCCGAATGCGCACCGCGCATGGCCCAGAAGTAGCCGAGCACCGAGAACAGAGTGCACACGCTTTGCGAATCTCGATGTGCAAAAGAATGTCTCATCACCGACAGCAAGTTGTCGTGTTCGGTTTCCAACACCAGCACCATCTCTGCCGGACGCCCAGCAGAATAGCCCGCGGAGACCGTAGTCGCCACGGTCGCGGCCCAGGAACGCACCCGTGCAGCGACATCGGCAACTTCGCCGCTCGCATCGAGTCGGCGTTCACCGTATTCGCGAACCGTCTCGAGCATGTGGTACCGAATACCGGTCGGCGAGTCGACGACGGTGAGCATCGACTGGTTCACCAGACCATCGAGCGCAGCCGAAATATCCTCCACCACAGCCCATTCGGCCACCTGCCGCGCGGCATCGAGATCGAATCCCGCCGGAAACCGGCACAGTCGACGCAGAGCCGCCTGCTCGGTGGCGTCGAGAAGGTTCCAGCTCCAGTCGATGACGGCATGTAACGTCCGGTGTCGTTCCGGTCGAGTTCGATCCGCCGATCGCAGCAGCGCGAAACGTCGGTCGAGTCCGGCGTCGATGTCCTCGACGCTCATCGACTTCACGCGCGCCGCAGCGAGTTCGATCGCCAACGGCATACCGTCCAACGCGCGGCACAGACGAGCCACCGCGTCGGGTTCGAGGCGCGCCGACGGCCGAACCGCACGCGCCCTGATGCAGAACAGTTCGGTTGCAGGCGAATCGGTGCCCGCCACTCCCAGCGACGGCAACGGAAAGACCGACTCGGCCGTGATCCCCATCGGAGATCGCGAGGTCGCCAGAACCGTCACCGAGTCCGTCGCGGCCACCAGGGCGTCGACCACCACCGCGACCTCGTCGATCACGTGCTCGCAATTGTCGAGTATCAGCAGTCCCCGCCGGGTCGAGAAGACGTCGACCAATCGTTCCTGTATGGAATGGACACGGGTGACCTGAAGTCCACCGACCTTGAAGTCCGCCTCGGTGAGTCCGAGAGTGGCTCCGATGGCCGACGCGACGTCCTCTCCGCTGCGCAGCGACGCCAATTCGACGAAGGCCACCGATACGCGGTCCGCAGCGCGGCGGCCGAGCTCGTGGGCGATACGCGTCTTGCCCGCGCCGCCGGGGCCGAGGACCGTGGTGACGCGAGAGCTGCGCAGCAGCCCCTCGATCGCCTCGACGTCGACGTCTCTACCGATGAGCGCGTTGGGTGCGGCGCGCAGACCGATCGACTGCATCGTGTTCGGTGCGGAGTGCCTCAGAATCTCGGCGTTCAATGCGGTCGCAGCGGTCGAGGGGTCCGTCCCCAATCGCTCGGCGAGTTCGGTTCGCAAGGCCGCGAACACCGTCAGCGCGTCGTTCGATCTGCCCGCTCCGTGCAACGCACGCATGAGATCGGCCGCAGCGCGCTCGTCGGCGAGGTCGGCGGCCACCCCGGCCTCGGCGAGCGGCAGGGCGTCACCGAAACGACGCAGCCCGAGCAGCGCCGTGATCTGCATGGACCTCAGCGCGAACTCGAGCTGTTCCGAATGCACTCGAACGGACTCGACCGGCTCCCCGCGCCACAGGCTCAGGGCCTCGAGCACCGTATCGAGCGCGTCCTGAAATTGTGCCGACGCGAGGAGACCCTCCGCAGCGCGGGCGAGGACCCGCGCAATCCCGAGATCGGTGTCGTCGCTGCCGAGAACCAACCGATAACCACCGGGCCCACTGACGAGAACGCCCGTCGGTAACACCGACCGCAGCCGAGACACCTGCGTCTGCAGAGCGTTCTTGGGCGATCGGGGCGGCTCACCGGGCCACACCTCGTCGATGAGCGCCTGCGCCGACCGCGCACGGCCCGGTGCCAGCGCCAACGCCACCAGCAGGGACTGTGCGCGCACACCCGCTACCGGGACGAGACTGCCGTCGACCGCCGTCGCGACGACGCCGAGTATCCCCACCACCGGAAGGTCGGTCGTGAGGTGGTTCGTTTGCGAAACCGCGCTGTCGATGGGCACTGCCATCAGATCGTAGGCCGCAGAGACGAAACCATCGACTCGACTTTCGGAATGTTTCGGGGCTCTAACCAAACCGTGAGACGGTACAGTGTTCACGTCGCCTGTCATGAGGGCGCGTTCGATGGACCCAAACACCGTCACCGAATCGGAGAGGCCGGAGCAGAGATGCGTTCGTCAGTGGGTGTGTCCGCGGGCACGTGCGGCATTCGCACGGCGCGGACCACCGAGGACGGCGCATGGACCGACGGCACCCCGTTCGACGACTGGCAGCTCTCGCCGACGGCGCGGGACCTCGCACGCGTCGTCCGCGGCATCGTCGACAGTCCGGACGCACCCCAATCTCTCGGCGTCGCCTATCGCACCCCCGCGGAACGTACCGAGATCACCGGCGCACTCGCCGAGGAGTACGTCTCCGACGTCCACCTCATCGACGAAACCGGCGCGGCACTGGAGTACCTGCGCCCCGGGCTGCCCGCCCACCACCGAACGATCGCACTGTTCGACGCGGGAGAAACCGGCGTGAACGTCGACATCGTGGACGTCGAATCCGGCCGCTCCTACGGTTCGACGCGAACCACCGCCATCAGCGGCACCGCGTTCGACGCTGTGGTCCGCGAGCACATTCTCGGCCTGGGCATCGTGCGAGCTCCACAAACGCACGACGAGGACAGTGCGTTGACGGCATTCTGTCGCGGAATCAAGGAAGCGCTGTCTGCGCACCTGACCACCAGCACACCCGACGGCGAGCACATCCTCCTCGAGCGGCACATCTTCGAGTTGTCCATCGCGCGGTCCACCGAGCAAGCCGCCGAGACGGTACGGCAACTGGGACGCGAGGCCGAGTTCTATCCCGACGCCGTCGTCGCCATCGGCGGCACGTCCAACGTCCCTCTGGTCAGAGCCACCCTCGAACGGTTCCTGCAGCTGCCGGTCATCGTTCCGGACAGGCCCGAGCTGGTTGTCGCCGGTGGGGCCGCGGTACACGCCACCCACGTCGACGCGACCCAGGTGCCACCCGCAGTCTCGCACCGACCGGCATTGGCACGACTGGGCATGATCGCGCTGCCGATCGCCGGCGTCATCGCCGCGATCGGCGTGTTCACCGCGCTCGGGTCCGGCAACGAGAGCCAACCGCTGAGCACCCCTGCCAGCGTCGGCGAGGCAGTTCCGCAGACCACGACGCCGGCGGCGGCCACCAGCAAGACGACGTCGTCCCCACTCCCCGACGTCCCGCCTCCCCCGCCGACGACCACCGCGCCTGCACCGGCTGCCGCCGGCGGTTCGGTGCCGTACGTGCAGTACGAGCCGCGCTACTACCCGCCGGCTCCACCGCCGCCGCCCACGGTGCCTCTGCCACAGATCCCAGGCGTCCAGATGCCCGTCATACCGTTGCCGGTATTGCCGCGTCTGCCGTTCTGACCGGCCGCGTTCTCACCCGTCGAACAGATACGGAAAGATCGTCGCTCATGGCCACCACTGCGCAATGGATCGAAGGTGCGCGACCGCGCACACTCCCGAATGCGATCGCTCCCGTGCTCGTCGGCACCGGTGCGGCCGTGTCGCTCGACGCCGGTGTGTGGTGGAAGGCCCTGCTGGCGTTGATCGTCTCGTTGGCCCTGATCGTCGGCGTCAATTTCGCCAACGACTACTCCGACGGAATCCGCGGTACCGACGACGATCGAGTCGGACCTCTGAGGCTGGTCGGCTCGAAGGCGGCCTCCGCAGGCGCAGTGAAAAATGCCGCCATCGGGTGCTTCGCTGTCGGCGCAGTGGCCGGTTTGGTGCTGGCGGCAACCAGCGCGTGGTGGCTGGTCGCGGTGGGACTGGTGTGCATCGCCGGTGCCTGGTACTACACGGGAGGCTCGAAGCCTTACGGCTACAGCGGTTTCGGCGAGATCGCCGTGTTCGTGTTCTTCGGTCTCGTGGCGGTCCTCGGCACCCAGTTCGTGCAGGCCGAGCAGATCGACTGGGCCGGAGTTTTAGCAGCGGTGGCCGTCGGATCGTTCTCGAGCGCAGTACTCGTGGCCAACAATCTGCGCGACATCCCCACCGATACCGAATCCGGAAAGCTCACGCTGGCAGTGCGATTGGGCGATACCCGCACTCGCTACCTGCACCTTGCGCTGCTGGTGGTGCCCTTCGCGATGACCGTCGTTCTGATCGCTCGCACCCCGTGGGCCTTGGTTGGCCTGCTCGCGCTCCCCCTCGCCGCTCGCGCGAATTCCCCCGTACGCAAGGGCGCTCACGGATTCGAACTGATTCCGGCGCTGCGTGATTCGGGACTGGCCATGCTCGTCTGGGGCGCGAGCACCGGCGTCGCGCTGGCGTTCGCCTAGCGCTCGTCGGGCACGAAAGCGCCCAGCAGGAAGTTCACGATCGAGATGATGATCGCGCCCCAGAACGCGGCGGCGAACCCGACGATCTCGAGGCCGTAGCCGGTCTGCGACGACAGCCAACCCGTCAGCAGCAGCATCAACGCATTGATCACGAGGGTGAACAAGCCGAGCGTCAGAATCAGCAACGGCAGCGACAGCAACTTCACCATCGGCTTGATGAACGCATTGACGATCGTCAACACGGCAGCGATGCCGAGCAGAACCACGATGTCCCACCCATCACCGCGGCCCGAGCTGGTGACGGTGATGCCATCCACGAATTCCTTCGCGACCCAGATGGCAACGGCGTTGATCACGAGCCGAATCAGAAAGTTCATGGCGCCATCGTAGGGTCCGTGAGCGCCCGAGGGCTACGGCGTCCGAACGGGCAGGATCGCCGACCGCAACTCCTCGAGCGAACACTGCCTGCGGACGAGTTCGGTGAACCCCGGATCGGCGCCGCGAACGAGACCGAGAAGCACATGCTCGACGCCTATCTCGCGGTCTCGTCGTTCGAGGGCCTCTTTCAGGGACAGCGTCAACACCTCCTTGGCCGACGAAGTGAAGGGGAGATGGGATCGGCTCGTACCCCGCGTCTCGTTCAGCGCTCCCGGACCGAGCGTGGAGTCGATGGTCGACACGACGGTGTCCAGGTCGATCCCGAGAGACTTCAGCGCACGCGCGTCACTCGCTTGCGCGTCCGCCAGTACCCCGTCGACGGTGAATCCGGCCGCGGCCAACCCCCGCCTCAGTGGTTCGTCGGCATGCTCGAGGGCACTCAGAAACAAGTGGGTGGGCTCGATGCGTTGCGAGTGCAGCGTCCGCGCGTGGCCCTGCGCGCCGACGACCACCGCTCTGGCCGACTTGGTGAATCTCTCGAACATGGTTGTCTACCTTCCGCTTCCGGCGTGCTTCTTGTGGACTGCCTGCCTGCTGACTCCCAGCGAGTCGGCAATCGCCTGCCAGGCCCAGCCGTGGCGTCGCGCATTGCGCACCTGCGCCTCTTCCAATCGTTCGAGCAGGCGGCGAAGGGCAGCGACTGCGCGCAGCCCCTCCCCCGGATCGGGACTGGCGGCTGCGGCAGCAAGTGCGGTGGCTTCGGTCATGATGTCAATTTAGATTGACAACCGGTGGGTGTCAATGACGGTTGACAGCGCGCCTGCGAGCATTCAGCTGTCCAAGGTGATGTCGACGGTCACTCGCCCACGGTCGTCGCGCGTGGCCACCGCACGGCCGGAGTGGTGGACGCCCCCGAGGTCGACATCGACCCGACCGCCGTCGTTCTCGAAGTTTCTCCACCAATTCTTCTTGTCCGGCATCGCGACTCCGACTTTCACGTGATCGCCCGTCCGCCTGTACGCCACTGGCAACGAGAACTTCTTGCCGGACTTGCGGCCGGTGTAGGTCAGGATGCCCATGGACCGTCCGAGCACTCTGTCGAGCACCGGGGCCTTCATGACAACCGTGAAGACCTTGTTGAACGCTGCCGCCGACTTCTGGAATGTGTTCACTGCACTGCCTCCGAGGTTGCCCTGCACGTCATCGCGAGCGTAGCGGCGATTCGCCTCGAATCGAGTGCGACCGTTCAGGCCTTCGATTCCGATGTCGCCGACAAGCCGCCTTCCATCGACACGGCCAGTACGTCCAAGGCGTCGAGGATGCTCTCGCGTCGCGCGCCCAATGCGTCGAACATCCGACCGTGAGCCGCGAGCTCACGGGGAAAGATCTCGTCCACAACATCTTTCCCCGTATCGGTCAACGTGATCGTCGCAGATCTCCGATCCACGGCGGACGGCATCCGTTCGAGAAAACCGCGGCGCTCGAGCTTTCCCAGCGCTTTGCTGACTCCCGCGCGGGTCATGCCGAGCATCTCGGCAAGGCGTACCGCCGTCACAGGTTCGACCGCATAGCGCAGCGGCACCATCAGTTCGACCTCGGCCACCGTCACGCCGGCGTCGGCGTAGATCGGCTCGACGGCCAGCTCGAGCAGCGCTACGACGCGCTTGATCTGGGCAACCACCTGCATGGGCGAGGTGTCCAGATCGGGGTTGAACTCGGCCCATCGTGCGCAGGTCAGCTCCCGCAGCGATGCGTCGGTCATCGTCACCACCATTATTGTTAACTAGTTGACATTCTGCTACCTTCACAGCCTATCGCAGACCCGAGGAGGCGTCTTGACGTACGACACAGTGGTGATCGGCGGTGGTCCCGCAGGACTCAGCGCCGCAACACTTTTGGCCCGTGCACGGCGGCAGGTGGTACTGGTCGACGCCGGAAATCCGCGCAACGCGCCTGCCGATCACGTTCACGGCTTTCTCTCGCGTGACGGGGCATCCCCGCACGAGCTGCTCGACAGTGGACGCCGGGAGGCCCTCCATTACGGCGCAGAAATACTGCAGAGCAACGTGACTCGCGTCGACGACGGTTTCACCGTCCACCTCGAGAGTGGGACGGTACTGAATTCTCGATCGGTCCTGGTGGCCACCGGGCTTCGGGACGAGTTACCCGACATCCCCGGCGTTCGCGAGCACTGGGGCTCAGGGGTACTGCACTGCCCGTACTGCCACGGTCACGAGGTGCGGGATCAGCCCATTGCCGTTGTGGGCGGATCGAATCGACCGTTCACGGTCCACCAGGCCTCGTTGATTCGCCAATGGTCACGGGACGTCGTCTTCTTCACCAACGGCATCGAACTGACGGACAACGAACGGATTCGACTCGACGCCCGGTCCGTTGCGATCGTCGACGTCCCGGTCGCGCGACTCGTCGCGAACGGAGGCGTCGTGAGCGGCGTCGAACTCGTCGACGGCACCGTCGTTCCCCGATCGGTCGTCTTCGTCGGACCGACATTCGTCCCCAACGATGAACTCCTGGTCCGAATCGGGTGCACGCGGCTGGAGAACGGGTGGGTGGCGGCCGACCCGACCGGCCGCACCAGCATGGACGGGCTGTGGGCAGCGGGCAACGTCTCGGATTCGCCTGCACAGCTGATCAACTCGGCGGCGGCAGGATCGAGAGCTGCGATCGACATCAACCACTATCTACTCGAACTCGACGTGATCGAGGCCGTCGGCGCGCGCTGAGCCTTTGACCTGCGGCGATGAACTTGTCGGTGCTCCGTTCTACACTTTCGGCAATGGGGTCGAATACAAGTTCGATCCAGCGTCGCTGGGGGGTGACATGGGGCTACGCAAGTCGACGTGGATGGATGACGAGCACTGCGCACTCGCCGACGTTCTCGGCGCGCGCCGGACGATCAACGCAGCCGCCGCATCGGAATTGGCGTTCATGGACGACTACGTTCGTGGCCGAACGGCATGCGCCTCGCCGTGGGACACAGGAGTGACCGAGAAGGATCTCTACGGCTCGGCGATCTGCGAACTGGCTGCAGCGCTGTCGTCCACCTTCGCGTCCGTCAACAACAAGGTGCAGATGTGGCACCGATTGCGGCCCTCGGTGAAGGATCGGTTCGTCGACGGTTCGCTTGATATGGAACGGGTCAGGACGATTCACGATCATCTGCTTCTGGCCCGTCCCGACACGGTCGACGACATCGAAGCCGAGGTGCTGAAAGCCGCCAGGGAAATGGCACCGGGTTCCCTGGGTCGCGAAATCGATCGACTGCTCATCGAAGCCGATCCGGACTGGGACCGTGAAGTGCGTACACGGGCCGCGCGGACGGAGAAGCGAGTTCGGCTTCGTCGACGAGCACGAGGACTGTCGAGCCTCACCACCGTGATGACCGACGGCGAAGCCGACGATCAGATTTCACGACTCGATGCCGAGGTCGCGCGCCTGCACCCCGAGGACCCACGATCTCCCGATCAACGACGGGGCGAAGCACACACTGCCTTGATGCGCGGCGAGACGCTGGTGTGCCGGTGCGCGACCTGCACGACCTCTCGCGGTGAAGCCGCGGACTCAGGTGATGTGACACCGCAATCGCGCTCGGCCGACCCTTCGGCCGGCAGTGCCGCCGTAACCGGCGAGACAGCAACCGGCGAGACAGCAACCGGCAGTACCGAATCCGCGCCGCAGGATCGTGCCACAGCACCACCCGAAGGGACGCCTACGCGGTCGCGACCGGGTGGCGGGACGTTGATCGAGCGCTGGCGTGCCATCGTCGAGCGCAATCCCCTCGGCGTGCACGCCCTACACCCCGACGGCCACGGAGGCTTGACGCTTCCGCCGCCGGGGGCACTGTCGTACAAGCCGAGTAGGGCACTCGCGGCGAGGGTTCGCGCCGACCAGCCGTACTGCGTTCATCCTGGCTGCGACGTGCCTTCGGACCGGTGCGACCTCGACCACATCGTCGAATTCGACCGACAGAACCCGGAGCGAGGGGGTTGGACGATTCCGACCAACATCGGCCCGCGGTGCCGGCTTCACCACAATCTCAAGACGCGCAAACTGTGGCGCACCGAGCTACTTCCGGAAGGGGTGATGCATACCGTCGATCCACTCGGACGCCACTACTTCACTGCACCGACCCTGTGAAAATCGATCGCATAGGGTTGGTTCGGTGAGCACCGCGAATCTGACCCGGACCGAAACCCGCAGGCGATCGCGCCACATCCGCGGGGTGACGTATCGCGTTCACCTGGATCTTCTGGGTGCGCAGGACACGAGCCTCGACACCTTCGAGACCGTCACGACCATCGAATTCGATGCGACCACGGCTGCAACGTGGGTGGACTTCATCGGTGCCGCAGTCGACGAGGTCATCGTCAACAGCACCGACACACCGGTCGACTACGACGGCGCTCGCATTCAGCTGGTCGGGCTCACCGAGCACAACGTCGTGCGGATACGCGCGCGAGGCCGATACAGCCGATCGGGTGAAGGGCTGCACCGGTTCGTCGATCCTGTGGACGACAACGTCTACCTGTACACGCAGTACGAGCCCGCCGATGCGCGGAGGGTGTTCGCGAACTTCGAGCAACCGGACCTCAAGGCCCCGTTCACTCTGACGGTGGCGGCTCCACCGACGTGGACCGTGCTGTCCAACCGCGAGGGAGTCACCGACGACACGGTCACCACGTTCGCGTCGACTCTGCCGATATCGACCTACATCACCGCCGTTGCGGCGGGCCCGTATCACCGCGTCCGATCGTCCTGGACTCGAGGCGAACTCACCGTCCCCCTCGGAGCCTATTGCCGGGCTTCGCTCGCCGAGTACTTCGACGCCGAGGACATCTTCGACATCACGAAGCGGGGCCTGGACTTCTTCCACGACAAGTTCGACTACCCGTACCCGTTCGGGAAGTACGATCAGATCTTCGTGCCCGAATACAACCTCGGAGCGATGGAGAATCCCGGCCTCGTCACGTTCACCGAATCGTATGTATTCCGTTCTGCCGCAACCGAAGCCCAGTACGAGGCCCGCGCCAACACGATTCTGCACGAGATGGCGCACATGTGGTTCGGCGACCTCGTCACGATGCAGTGGTGGGACGACCTGTGGCTCAAGGAATCGTTCGCCGACTACATGGGCGCATACGCGTCGGCCGAGGTCACTCGATTCACCGATGCCTGGGTCAGCTTCGCCAACCGTCGAAAAGCATGGGCCTACCTGCAGGACCAGCTGCCGACCACCCATCCGATCGTCGCCGACATCACCGACCTCGAGGCCGCGAAGCTGAACTTCGACGGCATCACCTATGCCAAGGGCGCAAGCGTCCTGAAGCAACTCGGCGCGTTCGTCGGTGCCGACGCCTTCTTCGCTGCTTCCCGCAACTACTTCCGCACCCACGCCTTCGGGAACACGACGCTGACGGACCTGCTCGGTGAGATGTCCACCGCGAGCGGGCGCGACCTCGACACCTGGGCCGAGGCATGGCTGCAAACCACCGGCGTGTCGACGATCGGCTACACCGGCGACGCCGTCGAGCAGACGGATCCGCGGCCTCACCGCATTGCCGTCGGCCTCTACGATCTCGACGAGGCAGGGAACCTGACGCGCACCCGGCGCTACGAACTCGACATCATCGAGGCACGAACGCCGGTCGACTTCCCCGAGGCCGCACTGGTTCTGCTCAACGACGACGACCTGACGTACGCCAAGATCCGATTCGACGAGCGCTCCACCGCCACTGTGCTCGCTCACCTCGATCGCATCGTCGATCCCCTGGCCCGAGGCCTGGTGTGGTCTGCGCTGTGGAACCTCACCCGCGATGCCGAGCTGTCCGCACTCGAATACATCGACCTCGCAACCAGATTCGCGCCCAACGAGCCCAAGATCGGACTGCTCTCGGCAGTCACGGCCAACGTTGCTTACGCCCTCGAGCACTACCTCCCGGAAAACCGGCGGGTCGAACCCGCTCGGCAGTGGCTCGAGGCGTCGTGGACGCAACTGCATTCGAGCGTGCCGGGGAGCGATACCCAGTTGGTGTGGGCGCGGGCCACCGCGGCCGCGTCCCAACTCGACGGATCCCGTGCAGCCGACCTCCGCGCTCTGCTCGACGGCACGGCCACCGTGCCGGGTCTGCGTCTCGATCCCGATCAACGTTGGTCGTTCTGGTTGGCCCTGGCCGCCACCGGAAACGCGACGACGGCCGAACTCGATGCCGAACTGGCCGCGGACAACACGTCGTCGGGACGCACCGCACACATCGCGGCGTCGACGGCGATACCGGATGCCGAGGTCAAGGCGAGGGCGTGGGCCGCCATCACCGAGCGCGACGACGCGTCCAACGACGTTCTCGACGCTTTCATCACCGGCTTCGGAGCCGGGCACCGACCGGACCTGACGCAGCCGTACGACGACCGGTACTTCGAGTCCATCTCGTCGTTGTGGACCTCGCGCAGCATCGAGATCGCGCGACGAATCGTCGTCCGTCTGTTTCCGCAGCAGTCCTCGACCGAGGCCGCAGACAGTTGGCTCGCCGAGCACGAGTGGGCACCGGCGGCCCTGCGGCGCTTGGTGATCGAGCAACGAGACCACCTGGCGAGGAGTCTGCGGGTGCAGGCGCGTCTAGGGTGAGAGCACTCCGGTACGGATGAACCCGTCGAGCGCTGCGGTCGGTGCGGCGAGGTCCATGCCCTGGTTCGCCACCCAGGTGTCGTCGAAGTAGGTGTGCGCGTAGCGGTCGCCCCCGTCGCACAGCAATGTCACGACGCTCCCACCGCGGCCCGCGGCGATCATCTCCGCGATCAACCCGAAGGCACCCCAGATGTTGGTTCCCGTGGATCCGCCCACCCGTTTTCCGAGTGCTTCCGAGGTGAATCGCGCGGCCGCGACGGAGGCAGCGTCGGGCACTGCGATCATGCGATCGATCACCTGGCCGACGAACGACGGTTCCACGCGCGGTCGGCCGATCCCTTCGATGCGGGAGGACAGGCCTGTCTCGTAGGCAGCGTCGCCGGTCTCGTAGCCGCCGATGAAGGCAGAATTCTCGGGGTCGACCACTGCCAATTGCGTTGCATGCCTGCGGTATCGGATGTAGCGACCGATGGTGGCGCTGGTTCCTCCGGTCCCGGCACCCACGACCACCCAGTCGGGGACGGGGCATTCCTCGAGCCGTAGCTGATCGAAGATGGACTCGGCGATGTTGTTGTTTCCGCGCCAGTCGGTGGCTCGCTCGGCGTGCGTGAACTGGTCCATGTAGTGGCAGTCGGGTTCGGCGGCGAGTCGATGTGCTTCGGTGTACATCTCACCGGGGTGGTCGACGAAATGACACCGTCCGCCGTGAGACTCGATGAGGGCGACCTTGGCCGGGCTGGTGCTCCGTGGCATCACCGCGACGAACTTCAGCCCGAGCAGTCCGGCGAAATACGCCTCGCTGACGGCGGTGGAGCCCGACGACGCCTCGATCACCGTAGTGCGTTCGGTGATCCAGCCGTTGCAGATGGCGTACAGAAACAGCGACCGAGCCAGCCGGTGCTTCAGGCTGCCGGTGATGTGCGTGGACTCGTCCTTGAGGTACAGCGAGATGCCCCAGGCCGCTGGGAGGGGATAGCGAAGCAGGTGTGTGTCGGCACTGCGCTGGGAATCTGCTTCGATCAGCCGGACCGCGTTGTCGACCCACCGGCGCGATCCCGAGTGGTCCACCGACCTGGTCACTTCGAGCCGTCTTCTCCGCGCAGCTTCGACTGCAGGTCCGCGCGCGCGGTGCGCCTGTCCTCGTCCACCGCGGCGATGGATTCGTTGACGCGGATGCGCATGTTCTTGAACAGGAGCAGCGACAGCGGGAGTGAGATCAGCACCGCGAAGATCGCGGCCACGAGCACCGGCACCTCCACGCCGAAGAGTAAACCGACTCCGACGATGACCGCGGCGATCACGATGACCAACGCCAGTCGCGCGAAGGTGTAGACCCCGAGGTTCACGGCGAGAGATTTCTTCGCCGACCTACCCGGCACGGCATTTGCGCTGGTCGGATCGCTGCTGTCGGCACTGTTCGCGTCACTCACGGGTCCCAGGTTACCGGGCTCGGATCACTACCCGACCCACCCCTGTCGTGACCGATTTGTCCATTACCTCACCTTTACCAACCTTGTATCAGTCGAGTACCTAGGGGTTCGAGTGCAACCATGGGGCACGAACCACAGCAGACCGTTATTTCCGGTTCGACGCACACGCACCGAACCGCATCGTAGGAGGACACGACAAGATGAGCGCACCCACATTTCACAAGGCTCAGGACTCACTGCTCACGCCGGGTCAGGTAGCCGCGCTTTTCCACGTCGACCCGAAGACCGTGACTCGCTGGGCACACGCCGGACGCCTCGGCTCGCTTCGTACGCCGGGCGGACACCGTCGATTCCGCGAGACCGAGGTCATGCAGTTGCTGACCTCGCTGACGACGGAAGCCGGCGCGCACCACTGATTCACGCGTCACGAAGGACGATCGACCCTCGGTATCCGCACCCGTACGAAGTCATCGAACATTCTCAGGAATCTTCGACGCTCGACGGGTGCGGAGGCCGTTGCATCGCGGTTACCCTCGTAGTAGGAGGTGCGTCGTGATCTATCTATTGGCGTTGATCGGCTTGGTGGCAGTGATCGTGCTGTTCTGGAAGGCATTCGGACCCAGCACCCGACCTGCTGCGCCCACCCGCACTGTCGGACCCGATGACGATCCCGATTTCTTGTGGCGGATGAACCGTGAGGCTCGCCGCGGAGGAAAAGACGGAACCGAGGCCGGCACCGAGCCCAGCGAATAGGGTCCGGCGGTTGTCAGTTGCGGTAGGAACCGGTGGACGCGTCAGGAAATCCTGTCGCGACCGCCGCCGCAACTTCCAAGAGTGCCTTTCGCGTGCGTCCACGGAGACGATCCAGCTCGATCTCGGCCCCCTCCTCGAGATGCGGGTCGAACGGGATCGTCCGGACGTGGGCGCACCGTTGCTCGAAATGCTCGACGACCTTGTGCAGATCCACTTTTCCGGCCCTCGGCCGAACCCCGTTGACCACCGCCACGGACTTGGCGACCAACTCGCGGTAGCCGTGCGCATCGAGCCAATCCAGCGTTGCCGATGCGCTCCGTGCGCCGTCCACCGATCCTGAGCTGACAACCACCAGCGTGTCCGCTCCCTCGAGGATGCTCTCCATTGCCGAGTGCATCAATCCGGTGCCGCAGTCCGTGATGACAATGCTGTAGAACTTCTCCAACAACGACACCGCGCGGTCGTAGTCCTCGCCGCTGAACGCTTCGGAGGCCGCCGGATCCGAATCGGACGCCAACACCTCCAGCCGATGGGCGTTCTGCGACGTGTAGGCCCGGACGTCGCTGTAGCGATCCAGAGACTTGATGTCGCGCAACAGGTTTCGAACGGTGGCAGTGGTCTCGGACGGCACCTTCTGTCCCAGCGTTCCTCGATCGGGGTTCGCATCGATCGCGATCACCCGGTCCCCTCGAATCTGGGCGAACGTCGAGCCCAGCGTCGCCGTCGTCGTCGTTTTGCCGACGCCGCCTTTCAGCGAGAGCACCGCGACGCGATAGCACCCGACCAGGGGTCGCCGCACCTGCGCGGTCAATTCCAGACGTCGCTGCTGAGCGGCACTGTTTCCCACGTTGATGTGGCCGGCGGACATCAGATGCAACGCACGACGCCAACCGGCCACGGGCGGCACATCTGCCGATCGAATCAGCAAGGAACTACCGAGGTCGAGTGACGAGGTCGCCTGCGGAACGGGCTGCTGACCCGGCCAACCTGATCCCGGCGTCGGTGCGACGATCAACGCATCGCCTGGGCCTTGCTGCATGTGCGGGCGGTACTCCGGGGCCTGCTGAATGGGCGCGCCCTGATGGGGCAGAGTCTGTTGGGGCGGAGTCTGATGCGGCGGAACCTGGTTCGGGTGTGACCGTTGATCAGGCATCGGTTGTGGCCACTGTCCCGGCTGGGGCGCCCATTGATTCTGCGGCTGCCACTGCCCCGGCTGCGGCTGTCCCGGCGGCAGGCCCTGATCGTGCGGAGCCCAGTGATGTTGTGGGACCCAATGGTTGGTCGTCACGGGTTGGGGCGCGGGTGGCACCGGCGGGCTCGGAATCGGCCTCGCCTCGGGTGTCGAGGCCTCGGGTGTCGAGGCCTCGGGACGCTGCTCTGCGCGCGCCGACGTCGTGGCGGAAGATGATGTCGGCGTACCCGCGGGCGTTGCCGGTGCATTCTCCGCAGATGCCGCAGATGCCGCAGATGCCGCAGAGCGAACCGATACCGTCCCACGATCGGTCTCGGGACCGACAACGAGCTCGGCCGACGGCTCAGGGGTGACGTCGGGTGGGGCGAGTGGTGGGTTGTCGACGCTTTCGGGCGGCATTGTGATGGGGGTGGATCTGAAGGGTTCACGCTTGACGGCAGCCTGAGCCTCCGGCTCGGCTGTGGTGGCCGTCGCATCGGACGTCGGCGCGGTGCGAGCGACGGGCTCGACGTCCTGTACGTCGTCGTCCAACGGCCGGACGGGTTGCCAATTGTTCTCGTGCCGATCGGCCATGACCGATTCCCCCCCAGTTCGCGTCCCACAATCGAAGATCCGAGCTCGGATGTTTCCCCCATCGAGCCGGATCGGACGCTACCAGCTGGGCGGCCTGCGCAGCGGCCGACTGCTAGTTCAGTCCTGCGTAACTGTGCAGTCCCGAGACCACCATGTTGATGATGAAGAGGTTGAAGAGCATGGCGGTGAATCCGGCGACGTTGATCCATGCCGCACGGGTGTTGCGCCATCCGGAAGTGGCGCGGGCGTGTAGGTAGGCGGCGTAGATGATCCAGGTGATGAACGACATCGTTTCTTTGGGATCCCAGCCCCAGAAGCGTCCCCATGCGGCCTCGGCCCAGATCGCGCCGAGGATGACGCCTGCTCCGAAGAGCGGGAAGGCAACGATGGTCGTTTTGTAGGCGAGTCGGTCGAGTGCCTGGGCGTCGGGCAGCTTGGAGGCGAACTTGCCCCAGAACCCAACGCTTTCCTCACCGAGGGGCTGCTTGATGCGCAGCAGGAACAGCAGGCTCGCGACGCCGGAGACCAGGAGGATGCCGCTTCCGACGCTGACGATGGTGACGTGGATGGGCAGCCAGTACGAGCGCAGCGCGGGGACGACGGGTGCGGCGTCGGCGTAGAGCTTGGTGGCGGCGAAGAACATCAGCACGATGATCGGAGCGAGGACGAACACCAGCATGGGGCGCATCGTCTTCTTGCGCAGCGCGACGACGGAGGTCAGTGCCGCGGCGGCGGTGGCCATGGTGACGAACTCGTACATGTTGCCGAGCGGGAAGCGGTGAGTGGCGAAGCCGCGGAGCACCACCGAGGCAATGTGCAGTGCGAGGGCAGGTGCGAGCAACGCGAAACCCATGCCTGCGAGTCGATCGGAGAGCGGGCGCTTCGGCGCTTCGGTGACGCGTCCCGGTCGGGAGTCGAGAGCCGGGGCACCGGCACCGACGAGCTCCTTCGCCTGCACGGCCGTTGCCTTGGCGGAGGCGTACTGGGCGATGAGCAGGACGAACGCGAGCACGTAGATGGTGAACGCTGATTCGAACGACCAGTCGCTGTACTGCGAAAGGTTCTCGTTGATCGGCATCGGTCAGTTCTCCTGTTTCGAGGTGTCGCCGAGCAGGCGGGTGCACAGGCGGTCGAACTCTTCGCCCCACCCCGCCTGATCGGTGCGTGCAAGTCCGCCGAGGTCTACTACAGTACGTCGTGCTTGCGCGTCGGCGGTGAGTCGGACCCAGATTCTGCGACGCTTGATCACCAGTGAGACGAGCAGTCCGCCCATCATGGTGAGTGCGAAGACGAGCACCCAGGTCTGGGCCGGGTCGTGCGAGACCTGGAGATTGACGAATTCTTTCGCGCCGTCGAACGTGACGACGGTGCCGTCACTGAGCGTCGCGGACTCTCCTGGCATCAGGTTGACGCGGTCCTGCTTGACCAGCCTGCCCTGGGCGATCATTTCCTGATCGAGCGAGAAGATGGACTGTGGGAGTCCGGTGTCGAGTCCGGTGTCGCCCTTGTAGATGTCGATGGCGACTGCGGGGTCGTTCATGGCGGGGAAGCTCGACGACAGCAGGCTGCCGTGGAACGAGGCCGTCGGCGCGAACAGTCCCTCGATGGCGATCTGGTTCTTACGCCGGTCGAGGGCGTCGGGATACAGGCCGCCGGGCGGGTCGACGCGCAGCACTCCACTGGAGAGGAACGTCGTCGCGTCCGTCGGCTGCCACTGAATGGTGTCGGTGCGGGTCTCGCCGTTCGGGAACGTCACGGTGAAGGTGGGCGCGTAGCCGTGACCCTGCAGGTAGACGCGGTCACCTGCAACGCGCAGCGGGTGGTTGACCTGCAGTTGCTCGTCGCGCCAGACGTCGTTTTCGAGGTCCTCGCCCGCCTGGTACTCGATGTTGGACGTGAACATCTCGGCCTGGCCGGTGTCGAGGTAGTCGGCCTGGAAGTCCTTGACGCGCACGCACAGTGGCTCGAGTTCGGTGCCGTCGACGAGGTTGCCGGCACGGAACGAGTCGTAGTTGGCCGGAGTCGAGGTGCAGAAGCCGGGGCCGTCGTCGGCGATCACGATGCGATTTCCCTCGTAGCCGAGCAGTTTGCCCATGGCGATTGCGGCCAGCAGTCCGACGAGGGAGAGGTGGAAGACGAGGTTGCCCAATTCCCGGACGTAGCCCTTCTCCGCCGACAGCGTCACTGCTCCGCCGTCCTCGGACCGCTGGGCGACGCGCCACCCGCGCAACTGGGTGCGCACCTGTGCCGCGATCTCCTCGGGTGTGCCGTCTACCTCGTAGCGGCTGTGGTGCGGCAGGCGCGAAAGGTTGCGCGGCGCACGAACAGGCTTGGCGCGCAACTGCTTCGCGTGCTCGATGCAGCGCGGCAGGATGCAACCGATCAGTGAGACGAACAGCAGTGCGTAGATCGCGGTGAACCAGAAGCTGCCGAACACGTCGAAGAGCTCGAGCTTGTCCATGATCGGGCCCAGGGTCGGGCGGTTCGCGATGTACTCGTCGACCTTGCCCGCGTTGAGGCTGCGCTGCGGCACCAGTGCCCCCGGCACCGCGGCGAACGCCAGCAGGAACAACAGCACCAGCGCGGTTCGCATGCTGGTCAGGCCGCGCCAGGTGTTGCGAATCAGGGCCACTCCCCTGCCGAGCAGCGACTGCTTACGCGGCGGCGACGCTTCGGTGCGCTCTTCGATGTCGACGGTCATATCGGCAACACCACATCGGAGACGAAGGCGTCGCGCACCCAGCCGACGAACTGATCCCAGGCACCGGTGACCAGTGCAATTCCTACCGCTATCAACATGATTCCGCCGAACACCTGTATCTGTCGTGCATGTGTACGTAGCCAGCCGACGCCTCGCAGCGCGCTGACCGAACCGAACGCGAGGATCACGAACGGTAGGCCGAGACCGAGGCAGTAGGCCACGATCAGGACGACGCCCCGCGCTGCCGTCGTACCGTCGGTACCTGCGGCCAGTGAGATGACGCCTGCCAGTGTCGGCCCGAGGCATGGGGTCCAGCCGAGTGCGAACACGCCGCCGAGCAGCGGGGCTCCGGCCAGGGAGCCGATCTGCCTTGGCTCGAACCGGACGTCGCGCTGCAGTGCGGGGATCAGTCCGACGAACACCAGGCCCATGGCGATGGTGACGACGCCGCCGATCCTCATCAGCAGTTCGCGATTGATCGCCAGTACCGAGATCGCTCCGAACACCGACGCGGTGGCGAGTACGAACACCACGGTGAAGCCGAGGACGAACAGTCCCGCCGCTCCGGCCACGCGAAGCCGTCCGCTGCGCACCTTCGTCTTCACCGCGGCCTCGTCGGCGCTGACGGCCGGGGCATCTGCACCGACGACGCCGGCCAGGTACGAGAGGTATCCGGGAACGAGCGGCACGACGCACGGCGATGCGAAGGAGACGAGCCCGGCCAGCACGCAGGCTCCGAGCGCCAGGATCAGTGGCCCGGAGGCCGCAGCTTCCTGGAAACTCGCGCCGATCCCGGCCAGATTTGTCACGGTCACTGCTGCACTGGCTCCTCGGCTGCTACGCGTTCGACGACGGGCTGCAGGTCCTCGGCCAGCAGCTCACGCAGGAACACTGCGGCGACGCGGTGCTGTCGGTCGAGCACGATGGTCGTCGGAATGACGGAGGTGGGCACTCCGCCGAGCGCGGTCAGAGTGCGCATGGGCGGGTCGTAGATCGAGGAGTACGTGACGTTGTTGCTGACGACGAAATCCTGTGCAGCGGTTTGTGATTCGTCGCGCACGTTGATGCCGAGAAATTCGACGCCCGTGGCCTTGGTAGCTTCGTAGACCTTTTCCAGGTCGTCGGCTTCACCGCGGCACGGTCCACACCACTGACCCCAGACATTCAGGACCACGACGTCACCGTCGTAGTCCGACAGGGATGTCGTCTTGCCCTCGGTCATCAGGTCGGGCCCGGACAGTTCGCCCAGGGCACCGCGGTCGGACGGCGGGTCGTAGAAGATGTCGGTCTTTCCGCCCGGCGAGACGAACTGGAAGGTCCCGCCCTGTGCCACCGCGTCGGTGCCGGTGGAACACCCCGCGACGAGGGCCACCGCAGAAATTGCGAGCAGAAACCTACGCACCGGAGATCCTCGGATCGGACGCTCCTGCGGGCTCGGAGTAGACGAGGTCGACCAGTTGGTCACCCTCGTAGACGAGCGAGGTCAGCGACGCAAGCCCGCACTGGCGGTTCCGCGGGTCGTGCCACAGTCGGTCGCCCTGCAGGAATCGGCGCAGGGTCCACACCGGGAGCTGGTGACTGACGCAGACGGCTTCGTGTCCGACGGCTTCGACGCGGGCCGCGTTGACGGCGGCGAGCATGCGGTGCGCAATCTGCAGGTACGGCTCGCCCCAGGACGGGGTGAACGGGTCGCGCAGCTTCCACCAGTGCCGTGGTCGGCGTAGCGCACCGTCGCCGACGGCCACCCGCAGTCCCTCGAACTCGTTGCCCGCTTCGATGAGGTTCTCGTCCTCGGCGATGGTCAGGCCGTGGGCCGCGGCGATCGGCCCGGCCGTCTCCTGGGCGCGCAGCAGTGGTGACGCCACGACGTGGGTGATGTCGTGGCCGGCGAGCGAATCCGCAACAGCCTTGGCCTGCGCCTGGCCGGTCACGGACAGCTTGAAGCCGGGCAGCCGCCCGTAGAGGATGCCCTTGGGGTTGTGCACCTCGCCGTGCCGGAGGACGTGCACGATGGTGCGCGTCGTCGAGTGCGGATGTGTTGCGGGGGCCTCGGTCACGTCGGGGTCCTGTTTCTCGCTAGTCGGGTGGGAATCAGTTCGGGTCGGACGTCACTGAGGGGCTGTGGCGGCTGCTGCAGCTTTCGCTGCGGCGGGGGCCGCGTCGGCGATGATCTCGAATGCGCGGTCGTCGAGGGCTGCGGAGACGAACCAGGCCTCGAATGCGCTCGGCGGCGGGTACACCCCACGGGAGAGGAAGGCGTGGAAGAACGCCGGGTATCGCCACGTCTGCGCGGCCTTGGCCTGCGCGTAGTCGGTGACGGGTCCATCGGCGAAGAACACACTCACCATAGTGCCCGCGAACTGCACGTGATGGGTGACGCCTTCAGCGGTGAGGGCGTCACCGAGCAGTGTTCCGAGTCGCTGCGAGTTGGTCTGCAGCTTCTCGTAGACGGCTGCGTCGGCCAGTTGCAGGCTCGTCAATCCAGCGGCGACGGCGACGGGGTTGCCGCTCAATGTGCCTGCCTGGTACACCGGTCCTGCCGGTGCCAGGTAGGTCATCACGTCTGCTCGACCGCCGAATGCCGCAGCGGGCAACCCGCCGGACATGACCTTGCCGAAGGTGTAGAGATCGCCTGCGACACCGTCGATGCCGTACCAACCGGAGGCGCTGACGCGGAATCCGGTCATCACCTCGTCCATGATCAGCAGCGCGCCGTGCTCGGTCGCGAGGCGGCGTAGGCCCTCGTTGAAGCCGGTGACCGGCGGAATTGCTCCCATGTTGCCTGCGGCTGCCTCGGTGATGATGCACGCGATCTGGCCGGCGTTCGCCTCGAAGGCCGCGGAGACGGCGGCGAGGTCGTTGTAGGGAACGACGATGGTGTCCGACGCCTGTGCGCCGGTCACGCCGGGCGAGGTCGGCAGCCCGAGGGTGGCCAGTCCCGATCCCGCGTCGGCCAACAGGGCATCGACGTGGCCGTGGTAGCAACCCGAGAATTTGACGATCTTGGTCCGGCCGGTGAATCCACGGGCCAGCCGCACCGCGCTCATGGTTGCTTCTGTGCCCGAATTCACAAGACGTACCTGGTCGACGGGGCCGACGCGGCGCACGATTTCCTCGGCCAGTTCGATTTCACGCACCGTGGGTGCACCGAACGACAGACCGGTTGCGGCCGCCTTCTGGACGGCCTCGACGATGGCCGGATGGGCGTGCCCGTGGATCATCGGGCCCCAGGACGAGATGAGGTCCACGTAGGACTTCCCGTCGGCGTCGGTCATGGTGTATCCGCTGGCGCGGGTGATGAAGCGGGGCGTTCCGCCGACGGACGCGAAGGCCCGCACCGGCGAGTTGACGCCACCTGGAATCACCGTGCTCGCGCGGGCGAACAGTTGGGCCGATACGGGGGCGTCGTCGCCGGGGGAAACAGTCACGACTTCCAGTGTCCCAGGTTCGGCGAAATCACCAACTACAGGGCGTAATAATCGGCGAACTTCCCACCGCCGTCGCACCCCGCAGTGCGCCGTCCTGGAACGAACGAGCCCGGACCCGATCGGTCGGGTCCGGGCTCGTTCGAACCGCGCGTGTCGTCGACGGCAACAGCAGACGGTTGTCAGTTCGTGCGGTGGTGTCCGTTGTCCGTGCGTGGGTCGACGGTGTCGCGAACCTTCTCCCCTGTGCTGCGCGGGTCGTTACTCGTGTGTGTGACACCCTCACGAACGTCGGCGCTGTGCGTTCCAGTGCTGTGTGTTCCGGTGCGGTGCGCGGAGTCGTGCTCGTCGAGCCGGCCGTCGTTACCCGTGTGCGCATCACCCGAGCGATGGTCGACGTCCGGGTCGATCTTGTTCGCGCGCGCGAATTCGGCGTCCAGTTCTTCACGCGAGGATGCGGCGTCGCCACGGTGCGTTTCGGCCTGGAGCGACAACTTACGTGCCTGTGCGGCCTTCGCATCGGCGTCCGCCTGTGCTCGACGCGCCTGGGCTGCGCTCTCGTCGGCGACGGCTTGACGCTGCTCCACCTCTACTGTGCGTTCGGCTGCCTTCTCACGAATTTCGTTCGCTTCCAACCTCTTTCGTTCCTTGCCCTTGCGTGCCACAACCACGGCGATGGCAAGGATCAACAGAACGACTACTACTGCAACGATGATCCATACGGTGGTGTTCATGGTGTCGACTTCCCGTTTGTTACGAATGCCGAGCCGGCAAACTGTTCACATCGGGTTACCCAAGTAATGAGTCGGTAAACTCACCGAAGACGCCGCCGGCCAGGGTTTCGAACTCGGATGAGTCGAGCAGGCCCGCACCCTCGGGAACACACGCGATCAGCTCGAGTCCCGTCACGAGCGGCAACTCGTCGCGGTTGACTCCTGCCGCCACGCTCGGCTCGGCAGGCCACGATCCGATCACCAGGCCTGCGCATTCGACACCGACCGACCGCACTGCGGCAATGGTCAGAGTGCTGTGGTTCAGCGTCCCCAGCTCTGCGCCCGCCACGATCAGAACCTGCGCACCGACGGCGGCGGCGACGTCGAGCACAGTGAATCCATCGGCACCGAGGCGCACCGCGACCCCGCCCGCGCCTTCGACCAGGACGAGGTCGTGCGTCCCGTCGAGCGCGCGCACCGCATCGAGAACGGCATCGAGTTCGAGCATCGCAAGACCCGCTCGCCGGGCCGCGACATCCGGCGCAAGAGGCTCGGGGTAGCGCGCCAACTCGATTCCGCGTACTCCGGAAAGACGTTGCACCACATCGACATCCGCCTCGTCGGGATAATTCTCACCGATGCCGGTCTGCGCCGGTTTGCACACTGCGACAGTCCGTCCACGTGCCCGCGCTGCGGACGCGAGCGCCGCCGTGACCACGGTCTTGCCGACGCCGGTGGACGTTCCGGTCACCATCAGCACCGTCATCTCGGCACCGTCATCTCTGTACCTCGGCCAGCGACCTCGGCCAGCACCTCGGCCAGCACCGAGGCGGCGCGGTCGATGTCGACATCGGTGAGATCGGCGCGCGCGGTCAATCGCAGCCGGGAGGCATCGTGCGCAACCGAGGGTGGTCGGAAGCATCCCACCCGGACACCGCGTGCGAGGCAGGCCTGGGCCGCACTCACTGCCCGGTGCGCGACGCCCAGAACCACCGGAACCACAGCCGATCCCGTGGGTTCCACTCCGGCGGCCACGGCCAACTGCCTCGAACGAAGGCCGATCGCGTGCACTCGCTCGGGTTCGCCGCGCAATACGGTGAGCGCGGCCGATGCCGCGCCGACGGATGCAGGCGCGAGGCCCGTGTCGAACACGAACGTGCGCGCGCCGTGCAGCAACTGATTGCGAACCGGCGCGGGCCCGAGCACCACGCCGCCCTGAGATCCGAGGGCCTTGGACAGCGTTGCGGTGACCACCAGGTCGGGCGCTCCGGCGAGCCCCGCTTCGTGCACGGCCCCTCGTCCGCCGCTCCCGCGTGCGCCCAACCCGTGTGCTTCGTCGACGATGAGCACGGCGTTCGATCGTCGACATGCCGCATACAGCTCCGCCAGCGGCGCGACATCGCCGTCGGCGCTGAACACCGAATCGGTCACCACCAGCGCCCGCGTCTCGGTGCGCTCGCGCAGCAACTCTTCGACGTGGTCGGTATCGCAGTGCCGCGCAACGGCCACCCGGGCCCGGGACAGGCGACAGGCGTCGATCAGCGAGGCGTGCGACGCGGCGTCGGAGATCACCAGCGCGTCTCGGCCCGCCAGTGCGGTCACGACGCCGAGGTTGGCGGTGTAGCCGGAGGAGAACACCAACCCGGCCTCGGCCCCGAAAAAATCCGCGAGGTCTTCCTCGAGACGCTCGTGGGCCGTCGTCGTCCCGGTCACCAGCCGCGATCCGGTCGATCCGCCACCCCAGCGGCGCACGGCGGCGCAGGCTCCGTCGATGACAGCCGGATGCCGGGACAGGCCGAGATAGTCGTTCGACGCCAGATCGAGGATCGCGTCCTCGGCCACCCGTGCTGTCACGACGCGCTCGAGTCCGGCCTCGCGTCGGGCGTGCGCGGCGGCGTCGAGCCAATCCAGAGCGGTCATGGCAGCACCATACTTGAACGCTGTTCAAGTTTCGTTGCGCGCCACCGTCACCATCGCCTCTGCGATGGCAGCCACCTCGGAACCGGAGCAGATGTACGGCGGCATCGCATAGACCAAGCGACCGAAAGGTCGCAGCCACACCCCCGCGTCGACGGCCGTGGCCGTGGCCCGCGCCATGTCCACGGGACTGCGCATCTCGATCACCCCGATGCCGCCGAGAACCCGAACGTCCGCAACTCCGGGTAGCGCACGAGCAGGCGCGAGGCCGTCGGACAGGCCCGATTCCAGCCCGCAGACTTCAGCGCGCCAGTCACGCGAGAGCAGCAGTTCCACCGAGGCCACGGCGATCGCACACGCCAGCGGATTGCCCATGAACGTCGGCCCGTGCATCAGCCCGCCCGCCTCGCCGCTCGAGACCGTTTCGGCCACCTCGGTGGTGCACAGAGTCGCCGCCAACGTCAGATATCCGCCGGTCAACGCCTTGCCGACGCACATCATGTCCGGTGCAACACCCGCGTGGTCGGCGGCGAACAACTCCCCGGTCCGACCGAAGCCGGTCGCGATCTCGTCGAAGATCAACAGCACGCCGAACTCGTTTGCCAAACGGCGCAGCTCGAGAAGATAACGCGCGTCGTGGAACCGCATACCGCCCGCGCCCTGCACGATCGGCTCGACGATGATCGCCGCCAGTTCGCTCGCATGCTCGCTCAGCACCTGCTCGAACTCGGCGACGTACTCGGCCGAGAATTCCGCGGGTGGAGCCGGAGCGAACACCTGCTTCGCGAGCACGTCGGTCCACAGCGAGTGCATTCCGCCATCGGGATCGCACACACTCATGGGCGCGAACGTGTCGCCGTGGTACCCACCGCGCCAGGTCAACAGTCGAGTGCGACCGTTCTCGCCTCGCGCACGCCAGTATTGCAACGCCATCTTGACCGCAACCTCCACCGAGACCGATCCGGAATCGGCGAGGAACACCTTGTCGAGCCCTGCGGGCGTGATCTCGACCAGCAACTCGGCCAACCGGGCCGCCGGAGCATGCGTCAAGCCGCCGAACATGACGTGACTCATCCGGCCCAGCTGATCGCGGGCTGCCGCGTCGAGCACCGGATGCCGGTAGCCGTGCACGGCCGCCCACCACGAGCTCATTCCGTCGATGAGCTGGCGGCCATCGGCCAGGGTCAGCCGCACACCGGACGCACTCTCGACCACCAGCGGTGTCGTACTCGCCGGAAATCGGCTGTAGGGGTGCCAGAGATGATCGGAGTCGATTCGACGGACGTCTTCGGTAGTCAGCACGCCACAGCACACTGCCACAGCGACCTCCGGGCGACGGCTACGTCACCGTGGGTGGCGAAATGTCCGAATCCGTTAGCATCGCAGCATGACGACGTCGTGCACCACGAAGAAACTCGCAGGCTTGGCCGTGGCTGCAACCGTCGCTCTGTCCGCATGCGGTGGCGCTGTTGAGACACCCTCGCCCACAACGACTTCCACGGGTACGGCCTTCGTCGTCGACACCTCGACCCCCATCGGCGCACTCAACGACCGAATTCTGCAGTGGATCAACGCCGACTCCGCACCCGACCCAGCGGCGGTGGACGCCGTCGTCGGCCAGGAACTGGCCGAGGCCGTCGCGGCGATGGGCGGGCTCGTCACTCCCCTCGAACAGTTGCGCGCCGGTGCCCCCAACGTGGCCACGGGCTTCGAAGCCGATACGGACACCGGCGTTCTGCACTTCACCACCGGCGGCATCCCGGCCACGATCTCGACGTCGATCGGTGCCGACGGCACGTTGAACGGGTTCCTGGCCAGACCCGAAACCCCCGAGATCTCGTCGTTCGACGAACTCGATGCCGCATTGGCGAAGGTGGCTCCCGACTACTCCTACAGCGCATCCCGTCTCAACGGCGGTGGCTGCGAATCCGTCTACTCCACCAATGCCGACGAAGTGCTTCCGCTGGGCTCGGTGTTCAAACTCTATGTACTCGGAGCGCTCACCGACGAGATCGAGGCGGGCTCGATTCGTTGGGACGAGCAACTCACCGTCCGCGATGCAACCAAGAGTGCGCCGTCCGGCGAGCTGCAGAATCTGCCCGACGGGACGACGGTGTCGGTCCGTGAGGCTGCAGAGAAGATGATCTCGTTGTCGGACAACACCGCAACGGATCTGCTGATGGAACGCCTCGGCCGCGAACGCGTCGAACGTCAGCTCACCACGATGGGTCACCACGATCCGTCCGTCATGACGCCGATGATGGACACCCGGCAGTTCTTCGTCATCGGTTTCGGTGATCCGAACATGCGCGCCGAGTGGTCCACGGCCGACACCGATGCCAGAGTGCAGCTACTCGTGCAGGCCGACGCACGGCCTCTCCAGATCGACCTCGACAACTTCCTCGACAACCCGGCGTCCGGCGACGGCGTGGAGTGGTTCGCCAACGCGCAGGACGTGTGCGCGGCGCTGGCCTACCTGGCGTCGAGTCCGGCGGCGGCGGAGAACCGTCGGATCCTGGCGATCAGCCCTGGTGTCCAGCTCGACGCGGCGTCGTGGCCGTATTCGGGGTTCAAGGGCGGCAATGCACCCGGCGATCTCGCCGGCGCGTTCCTGGCCACCGATGCCGGTGGTCAGGACTGGATCGTCACCGAACAATTCCGGGACGACGGCGCGATCGACCTCGTTCCGTCCAGCTACGCATTCCTGGTTGCGCAGGAGGCATTCGCTCTACTGAAGTGAGTGGGATTTGTAACATCGGTGTTACTGCTGCATTACACTCATGGTGGTGGAGGCACAACACGAACCAGCTCAACACGCGTGGCCGACGGGCTTCAAAGAGTTCCTGGTCGGCGAGTTCACAGACTTCAGTCCCCTGGTGAACAGGGCTCTGGAGGACAACTGTGCGTCTTTGTTCCACGACGGCCCGTACGCGAAAACCGGCTTCTGGCGTGCCTGCCGAGCGGTGTTCAAAGAATTCGTCTGGCCGGTCTGAGTTTCCGGCCCTCACGGTGGGCTGCAAAAGGTTACCGTCGAGTATGGCAACCACAACGGATCACCTTCGGAACACTCTGGACGGCCGCTGGCGAGATGTGAAGAACGAGGCGCGCAAGCAACTCGCCCGCGACGAGTTCCGTCCGCACTACACGCCGAACACCGTCATCGCCCGCACCAAAGCACTCGAACAACTCAAACTCCTCGCCGCCGCCGGTGCAGCCGACAACGGCTTCAAGAAGGAACACGGCGGTACCGGCGATGTCGGTGCGGCGGTGACGATGATCGAAATGCTCGCGATGAGCGATCTTTCGCTGATGGTCAAGGCCGGCGTCCAATGGGGACTGTTCGGTGGCGCGATCGAGAACCTCGGCACCGAACGCCACCACGAGGCGTACGTCCCCAAGATCATCAGCCTCGATCTGCTCGGTTGTTTCGCGATGACAGAGACCGGCCACGGCAGTGACGTGCAGTCACTCGAAACGACGGCCACGTACGACCCCGAGACGGACGAGTTCGTCATCAACTCGCCCACGCCGTCCTCCCGCAAGGACTACATCGGTGGTGCTGCGGAAACCGCCACCGTTGCCGCCGTGTTCGCACAGCTCATCACCGCCGGGCCGGGCGAGGAGCCCGAAGGCCATGGCGTGCACTGCTTCTTCGTTCCGCTGCGTGACGAGAACGGCGACGATCTTCCCGGTGTCACCACCTCCGATTGTCAGTACAAGGGCGGCCTGCCCGGAGTCGACAACGGCCGCCTCATGTTCGATCACGTCCGCATTCCACGAGACAACCTGCTCAACAAGTACGCCGACGTTTCCGACGACGGTACGTACTCCTCCCCCATCGAGAACAAGTCTCGACGCTTCTTCACGATGCTCGGCACGTTGATTCGCGGCCGTGTCACGGTCGGTGGCAGTGCCGCCGCGGCAGCCCGCGTCGCCCTCGACATCGCGACGCGATATGCATTGCAGCGCAGGCAGTTCGCCGCACCCGACTCCGATCAGGAAGTTCTGATCATGGATTACCTGGTGCATCAGCGTCGACTGTTCCCGCTCATCGCCAAGTCCTACGCTCTGCAGTTCGCGCAGAACGAACTCGTGTCGAAGATGCACGAGCTGCAGACGGCGGACAATCCCGACGCCGAGGAGCAGCGCGAGCTCGAATCCAGGGCTGCGGGCCTCAAAGCAGCGAACACCTGGCACGCCACCGCCGCGATCCAGGAAGCGCGCGAAGCCTGCGGCGGCGCCGGCTATCTCGCCGAGAACCGATTGATCTCCCTCAAGGCCGACACCGATGTGTTCACCACGTTCGAGGGCGACAATCATGTGCTGACGCAACTGGTGGCCAAGGAGCTGCTCACCGCGTACGCCGATGACGTGAAGTCCATGAGCCCGGTCGAGTGGGTCAAGTTCGCCGCCGACATGGTGGGTGATCGCGTCGTCAAACGCACTGCAGCGCAAGCGATCATGCAGACGATCCTCGATCGGCGTCAGGACAACGAGGAAGAGGGTTCGCTGTTCAACCGCGGCACCCAGGTCAAGATGTTCGAGGATCGTGAGGAGTACCTGCTCTCCACGGTCGCTCGCCGGTTGCAGTCCAAGTCCAAGGAAGCCGGCCCGTTCGAGGCGTTCAACGCGGTGCAGGATCACGTGCTGCACGCTGCGAGCGCGCACATCGATCGAATCATCTTCGAGGCGTTCATCGCCGGCATCGAATCGTGCGAGGACCCCACCACCAAGGATCTGCTCGAGGAGGTCTGCGACCTGTACGCACTGTCGGTGATCGAGGCCGACAAGGCCTGGTTCATCGAGCACCGTTACCTGTCCACGGAGCGATCCAAGGCCGTCACCCGCGCGATCAACGAGCGGTGCCGCACCCTGCGTCCGCACGCCGAACTTCTCGTCGACGGTTTCGGGGTGCCCGACGCGTTGGTCGGTGCCGCGATGCTCGGTGGGCCAGGGGCGGGTACCGAGGAAGAGCCCGCTGCCAACCCCAGTCACGCGCACTGACGTAGGACGGGATCCACGGCTAGGGGACTATCGCGAAGACCCGGCAGGGACCGCCGGTCGCGCCCGCGTGCTTCGGTGCGCCGACGACGACCGTCGCCCCTGCCGGGGGTACCGATTCCAGATTAGCCAGAGCTTCGACACCGTATCGACCCGCGCCGAGAACGGCTGTGTGCGCGGGATATTCACGGTCGTTCATCCGATCGAGACTGAGTGTGTCGACGCCTATCCCGACGATGTTGCGCTCGTGCACCAGCATCTGTGCCTCGCCGCCGGAGAATCCGGGCGCAGCACGCTCGGCAAGTCTGTTCTGCCAATGACTGTGCATCACCACCAACGCTCGATCGGGTATCCGACCGTGCTCGCGCTCCCACTGTGCGATGTCCTCGATCGTCACCACGGCTTCGGCATCCGCCGCGGCGCGGGCGGAGATGTCCACCACCACCAGCGGCGCGATCAGGTCTTCCAACGCAATGATGTCTGCCGTTGCGCCGCCGCGGAACCGGTGCGCCGGGGCATCGATGTGCGTCCCGGTGTGCTCCCAGTACGAGAGTTCGTTGACCAGGAAGCCGCCCCGCTCGTAGGCGGCGACCGGGCGCATCGAGAACGGTTCGTTGCCCGGCCACACCGGAAACGTGGGGCTCAGAGTATGGGTCAGATCGACCAGTCGGCCCGCCGGAACAGCCTCAGCGACAATCGGTTCGGCCCGCACTGCCCCAGCCGAGGCGACCGTCAGCGCAGCAGCACCCAACGAACCGAACAGCGCCCTGCGGCCGATTCTGCGGTGAACCGTCTCGACGACCTCGGGGCCACACATCAGTCGGCGGCAGGGGTGACGAGTAGGACCTTGTCGTTCGATCCGTTGTCGGTGGTGAGCAGGAATGCGCCGTCGTCACCGAAGCTGGTGAGCGAACGCAGTCTGCCGTACGTACCGACCAGGGCATCGGCCTCGTCGACGTACTGTGTGCCGTCCTCGGACAGCTTCAGGAACACGAGCTTCTCGCCCTGCTGACTCGACACCACTGCCGCCCCGTTCCACGAACCCCACCCCGCGCCGTTCGCAAAGGTCAGACCGGGCGTCGCGATGGTGGGGCTACCGGAACTCCACACTGCGGCGCGTGCACCGGGGACGCGGGTGGGATCGGTCATCGGTACCGACTCGTCGTAGATGAGCGGGAGCCGATCGGGGCGGTAGCCGTAGTTGCCGCCGGGTACCAGGAGGTTCAGTTCGTCGTCGCGGGTGGTGCCCTGCTCCACCTCGAAGATTTGCCCGGTTCCGGGGCGAATCGCCAGGCCCTGCACGTTCCGATGCCCCAGAGTGAAGATGCGATCCGGCGAATCCGAGGCGGCAGAACCGTCGGAGTCGATGTGTAGAACTTTGCCGCCCAACGAATTTCGATCCTGCGGAACCGTCGGCGTAGCTGTGTCCCCGGTACCGATGTACAGGGTGCCGTCGGGATGGGCCAGAATTCGGCAGCCGCCGTGACGCCCGCCGTCGGCGACGGGAATGTCGTCGACGAGGGTGCCGGTGCGCGTCAGCGCGGTCCATCCCGGGTCGACGGTCCACGAGAGGACGGCGATGTGGTTGTCGCTGCCACCTCCCGCGCTACCGGTCCCGGCGCTGCCGCTTCCTCCTCCGCCACCCTGCACGCCCTGGCAGGTGTAGATCGTTCTGGAGGTGCCGAAATCCGACGCCAACGCAATGCCCATCAGACCCGTCTCGCCCGACGCGTAGAGGTCGTCGAGGTCCGCGGTGAGCTCGCGGGTGGCACCGGCGACATCGCGGATCACGAATCGACCGGAACGCTCCCCGGTCAGCACCGTCCCGTCCGGCGCGACCACCGCATCCCACGGCTTCGTCAATCCGTCGAGCACTGTGGTGACCGTCAGATCGGGGAGCGAATCGGCCTGCGCTGTTGCGCCCGTCGAGCAGGCGAGCGTCAGGGAGACGCTGGCGGCGAGTACTGCGGAACTGGACACCAGCTTGTTCATCCACACTCCTGACGACGATCCGCGACCCGTCCGATATGACCGGTATCACATGATCTTAATCACATCCGAGAGGTGGGCCGCCGAGTCACGATACGAGTCGGTACCCGGCCTCGACGATCGCGGCATCCACCGCAGCGGTATCGAGCGCCGAATCACTGGTCACCACAACGGAACCGGCGTCGACATCGACGTCGACACCCGTGACACCTGCGATCTCCGATACTTCTTCTTTCACCGACGCCGCACAGTGCGCGCACGTCATGCCCTCGACCGAATACTTCGTCTCCACGTCGATCTCCTTGTTCGTCGGAATCACACTGGCGCTTGTCTCGTCAGGAACGCACCAGCCGCGCGATGGCCTCGGACGCCTCTTTCACTTTGGCATCCGCCTCGGGTCCGCCCTGCCTCGCGGCCTCGACGACGCAGCCGGCGAGATGGGCGTCGAGCAATTTCAGCGAGACCGACTGCAGCGCTTTGGTCGCCGCGGACACCTGAGTGAGGACGTCGATGCAATAGCGATCGTCGGCGACCATCCTCGATATCCCGGCAACTTGACCCTCGATACGGCGCAGTCGCTTCAACAGATCGTCCTGCTCGGCGTTGTAGCTGCTCATACCGCCAACCATACCCCTACCCGGTAGGGGGTGTTCCATCCGAAAGGACTCGACGGACACCGTCGACGATCAGCAGCCCGGCCACGAGGGCCGCCACTGCGGCCGACGCGATCCAGGACCCCGAGTAGAACGTTCCCGAATATGCCGGAGACACGTCGGGAACAGCCGGAAACTCGCTGGTACGCACGCCCGCATTCCAGCACGCCACCGCCCCGATCACCGCCAGCAGTGCGAGCACCAGCTCCGCCCATCCGAGGGACTTGCTCACTGACACTCCTGCTTTGCCGTCACCAGAGCCGCCCGTAGCCCGTCGTCGTCCTTCGCCCACGCTTGCACCAGCCCACCGCCGACCAGACGCAGCCCGATGCCGTGACGCTTGCGCGGCACACCCGAGAGTTCTCCGAGCACCCGCGCGGTCTCCCACTTCTTGGGCTCGTACTCACCGTCGGCGTATTCGGCCGGCGGCAGAATCTCGTCGATCTCGTCGAGGTCGACGGTCTCCGTTCCCTGACGCAGCCTGCTCGGGGTGAGTTCGACGCTGACGTGCATGCGCGCGGCGCGGAGCTGAACGTACGTGAGCCCGGCGAGGATCAGCGAGAACAACGCGAGGGCGAACCAGTGGATCACCGGGCCGGATGCGAGCTCGACCGCGAGCACCACGAGGCAGAACACCGGCCCCCACGCCAGCATGCGCCACCGACCACCGGGCTCGTGAAAGAGCACGGGCTCGTCGGTGGGCGTTTCACTGCTCACGGAAGAACCACTCTCGGGCCGACGGTCGGTACACCAGAACCGCTGCCACGACCAGCGTCACGGTGATGACCAGCAGGACGAAAGGAAATACCAGTGCGGCGAACGTCAGCAGCAGCGCCACGGCTCCCGACAGTGCCACCAGGGCGCGTCGGAACCTGCGGTCGCCGCCGCGGACCGGGCCGGACATCAGACCGACAGCCAAGCCGACGACCCCGAAGATCACGCCGAGTCCGCGAAAGACGCTCAGGAAGGAATCGATTTCTTCGTCGGTCGCACCACCGGTGGTGAACGATGCGCGGATCTGGTCCGCGGGAAGTGTCAAGGCGACCATGCAGACGACGATCAGCAGTACTGCCGAGGCCAGCCACAGCCAGTAGGCGACGGACACCACTCGGGGCATGGCGATGGGTGCGTCGGTGTCGGAGCTCACGCCAGACATCCTGCCACCGCGGACGGGCAGACTGGTCGGCCGGCCGAGATTGCACTCCGACGCGAGGCGCTCAGCCTGCTGATATACCCAGCGCCATGATCGCAATGGCGGCCGAGACGGCGAGCAGCAACCCCAGCAGGGCCCAACCGGGGCGGCCGCTCTCCGCAGGGCAGGGCTCACCGTCGACGGCCTGCGCGGCAGTCGGCGCAGTGAAGCTCACAGCTGCAGGGGTGTTCTCTGCCATGTCGCATCCGATCACTCGAGAAGATATCGAAAGTGATGCTAGTCACAGATTCGGCGCGACGCCCAGAACACGCCCGAATCTAGCGTTTTCCCGACGCGAGGAAGTATTCGTTGGATTCACGACGATGCATCAGGTAGATCGCGGCTGCTGCCAGCACTCCCTGGCCGATGCTCAGCACACTCATGACGATGCTCATCGCGCCGGCGCTCGACGCCATGGCGAACAGGTCGAGCAGGGTGGTGAACACGGTGAACGACCCGATGACGGTCAGCAGCATGCGCGCCCACATCTTGCCCGCGCGCATCCGCTTGACCCAGAACAGGAACAGTGCCCCGAAACCGAGTACGACGAACACCGTGACGACGAGCATCACCGTCACCATCGACTGCGTGGATTCGACGGTCAGGTCGGCGGCCGCGTCCTGCGCTGCGAGGTCGTCGAGCAAGGACTGCGCAAATTCTTCGCGCGCACCGAACAGCGTCCACACCGAGTACAGCGCCGACATCGCTCCGATCAGCGCCACTCCCCACCACAGGTGGCGTGCGGTCTCTACGTCGACGGGAGCCGGACGCGGGGTCGGCTCGAGATCCGGTCCGGTGTGCGGAAATCCGTGCTCGGCTTCCCAGCGCTGCCAATCCGGCTGTGGCGGTTGATTGTTGGGTACGTTGCTGTCGGGGTTGTTGCTGTCGGGGTTGTTGTTCGGTGGGTAATCGTTCACAGCCAGCCCGCCACTTCGGTAGCCCAATAGGTCAGTACCACGTCGGCACCCGCCCGCCGAATACCGACGAGCGACTCCAGGACCGCTGCGTCGCGATCGATCCACCCGTTCTGCGCGGCGGCGGTGATCATGGCATATTCCCCCGAGATCTGATACGCCGCAACCGGTACCGGTGACATCTCGGCGACGTCGCGGAGAATATCCAGATACGACATCGCCGGCTTCACCATCACCATGTCGGCACCCTCGGCGAGATCGAGCTCCACCTCGTGCGTGGCCTCGCGGCGATTGCGTGCGTCCTGCTGATACGTTCGGCGATCGCCTTGCAGCGACGACCCCACTGCCTCGCGGAACGGGCCGTAGAACGCGGAGGCGTACTTCGCCGAATACGCCAACTGGCCCACCTCGACGTGACCTGCGGCATCGAGCCCGGCACGGATTGCGCCGACCTGCCCGTCCATCATTCCGCTCGGCCCCAACAGGTGCGCACCCGCGTCCGCCTGCGCGAGAGCCATGTCCACGTAGCGCAACAGGGTGGCGTCGTTGTCGATCGAACCGTTCTCCCCCAACACCCCGCAGTGACCGTGCGACGTGAACTCGTCCAGGCACGTGTCGGCCATGATGACCGTCGAATCCCCGAGATCGGCCTTCAGGCGCGCCAACCCACGATTGAGAATTCCATCGGGATCGGTTGCCCCCGAACCGGTTTCGTCCTTGTCCTCGGGCTTGGGCACACCGAAGAGCATGACGCCGCCGACTCCTGCCGCCACGGCCTCCTCGGCCGCAACACTCAACGAGTCGAGGGTGTGTTGGAACACGCCCGGCATCGAGCTGATGGCTTTGGGCTCGGATATGCCGTCGGCGACGAACATCGGCAACACCAGATGCCGCGGCTCCAGCGAGGTTTCGGCCACGAGTCGGCGCAGGGCCGGGGTGCGGCGTAGGCGTCGGGGACGGTCGGTGGGGAACAACGTCGAACCTGCCTCACTTCGTTCGTCGTGCGCGTTTTGCGTAGTTCTGGCTAGGCAAAACGCGCACGAGGCGCGTCAGCGCCTACGTGACTTCTTGCGCGGCGGGGGCAGTGCACCCTCGGCGCGCAGGCGAGCCGCGTGCTCGGCCAGTGCTTCGACCAACGGTCCGACCTGAGCCGACTCGGGCTGCACGTCCACCCGCAGACCGAACTCGACGGCCGTCTCGGCGGTCTTGGGGCCGATGCACGCAACCAGGGTGCGGGCGTGCGGCTTTCCGGCGATGCCGACCAGGTTCCGGACGGTGGAACTCGACGTGAAGCACACTGCGTCGAAGCCGCCGGTCTTGATCATCTCGCGGGTCTCGGCGGGGGGCGGCGCCGCCCGGACGGTGCGGTACGCGGTGACGTCGTCGATCTCCCAGCCCCGCTCGCGCAGACCCTCGGCGAGCGTCTCGGTCGCAATGTCGGCGCGCGGCAACAGAACTCGATTGACCGGGTCGAAGACCTCGTCGTACGGCGGGAAGTCTTCGAGCAGTCCGAGCGAGCTCTGCTCACCGGAGGGCACCAGTTCGGGGTTGATGCCGAACGAGCGCACCTTGGCTGCGGTTGCTTCGCCGACGCAGGCAATCTTGACGCCCGAGAACGCGCGAGCGTCGAGTCCGAACTCCTCGAACTTCTCCCACACTGCGCGAACGGCGTTGGTGGAGGTGAAGACGACCCACTGGTAGCGGCCGTCGACCAGACCCTTGACGGAGCGTTCCATCTGGGCCGGGCTGCGCGGGGGCTCGACGGCGATGGTCGGCACCTCGATGGGGATGGCTCCGTGGGTGACGAGGCGATCGCTCATCTCCCCTGCCTGGTCCTTGGTGCGCGGCACCAGCACGGTCCAGCCGTACAGGGCGCGAGACTCCCACCAGGACATCTTGTTTCGGCCCGAGACGACCTTGCCCACGGTGACGACGAGCGATCCGACGAGCTCTGATCCGGCGTCGTTGAGCGTGGCGAGGGTGGCCTCGACGGTGCGCTGCTGACGGGTGGTGCCGCGGACGGTGATGGCCGCGGGCGTCTGCGGCGCGAGACCGTGTTCGACGAGGGCACTGGCGGTTTCGGCCAGATGACCCGACGTGGCATGCAACACCAACGGTCCGGGAGCAGCAGCGAGTGCTGCCCAGTCGACCTCGCCGCGGACATCGGCTTCGGTGTGACCCGAGCCCAATGCCATGCCGGCGTAGCTGGGCACCGCGGATCCCGACGGTAGGCCGGGTAGCACCTCGAACGGCACATGCGTGCGAGCGACAGCGCTGACCTCGGCGATCACCGAGTCGGTGGTGAGCGGATCACCGGAGACCAGACGAACCACATCGTGGCCGTTCTTGGCTTCGGCGAGAAGCGTTTTGGCCACCTCGGCGGGCTCGCCGAGTGCCGGGCGAACCTCGACACCGTTCTCGCCCGTCTCCGGGTCACGCGGAACGTCGGCACCGACCAGGGCGGTGACGCCCTTGTCGACGTCGGGATCGGTGAAAGCGAGCTCGGCCGCTCCGAGCACTTCACGTGCCCGGACCGTGAGCAGAGCCGGGTCACCCGGCCCGGATCCCACGAACAGGATCCGTCCGTTGGTGTTCTTGCGGACTGGGCTCATCGGTTGTTCTCCAGTGCTGTCTTGTGTGGGTACTGCAGTTCTATCGGGGTTGCGGTGCCCCGTTTCGGAATCAGTCGAGCGGTGGCGATCGACTCTCTTCGCACGATCGGACGGGTCGCCTTGCGTTTGGCGCGTCCGCGGACGGGTGCCGTTATGGCCCTAGACATGAGTTCCACCCTGTGCGTGAGAACCGGCCTGCGCAGGTTCGGTGACTGAAACGAGTTCGCGCGCACCGAGATCGAGCAGTTCGCGGGCCAGTTCCCGGCCCAGCTCCTCGGCCCGGTCGGGTGATCCGACGATCGACGCGCGGATGGTGTCGCTGCCGTCGATGGCGGCGACGCAGCCACGCAAGGACAGTTCGTCGAAGATGCGGCCGTCCTCGTCGATGGATTCGACGACCTCCGCGATCGCACCCACCGGAGCGGTGCAGCCGGCTTCGAGTTCGGCGAGCAGCCCGCGCTCGGCTGCCACAGCGGCGCGCGAGTGTGCGTCGTCCAAGGTGGCGATCGCGGTCACGAGATCGGTGTCTTCGACGCGACATTCGACTGCCAGCGCGCCCTGTGCGGGTGCCGGGAGCAATTGCACCGGATCGAGAGCTTCGGTGACGACGTCGAGTCGGCCGATGCGGGACAGTCCGGCGCGGGCGACGATGACGGCGTCGAGCTCGCCCGATGCCACCTTCCCGATCCGCGTGTCGAGGTTGCCACGCAGCGGCTGGACGTCCAATCCCTGTCCGAGAGCGCGCAATTGAGCGATCCGGCGGGGTGCGGACGTGCCGACCTTCGCATCGGCCGGGAGCTCGCCGAGTACCAGCCCGTCGCGGGCGACCAGGGCGTCCCGCGGGTCCTCGCGCACCGGGATGGCGGCGATGGTGAACCTGTCGTCGGCGGCCGTCGGCAGGTCCTTGTAGGAGTGGACGGCGATGTCGACGGTGCCGTCGGCCAGCGCCTCGCGCAGCGCCGCGGTGAAGACACCGACGCCGATGGTCTGCACGGGAGCAGCCGACAGATCGCCTGCGGTCTTGACGATCACCAATTCCGCTTCGACTCCGGCTGCGGCGAGAGCCACCCGAACGGTGTCGGCCTGGGTGGTCGCGAGAAGGCTTCCGCGAGTACCGATCTTGACGATGTCGGTCATTCCGCACGCTCCTGACCGGTGGTGCCGGGCCGCAGATCGGTGCGGCTGGCGGTGAAATCGTCCACCAGCTCGAGCGAGCCGATCTCCATCGGGGTGGCAACGGCGTCGACCGAACCGGGGCTCAACTCGAACAACTCGCGCAGCGCGGCGGCGTAGGAATCCCCGCCCGGCGTGCTGGCGAGCTGCTTGACGCGCACGGTGGGCGAATGCAGCAGCTTGTCCACGACGCGGCGCACGGTGCGCGCCACCTCGTCACGCTGCGGTGAGTCGAGCCCGGGCAGCCGCGATTCGAGGCGCAACAGCTCTCCCTCGACCACCTCGGCGGCGCGCTGGCGCAGTGCCGTGACGGTGGGGGTGACCTCGGCAAGTCGTTGTCCGGCAAGGTAACCCGAGAGTTCGCTCGAGACGATCTCGCGGGCGGCCGATGCGTCGTTGGCCGCGGCGCCGGCAGCGGGATCGCGCTGCAGAGACTCCATGTCGAAGACTGTGATGCCCGGCAGACCGGCCACTGCGGCGTCGACGTCGCGCGGCAGACCGAGGTCGCAGATCACCAGTGGGCGATCGGAGCCGCGGCGAGCGAGCGCGAGGTGGGCGTCGGCGATGGAGACCACGGCCCCCACCGCGCCGGTACAGGTGATGAGGATATCGGCCTCGGCGACGGCGTCGGCCAGATTCTCCAGGGCGACCGAGGTTGCCGCGATGCCGTTGGAGACGGCGTTCTCCGCCAGATGGTCGGCCCGCTCGCGGGTGCGGTTGACGACGGTCAGCGAACCGATGCCTGCACGGCCGAGGTGTGCGACGGCGAGGCCGCCCATCGCTCCGGCTCCGAGGACGACGGCCGTACGGCCTGCGAGGGAACCGTCGAACTTCTCGGCGGCGCGGTCGAGGGCCACCGACACCACGGACGCTCCGGCGGCGTCGATTCCGGTTTCACTGTGCACACGCTTGCCGACGCGCAGAGCCTGCTGCGCCAGTTCGTGCATCACCCGGCCCGATGCCTGTTGCCCGTCCGAGGCGGCGTAGGCCGAACGGATCTGGCCGAGGATCTGCTGCTCTCCGATGACCATGGAGTCCAGGCCGCTGGCCACAGCGAAGAGGTGCTCGACGGCTGCCTCGCTGTAGCGAACGTAGGCGTGCTTGGTCAGGTCGGCGATCTCGAGCCCGGAGTGCTCACCGAGAACTTCGCCGACGGCAGTGAGCGCGCCGTGGAAGGCGTCGACGACGGCGTAGATCTCGACACGATTGCACGTGGATACCACCATGACCTCGGAAATGCTTCCGCTGGCCATCAACTTGTCGGTCAGTTTCGGGCGATCGGTGTCCGTGATGGCGACACGCTCGAGGACTGCGACGGGAGCGCTACGGTGCGATATCCCGACGAGAAGGACACTCACGGTGCAATCACCGATCCGTTTCTTGTCGAACTGTTGGCTGGGCTTGGATTGCCGGCGATACGCGGGCCGTGACTGCGGCCGAGGCGCGCCGTGGATGTGAGCGGCGCGGTCACGATGGTCGGTTCGGACAGGTTGCGGGAGCTGTTGAACGAGAGCACCTGCATCTCGACGGCCAGATCCACTCGTCGTACCTCGACGTGTTCGGGGACATCGAGAACCATCGACGAAAAGCTCAGGATGCATTCGACGCCACCGGAGACGAGTTGCTCGGCAACGCTGTGCACGGCCTCGTCGGGGGTGGCGATGACGCCGATGGTGGCTTCGAGCTCACGGCAGGCCGGGGCGAGCTCGTCGACGTGCCGGACGGTGAGGCCGTCGATATCGGTGCCCACTCGTGCCGGGTCACTGTCGAAGAGGCCGACCATCGTGAAACCGCGGCGAGCGAACCCGCCGTATCCGGCCAGGGCCTGTCCGAGGTTGCCGACTCCCGCCAGGACGACGCGGTGGCCGCGGTCGAGTCCGAGTGCGCTGTCGATCTTGGCGCGCAGGCGTGCCACGTCGTAGCCGACTCCGCGAACGCCGTTGGGGCCGAGAAAGGAGAGATCCTTGCGCAGCTTCGCCGAACCGACGCCTGCTGCGGTGGCCAGTTCTTCGCTGGAGACGATGAGAACGCCCTCGTCTGCGAGGATCGAGAGGACCCGCAGGTACGTCGCCAGACGGGTGACCGTAGCCTGAGGGATGACCCGCTCTACGCCGCTGGGCGACGGGCGCTCTTCGGTCACGTCTGGGGCTCCTCGTCCGAGCGGCAACGCTGCCGTTCTTCACGCTGATCCTGCGTTCGTGTCTATTTCACGGACGCTGTTCACACCACGGTAACTGCTTGTGAACGAATGAACAAAGTTGCGCACACCGGCCCTCACCTGCACACGCGAGACCTATCACACGTTCTTAGGGTTCCCTGCCCGGGTGAGATCGGCTCGCAATCGGGGCACGTCCACCTCCCAGTAACTGTGTTCGATGCCGTCGAGCAACACCACGGGCACTCGGTCGCCGTACTCCGCACGCAGGTCAGGCGATTCCGCTGCCGCCTCGTCGACGTCGACGACCGTGACGGCCACGCCGAATTCGCGGCACACGCCCTCGAGCACCTCGAGCGCGTGGGTGCAGGAATGGCAGCCTGCGCGGGTGAGAAGAGCCACGCCGGTGAGAGTTCTTTCCATCCGTCCACTCTGACACGACCGTGACAGAGACGAAGGTCACAGCGACCGGGTACGTCGGGAAGTGTTCATCGTCGGTAAGCACTGTCCTGCGACCCTCGTGTCGGACGCACGCATTAGGCTGCGAGTGAAGTACCGGCGAGGGAGGTGGACGGAAGTGAGTGACGGGGGAACAGACCTGCCGATCGAGAACACGCCCGATATCGACATGGTCGATACGAACGATCCGATCGAAGACAAGCAGTTCAAGCGCCGCATCCGCAGAATCCGCAATCCGTTCGGTCCGACCGATGCCGAAGTTCGCGCCAACGTGGCGGGTGAAGCCAGCGCCGACGCCGCTCTCGCACTGCAGGTCGAGTCGGAGGGAGCAATTCCTCGGGATCTGACTGCGGCTGCCTTCTTCGACGTGGACAACACCATGGTTCAGGGCGCGTCGATCATTCATTTCGCGCGCGGACTCGCCGCACGCAAGTACTTCACCAGCGGTGACTTGGCCCAATTCGCTTGGCAGCAAGTCAAATTCAGAGTCAGCGGTAAGGAGAACAGCGAGGACGTGGCCAGCGGTCGCGAGAAGGCGCTCTCGTTCATCACCGGCCGTCCCACCGCCGAGCTGACTCGGCTCGGCGAGGAGATCTACGACGAGATGATCGCCGACAAGATCTGGGCGGGCACCCGCTCTCTCGCTCAGATGCACCTCGATGCCGGCCAGCAGGTCTGGCTCGTGACGGCCACTCCCCTCGAATTGGCGCAGATCATCGCCAAACGCCTCGGGCTGACCGGTGCGCTCGGAACCGTCGCGGAAAGCAAGGACGGGGTGTTCACCGGCCGCCTCGTCGGCGACATTCTGCACGGCATCGGCAAGGCGCACGCGGTACGCTCGCTGGCTGTACGCGAAGGCCTGAACCTCAAGCGCTGCACCGCATATTCGGACAGTCACAACGATGTGCCCATGCTCTCGCTCGTCGGCACTGCCGTGGCGATCAACCCCGATACCGACCTGCGTGAGTTGGCCAAGAATCGGGGCTGGGAGATCCGCGACTACCGCACCGGTCGCAAGGCTGCCAAGATCGGCGTACCCACGGCATTGGCGTTGGGCGCGGTGGGCGGCGGTCTCGCTGCGGTGATCGGCCGCCGCAAGGCCTAGTTCACCGGGTTGCCGGCGGTCAGAGCGTGAGCTGCATCAGCGTCAGGTCCAACCACCGACCGAACTTGACGCCCACCTCCGGCATCTGCCCGACGGTGACGAATCCGAACTTCTGGTGCAGCGCGATCGACGTGGTGTTCTCGGACTCGATGAACCCCACCAGAACGTGTACGTTCCCGGCCTTGGCCCGTTCGATCAGTTCGCTCAGTAGCGCACTGGCCAATCCTCGACGGTAGAAGTCTCGGTGGATGTACACCGAATGCTCCACCGAGTGCCGGTACCCGCTCTTGACCCGCCACTGCCCGTACGACGCGTAGCCGGCCACCCGGCCGTCGACCTCGGCCGTGAGGACGGGGTATCCCGCGGCGACCCGTCCCTCGAACCAGGCTCTCCGATCGCCGAGGTCGACCTGTTCTTCGTCCCAGATGGCGGTGGTGTTGGCTACCGCATCGTTGTGGATGTCGAGAATTTCGGGTAGGTCGTCGGCGATGGTGTCGCGAATATGCACTGCCACACCATAACCCGCGCTTCTATCCCAGGAAGACGTTGCGCCTCTTGGCGAGCAGTCGATACAGGGTGTGCTGAATGGTTTCTCGTACGTGGTCGGTCAGCTCGAACAGCACCATCGGATCCTCGAACGCGGCGCAGTCGTATCCGTCGGTGTGGATCGGCTTGCCGAATTCGATGTACCACTTGGACGGCAACGGGATCAGCCCCAGCGGGCCGAGGTGCGGGAACAACGGCGTGACCGGAAAATAAGGTATGCCCATCAGGCGTGCCAGGGGCGTGATGTCGCCGATCTTCGGGTAGATCTCCTCCGAGCCCACGATGGAGCACGGGATGATCGGCGCGCCCGTTCGCAGGGCGGCCGACACGAACCCCCCGCGTCCGAATCGCTGCAACTTGTAGCGCTCGCTGAACGGTTTGCCGATGCCCTTGAAGCCCTCCGGGAACACCGCGGCGAGCTCGCCGGTGCGCAACAGGCGCTCGGCATCGGGGTTGCACGCCAGGGTGTGCCCGGCTTTGCGCGCGATGGTGCCGACACCCGGCATCTCGAAAGCCATGTCGGCGGCCAACATTCGCAGCGGGCGGTGAGCCGGGTGATGGTCGCGCACGGCGACCGAGGTCATCAGCGCATCGACCGGCACGACGCCGGCGTGGTTGGCAACGACGAGCGCGCCGCCGTCGGACGGGATGTTCTCGATGCCTTTGACCTCGACACGGAACCACTTGTCGAACAGTGGCCGCAGCAGCGGAAGCCAGACGGCATCGGCGAAATGTGGATCGTAACCGAACTCGTCGACGCTGTAGTCACCGGCAAGACGCCTACGCACGAATTCCGCGACCGAGGAAATCTGATCGACGATCGTGGTCTTGGTGTCGTCGATCATCGACAGCAGCGGAGCGGGAATCGCCGGTGTCACAGCCGACGCCGCGGCGGGGGCCGGGTCGAGTAGTGGCGTCGGCTCGCGCGGATCGGCGTACGCGGAGGGGTGCCGTTCACGCGAGCCCTGCGAAGCACGGGCCGAGCGGCCGGCCGTGCCGCCGTGCAATGGAATCACTTTGGCCACTTCGCTCACCTGTCCCCTCCCGAACTACGCTCCGCAATCGAACTACCAAGGGCTTCCGAACCACGAAGCGCGTCCGAACCACGCAGTGCTGCGAGTGCGCGCGCCGTCGACGCGCCCGTTTCGACGGCCGAGACCAGTCGATCCTCGACGCTGTCGACCCACTCGGTTCTGATCACCGGTCGCAGCGCTGCGCCTCGGACGAAGTCGTCGAATGCCTGAACCGTAGTCCACCGCGGCTCGAAGCCGAGGACGGACCGCATGCGGGTGGTGTCGAGGCCGCATCCGAAATGGAAGTAGTCGAGTTGCTCGGTGGTGAACTCTCGCATCATGCCGCCCATGAGGGCACGGCCGACGCTTTTGAAGAGCGGAAACGGTACCGGCACCTGAACTCGGCCGGCTCGACGGATCGCCTGGGAGAGCATGATCGTGCCGTCGGCTCCGATGTTGAATGTGCCTGCCGACCCCCCGATGGTGGCGCGTTCGAGCGCGGCGAGGGCGTCTTCCTCGTGCAGCAGCTGCATGCGTGCGTCCCGGCCGACGATGCTCGGGATCAGCGGTGAGGTCATATAACGCGAGATGGTCCCGTTCAGTCGCGGACCGATCAGCGGAGCCATCCGCAATATGGACACCGCGATGTCCGGTCGTCGACGGCCGAGTCCGCGAACGTATCCCTCGATGTCGATGGTGTCTCGTGCGTACGCCCCGCTCGGTGGGCGTCGCGCGCTCATCTCCTCGGTGAATTTCACGGGATCCTTCGCGCTGCAGCCGTACACCGAGGACGACGAACGCAGGACCACCTTCTCCACCGTCGGTGATTTCTGGCAGACCGCGAACAGCTGCATTGCACCGATGACGTTGAGGTCCTTCATCGTGGCGCGGCCACCGGACTTCGGGGGCTTGGCGACGGTGGCGGCGTGCACCACGGTATCGACGCCGGCATTTCGAATCACTTTGCCGATCAACGGATTACGGATGTCGGCGCGAACGAATTCTGCGCGACCCATGCGGCGCAACAGATCTTTGCTCGGAGACTTCGCGTCGACGGCGATGACCCGTTCGATCTGCGGATTCTGGGCGAGTCTGGTGACGAGGTAGCCGCCGAGGAATCGGCTCGCTCCGGTCACCAGTACCACTCGAGGCGCGGGGGAACCACGATCGCTCGGACTCACTGCGCACCCCCAACGTCGGTTCCGCTGCAAAGCCTACCTCGATCACCTGGGGTCGGGGTGGACGAGAAGAAAAGCCGTTCTTCGAACGGAAGAAGCCCGCCACCGATGGTGACGGGCTTTCCCGTGAAGCAGATGACGGCAGGCTTATTTGCCGAGTTTCCTGCGCTGCACGCGGGTACGACGAAGCAGCTTGCGGTGCTTCTTCTTCGACATGCGCTTGCGACGCTTCTTGATCACTGAACCCATGCGGGTGTCCTCACGTTCTTCTCTAGCGTTTTCGCGCACGCCGTTTGCGTACGCCTACCTGACAACCAAGCCCTGAGGCTGCGGTCACCGAGCTGGCGCTGGGGCCACGTACTCGCCCACGGCTGCACACCGGCTGGCTGGCACGACGAGCGCCAATCCTACCGGTGTGAACGGTGACTTACGAAACCGGCCCGGCTTTGTTGCTAGCCTGCGTCGAAATACGAGGTCTCCAGGTAGTCGTGTACCGCTTTCGCGTGCACACGGAACGATCGACCCACCCGCACTGCAGGTAGGTCACCCGACTTGATCAGCCGGTACACCGTCATCTTCGAGACCCTCATCAGACCCGCTACCTCAGCCACTGTGAGGAATTGCGTTCCAGCCAAGGCTGATTGACCGTCCTGGGGCGCACCCTTGGACGGCTTGTTTATAGACGCCATAAATTCACTTACCTCCGGCACGTCTCATGCGGCAGGCTTCCCCTCCTGCCGAACAGACACGCACGTGCTACCCCCGAGCCTATAGGGACAGATGGGGTTACTGCGACGGGTGTGGGGAAAAGATTTTTTATTCTGCTGTGATGCCCATCTCAATGGATCGGGCATTTGCGGCACCGAGAGCATCGAAAAACGCTGCTCGGAGGCCGTTTCGTTCCAATTCACGCACCGCCGAAGCGGTGGTACCGCCCGGAGAGGTCACCGCGTACCGAAGCTCGATCGCGCTCTCGTCGGAGCGATCCAGCATCGCTCCCGAACCCACCATCGTCTGAACCACGAGCGCCGACGCCACGTCCCGGCTCAATCCCAGGCCCACTCCCGCGTCGATCATGGCCTCGGCCACCAGGAAGAAATAGGCCGGACCGGATCCCGAGACGGCTGTCACGGCGTCGAGCTGATTCTCCTTGACGACGACGACCTTCCCGACGGCCGAGAGGATCGAGCGAACGAGCTCGAGGTGCTCGGCGCGGGCGTATTTGCCCGGTGCCAGCACGCTGACGCCCTCCCCCACGAGCATCGGAGTATTGGGCATCACCCGAACGACGGGAAACCCGGCGGGGAGCTTGGGCTCGAACTTGGCGGTGGGAACGCCTGCGGCGAGGGAGACGATGAGTTGTTCGCGGTCGCCGTCGAGTTCGATCTTGGTGATCTCGGTCAGTGCTGCCTCGATGTCGGCAGGCTTGACCGCCAACACGATCACGTCGGCACCCTCGGAAGCGTCGGCCACCGTGGTGGTGAACACGCCGAACTCCTTCGCGATCTGCTTCGCGCGGGCCTCCGACTTCTCGGAGACCACCAGATCGCGTACCGCGTGGCCGGACTCGAGGAGTCCCGCGATCAACGCCTCGCCGATTCGTCCGCCGCCGATCACTGCAATTCTCGTCATGCGGCCCAGCCTGCCATGTCAGTTCGAGCGCGGCACCATCGCCAACTGTCTGCTCTGCACCACCACGGCACCGGTCGAGTCCATCACCAGATGGTCCTCCTCGAACCAGGTGCTGCCGATGACGGTGCTGGTCGCCGCCACTCGCAGCCACCCCGGTGCAGGACGGCGCCGCAGGTAGGTCGTCAGCTGCACCGTCGGAGCCCACCCGAACATTCCGCGGTTCATGGTCACCGGAGCCGAGATGTCGCCGGTCATCAGCGCGAACAGCACGGCGGTGTCCACGTCCGCCTCGTCGCCCGCGAAGGGACGCACCCACAATCGGATCTCTGCCTCACCCTTCTCGCCGGTCAGGAACGACGCCGACGACGGGTCGATCCGCATCTCACAGCCTTTCGCGACGTGCACGATGGACGCCATCGGATGGTCCCCTGCGACTGCCAGAGTCTCGGCGGGAGGCTCCACGGCCATGGACGCCAACGACGTCGGCGTTTCGTGGTGCGGATTCTCGGAATCGGGACGACCGAGGGTCACCACCGCCCGTACTGCGACGCGTCCGGCCTGGGTGAGCTCGACGTCCACGTGCGAGACCTGGCGACCGCGTTTGCGGACCAGCGTCGTCAGCGCCACCTCACCGGGATCGGGCGCGGCCAGGTAACTGACACTGACCGCGAGCGGCTGGATCTCGGCCTGATCCGGGTCGGTCAGCACGATCTGCTGACGTGCTGCTGCAGCGCACACGGCGAGCATCGCGCCGCCGTGCACCTTGGGACCGATGGTCCAGGTCGAGTCGATCGCGCCCGCGAACGACGCGGTGTCGGAGGTGACGTCGAGCGCGGTGAGAGTGGTGGCGGACTTGAACGGGCTGGAACTCATTCCGGTCAACTTACCGGCGGCCTCAGGACAGGTGTGCGCGGGCGAACTGCAGTGCTTGCCCGAGCATCGACGCGCGCTCGGGCACCGTCCGCGCGTTCTGCGTGTTGATCTCGATCACGGCCTGGCCCTCGAAGCCTCGGCGCACCAGTTCGGTGCACACCTCGACGCACGGCTGGCTCCCGTGCCCTGGGATGAGGTGCTCGTCCACGGATGCACCCCGGCCGTCGGCCAGATGAAGGTGCGCGATGCCGTCACCCATCCGGTCGAGCATCTCCAATGCGTCGGAGCCCGCTGTCGCCGTGTGCGAGAGGTCGAGGGTGTAGTGACCGTGGCCGACGTCCGTCGGATCGTACGAGGGCGAGAACGCCGACAGAGCCGCGCCCGGTCCGCCCCGACGTTCGAGTCGCTGTGCGGATTTCTCCTTGCGGCCGAAGAAGCGGTCGGCCCGCATGGGAAACATGTTCTCGACGGCGACCAACACATGAGAGTTCGCTTCGAGTTCGGCGACCTGATCGGAGAAGCCCTCGCTGTACTTGCGTTGCCAGCGGAACGGCGGATGCACCACCACCGTCGCCGAGCCCAGTTTCTCGGCCACCTCCACCGACCGGGCGAGTTTGGCGACCGGATCCGATCCCCACACGCGCTGCGATATCAACAGGCACGGCGCGTGGATCGCCTGCACCGGCATCGAGTACTCCCGCGAGAGCGCGGCCACTGCGTCGACGTCCTGGCTGACCGATTCGGCCCACACCATCAGTTCGACGCCGTCGTACCCGAGTTCGGCGGCATAGCGGAACGCCGCCTCGGTGTTCTGCGGATACACCGAGGCCGTGGACAGTCCGACCTTGATTCGCTTCGCGGCCATCGATCTTCGGCGCTCAGTTGGTACTGAGCTGGAAGGCGAGCGGACCGAGCGTGACGAACACACCGACGGCAATGGCGATGACGATGGATATCAGGTCATCGGTGCGCCGAAGGATTCTCACCACCGCGACGAGTCCGACGATGACGAGCACCGACAGCACCAGCGCAACCCACGGCAACACGTCCCACAGCTGCTCGAAGCCCTTGAACAGCAATGCGCCGACCACGATCGACACCACGGCCTGGCCGATGAGCACCAGCCACTGCCGGACGGCACCGCCCTTGCTCTTGACTGTTGCTGAGCGACGATCGGTGCGCGAGGCTGCATTCGTGCCGCCCGTTTCGGCATCCTGGGCACTACCGAGTGCCGATTCCGTATCGGCCTCGTCCGCGGGCCGAGGCTTCACGAGGTCGACGGCCTCGGTGGTGGCGGGAGTACCGTCCGTCGCCTGTTCGTCGGTCGAGCCGCCCTTGTCCGCCGGGACGATCGTCGTGTCCTCGTCGTCGCGCTGAATACGCGGAGATACCGCCGTCTTGGCCAGATCGTCGACATCGATCAGCGCTGCTCGCGGGGCGACATCGGTGTTCGGCTCGGCCACCTCGACCTGACGTGGTGCCTGAAAACCTGCGGGCGTGCGGGCCCGACCCTTCTCGGCCGGGTTCGAGCCGTACGGCAATCGCTCCGGCGTTGGCGTCGCAGCCGAACGCTGTCCGCGTTCGGTGTCGTCGTGCGACCGATTGAGCAAGTCACCGGCCACCGTGGTGGAGCCGGACAGCAATTCCGGCTCGGGCTGCTGCTTCTCGCGCCGACCCGCGGGTTGAAACGGGGTCGGGCGAACACTGTGCGGCCGAGCAGGTTGCGGACGGGAGGAGACCGCGGCGGCCTTCGGCGCGTTGTCCTCTGCCGCGTTGTCCTCTGCCGCGTTGTCCTCTACTGCGGCGTCGTTTTCATGGGGCTCTGCCGGCGTCGTGTCGGGAGTCTCGTCCTGGGACGTATCCGAGCTCGGGGTCTCGACCACCAGCGCGCTGCGATTGCCCGGCTCGTCCCGGACAACCGGAATCTCCCCGGTCAGCTCGGCGACGGAGATGCCGCCCTTGACGCCGCGGCGTCGTCGCCCGCCTGCGCTCAGATTCGTCTTCTGGCCGTTTCGGGCCAAAAGCTCGGCTACCGAGATCTGTCCGGTGTCCTCCGGGTTGGCGTCGTTCATTTCGAACTCCCCACCAGATCGCCGTCGGTTTCGGTGTCCAGCTTCCTCAAAATCAAACCTTCCCTCAGCGCCCACGGGCAGATCTCGAGTGATTCCACCGACAATGCCCGCATGCTCGCCTCCGCTACCAGAGCCCCGGCCACCAGTTGTGGTGACCTGTCGGCGCTGACGCCTTCCAATTCTGCACGGTCGGCGGCCGTCATCCGCGATATGAAGGCTATGAGTTGCCTCAAGCCGCTCGCGGTGAGCGTCCGCGTGACTCTGGGACCGGCGGCGGAGGGTGCTGCACCGGTCAAGCGAGCCAACGAACGGAATGTCTTCGACGTTCCCACGGCGCGGTCGGCATCTCCAGCGGCCAGCAGCTCTTTGGCCGGGGTCGCCAGCTCGGCATCGAGCCAGTCCCGAAGGACGGCGATGCGACGCTTACCGGGCGGGTCCTCGTCGAGCCAGTCCCGGGTGAGGCGGCCCGCACCGAGCTGCAGCGAGAAGGCCACGTCCGGGTTCTCGTCACTGCCGCTCGTCAGTTCGAGCGATCCGCCGCCGATGTCGAGACCGAGGATGCGGCCGGCGCTCCAGCCGTACCAACGGCGTACCGCGAGAAACGTCAACCGCGCTTCGTCGACACCGGACAGGGTCTGCAGGGAAACTCCGGTTTCGCTCTGGACGCGGGCGAGCACGTCGTCGGAGTTGTAGGCGTCGCGCACGGCCGAGGTCGCGAAGGCCATCAGCTCACTGCAGCCGGATCGTTGCGCGATGGCCGCGAACTCACGGACCTCGTTGACGAGGCGATCCGCGCCCTCGCCGGTGATGTTTCCGTACGCATCGGTGTTCTCGGAGAGGCGCAACGTGGCCTTGCTCGAGCTCATCGGGGTGGGGTGTGCACCACGGTGGGCATCCACTACGAGCAGATGCACCGTGTTGCTACCGACGTCGAGCACCCCTAATCGCACATGCCCACGGTACTGGGTCTACCGTCGTCGTTTGTGACAGCAGGTCGTGAGCAGCAGTCGTTCGCTGCAGAGGTCGAGATGGATTTCCCCCGGGAATGGGTCGAATTCCCCGACCCCGACAATTCCGAGCACCTGATCGCCGCAGATCTGACATGGCTGTTGTCCAACTGGACCTGCGTGTTCGGGACTCCCGCGTGCCAGGGAACCGTCGAGGGCCGCCCCGACGACGGTTGCTGCTCCCACGGCGCCTTCCTCTCCGACGAGGACGACAAACGCAAGCTCGACGAGTCGGTGAAGTTGCTCACGCCACAGGACTGGCAGCTGATGGACAAGGGTCTGGGCAAGAAGGGATACGTCGAATACGACGATCTCGACGACGAGCAGTCACTGCGCACCCGGCGCTACAAGGGTGCCTGCATCTTCCAGAATCGTCCCGGGTTCGCAGGCGGCATCGGGTGCGCCCTTCATTCGATGGCGCTGCGCAAGGGCATCGAACCACTCGAGGTCAAGCCCGACGTGTGCTGGCAACTGCCGATCCGACGCACCCAGGACTGGGTGACACGGCCGGACGGCTCCGAGATACTCAAGACCACGATCGGCGAGTACGACCGACGCGGCTGGGGCGAAGGCGGACTCGATCTGCACTGGTACTGCTCGGGCTCACCCGACGCTCACGTCGGCGCGAAGCAGGTGTTCGAGTCCTACAAGCCCGAGTTGACCGAGCTGCTCGGCAAAGCTGCGTACGAGGAGCTGGCGTCGCTGTGCAAACGTCGCCGCGGATTGGGTTTGATCGCAGTGCATCCGGCGACTCGTGAGGCGGAGCGGCTGCGCCGCACGTGAACGAAACTTCGTAGCCCACTACGAAGTTTCGCTCACCTGCCGCAGGCTCTACCCCTCGAGCTTGTAGCCCAATCCGCGCACTGTCACCAGGTGTTCCGGCTTGGCCGGGTCGGCCTCGATTTTCGAGCGCAGTCGCTTGACGTGCACGTCGAGGGTTTTGGTGTCGCCCACGTAGTCGGCTCCCCACACGCGGTCGATCAACTGTCCGCGTGTGAGCACTCGGCCGGAGTTGCGCAGCAGGTATTCGAGCAGATCGAATTCCTTGAGCGGCAACGTGATCTGCTCGGATCCGACCATCACCACGTGGCGTTCGACGTCCATGCGCACCGGTCCGGCTTCGAGTACTCCGGTGTCCACTCCGCCGTCTACCTCGGCGTCGGAGCCGCGGCGCAGTACTGCGCGGATGCGGGCGATGAGTTCGCGTGCCGAGTACGGCTTGGTGACGTAGTCGTCGGCACCGAGTTCGAGTCCGACGACCTTGTCGATCTCGCTGTCGCGTGCGGTCACCATGATGACGGGAACGCCTGAGCGCGAACGCAATTGCTTGCACACGTCGGTTCCGCTCATGCCGGGGAGCATGAGGTCGAGCAATACGATGTCCGCACCTGCGCGATCGAATTCCGCGAGCGCCGACGGTCCGTCTCCGACGACGGTGGCCTCGAAACCTTCCTTGCGAAGCAGGAAGGCCAGTGGATCGGCCAACGACTCTTCGTCTTCCACGATCAGAACGTTGGTCACTGATTCTCTCTTTCTGTAACCGAAGCGTCGTCTTCTTCTTCGAAGTACGCAGGGATCTGGAGGGTGAAGGTGGATCCGGTGCCCAGCTTGCTCCACAGCGAAATGCTGCCGTTGTGGTTGGCTGCGACGTGTTTGGCGATGGCCAGGCCGAGGCCTGTGCCGCCGGTGGCCCGCGACCGAGCTTTGTCGACGCGGAAGAATCTCTCGAAGACGCGTTCCTGGTCTCCCTTGGCGATGCCGATGCCGCGGTCGGTGACGGCGAACGCCACGTTGTTTCCGCGTAGGGCTCGACTCACCGATACCGGCGCACCGTCGGAGGAGTAGGCGATGGCGTTCTGGATGAGGTTGGCCAGGGCCGTCACCAGCAGCGCTTGGTCGCCGAGAACTTCGAGGCCGCTCGGGTGGTCGGTGGTGACGGAGATGCCTGCGTTCTCGGCGGCGAGCTTGGATCGGTCCATCGCTTCGTTGACGACGGTGTCGACGTCGACGACGTCGAGGTCGGGCAACTTCTCGGCCCCTTGCAGGCGGGAGAGTGCGATGAGCTCGGTCACCATGTTGCCCAACCGCTTCGACTCGGCGACGACCTTGCCGCCGAAGTGCCGGACGGAATCCGGGTCGTCGGCCGATTCGAGCAAGGCCTCGGCCAGCAGGCTCATTGCGCCGACGGGTGTCTTGAGTTCGTGGCTGACGTTGGCGACGAAGTCCCGACGCGTCGCCTCCATCCGGACCTGCTCGGAATCGTCGTCGGCGAACAGCACCACGAAGCGCTTGTCTTCCTTGCTCAACAGGCGCGCGACGCAGCGGACGGCGATCTTGTCGCGGCCGGTTCTCGGGTTCTTCGAGCTGAGGTCGACTTCGACGGGGTTGCCGCCGGCGAGGACCTTGAGCGCGGCATCCCAGGCCCGGTCGTCGATCAGACGGTTACGCACCAGACCGAGCTCCTCGGCTCGCGGATTCGACAGCACGACGTCGTGAAATTGATCGACGACGGCGATGCCGCTCTCCGATGCCAGGACGATCAGGTCCAGTACCTGCGACATCGTCAGCCCGGAGGTGGCGCGGCGCCGCTCCGAGTGTCGAGTGTTGAGGTAAGGGATGAGAACACCGCCGACGAGGTATCCCACGAAGGCCGCGGCGATTGCCAGTAGTACGGCCGATGCAACACTCACACCGGAATCGTACGTTCGATGGACAGCTCACATACGCAGGGTGCAGGCATTTCCCTGGTCGTCATAGTCCCCGTCGGCAGTGTTCTTCGATCGTTCACCTGCAGTTACGACAAAACGTCGGTTGGAGCGAGGTGGGGCTACTTGCCGCCCTGGTTTGCCACGGCAGCTGCACCTGCGGCCGCTGCTTCGGGGTCGAGATACGTCCCGCCCGGGTTGGTGGGCTTCAGCTTTCCGTCGACCTCTTCGAGGTTGTACTGCAGCGGAATGCCGGTGGGGATGTTCAGTTCGGCGATGTCGGCGTCGGAGATCTCGTCGAGGTACTTCACCAGCGCCCGCAGCGAGTTGCCGTGCGCGGCGACGAGGACGGTCTTGCCTGCCTTCAGATCCGCGACGATCGTCTCCTCGAAGTACGGGATGAGCCGCTCGACGACGTCGGCGAGGCATTCGGTCAGCGGAACGCTGTCCAGGTCTGCGTACCGCGGATCGGCGTCCTGGCTGTGCTCGCTACCGACCTCGATGGGCGGCGGCGGGGTGTCGTAGCTCCGACGCCACAGCATGAACTGCTCGTTGCCGTACTTGTCCTTGGTCTCGGCCTTGTTCAAGCCCTGCAGTGCGCCGTAGTGCCGCTCGTTGAGCCGCCAGTCGCGAACGACCGGAATCCAGTGCCGATCGGCGGCGTCGAGTGCGAGGTTGGCGGTGCTGATCGCGCGACGCAGTAGCGAGGTGTACAGCAGGTCGGGCAGGATGCCGGCCTCGGCGAGGAGCTGGCCGGCGCGCTTGCCCTCGGCTTCACCCTTCTCGGTCAGTCGCACGTCCACCCAACCGGTGAACTGGTTGGACGCATTCCATTCGCTCTCGCCGTGGCGAAGCAGAATCAGTGTTCCGATACTCATGTGGTCAGTTTCTCATGCTCGTCGCTGGTTGGCCCGCGTGCGACGAGTACGGCGACGACGACGATCATGACGACGGCGGTGAGGGTGATCGGGATGGGGATGACGGGGTCGAACAGCACGAGCACCGCTCCCACCGGCACCACGACATTGACCAGTCGATCGGCGTTGGCGCGAATGGCGATCAGCCAGACACCGAGAACGAACACCGCGATCGGGATGGTCACGGTGAACGACGCGGCGATGTCGCCGAGCTTGCTGTGTTCGGTCAGCACATCGATCTCGACCTCGATGCCCGCCGAGAACGCGCCTGCGGCCGCGAAGATGAAGTAGTGCGCGTAGCCGTACACCAGCGAGTTGCCGAACTTGCCGATCGCGCGGTGATGCGGGGGCCAGAAGTAGATCCACCACAGGCTTGCGGTGACGACCACGGTGAGGACCGAGATCGAGATGAGCGGTGCCAGAGCGGTCTTCTCGTGAAGTGCTTCGATGATGGCATTGGCCGACGCGAGCAGCGATTCGCCGAGCAGGATCAGTGTGAACAGTCCGTAGCGCTCGGTGATGTGGTGTGGATGCCAGGGCGTGGTCCCTCTGCGCTCGGCGATCAGGGGGACCGAGATCTCGACGCCGGCGAGAACGACGAACGCGATGATCGCGGCAGTGCCGTCGAACAGCAGCACCCACAGAATCCACAGGACCTGCACGCCCGCGATGCCCGCCGCGTACGTCAGCGCAGTCGTGCGCAGTTCGGAGTTTCTCGATGCCCGAAGCCACTGAGTCACCATCGCGATGCGCATGACGACGTAGCCGATCACCGTGATCGTGAAGTTCTGATCGTTGAATGCTGATTCGACTCCTGCAGCAAGCACCAGAACTCCGGCCATCTGCACGACGGTCAGCATGCGATAGAGCCAGTCGTCCGTATCGAAGGAGGTGGCGAACCAGGTGAAGTTCATCCACGCCCACCAGATCGCGAAGAACACCAGCAGGAAGCTGACGATGCCATCTGTGACGTGATTTTCGGTCAGCGCGTGATGAAGCTGTACCGCCGCGATGCTGACGGCAACGACGAACACCAGGTCGAAGAACAACTCGAGTGGACTCGCCGCGCGATGCGGTTCGTTGGGATCACGCGGGCGCATCGGCGCGAGTCGAGCAGCGGAGAGATTCACGAGACGCAGACTAAGTCATCCGATTCGCCGGTGTTGTGTTCGACGCATTCTTGCGAAGCAGCGGGTTTGAGCGACATGGGACCTCACACCCCTTTTGTCGAGCGCGCGCCTGGATTCACGTCGGATCAGGGGTGTGAGGCTCACAGAAAGGGTGTGAGGTTACCGGCCTACTCCCCCACACCCGCACCGATATCGCCGATCCGAGCTCCCACGCTTCGATCGACCGCCTCGGTCTCGACGAAATAGCGCCGGAAGACAGACCTCATCAACTCGATGACTTCGATGTGCTGCCTGATCACGACGGCCGCTGACCGTTCCTCGCCATCGGCCAATCGCTTGAACTTTCGTCCCAGCTGTTGGGCTGACGGAAGAGTGCCGAATGCGTCGAGATCGACGAGAAACTCGGTCTTCTGCACCATGCCCTCGAGGTGCGCTATATAGTCTGCGCAGGCCGCATCGCATTGTGCAGCAACACTTTCGGGAATTTCAAGCAATCCCGCTTCCGCCTGGGCGGACATCTCACGCCAATACTGCATCGACTCGTAGAGCTGACCTGAGTCTGATCCCATTGCCCTCTGCTCTCATTCAGTTTTCCTAGGCGGCAACGACGACAGCATCGCGCGCGCTATATGGTTGACCTCCGCACACGGGTCACCAGCCGGTTCGCTAGCGGCCCGTGTGTCGAGAACGAAATACACCAGACCCTGCTCGACTTCGAGCGCAAAGCCGCAACTTCGTCCGGCCGGACGGTCCGCGCGCAGAAACTCGTAGCCACCCAAGTCGTCGATCTTCGAGAACTGGCCGAAGCGGCTATTCAGCTGCAGATCATCGAGGGAGTGGAACCCGGAGAACATTCCCAGGAAGTACCACGACCCTGGATCAGGATCGGTCCAAATGCACGTCATCCAGTCGTTGGACAGCGGCGCATCCCCGAACAGGTTCGTTGTCTTGCTTTCCACATCGAGTCCGGCCGCTTCGACAGCGGCATCCGGAATGGTGCACGGATCCCATGGCTTGGCTGCAACCGGCGTCGCCTCCACCGCTGACGTCGACGACTCGGCGACGGGCGCGTCCTCCGACGCCCCGCCACATCCGGCGACCAATGCCATCGCGGCGACCAGACCTGCCGCCCACCATCGCGTCACGCTCACACCACTCCCCTTCGTCGAGCCCACCCACACCTTGGACGCGGCGAACGCAGCCCCGGTTCCACTGACCTCACACCCCTACTACCGACTGCGCGCCCGCATTCACCTCGGATGAGGGCCGCGCGGTCAGGAAAAAGGGTGTGAGGTTCAAGAAAAACGTTGGCCCGCAAACGAACAACACCCCGCCCCACTGAGTGTGGGACGGGGTGCATCGTGCAACGAAAGTCTTACTTTCCGGCTGCCTCCGCGGCGCGCAGGTCCTTACGAAGGATTTTGCCCGCTGCAGATTTCGGCACGATGTCGATGAATTCGACGCGTCGGACCTTCTTGTGCGGCGACACGCGCTCGGCGACGAAGGCGATGACGCCCTCTTCGTCGATGGTGGCATTCGGCTGGCGAACGACGAATGCCTTGGGGATTTCCTCGCCCTCGTCGTCGAGCACGCCGATGACGGCGGCGTCGGCGATTTCTTCGTGTGTCAGCAGCAGAGCTTCGAGCTCGGCCGGGGGCACCTGGTAGCCCTTGTACTTGATGAGTTCCTTGAGGCGGTCGACGATGTAGACGACACCCTCGTGATCGGCGACGGCGATGTCACCGGTGTGCAGGTAACCGTCGGAGTCGAGGGTTTCGGCGGTGGCGGTGGGGTTGTTGAGGTACCCGACCATCACGTTCGGTCCCTTGACCCACAGTTCGCCGGGCTCGCTCAATCCCTCTGCGGGAAGCTCGATTTCGTTGCCGGTGCCCGGGTCGACGAGCTTGTTCTCGGTGTTCGCGAGCGGCTGACCCACGGAGCTGAGCGGCATGTCGTCGCGATCGAACGGGATGGCGTGGCTGACGGGGCTGAGCTCACTCATGCCGTAGCCCTGACGCACCCGCGTGTTCAGACGCTTCGCGACGGCCTTGCCGAGCTCCTCGTCCAGCGGTGCCGCGCCCGAGAAGATTGTGTGCACGCTGGAGAGGTCGTACTGATCGATCATCGGGTGCTTGGCGAGCGCCACGGCAACCGGCGGTGCGATGAACAGGTAGGTCAACTTCTGGTCCTGAATGATGCGCAGGAATTCGACGAGATCGAACTTCGGCATCGTCACCAGGTGTGCACGCAGTTTGAGGGCGATGTTGAGCAACACCGTCAGACCGTAGATGTGGAAGAACGGCAGCAGCGCCAGGATCGCGTCGTTGCTGTCGATGCCCACGCGCGGTTCCATCTGTGCGACGTTCGCGACGAGGTTGCGGTGGGTGAGGATGACGCCCTTCGGCACACCCGTCGTACCGGAGGAGTACGGCAGTACAGCGACGTGCGTGGCCGGATCGAACGACACCTCGGGAGCCGGTGCGCCCTGGGTGAGCAGGTCACGCAGGTTCGGGTGGCCCTCTGCGCCGTCGAGCACGATCACGTGATCGGCATCGAGGCCGACTTTCTCGGCTGCGGCCTTCGCCTGCGGGTACAGCGGCGAGACGGTGAAGAGGAACTTTGCACCGGAGCCGGTGAGCTGCTTGGCGATGTCCTCGGCGGTGTACAGCGCGTTGATCGTCGTCGCGGTTCCGCCTGCGCGCAGGATGCCGTGCAGTACCGACGCGAACGCGGGCACGTTCGGCGAGTGCAGTCCGACGACGTCGCCGACCTCGAGTCCACGTGCGGCCAGAGCGCCTGCGATGGCGTCGATCTGGCCGATCAACGACTTGTAGGTGGTGACGGCACCCGAGGTGCCGTCGATCAGTGCCGGCTTGTCGAGATCGGATTCGGCGATCGATCCGAACAGGAAGTCGTAGACGCTGAGTTCTGGAATCTCGACGTCGGGAAAGGGACTGCGGAAGCTCATGGCTCTCCTTCGAAAAACTGCGGCAACAATGACCGAACCATACAGTGAAAGCGGTCACAACGGACAGCGACCCTACCGCTGAGTCAGGTAGTGCGGGCGCTAACTTCGGGACGCATACGGTTTGCCCGCCGCGGCCGGGCCTCGAACATGCCCCACCAGGCCCGCGACAGCGAAAATGGTGACAACGTACGGCAACATCAGCATGAATTCACTGGGTACGGGCGAGCCGATGATGCCCAGTACGTTCTGCAGGTTCGACGCGAATCCGAACAGCAGAGCGGCCAACGTCGCGCGCACCGGATCCCAGCGGCCGAAGATCACTGCGGCCAGTGCGATGTAGCCGGCACCGGCCGTCATCTCCTTGCCGAAGGCTCCGACGGATCCGAGTGTGAAGTACGCACCGCCTAGCCCGGCGATGGCACCGGCGAGGCAGACGTTCCAGAATCGCGTTCGCGCTACGTTGATTCCGACGGTGTCGGCAGCTTGCGGGTGTTCGCCCACGGCACGCAGACGCAGACCCCATTTGGTGCGGAACAGGCCGAAGAAGACGAGGGCCACGGCGATGTACATCAGGTACACGATCAGCGTCTGCCGAAACAGCACCGGGCCGAGGATCGGAATCTGCGAGAGCACCGGAATGTCGATGCGGGCGAAGCGCGGTGGCGAGTTGAGTGTCTCGGCGTTCTTGGTGAGCACCACCGAATACAGGAAGCTCGTCAGTCCGACGACCAACACGTTGAGAACCACGCCGACGATGACTTGGTTGACGAAGTATCGAATGGAGAACACCGCCAGCAGTGACGCGGTCAGTGCGCCGGCAACCAGTGCAGCGAGCAGCGCCACGTACGTCGATCCGGTGATCGATGCGACGACGGCACTGACGAAAGCTCCTGCGAGCAGCTGTCCTTCGATGGCGATGTTGATGACACCGACGCGCTCGGAGATCACTCCGCCCATGGCACCGAAGATCAACGGCGTACTAAGAGCGACTGCGCCGATGAGCAATCCGGGAACGGGGATGGTTTCGCCGTCCGCGGCCCAGGCGAGGAATCCGAACACGAACAGCACGGCGAACACTGCGAGTAGCCACAGCGGCGTCGAGCGGTATCGCGTGGCTAGGAGCGACGCGAACGCGGTGATGACGGCGAGCAATACGACCACAACGAGACCGGTGCCGAACGACGGCACACCCACGGCAGGCAACGCGAAGAAATCGTTCTCCGAGGCCAACGCGAATGTGCTTGTCCCCGAGCCTTTCTTGACAACGAACAACAGCAGCGCGAGCAGCGTCACGACGCCGAGGATCGACGGCACTTTCCAGCTGCGACCGAGTACCGCATTGGGGGAATCGGTGTCGACGGAGGTCGTCACAGTGCACCCACCTTCGCGGTCTCGGCTTTGGCGAGCTTCTCCTCACCTGGTTTGGGCAATCGGAAGACGGCTCGAACCAGGGGCGGTGCGGCGATGAACAGCACGATCACCGACTGCACCACGAGCACTATGTCGATGGGTACGCCCTCGGCTGCCTGCATGGCGAATCCGCCGGCCTTGAACGCGCCGAACAGGATCCCCGCGAAGAACACTCCCCACGGTTTCGATCGGCCGAGCAGTGCGACGGTGATGGCGTCGAATCCGATTCCGGCATCGATGTCGGCGCTGAAACCGGTGGTGACGGTGCCGAGTACCTGTGCCACTCCGGCCAAGCCGACGAGAGCGCCCGACAGAATCATTGCGTAGAGGTAGATCCGGTTGACGTTCATTCCGGCGACGCGCGAGGCATGCGGGTTCTCGCCGACGGCGCGGAAGCGGAAGCCGAGACTCGATCGTTCGAGCAGCCACCACACGGCGACGGTCACGGCAATGACGAAGACGAATCCGAGATGCAGGTTGTACTTGTCACCGAAAAGCTTCGGGAACACCGCGGTCGACGCGATGGGGGCGGTCTTGGGATTGTTCGACCCCGGTGCCTGCAGAGCGCCGGGGGTGCGCAGCAGGTACGAGATCAGGTAGAACGCGACGTAGTTGAGCATGATGGTGACGATCACTTCGTGAGCGCCGGTGCGCGCCTTGAGGAATCCTGCGATGCCGCCCCACACTGCGCCACCGAGAACACCGGCGACGACGGCCACCAGCAAGTGAATTCCGGCGGGCATGTTCACTCCGAATCCCACCCAGCCGGCGCACGCGGAGGCAATGAGCATCTGGCCTCGACCGCCGATGTTGAACATGCCGACACGGAAGGCCAGTGCCACACCGAGTCCCGCGACGATCAGCGGCGTCGCGAAGGTCAGCGTCTCGGTCAGCGGCTTGATGCCGTTCTCGAAACCGGGGCGCCGAAAGTTGTACACCGAGCCCTGGAACAGAGACGCGTACGCTCCGGCAACGGAATCCCAGATGGCCTTCACCATGTCCGCCGGACGGGAGAAGAAGTACCCGGCCGATTCCTGGACGCCCGAGTTGGTGGCGGCAATGAGGACCGCGCCCACGATCAGTGCAAGTAACACAGCGAGAACGGAGATGATGGTGCTGCCGGTGAAGATCTGCCGCAGCACGACATGAGTTCTCGACGGCTGCTCGGCCTCACTCACTGCGCTCACCGCCCATCATCAATCCGAGTGTTTCGCGGGACGTATCCCCGGGGACGATTCCCACGATTGCTCCTCGATACATGACGGCGATGCGGTCTGCCAGTGCGGCGACCTCATCCAATTCGCTCGACACCACGATGACCGGGATCCCCGAGTCACGGGTGGCGACGATGCGCTTGTGCACGAATTCGATCGATCCGACGTCGATTCCGCGAGTCGGCTGCGCCGCGACGAAAAGTCGCAGATCGCGGCTCAGCTCACGCGCCAGCACCACCTTCTGCTGGTTGCCACCGGACAGGCGTCCCACAGCGGTGCCGATTCCCGGTGCGCGCACATCGAATTCGCTGAGCTTCTCCGATGCGAACGTGTCCAGGTACTCGCGCTGCACGGCTCCGCGTCGCACGAACGGCATGCTGTTGGAGCGATCGAGCATCAGGTTCTCGGCGATGGAGAATTCGCCCACCAAACCGTCGACCGTGCGATCCTCGGGCACGAAGCCGACTCCGGCGTCGAGCACGTCCTGCACGCTGGCCCCTACGAGCGAGTTGCCGTCGAGGGAGATCGTGCCGGATACGTTGTCCTGCAACCCGAGCAGGGCTTCGACGAATTCGGTCTGACCGTTGCCCTGCACGCCTGCGATGGCGAGGATCTCCCCCGCCGCGACCTCGAGGCTGACGTCGTCGACGGTCTTGTTGCCCTGGGCGTCGAACACCGACAAATTCTCGATGACCAGTGCGGCATCCCCTGGCTTCGCGGGATCCTTCGAAACGGTCAGCTGCACATCGCGTCCCACCATCAACGCGGCGAGCTCGGTGTTGCCTGCGGTCGGCTTCGCTTCGCCGACGACCTTGCCGAGCCGGATGACGGTGATCTTGTCCGCCACTTCGCGTACTTCGCGCAGCTTGTGGGTGATGAAGACGATCGTGGTGCCCGACGCCGCGAGTTCCCGCATGATCCGCATCAGATCGTCGGTTTCCTGCGGCGTCAGGACGGCGGTGGGCTCGTCGAACACGAGCACCTTCGCCTCACGTGAGAGTGCCTTGACGATCTCGACCCGCTGCTGCACGCCGACGGGTAGGTCGTCGACGAGAGCATCGGGATCGAGGTCGAAGCCGAACCTCGCGGAGATCTCGCGTACCAGCTTTCGCGCTGCCACGAGGTCGAGTCGTCCACCGAGCGAGGTGGTTTCGTTGCCGAGCACGATGTTCTCGGCAACGGTGAACACCGGAATCAGCATGAAGTGCTGGTGCACCATCCCGATTCCGGCGGCCATGGCCTCGCCCGGTCCGGCGAAGTTCTGCTCGACTCCGTCGAGCAGAATCTGGCCCTCCTCGGCGCGATACAGGCCACTGAGCACGTTCATCAACGTGGACTTGCCTGCACCGTTCTCGCCGAGGAGGCAGTGGATCTCGCCGGACTCGACGCTCAGATCGATGTGGTCGTTGGCGATCAACGAGCCGAATCGTTTGGTGATTCCGCGAAGTTCGAGCTTCATGAACTACTTGGGTGCAGACGGCGACTCGACGGTGATGGACCCGTCGACGATGCCGGCCTTGATCGTGTCCAGCTCGCCCTGCAGTGCGGGATCGACCTTCGATTCGAAGTCGTGGAACGGTGCGATACCGACGCCGTCGTTCTCGAGCGTGCCCACGTACGGGGTGTTGTCGAACTTGTCGGCACCGGAATTGGCGACGACCTCGTCGACGCTGGTCTTGAGTCCCTTGGTCACCGAGGTGAGCAGCAGGTCTCCGACGGACGGGTCGGATTCGAAGACGTCGGCGTCGGCACCGATGAGTGCGACGGGACGTGAGGAGTCTCGAATGGCCTGTGCCGCACTCTGATAGATGGGTCCGCCGACGGGGAAGATGACGTCCGCGTTCTGATCGATCAGACCCTGGGCGGTGTTCTTCGCGACCTCGTTGGCGGTGAATCCGCCGGTGAACGAACCGTTCTGAGAGGGCACGTCCCAGCCGATCACTCGAACAGCCTTGCCCTTCTGCTCGTTGAAGTAGTTCACGCCGTCGGCGAAACCGTCCATGAAGATGGTGACGGTGGGCAGCTGCGATCCGCCGAACGTGCCGACAACGCCGGTCTTGCTGTAGCTCGCGGCTGCATAGCCGGCGAGGAACGCGGACTGCGAGGCGTCGTAGGTCAGTGGCTTGACGTTCGGCAGATCGATCGTGGAATCGTCGATGATCGCGAAGTCGATGTCGGAGTTGGCCTCGGCTGCCACCTTGGTGGCGTCGGCCAGATCGAATCCGACGGTGACGATGAGGTTGCAGCCCTGATCGACGAGGTTGTTGATGTTGGGGCCGTAGTCCGTGGGCGACGCGGATTCGACGGTGCGCGGCTCGACGCCGAGCTCTTCGGAGGCTTCGGTCAGGCCTTCGAATCCGAGCTGGTTGAACGACTTGTCGTCGAATCCGCCACTGTCGGAGACCATGCAGGGCAGAAAGTCACTCGATCCGCCCCCGGCCGATCCTTCGTCTTCGGGAGCAGATCCACAGCCTGCGATCAGGGCGATGGCACCGAGCGACGCGACGCCGCCGAGTGCTGCCTTCCGCGTACTCGTGCGGGTAACGAATGACAAGATGTCCTCCAATTTAGATGTGCTTCGTCTGATTCGGGACGGTACTCGTGCGGCCGGGGGCGCGCAGGATTTCGCTCGGGCGTGCTCAGTCGGTTACGCGTTTGTCGGGCAAGCTCCCGCCTTCGCCGAGCACTTTCGCTTCGTCCTCACGCACCATCACCGCCGGGCCCGCGGCCACCACCGATGGGTTCGATGGCGTACCGGGCTTGAATACGTTGAAGAATACGTTGAGCGCCACCGCGACGATGCTGGCGGCACTGATTCCGGAATGGAAGATCGTGACGAACCAGTCCGGGAATTCGTCCCAGAAGTCGCTCGCGACAACGGGTATGAGACCGAACGCCAAGGTCACCGCCACGATGACGACGTTGGTGTTGTTGTCGTAGTCCACCTTGCCGAGGGTGCGGATGCCGCTGGCGGCGACGGTTCCGAACAGGGCGATTCCGGCACCGCCCAGGACCGGCAGCGGGACGACGCCGACGACGGCCGCGAGAACCGGCGACAGGCCGAGCACCGCAAGCACGCCGCCGCCCACCGCGACGACGAAGCGGCTCTTGATGCCGGTCATCGCCACCAGTCCCACGTTCTGCGCAAAGGCTGTGGCCGGGAAGGTGTTGAAGATCGGGGCCACGGCCGAGGAGACCATGTCGGCGCGCAGTCCGTCACCGACGCGTTTGGAGTCGACGTCGGTTCCGACCACTTCGCCGACGGCGAGTATGTCGGCTGTGGTCTCGACCATGATCACCAGGATCACGATGGTCATGGACACTATCGCTCCGACGGCGAATATCGGTGAGCCGAAGGCGAAGGGCGTCGGGACGGCCACCACGGAGGCGTCGGCGACGCCGTCGAAGTCGGTCTTGCCGAAAATCAGTGCCGCGATGGTGCCGACGACGAGCCCGAGAAGGATCGACAGACGCGACAGCGTGGGGATCTTGGTCATCACCAGCACGGCGAGGAGGGTGAACATCGCCAGCCCGATGTTGCCGGGGTCCAGGTAGTTCGGGTTCGGCGCACCACCCACCATCTCCTGGCCGGTGATCCAGCGGGCTGCCACCGGCATCAGCGACAGTCCGATGACGGTGATGATGCATCCGGTCACCAGCGGCGGGAAGAAACGAACGATCTTGGAGAAGAACGGGGCGATCGCCAATCCGATCAGTGCAGCCACCAGAACGGCTCCGAGAACCGTGCGCAGTCCGGTTCGCCCGTCCTCCGCACTACCGATGATCGTCAGGACCGTCGAGACAGACGCGAACGAAATGCCCTGCACCAGCGGCAGTTGCGAGCCGAAGAACGGAATGCCGACGGTTTGCAATACCGTTGCCACGCCACTGACGAACAGCGCACACGAAATGAGCAGAGCTTGGTCGGCACCGGAGAGCCCGGCCGCTCCACCGACGATGATCGGTACGGCGATGACGCCGCCGAACATCGAGAGAATGTGTTGCAGACCGTAACCGAACATCTGCAGCACCGGCGGGCGGGCGTCCTCTGGCCTGGTCATTGCCTCAGGCTATGAACCCGACGTTACCGGCAGCGACACCGACCCATTTCGAGCGAGTTACGGCTAGCCGCGCGGATCGTGCCGCCAGTAGCCGTAGCGCCGCCAGGTCTCGAACCGCTGCACAGTGGCAACGCGGTCCTTGCTCGGACTGAACTGACCAACCGTGACCACCGCGCTGGATCCCGCACCCCCGAGCTCGTGTACCACGCCTGCGATATCGACCGCTTCCACACGAAGGGTGTCGTCGGTACCCCTCGCTCGAAAGGACGCGATCGACTCTCGCGGAATGATCCGTACACCGCCTCTGCCGCAACGCGTCTCGAGGCGATCGGGAAATACATCGGTACGGTCTGGTGCGAGCCACGCTGCCCAGGTCAGCACGCCGCACACCAGTGGTGCGATCAGACCTGCCCACACCGAAACGACTCCGGCCAACGTGAATCCCGTGGACGCGACCGTGACGACGATCGTCACCGCCACGCAGGCAGCGCGGTACACCGCGACCTGCCTGTCGTTCCAACCCAACTGTGCCAGCAAGTGATCGTCCATGCGGCTCCTGTTCGGTTAGGTGGGACCTACTTGTCCACCAGGTGCTCGAATGCCTTCAGGTTCGCCAACGATTCGCCGCGCGAGACGCGCCATGCCCATTCGCGTTTTATGGACTCCGCGAAACCCAGTTCGAGCAGCACATTGAAGTCGCCGTCGGCGGCCTCGAGGGTCTGCCCGAGAATGCGGTCCAGTTCGTCACCGTTGACGGCGTGCAACGACATTCGGCCGACGAGGTAGATGTCGCCGACCTTGTCGATCGTGTAGTGCACTCCGTAGAGGCGGCGGTTGCGTCGGAGCAGGTATTTGTAGACACCTTCGAAGTTCTCGTCGGGCTTGCGGCAGACGAACGCCTCGATCCGCACTCCGTGATGCCCGACGGTCAGCATCGTCGTCGTCTTGAGTTTGCGTTCCCCGGGCAGTTCGACGGTGAACACGTCACCGCGCCGCGTGTACTCCAGCTCACGATCTTTCAGAGCCCGGTCGATCAGTTCGGCAGTCTCGCTCATGCAGTCACAGCTCCTGATCTGCGTAGTTTCGACAATCCTCGGACGCGTCGCGGAGAGAACTCGCTGGGTCCCTCGCCTCGGTCGAAGTGGAATCTGGCCTGCCGGTAGCTCTCGATGAGTCCGTCCGCGGTGTGCTCCCACGAGAAATTCCGGGCATGTACGGGCGCAGCAAGTGCCATGTCCGACAACGCAGTTCGATCCGAGAGCATGGACGCGAGCGCGTCGGCCCAGTCGGTGGTGCGATGCCCCTGCACCAGCCGTCCCGTCTCACCCGATCTCACGGCGACACCGAGCCCGCCGACGTCGGCGGCCAGAACCGGAGTTCCGCAGGCCTGGGCTTCGATTGCGACCAGTCCGAACGATTCGTTGTAGCTCGGCACGGCGACGACGTCCGCGGCGCGGTAGACCTGCACCAGGCGTGACGACGGCTGCGGCGGGATGAACGTCACCTGTGGGGTGATGCCCAGGGTGTCGGCGAGATCGATGAGGCTGTCGGGTCGGTCGAGACCGCTGCCGGACGGGCCACCGACGATGAGGACCCGCAGAGGCATCGTCGGATGTCGTTGCAGCACTTCGGCAGCTGCAGCAATCAGCACGTCGGGGGCTTTGAGCGGTTGGATGCGGCCGACGAATGCGACGATCGACTCGTCGGGATTCAATCCCAGTTCGGCGCGCGCGGCGAGCTTGTCGCCCGGATTGTATTGCGCCAGATCGGCTCCTGGCGCAACGACGTCGATCGAGTCCTGGCGAGCCCCGTAGATTTCGACGAGCGACTTCGCTTCCTCGGTGGTGTTGGCGATCAGCCGGTCGGCCTCGGCAACCACTTGCTGCTCGCCGATCTGGCGCGCAGCGGGCTCGGGCGAGTCGCCTTGGGCCAGGGACGCGTTCTTGACGGCGGCCAGAGTGTGCGCGGTGTGCACCAGCGGCACCCCCCAGCGATCGCGCGCGAGCCAACCGACCTGCCCCGACAGCCAGTAATGGGAATGCACCAGGTCGTAGTAGCCGGGCTCGTGCCGAGCTTCCTCACGCAGCACCCCGGCCGCGAAGGCACACAATTGAGTGGGCAGGTCGTGCTTGTCCAGGCCCTCGAACGGCCCCGCAACGATGTTGCGCACCAGCACTCCCGGGGCCGCCTCGACGACGGGAGCATCGGTCGACGCGGTCGCGCGAGTGAAGATCTCGACTTCCACACCCCGCTTGGCCAACTCTTTTGCGCTCTGCAGCACGTAGACGTTCATTCCGCCCGCGTCACCGGTTCCGGGCTGCGCCAGCGGGGAGGTATGCAAGGACAACACAGCGACCCTGTTCAGCTGGCGTCCAGTCACTTCTTCAGTGTGCACGCCTCCACATTACGTCGCGATAACTACCCCTCCTCACGGCTGGGCTTACCGTCACACACCCAGACCGTCCACGAACTCGGTCACCTCGGCGAGGAAGCGCTGCGGATCGGCGACGAACGGGCCGTGGTCGACGCCCTCCCAGAACGACGCGACGGCCGTGGGAATCAGCTCCGCTGCGTGGCGTCCGGCAGAGACGTCGACGACGGTGTCCCCGGTTCCGTGCAGGACGAACGCCGGGACGTCGAGGCTACGCAGCAGGTCGTCGTGCCCGACCACCCGATCGAACAGGGCAGAACGAACCCGTGGCCTGGTGGCCAACGTCAATCCGAACAACGCCTGTGCTTCGGTGCCCTTACCTTCGGTGGGCCCGGTCAGTGCGTGCCCGAAACTCCCCAGCGCCTTGATCGCGACGCGGGGCTCCTCGGCCATCGCGCCGGGTATCGCCGCGCGCATGGCCGTCCCGACGCGCCCGCCTGCTTCTCCCCTACCGATGCTGGTGATGGCTCCGACGAGGACGATGCCGGCCACTGCGCCCGAGCCGTGCTCGGCCAGATAGTCGCAGATCACCAGTCCGCCGTACGACCACCCCAACAGCACGGCGTCGGCGGTGATGCCCTCGGCAGCGAGCACCGCGTCCACGTCCCCTGCCCAGATCTTCGGATCGTCGTAGCCCACCGTCGGGGCGTCCGAGTAACCGTGTCCGCGCAGATCGACGGCGAGAACGCGGTACCGCTGCGCCAGGTCGGTCAGCAGTCCCTCGCCCCAGCACGCCGAACTCTGCGCCCACCCGTGCAGCAGGATCAGTGGTCTCGCCGCAGGGTCACCGCTGACGCGGTAGACGATGTTGGCTCCGTCGATGCCGGTTGCCTGGCGTACTGGTCCTGCTGCGGGTGTCTTCTCGTCGAGGCTGCTCATATCGGCAACCTACGCGGCTGCTCTGCGCATCGAGGCCAGCGGATCGGAGTACAGGGCGCTGAGCGAGACCACCGTCGCGGCGTATTCCTGCACCCTGTCGCCGAAGCCGGTCACACGAATGTCCCTGCGAGCCAACGTCGAACTCGCGGCGAAGGCCTCCCCCACATGCGGAATTCCGGCCGGATACGCGGTGAAAGCCTGCCCTCCGAGCACAACGCGGTCGGGGTTGAACATATCGCGCAGCAGCGCGACAGTTCGGCCCAGGATCCGGGCGCGCTCGACGAGCAGTTCGCGCGCCGCCTCCGAACCACCCTGCGCTGCCTGGTACACCGCGGCGATGTTCGGGCGGGGTTGCGGCGCAACTATTTTGCGGTCGACAGCAGCAGCGACCACCGCTCGATCGCCGACGGAGGCCTCGAGGCATCCCCGATTGCCGCATCCGCACAGCGCCGACGATCCGGTGGGGAGGTGCGCGATGGAGCCAGGACCGCTCGCCGGGGTATGGACGCGACCGTCGATCGTCAGGGCCATGCCTGCGGTCTCGCGTGCGTAGAAGTACAGCGACGTTCCACTGTTGCTCTGCGCCGCAACACTGTCCGACAGTCGCGGTGCGAGCAGCAATTCGGACGCGGCCATGGCTTCGACGTGTCCGGACACCGAGATCGGCAGCCCGAGGCCGCCGCCGATGATGCCGGCGACTCGGCCGCCCTCCCAGCCGAGGCGTGGGTGATCGACGGTGCCGTTCGCGGTGTCGACGCGTCCGCCGATCGCAACCCCGACCCACAGTGGGGTACGGCGATGCCAGCGTCCGGCGAAGGCACCGGCGCTGCGGGTGACAGAGGCCAGCGCTGCATCGGAAGATCCACCGGGCGTGGGGATTTCGACGGCACCGAGGATCCGACCGCGCAGATCGCTGACGGTGATTCCGGTGACGACCGCTCCGATGTGGATGCCGATGGTCGAGAACGGCTCGTGATTGACCTCGAACGGCACTCTTGGTCGCCCGATGGCCCCGGACGCGGTCAGGTCCGCACGCTCACGCAGCAGCCCGACACCGAGCAGGGCCGACACCTGCCGGTTCACCGTGGCGATACTCAAACCGGTTGTGCGAGCGGCACTGTCGCGAGAGATCGGGCCCTCGACGCAGGCAACCCGCAGCACCGAGGCGACGGGACTGTCGGCGATCCGCAGATCGGGTGCGACGAGCTGGACACGCGACCGAGGCTGCGTGTGCGCGGCGACCCGGCCGGGCGAGCGCGCGGCGGTGGGGCGAGTGTGGTGGTGCAGCGTTGAAACAGACATCCGTCGTGAGTCCTCAGCAGTTGAGAGACCGTTGTCGCGGAACGGCAGCGACGACAGGTCGAAGTGATGCAGGTCAAGGGTGGGCGCGATGGTCAGGAAGAGACCACGACACGCGATACGACTGTCTGCTGCTCGAAAGAGACAGGAGCTAGCGACAGGTTCCTTGGCCGAGACAACACAGTTCCCGAGGAAGCGGCAAGCGAGAACCCAGGGATGCAGTCACATAGGTGACCCGCATCGCGGTGGTCTCACTGGCGGACATGAGTCCAAAATTAGCATCCGAATGCCGATTGTCCAATCGGCCCCCGGTAAGCGGGTGAATCACCCGACTAGAATTTGCTCATGACTTCGTCCGAACCACTTGCCCCCGATACCCGCATCGCCGTCGTCACCGGAGCCAGCTCCGGCATCGGTGCGGCCACTGCCCGCCAGCTCGCTGCCGACGGCTTCCACGTCGTGATCGGTGCCCGCCGACTCGACCGTCTCGAGCAGTTGGCGTCGGAGATCGGTGGCACCGCCCTGGAACTCGATGTCACGGACGAGGATTCGGTGGCCGCCTTCGCTGCCGTCGTCCCCCGCGTCGACGTCCTGATCAACAATGCCGGTGGCGCAAAGGGATTGGCTCCGGTGATCGACGCCGATCTCGACGACTGGCGCTGGATGTGGGAGACCAATGTGCTGGGCACGTTGCGCGTCACGAAGTCGTTGCTGCCCAAGCTGATCGACTCCGGTGACGGCCTGATCGTCACCATCACCTCCGTCGCGGCGTTCGAGGCCTACGACAACGGATCGGGCTACACCTCCGCCAAACACGCTCAGGCAGTGCTGCATCGGACGTTGCGCGGCGAGCTGCTCGGCAAGCCGGTGCGGTTGACCGAGGTTGCGCCGGGTGCCGTGGAAACCGAGTTCTCCCTCGTCCGATTCGACGGCGACGCAGCCAAGGCCGACGCGGTGTACCAGGGCATCACGCCGCTGGTCGCAAGCGACATAGCCGAGGTGATCGGCTTCGTCGCATCACGCCCGTCGCACGTCAACCTCGACCAGATCATCATCAAGCCGCGTGATCAGGCCGGTCCGGGACGGTTCTCCCGCAAGTAATGCCTCCGGCAGTGGTGCGATTAGGTGCCCCAGAGGGCACATAACCGCACCACTGCCGTAGGCACTCCGCTCAACCAGCGGGCGCAGGCGCCGTCGTCGTCGCGGGTGCCGTCGTCGCAGGCGTCGTGGTTGCGGTCGCTCCGCCTGCAGGCAGTGCCGACATCGATTGCCAGGTCGCCCAGTCGATGGCCCAGTCGTACAGGTCACCGTCGGCTGCGGAGAGGTCGATACGGGTACCGGTGACCTCGACGGGGTCGCCGTACATCGCCGTCTGGAAGTACTCCTGCGCGTCCTCGGTGGAGAGGTTGATACAGCCGTTGGTGACGTTCGACGCGCCTTGCACTCCGGTGGTCAGTGGGTTGGCGTGGATGAACTCGCCGTTGTTGGAGATGCGCACCGCCCAGCGTTCGCGGACGTTCTCGTAGAACGGCGGGTTGGACATCAGGAAGTCTTCGTGCTTCTCGGTGACGACGTGGATGCCGCTGCGGGTGACGTTGCGGTCCTCGTTGCCCTCGCCGTAGCTGACCGGGATGTCCATGATCGTCGCACCGTCACGAACCACCTGCATGCGGTGACTGGTGGCGTCGGCGACGACGACCTGACTGCGTCCGATGCTGAAGTTCAGGGTGACGTCGTCGGCCCCGTAGGCACCGCCGCCGTAGTTCACTCCGTACAGCTTGGCGCTCACCGAGACGGTGGTTCCCGGCGTCCAGTAGTTGGTGGGACGCCAGTGGATGCGTGAGCCGTTGTCGTCGGGGAACCACGCCCATGCGCCCGGCGTCGGCGGGTTGGTGGTCACCGTCAACGCCTTCTCGACCGCTGCCTTGTCCTCGATCGCCGAGTCGAATTGCAGGATGATCGGCGCGGCGATGCCGACTTCCTGCCCGTCGCCGATGTTGGTGCTCACCGAGGTGCGGCTGTCCGGTTCGACGGTGGTGAAGGTCCCCTCGATCGGGACGGTCTTGTTGTCCGAGCCGACGGCCGAGCCCGACCAGGTGTACTGCACGCCGTAGCCGAGAGGTTCGGTGACAGCGTAGGACGCCTTGTCGGGTGCCAGCGCTCCCTGGACGACCTTGCCGTCGGGGTTGGTCAACGAGACCGTAGTGAGGGTTCCGTTGGTCACCGACACCGAGATCGGCGCGACGGGACTGACGTCGACGGCACCTGCCACCGGGTTCTGGGTGACCTGCGCAACGGGTGCTGCCTCGGTGGTGGGAGCCGATCCGCCCGAGCCTTTGTCGCCCGAACCGACGGTGCACCCCGCCACGAGAGCCACCAAGGCCACGAGCACGGCGATCAACCACACCGTACGCGTCCGTTTTGTCTGTTCTACCTGCTCATGCACGTTGTCCAACGTACCTGCGTCGGCGAAGTACCCCACTTTTCGGGGGCAATTTCACAGCTTGCGCGTACGCAGTTCGTGGCCTTTCGAGGTGAGGCAGCGACCGGAGTCGAGGCTCCAGTCCCATCCGTGCAAGTTGCAGGTGAGCTTGTTTCCTTCGACGATGCCGAACTTCGTCAGGTCTGCCTTCAGGTGCGGGCAGCGGCGCTGGATCTCGTAGCCGCCCATCGTGATCGTTGCCGTGTCGTCATGCGCCTCGGAGAACCAACCGTCGGCGTAGGCGATGCGCTCGTCGGTGAGGCACTTGAAGAACGTGTAGAGGAATTCGTTGTAGCCGCCCACGCGGCGGGCACGGAAGCGGGTGGACAGGAAGATCGAGTTGACCCAGTCCGGCTCCCGATCACGTACTGCGGTGCGCACCAGCTCCGGCGGGATGGTGAAGCTGTAGCGGAACTTCTCGTTCGAGATGGGTTCGCGCACAATCCTTTTCGGAAAATCGAGCACGACGGTCTCGTCGCCCATCGTGATTCCGACGGGGTAGCCGATGCCGTCGCAGATCAGATCGGTCTGCGCCATGATCGGCTCGAACAGGCCTCGCAGCGGCTCGAGAAGGGGCTCGCCCTCGGCCGGAGCCCAGGCCGCCTTCTCCGCGGCGATCACCGATGCCTGACGCTGAGCGTAGGCCTCGATGTAGTCGGCCTTGCCGGTGGTGAAGATGGCCTCGGCCTCGGCCGTCGGGATCGGGTGTTCGTGCGAGACCAGCTCCGAACCGTCGAATGTTGCGGCCGTTCCCGGGATCATCAGCAGGCCCTTGTCGTGCCCGTGCAACCGCATCTGCTCGAGGAACACCATCTGATCAGGGAACACATTGGCCGGGTCGCCGTAGACGTCGTTGAGCGAGCGGAGTTCGTCGTCCAGGAAACAGGGCGGACCGGCCGACGGGACGACCCACGTGGAGCCGACCTGCTCGATGTACTGACGCGCCCGATCCATCTGACGCTGACGCTTCTGGATGCCGAAGTTCTTCTTCGCGCGCGAGACCATGTCGTAGACCATCGGGTACCAGATCGCGCCCGAGTACTGCAGCATGTGCACGTCCACCGGACCGAAATTCTCGGTCATCACGTCCAGGTCCACCGGCCTCGCGTCGTTCATGTTGAACGCGACGGTCTTGCCGTCGGAGACGACCAGACCCGAGTCGCCGATGGGACCGTCCGCGGGCGCACGCAGCGCAATGATCATGACGTCGAGATCGCCCTTGGGACCGGAGATCGTGTGCTTGACCGAGTTCGTCGTCTCGTAGAACTTGTGAAACCCGAGCTTCTCGAGCTCGTGCTTGAGATCGAGCACCGGGTAGTCCGGCAACAGAACGGTGGCGTCCTTGTTGACGTGCTCGGCCAGGGTCTTGGGGTCGAAGTGATCCTTGTGCAGGTGCGAGACGTAGAGGTAGTCGCAGTCACCCAGGGCGTCCCAGTCCAGGCCGGAATTGTCGGGAAACGGGAACCACGACGCATAGAACGACGGATTCACCCACGGATCGCACAGGATGCTTCCGGCGTCGGTCCGAATATGGAAACCCGCATGTCCCACGCTGGTGACCTGCACTGATTTACCTCCTACGAGCTATCACTTGCAAAGCTTCATCGTATGCGCCGTTTCGGCCGGCCCTAACCCAGCTCGCAGTTGACGAGGTCACATTCGGGCGTGAGCGTGACGCCGAACTTCTCGCGCACCCCGTCTCGGACGTGCGCGGCCAGCGCCATGATGTCCGACGCGGTGGCCCCACCCCGGTTGGTGATGGCCAACACGTGCTTGGTCGACAGCGCTGCCGTGCCCCGACCGAATTCGGTGCCGTAGCCGCGCGGGAAGCCCGCGTTCTGGATCAGCCATGCGGCCGGGATCTTCGTCCCTGCCGGATCGGGGTAACTCGGTGCGTGCGCAGCGGCCTCGGGCACCTCGGGCAGCACCGGGTTCAGGAAGAACGATCCGACGCTCCAGGTGTCGTGGTCATTCGCGTCGAGCACCATGCCACGCTCGCCGCGCAGCGCCAGTACGGCCGCGCGCACGTCTGGCACCGGCACGACGTCACCGATCTGCACATCGAGGCGCTCCGACAACGCCGCGTAGCGCACCGGGAGCGATTCGGTCGTCTTTTTCAGCGCGAACGTCACGTCCAGGATCACGTACCGCGAGGATCGCTTGAACACCGAAGACCGATGCGTGCCGAAACCACACTGCTCCGGCGTCCACACCGCCGTCTCCTGCGTCTCCCGGTCGTACACGGTGAGACTGTGCAACAGCTCGGACGTCGACGCGCCGTACGCGCCGACGTTCTGGATCGGCGTCGCACCGGTCGTTCCCGGGATCCCCGACAACGCTTCCATGCCGGAGAGTCCCGCATCGATCGTCGCCTGCACGACGGCATCCCACTCGACGCCCGCATCGACCGTCACGGTTTCGCCGTCGATCTCGAGCCTCGAACCGGTCACCCGAACCACCCGGCCGTCGAACCCGACGTCGCCGACCACGAGGTTGGATCCACCGCCGACGACCAGCACATCCGTCCCCGCGCGGTCCGCATCGCGCACAAGGGAGACCAACTCGTCGGCGTTCGACGCGACAGTGAATTCACGGGCCGGGCCGCCCACCCGAATGGTGGTGAGTTCCGAAATTGCAGTAGGCACGGACTCTCACGCTACGGCGTCTTCAGCCACCCGGTAATCTGCGGGGATGCCTCGCCCCATTGAGCACAGCTCGACTGTGCCCGCCTCCGCCGACAAGGTCCACGCTGCACTCACATCCGAGCAGTACTGGAAGGACCGCATCGAGCAGATCGGCGGTCCGGGCGCCAGCCTGAAGAGCGTCACCGTCGGCAACGGCACCATCGACGTCGTCATGACCCAGTCCGTCCCGGAAGAGGAACTGCCGTCCGCCGTCACGGCGTTCAAGAAGGGCGACCTCATCATCGAACGCACCGAGAGCTGGGGACCGTTCGACGGCACCCACGCCGACGGCACTTTCGGAGCCACCGTCGAAGGCGCACCCGCCCGCATCACCGGTACCACCACGCTGGACGGTGAAGGCGAGACGACGACCATCGCGCTGGCCGGCACCACCGAGGTCAAGGTCCCGATTTTCGGCGGCAAGATCGAAGCGATGATCAGCGAGCAGGTGCTCTCCCTCATCGACAACGAGCAGGACTTCACCGGTAACTGGATTGCGGCCCAAGCAAACAGCTAACCTGGCGCACTATGGCTCGCCGAATGAACTACTCCGCCCGGTTCACCCACTCGACGCAGCAGGTCTATGCAGCGCTCTCCAGTCGCGATCACTGGGATGCGCGCATCGAGGAGATGCGTAAGTACTCGGAGAACGAGCTGAAGAGCTTCGAGGTGACCGACGCCGGAATCGACATCGTGATGCACCACGTCATCCCGCGCACCGAACTGCCCGACATCGCGCAGACGGTGATGAAGAAAGACATGGTCATCACCCGCAACGTGCACTTCGACGCCTACGAAGAAGTCACCGCGGGTCACTACGACGCGTCGATTCCGGCCGGCCCGGGCTCGCTCAAGGGCACCACTTCGCTGTTCCCCACCAACGGCGGTTCGACCCTGCGCACCTCTTCCGAGGCCAAGGTGTTCCTGCCGTTCATCGGCGGCAAACTCGAGCAGCTGATGCTCGTCAACCTCATCGACCTGTGGCGCGGCGAGGGCGAAGTAACCGCCGACTGGCTCGAAAAGAACGCCTGAGCTGAACAAGCCCGAAGGCGTCATCACTCGCGGCACCACCGGCATCAACCGGTTGCGTCGTAGCGACCGGTGGCTGATGCACAACCCCGATGTTCGACGCGTTCTGCTCGACTCACCGGATCCGCTCGTCGTCGACCTGGGCTACGGTGCGATGCCCAACACGACGCTTGAGCTCGCGGGCCGGTTGCGCACCGTCAGGCCCGATCTTCGGGTCACCGGTCTCGAGATCGACCCCGCGCGAGTGGTCGCCGGAAGCAACGGCGTCGAATTCGCCCGTGGCGGTTTCGAGTTGGCCGGACTGCGACCGAATTTGGTGCGAGCCTTCAATGTGCTGCGTCAGTATCCCGAGGACGCGGTTCCTGCTGCGTGGCAACGCATTCTGACCGGTCTGGCTCCCGGCGGGCTGCTGATCGACGGTACCTGCGACGAGCTCGGTCGACGCTGCGCCTGGGTGTTGCTCGACGCCGATGGCCCTCGCTCACTGACGTTGGCGTGGGATCCGTTCGACGTCGAGATGCCGTCGGACATCGCGGAGCGGCTACCGAAGGTGCTGATTCACCGCAACATAGAGGGTGAGCTCGTGCACGATCTGCTTCGGCGGGCGGACAGAGCGTGGTCGGTGTCGGCACCGCTGGCGCCGTTCGGGCCTCGAATTCGGTGGCGCGCAGCCATGAAAATACTTTCCGAGCAAGGACTTCCGATCACGGTCCCCCGTCGACGGATACGAGACAACGTGCTCACAGTCCCCTGGTCGACGGTCGCACCGCTGACCGACAATCACGAAGGAGGCCGGAATGGACGGGCATGATTCGCTCACGGTCCGACCCAGCACGCCCGCCGACCTCCATGCACTCGAGCAGTGGTCCTGCGAGGAACCGGTCGCGTGGGTCGATCGAACTCGCCTGCGCGAGGAGATGGCGTCGGGCAACTACCGGCACGAGTGGACCTGGATTGCCGAGCGCGCGGATCGCCCGGTCGGGCGGGCTCTGTGGTGGGGACGCTCAGATGCAACGAGTCCGCTCACCCTGGATTGTCTACTCGTCGATCCGGGCGAGAAGCATCCCGAAGACATCGCCACCGCGTTGATTCTCGCCGGACGCGATGCCTTCGACGACGCCGGTGAACTCGAATTCAATGTCGATGTGGCAGTGACCGACTCGACCGACAGATCGGTGTCGGCGGCCTTGGAGTGGCGCGAAGCTGCCGCCCACCGAGGAGGATTCACTCGCACCACCGAACGCATCGCCTTCGCCCGAACCGCGGACGATCCGAGGCCCGAGATCTCGACTCGGCTGCGCTTCGCTGCAGGCACCGACGACCAGTTCCGCGTCCTGTTCGGAGCCGTGGCAGCGGGGAGCCTGGACTCCCATACTCGATCCATGGTCGCCGAACACGGCGTCGCCGCCCTTGCGGCAGACGACCTCGCCTTCTACAGCTCCCTACCGGGCCTTCGCGAAGCCTGGCAGATCGCGAGCCGGACGGACGGCACCACGGTCGGCTTCATCGTGCCGACCCGAAACGCCTACGACGCCGCCATCAGCTATCTCGGCGTGCTACCCGAACACCGCGGCAACGGCTACGTCCACGATTTGCTGTCGCAGATGGTCCGCATCCATCACGACGCGGGGGAACAGAAGATCGTGGGGACCACCGACGCGACGAACCTACCTATGAGAGCAGCCTTCGAACGGGCAGGCTTCGGTGTCACCCGCACCCGAATCGTGCACGCGCGGTAGCGGTCACGTACAGGCGGACAGTGCCAGCTCGACGCGTTCGGCCACTCGGTCGGTACTGGTCCCGGCCTCGGAGTAGAGCGTCTGCGGGTCGACGCGACCGATGGCGACGGCGTCGCACACCACCTCGTCGAGGGTGATCTGAGAGATGCCGCCTGCGGCGAGGTCGAGCACGGTGCGTACGGGGGTGGTGAGGTTGAACGTGCCCGCCGACTCGACATCTCGGGGTTCGAGTCGCAGCCGATGCACCGCGAGCCTGGTGTCGGTCAGTCGTAGGTCGCCGAATGCGCAGACGTGCACGAATTGCGGGTGCAGGTGCCCGAATCCGTGCAGTTCGGCGGCACTCTGGTGCGAGATCACGGCCTCGCCGCCGAACCAGGCGCACCACATGGCGAACACTTCGAGCTCACTGTGCGGCCACTGGCCGAGACGGAACAGGTTGCGCTCGACGCGCGTCCACGTGTTCGTGGCCAGATTGACGCGCACCATCGCCGAGTCGAAGCCGAGCTCGCCGGCCTGCTCGGCGGTGAAATAGCCGTCCTGGCGAGTGGCCAACGAGTGCAGTTCGTGCACGCTCGGTCGTGTCGTACTCATGTCGCAAGCGTACGTCACAATGTGTTACAGGTCACAAAGATCGACACCTACGCCACGAGTTCGGCGAGTTTCACAGAGCTTGCTCAGAATCATCGGGAAGACTGCCTGGAATGTCATCCACAGCCAGGCGCAGCACAGCACCGCTGATTGCAATCTCCGTCGTTGTCGTCCTTCTCGTCGCCGTCATCGGCGGCGAGTTGTTCGTGCGCCAGCAGATCAAGTCCTGCCTCGCCGGTCAGTTGGAGTCCGAGCTCGGCAGCCAGGTCGAGGTGGGTCTCGGTTTCAAGCCGGTGTTGCTCTCGTTGGTGGACAAGAAAGTTTCCTCGGTGACCGTCGACAGTGACGACGCGCGCTTCGGACCGGCCGAGGGCATGGTCGTGCACGCCGAGGCACGTGATCTGAATCTGACGCAGACCGCCGACTCGGGCGGCACCATCGGCAGCTCGAGTGCCGACATCTCGTGGTCCACCGACGGCATCACCCGCACCCTGCAGACTCAGGGCATCGGCGCGATCGTCTCGGGCGTCACCTCGGACGCATCGGCGGGCACCCTCGAATTCGCCGTGGGCGCTCTCGCGAACCTGACCGTCAAGCCGCAGGTCGCGAACGGCAAGGTCGATTTCCAGACCGTCGACGCGTCGATTCTGGGTCTCGGTATCCCCACCGATCTGGTCGACTCCGTCGTCGGCGTGCTGACCGACAGCCTGCAGACCTACCCGCTCGGCATGGCTCCGACGTCGCTGACGGTCACCGACAGTGGCATCGAGCTAGCCCTCGAAGGCGGGCAGTACACCATCCCAGTGACCCAGCAGGATCAGAATCAGCAGGCCCCCGAGGGTTGCTCGCTCGTCGCGTAACCCATGTGAGCGGAACTTCGCAGCAGGCTACGAGGCAGGAGTGGAGCCCGCGGAACGACCCGAAGGCGCAGCGTTCACATGCGGAGCCAACCCGTCGAGCACCGCGCGGGTACCCGAGAGTCCCAATCGTGTTGCGCCCGCGTCGATCATGGCCAGGGCGGCGTCCGTGGTTCGGATGCCGCCGCTGGCTTTGACGCCCAGTCGACCGCCGACGGTCTCTGCCATCAACCGAACGGCCTCGACGCTCGCGCCGCCGGCCGGGTGAAATCCGGTGGACGTCTTGACGAAGTCGGCACCCGCCTTCTCGGCTGCGCGACACACCTCGACTATCGCCTCGTCGGACAGGGCCGCCGATTCGATGATGACCTTGAGTACCGCGTTGCCCGCGATCCCCTCGCGGACGGTGACGATGTCGGCCAGTACCGCGTTGTAGTCCCCCGCGATGGCAGCGCCGACGTCGATCACCATGTCGACCTCGTCGGCACCTTGCTGTACCGCGAGCCTGGCCTCGGATCCCTTGATCAACGAGTGATGCTTGCCCGACGGGAACCCGGCGACGACGGCGGTGAGCATTCCCTCGGCGTGGATCGGCAGCATCGACGGCGAGACGCACACGGCGAGCACTCCCAGCTCGCGGCCTTCCTCGATCAGAGCGGCCACGTCGGCCTCGGTCGCTTCGGGCTTGAGCAGTGTGTGGTCGACCATTCCGGCGAGGGCAGCGCGGGTGAGTGTCATGCGAACCAGCTTTTCACAGCTCTGCCGTCGAGAGCCCTGTCGGTCTACGATTTTCCTTCATGACCGCAGCCTCGCTCGCCGCCACCTTCAACTCCACCAGCAGGGAGTTCGATGCGGTGACGCCGCAGGTGTGGGGGCCGGCCGGACAGTCGCTCGCGTTCGCATTGGAGCTGGCCGCGGGACAGGCGGTACTCGACGTGTGTTCGGGCACCGGAGCATCGGCGCTTCCCGCGGCGGCAGCCGTCGGACCCGACGGCCTGGTGCATGCCATCGATCTCGCCGACGACCTGTTGGAGGTGGGCCGGTCGACGGCAACCGACCGCGCCCTGCGCAACATCGACTTCGTTGTCGCCGACGCCACCGCGTGGGAGCCGCCGTCGACCGTTCCCGACGCCGGATACGACGCGTTGGCCTGTTCGTACGGCATCTTCTTCCTGCCCGATCCCGAACGGGATTTCTTCCGTCTGGTGTCGCTGGTCCGTCCGGGTGGCCGCGTCGGGGTGACGGTGTGGCGCAAGGGCGCGATCGAGTCGTTCTCCCGCGCGTACTTCGAGGTGATCGGTGCGCACTCACCACCGAGCGAGCATTTCGGGCCCCTCGCGCAGGACGGTTACGACAAGCACCCGATCCGCCGGATGGAAACGGCGGACCTCCTGAGGGCATGGCTCACCGCGGCCGGCACCACAGATGTCAGGGTCGTGGAACTGTCCAACCACGTTCCCGCGACGGAGTCGTTCGTATGGGATCTCGTGCTGGGTAGCGCGATGCGCGGCGCGCTGACCCCGTTCGACGATGCGACCCGCGCGCAGATCCGTGCCGAGTTCACGGCGCTGCTGACAGAGCGCGGTATCGATTCGATTGATCTCGGGACACTGGTGGCAACCGGGGTCAGGACGCCCTGAGACAATCGGCGGCATGAGTTCTTCCGTATTCGAGGATCGCCGCTACGTTCTGTCGCTCGGTTGCCCCGACAAGACGGGCATCGTCGCCCGCATCTCGACCTTCCTCGCCGAAGTCGGTGGATGGATCGTCGAGGCCGCCTATCACGCCGATCCCGACACCGGTTGGTTCTTCACCCGGCAGGCAGTGCGAGCGTCGTCGGTCAGCATGAGCGTCGAGGATCTGCGTGCACGATTCGCCGAGGTGGCCGCCGAGCTGGGCCCGGAAACCGAATGGGCACTTCATGATTCGGGTGAACCCAAGCGTGTCGTTCTGCTCGTCAGCAAGGAAGCACACTGCCTGCACGATCTGCTCGGTCGCGCTGCGGGCGGCGAACTGCCCGCTCAGATCTCCGCGGTGATCGGCAACCACAAGTCACTCGAGCCGATTGCCGCCGCGCACGGAACTCCCTTTCACCACGTCGAGTTCGCGAAGGACCCGGCCGAGCGCGGGCCTGCGTTCGATCAGGTGCGGTCGCTCGTCGATTCCTACGACCCGCACGCGGTGGTGCTGGCACGCTTCATGCAGGTGCTGCCCGAGTCACTGTGTACGCACTGGGCGGGCCGGGCCATCAACATCCACCACAGCTTCTTGCCGTCGTTCGTCGGCGCGCGTCCGTACCACCAGGCCTTCGCGCGGGGCGTCAAATTGATCGGCGCGACGTGCCACTACGTGACGGCCGAGCTCGACGCGGGACCGATCATCGAGCAGGACGTCATTCGCGTCGACCATTCCGACGAGGTGACCGACATGGTGCGTCAAGGCCGCGATATCGAGAAGCTCGTACTCTCCCGCGGCCTGCGGTGGCACCTGGAAGATCGCGTCCTGGTGCACGGCCGCAAGACCGTGGTCTTCAGCTAGGAACGACCCGAAAGATCAGAGATTCCTCAGCCGAACCACTTCGGCGTTGAACTCGTCAATCGCTTCCACCGAACTCATGTGTCCGATTCCGGGGATCACGATCAGCCGACTCAGGTGGTCGTGGTCGTCCAGGGCGCGGGCGAGTTTGCGCGCGTGCACGGGAGGGGTCAAGCGGTCGGCCGATCCGACGAGCACGCTGGTGGGGACCGACATGTTCTCGAGTGCCTCGTGGATGTCGAGGTCACTCAGCGCCGCACCCCAGATGCCGCGGGTGCGTGGCGCGCATTCGAGCACGATCTTCTCGCAGAATGCCACCTCGGCGGGCGTGGCTCCGGGTGCCATCGAGATGTACTTGATGGCTTGGCGCGTCACCGGTGAGGGCCGTAACGGCAGGGCCGAGCTGAGCACGGCTCGCCCTACCGGAGCGGGGACCCGCGGAAAGCGCTGCGGCAGCGGGATGACGGTGGTTTCCCGAACGAGGGAGTCGGTCGCGGTGCTGGCGAGCAGTACGGCACTGACCAGGCGATCGACCTGTTCGGGGTAGTTTCCGGCCCACGCCATGATCGACATGCCGCCCATGCTGTGCCCCACCAGGACGGCCTTGTTGTCCTCGGCGACGGTGGCCGAGAGGACAGCTGCAAGGTCGTCGGCCAGGACGTCCGGGCTCAGTGGTCGCGTTCCGACGTCGCTGCGGCCGTGGCCGCGCTGGTCGTATGCGATGACGCGGTAGCGGCCGGCGAGGGCGTTGATCTGCGGAAACCAGTAGTCGGCCGAGCAGGTCCAGCCGTGACTGAAGACGATCGGTTCGGCATCGGCGTTGCCGTAGCTACGGACATGCAGGTGCGCGCCGTCGTCGGTGACGACCTCGGTGATGTGCGGCTCGAAGGTGGGCTGCTGCAGTAGCTCGTCGGGCCGGACGTCGGTCGTCTTGGTGAACGAATGCAGGCGACGCCGCCGGACGACGACAGCGCCCACCCCGAGAGCGGCCGCGAGGCCTCCCATTCCGAGCAGCGCGCGTTCCATCACCTTGTTTGAGACCACTGAAATCCCCTCTACCTTCTATCCCCCCGAGCGGGTGCGGTAGAGGCTACGCCCAGCGCCTGACGAGCGTCGACGCGCCCGTCTACCAGCGAGGTCCGCGCTGAATGCTGTCGATCTTGGGACGGACGTCGACGAGGTACACGCACACTGCGACGACGCCGATGATGCCCAGGAATCCGATCACTCCGGAGACGAGGATGAGGAGCAGACCGATCAACAGGATGGCCAGCCAAGCGTTCTTGGTCAGCTTGTCCACGGCGGGGAAGGCATCTGCGCGCTGGCGCAGCGCGTGGAAGATCGCAAAGGCCGCGCCGACCACTCCGAGGATCTGGAGGAAGGTCAGGATGTAGTAGCTGAAACTGCCGGCGATACTCACGCGCGCCAGTGTACGAGAAACGACCCCTGCACCGTGCGGCGCAGGGGTCGTTTTCTTTACGAGTGCTTTAGCTGGTGGTCTTCTTGGCCGGAGCCTTCTTGGCCGGAGCCGGTGCGGTCTTCTTCGCAGCCGGTGCCGGTGCCGTCTTCTTCGCCGGTGCCGGAGCAGCCTTCTTGATCGGCGAGCTCGCGGTGCCGCGGGTCTTGGACTCGACCTTGCCCGCCACGCCGCTCACCTTGTCGGATGCCTCGACGGCCTTGTCCTTGGCCTCGTCGCCTGCTTCGTCGATGTTCTCGGCGAGCTCGTCGGCGGCCTCGGAGATGTCCTCGGCACCTTCACGAACCTTGTCCGACGCGAGGCCGGCCAGGGCAGCGGCTCGCTCGCCGACTGCGCGGGTCTGCGAGGCGACGGTTCCGAGGGCCTGCTCGGTGAGGTCGACGACGTCGTTGGCGGCGGAGTTGGCGCGCTCGAGGCCTTCTTCGACGGCCGGGGTACGGCGGATGCGCTCGACGGTCTCTTCGCCGCGCTCGGCCAGCGAGGTGTAGAGGTCCGAGGCAACCTTGAGGTATGCCTCGGCGACCTTGCGAAGCTCGTCCGGGGTGAAGCGTTCGCGCAGCTCGGCGATCTCGTCGGGGAGTTCTGCGGGCAGGTTCGCCAGACGCTCGCGAAGGCTTTCGACGCCCTCGGTGACCTCGTCGGAGAGGTCGGCAATGCGGGCGTTGACCTCGCTGGTGCGGCTCTCGGCGCGCGAACGCACCTGAGCGACGACGTCCGCTACTGCCTGGACAACGGCGTCGCCTGCACCGACGGCGGCGAAGATCGGGGTCTTGACGTTCTCGAAGTTCTTGGAATCAGACATCTGGTGTCTCCTGTTCGTCGGGTTCGGGCTCCTGCGTCGATTCGTTCTCGCGACAGAACGAGTCGTAGATCTCGATCAGCACTTGCTTCTGCCGTTCGGTGATGTGCTCATCGCCGAGCAGAGCTTCGCGCACCGGACCGTGGGGACGCGCTTCCAAGATCCCGGCCCGGACGTACAGCACCTCGGAGGAGACGCGCAGACCCTTGGCTATCTGCGCTAGTACTTCTGCGGACGGGTTGCGCAGTCCGCGTTCGATCTGGCTCAGGTAGGGGTTGCTCACTCCGGCCCGGCTGGCGAGTTGCCGCATCGATACCTGAGCGGCTTCCCGCTGTGACCGGATGTAACTCCCGATGTCCTGGGCCGCAGTTGTCACGACTGCAGCGACAAGATCCCCCGCCTCGGCGACGACCTGCGTCGCCTCGGTCGCCTTGGCGACCAGATCCCCCTCGTTCTCGGCCATCTCGGCCTCCTGTTTCGGTGTCCTACTGGACGGTACCGAAGGGTGCTAACTATTGCAAGCACTCTGCTAGCACTAATGTCCGAAGATCAGATCCGAGACCGTGTAGATGGCCAGACCGGCGATGGAACCGACGACGGTTCCGTTGATGCGGATGAACTGAAGATCGCGTCCGACCTGCAACTCGATCTTCTTGCTCGCTTCCTCGGCATCCCAGCGGGCGACGGTGTCGCCGATGATCGTGGTGATCTCGTCGGCGTAGTTCGCCGCGATGTAACTCGCTCCGCCGAGGAGCCAACCGTCGACCTTGCCGCGCAGTTCCTCGTCGTCGCGCAGCCGCACTCCGAGGTTGGCGGTGTTCTCCTTGATCTTGGTCCGCAGCGTGCTGGTCGGATCGTCCACCGACTCGGTGATCAGACGCTTGGCCACCTTCCAGGTTGCCGCGGCGAGACCGGTGATCTCCTCGCGCCCCATGATCTGGGCCTTGAGCTTCTCGGCCTTCTCGATGGTCGCCGGATCGTGCTGCAGGTCGTTGGCGTAGTCGACGAGAAACTTGTTCGCGGCCATGCGTACGTCGTGCTCGGGGTTGGAGCGAATCTTCCAGGTGAACTCGACGAGTTCCTTGTAGACCTTCTCCCCCAGCATGGTGTCGACGAACTTCGGCGACCAGTTCGGGGAGTCGCGCGCGACGACGCGATCGATCATCTCCTGACTGCCGAGTGCCCACTGGTGAGCACGCTCGGCGAGCATGTCGATCAACGGGAGCTGACGGTTCTCGCGGAGCAGTTCGTCGAGGATGCGGCCGATCGGTGGGCCCCACTTCGGATCGGCGAGCCGACGCACGATGGTGCTGTCGATGACGGCGGTGATGTCCTCGTCGTTGAGCACGTCGACGACGCCGTGCAACACGGTCGCCGCCTCGGCCGCGACGCGTTCGGCATTCTCGGGCTGGGCCAGCCAGGTGCCCAAGCGCAACGGAACCTGCGCCGACGCCACCTTCTCCGACACCACCTCGGGCGCCAGGAAATTGCTGCCGACGAAGGAGCTCAGACTCGCGCCCAGCTGATCCTTCTTCTTCTTGATCAGTGCCGTGTGCGGAATGGGGATACCAAGCGGGTGCTTGAACAGTGCCGTCACCGCAAACCAGTCCGCGAGTGCGCCGACCATGCCTGCTTCCGAGGCCGCGCGCACGTAGCCCACCCAGGCCCCCGCACCCGTCGACTCCTGCCACCGGCAGAACAGGTAGACGATCGATGCGAATACGAGAAATCCCGTCGCGACAGTTTTCATCTTGCGGAGGTCACGACGTTTGGTGTCGTCGTCGAAGTTCATCAGCTGCACAACCGACATTGTGCCCAGAAACGCACCGGATCAACCGGACGCAGCCTGCGACTGTGTCTCCGCAGGCGCATAGGGTGGTGGTCGTGGCGAGAAATACGACGGGGGCAGAACTGGACGAGTCCGAGCCGAGCGAGGACAAGCCGAAGGTCGAAAAGCCGGACGGCCGCAAGCGTCGGTGGCGTGAGCACAAGATCGCCCGACGCGAGGAGCTCGTCGACGGCACGTTGGCCGCGATCCGGTTGCGGGGCCGCGAGATCGGAATGGACGAGATCGCGTCGGAGATCGGTATCTCCAAAACCGTGCTCTACCGCTACTTCACCGACAAGAACGACCTGACCAGTGCCACGATGTCCCGGTACGTCGAGACCACCCTCGCGCCGCGCATCTACTCCGCGATTTCCCACGAGCTCGACGAGTACGAGCTGACCCGGGTGGTGGTGACGGCCTACGTCGAGACGGTGGCCACCGATCCCGAGGTGTACCTCTACGTCATGGCGAACAACGCCGGCAACAACCGTGACGTCGTCGCCGAGTCCGAGCGCATGATTGCCGAACTGCTCTCGACCGTCTTGGGTGAGCGTCTGCGCCAACGCGAGATGGATTCGGGCGGCTCGGTGCCGTGGGCATTCGCCATCGTCGGCGCAGTCCAGTTGGCCACGCACTGGTGGATCTCCAACAAGTCGATGTCCGCGGACGATCTGATCGACTACCTCTGCATGATGATGTGGGGCGGCATCCACGGAGTTGCCATGGCCGACGGCTCCCCCGCGAAATTCAAGTCGCAACCGCATCCGCTGGTCGACGACGAGCCGAACACGCCTTAGCGCTCGTACCCGTCGTCGTCGAGGGGTACTTCTGCTCGCTGGTCCAGAACGTCGCGGGCGTCGGCCTCGATGGGCAGATCATCCGCACTCGGCTCGGCTGGCTCGTCCGCGATCGGCAGATTCTGGAGGGCGCGATCCTCGGTCGGAGTTTCGATGGGTGATTCGCTCATGGGTCCATTCGTACCATCGCTTGCCAGTTTGGGATCGGTCCAGGTCGGACATTCGAACATGTATGACTACCGAAACCCTGACCGGACGCCGCATCGCCATTCTCGCTACCGACGGCGTCGAGCAAGTCGAATTGGTTCGGCCCCGCGAAGCCGTCGAAAATGCCGGAGCGACAGTCACATTGGTCGCACTCGACCACGGCGACATTCAAGCCATGGAGAGCGACGTCAATGCCGCCGACACCTTCACTGTCGACCGCGTCGTCGCCGAGGTCTCCGCGGACGACTTCGACGCACTGATTCTGCCCGGCGGCACCACCAACCCCGATCAACTGCGCGTCGACGCGGATGCAGTGAGGTTCGTCCGCGCATTCGTGCAGGCCCGCAAGCCCGTCGGCGTGATCTGCCACGGCGCCTGGACCCTCGTCGAGGCCGACGTTCTGAAGGGGCGGACGTTGACGTCCTACCCGAGCATCCGAACCGACCTGCGCAACGCCGGTGCCACCGTCGTGGACGAGGAGGTTGTGGTCGACGGCAACCTGGTCTCGAGTCGCAACCCCGACGACCTGCCCGCGTTCTGCGCGAGGATCGTCGAACACTTCCGCGCTTGATAGGTTAGCGTGCCCTATGCGCATTTCTCGTTCGTTGGCTCTGCCTGCAGCAGCTCTCGCCCTCGCACTCACCCTGACCGCATGCAGCTCCGACGGCAGTAGTTCCGAAGGCGGTGGTGCCGAACCGGCCGAGTCCGGCGGCACCGTCGTGACCGACATGTTCGGCGACGTCGACGTGCCGGCAAACCCACAGCGGGTGGTGGCGCTCGGTTGGTCGGACGCCGAAACCGCGTTGGCGCTGGGCGTACAACCCGTCGGAGCCAGTGACTGGCTCGCTGTCGGCGGAAACGGCCTCGGCCCATGGGTCGACGAGTCCTACGACACCGACCCCACGATCCTCGGCACCTACGACGTCGACATGGAATCGGTGGCGGCCCTCGCCCCCGACCTCATTCTGTGGACACGCAGCACCAACGACAAAGCCGTGTACGACGACCTCTCCGAGATCGCCCCCACCGTCGCAGCACCGCCCGGAACCGACATCGCCTACGGAACCACCTGGGCCGGACAGACGGAGATCGTCGCGCAGGCGCTCGGCAAAGTCGACGAAGGCAAGAAGCTCGTCGACGACACCCGAGCACTGTTTGCCGACACCGTCGCCGCCAACCCCGAATTCACGGACAAGACCGTGGCCGTCGGCACGCTCTACAGCGGACAGGTCGGTGCCTACGTCCGCGGCGACACCCGCGTCGACTTCCTCGAATCACTCGGCCTGACGAACACCCCGGCAATCCAGAACCTCGCCGAATCGGGCAAATTCAGCATCGAACTGTCCGAGGAGAACATCGCCGCCCTCGACGCGGATCTGACCGTCATGTTCCCCATCGGCAGCGGACCCGAGGTGATCACCGACAACCCGTCCATCCAAGGACTGCCCTCGGCGCGTGACGGCCGACTCGTGGTGCTCGGTGATCAGACCCTCTCCAACGCATTCTCGGCGGCCTCGGTCGCGGGTACCCGATACGCACTGAACAACGCCGTGCCACTGTTCGCAGCACCACTGAAGGGCTAGATCACACTCTCCCCGGCGGGCTTGTCACACTCTCCCCGGCGGGCTTGTCACACTCTCCCTGGCGGGAATCCACCCGCGGCGATCGGGCCCCAGGTGTCGATCACGATGCGTATCAACGACTTTCCCTGCTTCACCATCGCCGCGCGGTACTCGTCCCAGTCCGAGTGCTCGCCGGCGATGCTGCGGAAATACTCGACCAGAGGCTCGACGGCCTCGGGCAGATCGATGATCTCGGCCGTACCGTCCACCTGGACGTAGTCGCCGTTCCAGTCGTCGCTGTGCACCAGCACTGTGACGGCGGAATTGCGGCGGATGTTGAGCACCTTCGCACGCTCGGGGTAGGTGGCGATGACGATGCGGCCCTCGGAGTCCACTCCGGCGGATACCGGAGAGACCTGAAGGCCGTCGTCGCGCTTGCGGGTGATGAGGGTGTGGTGGTGTCGCGGCGATACGAATTCGAGCAGTTGCTCACGCGAGACGGTTTCGGCTTTTGCGATGGTAGGGGCCATGAATCCCATGGTAGAGAAGTAGTCTTCTCGCCTATGGCCGATAAGTCGAAACTGTGGACGTCTTCGCCCGTGGACGCATTGCGCGCCACCGCTTCTCCTCGGGTGGAGGACATCGATTTCACTGTCACCCCCGGATTCGCCGGATCCAAGTCCGACGGCAATGCCCTGCTCGCCGAGCGCGGCGAGGTTCTGGCCGCATTGCAGGAGAAGTTGTACGCGCACGGACGTACCGGTGGTTCTCGCTCGGTTCTACTGGTCCTACAGGGTATGGACACCGCTGGCAAGGGCGGGATGGTCAAGCACGTGATCGGGATGGTCGATCCTCAGGGCATCGACCTCGCCTCCTTCGGTGTGCCGACGCAGGAGGAGAAGCAACACCACTACCTGTGGCGCATCCGAAAAGCCCTTCCGCGGGCCGGTCGGATCGGCGTGTTCGATCGGTCGCACTACGAGGACGTTCTCGTCGTCGCCGTCCACGATCTGGTGCCCCGACAGGTGTGGGAAAAGCGTTTCGACGAGATCAACGTTTTCGAGAAGGAGCTGGTCGACGAGGGAACCATCGTCGTCAAGGTCGCCTTGTTCGTCTCGGCGGACGAGCAGAAGAAGAGACTGCAGGAGCGACTCGATCGACCCGACAAGCACTGGAAATACAACCCGGGCGACGTCACCGAGCGTGGCTTTCTACCGCAGTACCGGATGGCATATCAGCGGGTTCTGGATCGTACGGATGCCGACCACGCACCGTGGTACGTCGTTCCGGCGGACCGCAAGTGGTACAGCAGACTCGCCGTCACGGAGATCTTGATCGACGCTCTCGAAAAGCTCGATCTCGATTGGCCTGCAGCAGATTTCGACGTCGAGCACGAGAAGAAGCGGCTGGCCGAGAGCTGAACCCCCTTCGAAGGCGTGAATGGTCCATTGACCCCCTTCGAATGCGTGAATGGTCCATTGACCCCGTCTGGGCAGGTCGATGGACCATTCACGCGTACAAGGAGATAATTACAGCGTTGCTGCGTCGATCACGAAGCGGTAGCGCACGTCGGACTTGATGACGCGGTCGTATGCCTCGTTGATCTTCTCGGCCGGGATGACCTCGATCTCGGCACCGATGTGGTGCTCGGCGCAGAAGTCCAGCATTTCCTGAGTCTCGGCGATGCCGCCGACCATCGAACCGGCGAACGAACGACGGTTGGCCAGCAGGTTGAACGCGGGCACCTCGAGGGGCTTTTCGGGCACGCCCAACTCGACGAGGGTGCCGTTGCGGGCGAGCAGTCCGAGGTACTTGCCCATCGGCAGGTTCGCGGAGACCGTGTTGAGGATCAGGTCGAACTTGCCCTGCAGATCCTTGAGGGCGGTGGTGTCCTTGGTGGCGTAGTACTCGTCGGCACCGTAGGCCTTGCCGTCGGCTTCCTTGGCGTCCGTCTGGCTCAGCACGGTGACGTGAGCTCCGAGTGCGTGCGCGATCTTGACGCCGATGTGGCCGAGGCCGCCCATTCCGATGATGGCGACCTTCTTGCCCGGTCCGGCTCCCCAGTGCTTGAGCGGCGAGTACAGGGTGATGCCCGCGCACAGCAGCGGTGCCGCGACGTCGAGCTCGACGCCTTCCGGGATACCGAGGACGAACTTCTCCGTCACGACGATCTGGGTGGAGTAGCCACCGTGGGTGAACTCGCCCTCGTAGGTCTTCGAGTTGTACGTCTGGACGACGCCCTTGGTGCAGTACTGCTCGTCGCCGTCGAGGCAGGCCTCGCACTCACCACAGGAGTCGACGAAACAACCGACACCGACGCGATCGCCCACCTTGCGGCTGGTCACCTCGGAGCCGACCTCGGCCACGATGCCCGCGATCTCGTGTCCCGGAACGACGGGGTAGGTGGTGCCGCCCCACTCGTTGCGGGCGGTGTGAATGTCGGAGTGGCAGATGCCGGCGAACTTCACGTCGATCAGGATGTCGTTCGGTCCGAGCTCGCGTCGCTCGATAGTCACCTTCTCGAGCGGGGCGTCCGGAGCGGTGGCCTGGTAAGCGGTAGCTGAAGTCATAACTACATTGCTACCTACGCATCGATCCAAGCGCAAGGCAGCTACCGCCTCGACCAGGCTATTCCTGGTTCAAACGAGTCGTTCGCAACACTAACGTCAGCTGTTCTTGGCGATGTTCCCGCCGAGCCACAGCACATACGCGCCCAAGCCGACCAGTCCGATCTTGCGTGTCTTGGGGTTTGCGATAGCCACTCCGACCGCCAACTCGGTGGCTCCGTTGCGACTGATCCAGGTTCGAGTGTCCTTGGGGAACGGAAGCTTGGTGATTCCCTCGAACGCCTCGGGCACTACGAAGTGGGCGGCACCGGTGGCGGCCAACCCGATTCCGAATGCCTTGGGAACCAGACCGTTCGACTTCGTGGACTTGCTCACTGACACGCTCCCTGTGATCGAAGTGATTGCGTTCGCAGACCGACAATAGCGCCCTGCCCTCCGCCGCGTGGCGACCTGCCCACGACGGGCTCTACTTTGCGAAGCGACCGTTCTCGTACCGGTAGAACCCGGCTCCGGCTTTCTTGCCCACGTGCCCCGATTCGACCATCTGCAACAGCAACTGCGGTGCCGCGAACAGTGGCTCGCCGAACTCCGAATACATCGAGTCCGCAATGGCTTTCACCGTGTCGAGTCCGACGAGATCGGCGAGTGCAAGCGGCCCCATCGGGTGTGCGAGGCCGAGCACCGTCGCTTTGTCGACGTCTTCCTTGGTGGCGAATCCGGACTCGACCATGCGAATCGCCGAGAGCAGATACGGCACGAGCAACGCGTTGACCACGAAGCCCGAGCGGTCCGCGGAGCGCACGACCTGTTTGCCGAGGACATCGCCTGCGAAACGCTCGGCGCGGTCGGCGACTGCCGGTGAGGTCAGATCGGTGGTGACGAGCTCGACGAGTGGCAAGACCGGTACCGGGTTGAAGAAGTGCAGACCGACGACGCGTCCGGGTGACGTCGTCGCAGCTCCCAGACTCACGATGGGAATGGAGGAGGTGTTCGAGGCGATGACGGCGTCGGGGTCCGTGACGACCGAATCGAGCTCGGCGAAGATGTCGGCCTTGATTTTCTCGTCTTCGAATACTGCTTCGACGACGAGTTGGCGATCGGCAAAGTCCGCGAGATCGGACGTGAACCGGAGCCTCGCGGCGGCGTGCTCGCGCTCGCGTTCGGTGATCTTGCCGCTGCTGACTCCGCGGTCGAGCGACGCCAGGATGCGGGTGCGCCCGGCGCTCGTCAGTTCGCGGGTCTGTTCGTAGACCAACACGTCGACATGGGCGCGAGCACACACCTCGGCAATTCCGGCTCCCATCTGTCCGGCCCCGACAATCCCCACCCTCTCGACCGTCAAGGCAAACTCCTTCGAAATTAACTGCGCTGCAACAACTAGAGGCGAGATGGGGGTAACTCTTCCGGGGAACGCCCAAAACCCAGGTAAGACAGAACAGGCGGCCCGCAACGAAAGTTGCGGACCGCCTGACTAGTGCGCTAAAAGTCCGGGGAGGCGGGCTAGCTCAGTGGAACTGGCCTTCTTCGGTGGAGCCCTTCAGTGCAGCCGTCGAGGTGTTGGGGTCGACGGTGGTGGCGATGCGGTCGAAGTAACCGGCGCCAACCTCACGCTGGTGCTTGATGGCGGTGAAGCCACGCTCTTCGGCAGCCTTGAACTCGCGCTCCTGCAGGTCGACGAATGCGGTCATGCCTTCGCGGGCGTAGCCGTGTGCCAGGTCGAACATGCCGTAGTTGAGCGAGTGGAAGCCTGCGAGGGTGATGAACTGGAACTTGAAGCCCATGGCTCCGAGTTCCTTCTGGAACTTGGCGATGGTCGCGTCGTCAAGGTGCGCCTTCCAGTTGAACGAAGGCGAGCAGTTGTAGGCGAGCAGCTGGTCCGGGAATTCGCTGCGAACCGACTCGGAGAACTTCTTGGCGACCTCGAGATCCGGCACGCCGGTCTCCATCCAGATGAGGTCTGCGTACGGGGCGTAGGCCTTCGCACGGGCGATGCAGGGCTCGATGCCGTTCTTGACGCCGAAGAATCCTTCTGCGGTGCGGGTTCCGTCGAGGAATTCACGGTCGCGCTCGTCGACGTCGGAGGTGATCAGCGTGGCTGCCTCGGCGTCGGTGCGGGCGATGATGACCGACGGGACGTCGGCGACGTCGGACGCGAGGCGTGCCGAGGTCAGGGTGCGGATGTGCTGCTGGGTGGGGATCAGAACCTTGCCGCCGAGGTGGCCGCACTTCTTCTCCGAAGCGAGCTGGTCCTCCCAGTGCACGCCTGCAGCGCCGGCCACGATCATGGCCTTCTGCAGCTCGTAGGCGTTCAGTGCGCCACCGAAACCTGCTTCGGCGTCGGCAACGACCGGTGCGAGCCAGTTCTTGACGGACGTGTCGCCCTCGATCTTGGCGATCTCGTCGGCGCGCAGGAGCGCGTTGTTGATGCGACGCACGACCGAGGGAACCGAGTTGGCCGGGTAGAGGCTCTGGTCCGGGTAGGTGTGGCCCGAGAGGTTGGCGTCGCCTGCGACCTGCCAGCCGGAGAGGTAGATCGCCTGGAGGCCGGCGCGGATCTGCTGCACGGCCTGGTTGCCGGTGAGGGCACCGAGCGAGTTGATGTAGTCCTCGTTGTTGACGAGGTCCCACAGGATTTCGCTGCCGCGGCGAGCGAGGGTCGCTTCTTCGACCACAGTGCCCTGGAGGTCGGAGACCTGCTGTGCGGTGAAGTTACGGGTGACGCCCTTCCAGCGAGGGTTGGTGTCCCAGTCCTGCTGAATTTCGGCGATGGTCTTCGGGGTGCCGGTGGTCGACATCTTCAACTCCAGTCTCTCTGCTTCTCGGCCTGCCGCGAGACGAATCTTCACATCGTTGCCAGGCCCTTCTGGTGTACTCCAAAACAATGGCACACCCGAAAACATGCGTCTACCAGTTGTTAGTGCCAATCTTGGCTAGCTTTACCGACGCCGTTGCTAATGTTGCGAATTTTGGACCGCTGCCGACCGGCCCCAATCGACGACGCGGTTACTCGCCGGTAGCGACGAATCCCCTGTTGATGAACGCAATGAACAAAATCTCTTACCGGACGCTTGTACGGTTTGGCGCAGCCTTCTGAATCGAGTCAGACGATCGACTGAATGTGACTGACGTCACACGGACTTTATCTCACGATGTGGACACGGCACGAGGGGCTCCACTCGACGGATCTCTCACCGGGATCCCACGTCGAACACATCCCAGCGGAGCAGAACGTGGCCTCGTCCACAGGTACGCACCTGTCCACAGGGCAATCCATTCCCCCAGCTCGGCCATCAGAGGCCAACCCAGCGCTCCCCGACACTGCATCCATGCCACTCGACGACACAACCCCCGCACGCTCCGCTCCCAACCCCAACGGTCACTCCACAGGCTCCGCTCCCAACCCCAACGGTCACTCCAGAGGCTCCGCTCGCAACCCCAACGGTCACTCCGCAGGCTCCGCTCCCGGCGCTCCTGCCACCCTTCGACAGCTCGTCGCCTCAGGCCTGCATCCCAGCACCGTCTCGCGTCGGTTCACCCGCGTTCTGCCGCAGATTTACGTGAGAGGGCAACCATCGACGATGGATCGGTGTCATGCGATTTCGCTGTGGCGACCCGATGCGGTGCTCAGTCATCGTTCGGCTGCGTACCTGCGCGGCTGGACGACCGAGCCGTCCACTCTCGACGCAAGCGTCCCCCGCTCGTCCCGGTTGAGGCCACCGCCGTGGCTTCGGCTTCCCCGTCGCGCACTCGATTCCCGGCTCGTCGACGAGGTAGTGACTCTCCCCTGCACCACTCCTGCACAGACGATGCTCGACTGCATGGCGGTACTCCCCCGCGCCGAGGCCGAGTTGCTGATCGACGAACGCATGAAGTTCGGACTCGACCCGGCAGGGTTGCTCCGCCTGCTCGAGTGCCACCCGGGACGACGTGGCAACGCAGAGTTGGCTCGCCAGATTCGGCTGGCAGTAACCAGGTTCGCTTCGGAACCGGAGCGGGCTCTGGGGCGTGCACTGCATCGGATCGGACTGCGACTGGAGATGAATGCTGCAGTCGGTCCGTACGTCTGCGACCTCGTCGACCGCCGCAGCCGAACGATCATCGAAGTGGATGGACGCGAATTTCACAGCGCAGCAGAGGTGTTCAGCAAGGATCGCCGTAGACAGAACGCCCTGGCACTCGATGGCTGGTTGGTGCCGCGCTACTCGGCGTTCGATGTGCTCGCCGCGCCCGACTCTGTTGGGAACGAGATCGCATCGGTGATCAGGCGGCGTCGGGAATCGCGGCGATGACTGCACAAGATGCTCCACTCCCGACGCCCTGTGCGGGATTCATCGCACCCGAGCTTCGAAGTGGAGCACCCGTTGCCGAGATCAGATACGGACGCCGGTTCGGTCGTCACTGGTAGCAATCACCTGTGAGGTGATCGGTGCCCGACGCGAGGCGAGCACCCCGAGCGCGCCCATCGCTGCGATCACGAGTCCGCCGACGATGGCGAACAGGTCCGCGGCCAGCAGTCCGGAGGGGAACACCATCAGCGCGGGCGAGACTGCCAGCAGCAGGCCCAGGCCGACGTGGGTCCAGTGGCTCTGCCGGGACGAGGATCCGATGGCCCACAGCGCGGTCGACGCGGCGAGGATGCCGAGCACGAGGATCGCACCGGTGACTTCCTGGTCTCCCTGGACGGGAAGCCAGACGGTGGATGCGACGAGTACGGCTCCGGTGACGAATACGACGACGTCCCTGACGATTTCAGAAGTGCGCTGACGGTTGGACATGACCGGCTCCTCGATGTGCGTGATGAATAGCTCGTATACCGGTATACGCCTTTACTTCGGCTAATGTTCCCCAACTGCACCGAACTGTGATCCAGCAGCTAGTTGCCAATGCTGCTAAGAAATTTCTTCGCAGGCGTAACCTGACGATGTGTCCAAGACCTTCGTCGGCGTGCGGCTTCGGCAGCTCCGCAGCGAACGCAGCATGAGTCAGGTAGCGCTGGCTCAGAAGCTGGGAATTTCGGCCAGCTATCTCAACCAGATCGAGCACGACGTGCGCCCGCTGACGGTGCCGGTGCTGCTGCGAATCTCCGAGGTGTTCGGCGTCGACACGTCGTTCTTCTCGTCCGAGGACGACACCAGGTTGGTTGCCGAACTGCGCGAGGTAGCGCTCGACCAGGACATGGGTATAGACGCAGACGCGCACGAGATCGCTCAGATGGTCAGCTCGCACCCGCAATTGGCGAGGGCGATGGTCAACATGCACCGTCGATACCGCAATACGACGGCTCAGCTGTTGGCCGCGACCGAGGAACGATTCTCCGACGGCAGTGGCAGCGGGTCGATCAGCAAGCCGCACGAGGAAGTGCGCGACTACTTCTATCAGCGCCAGAACTATCTACACGAATTGGATACTGCAGCAGAGGCATTGACGTCGAGAATTCGTTTCCATCGCGCCGACGTCGGCGGCGAGATCGCCAAGCGGCTGCGGACGGTTCACGACGTGCAGATCGTCAATCGCATCGATCTCGGCGAGAACGTGCTGCACCGATTCGATCCGCAGACACGAGTGCTGGAAATCTCGCCGCATCTCTCCGGTGGGCAGAAGGTCTTCAGATACGCCGCCGAGCTGGCCTATCTCGAGTGCGGTGATCTGCTTCAGAAGATGGCCGACGAAGGCAATTTCACCAGCGAGGCGTCGAAGAAGCTGGCGGTGCTCGGCTTCGCGAACTACTTTGCTGCCGCGACGGTGTTGCCCTACCACCAGTTTCACGACGTGGCCGAGGATTTCCGGTACGACATCGAGCGGCTCTCGGCCTTCTTCTCGGTGAGCTACGAGACCATCTGCCATCGACTCTCCACCTTGCAGAGGCCCGAGTTGCGGGGGGTGCCATTTTCGTTCGTACGCGTCGACCGTGCGGGAAACATGTCGAAACGTCAGTCCGCCACGGGTTTTCACTTCTCGTCCAGCGGTGGTACGTGCCCGCTGTGGAACGTGTACGAGACGTTCGCCTATCCCGGCAAGATCATGACGCAGATCGCCGAGATGCCCGACGGCCGCAGCTACCTGTGGATCGCGCGCACCGTGGAGCGCCGTGCTGCGCGATACGGCCAGCCCGGCAAGACATTTGCCATCGGTCTCGGTTGCGAACTGCGCCATGCCGGACGACTCGTCTACGCCGACGGCCTCGATGTGCAGGGTTCGGCGGCCGCGACCCCGATCGGAGCGGGCTGCCGAGTCTGCGAGCGGTCCAATTGCCCCCAGCGCGCCTTCCCGCCACTGGGCAAGGACCTCGACATCGACGAGCACCGAAGTTCGGTGTCGCCCTACCTGGTCCGCTGAGACGAAGGAGAATGCAATGACGCGATTCGGTGTGGTGCTTCGACCCGAAATTGCTCCCGAGGTCGTCGTCGAGTTGGCGCGTACCGCCGACGATGCGGGCGTCGACGAGGTGTGGCTGTGGGAGGATTGCTTCTATTCCGGCGGATTGTCCACTGCTGCATCGATTCTCGCGAGCACCGATCGCGTGAACGTCGGAATAGGGGTGCTACCCACTCCGATGCGGAACGTGGCGTCGACGGCCATGGAGATCGCGACTGTGGCCCGGGTCCATCCGGGGAGGCTTCGCGTCGGACTCGGGCACGGTGTTCAGTCGTGGATGGCACAGATCGGCGCGCGAGTGCAGTCGCCGCTGACGTTGCTCGACGAGCAGATGACCGCATTGACCGCCCTGCTGGCCGGCGAGTCCGTCACCACGCACGGCAGATACGTCTCGCTCGAGAACGTCCAGCTGAATTGGCCTCCGCACCAAGCGCCGCCGCTCCTGGTCGGTGCGACGGGACCGAAGACTCTCGCGCTGAGCGGTCGCACCGGCACCGGAACGATCCTCACGAGCGAGACGACCCCGGAGCAGCTCCGCTCCGCGGTCGAACACATCGACGGGGGCCCCGATCACGACGTGGTCGTCTACGTCTCCTGCAATTCCGCTGCCGATGCGACTCCGAGCTCCGTGCAGCGGTGGATCGACGCCGGCGCGACCACCGTGGTGCTCGAACCAGCCGCGGATCGATCGGATCTGTCGGCTCTCTTCGCAGAGGCGGCGTCGTTGACGGAGAATTTCGGCAAGGAGGAGATGCACTCGCGGTGAGCGAAACCTACTGCTCCCGTAAGAACCGGCCCGCGTCCGCGAACGCCCGTGCTCGACGCGTCAGCGTGGGTGGAGCAGGCGATTCACCTCGCCACAGCCGGTAGAGCGTGCTCATGCTGAGGATGAGTCGTTCCGGTGAGTCCCAGTGCGCGTACTGACCGAATTCGGGTGACTTGAGTAGGTTGAGTGCCGCCTCGGTGGCGTCGAGTCCTGCGTCGAAGCAGTGTCGGCCGACCTCGGCGACCCAGGTCCAGTAGTTGCGGACAGCGCGGATCTCTTCGGTGCCGCACAGGGGTCCGTGGCCGGGGACGTAGACGGCGGCATCGAGATCGAGGAGGTGGTCGAGGGCGTCGATCCAGTTCTGCAGCGGGCCGTGCCAGAGCACCGGGGTGGCGTCGATGAACAGAAGGTCGCCGGCGAACACGACTCCGACGTCGGGCAGGTGGGCGATGAGGTCGCCTTCGGTGTGCGCCGGGCCCAGGTAGCGCATGTGGACGGATCTTCCTGCCACGTCGATGGTTTCGGCGGTTTCGAAGGTGTGGTCGGGCAGCCGGGGCAGGGTCTTGGGGAAGGTGGCGTCTCCGCGGACTCTGTTCATGTACGAGCCCAGTGCGCCGACCGGTCCCGGCACCCAACCGACCTTCGCGCCGAGGGAGGCGAACGCGGACACTCCTTTCGGAGGAGTCTCCTCCTTCATCGCGTGCAGTGACGCTGCGCTGGTGGTGATGCGAGCCGTGGCGGGGACGGTGTCGTTTCCCCACCAGTGATCACCGTCGGAGTGGGTGTTGAGCACCTCGGTGATCGGCGCATCGGCGACGAGTTTCGCAGTGTCGGCCGCTACCCGTTCCGCCCAATTCACGTCCCAGACGGTGTCGATCAGCATCGATGCGGACCCCGGAGCCACGATCAGTCCGGTGTTGGTCTGTCCCCAACTACCGGGCGGCCGCATGAATGCCCAGGTGTCGTCGGCGATCTGTTCGTATCCAGCCTCTGTGTCTGCCACCGCCACAGGCTAGCCGGTGAGCAGCTCCCGCAGGCGGGAGTCCCACTGTCGTTCCGGGAAGCACCGATTCATCAGCTCGACCATGATGGGGACGGCTGTGGATGCACCGGGAGATGCGCCGAGTACGGAGGCGATCGTGCCGTCCTGCGAGGCAACCACTTCGGTGCCGAACTGCAGGGCACCATTCTTTACGATCTGGGCTCGCTGACCGGCGCTGGTGACGGACCAGTCCGCGGAATCGGCGCACGGAAGAAATTCACGCAGCGCGGCGATCTTCTTCCCTCGCGTGGCAGTCAGCTCCGAGAGCAGGAGCCCGATCAACGGTGTGTTGGTGCGGGCCATCGACAGCAGCGAGCCGACGTTGTCGCGGGTGATCGAACTCGGAAGGTCCATCAGGGATCCGTGTTTCAGAAATTTGGGGTTCGCCCCGGCGTACGGTCCGAAGAGCACGGATCGCTGCCCGTCGACAATTCGAGTGTCCAGGTGCGGCACCGACATCGGCGGGGCACCTATGGGCGGCGTGCCGTACACCTTGGCGTCGTGCCGGTCGACCACCTCGGGTCGATCGCAGCGCATGAATTGCCCACTGATCGGCAGCAGCCCGTAGCCGCGCGCCTCGGGAATGCCGGCTCGGCGCAACAGCTTCAGAGCCCAGCCGCCCGCCCCGACGAACACGAAGCGGGCTCGCTCCACCGGCCGACCGCCGTGCACGTCGAGCCGCCACGATCCGTCTGAATCCTGGGTCAGACCGCGCACTTCACGGCCCGTCTCCACGCTCGCGCCGGCGAGGGACATGGCGTCGAACAGCTGACGCGTCGCTGCCCCGAAATCGACGTCTGTGCCCGTCACATCGCGGGTCGCCGCCCACGGACCCGCCCTACCCTCGGCCACCAGGGGTGCCCAATGATGCAGCATCGCAACGTCTTCCGTGTATTCCATGGCCTCGAACAGCGGGTGCGCACTCAACGCGCGATGCCGTGCGCGCAAGAACTCGACATCGGCGGCACCTCGAACGAGCGTCATGTGCGGCACCGGTCGCACGAACTCGGACCGGGGCAATGTGGACCAGAATCGCCGCGTGATCGCGAACTGTCGGGCAATCGCCACTGCTCGATCGACGTCGATGGATCCGTCGGAACGCTCTGTCGTGTAATTGGTCTCGCACAGACCGGCATGGCCGGTGCCGGCGTTGTTCCATCCGTCGGATGCTTCGGCAGCTAGTCGAGGCAACCGTTCGAGTACCCGGATCGACCAGTTCGGTTCCAGCCTCTGCATCAGCGTCCCGAGTGTTGCGCTCATGATCCCGCCCCCGACGAGGATGACGTCGTCCATCTGCAGCTCCCTTTCTCGTACTAAGTACAAGTGACGCTAGCACCGACTCGTACACCTGTATAGTTACGCCGATGCCACGCCTGACCAGGACTGCCGTCGTCGATGCCGCGCTGGACGTTGCATACCGTCGCGGACTGGACTCGCTCACCATTCGAAAGATCGCCGCCGAACTCGACGTCTCCCCCATGGCGATCTACTGGCACGTGAAGAACAAGGACGAGCTTCTCGACGCCATGGGCGACCGCGTCTGCCAGGACCTCGAGATCACCGTCGATCCCACCGCCCCATGGTGGGAACAACTACGCACCATCCACGAAGACTTCATGCGTGCCTTGCGCGCCCACCCCGGCGCAGCGACCATCGTGGTACCGCGAATGCTGTTCTCCCCCAACAGTAGAGCGGCGATGGAGCTCGGCCTGAAACTGCTGGGCGAGGCCGGTTTCTCCATCCCCGACGCCACCCAGCTCGCTCGTCAGGGTGTTCGGGTCGCCATTTCGCTGATCACGGAGCCCCTGTTCACGGGTGTCGAAGTCGAGCCGGCGCGCCGGGCACACGTCGAGCAGGAGGTGGCGTCGACGATGGAGTCTCTGGATCCCGAGAAGTTCCCGAACATTCTCGCTGCGGCCCCGCATCTCAGCGACGTCAGCGCTCGGGCGGCGTTCGAGAAGCTCGGCCTCGACACGTACATCGCGGGCGTTCGGGCCCTCGCCGCGGAGGGTGGGATTTCCGACTAGCGCGTCGGAGAGATCGGACGTTCGGAGACGATGCCGACCCCGAAAGATCTGCCCGCTGTCACACCCAACAGAGGTGGTTCAGCTGACCGAGCTGCGACGAACCTCGAGCTGCTCACCGACGAGGACAGTCTGCGATTCGGTCACGCAGTCCAAGCGTCCGTCGAGACGCAGTGAGACGTTGTATTCCCCCTGCTTGAGGTTGAACGTGGTGATGGTGACGCTGGTGGCGTTCTCGTCGACGATCACGCGGTGACTCAGCGACAGCATGCCGTTGTGCAGAACTTCGCACATCTGCCCCGGTAGGACGTTGTCGACGTGAACCGTGATGGTCTTGGGTCCGCCGAGAACCTCGATGGTGGGCTGCGGCGTGCTCGATCCGACGAGCCTGAGGTAACTCTTGTCTTTGCGCACGGCCTCGACTTCCCTGTTTACGTGCTCCACCCGAGGGTGAACGTTCGATGTGGTCTCGTTGGTGCTTCGGGGCGCGATAGAAGGCGGATTGGTTTCACACGTCGTCATCGGCCTCGACCCGAGCCTCTCTTTACATCGGGGGCGTAACCGTCCGCGTTACGAACCCGCCTCCGACCAGCCCACCCACGGCCGCCGACACCAGGGAATCTCGATGTCATCGGTCAGAACATACCCCTCGCACCTCGGTTCTGCGAACGGACTGATCGAACCGAGACCTTTACGTATCCTTGCACCCTGTAAAACTCCGCGCGGCTGATTCGCGACGCCATTCATTCATCCGAATCGAACGCCTGCTGCTCGGCCACCTCCGCCGCACGCTCTATACGGCGCTGCCGACGCTGATGCATCTTGATGCCCACAACTGCCACCGCCAGACCCAACGGCGCACCGATCGCGGCTCCGAACGCCACGGGGCCGAGATCACCGTCGCCGTAATGGGCCAACAGACGCACCATCGATCCGCATCCAGTGAGAACTGTGAGCACGCCTGCAAACGCAATGCGAGCGCGCCGGAACTCCTGCGAGGTGTACATATCGATTCCCCGCGCCCGTGAGTAGGCCAACACCACGAAAGACACGGAAGTCAGCGCAACGAAGATGCCCAACGCCACCCAGGCCCCCGTGACGCCCGCCGCCCACGGCAGTACGGCACCTGTGATCAACCCGATCCAAAGCAAGGACTGAAATCCGACGGCTGAGGCCTCATTCCAGGCGTCGCGTTGGAGTTCGTCGGCGTAGAACTCGTCGTCGAGGTCGCCGACGAATCGCGCCGCTTTGACGAATGCGCTCATGGTGTTGCCTCTCCTTCGTCTCCGAACAGTGTTTCCACCGTCGTATCGAGTGCGCGGGCCAATCGCAGTGCCAGGTAGACGCTCGGTGCGTAGTCGCCGCCTTCTACCGAGACGATGCTCTGACGGCTCACTCCGCAGATGGTGCCGAGTTCGGCCTGGGTGATGCGTGCCCGTTTGCGGTGTTCACGGACGTTGTTCGATCCGGGCATGCTCAAAAGTCAACTCTGCTTGTCAAAAAATGTCAAGCCTTCTTGTCATCCGAGCTGATTTACGTCCACGTAACGCGGGAAACAGACTCGTCACCGCAGAAAATACCAACGCAATACTTTCCCTTTACTGTTCGCAATCGCGAATACATCTCCGTATACAAACTTCCGAAAGGGCCGTAGATGCCTGCTGTTTCGAAGCGCATGTCCGTCAAGCGCGTCATGGTCGTTCCCGCAGCGCTGGCTGCATTGAGCCTGGTCGCCACCGCCTGCGGAAGCAAGGCGAGCGACACCACCTCCGCCGAGGGTGGTGGATCTGCAACCTCGTGTGTCGACACCTCCGGTGACACCATCAAGGTCGGCTCGCTCAATTCCCTCTCCGGCACCATGGCGATCAGCGAAGTGACGGTGCGTGATTCGATCGCACTGGCCGTCGAACAGATCAACGCCTCCGGTGGCGTCAACGGCAAGCAGATCGAGGTCGTGGCCGAGGACGGCGCGTCCGAGCCCACGGTGTTCGCCGAGAAAGCCGAGAAACTGATCAGCAGCGACTGTGTCGCAGCGGTTTTCGGCGGCTGGACGTCGTCGAGCCGTAAAGCGATGCTGCCCGTGTTCGAGGACAACGACGCGCTCCTCTACTACCCCGTGCAGTACGAGGGCCTCGAGGCGTCGAAGAACATCTTCTACACCGGTGCCACCACCAACCAGCAGATCATCCCGGCCCTGGATTACCTGAAGGAGAAGGGCGTCGAGTCGCTGTACCTCGTCGGCAGCGACTACGTCTTCCCGCAGACCGCCAACCGCGAGATCAAGGCCTACGCCGCCGCGAACGGCATCGAGATCAAGGGCGAGGACTACACCCCGCTCGGCTCCACGGACTTCTCCACCATCGTCAACAAGGTGCGCTCCGCCGACGCCGATGCGGTGTTCAACACCCTCAACGGCGATTCGAACGTTGCGTTCTTCCGTGAGTACACCAACGCCGGCCTCAAAGCTGCTGACATGCCGGTCATCTCGGTCTCCATCGCCGAGGAAGAGGTCGCCGGCATCGGTGCGGCCAACATCGAGGGACAGTTGACCGCCTGGAATTACTACCAGACCGTCGACACCCCGGAGAACAACAAGTTCGTCGCCGATTACAAGGCGAAGTACGGTGCCGACAAGCCCACGTCGGACCCCATGGAAGCGGCGTACACCTCGGTGTACCTGTGGAAGAACACCGTCGAGAAGGCCGATTCCTTTGCGGTGGCGGACATTCAGGCCGCGGCCGACGGAGTCAGCTTCGCCGCGCCCGAGGGCGAGGTCGTCATCGACGGCGACAACCACCACATCTCCAAGACCGCACGGATCGGTGAAATCCGGCCCGACGGACTGATCTACACGGTGTGGGAGTCGCCGGAGCCGATCGCACCCGATCCGTTCCTCGAGACCTACGACTGGGCCGCCGACCTCAACTGACCATCCCCTCGTGCGCGTTTTGCGTAGCTCTGGCTACGCAAAACGCGCACGAGCTCCGAAGGAGCCCCCATGGACGTCGTGATCGGACAGTTGTTCACCGGCCTGTCGATCGGATCCATTCTTCTCCTCGCCGCCCTCGGGCTCTCACTGACGTTCGGTCAGATGGGCGTCATCAACATGGCGCACGGCGAGTTCATCATGGCCGGTTCGTACACGGCCTACGTGGTGCAGCAGATCGTCTCCACCGGCGGCGCATCACTGTTCATCTCACTGATCGTCGGCTTCCTCGTCGGCGGTGCCATGGGAGTGTTGTTGGAGGTCACGCTGATTCAGCGCATGTACCACCGACCGCTCGACACCCTGCTCGTCACGTTCGGCGTCGGGCTCATCCTGCAGCAGCTCGCGCGGGACATCTTCGGAGCACCAGCGGTCAACGTCGTATCCCCTGCATGGTTGACCGGCGGCGTCGACATCCTCGGTGCCGTGGTTCCCAAGACCCGAATCTTCATCCTCGTGCTTGCGGTCGTCGCCGTTGTCGCACTGTCGATCGCGTTGAAGAAGACCGCGATGGGTCGACGCATCCGCGCGGTGGTGCAGAACCGCGATCTCGCGGAAACCTCGGGCATCTCGAGCCGCAGGACCGACATCTCGACGTTCTTCCTCGGCTCAGGCCTCGCCGGTGTTGCCGGCGTCGCACTCACCCTGATCGGTTCCACCAGTTCCACTGTGGGGCAGAGCTATCTGATCGACGCCTTCCTCGTGGTCGTCGTCGGCGGCCTCGGCCAGATCAAGGGTGCGGTCATCGCGGCCTTCGCTCTCGGCATCCTCAACTCGTTCATCGAGTACAGCACCACGGCCTCGATCGCCAAGGTCATCGTGTTCGTCCTCATCGTGATCTTCCTGCAGGCCCGCCCGCAGGGCTTGTTCGCCGTCAAGACAAGGAGCCTGGTATGAGCGAGTTCATCGCCAAGCGCGGCGCTCTGGTGGGATTCGCGCTCGCGGCGATTCTGCTGTTCGCCGTCGCTCCGGCCGTCCTCAGCGAGTTCCGGCTGAACCTGTTGGGCAAGTTCATCTGCTACGCCATCGTGGCCGTCGGCATCGGATTGGCCTGGGGGCGTGGCGGAATGCTCACGCTCGGTCAGGGTGTCTTCTTCGGTATCGGCGCCTACATCATGGCCATGCACCTGAAGATCTCCGACGCCGATCTGCGCGGCGACGCAGTACCGGACTTCATGTCGATCGCCGGAATTCGCGAACTGCCCTCCTACTGGGTGCCGTTCACCTCGCCGATCACCACGATCCTGGGCGTCCTGTTCGTGCCCGCCCTGGTGGCACTGGTGCTCGGCCTCGGCGTGTTCAAGCGTCGGGTCAAGGGCGCGTACTTCGCCATCCTCAGCCAGGCCCTCGCCGCCGCCTTCGCGATTCTGCTCATCGGGCAGCAGACCACCGGCGGATCGAACGGCCTCAACAGGTTTCGCACGTTCTTCGGGTTCAACCTCAACGATCCCGCCAACAAGCAGATGCTCTTCTTCATCGCCGCAGGCGTACTGCTCGCCGTCGTTGCCATCACCCGCCAGCTGATGTACTCGCGCTACGGCGAACTGCTGGTGGCGGTGCGCGATCAGGAGGAGCGGGTCCGCTTCCTCGGTTACGACCCGGCCAACGTCAAGATCGTGGCCTACGTGGCCGCGGCGTTCTTCGCGGGTCTTGCAGGGGCACTGTTCGTTCCGATCGTGGGCATCATCTCCCCCAACGACGTCGGCATCGTCCCGTCCATCGCATTCCTCATCGGTGTGGCCATCGGCGGGCGCACCACCCTGCTCGGTCCGGTCCTCGGCGCACTCGGTGTCGCCTGGGCTCAGACCACGCTGTCCGAGCAGTTCCCGTCCGGCTGGACGTACGCGCAGGGTCTGCTGTTCGTGGTGGTCGTCGGGTTCTTCCCCGCCGGTATCGCAGGACTGTTCGCACTGCGTAAGCGAAAGAAGGAAGTCGAACCGGTCCCCGAGCCGAGCGAAGAGCCAGAGAAGGAACTGACGCGATGATCCATGTCGAAGGCCCGCAACCCACATTCGGCGGCAATGCCGGAATGTCGAGTCAATACCTCGAAGTACGTGACCTGACAGTCAGTTTCGACGGCTTCAAGGCCAACACCAACGTCGATCTGACGCTCATGCAGGGCGATCTGCGCTTTCTCATCGGGCCCAACGGAGCAGGCAAGACCACACTGATCGACGCCATCACCGGCCTCGTCCCGGCCACCGGCTCGGTCACGAAGTCCGGGGTGGAACTGCTCGGCAAGAAGGTGCATCAGATCGCCCGCCTCGGCATCGGCCGAACCTTTCAGACCGCCAGCATCTTCGAGAATTTGACGGTATTGCAGAACCTGGATATCGCTGCCGGGTCCGGTCGGTCGGTGCTGACGATGTTGCGTCGTCGAGGATCGGTGCTGCCCCGGATCGAGGAGGCTCTCGAGACCATCGGCCTGACGGCCGAGCGCGACAAGCCGGCGGGAATCCTCGCGCACGGGCAGAAGCAGTGGCTCGAAATCGGAATGCTGTTGGTGCAGAACGCCGACGTGCTTCTGCTCGACGAGCCGGTCGCCGGTATGAGCCACGAGGAACGCGAGGAGACGGGCCGGCTGCTGCAGCGCATCGGCGGTGAACGGACCGTGGTGGTGGTCGAGCACGACATGGACTTCATGCGCATGTTCGCCACATCGGTGACGGTGTTGGCTGCCGGGCGGGTGCTGGCCGAGGGCACCGTGGCCGAGGTGCAGGCAGATCCGAAGGTCCAAGAGGTGTATCTCGGAACCGCAGCGGCGGGCGAGGAATTGGATCACATCGCGGAAAAGGGAGCCGATCATGCTTGAACTGGTGGATGTGCGTACCGGTTACGGGCGCAGCGAAGTGATTCACGGCGCGTCACTGACGGTTCCGGCCGACGGTGTCGCGGCAGTGATGGGGCACAACGGTGCAGGCAAGACGACGCTGCTGCGGGCAGCGGTAGGACTGCTGAAGGTCAACTCCGGCAAGGTCATGTTCGACGGCGAGGACGTGAGCGCGTTGCGGCCCAGTGCCCGCGTCGCCCGCGGCCTCGCCTACGTACCGCAGGGGCAGCAGTCGTTCGGCCAGCTGACGACGGCCGAAAATCTTCAGGTGGTTGCGGACGGTCGTAAGCGCGGCAAGGCTCTCGTCGACGAGGCACTCGATCTGTTTCCGGCGTTGAAGGAATTGCTCGGTCGCAGAGCAGGATTGCTCTCGGGTGGGCAGCGTCAGCAGCTCGCGATCGCGCGGGCACTGATCACCGAACCTCGGATGCTGATCCTGGACGAGCCGACCGAGGGCATCCAGCCGTCGGTCGTCGCCGAGATCGAGCGCACCGTCATCGAGCTGACCCGCCGCGGCGGTCTCGGAGTGCTGTTGGTGGAGCAGCACATCGGTTTCGCATTGGAATCTGCCCAGAGGTACTACATTCTCGAGGCCGGCCGGATCACGTCCACCGGTGTGGGCGGAACCGAGTCCGAGGCAGACGTCCGCGCAGCCATGGCAATCTGACCGGACACATCGTGCCGCGCAACGACCTTCGCCAGAAGGTCTACTCGTCACTGCGCCGAGATCTGATCTCCGGTGCCATCAGCTCCACGGAACGGCTCGGCGAGGAGCGTCTCGCCGAGCTGTACGGCGTCTCGCGCACTCCGGTGCGTGAGGCGCTCGCTCGATTGCAGGCCGACGGCCTCGTCACCCGAGACGAGGCCGGGTTGCACGCGTACCGCCCACGGCTCGGCGATCTGCCCGATCTCTACGAGCTGCGCTCCACCCTCGAGGCCCGCGGCATCGCTCGCTCGATGTCCCATCCCGTCGATCGCGCGTCGTTGTCGAACTTGTTGGACACCTGGATCGGACTGCGGGCAAACCCACCGGACACCACCGACGATCTGGTGTCTCTCGACGAGAATTTCCACGTCACACTGTTGGACGCGTCGGGCAACGCCGCTCTGACCGAGGCCCTGTGCACCGTGAACGCCAAGGTGCGCCCGGTACGGATCCTCGGCGGACTCGACGCTGCAGCCGTGGTCTCGGCAATCGAACAGCACATCGAGATCGTCGAGCGAGTTCTGGCCGGGACCTTGGATGCGGCTCTCGAACTGCTTCTGACACACATCGATTCTTCCCGCGATCGAGTGGTCGAGCGGGCGCAGCAGGCTGCGGCACTGGCCGACGCGGTTCGGATCTGAGCTTTCGGTCTACTGCGAAAGAATGCGATCGATGTCGTCGAGCACCGTCTGCCCACCCTTGGGCCCGACGCCGGTGATCCAGTAGGACAGATCCACCGCATGCGGATTCGGCAGCACGGCAGCGTTGGCGGTGATCGATTCCGGGATCGCGGCAGGGTCCGACGGGTCGGTGGCAGTGACGAGAATCAGATCCGCCGCCGCCTGAGCCGCCAGTTCGGGTGAGAGGTCCACCGAGATCTCGTCGGCCCACTCGGGCCTCGGCGGCGTGGTGAAGCCCGCGCATTCGAGGGTGCTCCCGGCGAACGAGGACGGCCCGTACAAGGTCAATTCACCGCTGCGGGGCCGAATGAGCTGCGCTGTCTTGCCTGCAGTTCCGAACTTCTCGGCTATCTCGGCGCACCGATCGTCGTACGCGGTGAGCAGTTCCTCCGCCTTCGCCTCCCTGCCGAGAATGCGCCCGACGAACCGGACACTGTCACGCCACGGATCGGACTGGGAGGCGATGAACACCGTCGGCGCAATGGCGGAAAGTTGGTCGTAGTACTCGGCATGCCGAGTCTCGGTGCCCAGAATGAGGTCGGGTTGCAGGGCCGCGATGTCCTCGACGGTCGGCTCGGCAACCGTGCCGACGGTCGCAATGTTCGCGGCCTCCGTGCCGAGATACGACGGCACGCCGCTCGCCTCGCTGAGCACCGTGGTTCCGACGGGCACTACGCCGAGGGCGACCGAGGTGTCGAGCTCGACCGGCTCGAGGGTGACGACGCGCAGCGGCGATTCGGGAACCTCCACCTCTCCTCGGACGGTGTCGATGGATCGCGTCGCGCCGGCCGCACTGTCGGCGGTCGAGTCGGTGGACGAACACGCCGCCGCAGTCACGCCGAGGGCGGCGACGACGAGGGCGAGAGCCGTGATGCGGGCATGGAACTTCGTCAAGGGTCCTCCGAGGGGAAATTGTGCACGATCCCAAAAAGGTTAGCCTACCCTTCAGCTACTCGGTGACGCATGGCCGAGCAGTCGGTACGGTGTGACTGTGACCACTCCACGCATTCCGTCCGGCACCGCAAGAACACTCGGGCCCATCAACTGGGCAATCTGCAAGGTGATCGCCAAGGGTGCAGGTGTGCCCAACCCCCACCTCTTCACCACCTTGGGGCGCACCGGCGGTCTGTACCGGGCGTGGCTGTTCTACAGCGGCCATCTGATGCCGGGCGGGCGTATCTCGCGCAAGGAATCCGAGATGGTGATCCTTCGAGTGGCGCACCTGCGTGATTCCGCGTACGAAATGGACCATCACATCAGGCTCGGCAAGCGGGCGGGCATCGACCGGGATCTACTCGAGCTGATCGAGACCGGACCCGACGCACCGGGACTGTCGACGCGATACCGGACCATCCTGACCGCCGTCGACGAACTCATCGACACCAAGATCCTCTCCGACGCGACCTGGGCCGAACTCGCCACCCAGTTCGACGAGCGGCGACTCATCGAATTCGTTCTCCTCGTCACCCAATACGACGGCCTGGCAACAACTCTCGCAACGCTGCGCGTCGAGCGGGACTACGGCGAACGCCCGCCGCGCCCGTGAGCGAGTCAGCCGAAACCGCGCTGCACCACGCGCTCGCCATGATCGAGCCGGCGACGCTGCGCGGGCTGGCGCGCACCGATGGCGGCTACGTCGAACTGCTACCGGACGTGCCCGCACCGAACCCGTCGCCGGCCAGTATCGCGATGAACAACCGCGTGGTGGCAGCGATCTACGAAAGACTGTGGCGGCCGTTCGGGGTGTCCATGATGGGTATTGCGGGCATGTCGATGGCGGCCGAGCGCGCCAAAGCCGTTGCCGACCTACGATTGCACGGCCCCCAGCGCGTGCTCGACGTCGCCTGCGGCCCCGGCAACTTCACGAAGTTTCTCTCCGAGAATCTCACCGGCGACGGCCTCGCCGTCGGGTTCGACATCTCCGAGGCCATGATCGCCCGCGCCGTTCGGGACAACCGCGGGCCCCGGGCCGCGTACGTACGTGGAGACGCCGCCCACCTGCCGTATTCGGACGGCGCTTTCGATGCCGTGTGCTGTTACGCCGCACTGTATCTCGTTCCGAAGCCCATGACAGTGCTGAACGAATTGATTCGCGTCGTCCGCCCGGGTGGACGCATCGCGATCATGACCAGCTGCGAGCCTCGTCCGGCCCCGCTGGGCACCATCGTCGGCTTCGGAACCGGTCTGGCGGGCGTACGGATGTTTCCGAAGAACCTGTTCGTCGATGTGTTCGAGGCGTCAGGACTGACCGAGATTCAGCAAGACGTCCGCGGACTGGCCCAGTTCGTCAGCGCCACCAAGGAATAAACCTCAGCTCTTGGGGCCGTAGTCGTCGACGATCCAGCGACCGTCGTGGTCGGAGACGGTGACGGCGAGGATGTTGGCCACCGAGCCGCCGTCCGGTGTCTGTAGATTTCGGGTCTGCTGCTGCGCGTACACCGAGATCTTGTACACCCCGTCCACCTCGGAATCGACTGCTGCCGAAAGTGCTTCACCCGATGCGACCACCTGCGACTCGGTCATGATCGCGGTCAGTGCGTCCTTCACTCCGTCGTACCGCTCCTGCAGTGGTTGCGCTGCACCGTCTTTGACGCCTGCGAAGAATGCGTCGAGGTTGTTGTAGTCGTAGGTGAGCGATCTGGTGGTGTAGTCCTTGGCGGTGTTCAACGCGATCTGCCGGTCGGTCTCCTGCTGCCGCTGCGCGTCCAGGTCGCTGGAGGCGGAGTGCCACAGGAAGCCGAACACCACGGCCGCGACAAGGGCGAGTACGGCAACGACTGCCGCGATGATCGTGGCCGTCGGCCGACTGGACGTGCTCGGCGCTTGGACGGCCTGGGCTGGGACCGCCGAAGCATCGGTGTCGAGTTCCTGGGCGGGCGCGGTATCGGTCATGGGGGGGTCACTCCACTGTTGTTCGGAAGGGGTCGGAGAATCGGGTCAGTTCGGGATGGTCACGGCAACTCGCGCGGGTCCCCCCTCGGGGAAGATCCCGCCGAGCATGTCGATGATTTTTCCCGCGTCCACCCGCAACGGCTTGATGGGTGCCGTGTACGGCTTCAGCAGCGTCGCGATCAGTGCCAGGTCGGGGGACGTGGGGGTCAGGTAGCTGTCGATCTTGGTGATGAGCGGACCGATCGGGTCGTCCCAGACATCGGAGGCGACGTACGAGTACTGCTCGAAGGCCTGCAACAGACTGGCGACACCTTGCCCGGTCGAACCGACCCACGGACCGGCGTCGCTGAGAACCGGCCCGTAGCCGTACGCCTTTCTGCCGAGTTCCTGAGCGTTGTCGTACAGGTGCCGAATCTCTTCACTTTTGTCTCGCAACGTGAGAGCAAGCAGCCGGAACGTGGCCACGAGGTTGTCGATGTCCGGGTCGCGGCCTTGCACCGCAGTGTTCGCCGTGTCCGCGAGTCCGGCGAGTGCACCGGTGTCGATCTGCGCCACCAGCGCATCGACCTTGCCCAGAGTGTCGCTGACCGTGGCCGATACGAGCGTTCGATCCATCGGAATCACCGAGCCGTCGTGCAGAAAAGGTGCGCCTGCACGGCGGGGACGGATGTCGAGATACTGCTCCCCCACGACCGACAGATTGGCGACGATGACCTCCGAATCGACCGGAATGTCATGGCGTGCATCGAGTCTCAAGGTCACGTCGAGTCCGTCCGCGGTGACGGCGATGTCGTCGACCTTACCGATCTCCATTCCCCGCGAGGTCACCTGAGAGGTCTCCATCAGGCCTCCCGAGGACGCCAGTTCCACTGTGACGGTGTTGTACTCACGACGCGGGTCCATGCCGAGTACTCCGACGCTGAGGTAGCCGATTCCGGCAAGTGTGAGCACCAACAGGGCGACGAGCGAGAACACGGTCGACGGCTTCATCGCACGATCCCGATGGAACGCAGGACGCCGATCATCTCGTCGGCTCTGACCGTCGGATCCGGTGAGCCCTGCGCCTCGACCGAACGAATTGCGATGTTCGGTGTCGTCGAGAAGAAGGGTACGAGGCGTTCGCGTAGCAGGGTGTTCACCTTCTCTGCATTCATCGGCACGGTGGTGTCGGCCGAGGAAATGGTCATGATGGCGGGCAGGATGATTCCGATCGCACCGCTCAGTTCCTGGTAGGGCGGACCGAGAACGTCGCCGACGTTCTGTGACATGTAGCCGAGGGCGAAGATCAGCCGGACGACGCTGAAGAGCACCTCCGAGAGCCCCTGCGCTCGGGACGGACCGAGGTCGAGCACCCTGGTGAGCCCGTCCTCCTGCGCGACGATGGTATTCGAAACGCCCTCTGCAGCAGCGAGTATCCGATCGATGTCCGCGGTGTTGGCCCCCAGGTCGGTGATTGCGGCACGGGCCGCGATGTTCACCCGATCGAACACCTGCGGATCCTGAGGTACCGCTGCGTTGAAGTTGTTCACCGCTTCCTGCAGTTCCACCACGTGTCCACCGGTCACCACATTGGACAGTCCGCGCAGGACGTCCTCGACGTTGTCCGCAGGCACGGTCCGTTCCAGCGGAATGACGTCGCCGTCTTCCAATTCCCCTGCACTCGCGTCGTTCTCGGGAGGCTGGAGCGAGATGTAGATCTCGCCCAGAATGGTGCTCTGCCTGAGCTCGGCGATCGTTGTCTTCGGCAGGCGAACATCGGCCGACAGATCGACCGTGGCCACTGCCCTGTCGTCGACGAGAGTCACGTAGTCCAGGACTCCGGCATCGACACCGTCCACGATGACCTTCGCCTTGGCCGGCAGATTGAGCACACTCGCGAACTCGATGTCCACGGTGTACTTGTCCCCGTCGACGTAGCTTCCGGGAATGGGCAGGTCGGCCGGGTTCGCACTGCAGCCGGCGATCAGCAGCGCGGTCACCAGAAGTGCCGCGGCAGGTCCTTTTCGATTCATCGCCATCCCGCCGATCCGAGTATCAACTGCACCAGTCCGACATCGATGACGTCGCCGCGCTGCTGGTCGGCCGAGCAGGTGGGCCGATACTTGTTGATCAGGGCGCAGATCTCGTTGGGAGAATTGGTGTCGATCTCGAATTGCGGTGGGTGGTAGGTCAATCGGCCCGCCTGCACATCCTGGTCGTACAGCGTCACCAGCGAATCGCTCACGGTGGGAACCTGCTCGAGGATGTCCTTGATGTCTCCGATGCGGCCGAGTCCCACATCCACGATGGGGATCAACTGATCGAGGAAGCCGTAGATCTTGTCGCCGTACTTGTCGAGTTGACGGGCGAGGACTGGAATGAAGTCGACCGTCAACCCCACGGCCCCACTGAACGCGGTGGTGAATTCGGTGAGCGTGATCATGCCGGCCTTCAGGTTGTCCAGAAGCTTCGCGACGTCGGGCCAGTTGACTGCGAACACGTTCACGAGCTTGTCGATGTTGTCGATCAGGCGACGTACCGTCGCGTCCCGATCGGTGGGTTCACCCACCAGTGTCGACAGCTGCGCGATGGCCGAGTTCAGTTGTGGGCCCGAGCCGTCGAGGGCACCGTCCACCGAGCGAAGCGCATTACCGAGAATCTCGGGACGCTTGCCGTCCGCGTCGGCAGGCCCCAACAGATCGGTGGCCAACTTCGAGACGGCATCGAACGTCTCGCTCACCCCGAGCGGTGTGCGAGTGCGCTCCAGCGGAATGCACTGCGCCCGATCGAACTCCGGCCCACCGCTGTAGGGCTCGGTGAACTCCACGTGCCTGTCGGTGACGATCGAACTGGACAGCGTCACCGCTCCGACATCGGCCGGAAGCGTGACGTTCTGGTCCACGTCCATCGTCACCAGGACACCGTCGGGCACGCTGTCGTCGGTGGCGATGGACGTCACCGTGCCGACATCGACACCGAGCATCTTGACCGAGTTGCCCTCGTAGAGACCCACCGTGTCACCGAACTGCGCACAGACACTCGACGTTCGGCTCGCGATGTCGATGACACCGCTGGCCGACGCCACCGTGGTGGTCAGTGCGACCACGGCCACGAACGACGCGCCGACGATCACCGTGCGCTTCCATTGCCCAGCCATCAGCACGCCTTTCCCGGAAGTGGAATGCACACGCTCGGTCCTGTGACGACGCTCTGCGACTGATCGATGACCGGTCCGTTCGCGTCCGTGTGGGCGACGAGTGCGGCGAGTTGATCGGATGCGGTCTTGATCTGCGTCAGTGCCGCATCGAAGTCGCCGAACTGAGCGAAGACCTTCTGCACGATCTCTTCGAGTTGCACCACGGACGGCTCGACGCCTTCGGCATAGGCCATCAAAGGACGGTGGAACAACAGGAACAACCGGCGTTGGAGATCGAATGCACTGACCACATCGGTTCGCTTGTCGCCGAAGCCTTTCGTCAACGTTCCCAGCTGCCGCACCAACTCGTCGAGCATCAGCTGATCCGAGGACAGTGCTGCGGTGTACTCGTCCGAGACGGCCAGCCCTCGTTCGAGTTGATCCGACCGTTGTGCGATCAGATCGGTGAGTTCGGTGAGGTTGTCGACCACTCGTCGAGTCGATTCGGGCTGAACGGTCAGAGCCTCGTCCACCTCGGCTACGGTCGCGCGCAGGGTGGCTCCGTCGATGTCACGAACCAACGGGGTCACTTCTTCGAGTGTGTCCGACAGGTCGAACGGAGTCTTGGTTCGTTCCTTCGGAATCGGTGTGTCACCGAGCGGCGAGTCGCCGCCCGACTCCAGCTTGACGTAGTGCCCACCGATCGGAGTGAGCAATTGCACCGAGAGACTGGAGGTGTCGCCGACGAACACGTCGTGATCCACCCCGAACGTGACGTCGACGTGGTCGCCCGCGAGAGCGACTGTGCGCACCGACCCGACAGCGATGCCTGCGATCCTGATCTCATCGCCTGCCGCGACACCACCTGAGGAGCCGAAGTGCGCGAGGTACGTCTTCTCACCGAACGGCACCGCGTAGACCGCACCGGCCGCAGCCAGTAGAACGACGACGACAGCCGCGCCGACCACTCCCCAGACCAGGTGTCTGCGGTTCTCGGACTGCTCGTCACGAACGCCCCTACGAATCACGGGTTCACGCGATCTCGTCTTCCCCTTCACCGGCACACCACCAACTTCTGATTGCCGAGAACGATCTGCCCGATCCCCGGAATGTCCTGTTGCCCTCGACTGCACGTGTACGTCTGCCCTGGAGCCGGGATGCTCTGATTCAGGCCGGTCAGCAACGACGGGGCGAGAGCCAAGATCTCGGTGACCTGATCGGTCTGCGGAATCAGCCGCCGGAGCATGCCGTCCACCGGGGCGTATCCCTGGTCGTAGGCGTCCCGCAATCCCTCTGCGAGCCCGACCAACGGGCCCAGCCCGTAGTTGGCCTGGTCGAGAGACGACAGCACGTGCTCCATCTCGGTGCTCAACCGCGAGACCAGAGACGTCAGCTGTTCGACGAGACTGGCCACCGAGGTGGACTTTCCGCTGATCGTCGACGAGATCTGCCCGAGATTGTCGATCAACAGGGCGATGATCGCCTCGCGTTGGGTGGCGAAGGTGGTGATCGTGTCGATGTCTTTCAACACCGGCGCTATCCCGCTACCGTCGCCTTGCACCATGCGAAGGATGTTCTCCGCGAACAGGTTCAGCTGATCGGTGTCGAGGGTGTCGAAGATCGGTCGAAATCCGTTGAACAGTTCGGAGATGTCGAACGAGGGCACGGTGTTCTCGAGCGCGATCGTCGACCCGGCGGGGAGTACTCGGCCGGAATCGGAACCGGTCTGGACCAATTCGACATACCGCTGACCGAGCAGGTTCTGGTAGCGAACGGCTGCCTGCGTCGTCTCGTACACCGACCGCGACGACTCGACCTCCAACGACACCGTTGCCTCGGATCCGTCGAGCTCGATCGACTCCACCTTGCCGATCTGCACTCCGGACATGCGTACGTCGTCGCCCTCGTACAGACCCGACACGTCGTCGAACGTTGCTGTGTACTCGGCCTTCTCGCCGCCCACCGGCGTTCGCAACGCGGCCACGATCACGTACGCGCACAGCGCTGTCACCACCGTGAACACCGCCAGCTTCACGACGGTTCCGCCCACCTTGATCACCGGTCCCCCTGGCTTTCGTAGGCGGCCACTGCGCTCGCAATGTTCGGCATCGTGGCCACGATGACGTCGAGTTGCAGCTGCGGCGCACCGTCGACCGACGGGAAGGCATCGGAGATGCCGTCGATGACCGTCGGTACTCGGTCGTATGCCGGGGCGAGAGTGCCGAGCGAGGCAGCGATCGGCACCAGCAGGTCGAGTGTGGTCGAGAGCAACTTCGTCAGGTTCGGGTTGTTCGTCTCGAGCATCTTGCCCAGCGGATACAACAGCTGGTTGCTCAGGCCGTCGATGGCGTCGAGGGTGCGGGTGCGGTTGTCCATCGGTTCGTAGTAGGCGCTGTTGTCCACCACGCCCACCACGAGATCGAGCAACGGTGGCACCAGATCGTCGAGCCCCTGCCCCAGTTCGCCGCCGCGATGCAGTTTGAGCGAGAGCGGATCGATCTGATTCTCGGTGAGCATGCGCGCAGTGTCGAAGTAGGGCTTCAGGTTGTCCGACACATCCGACGAGATTCGCGCCAGTAGGTCGGTCAGGTGCTGCACCTGGTCCGAATCGAGTACCTCGGTCAATGCCGCCACTCGCCGAAAGACGCTGGTGACAGTGACATTGGTGCTGTCGGGAGCGATGGTGAGCGTCGAATTCTCGGCCAGTGCGCCGCCGGTGCCGTCCGAGATCAGCTCGATGGCCGTCGAACCGAAGATGTTCGAAGACGTGAACTGCGCCTGCAACGTATCGGTCAGCTCGCTCGATTGCGCACCGTCGATGGACAATTCGATTCTCTGACGACCGAACCCCAGGGTCTCGATCTCGTCGACGGTGCCGATCGCCAGACCTCTGAACTTGACCTCGGCTCCGGGAGAAAGCCCGTCTCCGACGGTTGCCGCATCGATGGTCAACGCGAACTTCGACTCGAAGTATCCCCTCGCGTAGGCGGTGAGCAACACCGCAACGACAGCGAGGACCGCGATCACGACGATCCCGCGCGTTCTGAGCGTTGCCGGCCCGGCCGACCGGCCGGACAGATCCTCGAACACTGCCATCTCTACCCCGAAATCCTTATGCCCGAGTCGAATCCCCACAGCACGATGGTCATGATCATGTCCAGGACGACGACCGCGATCAGACTCGCGCGAATGGCCCGTCCCGATGCGCGGCCGACGCCTTCCGGCCCGCCGGACGCGTAATACCCCTGATATCCGTGGATCAGGATGATCGTGATGACGAAGATCGTCGCTTTGAGCAGCGACCACACGACGTCCATCGGCTGCAGGAAGGTGGTGAAGTAGTGGTCGTACGTGCCCGAGGACTGATCGTTGAACACACCTACCACCACCTGACATGCGACGTAACTGAGGATCAGCGTCAACAGGTACAGCGGAACGATGGTGATGATGCCCGCGATCACTCGGGTGGTGACCACGAACGGAATGGAACGAATGCCCTGGGCCTCGAGCGCATCGATCTCCTCGGAGATGCGCATCGCCCCGATCTCCGCCGTCATGCGGCAACCGGCCTGCGCGGCGAAACCGATGGCCGCGACCATCGGTGCCAACTCACGGGTGCTGGCATAGGCGGAGACGAAGCCGGTGAGCGGCTCCATACCCACCATTCCGAGCGTGTTGAATCCCTCGATTCCGATGGAGGCACCCACCGCGATACCCAGCACGACGAGAACCGACACCGTGCCACCGCCGACCACGAGAGCTCCACTGCCCCAAGCGATATCACTGAGGATCAGCATCATCTGCCTGCGGTACGTACGGATGGTGTGCGGAATCGCGGCAACTACCTGCAGGCAGAACGTGAGTTGATGACCGAGCGACTCCAGAATCGACCCCGGGACGCGGCCGATGCGGCGGACGTAGCGGACGGTGCCGTGCGGCGCGTGGCGCGACGGTGTTGCCATCATCTCGGTTCCCCTATCCCAGCTTCTGCGGCATGAACATGGCAACCAACTGAGTGATGACCACGTTGACCGTGAAGGCCGAGATCACTCCGATGACGACAGCGGCGTTGACGGCATTGGCCACACCGCGGGGTCCGTCCACTGCTGCGAAGCCGCGTTGGCAGGCGACGATGACGACGATGACACCGAAGATCTCGGTCTTGACCAAGGCGACCACCAAGTCGCCTATGGAGGCGAAGGATGCGAACGACGCGATGTAACTGCCCGGAGTACCACCCTGGAACCCGACATTGATCGTGTACCCGGCGGCGATACCCATGAAGATGATCAGAATGCACAGCAGCGGTGCCACGAACAGAATCGCTGCCAGTCGCGGCACCACGAGGCGTCGGACCGGGTCGATACCCATCGTCTTCATGGCGTCGATCTCGTCACGGATCGTGCGAGAGCCCAGGTCCGCTGCGATGGCCGATCCGGCGGCACCGCCGAGCAGCAAGGCAGCGACGATCGGGGCACCCTGCCGGATCACACCGAGACCACCCGCTGCTCCTGCGATGGAGGTGGCGCCGACCTGGTCGGTCAACGAACCGACCTGGACCGAGACGATGACGCCGAACGGAATGGACACCAGGATGGCCGGAAGAGCAGTGACGGTGACGACGAACCAGGCCTGATCGACGGAGTCGCGCCACGGATGGCGCAGTCGAATGCTGTCGCCGATCAGATGAACGAAGGCGTCCAACGCCAGCTCGAGCGCGCGTCCGAAGGTCCTGAATCCGACCAACACACGCGATCGTCCGACATCGACGATGTTCGACCGGATGGCCACGCGCGCTCACTCCCCCCATCACGACGCCGAGCCCCCTCGGTGCGTCGATTCGGGAAATTATCAGCTGGCCGAAGCGCAGGTGACGTTTTCCTCACTTACCGAGCTATGAGTAATCACAGAGTTCTCGGGGGCAGTATGAGGTTCGGGTTCGGACCACCCGCCCCGCTTTACTGATACTTTAATTTTTCATCGACTGCTGGGAGAACAGATTGACCACCCCTCCGGATCGCACCCGCATCGAATTTCCCGACATCTCCTCTCGCACGTGGGAGCACCCGTCGGACCGAGCCGCCCTGGTCACCTTGCGCACCCTCAAAGGTTTCGACACCGTCCTGCGCACGCTGTCGGGGCTGCTGCGTGAACGGCAGCATCGACTGATGTACCTCGCCACGGCGGTACGCGTCGACGAACGGCAGTTCAAGGACCTCGACGACTTACGCAACGACTGCGTGAAGATTCTCGGCGCAGAGGAGACACCCGAGCTCTTCGTGGTCCAGTCGCCGATGGTCAACGCGTTCACCATCGGAATGGACCGTCCGTTCATCGTTCTGACGACCGGCATGCTCGACATGATGACCTACGAGGAGCAACGCTTCGTCGTGGGTCACGAACTCGGCCACGCACTGTCCGGTCATGCGGTCTACCGCACCGTTCTCATGCATTTGATGCGCCTCGCAGGCACGGTCGGCTGGGTTCCGGTGGGCGGCTGGGCCCTACGCGCCGTCATCGCAGGACTGATGGAATGGCAGCGCAAGTCCGAATTATCCGGCGACAGAGCAGGTTTGCTGTGCGGGCAGGATGTGCACACCGCGATCCGCGTGCAGCTCAAGTTGGCGGGCGGCGCACGCATCAGTGAAATAGACGTCGACGCCTTCCTCGCTCAGGCCGCCGAGTACGAGGCCAGTGGGGATCTGCGCGACGGCGTTCTCAAGCTGCTCAATCTCGAACTTCTCTCGCACCCGTTCTCGGTGCTGCGTGCCGCCGAGCTGAAGAAGTGGGTCGACAGCGGCGAGTACGCGGCGGTACTGCGAGGCGACTACCCGCGCAGGTCCACCGATCACGAGGCCAAGGTGTCGGAGGAGTTCCGCAACGCGGCGCGCACGTACAAGAACAACTTCGACACCTCCGAGGACCCGCTGATCAAGACGGTTCGCGACATCGGGAGCGGCTTCACCGGAGCCGTCGACGCCGTCGGTAACGGAATCGGCGACGTGGCGTCGGACATCAAGGGCAGATTCGATCACTGGCGGAAGTCGTAGCCTGCACAACGACGAAGAACGGCGGCGACCACCGAAGTGGTCGCCGCCGTTTCTCGTTCTACGGCTGAGATCAGAAGTTGATCATGTGGCCCGCGAGGCCGTGGATCGCTTCCTGCAGTGCCTCCGACAGCGTCGGGTGCGTGTGGACGTTGCGTGCCAGCTCGTTGACCGTGAGGTCCCACTTCTGGGCCAGGGTCAGCTCGGGCAGCAGCTCGGACACGTCCGGCCCGATGAGGTGTCCACCGAGCAGTTCGCCGTGCTCGGTGTCGGCGATGAGCTTGACGAAGCCGGTGGCGTCGCCCAGTCCGTGCGCCTTGCCGTTGGCGGCGAACGGGAAGTTCGCGACCTTGATGTCCGAACCTCGTGCCTGCGCTTCTTCGCGGGCCTGGTCCTCGGTGAGGCCGAAGCTGGCCACCTGGGGCTGACAGAACGTCGCGCGCGGCATCATGCGGTAGTCGTCGATCGGCAATGTCTCTGCGCCGCCGATGGTTTCGGCGGCCACGACGGCCTGTGCCTCGGCCACGTGGGCGAGCTGGAGCTTGGCCGTGACGTCGCCGATGGCGTAGATGTGCGGGACGTTGGTCTGCATGGTGTTCGTGATGCCGATGGCACCGCGATCGGTGAGCTCTACGCCGGTCTTCTCCAGGCCGAATCCTTCGACGCGGGGGGCGAAACCGACGGACTGCATCACCTTGTCGACGGTGAAGGTCTCGCTCTCACCGGACTTGTTGTGCTTGATCTCGACGGTGACCTTGCTGCCGTCGTCGTCGATGCTCTGCACGCCTGCGCCGGTGATGACCTTGACGCCGAGCTTCTTGTACTGCTTCTCGATTTCCTTCGAGACGTCCTTGTCCTCGTTCGGGAGCGCGCGATCGAGGTACTCGACGATGGTGACGTCCACGCCGTAATTCTTGAGCACGTAGCCGAACTCCATGCCGATGGCACCGGCACCGACGATGAGAATCGAACCCGGCAGATCCTTGGTCATGATCTGCTCTTCGTACGTGACGACGTTCTTGCTCAGTTCGGTTCCGGGCAGCAGTTTGGTGGTGCTGCCGGTCGCGATGATCGCGTTGTCGAACGTGATCGTCTCGGTGCCACCCTTGGTCAGCTCGACCTCGATGGTGTTGGCATCGGTGAACGTGCCCTTGCCGTCGTACTCGGGGATCTTGTTCTTCTTCATCAGGAAGTGGATGCCCTTGACGCGTCCGTCGGCAACCTTGCGGCTGCGATCGAACGCTGCACCGAAGTCGAAGGAGGCTTCGCCCGAGATGCCGAACAGCTTCGCCTCTTTGGTGAAGAGGTGCGCCAGCTCGGCGTTACGGAGAAGTGCCTTCGAGGGGATGCAGCCGACGTTGAGGCACACACCGCCCCAGTACTTCTTCTCGATGATGGCAGTGCTGAGTCCGAGTTGTGCCGCGCGGATAGCAGCGACGTACCCACCGGGACCGGCTCCGAGGACAACGACGTCATAGTGTGAGGTCACGAGACCCGAGAGTAGTCGTGCGGCCCGACGCTGTCTCGACCTGGTCTTCGTTACCAGCCGGTAGCCACCCGAGTGCTGACCACCCTCGCGGCCCGAGTGCTGCTAGAACTGTGGAATGGCAATCTCGGACGACCCGTATCTCTGGCTCGAAGACGTCACCGGCGAGGCTGCCCTGGCGTGGGTGCGCGAGAGGAACGACGTGACGATCGAGTCGCTGAGCGGCACGGATTTCGATGCCACCGAGGCGAGCATCCGCGAGATTCTCGACACCGATGCCCGCATTCCCTATGCCCGTCGCCGGGGTCGGTTCCTGTACAACTTCTGGCGCGACGCAGAACACGTCCGCGGTGTGTGGCGACGGACGACGATGGACGAGTACCGAACCGAAAGTCCGGCGTGGGACGTGTTGCTCGATCTCGATGCCCTGGCCACGAGCGAGGACGAGAACTGGGTGTGGGGCGGTGCGCAGGTGCTGCGTCCCGATCAGCGGCTGGCTCTGGTGACCCTTTCCCGCGGCGGGGCCGACGCGACGGTGGTCCGTGAATTCGATCTCGACTCCCGTACCTTTCGCGCGCCGGAGGACGGCGGCTTTTCGCTACCCGAGGCCAAGACCGACATCGGCTGGATCGATGCCGACACCGTCTTCGTCGGAACGGATGTCGGGCCGGGTTCGCTGACCGAATCGGGCTATCCGCGGATCGCCAAGCGGTGGCAGCGCGGTACCCCATTGGCTGACGCCGACACCGTGTACGAGGGGCAAGCGCAGGATATTTCGATCTCGGCCTGGCACGATCGCACACCTGGGTTCGAGCGCGATTTCGTCCAGCGCGCCACCGACTTCTACAACTCCGAGACCTATCTCCTCGACGGCTCCGAGTTGATCCGGATCCCGACGCCGACCGATGCGTCGACCTCGGTGCACGAGAACTGGTTGCTGGTGCGCACGATGACACCGTGGACTGTCGGCGACACGACCCATCCGGCAGGCGCGCTGCTCGCAGCGGACTTCGACCAATTCATGTCCGGGGCAACCTCTCTCACCGCCCTCTTCACTCCGGATGCGCACACCTCGCTGCACCAGTACGCCTGGACCCGGAACCACCTGCTGCTGGTGACCCTGCAGGATGTGCGCACCGAGCTTCACGTCCTCACCCCCCGTGCGCGTTTTGCGTACCTGGAAGGACGCAAAACGCGCACGACGAGCTGGGACAGCTCCACCGTCGACGGACTGTCGGACCTGACGTCGACCGAGATCATCGGCACCGATGCCGAGGAGAACGGCGACGAGTTCTTCCTGTCCTCCTCCGGCTATCTCACCCCGGCGACATTGCTGGTGGGCACGGTGGGGGCCGAACTCGAGATCCTCAAGCAGGCGCCGGCATTCTTCGACTCCGACGGTATGACGGTGGAGCAATTCTTCGCCCGGTCGGACGACGGAACGCAGATCCCCTACTTCGTCGTCCGCCGCGCCGACGCCGGACCGGGCCCGACGCTGCTTTACGGCTACGGCGGCTTCGAGATCTCGATGACGCCCGGCTACAGCGGAGCCACGGGACGGGCGTGGCTCGAACGAGGGGGCACCTACGTCGTCGCCAACATCCGCGGCGGCGGTGAGTACGGGCCGTCCTGGCACACCCAGGTTCTGCGTGCCGGGCGTCACCTGGTGCACGAGGACTTCGCCGCTGTCGCAAGCGATCTCGTCACCCGGGGCATCACCACCACCGAACAGCTGGCTGCTCAGGGCGGTAGCAACGGCGGGTTGCTGATGGGCATCATGGTGACGAAGTACCCGGAACTGTTCGGCGCGTTGGTATGTCAGGTTCCCCTGTTGGACATGAGGCGGTACCACCTGCTGCTCGCGGGCGCGTCGTGGGTGGCCGAGTACGGCAACCCCGACGATCCGGCCGAGTGGGATTTCATCTCGCAGTACTCCCCGTATCAGAATGTCGTGGCCGCATCCGAGCGTGAGTACCCGCCGATTCTCATCGCCACGTCGACGCGGGACGATCGCGTCCATCCCGGACATGCGCGCAAGATGGCCGCGCTGCTGGCCGAGCTCGGCCACGACGTGAGCTACTACGAGAACATCGAAGGCGGGCACGGCGGGGCGTCGGACAACGCGCAGTTGGCGTTCAAGACTGCGTTGACCTACGAGTTTCTGTGGCGGCACCTCGCCGGCAACTGACGATCAAGCAGCGAGGGCGTCCTCGAACATCGGCCACGACGCGTGCAGGTCGTCCTGCCAGTAGCCCCACGAATGGGTGCCGCGCTCCCGCAGTTCGAAGTGGGCAGGGATGCCGAGATGCTCGAGGGCCGTCTCGAGCCTGCGCGTGCAATCTCCGGTAGCCACCTCGATCGCACCGCCCACGACCATCTGGTTGAGCAACACGAAACCGGGTCCGTTGGGATTGGTCCCGTCGAAGGTGTCCGACGCTCCGGCGAGCCCGCTGCCGTTGGAGATGTACAGCGCTGTGCCACGGAGCTTTTCGGCATTGAGCACCGCGTCGTTGCGAACCCAGTCGAGATGATCGTCCGGTCCCCACATGTTCGTCACGTTCGCGCCGACGGCCATGGACACGACAGTCTTGACGTATGCCCGCCCCAACGCGTCGGTCGTCGACGCGCAGCCGCTGTAGGAGCCGACAGCGCGGTACAACCCCGGGTGGTGCGCCGCCAGGTTCAGAACCGAGGTCGCGGCCATCGAGATGCCCGCAATGGCGTTGCGGCCGTTGGTGTCCAACAGATCGTCGATGAGCGGGGGCAGTTCCTCGACCAGGAACGTCTCCCACTTGTTGCGGCCGAGCACGGGATCATCGGTCTGCCAATCCGTGTAGTACGAATAGGCACCTCCGACCGGTGTGACCACGTTGACGTTCTTGTCCGCGAAGAACGACACGACGTCGGTCTGGGTGTACCAGTCCATTCCATCGATTCCGCCACCTGCGCCGTTCAGCAGGTACAGGGTGGGGCGAGGAACGGACCGATCCGGTGATCGCAGGATCTTCAGCGGAATCGTCCGATCCATCGCGGCGGAGTGGACGAAGGCCGTCATTGCGGCGCCGTCCGTGACCTCGGTGCGCACCACGTACGACCCCGTCGGTGCGGACACCGGCTCGGCCGGGGCCGCAGAAGCGAGCGGTGGTGCGACCACTGCCATGCAGGCCGCCACACACCCGACGAACACTCTGCGCAGTGCAGGTGCCCGGAAGCTCTGCACCCCACCTCCGATTCGACGAACCGTCTCCCCCAGGTCGTTCACAGTCGTGCTCGCTATCCTCGTCACACAATTATTGGTACGAGGGACTTTCTACACCAAAACCTACCGAGAGTATGTGTGAACGGACGAAAACAAGTCGAATACCCGTGGATGAATCTAAGCCGGTCAGCGGTGAATCCACTCTGCAACGAGGTCGGCGACGGCTGTGGGGTTACGAATCCACCCGTTGTGTCCGAGCGGCTCGTCGACGTGCTCGGACGTGACTTCGGCACGGGCAAGTTTGCGGACGAGGTTGTCCATCGACCCACGGGGAGCGAGGTCGTCGCCTTCGATGGTCACCGCCAGCACCGGCAGTGTCAGCCGCCCCATACGTTCCTCGTAGTCCATGTCGGCTCCCGCCGGCTCGATCGATCCGGTTCGCGCGAACCTCGACCAATCGTCGATCAGAACCCTCGACTGACGGCCGAAGCCGCCGATGCCGATCCGATCCCCCGGCCAGAACCCGGCGATGCTGCTGGTGATCGCCATCGCCGCCGCGCCCACGTACAGCGGTACGCCACGGGTCGTGCCGAAACCGCGGTGATACGGCGATCCCGACGCCACCAGGATCAATCCGCCCAGCCTGCCCCTGATGCGGGCGGCGTACATCGAGCCGAGCTGCCCGCCCATGCTGTGCCCGAGCAGATACGGTGTCGTCGCCGGGAATTGCTCGCGGACCACCTCGAAGATCGCCGGAAAGTCCACCGAGACCAGTTCCTGATACCCGTACCGACTCGCCGAGCTCGGCTTCGGCACGCTGTCGCCCTGTCCACGCAGGTCGCCGATCGCGGCATGGAAGCCACGCGCGACGAGCGCCTCGGCGAACAGTCGGTAGTAGCCACCGGAAATGCCGAGGCCGGGTAGAACGACGATCACGGGTGCATCGTCACGCCCCTCGCCGGGAAACAACGACACCGGCACCGTCGAACCGTCGGGCATCTGGATGGGAACGGTCTGCATCCGGCAACCCTATTGATGCGCGTCTACAGCACTCCCCGCGGGAGGCTTCGAACGAACGAATGACCGGCCACCCGCGACAGGGCGGGCACCGGTCATTCGAGAAGGGGCGGGGGCGTCTCTAGTCTGCGGAGGAGCTGCCACCCGAGAAGAGCTGGAGGAGGATAGCGAGGAGGTCACCGAGTTCAGCGGACATGCGAAATGCTCCTTTTTAGAGGGGTGTGCAGATCGAAAGTGACGGGCGTCACTCGATTTCCTCTGCAAGAAGATTTCTACCTCAGACGGCCCCGCTGTACATACGAAAAAGAGAGTAAAAGTCGAAAAGCTTGGTGTGACAGAACAAAACGGCGACGGAGCCGAGATGTCGCGGCCGCCCCCGACTGCGACCGCGACCACTTCGGACGACTAAGCGGCGCTACCCGACGTCAGCACGCCGACGATCTGATCGACGATCGCGTCGACGATGCCGTCGTAGACGCCGGAAGCGATGTCGGAAAAGAACTGTGCTGCTGAACCCATGAGAACTCCTGTTGCTCGTGTGCACGTACGGCCGTAGGTGGTACGGCCTCACTCGTTCCTACCGCACGCTCGTGGCCGGTGCATCACCGGCATACCAACTCGCGACGTCGAAGACGTAGTACCGCAACGATTTATCGGACGTGTTACCGATTCCGCGGCCAGAACTATTCGCCGATCACATCTTTCGCGCGACCGACGAGCAGCGGGTCGGTTTCACCGACGATTTCGGCGTCCTTGTTCGCGTAGTCGAATTTGTTGAGCACGAAGCGCATCGCGTTGATTCGCGCTCTCTTCTTGTCGTTGCTCTTGACGATCGTCCACGGTGCCACATCGGTGTCGGTGGCCCGAAAGTTCTCTTCCTTCGCCGCGGTGTACGCGTCCCATTTGTCCAGCGAGGCAAGGTCCATCGGGGAGAGCTTCCATTGCCGCACCGGATCGACCTGCCGGATGGCGAAGCGGGTGCGCTGCTCGTGCTGCGACACCGAGAACCAGAACTTGGTCAAGCTGATGCCCTCGTCCACCAGCATCTGCTCGAACAGGGGAGCCTGGCGGACGAACTGGGCGTGCTGCTCATCGGTGCAGAAGCCCATGACCCGCTCGACTCCCGCACGGTTGTACCAGGACCTGTCGAACATCACGATCTCCCCGGCTGCGGGCAGATGCGCGATGTAGCGCTGGAAGTACCATTCCGTGGATTCCCGAGCGGACGGCTTCTCCAGAGCGACGACACTGGCCCCGCGGGGATTGAGGTGTTCCATGAAACGCTTGATCGTGCCGCCCTTACCGGCGGCATCGCGGCCCTCGAAGATGATGACGTGGCGTCGTCCGGTCTCCTTGGTCCACATCTGCAGCTTGAGGAGTTCGATCTGCAGGAGGCGCTTCTCGAGTTCGTACTCCGCCCGCGTCATGCGCTCGTCGTACGGGTAGTTCTCGCGCCAGGTGTCGACGATGTGGCCGTCGGGAACAGTCAACAGTACCGGATCGTCGTCGTCGGAGTCGTCGACAGCGAAGCCCGACGTGTCGGCAAGATCCACGGCTGTGGTGATGTCGAGCAAGTCGCTCAGGTTGGTGCGAGCAGCCGTGCCGTTGCGGAGATCGTTGTCGGTCATGCGCCGAAAGTTAGTGCTCACCGGTGACCAATCCATGGCGATTCGGTGAACACCCGATGCTTCCGGTTTTCGACGGGCGTTCCCGGTCCGCAAGGGGGACGGGCCGGGCCGCACCTTCTCGGGCACTCGCCGAACATGTGCGACCGTAGCGTTCGTCGAAGCCGTAGGTCCAGGGGTCGGCTCGGAAAAGTCGACGATCTTACTTCGAGCGTCGATTTCGGACCGTTCGATTGTCGGGGTGGATATGGGTGAAATCCCTGATGTGCCGAAAGGCGTTGCTGATGCAGACTTTTCACATGACATTCGAGAGCGGTTCCCCCAGAGAGTTCACCCGGTCGAGTTCGCAGAAGATGATCGGAGGTGTATGTGGCGGCGTCGCAGAGTATTTCGGCTGGGACGCCAACATCGTCCGACTCGCGACCGTGGCCGGCACGGTCCTGACCGGCGGCACCGTCGTGCTGATCTACCTCGCGGCAATGATGTTGATGCCGCTCCGGTGACGGCCCGGAACACGACGAAGCCCCGGACCTGCCGTGGCGGGCCCGGGGCTCGGTGGTCGACTACTCGGCGACGCTGGAAAGCCCTTCGGCACTTCCGGTGAAGAGTTCGGTGATCGCGTCGGAGATGCCGGCGGCGATTCCGTCGGTGATGATTCCGCCGATGCCGCCTTCAGCGCCGCCGCCGAGCAGAGTACCGAGAAGTTCGAGGAACATGAGAGGGATTCCTTCCGGAGAAACGTCGAGGCCCGAGGTCGAAGGTTCGATCGGGCGGCAGAAATATAGCGCGCCCGTTCTGTCCGATCCGTCGTTTCGCCGAAAAAGTCCTGCGGCCGGTTTGTCGAGCTATTCCGCGCCTGTGATCAACCAGCCGCATGGTGCTGCGAGGTCCTCGGCCTCGACCGGTCCCATCGAACCGGGCGCGTAGGGCTTCACCTCGGGCGGATCGCTCAGCAAAGGCGCGGCGACGTCCCACACATGGGCCAGGCCGTCGGGTCGGGTGAACAGTGATCGGTCTCCGTTGAGCACGTCGAGAATCAAACGCGCGTACGGGCTCAGCGGCTCGGCGTCGGGCACCGACTTCAGCGGCAACGCCAGATGCCCCACCGACAGATCGAAGTCCGGTCCCGGCTCCTTGACCGTCATCGCGAGGTCGATGCTGCCGTCACCGGAGAGATCGAACGTCAAGACGGCACCATCCTCCGGCAGCTCGCCCAGCGGACTGTCGGCCGGTTTGCGGAACACCAACGACACCCGCTGATGGCTGACGCCCAACATCTTTCCGGTGCGCAGCAGAAACGGAACCCCACGCCAACGGTCGGTGTCCACCCACAACTTCGCCGCCACGAACGTATCGACCTTCGAATTCTCGGCCACACCCTCGACGTCGCGATACCCGTCGTACTGACCGAGAACCACCTCGGCGGTGTCGAGCGGCCGGAACTGCCCGATCACCGTCTCGCGGGCCGACTGCAGATCCTCGGGCTTCAGCGACGCGGGCGGCTCCATCGCGACCTCGGCGGCAACCTGGAACAGGTGGGTGACGAGCATGTCCAGCACGGCGCCGGTGGCGTCGTAGAACTCGGCGCGGTCGTCGATATCGAGCGTCTCGGGGACGTCGATCTGCACCTGCGCCACGTGCTCGGAGTTCCAGATGCCGCTGATCATGCCGTTGGCGAACCGCAGCACGTGCAGGTTCTGCGTCGCCTCCTTACCGAGGAAATGGTCGATGCGATAGACCTGAGCTTCCTCGACCACCTCGTGCACGGCTTTGTCGAGTTCCTCGAAATTGCTCTGCGAGGTGCCGAAAGGCTTTTCGTAGACAACCCGGGAGCCCTCGGCGAGATCGTGTGCGCCGAGGGCCTTCGTGTAATCGACGAAGGTGCTCGGCGGCAATGCGATGTAGTGCACCAACTGGGCGTCGTCGCCGATACCCTTCTTCGCATCGGCGACGACCTCGGGCAACTTGCCGGGATCGTCGACGGTGAAGCCGTTGCCCGCGAAGCGGATTCGCTCCGAGAACGCCGACCAGTCATCCTCGGCCACGTTCTCGGCGAACTCGTCGAGCACGCTGCGCACGTGACCGCGGAACTCGTCGTCGGACGAGTCCTTGCGGCCGTTGCCGATCAGCACCCATTCCTCGGGCAACAGACCTTCGAGGTGAAGTTGGTAGAACGACGGAAGAACCATTCGCTTGGCCAGGTCTCCGGTCGCGCCGAACAGGACGAATACAGTGGGTTTCGAGGACGCCATGCCTCCACTATGCACCGCACGGTTTTCGAGTGCACAGTGCCGACGAGGTGAGGGTGCACGATGACAAGATCACGGTTTCACGGGGAAATCTACGGGGTAGGCACCACGTCCGGTGTGCGGATCGTCGTCGGACATTGGACGCGATCGCCGCTCGGGGAATTCACCGACGTCATGGTCCAGTTCGCCGACGGGCATCGCTTGCTCATCGCCCCCAACGAGGACGTACGCGAATTCGTCACCGCCACATACACGTTCGACGCCACCGAACTCGTACCCGTCACGTTCTCCACGCAGCCCGACGGGTGGAGATCCATCGTCGCCGGTGACCTGTCGGTGAGAATCCGCGTCGCCGGACCCACCGTCTTGGGAAGAGCACTGAGCCTGGTTCCCGACGCAGTGTCGACGGCGCCGTGGTTCTGTTCGATCAGCGACCCCATTGCCCGAGTTGTCCTGCGCGGAGTGCGCACCCGCGGCAGCGCAGGCAACGGCCGACGCGAGTACTACGGAGCGCGAGGACAACATCGCGTCGTCGATGCATCCGCGTCCTGGAAGGGCGAGGACCTGGGGTCACTCACTCCCGTCACTCCCCCGGTGACGTTCGGGTTCGGCAGCACCCCGGCGGCACCGTCGGTCACCTCCATCACCACGACGATCGACAGTTAGACCACAACCGCACCGACTCCGCGCAGATTCTCCAGGGCTGCGGCGGAAGTTTCGGGAGCAACTCCGGCCACCAGATCGGTGAGTACGCGGACGTCGAGATCCCCGGCCACAGCATCTTTGGCCGAGGCCAGGACGCAGTAGTCGGTGGCAAGTCCGACGACGTCGATGTCGGTGACCTCGTTGGCGGTGAGTATCTCGGCGAGGGTCGCCCCGTCCTCGGTGACACCCTCGAACGCGGAGTAGGACGGCTTGCCCTGCCCCTTGTAGACGTGCACGTCCACGGAACCGGTCGCGTAATCGGGGTGGTACTCCGCACCGACCGTGCCCGCGACGCAATGCACCGGCCACGTGGTGACGAAGTCCGGGGCGGCATCGGTGGCGAAGTGGCCGCCGTTGTCGCCCACCGCGTCGTGCCAATCCCGCGAGGACACCACGAGGTCGTACTCGTCGCCGTGGCGCGCCAAGTACGCACTGATCTTGCGCGCGACCTCCGCGCCGCCGGCCACTGCCAGCGCGCCACCCTCGGTGAAATCGTTCTGCACATCCACTACCAGCAACGCTCGTGTCATGGATCCCAGTATCCTCGACCGGTGCGCGTGTCGTCTCTGGTGACCTACCCCGTCAAGGGATGCGCGGGCTCAGTGCTCGATACGGTCCAGGTGGGCGTGGCCGGTCTCGAACACGATCGAGCATTCATGATCGTCGACTCCGACGGCGCATTCCGCAGTCAACGCAGCGACCCCGTTCTGGCGGTGGTTCGCTGCTCGGTGACGAACGAGTGGTTGACTCTCGAGCATGCGTCGAGCGGCTCGGTGACCGTGCCGGTGGACCGAGACTCCGCAGCCCGCGAGGTCACCATGTTCCGACGGCCGATGCGCGGAGTCGATCAGGGCGACGAGGTCGCCGCCTGGCTCACCGACGCGATCGAAGAACCGTCACGACTCGTCGCCGCCCCACGCGACCACGGCCGCATCACCGACGGAATCGTCCCCGGCTCGGCACAATTCGCCGACAGCGCGGCCGTGCACATCCTGTCGACGGCCTCGCTGGCAGGCCTCAACTCGCGACTCGACATCCCGCTGCCGATGGATCGCTTCCGACCCAACATCGTCGTCGACGGCTGGGACGAACCACATCGCGAAGACGAAGTGCGGGCCGTGTCGATCGGCGGGGCGCGATTGGCGTACGCCAAGCTGGCAATCCGCTGCGCCGTCACCACCGTCGAGCAGACAACCGGCTTGCGCACCGGACCCGAACCGCTGCGCACTCTCGGCGACTACCGCCGAGCGCGGCAGAAGGGCGTCGCGTTCGGGTCCAAGTTTTCGGTGGAACGGGACGGATGCGTCTCGGTAGGCGACGAGTTACGCGTCGACGCCTGGGGCGAGTCGGAGCTGTAATTCGAACGGCATGTGGTTGGCCCAGCCATTGCGGGCCTTCAGCTTTGGATGCTCCCCGAGTGCGACTGTCACCGTTCGTCTCCCGATGCCGAGCGCCGACTTCGTCCCGCGATATCGAATGAACGCAGCGATGTCATGGCTGCCTGGCTCCACCGCGTATGTCGACGGCTCGGTCCACGACATCGGATGCTCGACGCCGTCGATCGTGACGAACGGCCGGGCGAATGTGCGTACCAGCCACGCATTCACCCAGTGCGGAGCGAACTCGATCTCGATCGTGGCCTCCATACTTCGAGGGTACCGAGGTGGTTGTCCACTAGTTGTGTCCGCGGACGGTTTTCCGCTTACGAGAACGAATTGTGGACTGCCACATCAGTGGCTCCCGATGCAATCAGCGCCGCCAACTGAATGCGCGCCTGCCCCGCCCGCAGTTCACGGGAGAACACCGCACCCGCATCGACCAGATCGTGCCCACCCCCGCCGCCGCCGTACGTCGGCGAGGTCTCACCGAACGGCACCCGAGTCGTGACGACCACGTGCACCCCGGCGGCAACCGCTTCTTTCACAGCATGGACGACGCGAGCGTTGGTGTTCCCCGAGCCCAGCGCCTCGAGCACGATGCCCGACGCCCCGGCGTCGATACACGCATCGATCGCCGCACCGTCGGCACCGGGATACAGCGCAACGATGTCCACGCGGATTCCGGCAATGGGATTCCACGGCAATGGATTCGGCCGCTCCAGAGCCGCCGACCGGAACGCATCGAGTTCGGAGGTGTGCTTCTTGATCGCACCGCGAGCCGGCAGCAACCGCCCACCGAACGCTATCGACACGCCTCGCTCCGACCGCGCCGCCGCTACCGCTGCGGCGATGTTGCTCGGGCCGTCCGGATCGGGGTGATCGGCAGTGCGCTGCGCACCGGTGAACACCACTGGACGTACGTCGTCGTGGAACAGATCGACGTACAGCGCCGACTCCTCCATCGTGTCGGTGCCGTGCAGCACCACCACACCGACGCAGCCGTCCTCGGCCAGCGCGTCTGCCACTGCACTACGAATGGTGTCGAGATCCGCGAAGTCCAACGCCGAACTGTCCTTCGACATCACCTCACGCACCCGAACACCCGCGGCTTCGATGCCGACTCCGGCGACCGGACGAGAAACTCCGTGCTCGTCGCGACTACTGGCAATCGTCCCGCCCGTGGTAAACAATGCGACATGGTCAGTCACTGCGCGCCGCCACCTCTCGAATTCGCTTGCGGCACAGGTACCAACCACCGATCAGCATCGGCGCGATGAGCAGAATCGACGCCACCGTCCAGGTACCGACCGGTTTGTCGAAGGCCATCAGCACGAGTACACACGCCAGGAAGCCTAGCGTTGCGTATCCGGTGTACGGAGCCCCGAACATCTTGAACGCCGGCCGAGTGACGGCACCGGTCTTGGACAGCGACCAGAACTTGAGCTGACACGCGACGATGACGGCCCAGGCGCTGATGATGCCGAGCGCCGCGAGGTTGAGCACGATCTCGAATGCCTGCGCGGGCACCACGGCATTGAGTACGACGCCGAGCAGCGTCACCACCGAGGTCAGCGCGATGCCGCCGTACGGCACTCCCGACTTGTTCATCCGCGCAGCGAATTTCGGTGCCGATCCGGCCACCGCCATCGAATGCAGGATGCGTCCTGTCGAGTACAGCCCGGCGTTGAGGGAGGACAGCGCCGCGGTGAGGACGACGAGGTTCATGATCGCGTCGGCACCCTCGACGTCGATGGCTCCGAAGAACGTGACGAACGGACTCTCGCCGGCCTGATAGCTGGTGTACGGCAACAGCAGCGAGAGCAGCAACACCGAGCCGACGTAAAACACGACGATTCGAATGATGACGGTGTTGATGGCCTTGGGAATGACCTTCTCGGGATGTGCCGTTTCCCCGGCCGCGGTGCCGACCAGCTCGATCGAGGCGTAGGCGAACACCACACCCTGAATCACCACGATCGCGGGCAGCAGTCCGTTGGGGATCAGGCCACCGTTGTCGGTCAGCACGTTCAGACCCGGCTCCTGTCCGTCGATGGGCGTTCCGAAGACGACGAAGTAGGTACCGATCAGCAAGAACGTCACCAGCGCAACGACTTTGATGAGCGCGAACCAGAACTCCAACTCACCGAAGACCTTGACCGAGAGCAGGTTCAGCCCGAGGACGAGGACCAGGCCCGCGAGCGCGAACATCCACTGGTCGACGTTGCCGAGCGGTTCCCAGTACTTCTTGAAGAAGTTCATGTACAGCGCCACGGCCGTCACGTCGACCACAGCCGTCATCGCCCAGTTCATCCAGTAGAGCCACCCGGCCGCGAAAGCGACCTTCTCACCGAAGAATTCGCGCGAATACGAGACGAACGATCCCGATGTCGGCCGGTGCATCACCAGTTCACCCAGCGCGCGCAGGATCAGGAAGGCGAAGAATCCGCACAGCGCATAGACGAGCACCAGGGCAGGCCCGGCGTCGTGCAGTCGTCCGCCTGCTCCCATGAACAGGCCGGTGCCGATCGCGCCGCCGATCGCGATCATCTGAATCTGGCGCGGAGCCAGCTCTTTTCGATAGCCGAGGTCTTCCTCACTGAAGGCCTTGGCAGTATCGACACTCCGATTCTCTGTGCTCATTGCGTTACCTCGTCGACGTTTCGGGAGCATCTGCATGCTCGACGGGAGCCACACGCAGGTTTGCGAGGTGCTCGGGGCTCAGCAGCCGATCCAGCTCGTCTCGGGCCAAGAGCCCCTTCTCGAGCACGAGGTCGACGACATTGCGACCACTGACCAGAGCTTCCTGAGCAATGGCGGTCGATTCCACATAGCCCAGGTACGGGCTCAGGGCGGTGACCAGACCGATGGAGTTCTCGACGCGCTCACGGAGCAGGTCGACGTTTGCGGTGATGCCGTCCACGCACCGATGCGCGACGGTGCGGCACGCGGCACTCAGGTGCGCCATACCGTCGGACAGGGATTTGACGATGATCGGCTCGAATGCGTTGAGTTGCAACTGACCTGCCTCGGCCGCCATCGTGATCGTGACGTCGTGGCCGATCACCTCGTAGGCAACCTGATTGAGCACCTCGGGAATGACGGGGTTGACCTTGCCGGGCATGATCGACGAACCTGCCTGCATCGGAGGCAGATTGATCTCGTTGAAGCCGGCGCGCGGACCGGAGGACAGCAGCCGCAGGTCGTTGCAGATCTTCGACAACTTCACCGCGACGCGCTTGAGCACACCGGACAGATGCACGAACTGACCGACGTCCTGCGTTGCCTCGATCAGGTCCGTCGCGGTGACCAGTGGCAGACCGGTGATGGTGCGCAGGTGTGCAACGGCCGATTCGGTGTAACCGGCAGGAGCGTTGAGCCCGGTGCCGATCGCGGTGGCTCCGAGGTTGATCTCGTGCACCAGCAGCGCTGCTTCTTCGAGCCGCGAGCAGTCCTCGTCGATCATGATCGCGTAGGTGCCGAACTCCTGGCCGAGGGTCATCGGCACCGCGTCCTGCAGCTGCGTGCGACCCATCTTGACGACGGTGGCGAATTCGGATGCTTTGCGGCCGAACGAATCTCGAAGCACCTTCATCGAGGCGATGAGCTCGTGCACTGCGAAGATGGTCGCGATGTTCACCGACGTCGGGTAGACGTCGTTGGTGGACTGCGAGGCGTTCACGTGCTCGTTGGGGTGCAGCATGCTGTAGTCGCCGTGGGCGTGCCCCAGGATCTCCAGCGCGCGGTTCGCGATGACCTCGTTGGCGTTCATGTTGGTGGACGTGCCCGCACCGCCCTGAATGACGTCGACGACGAACTGTTCGTGCCACTGGCCGTCGAGAATCTCCTGGCACGCCGTGCGGATCGCTTCCCCGCGGGTCGCGTCGAGAATTCCGAGATCCTGATTGGCCGACGCGGCTGCCCACTTCACTGCCGCGAGTCCACGAACGAGGTGCGCGTTGGTCGAGATCGGACGCCCCGTGATGGGAAAGTTCTCGAGGGCGCGCAGGGTGTGGATCCCCCAATACACGGTCATCGGGATTTCGCGTTCGCCGAGAAGATCCTTCTCGATGCGGGTATCGGCCACGGTGTGTGTGCTCCTTCGGAGGTGTCCAGCTGTCCGGCTGTCTGACAGGTAAAGTGTGGCGTAGAACACCCCATCGGTCAACCCCAGGTTAGGATCACGTCATGAACCTGTCGGACAGCTGGGCAGTCAGTGCACCCACGAATGCCCGCATGAGCGCAGCCGAGGCGGTGTTCGCAGACCTTCGCTCGGCGATCGCGTCGGGCGACCTCCCCGTCGGGCAGAAGTTGCCGTCCGAGGCCGCGCTCGCCGCCCGGCACAGCGTCAGCCGTTCGGTCATCCGCGAGGCGCTGCGTTCCTGCCATGCGCTCGGCCTGACCGAAACCAAAACGGGGCTCGGCACTTTCGTTATTCGCGACCGCGTCGGCAACGACCTCGACATCGGCAACTACGCAGCCCGCGAACTCATGGAGGCCCGCCCCCACGTGGAGATTCCGGCGGCCGGCTGGGCAGCAGAGCGTCGAACCGAGGAAGAGCTGACGGTGCTCTCCGGCTTGGCCGACGAAATGCGCTCCGAGGACGACCACGAGGCGTGGGTGCTGCTGGACGCGCAGTTCCACACCGCGATCGCGCGAGCGAGCAAGAATCGCGTGTTCGAGGCGATCATCGTCGATATCCGGGATGCGTTGACGCGGCAGTCCGAGACGCTCAATCTCGTCGCGCATCGGCAGCAGCAGTCCAACGTCGAACACGATGCAATCGTCGACGGGATCCGATCCGGTGAGTACGACGCAGCAGCACGCGCCATGACGGCGCACCTCGATGCGGTTCGCAATGCAGTGGAGTCGCTCGCCGATCGGCCCAGCTGACCGTGCGACTAGGCCGGGAGTGGAGCCTGCGGAACGACCCCTACTAAGCTGCGGGCCGTGACGAAGGTATTGAACTCTCTCCCGGTCGGCGAACGAATCGGCATTGCATTCTCCGGCGGTCTCGACACCTCGGTGGCCGTTGCCTGGATGCGCGAGCACGGGGCGATCCCCTACGCGTACACCGCCGACATCGGCCAGTACGACGAGCCGGATCTGTCCGATGTGCCCGAGCGCGGCCTGGCCTACGGGGCCGAGCAGGCGCGGCTCATCGACTGCCGCGAACCGCTCGTCGAGGAGGGGTTGGCGGCTCTGACGTGCGGCGCGTTCCACATTCGGTCGTCGTTGCAGACGTACTTCAACACCACCCCGCTCGGCCGCGCGGTCACCGGCACGATGCTGGTGCGTGCCATGGCCGAGGACGGCGTCTCCATCTGGGGCGACGGATCGACGTACAAGGGCAACGACATCGAGCGGTTCTACCGCTACGGCCTGCTCGCCAACCCGCAGTTGCGGATCTACAAGCCGTGGCTGGACGAGGCGTTCGTGACCGAGCTCGGCGGCAGGCACGAGATGTCGCAGTGGCTCACTCAGCGCACCCTCCCCTACCGTGACTCCGCCGAGAAGGCGTACTCCACCGACGCCAACATTTGGGGAGCCACCCACGAGGCGAAGAAGCTCGAATACCTCGACACCTCACTCGAAATCGTCTCCCCCATCATGGGCGTCCGGTTCTGGGACCCCGAGGTGGAGATCGCTCCCGAAGACGTCACCGTCGAGTTCGAGCGCGGCCGACCGGTCCGCATCAACGGTAAGAGCTTCGACAGCCCCGTCGACCTGGTCATGGAAGCCAACGCCATCGGCGGCCGCCACGGCCTTGGCATGAGCGACCAGATCGAGAACCGCATCATCGAAGCCAAGAGCCGCGGCATCTACGAGGCACCGGGCATGGCACTGCTGCACATCACCTACGAGCGCCTCGTCAACGCCATCCATAACGAGGACACCGTCGCCTCGTACCACAACGAGGGCCGCCGACTCGGACGCCTGCTGTACGAGGGCCGCTGGTTCGACCCGCAGGCACTGATGCTGCGCGAGGGCCTGCAGCGCTGGGTCGGCAACGTCGTCAGCGGCAGCGTGACACTGCGTCTGCGCCGCGGCCAGGACTTCACCATCGTCGACACCCAGGGCACCAACTTCAGCTACCACCCCGAGAAGCTGTCGATGGAACGCAGCCAGGGCCAGGCGTTCTTCCCCGGCGACCGCATCGGTCAGCTCACGATGCGCAACCTCGACATCGCCGATTCACGCAGCAAGCTCGAGCAGTACGCCGCACAGAACCAGCTCACGGCCTGGGGCGAACTGATCGGCGAACTCCCCGCGGGCGGAGCCGACGCCATCGCCGCCAGCGGACCCGACAGTTCGGTGGACTCCTCGGCCCTCGATCACGCCGCCATCGAGTCCGGTACCGACTAAAACTGGTTCGCCCAACTCGAAGTTATGGACGGTTTTCCACCGATTTCCGTACATAACTTCGAGTTGGCGGGTCATTCTTCGGGTTCGGTGAGCCCCTCGTGCTCGTCCCGCTCCGCCCATTCGAGTAGCTCGTCGATCGCGAACACCGCGTCGTCGATGCCCGCGTGCAGGTCACCCAGATCGGCGAATCTGGCGGGCACTGTGAACATCGTGAATTCGCGAGGATCGACGCTGGCAACCTCGTCCCAGGAGATCGGCGTCGATACCGTCGCCTGTTGATTTCCGCGCACCGAGTAGGCGCTGGCGATGGTGTGATCGCGGGCGTTCTGGTTGTAATCGACGAACAGTTTCGACGGGTCGCGGTCCTTGCGCCACCACGTCGTCGTCACGTCCTCGGGCGCACGCCGTTCGACCTCACGCGCGAAAGCCAGTGCAGCCCTTCGTAAGTCCTTGAAACCGTATGCCGGGTCGATGCGCACGTAGATGTGCAGTCCGTGCCCGCCGGAGGTCTTCGGCCAGCCGACGGCACCGAGATCGGCCAGAACCTCCTGCACTACCCCGGCGACGCGTCGTACTCGGTCGAACGGGCAGTCGGGCATCGGATCGAGGTCGATGCGCCACTCGTCGGGCATCTCGACGTCGGCGCGGCGGGAGTTCCAGGGATGGAACTCGACGGTCGACATCTGTACCGCCCAGGCCACGTGTGCCAACTCGGTCACGCACAGTTCGTCTGCGGTGCGGTTGTAGCGGGGAAAGGTCACCTGCACTGTCTCGAGCCACGGCGGAGCACCGTTGGGCACGCGCTTCTGGTGCACCTTGTCGCCGGCGAGACCCTTGGGAAAGCGATGCATCATGCACGGCCGTTCCCGCAGCGCGCGCACGATGCCGTCGCCGACGCTCAGGTAGTAGTTCACCAGATCCAGCTTGGTGGCACCGCTCTCGGGGAAATACACCCGCTCGGGGTTGGAGATGCGGACGCTGCGCTCGCCCACCGGTATCTCGATCGACGGTGAGCTGCTGGCCATGGGCCGAGCCTAGGCGACGGCAGGCATGCCATCCATGCAATTCGGGTACAGCAGAGAAACCATCGCCATCGACAACAAGGAGCAACGTTGATCTTCATCACCGCCAAGTTCAAGGTGAAGCCCGAGCACGCCGACAACTGGCCCGAGATTTCCCGCGATTTCACCCAAGCGTGTCAGGCCGAAGAAGGGTGCCTCTGGTACTTCTGGTCGCGCACGCTCGACGATCCCACCGAGTACGTCCTGGTGGAGGCATTCAAGGATCCCGATGCCGGTGCGGCGCACGTCAACTCCGACCACTTCAAGCAGGCCCAGAAGGATCTCCCGCCGTACCTGCAGGAGACACCGAAGATCATCAGCCAAGAGGTCGACGGCACCGACTGGAACGAACTGGGCGAGCTCGCCGTCGACTAGCTCGTTCTACCGAGTCCGTTCGCGGTCTCGGACCACCTGACCCAATGTTGTGACGGCGTCGGCGAACTGTCCTGGGAGTTCCTGAGGCGGGTTGTGGCCGCACTCGATCTGGCGAACGTCGATCAGATCGGTGAAGTGCGCCGCATGGTCCGGTTGGCCGTACAACGAGGAGACGGTGTCCTCGGTCGGATCGATCACGACCGTGGGCACCGTGATCCTGGGCTGCCGCATCAGCAACTCCTGCGTCGCGGCGTAGGCCGTGTCCCCCGCCTCGATGCCGTATCGGTGCCGGTAGGAATGCACGGACACGTCCACGAAGTCGGGATTGTCGAACGAGGGTGCGGTGGCCGCGAACTCGGAGTCCCCGAACCGCCAGGTCGGCGACCAATCCGTCCACAGTGTCTGTGCGATCTCTGCGCGGTAGGCCGCCAGCCCGGCTCGGCCCCGCTCGGAGTGCAGGTAGTACTGGTACCAGTACCGCTTCTCGAGGTGGGGCGGCACCGGCGTGGATACAGCGGCAGCGATGTCCTGGACCAGATATCCGGAGACGCTCACCAGACCCGACACCAGCTCCGGCCACACCGCGGCCACGACGCACGCGGCGCGCCCACCCCAGTCGTAGCCTGCGACGATAGGCGCGTTCAGCTCCAGCGCGATGATCAGCTCTCGCAGATCGTGGCCGATCGCAGCTTGCTCACCGGAGCGCATCGTGTCCGCGTCGACGAAGCGGGTCGGTCCGAAACCGCGCAGATACGGCACCACCACGTCGTAACCGACGTCGGCGAGCAGCCTGGCGACGTCGTCGTAGCAACGCGGGTCGTACGGGAAACCGTGCATCAGCACCACCGAGCGGCCGGACGGATCTCCGACGCGGTCGTAGGCCACATCCAGCACCCCTGCGCGAATCATCATGGGTCCATGCTCGCACTGTCGGGCAGAGGGTCAGCTGCTCAACACTTCCAGCATGCCGGGAGCCAGAACATCGGACAGCTCCGTCCACGGCACCGTGATCGTGACGAGGCCGATGCCGTACGGACCGACCTGGTAGTCACCGAAGTGAATGTTCATCCCCTCCGGTGATGCCGTCCAGTTTCCGAAATTGGCCACCGTCGGCTCGATACCCGACCGCTCGAAACCACCGCCTGCGCGCGTGGTCGGAAGAATGTCCGCTGCCCGATCGGACAGCCGGGCGAGACCGGCGTCGAGGTCGGTGAAGGCATCGCCGAGAGAGATCGGTTGGGCGGTGTCGACGTCGATGGTCACCGTCGCGAGAAGAGAATTGCCGTGCGCGCCGGGCGGCACGGCAATCCAGCCCGTGATCTGTTCGGCGCTGATCACGCGACGGCCGACGTGGGCATATCCCCTCGAATAGCCGTCGCTGAGGGCGAAATCGTTCCCGTAGTCGCGGTCGATCTGATCCTGCAGAGCAGCGCGCATCGACTCGTCGAACTCTTCCGTCACCGCAAGGTCTCCGCCGCTGAGCTGCGGAATCGCGACGTCGTAGGTCGCACGGGCCGTCGATCCGGTAACCCTGGTGCTGCCGAGGACATACGGCTCCGCGGATTCGGAGGACGTGGGTACAGCGGTGGTCGTCGTCTCGGCCCGCTCAGTGGTCACCGTGACATCGGTGGTCGTCGGTGCCGACGGTGCGGACGCGGGCGTGGCGGTTCCCGAGGTGGAGCACCCCGCGAGGGCCGCGGTCACGGCAAGTGCGGCGGCCATCGAGCGGAGACGAGTCATGCCCGACCCTAACCACAAACCCGAGGGGCAGCACTGCGAATCGGGTGCAGCCGACCGCGCTCAGCGCGGCCCATTGCACCCGATTCGAGCACGAAAAAGCCCGGCACCTCGAAAGGTGCCGGGCTTGTTCAGTGCAACAAGGGACTCAGAAGTCCATGCCGCCCATGCCACCGGTCGGATCGCCAGCGGGCGCTCCGGCCTTCTCGGGCTTGTCGGCGACGACGGCCTCGGTGGTGAGGAACAGAGCCGCGATGGACGCTGCGTTCTGCAGTGCCGAGCGGGTGACCTTGACCGGGTCGTTGATGCCTGCAGCGAGCAGGTCCTCGTACTCGTTGGTCGCGGCGTTGAGGCCGTGACCTGCGGGCAGGTTGGAGACCTTGTCCGCAACGACGCCGGGCTCTAGGCCTGCGTTGAATGCGATCTGCTTGAGCGGGGCGGACAGTGCAACGCGAACGATGTTCACGCCGGTTGCCTCGTCACCGTCGAGCTTGAGGTTGTCGAGTGCGGGCGCTGCCTGGAGCAGTGCCACGCCGCCACCGGCGACGATGCCTTCTTCGACAGCTGCCTTGGCGTTACGCACGGCATCTTCGATGCGGTGCTTGCGCTCCTTGAGCTCGACCTCGGTTGCCGCTCCGGCCTTGATGACTGCAACGCCACCGGCCAGCTTGGCCAGGCGCTCCTGCAGCTTCTCGCGGTCGTAATCGGAATCGGAGTTCTCGATCTCGGCGCGGATCTGGTTGACGCGACCGGCGATGGCGTCGGAATCTCCCGAGCCCTCGACGATGGTGGTCTCGTCCTTGGTGATGACGACCTTGCGTGCCTGACCGAGCAGCTCGAGTCCGGCGGTCTCCAGGGAGAGGCCGACCTCTTCGCTGATGACCTCGCCGCCCGTGAGGATGGCGATGTCGGCGAGCTGCGCCTTGCGGCGGTCACCGAATCCGGGAGCCTTGACGGCGACGGACTTGAAGGTGCCACGGATCTTGTTCACCACGAGGGTGGAGAGAGCTTCGCCCTCGACGTCCTCGGCGATGATGACGAGCGGCTTGCCGGACTGGATGACCTTCTCCAGCAGCGGCAGCAGGTCCTTGACGGTGCTGATCTTGGAGCTGACGAGCAGGATGTACGCGTCTTCGAGGACGGCTTCCTGGCGCTCTGCATCGGTGGCGAAGTACGCCGAGATGTAGCCCTTGTCGAAGCGCATGCCCTCGGTCAGTTCGAGCTGCAGGCCGAAGGTGTTGGACTCCTCGACCGTGATGACGCCTTCCTTGCCGACCTTGTCCATTGCCTCGGCGATGAGCTCGCCGATGGACGGGTCGCCTGCGGAGATGCCAGCGGTGGCAGCGATCTGCTCCTTGGTGTCGATCTCCTTGGCGGACGCAAGCAGCGCTTCGGTGACGGCTGCAACAGCCTTCTCGATGCCGCGCTTGAGGCCGAGCGGGTTCGCGCCGGCTGCGACGTTGCGCAGGCCTTCACGGACGAGTGCCTGAGCGAGAACGGTAGCTGTGGTGGTGCCGTCGCCTGCGACGTCGTCGGTCTTCTTGGCGACCTCCTTGACGAGCTCGGCACCGATCTTCTCGTAGGGATCTTCGAGCTCGATCTCCTTGGCGATGGAAACACCATCGTTGGTGATCGTGGGAGCTCCCCACTTCTTCTCGAGTACGACGTTGCGACCCTTGGGGCCCAACGTCACCTTTACTGCGTCGGCGAGGGCATTGAGGCCTCGCTCGAGGCCACGGCGTGCCTCTTCGTCGAACGCGATGATCTTGGCCATTGCGAAGTGATCCTCCGGATTGGGGGTGACACATTGCTGGCCGAGCTCGGTGCCCGCGACGGACGACCAGGGGTGTCGTTGATTCCCCGGCCTCACCGTGTCCCGACCTGGCACTCACGTGTCGAGAGTGCCAACTGCATTTCTAGCACTCGGCAATGGCGAGTGCAAGGTCGACCGCTGGTACCGGTCGAGGGGCGAACCGCCGCAACCCCCATGCCCGACGCCTGAGCGCACGTTGCGTCTCGAGCAGATGCTCACCCGAGCACGTTCTTTCACGCACTGTTTACACCAGCAGACATTGTTAACATTCGACGTCTATCGCACGAACGCGCAACGCTAATAGCGTTCTGAGGCAGCAGCTTTGAGCTGGATTGAATTCGGACAAAACCCTACAAAAGCGACAGTAAGGATCGAAACATGTCCGATACGGTCGACACTTCGTACGACAACTCGGCGATGGACCACGAGGAGGAGGGCTACCACAAGGGCCTCAAACCTCGTCAGTTGCAGATGATCGCGATCGGCGGCGCGATCGGCACCGGCCTGTTCCTCGGCGCGGGCGGACGCCTCGCCAGTGCCGGACCCGGCCTGTTCCTCGCCTATGCCCTCTGCGGCATTTTCGTGTTCTTCATCCTGCGTGCGCTGGGCGAACTGGTGCTGCACCGTCCGTCCTCGGGCAGCTTCGTCTCGTACGCGCGCGAGTTCTTCGGCGAGAAGGCAGCGTTCGTCGCGGGCTGGATGTACTTCCTGAACTGGGCGATGACGGCCATCGTCGACGTGACGGCCATCGCGACGTACATGCATTACTGGGGCAGCTTCGAGGTGATCCCGCAGTGGGTCATCGCGTTGATCGCGCTGGTGATCGTCATGAGCCTGAATCTGGTGTCGGTCAAGTGGTTCGGCGAGATGGAGTTCTGGGCCGCCATCATCAAGGTCATCGCATTGGTGACGTTCCTGATCGTGGGCGTCGTGTTCCTCGCGGGTCGAATTCCCGTCGGTACCCAGATGCCGGGCATAAGCCTCATCACCGACAACGGTGGCTTGTTCCCGTCGGGTGCGTGGCCGCTGGTCATCGTCATCTCGGGTGTCGTATTCGCCTATGCCGCAGTCGAATTGGTCGGTACCGCAGCAGGCGAGACGGAGAACCCAGAGAAGATCATGCCGCGGGCCATCAACTCGGTCATCGCCCGTATCGCACTGTTCTACGTGGGCTCCCTCGTGCTGCTCGCACTGCTGATGCCGTACACCGCGTACCAGTCCGGCACCTCGCCGTTCGTGACGTTCTTCTCCAGCATCGGCCTCGGCGGCGCGGGCACCATCATGAACATCGTGGTGCTCACCGCGGCGCTGTCTTCCCTGAACGCCGGTCTGTACTCGACGGGCCGCATTCTGCGGTCGATGGCGATGAACGGCAGTGCGCCGGAGTTCACCAAGAAGATGACCAAGGGTGGCGTCCCGTTCGGCGGCATCCTGCTCACCTGCTTCATCACCTTGTTCGGTGTCGCGCTCAACGCCATCGCCCCCGGCGAGGCCTTCGAGATCGTGCTCAACATGTCGGCACTGGGCATCATCGCCAGCTGGGCCACCATCGTGCTGTGCCAGATCCAGCTGTTCCGCTGGTCCAAGAAGGGCATCGTCGAGCGGCCGAAGTTCCGCCTCTTCGGAGCGCCGTACACCAGCTACGCGACGCTGGTGTTCCTGTTCGGCGTGCTGGTACTGATGGCCTTCGACGCGCCGATCGGCAGCTGGACCATCGCCACCCTGGTGGTCATCATCCCCGCCCTGATCGGCGGTTGGTACCTGGTGCGCACCAAGGTTCTCACCGTCGCCGAGGAACGGCTCGGCTACACCGGCCAATACCCGGTCGTGGCGAACCGTCCGGTCGATCCCGAGGAATGACACCGTGAGAGAAGGCCCCGCACCCACCCGGCGCGGGGCCTTCTTCGTTGCGTCAAGAGAACTTGAGCCAGCGCGAGCGAGCGAACGGCGAACGCCGCGGCGGCGGTTCCGGAACTCCCGGAAGCCTGGGTCGTTCCGCAGGCTCCACTCCCGCGGAAACTGCTGCCGCCACCGCGTCACCGAGTTCGACGCAGCTTCGGAATCGATCCGCGGGGTCCTTCGCCAGGGCTCGGGCGACCACCGCGTCGAGCCCCCTCGGCAGCGATCGTCGACGACGCGTCACCGCAGGCGGCTCGGCCGTCAGGTGCGCAGCAGTGATCGCCAGCGGGGTCGCCAAGGGGAACGGCGTTCTTCCGGTCAGCAGTTCGACCAGCGTCGCCCCCAACGAATACACGTCGGTCTGCGCACTCAAGACTCCGCCACGCAACAGTTCCGGTGCCGCGTACTGAATGGAGGCCAGCACCGTCCCGCCGGCAGCGAGCGGAGTCGAATCGTCGAGCAGTCGCGCAATTCCCCAGTCCGACAACAACACTTGCTCGTAGCCGTCGAATTGCTCGGTGGAGATCAGGATGTTCGCCGGCTTGACGTCCCGATGCACGACGCCTTGTCCGTGGGCGTAATCCAGACCCTTGGCCACCTCGGCGACGATGCGCGCCACCCGAGACACCTCGAGCGCGATCTGCCCACGAGCGACGAGCCGTGCGGCACTGTATCCGTCGACGTAGTGCATCGACATCCACAGTTGGTGGTCGAACTCACCATGCTCGTGCACCGACACGATGTTCGGGTGCGACAGCCGGGCAGCGACGGCCGCCTCCATTCGAAACTTGTTGCGTAGCTGCGGGGATCGCGACGCCTCGCGGTCGAGAATCTTGAGCGCTTCGAGCCGATCGTGGCCGCGCCCCAGAACCAGGTACACCTCACTCATACCGCCGACCCCGAGCCGACGCTGGACGCGGAAGCCCGCGAACTCGGAGCCGGGCTGCAGTCGACCGGTCACGAGATCACCTGCCGCGCAGTATCACTCGCACCGCAACCACCAACGAGTGACACGATCGGACCAGTCCGCAGCATCGACAGAACTGTAGTCCGTTCCATCGTTCGCGGCGACTCGGCGGTTTCGTCACCTGCGCCGATGTCGTTTAGGGTGATTACCGGTACTTGACCGAAACAAGGGAAAGAGAACGGCAAACCGATAGTGGTCAGCCGATCACCGTGACTCGAGTTACAAGGAAGTCAAGTAAGTGAAAGCAGTAAAAGAAGCCTGGGCAGGCCTGCTCAAGCCGGTCTTCGTCCCCGCATCGATCATCATCTTCGTCATGATCGGCTTTTCCGTGATCTACGCGAGCTCGGCGGCCGATTCGTTCGACAAACTGAACAAGGCCATCACCGCGGGCGTCGGCTGGTGGTACATCCTGGCCGCGACCGGATTCGTGCTGTTCGCCCTCTACTGCGGGCTGAGCAAGGTCGGCACCATCCGCCTCGGCCGCGACGACGAGAAGCCCGAGTTCGGCGTCCTGTCCTGGTTCGCCATGCTCTTCAGCGCAGGCATGGGCATCGGCCTGGTGTTCTACGGCGTCGCGGAGCCACTCTCGCACTACGTGACGCCACCCGAGGCAGGCGGACTCCCCGGCAGCACCGACGCCTCCGCGCGACAAGCGATGGAGCTCACCCTGTTCCACTGGGGTCTGCACGCGTGGGCCATCTACGTCGTAGTCGGGCTCGGCATGGCGTACATGACCTACCGCAAGGGTCGCCCGTTGACCGTCCGGTGGCTGCTCGAGCCGTTGCTCGGCCGCAAGCGGATCGAAGGCCCGATCGGCCACGCCATCGACACCGTCGCGATCGTCGGCACCCTGTTCGGTGTCGCGACCTCACTCGGCTTCGGCGTCCAGCAGATCTCCGCGGGCCTGGCATATCTCGGCTGGGTCGAGACCACCAATTGGTTCGTGATCGCGCTCATCGCCGCCATCACCGGTATCGCCACCTTCTCCGTGGTCAGTGGAGTCTCCAAAGGCCTCAAGTGGCTCTCGAACATCAACATGGTGCTCGCGGCAGCACTGGCCCTGTTCGTTCTGGTCCTGGGCCCGACGCTGTTCCTGATGCAGTCCTGGGTACAGAACCTCGGCGGCTACGTCCAAGCTCTGCCCGAGCTGGCCCTGCGCACCTCCCCCTTCTCCGACGACGGGTGGGCCGGCGGCTGGACCATCTTCTACTGGGGTTGGTGGATGAGCTGGGCACCGTTCGTCGGCATGTTCATCGCTCGGATCTCCCGTGGCCGCACGATCCGTGAATTCGTGTTCGGCGTACTGCTGGCACCGACGATCGTCGGCTCGCTGTGGTTCACCATTTTCGGCGACACCGGCATTCTGCGGCAGCGAAACGACGGCGATCTGCTCGACGCCGAGGGCGCGGTGAACACCGACACCAGCCTGTTCCAGGTGCTCGACGGCCTACCGATCGCCGCGATCACCAGCGTCATCGCCATCGCGGTCATCGTGTTCTTCTTCGTGACGTCCTCGGACTCCGGATCACTGGTGATAGACATCCTGTCCACCGGCGGCGAACTGGAAACACCGAAGATCACCCGCGTCTACTGGGCCGTGCTGCAGGGTGTGGCCGCGGCCGTACTGCTGCTGATCGGAGGAACCAGCTCTCTGACGGCTCTGCAGACGATGTCGATAGCCACGGCTGTGCCGTTCTCGCTGGTGCTCGCACTCGCGTGCGTGTCGATGCTCAAGGCCTTCCGTTACGACATCGCCACCACCCCGCGCTACGTACGCGTGACCACCACATCGGAGGTCTCGGACAGTGCCGAGAACACCACCGCTGCGCCTGCTCCACGCAGGAAGGCCGCCGCAGGAATCTCCACGACGTTCTCGGGACTGACTCCGTCTCAGGATGGGTTGGCCTCACCCGAGAGCGGCGGAACCGTCGTACTCGCGTTGCACGAGGTGTCCACCGAACAGCTCGAGGTTCATCCCGAAACCGGTGCCGTCGAGTACTCCGGGGACAATGCGCCGGTCGATCCGCTGGGCGGCGAGGTATTCGACACCCAGGAGTTCGCCGACTCGGCCGAAGGCCGGAATCACAACAACAATCCCGACTGAGCCCGATCGGGCCACCACCCTTCTGACCCCTGCGACAGGTTCGCGGGGGTCAGATGTTTTTCGAGGCCCACTCCGTGAGCGCCTGCAGTGACGGCAGCAGCGCCTTGCCGCTTCGCGTGAGGCTGTATTCCACCGAGATGGGCGGCCCGTCCTCGACGGTGCGTGCCACCAGACCTGCCTTGCCGAGTTCTCCCAGACGCTCGGACAACACCGAATCACTGATGCCACCGACAGCGCGGCGCAGGTCCGAGAATCCCAACGGCCCGTTCATCAACGTCGCGAGCAGAATTCCGTTCCACCTCTTACCGAGGAAACCGAAAGCTTTCGTCAGTGCTCCGTCGCAGGCACGCGGATCATGATCCGCTCCATTCGTTGCCATGGCTCCACCCTACCGAGGGTGCTACAGTCTGCCTCGCTGCTTCTGAATTACTAGTGGCCTCAGAAATGAAAGCAGGGCTCATGTTCATCGCAACCGTCATCGTGTCGGTCCTTCTCGCCGTAGCACTCACGTTCTCCGCCATCGGGAAACTGACCAAGAATCCGTCCGTCGTTCCGATGCTCGAGCAGGTCGGCGTTCCCACTGACAAGATTCCGTGGCTGGCCTACGCGGAACTGGCAGGAGCTGTGGGCCTTCTGGTGGGTCTGTACCTGTGGCCCATCGGCGTCGCAGCAGCCGTCGGCGTCATCGCCTACTTCGTCGGGGCGGTTGCCGCACACGTGCGCGTCAAGGACAAGGAATTCGCGCCTGCCGCAGGGCTGGCCGTGTTCGCCGTCGTCGCACTCGTGCTACGGGTGCTCAGCGCCTGACCAGTCGTAATCCATCTGGCCCGCGGTGGCGAGTGCGTGATCCGCGCCGACCCACCGCGCGACCAGATGCAACGCCAGATCCAGGCCGGCACTGATCCCGGCCGACGTCGCGAGATCGCCATGGTCGATGTACCGAACACCCTCGTGCACAACGAGATCGGGCCAACGGACTCTCAACGCGTCGAGATCTTCCCAGTGCGTGGTGACCGGGCGCGCATCGAGCAGTCCCGCCGCCGCGAGCACGAACGCGCCGGTGCACACCGATGCGACCAACTCGGCGTCGGGCCGAAGTCGCTGCAACCACTGCAGAACCCGGCGGTCCGCCGAGGCGGCATCGACCACGCCGCCCGGGACCACGACGACGTCGTATCCCCGCGGATCGTCGATCGTGGTGTCGACGCCGATTCTCATCCCGCCCCGAGCAGTAACCGCCCTGTCGTCGATCCCGACGAGTGTCACCTCGAAAGGTGCTGCGCTCCCTGTGCGTTGGGCCACGCGATTGGCCACCGAGAACACCTCGAACGGCCCGCATGCGTCGAGCACCTCGACATCGTCGAACAGCAGAATGGCAACTCTCCTACTCACGTCGCCTCAGCTGCTCGTGGTCGACACGATGACGGGCACCATCACCGCGGCCATCACCGCAGTGTTGACATCCGAGACGGCCTTGCGCACCGCCGCGCCTGCCCACTCCCCCTCGGCGATCTGCTTCGCTCGCTGCTTCAGGAACTTCTTGTCCGCGTCCACGATCACCTTGTGCGTCAGGTCCACCGCCGAGATCAGTGAGATCAACGCAGCCGTCTGCGGCTGTGGCGTCGTCCCGTCGACGAGCGTGCTCCGCAGGGCATCCCGCAGCGCTTTCTCGCGCGAGGTATCACGAGCGGGCCACGCCGTCGTCGGGAACAACCCCAACACCTTGTCGTGTCTTTCGGTGACGAAACCCTGCGCGGCCAGACGCGCGGCCAGCTCCTTCGCCAGATTCTTCTGCGACTTCTCGATCACCTTCTGCGGTTTCATCGGCCGCGAAGCCGTGCCCACGAGATCGAACACCCGACGCAGCAGCGCATCTGCAGGTGGGTTTCCGGAAATGGCGACGTGGTCCTTCTTCACCTGCTCACCGGGGCCGGTGATACGCAGCGATCCGCCCATCGCGAGCTCGACCACCAGTGCTCCGGCCAGCACCCGCGGCAGTTTCGTGCTGTCGGCGAGCGGTTTGCCCGAGTGGTCGTCGAGCAACAACAGCAGCAGGTCCTCCGCAATCAAGGTCATGACCCGAGGTTACCGAGAATGTACGAGTAGTTGAGGGACACCAATTGCTCGACGATCGCTACGTCCACATCGGCAAGTGTGTTCACGTACAAGCAACCCGCTCCTCGCTTGTGCTTTCCCAATTGTTCGACGAGCGCGTCGGACCCGGGCGCGGAGGTGAGCCCGTACAACGACAGACTCGCCTTGCGCGGCGAGAAGCCGACGACGAAGTACTCGCCCCGCCGACCACTACCGGTGGTGTACCGGTAGGTGCCGAAACCCACCATCGTCGGACCCCACATCACCGGCCGCCGCTCGGTGACGCGGCCCATCATCTTTGCGAGCACGAGCCCGTCCGCGCGCCGCACCGGATGCTGCACGGCTGCCAGGAAATCCTCGGCGAGGATCTCGGTCGGCCGTGTCAGGTTCTCGTTCAATTGACCAGACTCTGCCAGTTCGACGGCACCCGCTCCCGCGGACCGGGAACCGTCTGATCGAGTGGATGATGCTGCGGCGGTGCCAGTTCCGGTCCGTCGTACATCTGCTCGTCCTCGTAGTTGTAGAACCAGTCCTCTCCGGGTTCGTAGCTGCGCACGAACTGATGCCGGGTGGATTCGGCGTGCTTGCTGGCGTGCTGCGAGGGAGACGAATCGCAGCATCCGATGTGGCCACACTGCGCACACCGACGCAGATGCACCCACCACCCCTGAGTCTGTGTGCATTCCACACATCCGGGTCCCGACGGCGGAACGCTCGGATCGATGCCTTCGATGGTCATGAGGTCTCCTCGATTGCGGGGTGAACGGGCAGTCGCACGATGAAGCGGGTGTCTCCGGGTTCGGACACCACCCGCAGATCGCCCTGATGCTTCTTCACCACGATCCGCCACGAGATGTCCAGGCCCAGACCTGTCCCCTCGCCGACCGGCTTGGTGGTGAAGAACGGCTCGAAAATTCGAGACCGGATCTCTTGCGGCACACCGGGTCCGGTGTCGCACACCTCGATCTGAACCTGGTCCTCGTCCAGGGATGTTCGCACCGTCAGCCTGCCGTGACCTTCCATGGCCTGGACTGCGTTGTCGATCAAGTTGGTCCACACCTGATTGAGCTCGGCGGCGTAGGCGGGGATGGGCGGCACCGCGGGGTCGTAGTCCTTGACCACTCGGATGTCGTCACCGATCTTGCGGCCCAACATGATCAGCGTGCTGTCGAGCAGCTCGCGCACATCCACTGTCTGGTACGGCGCACGATCCATCTGCGAATACTGCTTCGCCGCACCGACCAACGTGGAGATTCGCGTGGTCGAATCCGCGATCTCGTTCATCAGCAGCTCGGTCTCGACGGTGTAGTTGAGCCACCGAATCGCACCCTCGAGCATCGCGGGATCGTCGACCGTCGCCGAGACCCGATCGAGCCACGGCACATCGAGACCGGCCGAGACGAACGTGGGAGCCAGATCCCAACCGTCACGAATTTCTTTGTCCTCGAACCACTCTCCGAGTTCGTCCTCGCGATCCGACGCCTCCATCGCCGTCAGCTTCGGAGCCTTGGCCACCAGTTCCACGGCCTCGTTCTGCAGCCCGACGAGATGCGCCATGCTGGTGCGATCGAGCGTGCCGCCGGCGATCATCGCCAACTTCTGCCGCATGTGCGCCACCCGATCCCGCAACGCCGACGTCGCTCGCACCGCGGCCGCCGCCGGGTTGTTCAGCTCGTGCGTCAACCCGGCCGACAGAGAACCCAACGCCAACAAGCGTTCTCGCTGTTCGAGCACCTGCTTGGTGTTCTGACTGCCGAAGAACAATCCCTCGAGCAGATGCAACGCCATCGGGAACCAGTCGCGCACGATGGACGCGAAGCACTCGGCGTCGAGCACGAAGAACGTCGAGCGCTCGGTCACCCTCATCGAACCCTTGTACGTCTGTTGCACCCGATCACCCAGGTACGCCTGCCATGCGCCCGCGTACACCCCGCGCTGCGACGTCCGGTTGGTCACCAGATCCTCGCCGCCGGACAGCATCGACAGCACCACGGTGCCGCTCATCAGCACGTAGAAACACGTGGCCGGATCACCCTCGCTGAACACCGGCCCCGGTTCGATCGTCTCGATGCGACCCTCCCGGCACAGCTCGTCGAGCTGTGCATCGGTGAGATGCTCGAACAGAAACAGCGTCCGCAACTCCCCCGGATCACATTCGCTCACGGGTTCGCCAAGTATCTGTGCACCAACATCACGGCCATTGCTCCTTCTCCCACTGCCGACGCGACGCGTTTGGCCGAGTCGGATCGAACGTCACCGGCCGCGAACACACCGGGCACACTCGTCTCGAGGTGATGCGGCAACCGGGCGGGCGTCCACCCGGCAGGCCCGCGACCGTCGACGACGAGATCCGGGCCGGTGACCACGAAACCGTGATCGTCCCGGACGAGCACCCCGTCGAGCCAGTCGGTGCGCGGTGCCGCTCCGATGAACAGGAACAGGTACTGGGCGTCGACCGTCGTGGTTTCGTCGGTTGCCTTGTTGTGCAGCGTGATCGACTCGAGGTGGCCGTCGCCCGACACACCGACGACCTCGGTGCACGCGCGGACGCTGATCTTCGGGTTCTCCTCGATCTGCTTGATGAGGTAGTACGACATCGACGCTTCGAGCGAGGTGGCCCTGATCAGAATGGTCACCGACCTGGCTCCGCGCGAGAGATACACCGCCGCCTGGCCCGCCGAGTTGGCGCCGCCGACGATGTACACGTCCTGCTCGGTGCACCGCGCCGCCTCGGTCATCGCCGATCCGTAGAACACCCCGCGGCCGGTGAAGTCCTCGATGCCGGGCGCATTCAACCGACGATAGGAAACGCCAGTGGACAGGATGATCGTCTGGGCACTGATGCTGCGGCCGTCGGCGAAGCGCACGGTGCGCGCGGCACCGTTGGCCTCGAGCCCGACGACGTCCTGGGTGGTGACCACCTCGGCACCGAACTTCAGCGCCTGCCGCCGCGCCCGCTCTGCCAGCTGAGCGCCCGACACACCGTCGGGGAATCCCAGGTAGTTCTCGATCCGCGAACTCTGGCCGGCCTGCCCACCGGTTGCGGTCCGCTCGATGAGCGTCGTCCGCAAACCTTCGGACGCACCGTAGAGAGCAGCGCCGAGTCCGGCCGGGCCGCCGCCGATGACGACGAGATCGTAGAACTCCTCCGACGGCGAGATCGTCAGTCCGAGTCGGTTGCCGAGTTCGGCGTCGGACGGCTCGATCAGCGCATCGCCCTCGGTGGTGATGACCACCGGCAGTCGATCGTCCTCCACACCTGCCGCGGCCAACAGCCGGGCACCTTCGGACTCGTCCGACATGTACCAGCGGTACGGCAGCTGATTGCGGGCCAAGAACTCGCGGATTTCCGAGGACCGAGCAGACCAGCGATGGCCGACGATCTTGGTGTCCTCGACAGCCCGGTGGTCGTACGCACACCAGGCCTCGAGTTGGGCGTCGAGCACGGGGTAGAGCTTTTCCTCGGGCGGATCCCACGGCTTGAGGAGGTAGTAGTCGAGATCGATGACGTTGATCGCGTCTATCGCAGCATCGGTGTCCGCATACGCGGTGAGGAGGATGCGGCGAGCCGTCGGGAACAGATCCATCGCTTGTTCGAGAAACTCCATGCCGCTCATCTGCGGCATGCGGTAGTCGGCCAACAAGATGGCGACCGGAGTGCCGCGCAGTGTGAGTTCCTTGAGTGCGTCGAGCGCCCCGGCACCGGATTCGGCGCGCACTATGCGGTACTGCTCGCCGTATCGACGGCGGAGGTCGCGGGCGACCGATCTCGACACTCCGGGATCGTCGTCGACGCTGAGAATGACCGGTTTCATGACCCTCCAGGACTGGTACTCATCAACCTCATGAGCATGCCACTACCTCGACGAGGATGGGAGGCAACCAGTGGCGTCCAGCCTGGGAACGGCAGGGTCAGATTCGGCCGCGTCGAATCAGATCGAGTTCCTGCGGGGTGAGGAGTCTTTCGAGCTTCTCGGCCGGCCAGGTACGCGGACTCCCGCTCATCCTGGCGGTCTTCAACAGGGGTAGATCACTGCTGGTACGACGCATAATCGATTGTAATTTCACGGTGGATCACTCCGAACAATTTCTTCGTTGGTCCCGACACTCCGCTTGCTACATCGATCAGTGTCCGCCCCGTGTTAACGCCTCGGTGGGATCTCGTGCGGCGTTTCGCGCCGTAAGACAGTTTCCTTCGCCTTGGGTCGGGGTAAACAACTGCCCAAATCTACTGATCGGGGAACATTCGTGAACACGTCGGGAAATTCGACATCGGGCAAATCGCTGGCCGGTTCCGTGCAGGACAACGGAGCATTCGAGAAAGCCGCGCGAGCCGGCCACTTCGTCAGCGGAGTGCTGCACATCCTGATCGGCTACATCGCCGTTCGGTTGGCGTTCGGTCAGTCGGGCAACGCGGACCAGTCGGGCGCGCTCGCCGAGTTGGCCGACAAGCCCGGCGGAAAGATCGCCCTCTGGGTGGCGGTGGTCGCGTTCGTGGCCCTGGCTCTGTGGCGAGTCGTCGAAGCGATCGTCGGCAAGAAGTCCGATGCCGACGAAGGTAGCGGGATGGACCGCCTCAAAGCAGCGGCTCTGGCCGTCGTCTATCTCGCATTCGCCTTCTCGACCTACGGCTTCGCAACCGGTTCGGGTAAGTCCAGCGGGCAGCAGAACGCCGGATACTCGGCTCGACTGATGGAATCCGGTGGCGGCAAGCTGGTACTGATCGTCATCGCCCTGGTCGTCATCGGCGTCGGCGCGTACCACGTCTACAAGGGTGTCTCGAAGAACTTCGTCGACGATCTCGAAGGTCATCAGAGCGGAGCCGTCGTCAAACTCGGTATCGCCGGATACGCCGCCAAGGGCGCTGCTCTCGTCGGAGCCGGCATCCTCGTCGTGGTGGCCGTGCTTCAATCCGATCCGTCCAAGGCCACCGGCATCGACGGCGCCCTCAAAACCCTCGGCTCGCAGCCCTACGGACAGGTGCTACTCGTGCTCGCCGGAGTGGGCATCGCGCTCTACGGGCTGTATGCGTTCGTTCTGGCTCGCTTCGCTCGAATGTGAGCGGGAGTGGCGCCTGCGGAACGACCCCAGGTGGACGAAAGTTCGACCCCTGCTACGAAGTTCCGCTCACCTGCTGGCCCACTGTGTCCGCTGACACATAGGATTCGCACGATTGAGTGTGACAGTCGGTTGCATTTACCTCACTACCTGGAGGAATCCGTTGAGCAAGACTCTGGAAGCCACGATCGACATCGCCGCGAGCCCCGAGACCGTTTGGTCGATCGTCTCCGACCTGCAGCGCATGGGCGAGTGGAGCCCCCAGTGCAAGAAGATGAAGGTTCTCGGTGGCCCGGTCGGCAAGGGCACCAAGACCCTCAACGTCAATCGCAAGGGGTTGCTCGTGTGGCCGACGACGTCCAAGGTCGTCACCTTCGAACCCAATCGAGAACTCGCGTTCCGCGTCGCCGAGAACAAGACCATCTGGTCGTACACGCTCACTCCCACCGCCACCGGAACGACCGTCGTCGAGAAGCGGGAAGCGCCCACAGGCACGTCGGCGGTGTCGTCGTTGCTGGTCAAACGTGTCCTCGGCGGCATCGACGAATTCGACGTCGAACTTGTCGAGGGCATGAACAAGACGTTGCGTCGAATCAAAGCCGAAAGCGAAAAGTCCAGCAAAAAATAGTTTTCTCAGGAATGTTTCAGGTTCGTTTCGAAGGGGCATCCGTCGTTCGACAAGAAATCGACACGAACGGAAAGTGGGGGCAACACATGTTGGGTCTCGGAATCATCGGCTGGATCATCATCGGCGGACTCGCCGGCTGGATCGGCAGCAAGATCATGAAGACGGATGCTCAGATGGGCATCATCCTGAACATCGTCGTCGGCATCATCGGCGGCCTCATCGGCGGATACCTGCTCAAGGTCTTCGGTGTCGACGTCGAAGGTGCAGGAATCATCTTCAGCTTCGTCACCTGCATCCTCGGCGCATGCATCCTGCTGTTCCTGGTCAAGCTCGTGACCGGTCGCAGCCGCGTCTGATTTCACTCGCACTTCTCGACTGCCGGGGCACCTCACGTACGCTGTGAGGGCTCCGGCAGTCGTGCGTTCGACGCACAACTCGCTCGCAGCACCATGACCTGCCAGCATTCATTTTGCCGACAGTTACTGTCGCAGACAGTTAGAGGAGACCGTGGCACGCCGTCCCGCCCCGATTGGTCAACCGCCCCGTACCGGAGTGGCTCACATCGTCGATTTGGTTCGTGAAACGGTTCCACCCCTCCACCCTGCATGCCTGCCGTTCGTCGGCGGTCCGCTCGCTGTCGCAGTTCTCGGCCGCCGATCCAAGTGGGTCCGCAACGCCGGTCTCGTGGCCGCCGGAGCCTGCGCCACCTTCTTCCGTCACCCGTCCCGGGTGCCGCCCAACCGCGCCGGCGTCGTTGTCGCCCCGGCGGACGGCCTGGTCACGCTGGTCGATACCGCCGTCCCGCCTGCCGAGCTCGATCTAGGATCACAGCCGGTTCCGCGTGTGAGCATCTTTCTCTCCGTTCTCGACGTCCACGTGCAGCGCGTTCCCGTGGGCGGTCGCGTCGTGGAGGTCGTGCACCGTAGAGGCCAGTTCAAATCGGCAGATCTCGCCGAGGCCAGCGAGGTGAACGAACGCAACAGCATGCACATCAGGACCGACTCCGGCCAGGACATTGCCGTGGTTCAGATTGCAGGCCTCATCGCCAGGCGCATCATCAACAACGCCGAGGTCGGCGACACCCTGTCGATCGGGGACACGTACGGACTGATCCGCTTCGGGTCGCGAGTCGACACCTACTTCCCCGCCGGCACCACGTTGCTGGTCGAACGCGGCCAACGCGCCGTCGGTGCCGAAACAGTCCTCGCCGAGCTCCAGCAGTAGAAGCCGACATGATCACCAGACGCGCAAAGCCGCCTGCTGCCATCCGTCTGCTCCCGTCCGTCGTCACGATTCTCGCGCTGTGCTCGGGCCTGTCCGCGGTCAAGTTCGCCATCGACGGCCGACTCGACATCGCGCTCGCCATGGTCGGCGCTGCAGCGATCCTCGACGCACTGGACGGCCGTATCGCTCGACTGCTCGACGCCACCAGCAAGATCGGTGCCGAGCTGGACTCACTGTCCGACGCGATCTCGTTCGGTGTCGCGCCTGCATTGGTGCTGTACGTGACGCTGCTCGAGGGCAGCAGCGGCGGTTGGATCATCGCGCTGGTCTACGCGGTGAGCATCGTGCTCAGGCTCGCGCGCTTCAACACTCTGCTCGACGAGGACGACACCCCCGCCTACGCCCGCGAGTACTTCACCGGAGTTCCCGCCCCCGCTGGAGCTCTCATCGCCATGGCGCCGATTGCCGCGTTCGAGGAGTTCGGTGACGGCTGGTGGGCATCGTTCTACGTCGTCGCCGGATGGTCGATCCTCACTGCGGGCATGATCGTCAGCCGCATCCCCACTTTGGCGCTCAAGACCGTCTCGGTGCCGCCTCGGCTGGCAGCGATTCTGCTGGTCCTGGTGGCTCTGCTTGCCGCCGCGCTCATCACCTTCCCGCTGATCCTGCTGATGGGATTGGTGCTGGCCTACCTGGTGCACATCCCGTTCGCAGTTCGTTCGCAGCGCTGGACGGCCGCTCGCCCGTACACCTGGGACGCCAAGCCGGCCGAGCGCCGAGCCGAGCGTCGGGCCATCCGACGCGCTCCGGGCAACAATCGCCGGTCGCAGGCGCGACTGGGACTGCGTCGACCTCGCAGCTAGCCTTTCGCCGCTGGCCGGGAGTGGAGCCTGCGGAATGACCCCAGTAGGTTGGCCGTGTGACCGAATCTCGCCCGACCACACCCGAGCTCGTTCTCACCGCCCGCCTGAACACCTCGGCCGCCGATGCCCGACGCGGCGTCGTGCGGCTACATCCCGAGGTTCTCGCCGCTCTGGGTTTGCGTGAGTGGGATGCAGTCTCGCTCATCGGTTCTCGTCGTACAGCTGCCGTCGTCGCTGCGGCCCCCGAGGGATCGCCACAGGGCACCGCACTGCTGGACGACGTCACGCTCTCCAACACCGGCCTTCGCGAGAACGCCTCTGTCGCAGTCGGACCCGTCACGGTGTACGGAGCCAAGACCGTCACGGTGACGGGCTCTGCGCTGGCCACCGGCTCCATCTCCGACGCCACTCTGCGGCAGGCGTTGCTCGGCAAGGTGCTGACGGTGGGAGACACGGTGTCTCTGCTCCCCCGCGATCTGGGCCCCGGTACGTCGACGAGTTCTGCGACGCAGGCGTTGTCGCGAACGTTCGGGGTGGCGTGGACAACGGAGCTGTTGACGGTCTCGGCCGTCGACCCTTCGGGTGGGCCGGTGAGCGTGCAGCCCAATTCGGCGGTGTCCTGGGGAACCGGAACGATCGCTCGAACCCCGGCGTCCCGCAACACGATCCCCAGACCTGCCGCGCCGCCGGTGAGCGTGGCGGATCTCGTGGGCGTGAGCGCTCAGCAGTCCAAGCTCACCGAATGGCTGCGACTGGCGCTCGACGAGTCGGAACTGTTGGCCACGTTGGGCGCGTCCCCGCACCTGGGGGTGTTGATCACCGGACCGGGCGGAGTCGGCAAGGCAACGTTGGCGCGCGCGGTGATCGGTGAGCGTGCCTGCGTCGAATTGGACGGTCCGTCGATCGGCGCGCTCGAGGCGTCGGCTCGGGTGGAGCGGGTCACCTCGGCGGTGGACGAACTTTCCGGTTCCGGCGTGCTGCTGATCACCGACGTCGACGCGTTGTTGCCCGCCGATCCCGAACCGGCGTCCACGTTCGTTCTCGACGTACTTCGTCGGGCAGTCGATACCCCGGGACTGGCGCTGATCGCGACAACGGCTCATCCGGAGGCCACCGACGCGAGAGTGCGCGGTCAGGACCTCTGCGATCGTGAACTCACACTCACTCTGCCCGACGCCGCCGGCCGCAAGGGATTGCTCGAGCACCTCGTGCGGAAGGTTCCCCAGAGCGATGTCGAACTCGGCGAGATCGCCTCGCGGACACCAGGATTCGTGGTCGCCGATCTGGCCGCCCTGACGCGGGAGGCGGCGCTGCGGGCGGCTGCTCGCGCGTCGAACGATTCGGCCGCGGCCTCGCTGACCCAGGAAGATCTGGTGGGCGCCCTGCAGGTGATCCGGCCGCTGTCGCGTTCGGGCAGCGAGGAACTGGCCATTGGTAGCCTCACCCTCGACGACGTCGGCGACATGGTCGAGACCAAACAGGCACTCACCGAGGCCGTGCTGTGGCCGCTGCGACATCCGGACTCGTTCGCGCGCTTGGGAATCGAGCCGCCGCGCGGAGTTCTGCTCTACGGACCACCCGGGTGCGGCAAGACGTTCCTGGTGCGGGCGCTCGCCAGTTCCGGCCAGCTGAGCGTGCACTCGGTCAAGGGCGCGGAGTTGATGGACAAGTGGGTCGGCTCCTCGGAAAAGGCCGTCCGAGAACTCTTTCAGCGTGCCCGCGATTCCGCTCCCTCGCTGATCTTTCTCGACGAGGTGGATGCGCTCGTGCCCCGACGCGGCCAGAGCTCGGATTCGGGCGTCGGAGATCGGGTGGTCGCGGCGCTGCTGACCGAACTCGACGGCGTCGAACCGTTGCGCGATGTCGTCGTACTCGGGGCCACCAACCGGCCCGATCTGATCGATCCCGCGCTGCTGCGGCCCGGCCGACTCGAACGCCTGGTGTTCGTGCCACCGCCGGATTCCGATGCGCGAGTGGACATCCTGAAGGCGTCGGGCAGATCCATCCCGCTCGCCGAGGACGTGGATCTGGAGTCCCTGGCGCGCGATCTGGACGGCTACTCCGCGGCCGATTGTGCGGCCCTGCTGCGCGAGGCCGCGTTGACGGCGATGCGTCGGTCGATGGATGCCGCCGACGTCACCGCCGCCGATGTCGCCGCTGCTCGGGCAACGGTCAAACCGTCACTCGATCCCGAGCAGGTGGCGCATCTGCGGGCCTACGGGAGTGCCTAGCGGCAGTGGTGCGTTTATGTGCCGCAGGGGGCACTCAACCGCACCACTGCGCAGCACTCACTTCCAGCGGGCGAGAACTTCTTCGGCACGCTTGGCGAGCACCATCTGGAAGATCGGGCCGAAGCTGATGCGGCCGACGCCCAGGGACGCGAAGTGGGAGAGGTCGCCTTCGGCGGGGTTCGCGATGGCGTTGATCGGCAGTGGGAGTTCCTCGGCGAGGCGCTTGTAGTCGGCGTCGCTGTGGAAGCCGACGGGGTAGAGCGAGTCGGCTCCGGCTTCGGCGGCCAACTTCATGCGGGCGATGGCGCGGTCGACGCGGTCGTTCTCGTCGCCGATCGCCTTGACGAACAGGTCGGTGCGGGCGTTGATGACCACGTGGACGTCGGTGGCGTCGGATGCCGAGCGGAGTGCTCCGACGAAGTCGGCGTGTTCCTGTGCTTCGCGGAGGCGGCCGCCCTCGCTGTGCACGGTGTCCTCGATGTTGAGGCCGACGGCTCCTGCGGAGATCAGTCCGTCGATCAGCCGCTTGGGGTCCTCGCCGTAGCCGGATTCGATGTCCACGGACAGTGGCGCGTCGACGGCGCTGGAGATCTGCGAGATGCGGGTGAGGAGCTCGTCGAAGGTGATGCCCTCGTTGTCGGGCTTGCCGATGGAGTCCGAGACGGGATGGCTACCGACGGTCAGCGCGGTGAAGCCCGCGGACACGGCCAGGTTGGCGGACCAGGCGTCCCATACGGTCGGCAGTACGACCGGGTTTCCTGGCTGGTGCAGCTCGAGCAGGGTTGCAGCTTTCTGGGACAGGTTCGTCATGGGGACTCCTTCACGGTGGCCGAGGAGAGAACGTACGTTCTCCTACCCGACAACGTACCCGCTTCAGTCGATCAAATCGAGGGCTTTCATTCGCTCGAACACCATCAGCGATCCCGGAGCGACGTCGGGCATGGCCGCGTACTCGTCACGGGTGAAGTATCTGATCTCGGCGATTTCACTGGTCGGAGTCGGCTCGTCGGTCAGATCGGCAAGGAAGCACGTGATTTCGAGCGGGGTGCCTGCCGGGTGTCCCCAGGCCTCGCACTCGAACACTCCGAGGAGTTGCGCATCGGTCACCGCCGTGTCGAGCTCTTCTCTGATCTCTCGATGCAGCGCCTGTTCCGGCGTCTCGCCGGGATCGATCTTGCCGCCCGCCATGTAGAAGGCGGACTTACCCACCGAACGCGTCTGGATCATTCGGCGATCCCTGACGTACGCCAGACCGGCAGTGCGAATGAGCGGCGAATTCTTCACCGGCACTCCCTTCGTCAGGCCGATTTGTACCGCTTGGCACGCTTCCGACCACGCAAAGTAGGATGGAAATCAACAACTTCCGTGCTGCCGTCGGCACACCGGTTCGTTATTTCTCAAATACACACATCTCGATTTCGACAGCTTGTCAGACCCTACTCATCGCCGCCCTACGACCACCGCCTCGGCCTCGCCGCCGAGGCGACCGAGACGACGGAGTGATTTTGCTCGCCATCCTTCTTGCGCATGTCGCCGCCGCGCTGCTCGCGCCGCTGTTCGTTCGGTGGTGGGGTCGTAACGCATTCTTCCCGCTTGCACTCGTCCCACTGCTGAGCCTGATCTGGGTGTTCGGCCATTGGAACACCGAGCAGAAGCTCCACATCGAATGGGTTCCGGGCCTGTCGATGGACATCGACATGCGGTTCGACTCCCTGGCCGCCATCATGTCACTGCTGGTGCTCGGCATCGGCGCACTGATTCTGCTCTATTGCGCACGCTACTTCGAGGACGACGAGCCGCGGCTCGGCTTGTTCGCGGCCGAGATGGTTGCGTTCTCCGGAGCCATGTTCGGCCTGATCACCAGCGACAACATGCTCGTCCTCTACATCTTCTGGGAAATCACCACGGTCCTGTCCTTCCTGCTCGTCGGCCATTACGCCGAACGCGCCTCGAGCAGACGCGCGGCCACCCAGGCTCTCCTGGTCACCACCGCAGGCGGCCTGGCGATGCTGGTCGGCATCATCATCCTCGGCCAGGTATCGGGCACCTACAACCTGTCGGAGCTGGTGGCGAACGCTCCGGGCGGTTGGTTGTCCGGGGTCGCAATCGTGCTGGTTCTCATCGGTGCGCTGAGCAAATCGGCCATCGTCCCGCTGCATTTCTGGCTCCCCGGAGCCATGGCCGCTCCCACACCGGTCAGCGGATACCTGCACGCCGCCGCGATGGTCAAAGCGGGCATCTATCTGGTGGCACGCCTGGCACCGGGGTTCGCCGACTCGGGCCCGTGGCGCGCGACCGTGATCACACTGGGACTGCTGTCGATGATCATGGCGGGGTGGCGAGCCCTGCGGGCGTTCGACCTCAAGCTCATCCTCGCGTTCGGCACCGTCAGCCAGCTCGGCTTCCTGATGGTGTTGGTCGGCATCGGCTCGGAAAAGGCCATGCTCGCCGGCCTGACGATGGTGATCGCGCACGCGATGTTCAAGGCGACGCTGTTCATGGTGGTCGGCATCATCGATCACACCACCGGCACCCGCGACATCCGCAAGCTCGCCCACCTCGGCAAGAAGGCACCCTGGCTCGCAGCGATCGCCGCTCTCGCCGCCGCCAGCATGGCCGGACTGCCACCGATGATCGGGTTCGTCGGCAAGGAAACGGCGTTGTCGGCCGTGATCGGCACGCCGACGCTGCACCCCACGGTCGCAGCCGTCGTCGTCGCCGGGCTGGTCATCGGCTCGATTCTGACGGTCACCTACAGCATTCGATTCGTGTGGGGTGCATTCGCGCGCAAGCAACTCACGCGTCCGAGTCCGTCGGTCAGGGCCATGCACGCGCCGTCCGCGCTGTTCCTGGCTGCGCCCGCGTTCCTGGCGATTGCCGGACTGATCGCCGGATTCGCGTCCCCGATCGTCGACCACATCGTCAGTCCCTACGCCCGCACCCTGCCGTCGTACGGTCAGGAGCCGTATCACCTGGCGCTGTGGCACGGGTTCAACCTGCCGTTGGCGCTCACCGCCGTCGTCGTCACCGGCGGTGTCGGGCTGTTCATCGCTCATCGCGTGGTCAACCGGCTCAAGTTCGAGCATCCCCCGCTCGGTAACGCCGACCGAATCTACGACAACGTGCTCAAGTTCATGGACACCCTGTCCATCCGTCTCACCGGCACCACCCAGCGTGGTTCGCTCCCCCTCACCCAGGGCACCATCCTGCTCACGCTCGTGCTGCTGCCGATCATCGTGTTGATCGTCGGGCAGGAACCGAGCCTCGAGTACACCCTGTGGAACACCCCGCTGCAGCTGGTCATCGGGCTGATCATGATCGGAGGCGGCCTCGGTGCCACGGTCATGCGCAACCGCCTGGCCAGTGTCATCCTGGTCGGGCTCACCGGGTACGGCTGCGGTGTCATCTTCGCCATTCACGGTGCACCGGACCTGGCCCTGACACAGTTCCTCGTCGAGACCCTCACCCTCGTGGTGTTCGTGCTCGTGCTGCGCAAGCTGCCGGCCGAAGTCGACGACCGGGGCTCCGCCGGATCTCGTGCGCCCCGTGCCGCACTGGCCGTTGCCGTCGGAGCGACCGTCAGCGTGCTGGGAGCATTCGCGATGAACGCCCGCAGCGCCGCCCCGGTGTCGTTGCAGTTCCCCCAGGCCGCATACGAACTGGGCGACGGCAAGAACATCGTCAACGTCATCCTGGTGGACATCCGCGCCTGGGACACCCTCGGCGAGATCTGTGTCCTGCTCGTCGCCGCGACGGGCGTGGCCAGCCTGGTGTTCCGTAACCGTCGGTTCGGCAGCGCTCCGCGGGTGTCCGACGCCCCCGCATCGAACGCCCCCGCATCGAACTCGGATGCGAACTACGGAGCGGAGACGACGTGGCTGCTCGGCGGCGATCTGATCGATCCGCGGCACCGTTCGTTGATTCTCGAGGTCACGACGCGGTTGATCTTCCCGACGATCATGGTGCTCTCGATCTACTTCTTCTTCTCCGGCCACAATGCCCCCGGCGGCGGGTTCGCCGGTGGCCTCACTGCCGGATTGGCGCTGGTACTGCGATATCTCGCGGGTGGTCGCTACGAGCTCGGCGAGGCGGTGCCGATCGACGCCGGGAAGATTTTGGGGCTCGGATTGATCCTCGCCGCCGGTACCGCGGTGGCGTCGATGTTCCTCGGAGCGCCGGCGTTGTCCTCGGCGACGTTGGAGCTGACGTTGCCCATCCTCGGTGACATCAAGCTCGTCACCGCACTGTTCTTCGATCTCGGTGTGTATCTCATCGTGGTCGGGTTGGTCCTCGACGTGCTCCGTAGCCTCGGTGCCCGTCTCGATGCACAGGTGGAAATGCAGAGCCAAGGCCGCGTGAGTGCCCCATGACCGCCGATCTCGGAATGCTCGTCATCGTCGGCGTCCTCGTCGCGGCGGGTGTGTACCTGCTGCTCGAACGCAGCATCACCAAGATGTTGCTCGGACTGTTGTTGTTCGGTAATGGCGTCAACCTGTTGCTGCTCACCGTCGGCGGACCCGCAGGTACGCCGCCCATCGTGGGCCGCGACAACTCCCTGCATCAGGGCATGGCCGACCCGCTCGCGCAGGCGATGATCCTGACGGCGATCGTCATCACCATGGGTATCGCGGCGTTCGTCCTCGCGCTCGCCTACCGGTCGTTCACGCTCAACACCAAGGACGACATCGAGAACGACCCCGAGGACACCAAGGTCTCCCAGCGGCGCTCGATGGCCGAGGCTCCCGATCGTGACCGCTCCGACGACCCCGTGACCGGCGAGCCGAGTTTCGGCGGCGACGCCTTCGACTCCAAGGGCAACCCGATTCCGCTCGAGGAGATCAGGAACCTCGAAGACCTCGAGTGCTACGAAGATCTGCACGACGGCGACTTCGACAACGACGACGACAACCCCCAGCTCCGTGGGTTGGACGGACTCGACACGGCCGAGAAAGACGACAGCCGACCGGACAAGAAGGGAGACGACGCATGACGATCTCCCCGGGTGTGATGGACGCCCTGACTCCGCTGCCCGTACTGATTCCGATGCTCGCGGCGGCCCTGACGCTGGTGCTGGGTCGACGCCCCCGCGCTCAACGCTTCATCACCCTCGTCGCGTTGACGGCGGTCGTCGCGATTTCGTCGATGATGCTCTATCTGGCCGATCGCGACGGCACCAGTGCACTTCAGGTCGGCGGTTGGGACTCTCCGCTCGGCATTTCTCTTGTGGTGGACCGGCTTTCGGCGATGATGCTCGTCGTCTCGTCCATCGTGTTGCTGGCGGTCATGGTGTACTCCATCGGCCAGGGTATTCGCGACGGCAGCGAGAATCAGCCCGTCTCGATCTTCCTGCCGACGTATCTCGCACTGACCGCGGGCGTGTGCAACGCGTTCCTCGCCGGCGACCTCTTCAACCTGTTCGTCGGGTTCGAGGTACTGCTCGCGGCATCGTTCGTGCTGTTGACGCTCGGTGCCAGCGCGGACCGCGTGCGCGCAGGCGTGTCGTACGTGATGGTGTCGATGGTGTCCTCGCTGATCTTCCTGATCGGAATCGCCCTCGTGTACGGCGCAACCGGGACGCTGAATCTGGCGCACATCGCGGTGCGGATGGACGACATCCCGTCGGGCACGAGAACGGCGATTTTCGCTGTCCTGCTGGTGGCGTTCGGCATCAAGGCCGCGGTGTTCCCGCTCTCGACGTGGCTGCCCGACTCGTACCCCACCGCCCCCGCTCCGGTCACCGCCGTGTTCGCCGGCTTGCTGACGAAGGTCGGTGTGTACGCGATCATCCGGGCCCACACCCTGCTGTTCCCCGACGGCTCCCTCGACAACGTGCTCATGGTCTGCGGCCTGTTGACGATGCTCGTCGGCATCCTCGGCTCCATCGCCCAGAGCGACATCAAACGACTGCTCTCGTTCACCCTCGTCAGCCACATCGGCTACATGATCTTCGGCGTCGCGTTGTCGACGCAATCGGGATTGTCCGGCTCGATCTACTACGTGGCCCACCACATTCTGGTGCAGACGACGCTGTTTCTCGTCGTCGGCCTGATCGAGCGCCAGGCCGGGTCGTCGTCGCTGCGACGCCTCGGCGGTTTGGCTGCGGCCAGCCCGGTCCTGGCGATCGTGTTCCTGGTCCCTGCCCTCAATCTCGGTGGTATTCCACCTTTTTCGGGCTTCATCGGCAAGGTCGCCCTGCTGCAGGCCGGTAGCGAACAGGGCAGCGTGTTGGCCTGGCTGCTCGTCGCCGGCGGCATCGTCACCAGCCTGTTGACGCTGTACGTGGTGGCCCGGGTGTGGACCAAGGCGTTCTGGCGCGCTCGCGCCGACGCCCCGGAGGGCGACCTGGCCGACAACAGCCCGTCCGCTCTCCTCGACGATTCGTCCGACATTCAGTTCGGTGACCGCGAGGACGTGGGCCGGATGCCCGCCTTCATGCTCATCCCGACGATCGGTCTCGTCGTCGTCGGATTGGCGATGACGGTGTTCGCGGGTCGCATCATCGACATCAGCGACCGTGCTGCAGCAGACCTGCGAGATCGCTCGGTGTACATCGATGCGGTGCGCGGCGCGGAATTCGTCGGCGATCAGGCCTACGAGCAGGCGCGTGCCGACGAGGAGGGCACCCGATGAAGATGGACCGTTCCGTCCTGCTGCGACTGTGGACTCTGGCTTGGTTGACGGCTATCTGGGTTCTGTTGTGGGGCAATGTCTCTGCGGCAAACATCCTCGGCGGCATCGTGGTGGGGCTGCTCATCATGGTGCTGCTGCCGTTGCCGCGCGTTCCGGTCGAGGGCCGCATCCATGTGTTCTCGCTCGTCAAGCTGGCCGTCGTATTTCTGTATTACGCAGGGGAATCCAGCGCCAGCGTGGCCTGGCTGGCGATCCGCCCGAAGGCACCGCCGGTCACCGGAGTGCTGCGCTGCCGCATCGCCATCAAATCCGATCTGGTGCTCACGCTGTTCATCGACGCGATGAACCTCGTTCCCGGGACCATGGTGCTCGAGATCGACCGGACCAGACGACTGCTCTACGTGCACGTGTTGGACATGGGCACCCAGAAGGCCGTCGACGGTTTCTACGCCTACGTGAGGAACCTCGAGAAACTCTTCATCGCGGCATTCGAGCGAGACTCGGACTGGAAGCCGAGCCCCCTGCACTTCCAGGAGTACGAGCGGTACCACGGGGTTCTCGGCGACGATCCAGTATCGACGGACCGCGATGCCCCGCGGGACGACAAGAAGACCGACGACAAGAGAGAAGGCGATTGGACATGACCGTCGTTCTGGCAATCGCCGGCATTCTCCTGCTCGGTGCCGCGATCCTCACCGCGTACAGATTGCTCGACGGCCCCAGCACACTGGACCGACTCGTCGCGATGGACACCATTCTCGCCGTCTCGATGTGCGGCCTCGGCGTCTGGGCCGTCTACAGCCGCGACACCACCCTGGTGCCGGCCATCGTCGCGCTGTCGCTGGTCAGCTTCGTCGGGTCGGTCAGCATCGCACGCTTCAGAGTGAGGGACGAATGAGTACCGTAGCCCAGGTCATCGCCTCCGTTTTCATCCTCCTGGGGGCGTTGTTGGCCTTCACCGCCGCTGTCGGCATCGTGCGGTTCCCCGACACGCTGTCGCGAATGCACGCGGCCACCAAACCGCAGGTGGTCGGCTTGATCATGGTGTTGATCGGGGCGATCATCAGCCTGCGCGGCAACGTCGACATCTGGATGCTCGTACTCGTGGGCCTGTTCACCCTGGTGACCGCTCCGGTGATCGCGCACGCCGTCGGCCGCGTCGCGTACCGAGAACAGCGGGGTCGCGATGGCCTGCTGATCGTCAACGAGATGGAACCGAACGAATCCGATCAGTGACGCGGGTCGGATCCGCGAAGAAGGTCGCGTAGAAGCCGCAGGCCATGGCAACCAGGATGCCGAGCACGAGCGGTCCGAAAACCAGTGGTTGCGACGCGAACTCGGCGGCGAGGTAGCGGTAGCTGAGCAACAACGCCGCCATTGCAGCAGACCCGTACGCCACCAACGTGATTCGCGCCCGGTCCCAGCCGCGCTCGGGGTCCCGCAGGATCGATTCCAGCGTGAGGCACAGCACCGCGCCTGCCACCAGATCGACGCCGTAGTGGTAGCCGAAGCCGAGGGTTGCGGCGAGCGTGCCGAGCAGCCACAGGGTTCCGCCCGTGCGCAACCACCACGGACCGCGTCGGGAATGGATGAAGATGCTCAGCGCCCACGCGGTGTGCAGGCTCGGCATGCAGTTGCGCGGAACGCTGGAATCGAACGTGAATTCCGATGGAGATCCGGTTGCCGCTCCTGGATGCGGCCACCCTTCGAAGGCGAAGACGGGTCCGACGACCGGAAAGAGCAGGTAGAAGATCGGTCCGACGAGTCCGATCAACAGAAACGTGCGGAAGAGGAAGTGCCGCGGCCACGCGGCACCCGACGCCACTCCGCGCAGTTGGTACAGGGCGACGACGATCGCGGCGACCGGCAGCTGAATGTAGATCCAGTGCAGAACGCCGTCGGGAATCGGACCGAGTCGTTCCAGGATCGAGCCCATCACCCACGAGGGGTTACCGAGCGCCTGGTCGGCTGCGTGGGCGTACTCGTCGAGCACCCGAGGCCTGGTGACCATCGTGATGTGCAGCCAGGCATCGCCTGCCTTGGTCGCGAGCAGCAGCAACGCACCGAGCGCCACTCCGCGGAGCGCCCGAAGGCTGTCGGGTGCGCCGACGCGATGCCGGTGGATCGCGTACACGCCGAGGCCCAGTAGCACCAGCGACGGGCCGTTGCCGACGGTGAGCGCGGTGTCGGACCACACTCGCAGGGCCACTCCGACGCCATCGAGGACGGCAGCGGTCGCCAGCGCCTGAAGCCGTCGAACACGAGTGAGACCCACGGTGGCCAGGATCAGTGCCGCCCACGGCAGCGAACTCGACTTCGGCCTTCCGAACAGATCGTTCCAGATACTGGGCCCGGGCCCGGGAAACTTCCACACCAGGGCTGCGAGCTGCAACGACGCGAGAAAGAGGGCAACCAGAACGGCCCCGATGGCCAGGGGGCGGGTCGAGTCTTGTCGTACGGTTTCGACCTGGACGGCCCCGACTTCCCCCTGTAGCACGTCACTCATAGTAAACGGTGAGTGAACGGAGCTTTACATTTACGAGGTCACGATCGGAGCTCGGCCACCAACGACTCCACGACGGCTCGCAGATCGCCGTTGGATTTCGCGGCCACCGCCCGCTGGCGCTGATACGACGCCCCCAGCCTCGGGATGTCGGCAACCGCGGCCAACTCGTCCACACAGTTCAGTCGCACGGCCGTCGGCGTCAGCTTCTCGAGCAGGTCGTTCAGATCGTCGGTGACCAGCCGCTCGTTGCTGTCCGAATCGAGAATGATCTCCGCGTCCAGGCCGTACCGAGCGGCCCGCCACTTGTTCTCCTGCACGTGCCACGGCGGTATCGACGGCAGGGTCTCCCCCGCTTCGAGCCGTTCGTCGAGGTTGACGATGAGGCAGTGGGTCAACGCGACGAGCGCTGCGAGTTCTCGCTTGGTCGACGCCCCGTCGCACACTCGGACCTCGATGGTTCCCCATTTGGGTGCTGGCCTGATGTCCCAGTGCATGCCGCCGAGTTGCTCGATGACACCGGTCTTGAGCTGGTCGCGAACGAATCCCTCGAACTGCGACCAGTTCTCGAATTGGAACGGCAGTCCGGCAGTCGGCAGCTGCTGGAACATGAGCGCCCGATTGCTGGCGTAGCCGGTGTCGTTGCCCGCCCAGATCGGCGACGACGCCGACAGTGCCAGCAGGTGCGGGTACTGCAGCAGCAGCGAGTTGAGAATGGGGAAGACCTTGTCCGGCGAAGAGACCCCCACGTGCACGTGCACGCCCCAGATCAGCATCTGCCGGCCCCACCACTGCGTCCGAGCGATCAACTCGTCGTAGCTCGGCGAGCTGGTGAGCTGCTGAGTCGACCATTCCGCGAAGGGGTGCGTGCCCGCCGAGAACAGATCGATTCCCAGCGGATCGGCAGCGCGCTCGACGAGGGAAAGGGATTCACCGAGGTCGTCCATCGCCTCACCGACGTTCTCGCACACTCCTGTGACGAGTTCGACGGTGTTGCGCAGCAGTTCCTTGGTCACCCGCGGGGTATCCCCGGCCAGATCGCGGACGCCGTCCATGACCGCCTCGGCGGAGTTGACGAGGTCGAGCGTCTTCTTGTCGACCAACGCGATCTCCCACTCGACGCCGAGCGTCGGGCGCGGTGAACTGGCGAAGTCGATCCGGGGAGCACTCAAACTACTGCAGTACCGCGCATGCCGCCCGCGCACCGGCGTCGCCGGTCATCAGGGTCGTCATGTCCGGAACAGCGGCACCGTCGGGCAGCGTGTACCGCGGCGGGATGTTGGCGAAGTTGTCGGCACCTTCGTGCACGATCACCGCGGTGCCGGCACCGCCCGCGCGCAGATCGTCGAGCGTGATCGCGTCGGTGGTGGTGACGAGCATGCCGGTGCCGTCTTCGCCGACCTGAATCGACGACAGATCACCACTGGCGGGATGCTCGGTGCGGCCGTCGACCTGCAGGTGGCCGCCCGCAGACAGGAAGTTGCCCGGCTCCCCGCCGGTGGGTGCCACCGAGTTGGGCTCGCACGCGGCGACGGTATGGACGTGGAAGCCGTGGAAGCCCGGGGTCATGTTCTCGACCTCGGCAGTGACGGTGAGCTTTTCACCCTCGGCCGCGAACGACACCGTGCCCACCTCGGCACCGGCAGCGTTACGGAGGGTGCCCTCGATGGTTTCACCGGAGCCCGACTCGGACTCGGCGCGGCCGTCGCCTGCGGTGGCGGCCGCCGACGGGTCGGACTCGCCGGTCCAGACCGGCGGAACGGTGCCGGGGGTATCGGATGCAACCTCGCCGTTGCTGCAGGCAGAGAGCCCGAGCGCTGCGATCGCGAGGACCGGGGCCACGTAACGCAAAGAGCGGCTCGCAGCAGTGCGTCGTTTCAACATGTCCATCGGAAATCGCTCCTCTTTCAGGCAGTTTCGCCGGGCTCGGAAATAATAACGTGCCGACCGATTCGACCGAACCGGGCACGGAAGTCTGCGCTGTGAAATCAGTGGGCCACGGGACTACTGGGTCACGATGACGACCACACCGACCGTGGATTGCAATGACGTCGGCTTGGCCTCGGCCGGAATGCCGAGTTGGGTGGCGATCGTCTGCGCGGCCCGTTGCTCGCCTGCGGCCGTGCCGTAGTACACCGCGGTCTGCTCGAACTGGGCTTCGCTGAAGTTGCCGGTTTCTGCGACGGTCCATCCTTCGGCGGTCAGCGTGCCGGCGGTGCCCGCCGCGAGTCCGGAGATATTCGAGTTGTTGAGTACCCGCACTTCGACGTCGGAAGGGCTTCCCGAGGTGGTGGGGGCCGCGGAGCTGGTCGACGCGGCCGGAGCCTGGGCTGCGGGCGCCGCCGGGGCCGCAGCCACCGCGGGCTGCGTGGTGGTCGTTTCGGCGGCAGCGGGTTCGGCAGCATCGTCGGAATCGGAACCCGTCAGCGACAACGCTCCGATCGCTGCGAACAGGATCGCGAGCGAAATCAGCACCATGGCGAGGGCACGCAATGGTGGCCCGGTCTGTTCCGGGTTGGGGGTGCTCACGTCACCGACCCTAGCCGAACGTCCACGACGACCCCGAACACGTCAGTCGTCGGGGCGAATCAGACGTCGAAACCGAGCCGACGTGCCGCGCGCGCCTTCTGGCGGCTCGCACGCAGGCGACGCAGACGCTTGACCAGCATCGGATCGGCGGCGAGCGCCTCGGGACGATCGACCAAGGCGTTCAAGATCTGGTAGTAGCGGGTTGCCGACATGGAGAAGAGTTCCTTGATGGCCTCTTCCTTCGCCCCGGCGTACTTCCACCACTGCCGCTCGAAGGACAGGATGTCGTGTTCGCGTCGACTCAGTCCGTCCGCACCGACCTCGTTCGGATCCTGAGAGCCGTCCGATTTTCCCGGTTGCTGAGACTGGTTCGAGTCACGCGCTGCTGCGCCGTCCATCCCACTCCTCGACTTCTCGACTTCTCGACGGGTTGCAAGATCACCTACCCAGAGAAATCTGCTTCCCCCAGCACTGCCGGCACCCGTAGGAGCACCGACCGAATTACACAGTTGTACTTCGAGGATCATTCAACCATGCTCGACGGCTCGAGCACGGCTCCCGCGAGCTACCGGCGCGTGGCGTGTTCCACGTGCTCGACCACATGCATCAGGCACTCGGGTCGTTCCGCAGGCTCCACTCTCACGCCCTGGGTCGTTCCGCGGGCTCCACTCCAACGCCCTGGGTCGTTCCGCGGGCTCCACTCCAACGCCCTGGGTCGTTCCGCGGGCTCCACTCCAACGCCCTGGGTCGTTCCGCGGGCTCCACTCCCACCCACACCCACTATCCTTGTCGACCATGGCAATTCTTCCCATCCGGATCGTCGGCGATCCGGTGCTCCACACCGCAACCGCTCCCGTCACCGAGTCACCCGCCGAGCTGGCCGAGCTGATCGCCGACATGTACGAGACATTGGCCGCCGCGAACGGTGTCGGCCTCGCGGCGAATCAGGTCGGCGTCGCCAAGCGACTGTTCATCTACGACTGCCCCGATCAAGGCGAGGACGGCAAGATCTTCCGCCGCCGTGGTGAGGTCGTCAATCCGGTGCTCGAGACGTCGGAGATTCCGGAGACGATGCCCGATCCGGAGGATGACGACGAGGGCTGCCTGTCGGTTCCAGGAGAGCAGCATCCCACCGGTCGCGCCGAGTGGGCCCGAGTGACCGGCACGGACGCGAACGGTGATCCCGTCGACATCGAGGGCCGCGGCTTCTTCGCCCGGATGCTCCAGCACGAAGTAGGCCATCTCGACGGCTTCCTCTACACCGACGTTCTCATCGGTCGACATGCGCGCGCGGCGAAGAAGGCAATCAAGCGTGCGGGCTGGGGCGTGCCGGGACTGAGCTGGACGCCAGGAACGGTGGACGATCCGTTCGGCCACGACGACGAGGACGAGGACTGACCGCTCGAATGATCGGGACACTGTGACCGTTCCCGTGGGGACGCGGGTGATGCTTCGGTACCGGCTGCCACCGGGCCACACCCACCCGATGACGGACGTGATCGGGGAACTGGTGTCCGCCGACTCCGCTGCAGTCTCGGTTCGGGGCAGGGACGGCATGCTGGTGCAGGTTGCCACCGAACGGGTCGTTGCATTGAAAGCGTTGGGGCCCAAGCCTGTTCGAACGTCGGAGATTCGCTCGCTCGAAGCGGCCGCGGCGGACGGTTGGCCGGGCGTCGAGCGGGAGTGGATCGACGGTTGGCAAGTGCGCTTCGGTCACGGTTTCACCGGCCGCGCCAATTCGGCGGCACCACTCGAACCAGGGGCATCGACGGCAGCCGAGACGCTCGCGAGGATCACCGAGCGATACGCCGCTCGCGGCCTGCCGCCGACGCTCTCGCTCCCCGACCGCCTCGGCAGCGCCCCGCCCGGATGGCGGACGTACAACGAGACTGCCGTCATGGCCGCGGGTATTTCCGAACTCGTTCTGCGCGAAGGTGATTCGGCCATCACCGTCACCGCGGAGCCGACACAGGACTGGTTGAGCTCTCTGCGCTACCAGGGCCGCGAGCCGACTGCGGGCGCAGCAGAGGTGGTCTCGGCCGTTCACGACGGCACCCTCGGTTTCGGCGCGATCGGCTCGCTCACCGTCGGTCGCGCAGCCGTCACCACTGCCCCGGACGGTCGCTGCTGGGTGGGATTGACCTCCCTCTGGGTTGCTCCCGAGCATCGCCGCAACGGACTCGGCACACTGATGTGCGGGGAGTTGGTGCGCTGGGGACGTGGCCTCGGCGCTACTCACGCATACCTGCAGGTGGCCGTCGACAACGCCGAAGCCGTTGCCCTGTACCGGGATCTGGGCTTCGTCGATCATCATCGCTATCGCTACGCGCGGCCCGAGAACGTGATCGGTCGCGAGCGTGTCGGGGGCGTTCTATAGGGTTCATTCCCGTGCGTCTGGCTACTTGGAATGTGAACTCCGTCCGCTCTCGTCAGGATCGAATCGTCGATTGGCTGCAGCGATCGGACGTCGATGTGCTGGCAATGCAGGAAACCAAGTGCAAGGACGCACAGTTTCCGTACCAGCGGTTCACCGACATCGGGTACGAGGTGGCCCACGTCGGACTGAGTCAGTGGAACGGCGTCGCGATCGCATCGAGGGTCGGCCTGAACGACGTACAGGTCGGTTTCGAGGATCAGCCCGGGTTCAGCAAGGATCCCGAGATCGATCCAGCCCAGGAGGCCCGCGCCATCGGGGCCACGTGTGACGGGGTACGCGTCTGGAGCCTGTACGTGCCGAACGGCCGCGAACTCGCCGATCCGCATTACACCTACAAGCTCGAGTGGCTCGCCGCGCTGAAGGCCGACGCCCAGGCGTGGGTGACCGCCGATCCGCTGGCGCAGATCGCACTCGTGGGCGACTGGAACATCGCTCCCACCGACGACGACGTCTGGGATCCGGCACTGTTCGAGGGCAAGACGCACACCTCCCAGGCCGAGCGTGATGCCTTCGCGGCCTTCGCCGACGCCGGATTCACCGAGGTGACGCGACAGTTCACACCCGAGCCCAGGACGTACACCTACTGGGATTACACACAGCTGCGGTTTCCGAAGAAGCAGGGTCTACGTATCGACATGGCTCTGACCTCACCTGCCCTGGCGGCTGGGGTGACCGGTGCGTCGATCGACCGCGAGGAGCGCAAGGGCAAGGGAGCCAGCGATCACGCCCCGGTGATCGTGGACATCGGCTGATCGGCGTCCGACCTGCGCGACACCGCTCCGGCGGCGAGGATCGCCCCGACGAGAATCAACAGTCCGTGCGCGATTCGTACGGCCGGTGGGGTGTAGAACTGCGGCAGAAACAGTACGAATCCCGCGGCCAGCACAGCTGCGTAGCGGTTGCGTAGGGCAAATGCCACCAGACCGACGGCGATCAGCACGAGTCCGAGTCCGAACATGACGGACTGCACGAGCGAATAGCGAATCGGGTCCGCCAGGTCGATCAGGCCCGGGTTGGAGTTCGCCGCGGCGTCGACACCGAGCGCATGCAGCGCGAACGTTTCCGCGCCGTAGTACGGCAGAACCAGTCCGACGCCGATCCACGTGGTCACGACCGCAAGATCGGACCGTCGACCGGCGTAGAGGACGGTGAGCCCGAGCGCGATGAAGCCGAGCATGGCGAATGTGTGGGCGAGAACCCAGCTCGGGGATGCGAAGGCATTTGCTCCCGCGATGCCTACCTCGTCCGAGTAGGGCCGCACCATGGGGTAGGCGGCGAACATGACGCCGACGAACAGGAACAGAGCTGTGCGCATCGGGAACGAACTTCCTTCCGAGAGCGGCGCTCTCTACAGGAAGCAGTATTCACCGATCGGCGTTTCGAAACAAGAGCAGCGCTCTCTAATCGGCGATCAGGTCCAGATATTCTTCGTGTTGCGCCAGGTAGCGCCGGACGTAGGTGCAGATCGGGACGATGCGCCACTGCCGATCGCGCGCGGTGTTCAGTGACGCCCGTACCAGCACCCCGGCCCAGCCGCGGTCGCCGTATTCCTCCTTGACGACGGTGTGCATGAGGGCCACGACGGGACCGCCGCCGTCGTCGACGCCCTCGCCGAAGCGGTACCCGAGAATGCCGACGAGTTCTTCGTCGACGAAAAGATCGAATCTGTGATGATCGACGTCGTCCTCGATACGAACGACGGGCCGATCGACCGGCGGTGCCGTGTCGGTGCGACGCGGAAGTATGTGACTCATGTCACCTATGAGATCAGTGGTGCGGATGTGCCGCGCCAGAAGTGCACGATCGTCGCCGAGTCGAGTTCCAACCGTGATCTACGCGGCCGACCGAATGTCAGAGAGCGACGAGCATGTCGTTGTACTCGGGATTGGCTGCGGCGAAGCGCTGCACGTAGGTGCAGACCGGCTTGACCTTCCAGCCGTAGGAGCGAGCGCTGTCGAGTGCGCGCCGAACCAGAATGCCGGCCAGGCCCTGATGGCCGAAGTCCTCGGTGACGACCGTGTGCATGAAGGACACGACATGAGTGCGCGTCGCTCGCTTACTGGTTCCCTCCACCTCGAAGAAACCGACGATGCCGACGAGATCGCCGTTCAATCGGAGCTCGAAACGGTTCTGGTCCTTGTTGATCGAGACATCAGCGCTAGGAGAACTTGCAAGCATGGGACGCCTCCTTCGCTGTGTGTCGAGTGGTGAACGAATGAAATATTTTGTGACGTGCACCACTATTAAACATGCGCGCGGTGGCCCTGTCACCTTTTCTACCAACAAACCTTCGGATGCGTAGGTTTCTCGCTGGAACCCGACAGGAATGCTGGTACAGCTCATAAGTGTCCCCGTGCGCCGTTGTGATACAACAACATTCAAAGTGTCACCATGTTTTTGCCAAAATTCACCTTCGGCGTCTCGCCTGCCGAGACCCTGCCGATCGCGGCCCGCCGGTACTGTCGTCTCTCGTGAAGTTCCTACCGCTCACGCCCAACGGCGAGACTCCCGTCCGTGCGCTGACGATCGCCGGAACCGACTCCGGCGGCGGTGCCGGAATCCAGGCGGACAGTCGCACGATGGCCATGTTGGGCGTCCACGCATGTGTTGCCGTCGCGGCGGTGACGGTTCAGAACACCGTCGGCGTGACGGGCTTTCACGAGATCCCGCCCGAGATCGTCGCGGCCCAGGTTCGTTCGGTCGTCTCCGACATCGGCGTCGGCGCAGCGAAGACCGGAATGCTGGCCTCCACGGCGATCATCGAAGCGGTCACGACCGTCTGCACCGAGGTCGGGATCGGCCGTGACCGACCGGTGCCGCTGGTCGTCGACCCGGTGTGTGCCTCGATGCACGGTGATCCGCTCCTTCATGCCGAGGCCATCGACGCCATCCGCCACACACTGTTCCCGATTGCGTCGCTGGTGACCCCCAACCTCGACGAGGTTCGGCTCATCACCGGCATCGACGTGGTCGACGACGCGAGCGCGCGACGCGCCGCCGAGGCACTGCACGGCCTGGGCGCGCAGTGGGCCCTGGTCAAAGGCGGTCATCTGCGTACGTCGACGCACAGCACCGATCTGTTGTTCGACGGCGACACCTTCCACGAGTTCACCAGCGAACGTATCGACACCGGCAACGATCACGGCGGCGGCGACACCCTCGCCGCATCGATCGCGTCGGCATTGGCGCACGGATACTCCATGCCCGACGCGGTGGCGTTCGGCAAGGAGTGGGTCACCCGCTGCTTGGCCGCGTCCTACGACCTGGGCGCGGGCCACGGCCCGGTCTCACCGCTGTGGCGACTGCACGAGTCGGAGGATGCGTAGGTCGTCGGGCGCGCCCTTGATCTTCGGAGCGAAGAAGCTGCGGCGATAGGGCTTGGACACCACGTGCAGGGCGTCGAGCACCTCCGGCGGGACCGCCTCGAGCGCCGTCGCTGAGATCATCACGTTGCCGTTTCCGCCGGTCTGCATCACTCGGGCGGCGACGGTGACGTCCACACCGAGCCAGTCCGATCCCACCTGACGCGGGCTGCCGGTGTGGATTCCGACGCGCATCGTGGGGGTGTAGCCGTCGACGTCGACGCCCTTCAATGCCTCGCGTGCCGCGAATACTGCGTCGACGGCCTTGCCCGCGTCGACGAAGACGGCCATGATGCCGTCGCCCAGCCTCTTGACGACGTGGCCGCCTCGGAACGCGACCTCGGGTTCGATGGCTTTGGACACCTTGCGGAGCAAGGTCAGGGTGGCGGTGTCACCGGCGCGGAGCGACCACGACGAGAACCCGACGAGGTCGGTGAACACGATGGTGACGTCCTGTTCCCCGCGGCCACGGCCTGCACGTTCGAGAATCGCCTGCCAGACCTGGAGCGCGCCCAGCCCCACTTCGCGGGACGCGCCCGGTTCGTCGTCGAGTCCGTTGGCAGCCAGGAACCTGTCGGCCACTCGGGCAACGGCCAGTGCCCGTCCTGGACCGTCGATCGACATGGGATCGCCGAACGTGGGGTCACCGGGTAGCGCGCGACGCACCCGCCGAACCGCCCCGACCACCGCGGGCGCTCGGTTGGTGGTGCGGACCCAGTCCACGACCGACGAGACGACAGCGTTCACAGCATCGAGCGTAACTGACGGTTACACATACTTTCGTTACCCTTCGGCCCGTGCGGCCTCGCGCTCGGCACCGACCGGGACCCCGTTGGGGCCCTCCACCGACTGCGCGTAGATGCCGATGCCGTAGGCCACGGCTGCACCGTTCTTCGCGAGCGCGGCGCGGTCGACATTCGCCAACGTGTCCTGATCGGTGTGGTAATTCTCGTCGAAGGTCTGATCCGCGGTACCGCCCCACTTCTCGGCCTGCTCAGCGGTCTTGTTCTCGTCCGCGCCGCTGAAGACACCACCGGCCGGGATGCCGACCTCGATGAACGGGCCGTAGTCCGAACGGCCGTCGAAATCGGTACCGTCGACGGCGACACCATCGGCGGCAAGTCGCTCGACGAAGGTGCGCTCGATGGCGTCGGATCCGGCCGGTCCTGCAGGCTCACCCACCTTGTCGGAATCGTCTCCGTCGTAGGCGAGGTACCCGGCGTTGTGCGAGCCGATCATGTCGAAGTTCAAGTACAGCGCGATGTTTCGCTTGTCCTCGTCGGAGAGGCCCTCGACGTATTTGGTGGAGCCCACGAGCCCGCTCTCCTCTGCGCCCCAGAAGGCGAAGCGCACCGCGTTGGTCACCTCGGGGGCACTACCCATCTGCAGTGCGGTTTCGAGTACTGCCGCCGTACCGGTTCCGTTGTCGTTGATGCCGGGGCCCTCGGGGACGCTGTCGAGGTGCGCGCCGGTGACCACCACGTTCTCGGTGGATCCGGTGGTGGTCTGCGCAATGATGTTGCGGCTCTTGGTCTTGTCGGTCTCGGTGACGAGCGTGAGCGTCACCTCGGGTGCGGCCAGCACGGCTGCGCCGTCCTCCTGGCTCACTCCGCCGGTCGGTATCTTCGCGGTCTCGGGGTCGCCGAGTGTCCCCGAATCCAGCGGTCCCGGCTCGTTGTTGACGATGATCGCTGCCGCCGCACCCAGTTCTGCTGCGACGGTCTGTTTCACACCGAACGGGCACACTCCGCGTGGCACGACGGCGACGGCCCCGGCCAGATCGAGACCGGCGTAATCGGTTGCCTCGCAACCGTCTGCATTTGCGGGAGCACCGACGACGCGTGCGGTGATGCCCTCGGCGGTGGTGGTCGGCGAATAGCTGAGCGCGAAGACCGGAATCTCGGTGCCGCCCGATTTCAGGATCTGCGTCTGCGCATCGAAGGTCTCGAACTCGAACTCCGGGGTGGTCACCTCGAATCCAGCCGATTCGAGTTGCGAGACAACGTAATCGACACTCGCGTCGTATCCGGCGGTGCCGGCCGCGCGGTTTCCGTCGTGTGCGGCGGCAATGGCTTCCAGTTCCTCGAGGTGTCCTACCAAAGCGTCCTCGGTGACGGCTTCGGACAGGCCGGGCCCGTCGGGTGTCGCGAAAACTCTGGCCGGTTCCTCGTCCCCTGTACCAGAGGTGGACGAGCAACCGGCCAGAATCAAGACGGTGACGGCGCTACCTGCAAGCAAGGATTTCCGCATAGCGGACACCCTACCGGCGAGCGGCGTCAGGCGTCCCGACGATTGACGACGAACACTGCTGCGCCGAAGATCACCGCTGTGAACGCGACGAAGTAGATCAGACTGCCGATCGGACCCCAGTGGAAGTCGATTCCGCCATCGGAGCCGAGGAAGTGATTGGCATTCAGGAACGGCAGGAACGCCTGGATCTTCGCCCCGACGTTCGGAATGAGGCCGACCAGGTTCTCGATCAGCAGCGGCCACAGCAGCAGGATCGCGATCGCACCGGCCGACTGTCGAACGAGAGCGCCGACGCCGATCGCGAGAACGACCTGAACGAATGCCAGGATGGCCGTGCCGTACAGGACGCGCCACGTACCGTCCACGTCGAATCCGAGCAATACGCCCGCCTGCTCGCCTGCCAGACCCTTGGCGATGACGAGCCCGACCACCGCGAGCGCGAACGACAGGATTGCACCGTAAACGCCCACCAGCAGTGCCTTGGCTCCCAGAACCGATCCCCTGTTGGTCACCGCCTGGAACGTGGTGCGAATGATGCCGAACCGGTATTCGCTGGTCACGGTCAACGCGGCCAGGATCATCAGCACCATGGCACCGAACGTGCCGACTCCGACCCCGACGACATCGGCGGCGGTCGTGGGTGGAATGCCCTCGGGCGCGTCGAGGCTCAGGGCCGACTTCGCAGCCCAACCCAGAATGGCCGCGAACCCGAGACCGAGCACCACGATGATCGCGCTGCACCACCACGGTGATTTGGTCGAGGTGAATTTGATTCTCTCTGCTGCCAAGACGCCCATCAGAGTGCACCGCCCATCGCTTGCTGAGAATTGGTTTCTTCGCCGTGGTACTGCACTGTGTCTCCGGTCAGTTTCATGAATGCTTCCTCGAGCGAACCTCGCTGAGAGGCCAACTCGTGCAGTGTGATTCCGGCACGGCCTGCGATGTCGCCGATTGCGTCGGTGCTCGAGTTCAGCACAACCAGCGAGGGCTGCAGTTCGTCGGTCCTGTCCGGCTCACGCACGGTGAGACCGGCTGTGGTCAGGGCCTTGCGGAGGCCGTCGAGCTGCGGGCTGCGTACTCGCACCGAGGCTTCGGATGCGTGGTCGATGAATTCCTGCACCGTGGAATCGGAGATCAGCTTGCCGCGTCCGATGACGATGAGATGCTCTGCTGTCTGCGCCATCTCGGAGAGCAGGTGGCTCGAGACCAGAACGGTTCGACCCTCGGCTGCCAGCCGCTGCATGAACTTTCGAATCCAGACGATGCCTTCCGGGTCGAGGCCGTTGACCGGCTCGTCGAACAGCAACACCTTCGGGTCGCCGAGCAACGCGCCTGCAAGGCCGAGCCGCTGCGACATACCGAGCGAGAATCCGCCGGCATTCTTCTTCGCGACATCGCTGAGGCCGACCAGCCGCAGCACCTCGTCGACGCGCGACTTCGGGATGCCGTTGGAGGCGGCCATCCACTCGAGGTGCGCACGCGCAGAACGGTTGGGATGCACCCACTTGGCGTCGAGCAGAGCGCCGACGGTACGCAGTGGTTGCTTCAGTTCGCTGTAGCTCTTGCCCTCGATGGTCGCCGTTCCCGAGGTGGGACGGTCGAGACCGAGGATCATCCGCATCGTGGTGGACTTGCCTGCGCCGTTGGGGCCGAGGAAGCCGGTCACGATGCCGGGTTTGATGGTGAAGGTGAGGTTGTCGACCGCCGTCACCGCGCCGTATTGCTTGGTCAGTCCTGTCACTTCGATCATGGGACAACTGTCCCCGATCGACACCCGTCAGCACATCGACCCACAGTCGCGACAAGCATCATCCTTTCGGATGACACACACCCTGAGACAGCAGGCGGCATCGGCGGCCTGCGGTTGCAAACGCGCGCGCGTTCGTCAGGTGCGCACGGATTCGCCCTCGTATCCGCCACTGATCCGCGCGCGTTCAGCACATGCGCGCGCGTTTGCGTGCTGCGCCGCCGACGCAGCCACTCACATGGGCGAGCTGGCCTGCGCCCAGAATCGCTTCGGGATTCGGCCCGCATGTCGGGCCTGGTATCCCGCCTCCACCGCATTCCGCATCGCCGACGCCATCAGCGCGGGATCTTTCGCGCGGGTCACTGCGGTCGCGAGCAGCACTGCGTCGCAGCCGAGTTCCATCGCGAGAGTGGCGTCGCTGGCCGTGCCGATGCCCGCGTCGAGGATCACCGGCACCGACGCGGCGTCGACGATCATCTCGATGTTGTGGGGGTTGGCGATGCCCAGGCCGGTGCCGATGGGTGAGCCGAGCGGCATGACGGCCACGCAGCCGATGTCCTCGAGACGCTTGGCCAATACCGGGTCGTCGGTGGTGTACGGCAGCACCTGGAAGCCGTCGTCCACGAGTTGCTCTGCAGCCTTGACCAGTTCGATGGCGTCGGGCAGCAGGGTTCGCTCGTCGGCGATCACTTCGAGTTTCACCCAGTCGGTCTCGAGTGCCTCACGGCCGAGTTGCGCGGTGAGAACTGCCTCGGCCGCGCCACGGCAGCCCGCGGTGTTCGGCAACGGGGCGATGTTCAAGCGTCGCAGCAGATCCAGCACACCCGTCCCACCGGCGGCGTCGACGCGACGCATCGCGACGGTGGTCAGTTCGGTTCCGGATGCGACGAGTGCGTCCTCGAGTACCGCAAGATTCGCCGCTCCCCCGGTGCCGGTGATGAGCCGGGAGGTGAAGGTGCGGCCGGCGATCGTCAGGCCAGGAGTGGAGCCTGCGGAACGACCAGTACTTTCAGCCGTCATGCTCTCAACCACCTTGAACGGCCGTGAGAACGTCGATGGTCCAACCTTTTTCGACTCCGGTGGTGTTCCATCGGCTCTTGGGCAGCACCGCGCCGTCGACGGCGACGGCGATGCCCTTCTCCGGCATGCCCAGGAACTCGAGCAGTTGCTGCATGGTCATGTCCTCGGTGAGCAGGTGGTCTTCACCGTTGACGGTGATTCCGATCGCGACCTGTGTCATGGTGTCCTTTCGATCTGCGAGAATCTCTGAGGTGCAGCCGCTTTCGCCTCGGTCAGGGTGTCGCCGGAAACCAGCGCGGCGACCGCGTCGGCGGTGATGGGGGCCAGCAGAATCCCGTTGCGGCCGTGACCGGTCGCGACAATCACCGTCGGAGACAGCCTGCCGATCAGGGGTAGTCCGTCCGGGCTCATCGGCCGCAGTCCGGCAGCGGTCTCGTGGAGTTCGTATTCGCCGATGCTCGGCATGAGCCGTTCGGCGTCGGCTATCAGGTCTCGTACCCCGGCGACGGTGACTTGGGTGTCGTGGCCGGATTCGTATTGTGTTGCGCCGACGACCAATCCGTCGCCGCGCGGTACCAGGTAGATCGCACGTCCGTGCACGGTTCCTCGGACGGTGCGGTGTGGCGGTGGCGCTGCGCTCGGCCGCCTGCGCAGCCTGAGGATCTCGCCCTTGACCGGCCGGACCGGAAGAGATGGCCACAGCGCGGCCGACTGCGCACCGGCAGCCAGAACCACCTGGTCGGCGTCGGGGATGGTGTCGACCGACTCCGTGGAGAACTCCACTCCCGCGTCGAGACACGCCTGCTCGAGCGCGGCAACCAGTGCTCGATTGTCGACGGACAGTTCGGTCGGAGCGAGCAGTCCGAGCCGAATGTTCTGCGCCAGAGCAGGTTCGAGCTCGCGTAGCTGCGCTCGTCCCAGAATCTCGAGCTCGTGGCCCTGTTCGCCTACCCATTCGGCGATCGTTCGCAGATCGGCGGCATCGGCGGAGTCGAGGGCCACTGTCACCGATCCGGTCGCGGAGAACACCGAGGGACCGGGGAGGCGTCGGGCAAATTCCGGCCAGCGCGCCAACGACGCAGCACCCAGATGCAGCAATTCGTGTTCGCCAGGCCAGCCCTCGGACAGCGGAGCCAACATCCCGCCGGCAACCCAGGATGCGCCCTTTCCCAGAGCCGGGTCGTGAAGGACGACCCGGTGACCGTCGTCGGCCAGGCGCAGCGCCGTCGACAACCCGATGACGCCTCCGCCGATCACAACGATGTGCACGCGATTCCTCACTCCCTGCGCCCGCATGATCGGGTTCAGGTATTGACGGTAAGGGCGGCGAACCCACTCTCAGCCCCACGAACCCTGGGACTCCCGCGATCAATCTTCGTTTTACGGCCTCCATGAGAATACAGTTCGTTTCGTGCATCCATCTCAGACCGCCCGCAACCAGAGTCCCCGTGAGCGTCTTGCGTCCGCTCGCCTGTACCTGTGTACCGATGCCAGGCGCGACAAGGGCGACCTCGCGCAGTTCGCCGAGGCCGCGTTGTCCGGTGGCGTCGACATCATTCAGCTGCGCGACAAGAACTCCGCCGGTGAGCGTGAGTTCGGTCCCCTCGAAGCCAAGGACGAGCTCGCCGCGCTGGCGGTCCTGCTCGCTGCGACCAAGCGGCACGGTGCACTGCTGGCGGTCAACGATCGCGCGGATCTGGCGTTGGCCTCGGGTGCCGACGTACTGCATCTGGGTCAGGGCGATCTACCGGTGCACTACGCACGACAGATTCTGGGCCCGGACGTGGTGATCGGGCGGTCGACGCAGAATCGCGCACAGTCCTCGCTCGCCGCGATCGAGGACGGCGTCGACTACTTCGCCGTCGGGCCGGTGTGGCCGACGCCCACCAAGCCCAATCGAACTGCGGCGGGACTCGAGTCTCTGCGGGCCACTGCGGACGCGCTCCCGGAACGGCCGTGGTTCGCCATCGGCGGCGTCGACGCGACCAATGTGGATCAGGTTCGGGCGGCCGGTGCCGATCGCATCGTGGTGGTCCGAGCAATCACCGAGGCCAGGGACCCGCAGGCTGCGGCTCGCGAGTTGGTGCAGGCGCTGCAGGCCTAGAGCCAACCCAGTACTGCGGACGGCGTCAGGACCTGCACCGATTCCGGCAACCGGTCACGTAGTCCGCGGTCGGCCGTGACGAGCGCAGTCAGATCGCCGTCGAGATTGGCCTGGTCGGCGAGGGTGTCGTCGCCACTGCCGTCGGCGACGATGACCGGGATGCGCGGATCGTCCACCTGCGCGTCACGGGCCTGGCCTTCGAGCACGGCCTCGATGCGCGTGAGCCAGCCGTACTGGCCGCTGGGCAGTTCGACGGTGCGCGGCAGCGTCTGAGCGAGCGAGGTCAGCAAGGCAGCGGTGGATCCGGCGCGGTCCTTCCACCAGCTGTTCGGCCGCGAGCCCAGCACATTGGCGGTGTCGAGCAGCACCCGCAGCGGAACTGTGCGCAGCGACGGCCAGCTGGACGCGAACCCGGGGTGCAGTGGGAGTTCGGCGACGATCGATTCCGGTACCCAGCGCAGTTCGGTGCTCTCACCGTTGGGCACGGTGGCCAACGGATGATCGGTATCGGCGATGACGGTGGTGTACGACCAGCCGCTCTCGACGCTCGCGGTGACACGCTCGCTGCGCACACACAGTTGTTCGGCCGCGATTCCGGCTTCCTCGTGTGCTTCGCGAACGGCCGCGTGCGCGGTGCTCTCATGGGAATCACGGGCTCCGCCGGGTAATGCCCACGTTCCGCCCTGGTGGCTCCACAGCGCGCGATGCTGCAACAGCACCATCGGTTCGCGTGCGTCGGACGGGGCACGCAGCAGCAGTCCCGCGGCACCGTGCTTTCCCCAGTGCCGAGTGCCGTCCTCGCCGATCACCCAGCCGTCCCCGTCACCACGCATGCTCACCAGCCTAGGTGAATCATCTGCCGGTAGTCAGTGAGCTGTAGTGGCTGCAGTACGGTCCGCCTGCTTATATGCTCGGGAGCGTGATCGCGGCCGGCATTACCCCCTCCGCTGCCGTCCCCCCGACAACGGCTACGCACGTCGGTGCCACTGCAGGCAAGCCACCGGTTCGATACACGATGCGCTCGACGCCTGCGCGATTGGTCGCGATGGGAACGGCTCTGGTGGTGTTGGCCTTGACGGTCGGCAATCTCGCATCGACGGCCGTGACCGAACGGGTCGACACTCTGGGCACCCTGCTGGTGCGGACCGAGCCGTTCGCCAACTCGGCACAGAATCTGTACGGGGCACTGTCGGTGGCCGATGCGGCTGCGGCGACGGCATTCATCGCCGGCGGACTCGAGCCGCCCGAGGTACGCGAGCGATACTCGCAGGCGCTCGGGGAGGCATCGTCGGAGTTGATCGCGGCCTCGGCCGGAGTGACCGAGAACGACGCGGCCACCAGCGCAGTGCTGACTCAGATCGCCGCCGGGCTGCCGGTGTACAGCGGTCTGGTCGAGACGGCGCGAGCCAACAATCGCAGCGGAAATCCGGTGGGCGCGGCGTATCTCGGTGAGGCGTCGACGATGATGCAGACCAGTTTGCTGCCGCTGGCCGAGAAGCTGTACACCGAGCAGGCGTCGCGTGTGTCGGCCGATCAGGAGCGCTTCACCAGTCCCCCACTGTTCGCGATCGGCTCGCTGGTGTTCCTGTTGCTGATGACCGGTGCGGCGCAGTGGTACCTGTCACGGACTACGCGTCGGACGTTGAACGTCGGAATCCTTTCTGCCACAGTCGCTGTCGCCGGACTTCTCGGTTGGATGCTGGTGGTGGGACTGATCTCCTCGATCGCCACCGATCACGCGATCGACCGTGGAGTGTCTCCGCTGAAGTCCTACACGACGGGTTTCATCCTCGCGCAGCAGGCCAGAGCAGACGAGACACTCGATCTCGCCCGCCGCGGCGGCAGCCAGGACTACGGACAGTCGTTCGACGCCAACGTCTCTCGACTGACGGAGATGTTCCAGGGCGACGCGGCGGTGATCGATGCTCTGAGCACGTGGTCCACCTCGCACTCGCGGATCGATTCCGCGCTCGAGGTCGGCGATTTCAACGGCGCGGTCGCCATCGCCACCGGGACCGGCGAATCCGATTCGGCCGCAGCGTTCACCGCACTGGACAGCGTCCTGGTCGACGGAATCGAGAATGCCCGACGCGAATTGCGGTCCAACATCGATCGCTCGGTGTGGGTGTTGTCGGGGTTGTCCAACGGTGCGTACGTACTCACCGTCGTCGCCTCGGTGGCCTTCGGCGTCGGGTTGTTCCCGAGGTTGCGTGAGTACCTGTGATGCGCCTGCTGGCTGTCGGCATCATGGTCACCGCCCTGTTGGTCGGGTGCGCTCCGCCGGACAACTCTGCGCCGCTGATGGATACGACGTTCACCGAGCCGCCGCTGCCGGACGGCGCATCCGTCGCCGCTCGGCCCACCGAGAGTCCCGCAGACGACGAGTGCGCCCGCCCCACCGCCAGCCTGCGGCCGCTCGCGACGGGCCCCGGCGCTCCGCCGGTGCCGCAGCCGACCATCGATGCTCTGCGCGCCAAAGGCCGCCTGATTGTCGGATTGGACACGGGCAGCAACCTTTTCAGCTTCCGTGATCCGATGACCGGCCAGCTGGTGGGGTTCGATGTCGACATCGCCCGGGAAGTCTCACGCGACCTGTTCGGCGACCCCAACCGGTTGGACTTTCGCATCCTCACCTCGGCGCAGCGGCTCGAGGCCCTGCAGGATTCGTCGGTGGACATGGTGGTGAAGACCATGACCATCACGTGCGCTCGGCGCCAGGACGTCCAGTTCTCCACCGTGTACTTCCAAGCGCAGCACCGGGTTCTGGTGGTACAGGGTTCGGGCATCCGCGGAATCGAGGACCTCGCGGGCAAGCGGGTGTGCGCCGTGGAGGGCACCACGTCGCTGCGACGCATTCAGCGTGTGCAGCCCGCCGCGACCGTGGTGACGGTGCCGATGTGGTCGGATTGTCTCGTGGTGCTCCAACAACGGCAGGTCGACGCCGTGAGCACGGACGACGCCATTCTCGCCGGTCTCGCTGCGCAGGATCCGTACCTCGAGATCGTCGGTGAGAGCCTGAGCCCGGAACCGTACGGCGTGGGAATCAACAAGAACAACGAGGATCTGGTGCGGTTCGTCAACGGGACGTTGGCGCGCATCCGCTCCGACGGAACGTGGAATCGCATCTACAACCGCTGGTTGACGGTGCTCGGTCCCACCCCCGGTCCGCCCAGCGCGTCGTACAGCGATTAGGGACCCCGACATGGACGACGACGAACAGCAAGCCACAGCCCCGGCGCAGCGAACGCAGGCGGTCTCTCGAACCGACACCAGCGAACGCACTGCGGCCGTGTCGAGAGCACCAGCGGCGACCGACGGCGTCGAACGCACCCAGGCGGTCTCGCGGTCGCCGATCGACGGCCGCACCGCGAAATCCACTGCGGCACAGAATGCTTCCACCCGATCCAAGACGGGTCGGTCGAGATCGGGTCGGTCGCGCAGCACCGGCATTCGGCGGCGACTCGGCGGCGGTCTGGTGGAGGTCCCACGGGTGGAGCCGGTCGATCCGGCCACCGCGGTGATGTCGGATCCGACGGTGCCGCAACACAAGCGGTTCTGTTGGAAGTGCAACGCCAAGGTGGGCCGCAACGAGCCCGGCGAGCCCGACATCTCGGTGGGCGTGTGCCCGCACTGCGGTGCGACGTTCGACTTCACTCCGTTGCTGGAGCCGGGCGACCGTGTGGTCGGCCAGTACGACGTGCAGGGCTGCATCGCGCACGGCGGACTCGGCTGGATCTACCTCGCCATCGACCGCAACGTCAGCGACCGCTGGGTGGTACTCAAGGGACTGCTGCATTTCGGTGACGAAGAGGCCCATGCCGTCGCCGTCGCCGAACGTCAGTTCCTCGCCGAGGTCGCACATCCCGGCGTGGTGAAGATCTACAACTTCGTCGAACAGCCCCGAAAGGACGGATCGACCGTCGGCTTCATCGTCATGGAGTACGTCGGCGGTCGTTCGTTGCGCGACATCCTCACCGCCTGCGGAGACGGTGCCCGCCTGCCGGTCGAGCAGGCGCTCGCCTACGTCCTCGAAGTTCTTCCGGCACTGGGCTATCTGCATTCGATCGGTCTGGTCTACAACGATCTCAAGCCGGAGAACATCATGATCTCCGACGACCAGATCAAGCTCATCGACCTCGGCGCGGTCGCGGGCATCGAGGACTACGGCTACCTGTACGGCACGGTGGGCTACCAGGCACCGGAGATCGTGAAGACGGGGCCGACGGTGGCGTCGGACATCTTCACGGTGGGGCGCACGCTCGCAGTACTGACGCTGGACATGCCTTCGAAGAACGGAAAGTATCTCGACGGGCTGCCCTCGGCCGAGGATTCGGATGTGCTGCAGCAGTTTCCGTCGCTGCATCGACTGCTGCTGCGCGCCACTCACGAGGACCCCACTCGGCGCTTCCGGTCCGCGGACGAGTTCGCCGGGCAGGCCACCGGCGTGCTGCGCGAGATTCTGGCGATCCGAACGGGCGTCGAGCGGCCAGGACTGTCGACGGTGTTCAGCCCGCCCCGCACGACATTCGGCACCGAGCAGTCGGTGGGGCGCACCGACACCTACGTGGACGGCACGGTACGCCACGAACGAATGACGGCAGCCGAAGTGGTTGCTGCGCTACCGGTTCCACTGGTGGACCCCAACGACCCGAGTGCACCGTTGCTCGCCGCAGCAGTACACGTCGAGCCTCGACAGACGTTGGACTCACTGCAACACGCCAAACGCAACGGCATCGAACGCATCACTGCCGGAACGGAATCGAACCGCTCTACTGGCTCCACCACTCCTGATTCGACTCCCGTCGAGCTGAGTCTCGAGATCACCCTCGCCGAGGTGAAGGCCCATCTCGATCTCGGGAACGTGGTCGAGGCAACGGACATTCTGTCCAAGGTCCAGTCGACCGACCACGACGCCGACCCGTGGCGCGTCCAGTGGTACGCCGGTCTGATCGCGCTGCTCCATCACGAATACGATTCGGCGTTCACCTGTTTCGACAACGTCCTGGGCGCGATGCCCGGCGAGCTCGCACCCAAACTCGCTCTCGGAGCCACCTCGGAGTTGCTCGGCCACGTCGCCACCGGCAACGCCGAAGAAGCCGAGAAGTGGCGGGCCAGGGCCGAGGGGCTGTACCGGGCAGTGTGGCGAACCAACCGTGGCATCGTCAGTTCGGCGTTCGGCTTGGCTCGGCAATTGCAGCGGCGCGGTGATCAAACGGGTGCCATCGCCGCTCTCGATCAAGTACCGATCAGCTCGCGGCACTACTCGATGGCACGCATGACAAGTGTGTTGACGCTACTGATGGACCGCTCGCGAGCCGAGCTGTCCGAGGCCGATTTCCGTTCTGCAGCACGGCGAGTGGCGCTACTGCCCAAGGCCGAGAGCCGGGCGCTGCAGATGCGGACGCTGGTGCTGGCGATGGCCCTGGACTGGATCGTCTCCGGCCACGCCGCCACAGCCGAGCGGGAACCGATTCTCAGCGTCCCGTTCACCGAGGACGGGTTGCGGCGCGGCACCGAGAAGGGCCTTCGGGCGCTGGCCCGCAACGCCACCGATCGTGCCCATCGCTTTTCACTGGTGGATCTGGCGAACGCGATCCGGCCACGTTCACTGTTCTAGTCGCCGGCACTTACCAGATCGTCCGCTGCGCGAGCGATCGCAAGTTCCTCGTTGGTCGGCACCACCAGCACCGTGACCTTCGAGGAGTCGGTCGAGATCACCCGAGCCTGTTTGCTGCGCACGGCATTACGCTCGGGGTCGATCTCGATGCCGAAGCCCTGCAGGCTCGCGAGGGCGTCCGCACGTACCGCTGCCGCGTTCTCGCCGACACCGGCGGTGAAGGTGATGGCGTCGAGCCGGCCCAGCCCGATCATGTACGCGCCGATGTACTTGCGCAGGCGGTGGATGTAGACGTCGTACGCCAGGCGCGCGGACGCGTCGCCGTCGTCGATCCGTTCCTGTAGTTGCCGAAAGTCGTTGACCCCACTCAGTCCGATCAGCCCGGAGCGACGGTTGAGCAGCGCATCGATATCGTCGACGCTCATGCCCGCACTGCGGCGAAGGTGCATGATCACGCCGGGGTCGATGTCACCGCTGCGGGTACCCATGACGAGACCTTCGAGCGGGGTCAGCCCCATCGAGGTGTCGACGGCCCGACCCCCGGCGACGGCCGAGGCAGATGCACCGTTGCCCAGGTGCAGCACGATCTGGTCGATCTCGGCGAGGTCGCGGCCCAGGAACTGCGCGACCTGCTCGGACACGTAGCGGTGCGAGGTGCCGTGAAAACCGTAGCGTCGGATGTCGTGCTCGGCAGCCACGGTCGCGTCGATGGCGTACGTCGCGGCCGCGTCGGGCAAGGAGTGGAAGAAGGCCGTATCGAACACTGCCACGTGCGGCACGTTCGGCAGTTGCTTCCTGGCGACCTCGATACCCAGGACGTTCGGCGGATTGTGGAGTGGGGCAAGGGCACTGAGGTCCGAGATCTGCTGCACCACCGCGTCGTCGATGATCGTCGGACGGTAGAAGACGGTGCCGCCGTGAACGACACGATGCCCGACGGCGGTGACGTCGGAGTCGAGACCGACCCCTGCGTCGGCGAGCATCTCGAACGCCAGGGCCAGACCGGCACCGTGGTCTTCGATGTGCTGGGTTCGCTCGGATGTTTCGCCCCGGTGGTCGAGTTCGACTCGGCCGTCGGATTCGCCGATGCGCTCGACGAGCCCGTTGGCCAGAGACTCCCCCGAGCCCGGATCTACCAGTTGGAACTTGACCGACGACGAACCGGAGTTGACGACGAGGATGCTCACTTGCTCTCCTGCTCGGCTGCGTCGGCGATACCCTGGGCCTGAATCGCGGTGATGGCGACGGTGTTGACGATGTCCTCGACGAGTGCGCCGCGGGAAAGATCGTTGACGGGCTTGCGCAGTCCCTGCAGAACCGGTCCGACGGCCACGGCACCGGCGCTGCGCTGGACGGCCTTGTAGGTGTTGTTGCCGGTGTTGAGGTCCGGGAAGATGAACACCGTGGCCTTGCCCGCCACCTCGGAATCGGGCAGCTTCGACGCGGCGACGGACGGTTCGATGGCCGCGTCGTACTGAATCGGGCCCTCGACGAGCAGCTCTGGATTGCGTTCGCGCACAAGTGCGGTGGCTTGTCGGACCTTGTCCACGTCGGCTCCCGAGCCGGATTCACCGGTGGAGTACGAGAGCATGGCCACCCGGGGTTCGATCCCGAACTGGGCCGCGGTCTGCGCCGAGGAGACAGCGATGTCGGCCAGCTGCTCGGACGTGGGGTCGGGTACGACGGCGCAGTCACCATAGGCGAGAACACGATCGGACAGGCACATCAGGAAGATCGACGACACCGTCGACACTCCCTCGGTGGTCTTGATGATCTCGAACGACGGCTTGATGGTGTGCGCCGTGGTGTGTGCGGCACCGGAGACCATGCCGTCGGCGATTCCCTTGTGCACCATCATCGTTCCGAAGTAGGAGATGTCGGCCATGATCTCGCGGGCGCGTTCGAGCGTCATGCCCTTGTGTTTACGCAGCTCGGTGTACTCCACTGCGAAGTCCTCTGCGTAATCGCAGTTCTTGGGGTCGAGAACCGTCGCGCTGTCGAGGTCGACGCCCAGTTCCGACGCGCGTCGGCGGATGGGGCCTTCTTCACCGAGGATGGTCAAATCCGCGACCTGACGCTGCAGCAGCCGTCCGGCCGCACGGAGGATGCGGTCGTCGCCGCCCTCGGGGAGCACGATGTGCTTGCGGTCGGCGCGTGCCCGGTGGATGAGCTGGTACTCGAACATCTGCGGGGTCGTGATGGTGGGGATGGCGATATCGAGCCGTCCCAGAAGGGTTTTCGCGTCCACCCGCTGTTCCATCAGGCCGAGTGCGGTATCGACCTTGCGCTGCGAGCCGACCGCGACGCGCCCTCGGGTCTGGGCCGCGGCGGAGGCGGTGTCGAAAGTGCCGAGCTCCGTCGTCAGAATCGGCAACCGCGGACCCAGTCCCGCCACCAGTCGTGCGATAGCCGGATGGGGATCGATGCCGCCGTTCATGATGATTCCGGCGAGGGACGGAAAACCCTCGGCCTCATGGGCGTTGACGAGGGCGAGCAGCACGTCGGATCGGTCGGCGGGCGCGATGACGACGACACCTTCGGTGAGACGTTCGAGGATGTGCTCGGCCGTCATGCCACCGACCATGACCCGCAACGCTTCTCGTTGCAACAGGGACGAATCGCCGCTGTACAACGTGCCGTCGACCGCATCGAGAAGCTCGGCCATCGTCGGCGCGACGAGAAGGGGAATCTCCGGCAGGCTCCACGCGGGCACTCCGACCGACGCCAGCGCGTCGGTCACCGCGTCGAGAGCGTCGGGGTCGCAGCGGTTCGCCACGATCGCAGCCAGATGTGCGTGGTGTTGCCGGAGCTCGGCCTGGCACAGGGTGGCCAACTGGGTGATCTCGTCGGGTGTGCGCTCGGACCCGCGCAGCGCAAGCAGAACGGGGGCACCGAGATTGACCGCGATGCGGGCATTGAAACCGAGTTCGCTGGGGCTACCGACGTCGGTGTAGTCGCTGCCCACGATCACCACGGCATCGCACTGGGAGGCCACCTCGTGGTACCGATTGACGATCTCGCTGAGCGCTGCATCCGGGTCGGCGTGGACCTGCTCGTAGGTGACGCCGAGGGACTGCTCGTAGGTCAGATCTGCGGTGGTGTGCTCGACGAGCAGTTCGAGAATGTAGTCGGGTTCGTCCGTCGAACGCGCGATGGGCCGGAACACACCCACGCGGGCCGCCGTCGCCGCGAGCATCTGCAGCACGCCCAACGCGATGGTGGATTTCCCGGTGTCCCCTTCCGGCGACGCGATGTAGATGCTCGAGGGATACATGTCCGACGCGTCGGTGCCGCTGGGCTCAGCCATGCTCGCTAGCCTAGTGGGTGCGGTCTTGACACCGGGTGCAGTCGGGTTGTCCCATGAACCATGGCCGAATCACCGTTCCCGGATGTGCGCTGGGGCAGCGAAACCTCGTTCATCCGTAAACCCGCCGTGAAGTTCGCGTCGACGAAGCCCGGTTCGTGGGTCATCAAGAACCTCGCAGGCGTCGACCGGTGGTTGTTGACCAAATCCGACGGCCGTTTCACCGTCCTCGGGCCGATCGCGGCACCGGTGGTGTTGCTGACCACCACCGGCCGCAAATCCGGCAAGCCGAGGACCAGCCCGCTGCTGTACTACCGCGAGGGCGAGAAGATCTACGTCGTCGGATCCAATTTCGGTCAGCAGCACCATCCGGCGTGGACGTCGAACCTCCTTGCCGATCCGAAGGCCGTGGTGGCCATCGGCGGCAAGAAGATTCCGGTGACGGCCACTCGCATCACCGGCGAGGAGAAGGCGCGCATCTATGGACAGTTCGGCGCGATGATCGAGGTGTACGGCGAGTACGAGACCAGAACCGACCGTGACATGCGACTGTTCGCACTCACGGCCGATCTCTGAGGTCTGCGCTCGAGTCAGCCGAGCTTGCGGAGGCGCGGCGCGAGGTCCTTCTCGAACAGTTCGAGGAACCGCTTCTGATCGTGCCCCGGTGCGTGGAAGACCAAGTGGTTCAGGCCGGCATCGGTGTACTGCTTGACCTGCTCCACTGCCTCGTCCGGATCCGACGCCACGATCCACCGCTTGGCAACCTGCTCGATCGGCAACTCGTCCGCAGCCTTCTCCATTTCGATCGGATCCTCGATCGAGTGCTTCTGCTCCGGCGTCAGCGACAGCGGTGCCCAGAAGCGGCAATTCTCCAACGCCAGCTCGGGATCGGTGTCGTAGCTGATCTTGATCTCGATCATCTTGTCGATCTCACCGGCGTCGCGCTCGGCTTTGCCCGCTCCCTCTTCGACGGCCGGAAGAAGCTTGTCGGTGTAGAGCTCCATGCCCTTGCCCGAGGTGCAGATGAATCCGTCGCCTGCGCGTCCTGCATAGCGCGCGACCACCGGACCGCCTGCGGCGATGTAGACCGGGATACCGCCCTCGGGAACGTCGTAGATCGACGCGCCCTTGGTCGTGTAGTACTCCCCCTCGAAGTCGACGCGGTCGCCGAGCCACAGCTCGCGCATCAATCGCACCGACTCACGCAGGCGAGCGAATCGTTCCTTGAACTCAGGCCATTCGCCGGTGAATCCGGTCGCGATCTCGTTGAGTGCCTCACCGGTTCCCACACCCAGCATGATGCGTCCGGGGTAGAGGCAGCCCATCGTCGCGAATGCCTGAGCGATCACCGACGGGTTGTAGCGGAACGTCGGCGTCAGTACCGAGGTACCGAGCTGGATCGTGTTCGTTCGCTCGCCGACGGCCGTCATCCAGGCCAGCGAGAACGGCGCGTGGCCGCCTTCGTGACGCCACGGCTGGAAGTGGTCACTGACCGTCGCCGAGTCCATGCCGTGCTGCTCGGCGAGCACACCGAGTTCGACCAGTTCCCGCGGCCCGAACTGCTCTGCCGATGCCTTGTAACCGAGCTTGAGACCCTGCGCCACGCCGAACTCCTGTCGTTGGTCGTCCTAGTTCTTCGATTGTGCACCTTCGGCCGTCGGGAGCGCGCTACTGGATCCCCAGAACCGTGACCGCCGCAGCCAGCAACGCCACCGCGGCTATGCCGATGGCGAACACCCACAGGTCTCGCGATTCGGGCATCGGTGCACCACTGTCGAGGGCGGCCTTGACGCGCAACCACCGTCGCAATCCGATGATCGGAGCCGCCGCCGCGAGACCGATCAAGGCCAGACCCAGCGAGGTCCGAACCCAGCCGGTACCGAACCCGGGAACCAGATGGACAATCGCGATTCCGCCGGCGAGCAGACCGAGCGACGTCCGCAGCCAGGCGAGAAATGTGCGCTCACTGGCGAGAGTGAAACGCTCGTCGGGGCGCGTCACGTCTGGGCGCGTGATGTATGGACGCGTGATGTATGGGCGGCCATGCGCTCGCGAACGAGACGGGCGACCAGCTCCGGATCGTCGGGAGTGAAAACCGGTGAGATGCGGCGGAGGGTGAGCACCACTGCAGTGTCCTTCTTGGGACGCATCACGTCCAGCGGAAGCCACTGGTCGTTTGTCGACGCACCCCACAGTCGCCACCGCCCGTTCCAATTGCCGAGGACGGCGGTGTCGACGGCGCGAATCCGGTCGTACGGAACGAATTTTCTCGTGGCGAAAGGGAAGTAATAGTGGCGAAGCGTGACGCCGGCATCGTCGAGGCGGACAAGCCCGTCGTCGTAGATCGAGTCGCTATTGATTCGCACAGTTAACGATAAATGCTGGATCGATGAGTCTGCAAACGACAGTTTCCGTTTCTGTCGGTGGGTCGGGATAGTCTTCGTTTATTTCGAACGCATGTTCGGAATCGGGGTTCACCGGGCCCGGCTGCCACCGCCCCGCCGCACGCTGCCAACTCGATCACATCGTCGCCTTCGACCACACCAACCCACTCGGCGGCGGCTGGACGACCATCAACAACCTCCAATGCCTGTGCGAGTTCCACCATTCGGTGAAAACCGCCGGCTACTGGACAGCCACCATGCTCCCCGGCGGCGCACTACTATGGACCTCCACCTCGAAAACCACCCGAATCACTCTGCCCGCCAACGGAACAGCCGCACCCATCCTCGGCAACGACCTCAGACCACACATCCCCACAAAACCGAGACGATCCGGCATCATCGCCTACCCCAACCCACCCGACAACCACGAGCCGCAGACAAACGACACGACAGCACCGCCGTTCTAGGCCGGTGTCCGTACCAACGTCAGCTGAGAGGTCTGACGCAATTCGAATCCGATGGAGAGGTAGAGCTCGATGGCGCGCACGTTCGAGGCCGCAGCATGCAGGAACGGCTCCTCGCCGCGAGCACGGATACCGTGACCGACGGCGCGCACCAGGTCGGTGGCAAGGCCCTGCCCACGGAACCCGGGATCAGTGCACACTGCACTGATTTCTGTCCACCCCGTCGGGTGCATGCGCTCGCCCGCCATCGCGATCAAGGCGCCATCTCGTCGAACACCGAGGTAGGTGCCGAGCTCGATCGTCCGGGACAAGAACGGCCCGGGCTCGGTGCGGCGCACCAGGTCCAGCATTTCCGGAACGTCCGCCGCACTCAGCTCGACGGCCTCCTCGAAGGGCCGCGTCTCGAGATGCGTTCCGACGAGCTGCACCAGGCCGAAGCTGTCCACAGACGACCAACCGACCGGAAGATCCACCACCGCGCCCCGCAGACCCACGACGGTTCGCGGGCCGTACAAGGCGGCGATGTCCTCCCAGTCCTGGCGCTCGAGCACCTCGGGGTGCGTGAGGAACGGCGACACCTCGGGATCCACCCGCCCTATCCGTCCGCGCCGAATCGCGAAGCGCGAAAGTGCGCCGTCGAGAGAACTGCGAATGGGTTCGTCGAGAGGATGCGCTGACACGAAAGTCAGGATTTCACGGCCGGTCGAGACGGCTCTATCGGGTGTCCGGTCGCCGCTCGTGCTCTTCCAGAACCACGAGGACCCTCTTCACGAGGTCGTCGATATCGGCACCGGTCGTGTCGATTGTCAGGTCCGGGTTCGACGGCGCTTCGTATGGCGCGTCGACGCCCGTCAGCCCTTTCAATTCCCCGGCCCGTGCTCGCGCGTAGAGGCCCTTGGGGTCGCGGCGCTCGCATTCTTCCAACGGCGTGCTGACAGCGACCTCGATGAACGGGAGCTTCGCCGCGTCGTTCAAGGCTCGTGCGATGGCGCGGTCGGATTCCAGCGGCGAGACGAGCGAGGCGATGGCCACCACACCGGAGTCGGCGAGCAGTCGTGTGAGATGCCCGACGCGGCGGATGTTCTCGGCCCTGTCCCCCGGGCTGAAGCCGAGATCGTCGGAGAGTCCGTGGCGGACGTTGTCGCCGTCGAGAAGGTATGCGGTGCGGCCGGATTCGACCAGTGCTCGTTCGAGGGCCACTGCCACGGTGGATTTACCCGAGGCCGGCAGACCCGTGAACCAGACGGTCGCACCGCTCTGACCCGTCGCGGTCCAGCGGTGCGCGCGGTCCAGCGCGGAGGGGTGCCACTTGATGTCGTTTCGAGTCTGCTCGCCGGGCTTGACCTCGCGGGCTTCGGCGATGGTGCCGGCCCCGACGGTGTCGTTGGAGGATTCGTCGATCAGGATGAAGGCACCGGCGTCACGGTTACCCAGGTATGGATCCGCCACGATCACCGACGACGTCCGCAGAGTCACGGTTCCGATGTCGTTGAGGGACAGCTCGACCGGGGAACTCTTCTCGTCCAGCGTCTCCGGGTCCAAGCGGGAATGCAGCGCCTGAACCGTCGCACGGACGGTTCTGGCCGTGTGTTTGAGCGACACTCGGTCGCCGGCACGCAGCGGAGTTGCGCCGAACCAGCACACCGTTGCATCGATCTCCCGAGCGAGCACCGGCTCATGTGCGCCGTCGACCCCGCTCACCAGGACGTCGCCTCGTCCGATATCGATGTCGTCGGCGAGCTGCACCGAAACCGACAGCGGCGCAACGGCTACCGTCCGTTCGTCGTCGAGCGTGTCGAGTCCGGTCACCGTGGATCGTGATCCCGACGGGAGCGCGACCACCTCGTCGCCGACGGCCAACGTGCCGGCAGACAGCCTGCCGGTGTACCGACGCCGCTCACCCGCGGTCGGGCGCGATACCCACTGAATGGGTAATCGCACCTCTGCGGGTTCTGCTGCTGGAGCTGCCAGTTCGATGGTTTCGAGGTGCTCGAGCAGAGTCGGGCCGGTGTACCAAGGTGTGTGCGCAGACCGATGCACCACGTTGTCGCCGTCCTTCGCGGCCAGCGGGATCACCGTCAGCTCGACGCCTCCCAGCCGCTCGGCCAGCAACCGCAGCTCGGCCTCCACTTCACGGAACCGTTCCTCGCCGTAGCCGATCAGGTCGATCTTGTTCACGGCCGCGACCAGGTGTTCGACGCCCAACAGCGTCGAAATCCGTGCATGCCTGCGGGTTTGACGCAGTACACCGGCGCTCGCATCGACCAGCAGCACTGCCACATCGGCGGTCGACGCACCGGTGAACATGTTGCGTGTGTATCGCTCGTGTCCCGGGGTGTCGGCCAGGATGTAGCTGCGCGATTCGGTGGAGAAGAATCGGTAGGCCACGTCGATGGTGATGCCCTGTTCCTGCTCGGCGCGCAGCCCGTCCGAGAGTGCAGCCAGGTCCGCGACACCGTCCTTGGTGACCGCGTCGAGGTGGTCGAGCGGCAGGCTGTCGGTATCGAACATCAGCCGCCCGATCAACGTGCTCTTGCCGTCGTCGACGGAACCGGCTGTGGCCAGTCGCAATAGTTGGCGTGTCATCAGAAGTATCCCTCGCGCTTGCGGTCTTCCATCGCGGCCACCGATGTTCGGTCGTCGGCGCGCGTTTCTCCCCGTTCGGATACCGTCGCCGCGGAGATTTCTCCGATGACGCCGGCGATGTCTGTTGCGTGCGAACGCACGGCTCCGGTGATCGTGAGGTCGCCGACGGTACGGTAGCGAACCCATTCCGTCGATGCTCGCTCGTGCTCGGTGGGCGAGGTGAACTCCGATGTGCTGAGCAGGATTCCGTCTCGCTCGAACACTTCGCGCTCGTGCGCGAAGTAGATCGGCGGCAGTTCGAGTCCTTCGAGTTCGATGTACCGCCAGATGTCGAGTTCGGTCCAGTTGCTCAGCGGGAAGACCCGTACTTGCTCGCCGCGGCGAATGCGGCCGTTGTACAGCGACCACGGCTCCGGGCGCTGCGCCCGCGGGTCCCATTGGCCGAACTCGTCACGAAAGCTGAGCACGCGCTCCTTTGCACGGGCCCGTTCTTCGTCGCGACGAGCCCCACCGAACGCGGCGTCGTAACGGCCTTCTTCCAACGCGTCCAACAGGGTTCGCGTCTGTAGGCGGTTGCGCGACGCGTTCGGCCCGCCGACCTCGGTGGAGCGACCGCGGTCGATCGAGTCCTGGACCGACGCCACGATCAGCTTGTGGCCTGCATCCTCGACTCGACGGTCTCTGAACTCGATGACCTCGGGGAAATTGTGACCGGTATCGATGTGCAGCACCGGGAACGGCAACGGCGACGGCCGAAATGCTTTCTCCGCCAATCGGAGCAACACGATCGAGTCCTTGCCGGCCGAGAACAGCAGCACGGGGCGCTCGAGTTCGGCAACCACCTCGCGGATGATGTGCACCGATTCGGCTTCGAGAATTCGGAGTTCGTCGACGGTCCTGAAATCGGCATCGGTGACGCTCGTTGTCATGCGCTCACCCTTTCGGCTCGGTAGCGGTCTATCCAGTCGTCGGAGCGGCTGTCTCCCTGCCGCTTCAGTGCGGGCGGCGGAGCGAGCGCGGGATCGAGTCCCAGCGCGCCGAGCACTCGTCCGACCTGCCCGGTGGTGTCGGCTGCCAACTCGCCGAAGGAGACTTCGAGGGGTGTCACGCCGGCTTCGGCGAACCACTGCGTCCAGGATCGCTCCTGCTCCACCAGGATTCGGTGCAGGTGGGCGATGCCGTCGGCGTTGTATTCGGCGCGAGCATCGACCTCGGGATCTGCACTGCCACGCCACACTTGCGTCTGTACCGCGCGCCACATCGAGACCGCCTGCGCCACAGTGTCTTCGCGTCGGACATGCACGAGGAGCACATCGTCACCGACAACGTCGTGGATGGCCGAGAGCAGGTCGGCACCCGTGCGATCGGGCAGACCGTCGGCCCACTCGGTGAGCAATGGAGTCTGATTCCACATCAGCTTTCCGCCCCACACGCCGTTGTTGCTGCGTCCCGCGGCGCGAATCCGATCCCGCCACTGAACGCTGGTCTCGGTGGCAGGCGTGCCTGGATCCAGCGGCGCGAGCAGCCGCAGTATCGACTCGTCCTCGACACCGGCAAACCATTCACGCGGCTGCGGTGCCAACGACGTGCTCGGCAGATACTGGAAGAACTCCTGCGGTTCGCCTGCTACGCCCGTCGCCCGCAACGATTCGACAAGCAGAGTGCTGCCACTGCGCTGCGACGCCAGCACGAGATAGGACCGTGGGTGATCGCTCATGGACGAGAGCGTAAACGAACTCGAACGTCCGCGCGCAACAGGCTATTTCAATCGTGCAGCGTTTAAATCTTGCCAGTTTCCTCATGTTGTGCATCGTCGATTCCACGCTCGGAACTCAGCGGGGACCGAGAGGTCGGCTTCAATCCGTGTACGGCCGCGTAGTCCTGGGTGTATCGATCGGAGATGCGTGTTCCGACGAAGTCGGACGGAATGACGTCTCCGGTGAACTCGCGCCATGTGTGCAAGCGCATCGCCAGATCCTCGGCAACGGCGCGGTAGGAGGAATTGCCGTAGACGTTGACGGTCTCGCCGGGGTCCGTTCGCAGGTCGTACAACTCCGTCCGGGCCCGCGGTCCGCTCACGGAGTCGGCCACGGCCTGCCCCGACGGGCTTTCCTCGATGTCCCACGGAAGATCCAATTGCGGCCGGTCCGTGTAGTTCTCGATGTAGCTGTACTCCTTGGTTCGCACGGCCCGGATGGGGTCGAACGAATCGTGGTAGGTCTTGGACGTGAAGACCTGCTCACGTGCCACAGCCGGTTCTCCGGTCAGTTGCGTGGCGTGCGAGAGCCCTTGGACTTCGTCGGGAATCGGCACGCCCAGCAGTTCCAACAGAGTCGGCACCAAGTCGACACCACTGAACAGCTCGTCGTACACCTGCGGTCGCAGTCCCCGTGCTGTCGGCGGTCGGACGATCATCGCGATTCCGGTTCCGGCCTCGTAGAGGGTCGACTTCGCGCGCGGAAAGGCCGGACCGTGGTCGGTCATGAAGACCACCCAGGTGTTCTCGTCGAGCCCTGTCTCGGCAAGCGTGTCGAGCAGTTCGCCCACCGCGGCATCCGCAACCTCGACCGATCCGTGAAATTCGGCCAGGTCGGCGCGGACCTCCGGGGTGTCGGGCAGGTAGTCGGGCACCTCGATCGACGACGCGTCGACCGGGGTGTAGCGCTCCCGCGGGTACGGCCGGTGCGTCTCGAAGAAGCCTGCGGTCAACAGGAACGGTTCGGTCCGCTCCTCGCGCAACCAGGCATTCGCTTTCTCCACGACGTACTCGCAGTACGAGTTCGACACGTCGTACGTCTCGAATCCCAACCGCGAGGGGAAGGACGTCTCGTGTTGCATTCCGTACAGCGTTGTCTGCCAGCCGGATTCACCCAACAGCGCAGGTAGCGTCCGCACTCCTGGGCGATACTCCCAGCCATGGTGAGCCAACCCGACGAGTCCGTTGCTCTGCGGGTAGCGGCCGGTGAACAGCGATCCCCGAGAGGGTGAGCACAGCGGCGCGGTGGCGTGCGCACGGGTGAACAGGATCCCCTCGGCCGCGAGCGCATCGACGCGCGGGCTCGACACCGAACGAACGCCGTATGCCCCCAGGTGACGCCCCAGATCGTGCCAATGAACAATCAGGACGTTCTCTTCACTCATTGTTATTGCCTAGCACATCTTTCGGCGCAGGATGCGATCATGAGTCCCATGCCTGGATGCTGTACACCCGATCGAAGCGGGAGCACTGCGGCCCCCACCAGCGCGTCGGGGTCCGGCGCGGCACCGCCGATGGTGAATCTGGACGGTGCCACATTTCTGATGGGGAGCGACGACGCTCGCAGCTACCCCGAGGATCTCGAAGGTCCGGTGCGATCGGTCGACGTCGACGCGTTCGCCATCGGCGTCACCACGGTGACGGTGACGCAGTTCGCAACATTCGTCGACGCGACCGGCTTCGTCACCGACGCAGAGACGTTCGGAGATTCGTTGGTGTTCGCCGGATCCCTCCCCTCTGCAGACCGCTCCCCCGAGGTCCCCGTCACGCCGTGGTGGCGCGTGGTTGCCGGGGCGAACTGGCGGGCACCGGCCGGGCCGCAATCGATGCTCGACGCCGTCGCCGACCTGCCGGATCATCCGGTCACTCACGTGTCGAGACGCGACGCGGCGGCGTTCTGCGCCTGGTCCGGTACGGCGCTGCCGACCGAGGCTCAGTGGGAGTTCGCAGCCAGGGGCGGGCTGGAGCAGCAACCGTTTCCGTGGGGCAGCGAACCGGACCTCTCACGCATGAACACCTGGCGAGGCGAATTTCCGGGGACATCGACCGATACCGTATACACCTGCGCTACAAAGTCTTTCGAGCCCAATGGATACGGCTTGCACGAGTGCACCGGAAACGTCTGGGAGTGGACCACCGGGGTGTTCGACGCCTCCCGCCGCGACCGACGGGCGGTGATCCGCGGCGGGTCCCACCTGTGCCACGACAGTTACTGCCGCCGCTATCGCACCTCGGCTCGTTCAGGGGTGTCCGAGGAGACGTCCAGCGGTCACATCGGTTTCCGGGTATGCAGCAACCCCTCCGGTCACTGATCGTTGAACCGGTATAGTTATTCGTGACACGACGAAAGGTCACCCATGATCGAAATTCTGCCGCCGACCAAATTCCCCCTCGCACGTGAGTCGGGTGCCCTGGTGGGCCAGATTCTCCGCACCGTCCGCGAGCGCGCCACCGTGGGCACCAACCTGCTCGAGATCGATCAGTGGACCAAAGACATCATCGAGGGAGCAGGAGCGACGTCCTGCTACGTCGACTACGCGCCCTCCTTCGGCCGCGGGCCGTTCGGCCATTACATCTGCACCTCGGTCAACGACGCTGTGCTGCACGGTCTTCCGCACGACTACGCGCTGGCCGACGGTGACTTGCTGACCCTCGACCTGGCCGTCGTCCTCGGCGGCGTCGCAGCGGACTCGGCCCTGAGCTTCGTCGTCGGCCAGAACAAGCCCGCGAAGGATCTCGCGATGATCGACGCCACCGAACGCGCGTTGGCCGCGGGGATCGATGCGGCTCGGCCCGGCAACAAGATCGGCGACATCTCTCACGCCATCGGAACAGTGCTCGGCGCAGCGGGCTACCCGATCAACATGCAGTTCGGCGGGCACGGTATCGGCTCGACGATGCATCAGGACCCGCATGTCTCCAACTCCGGGCGGCCCGGCCGCGGCTACAAGCTCCGTCCCGGCCTGATGCTGGCCCTCGAGCCGTGGATCATGGAAGACACCGCCGAACTCGTCACCGATCCCGACGGATGGACGCTGCGCGCCGCGACGGGATGCCGCACCGCCCACAGCGAGCACACCGTGCTCATCACCGACGACGGGGCCGAGGTTCTCACGCTCCGGTCTTGAGGACCTTCTCGAACGTGTTGGAGAAGGGCAGTGCCTCGTACGGCGGGAACACCGGGATTCGGGTGTAGCCGTTCTTCTCGTACAACCGAACTGCGTCGGGCTGGCGATCTCCGGTCTGCAGGATCAATCGGGGCAGGCCCTCGTTTCGAGCGGCCTTCTCCGACGCGACCAGCAGCGCCGTCGAGACTCCGGTTCCGCGATGTTCGGCATGGACGAACATCCGCTTCAGTTCGAGGTCGGGTCCGTTCCATCGCAGCGCCGCGTGTCCGACGGCCATTTCCGCGCCGTCCGCATCGCGGCGATAGACGACGAACGTGCGATGCACGGTGCCCTCGTCGACGGCGTTGGCCTGGGTCTTCGTCATCAGCTCGGCCCGATCCGCGTAGCGCGGACCCACCTCTGCAGCCATGGCCGCGCGTAAGGCTTCGGCGTCGGGATGATTCCACTCGACGGCGCGGGTCACCAATTCGGTGTGTGGGCGTAGTACATCGGTCACGCCCGATCGCAACACGCATGTCATAACAGGTCAACCATTGCGATCACGGTGAGCGGATACCTGGCGGAACGGCCCGTCGTCGATCAAGGTGTGACCGTGAACAAGAGCTGTCGCTGCCCTCGCTGACCATCCGACCCGTATCTGCAGCACCCTTGTCACAGGAGCCAGCCAAGTCATGAGTACCGAAGCCACCGTCGTCGTTCGCATTTCCGATTCCGGCACATCATCGCTCCAGGGACTCACGCGTCCCCAGTTGCATGCCCTCGCCGATGCTCTTCGCAGCGCCGCCAAAAGCTATGCCCCGCACGCGAAAATCCTGACGCGGTTCGACGTTCGCGTCAACGAACTGAACGCTCCCCTGGTGATCGACCTGCCCGCCCGCGACGTGATCCTGGGCGGCAAGAGCGTGCGATTCAGCCACACCGAGTTCGAGATCTTCGCCTATCTGGCTCGGCATCCACGTGTCGTTCTCGCTCGTTCCGAGCTCAACACTTCCGACGGCGGCCGCAGTGTCGACGTGCACCTGTCCCGGGTGCGAACCAAGCTGGGCCAGTTCGGTCGACTGATCACGACGGTCCGCGGTGCGGGATACAGATTCGACCCGGAGCCCGGTATCCGCATCATCACCGAGCCGACGGTGTTGCGCAGCGCCTGAATATCGAAAGTTACTGCGGCAGAGCCGCGGCAGCTGTGCGTCGACGTTTGCGGCGAACCACCACGAAGACCAACAACGCAACCAGAACCACCGCAATGACGGCACCGAGTGCAGTCGCACCACGGAAGCCGGGTGCACTGGTGTCGAGGGTTCGTTCGCCTGCATGGGCGGCGTTGCTGGATCCGAGGACGATCGTGAGCGTCAACAGGTTCGGGACAGCAGTGACGACGGCCAGGACGACCGACCCGATGGCCAGTTGTTTTCCTGCCCTGCCCTTACGGACCGACCATGCGCTCCAGAAGAACACCAGCGGCGCGAATGTGCAGACGATGCCGAACAGCAGTCCCCACAGGATGCCTTTGGTGAACGTGCGATCGGCCAGCTCCTCCACGCGCAGACTCCACCAACGCGGCAGGAATGCAGCCAGGACGAAGTAGGCGATCAGCAGAAGTACGACGCCGACTCCGAGGAGGATGGCGCGGCGCTTCCAGTTCGCCGAACTGGTCGACGATGCAGGCGTGGTCGGATCGGCAGTCATGCCGCCAATGGTAGAGCCTGCACAGCCGACTCAGAGGACGTCGCGACCGATTCGAGACCTGCACGTCGTAGACGCACAGGCCTCACGGATCGATCGGTTCCGGAGGGTGGGGTGTCGCTGCGCTCCTCGTGCGCGTTTTGCGTACCTCTGAATACGCAAAACGCGCACGAGGGGGGTGCCCTACGACGCCTGCACGCGCTGGGATGCGGCCTCCTCCTCGAGTCCGAGGTGACCGCGCAGCGTCGAGGTCGTGTATTCGGTCCGGTACACCCCCCGCTCCTGCAGGGCGGGAACCAGCTTGTCGACCAGCTCGTCGATAGCGTCGCCGAGGTGGTACGGGTTGATGTTGAATCCGTCGACCACCCGGTGGCGCACGAGATCCGCCCATCGGTCTGCCACTGCGGCAGGCGTTCCCGAGTGAAACCGCGACGCAGGTGACACTTCGAGAACCAACTCGCGGATCGACAAGCCTTTCTTTTCGGACAACGCACGCCACTGAGCAATCTGCTCGAGCTTGCCTGTCCGCGCGTCGATTGCGAGGGTTCCACGCGACGGATCTAGTTCGTCCTCGACCGGATCGATATCGGGTAGCGGACCTTCCGGGTCGTAGTTCGACAGGTCCTTGCCCCAGTAGTGTTCCAGGAACGCGATGGCGCGAACTCCGTTGTGCGCGTTGGACCGAAGCCAGCGAACCTTCTCTTCTGCCTCCGCCTCCGTGTCACCGAGAACCACGGTCACACCGGGCAGAATCTTGACGGCATCGGCAGCGCGACCGTACGCAGCCGTACGGGCACGCAGATCTCGGGCGTAGGCCACGGCAGCGTCGTAGGCGTTGTTGGCCGAGAACACCACGTCCGCGTGCCGCGCTGCGAGATCCCGCCCGCCAGAAGAGTCGCCGGCCTGGAAGAGTACGGGCCGCCCCTGTGCGCTGGCCGGAACAGTGGGCACCGCTTGGGCATTCAAGAGATCGGTCCGGCTTGCGACGGCTTCGCCTGCCCAGTACTTCTTGGCCAGCTCGACCACCTGGGTGGCCCGCTCGTAGCGGCGCTCGTGCTCCAACCAACCACCGCGGCGGAAGTTCTCTCCCGTCCAGGCGTTGTCGGTGGTCACGATGTTCCATCCGGCTCGACCGTCGGACAGTACGTCAAGGCTGGCCAATCGACGAGCCAGCTCCACCGGAATGCTGTAGGTGGTGTTCTGAGTGGCCACCAATCCGATCCGTTCGGTCACCGATGCCAGCGCAGCCAGCTCAGTGATGGCATCCGGTCGACCCGCGATGTCGGTGGACAGGATATCGCCACGGTTCTCCCGCACCCGCTGGCCGTCACCGAGGAAGAAGGCGTCGAACAACCCACGTTCGAGCTTGGTTGCCACGTCGATGAAGGTGTCGGTCGCCACCTGGTCCGGAGCGTTCGGGTCTTCCCAGACCGTCTGCGCGCCGATCCCCGGGTAGAACACTCCGAGATGGATCTGCGCGTTCGGGTCGAACGGTGCGCCGGTGTCCGGATGCTGATCGTCGATGCTCACGAATGTCTCTCCTACTTCTGCGCGGCCGCGTAACGACTGACCGGACGGGTGAATCCCAGGTTCTCGCGAAGCGACAGACCAGGGGTGGGTATGCGAAGCAGATGTGCCGGAACAGCAAGGTCTTTCACCGCTGTCGTTCCGAGATGCAGACGGACACCGTCGACGGCTCCGGCCACCGATTGGGCGTCGGAGAGGTGATCGATGTCGGCAAAGACCAACGCGGCTCCGTCGGCGCGGGCCGCATCGGCTCGATCCGCGATATCCTCTCCGCGCACCAGTGCGACATCGAGCAGATCCGTGATTCCAAGGTCGGCGTCGCCGATGACGACCACCTGGCCCTGCGGTGATCGTGGGGTGATCAGCGGCCCGACGACGTCGAAGAACTCGCCCTCGAAACGAACGTGGTGGACTTTCGCGGGATCGAGGTATCGACCGGTCGAAGCGTCACGTATCACGGCGTCGTCCTCCCACGAATCCCACAGTCGCCGAGAGACGTCGATGACGTCACGGATCTCGGCGGTGACATCGGCGTGCACCTGCGAACCCACCGCTGCGTGGGCGGCAGCCGTGTTGTCTGCGCCTACCACCCAGGCACCTCTGCCATGGGATGCATGGTCGAGGCTGGCGAGTTGTGTTGCGAGAAAGAATGGTTCGGTGGTCACGGTATGGACGGTCGGAGCCAGGCCGATCGTGGACGTGGTCGACGCCACGTACGCCGCACGCGTACCGGCGTCCAGTCGATTCCGCGACGAGACCAGAGAATCACCGAAGGTGACGAACGCGAATCCCGCACGCTCGGCGTCGGCGACCTTCTCGAGCAATCGAGCGGGCGATTCGTCGAAGCCGTCGAGTTCGAGGGCGAAGTAGAGCTGATCGGCCATCGTGGTCACAGTTCCTGAATCGCTGAGCTGTGGTCCCGCAGTGCAGAAAAACCACCCTCGACATGTGCGACGTTCGAGTAGCCGAGTTCGTGCAGCTCGTCGACCACCGGACCGGACCCCTTCACCGAACCGCAGAACACCACGATGCGTTCCGCACGGTCACGATCACTCGCCCCGAATTCCGCGGCCACATCCGACTTTCCGACGACGACCGCCCCTGCCACCGTGCCGAATTCGACTCTCGACGCCTCGCTCCGCACATCCACCAGCGTCACCTCGCTTGCCAGTGCCTCACTGGGGCTGATCAACTCCGAACTCATCGTGATCCTGCTTTCTCCGTGGCGTGTACCTGAACCGTCGCAACTTCTCACGATGCCGTAGCAGTTCATCCGGGTGAAGACATCGGATCAGCATGAGTCGAAGGCGGAGATCCGAAGGCACGAACCTCACACCCCTGTTGCCGACCGAGCGCCCCGGCTCCGACCCGAGAATCGGCGCGCGGTCGGCAGAAAGGGTGTGCGGTCGTAATCTAGAGCGCTGCCACCCAGGCCGGTGTTGTTCACCCGGGACAGCCCTGATTCCGCGCCGCAGGACCAATACGAGCCACTGCGCCGCAGCCGAACTCAGTGGTGACACCGTCTCGTATCCGGCCCGAAGGCGTGCTGGGCAACTCTCGGCGTCGGTCCCCAGTCGGTGAATCGAGTACCGAGGTAGACGCTGGCCTTGGCCGGATCCATGACCCGAGTAGTGCAAGAAAAGTCCCTGCGGCAACACGTTTGGATCCTAGCGAACGGCACCGGTCAACTTCGGCGCAACAGAACGGGTGCGATACGGCACCATCGCCCGAACCAGCAGTCCCAGGGACATCCCGATCCACATCCACATCAGATCGCCCAGCACCCACGTCACCGCGGCGCCCGCCACGGTGATCGACGTACCGAGTCCGATGCGCACGAGATTCGCGGCGAAGTCCGCTCGGCCGAATTCGACGCCGTCCCGGGTGAACGCTACTGCGCCCACCACGAAGCTCAGAGCAGAGAGCCACCAGATGGACCACGCGGCCGCTTCCACCTCAGCCGACGCCGACAGCAGGCGAGTGACCAACGGGCCCACCGCGAGAACCAGTACAGCCGAACCACTTCCGAGCCACAGCGAGCCGAGCAGGACAGTTCTCTCCACCGCAGCGCGCTCGGATTCCGACTTCGCCGACGACACCAGAATCTGAGCGGCCGACTTCCAGCCCTCCACGGCCAGCACCACCAGCAACCACACTTGATAGACCACCAGGTGCGCGGCCGCGTCGACGTCCGAGGAGTGGACGGCAGCCGCGGTCAGCGCCAGAGTCGCGCCGCCGAGCATCGCCGATCGAGCCGCAAGTAGTCCCGTCGCCGCGACGGACGCAGACCACCGATCGACTCCGCTGCGGGGCAGCGTTTTTCGCCCGGCCCACAGGTCTCGACGCTTCAGCATCCAGAATCCGACGAGGGCGACCGCCATCTGCGACAACCCCGATGCTGCGCCGATACCCGCGATGTCCAGACCCGAGGACGTCGCAGCAACGACGAACCCGACGTGGATAGCCGCACCGCCAAATGCGAGTGCGGTGACATCGGAGACGTGACCTCCCCCGCGTAAGGCGCCATAGCCGGCGAGAACCACAGCCGACACCGGCAATCCCGCGGCCCGCACCAGCAGATAGGTGCGGGCATCACCGTCGGCGACGGTCGTCGACGCAAAAAGCGTGACGCCACAGGCAAGTACGAGTCCCCACACGGCGGCCATCGCGACCGATCTGCTGACTGCCGCATGCACACGGGCCCTGCCGCCGTCGACACGGAGCCGCGCGATCTCGGTCGTCTGCGCAAACATCAGCGGGGTGAGCAGCCACGTCGTGGTGGTCATGACACCGGACCCGAGGGTAAGAGCGCTCTGCTCGGATACCCCCAGGTGACCGGCGGCGGCGGTGTCCGCCAACCCGCTCAGGGGTTCTGCCAAGAGTGCCAAGCCAGCGAGACTTGCCAACCGAACAGCCGAACGGACAATTTCGGTGTTCACGACGCATTGTTTCGATGCTTGCGGACATGACTGCGAGTGGCGCAGCGGCGCGTGCAGAACCGTTGACGCGCGGAGCGACTGAAGTCCACGAACGCTCGACCACACGAGTCGCACACCCCCAGCCGCAGTGCTCCGCCGGAGTCGGCCAGGACCGTCGCCAGCGCGACGAGGCAGTTGACACGCAGCCGATCTGCAATGCCATCCGAGGTGCCGTCGAAATGCAGGTGCGGGACGAATTCGTCCGAGATCGAGACGGTGACGCGGATGTCGACCGAGCCCAGCACAGTGTTGAGCGCATCGGCCGCCGAGCGAGTGTCCCCGACCTCGAAGACGGGCGAGACTTCCTGAGCGAAATGCTCCAGGACCGCATGTGCGTGGACAACGTCCTCGGGACCGACGCCACCTCGATGCCTGATGGGCAGCAGTTCCCGCGTCAGCAGTGCGGCCACCCAATCTCGGTCGAGAGTCCGCGACTTCCACGCGTTGACGATCTCGACAGCGAGTTCTGCGGCGGGTCTGTGAACGGTCATGCGGTCAGCATGCAGTAAGCGTCTACCTCATTTCAACGCTTACCGACGCGGGGCCACTCAGCCGCGGACCCCGAATTCGACAGCAACATGAGTGCAGGCGGGATGCGATCCGAGGCGATCGACGAGCCTGGCCAGCAGAGCTGTGAACCTGGTCATGCATCGAAACCTAGAGTGACGCCTCGCGGATTGCACCCGTTGCGATCACCCTGATTCGAATGTGTCGACCCGATTCGCGCTCAGGGAATCAGGACGAACTTGCCCCGAGGGTGTGCCGACTGCAGTTCGGCATGCGCCCTCGCAACCTCGTCGAGCGGGAAGGTCTTGGCCACCGTCACCTCGAATACTCCAGAACCTGCCTGCTCCAACAGGGTCGGTGAGGCAAGGCGTCGACGCTTCGCACTCTCCGGTCCTCCGACGGTGAGAAAGCCATCGGACGACGCCCGCCCGAAGGCTGCGGTGCTCACCAACCTCGATCTGTCCGTGAGCAATTCGAGGGATACGTCCACGGCCTCGTCCGTGCCGACGGTATCGATGGCCGCATCGATACCGTTCGCTGCTGCTGCCCGCACGCGGCCGAGCAATCCGTCGCCGTATTCGACGGGTTCGGCTCCGAATGCCCGCAGTGCATCGTGGTTCTGCGCTCTCGCAGTCCCGATGACGGTGGCGCCGCGCTCCTTCGCGAGCTGAGCCACCACGGATCCGACACCACCCGCAGCGCCGTGCACGAGCACCGTGTCCCCGCTCTTCACCCCGACGGATTCCAGTGCATCGTAGGCAGTTCCGGCTACAGCCAACACCCCGGCCGCGACGTTCCACTCGAGATCTGCGGGCTTCGGGAAGACGAAACGCGCAGGCGCAACGATCTTCTCCGCGTACGTGCCGTTGAGGCCCGACACGATCACCTCGTCGCCGACGGCGATAGGACCGACCGGACCCTCTGCGGAGCCACCGACCGCCACCACGATTCCCGACGCCTCGCTACCCAGCGCGATCGGGAGCTTCGATTCGTCGGTGCCGAACGCGCCGCTGTAGCTCTTGTAGTCGTAGGGGTTGACGCCGATCGCCTTCACCTCGACCAGAACCTCGCCCTCGGCGGGTTCGAGGAGCTCACGCTCGACGATTTCGATAGCTTCCGGTCCGCCGTAGGACGCTGCCACTGCTGCTTTGGTCATGGAGCGTACAACGCCTGGCACGGTGCGAATGTTCCGATCAGATTCGCAGCCGCGGCAGTCCCCATTCCTTACCGAGCAACTCGTACGAGCGCAGCCGATCGGCGTGATCGTGAGTCACGGAGGTGAGCACCAGTTCGTCCGCGCCGGTTGCTGTTTGCAACGCCTCGAGCTGCTCCGACACGGTTGCTGCGGATCCGACGAATTGCGTGCTCACCCGATCGGCTACGAGCCGATACTGCTCATCGGTGAGCGGCGTGGCCGTCTTCGGATTCGGATATTCGACGGCCCCGCGGCCGCTGCGAATGCTGTGCACCCACTGCGGGAACGATCCCGCGAGTTCACCGGCCTGCGAATCGGATTCGCCCACAACTACATCGGCCGACACCGCGACATACGGCTCGGACAGCGCTGCCGAGGGCACGAACGCCCGCCGATACTCGTCTATCGCGTCGGGGGTGGTACCCGGAGCGAAGTGATAGCTGGCAGCGAACGGCAGACCGCGGGCCCCGGCCTCACGGGCGGTAGGCCCGGCGCTACTGCCGAACAGCCACAGTTGCACGGCCGCCCCGACACCGGGCCGAGCCGTCAACGACACCCCGTCGCGCTCGTACGTACCGTCGATAAACGCGGCCAGGTCGTCGAGCTGCTCGGAAAAGTCCGGGGACTGAGCGTGCGGCTGCTGCAGCGCAGCCAAAGATGCGGACAGCAGCGGGGTCTTGCGCGGTGCCGCAGCCGCTGGGGCGGACGGGAACAGCCCACCGACCTGGGGCTGCGCGACGCGCTCCGGCGCAACCTGTTCACTCGCAGCCTGTCCGTTCCCTGTCACTGCCTCGGCCCGGCGCTGGCCCGAGCGGCCGACTCCCAGATCGATTCGATCCGGGTACACCGCATCGATCGTTCCGAAAGACTCCACCACGGCTGCGGCCGTGGTGAAGCCCAGCTGCACCGCCGCGGAACCGACGCGAATCCTGTTGGTAGCAGCGGCGATCAGACCGATCAGCACGGCAGGTGACGAACTCGCCGTCGCAACGAAGTGATGTTCGGCAACCCAGTAGCGCTCGTATCCCCACTCCTCGGTCTGTCGCGCCAAGTCGAGGGTGTTTCGCAGTGCCTGCGCAACCGTCGACCCTTCGCTGATCGGGGACAGATCGAGGACCGACAGTGGCACACGCGTCATCGGGGGTTCTTCTCCCCGGCCTCGATAGCGACGGTCAGTCTGTTCTCCGCTGGGGCGACAGGGCACGTCGCGTAGTCGGTGAACGCGCACGGCAAGTTTGCCGCTCGGTTGAAGTCGAGGACGACGGTGCCGTCCTGCGCCGCCGGCACCGTCAGAATCCGAGCCGCCGGATACGTGGTCACACCGCTGGTGGCGTCGGTGAACAGAACTCGCAGTTCGGCATCTTTGCCGCCGAAAGCGACCAATTGCTGCGCAGCGCCTGCCCATTCGAAGTCGAGAGTTCCCGCCGCCGTGTGGTGATGTTCGAGTCCCTCGACCACTGCCCCGGTGGTGACGGTGACGGGCGAGTCGTAGGGCGCGAACGTTGCCGTCACGACGAACTTCTCGTCGGGCTCGTACGCCGGAATCCCCTTGTAGGCCTTCAGGGTCGGTGCCTCCGGGTCGTGGACGCGTAATGCCACCGAGCCGGTACGACGAATCACCTCGATTCGGCGATCACCGTCCTCCACCAGAATTCCCGGCGCACCCTCCACCGGGCTCAACGTCGAAACGCCGTCGACACCTTCGACCGTCACCGAATCGGCATCGGCCTTCCACCGGCCGGGAAGATCGGCCACTGTCTCGAAATCATCGGTGAGCCAGTACAACCCGGTCAGCGACACCCAACCTAGAGGGTCACCGTAGGACGCCTCTCGGTCTGCATGCCACTGCTTCCACTCCTGCTCGAACTCGCTCATGATGCTCGTACTCCTTCGTGCTGTTCGTACGGATGACGCAGGCCCAGGTGATCGCGCAACGTGGTTCCGGAGTACTCGGTGCGGAAGCTGCCTCGCTCCTGCAGTTCTGGGACGACTTTGTCGACGAACTCGTCGAGGCCTGCGGGGGTGATGTGCGGGACGAGAATGAACCCGTCGGACGCATTGTTCTGAACGTAACCGTCGATCTCCTCGGCCACCTGCGACGGGGTACCGACGAACTGCTGTCGCGTCGTGACCGCGATGATGAGTTCGCGGATGCTCAGGTTGTCCGCTTCTGCACGTTCACGGTATTGCGCCGCGAGCGTCCGTGGATCGCCGTGCCGCGCGCGGCCACGGGTGATACTGACGTCGCCACTGGGTTCGATGTTCGGCAACGGACCGTCGGGGTCGTACGCCGACAGGTCCTGCCCCCACACCTGTTCGAGGAACGAGATGGCCGTCTTGCCACTGACCTGCTGATGCCTGATGTGGTCGGCCTTCTCGGCGGCGTCCTGCGCCGAATCACCGAGCACGAAGGTCGCAGCGGGCAGCACCTTGAGGTCGTTGTGCTCGCGCCCGTACTTGGCGAGCCGATCCTTGACGTCGGAATAGAACTTCTGGCCGTCCTCCAGGCTGCCGTGAATGGTGAAGATGGCGTCGGCCTTCGCCGCACCGAATTCGCGTCCCTCATCGGAGTCGCCTGCCTGCAACAGAACCGGATGTCCCTGTGGGCTGCGTGGCAACGTCAATCGACCCTCGACGTCGAACTGCGGGCCGGAATGTCGCACCGTTCCGATCTCGGATTCGCGACCGAAGATTCCTCGTTCCCGGTCGACGAGAAATGCGTCGGACTGCCAGCTGTCCCAGAACTGTCGCGCCACGTCGATGATCTCGTTGGCGCGCACGTAGCGGTCGGCCCGATCCAGATATCCACCGCGCCGGAAGTTCTCACCGGTGAACGCATCCGATGAGGTCACCATGTTCCACGCCGCCCTACCGTCGGACAGGTGGTCCAGTGACGAGAACTGCTTGGCCAGCTCGAACGGCTCGTTGAAGGTCGTGTTGATCGTCCCCGCCAACCCCAGCCGCGTCGTCACCGATGCGAGGGCATTGAGTACGGTGAGCGTGTCGGGACGACCGACCACATCGAGATCGTGAATCCTGTTGCGGTGCTCGCGTAATCGCAATCCTTCCGCGAGGAAGAAGAAGTCGAACAGACCACGCTCGGCTGACTCGGCGAGGTGCACGAACGAGTCGAATTCGATCTGGCTCTTCGATTCCGGATCCGCCCACACGGTGGTGTTGTTGACGCCCGGAAAATGGGCACCGAGGTGAATCTGCTTCTTGGTCCGCGTGGAGATCGTCACCGGTTGTTCCTTTCGACTGCTGCGTAGCGACTGATGGGGCGAGCAAGACCGAGCCGCTCCCGCAACGTGGTGCCCGTGCGTGCATCGGTGGCCGGGAGCGCCTGGAGTCCCGACGGAAGAGCGAGCGGGACGAGGGTGACCCCATCGAGACCCGCGGCCTCGATGGATCCGAGCAACAGGTTCAGCCCCGTCGCGTCACCGACGTACTGCACCGATTCGGGTACACGGGCCTCGCCGGCCCACTTGTCGAGTTGCGCGAGTTCGGCTGCCGCCGTGCCCGATACGAGGGTTTCAATATCGAGGAGTACGAACACCTGCGCCGGATCCCGTCCGGCGGCGACGATGGCCCGTCGAATACGGGCTGCCGTGTGTGTCGCGTCCTCCACTGTTGCCGCGGCGATTCGGATGATGTCCGCTCGTGTTGCCGCGACTGCGTTCGATTCCGGCGAATCCGCTCGCACCGACACCAGGGGTTGCCCTTGCGGGGATCGCGGGGTGATCGACGGGCCCTTCACCGAGAAGTTCTCGCCCTCGAAGTCGATGTAGTGCAGCTTGTCTCGGTCGATGAACCGTCCGGTGGCCGCGTCGCGGATCTCGGCGTCGTCCTCCCAGCTGTCCCACAGTCGGGTGACGACCTCGACTGCCTCGTCCGCCTCGTGCCACAGACTGACGTTGTCCTGCTCGGCCTTTCGCCCGAACAGGGCCGCTTGACCCGCGCCCGGGGTCACCTCCACGTGCCAACCCGCTCGACCGTAGGACGCGAAATCGAGGCTGGCGATCTGCTTCGAGATGTGGAACGGCTCGGTGTGGGTGACGGTGATCGTGGGAACCAGGCCGATGTGTTCGGTGAGTGCAGCCGCCCTGGCGGCGATGGCTGCGGCCTCGAGGGTTCGAGTGGCGAACGAATCGCCCAGGAAAGCCAGATCGATGCCGGCGCGGTCCGCTGCCTGCAGCTGGTCGATCCAGAACCCTGCTGTGAACACCTCTTCCGCGCGGGAATCCGGACGACGCCACGCCTGAGGATGGGCGCCGGTGCCTCGGAGATCGATTGCGACGACGAACTGCCCGTCAGACATTGATACTCGCTTTCTCGTGCGCACGTCCGGGAATGGCCCCGAGCAGCTCGCGGGTGTAGTCCTGCTGTGGATTGTCGAATAGTGCTGCAGTGTCGCCGTATTCGACGATGACGCCGGACTGCATGACGGCCACGGTGTCGCTGATCTGCCGGACGACGGCCAAGTCGTGCGAAATGAACAGATAGCTCAGACCCAGTTCGGATTGCAGGTCGTCGAGCAGAGTCAGGATCTGCGCCTGCACCGACACATCCAGGGCCGAGACCGGTTCGTCGAGAACCACCAGGTCCGGTGCCAACGCCAACGCACGGGCAATGGCGACGCGTTGACGCTGCCCACCGGACAGTTCGGCAGGCCGTCGGGCAAGGTAGTCACTGCTCAGCGCAACCTGGTCCAGCAGTGCACGGGCACGCTCGGAGCGCTCTCGCGAACTACCGATCTTGAACGCGTCCAGTGGTTCTCGCACGATCTCGCCGACGCGTAATTTCGGATTCAGCGAGGCGTACGGGTTCTGATAGACGATCTGCACCCGTCGACGTAGTTCGCGCTTGGCCTTACCTCGTAGACCGGTGATGTCCACTCCGTCGAACACCACCGAACCGGACGACGGCGTCTCGAGGCCGATTGCTATGCGCGCCAACGTGGATTTGCCCGAACCCGATTCGCCGACCAGCGAGAGCGTCCGACCGCGTTCGACCGTGACCGTGGCGTCCCTGACGGCATCGAGGTGCACTCCGCGTCCGATCGTGAATCTCTTGGAGACCTCCCCTACCGTCAGAATGGGTTCCGCGGGTGTGGTGCGCGAGGGTCGGATTGCGGTGTTCAACGAGGGTGCCGCCGCCAGAAGCTTGCGGGTGTAGGGATGCGTGGGGTTTGCCAGAACGTCGGCTGTGGAGCCTGTTTCGACGATCTCGCCACCGCTCATGACGATCAGGCGATCGGCGCGGTCGGCTGCGACTCCGAGATCGTGGGTGATCAGCAGAACTGCGGCACCCGTCTCGGCGATCCTGGCATCGAGGTGGTCGAGAATACGGCGCTGCACGGTGACGTCGAGGGCGCTGGTCGGTTCGTCCGCGATCACCAGTTCCGGGCGGCACGCGAGAGCGATTCCGATCAGCACGCGCTGCCTCTGCCCGCCGGACAGGTCCTGCGGGTACTGGCGCGCCCGAACTTCAGGGTTGTCCAGACCTGCCTCGGTGAGGATGCGAATGGCTTCGATCTTCGCGGAGCGGCGATCTGCGAGGCCGTGTACTCGCAGCACCTCGGCAACCTGATCGCCGACACGGACCACCGGGTTCAGCGAGGTGGTCGGATCCTGCGGGACGAGCCCGATGTGACGGCCGCGCAACCGGTTCAACGTCTTGTCCGAGGCGGTATCGAGCCGCTGCCCGTCGAATGTCACCGATCCGCCCACGATGCGGCCGGTGCCCGAGAGCAGACCCATGACGGCATGCGCGGTGGTCGACTTCCCGGAGCCGGACTCACCGACCACGGCAACCACCTCACCGCGATCGACGGTGAATCCGATGCCTGCGACAGCGGCCGTATCGCCGTAGTTCACCTGCAAATTCTCGACCTCGAGAATGGGACTCATTGCGATCGCCTCTCGAGTGCGTGGCCGAGGCGGTGCGCGGACAGCACAACTGCCACGATCACCAATCCAGGCAACGTGGTCATCCACCATGCGGTGGCCAGGAAGTTACGGCCTTCGGAAATCAGCGATCCCCATTCCGGGGTCGGCGGGGCAGCACCGAAGCCGAGGAAGCTCAACGACGACACGTACAGCACTGCCATACCGAACTCGACTGCGGCAAGGGCGATCACCGGGCCGTAGGAGTTTCTGAGTATGTGTTTGCGGAAGACGTCGAGCCGCCGCACTCCCGATGCGTATGCAGCTTCCACGTACAGCGAGCGGCGCACCCGTAGCACCTCCGAACGCATCACTCTCGCGAAGTTGGCGATCAAGGTGACTCCGACGGCGATCGCCACATTGACGGTGCCGAAGCCGAGGGCGGTGACCAAGGCCAGCGAGAGCAGCAACGTCGGAATCGACAGCAGCACATCGACGATGCGCATCAGTGCCGCGTCGAGAATCCCGCCGACGGCACCCGAAACCAGCCCGATCACCGATCCGACCACCAACGCGATGCCCACCGCCAACAGCGTTGCCGTCAGCGACAGGCCGGAACCGTGGACCACCCGGGTGAAGACGTCGCGGCCTATGTTGTCGGTGCCGAACCAGTGCGCCGCACTCGGTGCCTGGAGCTTGTCGGCGGGCACGCCCACCAGCGGGTCGCCGCTCGCGAAAACGGACGGGAACAGCGCGAACCCGAGAGCCAGCAACAGCACGAGCACGGAGATGCCGAGCCACACATGCTTCAGCACCTCTCGGCGACGGCGAGGGGGCACGGCTATCGGCTGCGGCTCGATCTGTACCGCTGGTTCACGAATCAGTGTGTCAGACATGAGCTTTCTCCGGTTCTGCGCTTGCCTTCGCGGGCTTGTACTCACGCACGATGCGCGGATCGATCAGCGGATACAGCAGATCGACAGCGAGGTTGACCAGGACGAAGACGAGCGAAGTGAGAACGACGATGCCCTGCACCACCGGAATGTCCTGAGCCAGCACCGACGTCTGGGTGAGCCGCCCCACCCCGGCGCGCGAGAAGACCGTCTCGACGACGACCGAACCGGCCAGCAGCGTGCCGACCAGTACTCCGGCGATAGTGAAGGCCGGGATGGACGACAGGCGCAGAACGTGTCGCGTCTGCACGCGGAGACGTGACACGCCCTTGGCGCGAGCAACATCGACGAAGGGCTGCTTCCACGTCGTCGTCATGCTGGTAGCGAGCACTTGGGCTATGACTGCACCGGTCGGCAGGGCCAACGTCACGGCCGGCAGGACCAGCGACGCGACGCCCGCGTCTCCGAATGCCGGGAACCAACGCAGGCGGAACGAAAACAGTTGCAACAGAAGCAGACCTACCCAGAAGGTCGGCACCGCCACCCCGAGCGGCGGGAGCGCGAACAGCAGGTTCTTCAGCCACGCCGTCTGTGTGTATGTCGCGGCGTAGGCCAGCGCCGTCCCGAACACGACGGCAAGCACCAATGCCGACCCGGCCAGACCGAGGGTGCTGGGCACGGCATCGAGGATTGCCGTCGTCACGGGTTGGCCGGTGGCGATGGACAATCCGAAATCGCCCTGCACCGCACCGACCAGCGAATGCCAGTACTGCACCCACACCGGCTGATCGAGGCCGTAGCGGGCCTGCAGTTCGGCGACGGCCGCAGCGTCCACCGGAGTGCCCGAGCCCGCCGAGTCAACGGCAAGACTGACCGGGTCCGAGGGCAGCAGGAACAACACGACGAACGAGATGGTGAACGCAGCCCACAGCACTGCCAGTGCCTGCAGTACTCGCTGCCCGAGGTAGCGGATCATGGCCCTACTGCCCGCTCAGCCAGGCATCGAAGAACTGCAGCCGCGCAGATGCCTCGAACTTCAGATCCTGAACCTTGGAGCCGACACCGACGGCCTGAGAAAGTTCGACGGTGGGAATCCACAATCCGTTGTCGAGGATCTGCTGCTGCGCAGTGTCGAGAATCTTGTCTCGCGCTGCGACGTCCGTCGTCGACAGTTGTTCTGTCAGAGCAGTATCGAGCTCCGATTTCGACGGGCGAGCATTGAGGTTGCGGCCGTCCACTGCAAACGACGTGCGCAGAATGTCCCCGTCGGCTCGGGTGCTGTTGTAGTAGGTCGAGTCGTAGTCCTTGGTTCCCTGTCGCGCCGTCGCCTCGGACGTCGACACCAGTTCGAGCTGCAGGTCGACGCCCACCGCACGCAGCTGCTGTTGGGTCAGTTCCAGAATTGCCTGGTTGCCCGCGAAGACCGCCGAGTACATGACCTTGAAACTGAGCTTCTGCCCGTCCTTTTCGCGGATCCCGTCTGCTCCCGGCACCCAGCCTGCAGCATCGAGCAGAGACTTCGATTTATCGGGGTCGTAGGTGACATCGGCGAGAGCGACGTACCCGGGAGTCGAGCTGGCGAGCGTGCCGGTGGCCGGCTTGAAATCAGGCCCCAGGACGGTGTCGACGAGTTCCTGACGGTTGATCGCAGGCACCAGAGCGGTTCGCACCGCGGGGTCCTGCAGAGCGCCGCGGGTGACGTTCGGCTGAATACCGAAGGGAACACCTGGATTCGACGTCGTCAGGATTCGGCCACCGGTTGCCTCGATCTGTGGCGCGTCCTGCGGCAACGCGTCGCTGACTGCGTCGAGCTGATCGGACGACAGGCTGCCGGTACGAACACCGGACTCGGGCACGATGGTGAACTCGATACGGTCGAGGTACGCCTCGCCGTCGTGGCCGAATGCCGAAGAGCCCCAGCTGTATCCGGTTCGCTTCGCCAAGGATACGGAGCGATCCTGCTGGTAGTCCGCGTACGTGAACGGTCCCGATCCGATGTTGGTACCCAAGCACCGCGATTCCGCCGACTGTGCGGAGGTTGCGGGGGCTTGAATGCCGAGCTGGGCCGTCGAACTTGCCTGCAGGAACTGTGCATTGGGTGCTGCGAAGTCGATTCTGAACGTGACCGGGTCGACAACCGTGGTGCCCTGATACCCGGTCAGATAGCTGGCCGCGAGCGGCGCTTTCGCCGGCCCGACGGTGCTTACGATGGCATCGAAGTTCTGTTTCACCGCGGCGGCGTCGAGCGCGGTGCCGTCACTGAACGTCACACCGTCCTTCAAGTGGAAGGTGAACGACTTCGCGTCGGGACTGACGTCCCAGCTCTCGGCCAACCACGGCTCGATGGCACCGGTCTCCGGGTTCTGGTCGGTGAGCGAATCGACCACCTGGCGGGTGACGTAGATCGTCTGATTGGTGCCGGCCTGCGCGGGATCGGAGCAGGTCGGAGCGCCGGACAAGCCGTAGCGCAACGTCCCTCCAGGCTGCGGCGGGCCGGCGTCGGCCGCCGAGGTGGTGGCAGCGCCGGCGCAACCGGCAAGCAACGTGGCGGTTGCGGCGAGGACGCCGGCCGCCAAAAGAGCAGGGCGAGTGGACACGTGGGTGTCTCCGATATCTGGTCGATCGCACGACGACTCCCGCATCCGGGCCACGTGTGCCCAGGAAGGAGTGCGTGCAGATGAGGTGAGGTGTCGAGAACGAGCAGTGACGAAATGTCAGCTAGGACAGTTCGAACCGTTCAGACGGCACAGATCCACATGGAGACGGCGAGAACCGTTGACGAAGCCTGCGGCAACTCGGGTATTCACGTGCGTTCCTCCATCGTTCCCGGCGGTAGCACCCTCACCCGACGAGCGGGGGGTTGCTGCGACGTCATAGAGCCAGGTCTCTCGGTCGCTCTGGATGGTCCTACGAAAGCGATACTACGAGAGGATGGACGCGGTTGCCAAGTCGGGCTGCCTCGAGTCAGTCACCCATGTAACCGGTATCAGGGTTGATCTGTCCGAGGAAGTCGCGAATCGACTCGCGATGTTCGTCGATCGAGAGCGGCGGGAAAACGGACGGGCAGTTCGCGCGATCCTGAATGCTGGGAAATGCCGCGGTGAGCGTGCTCGAATAGCCGTACCCAGAATTCGGGCCGGACTCCCAGGTGTAGTCGATAGTGTTCGGTTCGCCCGGACGTCTGCGCACCGTGAACAATTCACCGTCGACAGTCAGGACGAAGGGGCCGTCGTTCTCGGCCGGTAAGGGCTCGTCGACATCTTCGTGCGGCATCCCACCATCCCCCTCGATCGATATCGGTTGTGAACAGAGGACACTCGGCGGACGCCCTGGTCGCACCAAAGGTTGAATCGGCAACGCGCTTTTGCAGTAGCCGGTAGCGCGAACACAATCACGCGACAGTGAAGCGCACCGTGTTACCGGCCGGGTCGGGTAACGTCGTGTTGAGCGGGGAATCCGTAGTGATCGTCAAACCAGCTCTGCCGGAACCGATGTCGATCGGAATCTGCTTCGTCCACTCGCCGCTCTCCGGAGGCGCAGCACCGACCACGGCCGAATTCAGGTGAACCATCCACGTGCCTCCGGTCGGCTTGGCACCGCTGTACGGGTCCACCCACGGTGCGTCGAAGTTGTTCATGTTCACGAATACGGTCAGCGGACAATCGCTGCTGAAAAACGTCCGCCAGGTCAACGTGACCACCGCAATACCTGGTCGATTGTGCGGAGTGTAGACGTCGCCACTCACCTCGCCGGCGCACGGCAGGGACAACTCCCGCCCGAGTGAAATGTTGTGCGGAAACGGCGTGAATTCCTGGTGATGGGCCGACGCCACGCCTGGAGCGCCGAGGAGGGCCGCCGCGAGGGCGCAGCCGACAACTGTGGTTCGCACGCTCCAGGATCTGTTCACGAACAGGACATTACGGTAGAACCGTCCATGGAGGCGGGCACTGGTCCTTTGCCGACTCGACCTTCTACTGGTCGCCGACGATTACTCAGGGCGAAACGTAGAAGCTACCGATACTCGGGATGGTGAATACCTGGCCGAGATCGCCGAGTCGGTACTCTCCCCGCACGACGACCTGACCTGCGCCGGTCGCGACAGCAGCGCGGTCCGGACTCGCGTCGGTGATGGTTCCGGACGCGCCTGTGGACAGATTGGTCCAGGTGAAAATGTAGCCGTACCCGTCGGGAGCGGGATGGATGTGGCCGCTACCGTGCTCGACTATCGGGTTGTACACCGCGGCACCGCGCGTGAGGGGCCATGCAACCACGACACCCGGGATCTGGAGGGTGGTCGTGCCGTCGAACCTCACCGGCTCCGCATTCGCGGGTACCGCCGATCCGAATGTCGCCGCGGCAGCTACTACCACCAGTGCAGCTCTACCGACCGTGCGCAGTGTCAATTTCTCATGGCTCACGAAGGCAATACCGCACAACAGGACCGAATCGTTACGCGCGTCGAACAGAACTCGACTTCGGCCCACCGTGTGAGGCGACACTTGCCGCGACAGAACTCGAGAATCGCGATGCTCGAATTGTCGAGCTCTCGAGCGCGGCTGAGTTATGCGCCGCAACACGCCACCAATTCTGTAGTCGATTCAGCTCTCCGTTCCCGAGCACCGCCGGCTTTGTCGTATCCTGTTGCGGGGCAACTGGCGATGAGGTGGAACACCACCGGGAAGCCCGAGTTCAGGAAGCGTCGTCCGCCTGGGTGCTTCACCGCGTAGCCGGTGAGGAGCATGCCCATGTTCGATGTTCGACCCGCCCGAATCGATGACGCCGAGGCCATTCTCGCCTTGCGCCACGCCGCAGAGGACTGGCTTGCCGAGCGCGGAATAGATCAGTGGCCACCGCGCGAGGTGCCGCTGACGACAATTCGAAATCAAGTTGCTGCAGGCGAATTCGTCGTCATGAGACCTTGCCCTGAACTCCCCATCGTGGCAGCGATGAGATTGATCTGGTCCGACGAATCGATCTGGCAGCACGACAACGTCGCAGCCGGATACGTCCACAACCTTGTGATCGATCGCGCGTACGCCGGACGCGGACTCGGCCGCGCGCTACTCGACTGGGCCGACCACGCCGTCCGCGACGCTGGAGCGACACTGCTGCGGTTGGATTGCGCCGAGTCCAACACCGAATTGCGCGCCTATTACTGTCGCTGCGGATTCCGCGAAGTGGGAAGACGCGAGTTTCGCGACAGCCAGTGGTTCAGCGTCACGCTCTTCCAGCGAGACGTGCCCCGATGACGATTGAGCCTCATCGGGCAGCGACGGGACCGCCCGCGATCAAACGTGCGCCGCCGTCGACTCGCAGGATCGAGCCCGTCGCCACCCTCAGGTCAGGATCGAGTGCGAGCGCGACCACGCGTGCGACGTCCTCGGGTTCGGTTACACGACCCAAGATCGACGATCGCGCGAACGCGTCGAGTCGCTCCGGGGTGAGTACCGCAGCGCTCGCTTCGGTTCGGACTGCCCCGGGTGCCACCGTGGTGACCACTACTCCGAATGCTGCGGCGTGGGCGGCAATATGTCCGGCATAAGTGTTGAGCGCCGATTTGGCGGTTCCGTGAGAGACGAGACCCGGACCTACGAAATCGGCTGCTGTGCTTGATATATAGACGATGAACCCCGAGCCGCGAGCACGGAACAGCGGCAGAATCTGCTGGGTCAGGTGATACACAGCGGCAAGTTCGCCGACGATCTTCTTCTCGAAACTCGTCCAGTCGAGGTCCTCGATTCCGACGAACGACGGTTGCGCCGCATTGGCGTTGAACACGACCGCATCGATGGAGCCGTAGTGGTCCACCGTCTCCGCAACGAGACGTTCGACTTGCACCGGGTCAGTGACGTCGGCAGCGATCGCGAGTGCATCACCGCCGGAATCGACGATGTCGGATACGACGCGCGCAGCCGAATCGGCGTCGGATCGGTAGTTGACCACCACGCGATCTCCTCGACGCGCCAGTGTTCTTGCGGTGGCAGCGCCGATTCCGCGTCCCGCTCCGGTGATGACAATCGTCCTGCTCTGTTCCCCCATCAGGCGATTCTGTATTACGGCGGACTTCACTGCGACCCCAGCCATTCTTGGCCTCAATTCTTCAACATGGGAACGTGTGTTCGAAAGTGTGTCGGTGGGTCGCGGTAGATTCTGTTCATGCTTTCGGGGGACAGCGGATCAGGGGTGGACGGCATCGAGACGGTGCCGCCCGCCCCTGAGGTGTCCGATCCGGAGTTGGCGGCGCTGGTGGACCGGGTCGAATCCGCGGTCGCGGAGTTGGCAGGGCGGGCGTCGGTGTCGTGGACGAACGCCGATCGTCGTGCGGTGATCCAAAGAATGGAAACCCTGACGCGGTCCGTGACGGCGTACTCGCACACCTGGCTCAACGAGCTGATCAGCCAGCACGGCCTCGACGTGCACCCGGGATCGGTGCCATCCTCGGTGGCATGGATGCTCCGGATCACCCCACGCGCAGCCGGAGCCCGAGTGCGTCTGGCTGCGGAGTTGGGGGATCGCACCTCCTTCTCCGGCGACGTCCTCCGCGCGCTGCTGCCGCACACCGCTGCAGCGCTGCGGGCAGGGCTGTTCGACGCCAAACACGTGCAGATGATCCGCGAATTCTTCAGACACCTGCCCTCCAGGACTGACCCGCAGACACGCGATCTCGCCGAAGAGCAGTTGGTGGGTCTCGCATCGACCCGACGACCCGATGACTTCGCGCCGTTGGTGGCGCACCTGGACTCGATCCTCAACCCCGACGGCGATCACGACGATGACGACGACGACGAGAACGGAAAGCCGAAGCGTCGGAAACGACGGGATGCGTATTTCTACCTCGGTGAGCAAGGCGCTGACGGGATGTCGGAAGGCAAATTCTGCGTCGACTCCGAACTACGGGCCTACCTCGAAGCACTGTTCTCCAAAGCCGCGAAACCCGGCATGTACAACCCCGCCGACGGTAAACCGGTCACCGACGATGGAGAAGGAGACACGAACGGCGGCGGCAAGACCGGGAGCGGCGGGGCAGCAACCGACGGATCATGGCCCGATCACCCAGCAGCCGAACAGGATTCACCCACGCCAGACGGCGCGTCGGAGGCAGACGGGCCACCACAACCCGATACCGAACCCGATGATGAGTCGCCGGTTGATGAACGGACGGCAGAAGAGTGGCCGGACGATGCGGGCTTGTGGGATGACAGCCTGTGGGATGGCGGCCTGCGGGATAGCGGTGAATGCAGCGGTGACGGCGGATGCGGTGATGGCATCGAATGTGGTTGCGACACAGAACCCGAAGGCGCTACCTCCCACAACAGTGCGGATCGATCGGACGACATCGATGACACTGCCGGGCCCGGTGGCACCGGTGGGTCCGACGCCGACGCCGCATCGGACACCGACGCTCGACCCGATGCGCAGAGCGCCGAGGCACAAGGCGAGGCAGCGGCGGCAGCGCGGAAAGCGGCAGCCCAGCGGGACCTCCGCACCCAGAACGAACGTCAACACGACGCCCTGAAGCTGGCGCTGCGGCAGACACTCGCCTCCGGCACACTCGGCACCCACCGCGGACTACCCGTCACCGCCATCGTCACCATGAGCCTGAAAGATCTCGAAGCCGGCTGCGGATACGCCATGACCGCCACCGGATCACGCGTGTCGATCCGCGACGCCATCAGAATGGCCTCCCACGCCCACCACTACCTGACCATCTTCGACGACCACGGCCGTGCCCTCTACCTCGGCCGATCCAAACGCATCGCCTCAGCCGATCAACGCATCGTCCTCATCGCCCGCGATCGAGGTTGCTCGTTTCCGTCGTGCACCCGACCGGCAACGTGGTCCCAAGCCCACCACATGACGGAGTGGATCGACGGCGGCTACACCGACATCGACTCCCTCACCTTCGGCTGCGACATGCACCACGCACTCGTCGGCACCGGCCCCGGCAAATGGGCCACCACCAAAGCCGGAGCACACCACCAGTATCCGGGCCGCACCCTCTGGCACCCACCACCCGAAATGGACCCGCGCAGGCGCGGCCTCATCAACCACGCACACCATCCAGAAGAGGTTCTCTACCCGCCCGACCACCACGGCGATGCCGGGGACGAGGAACCACGACAACCCGCATAACGACCCACACAAGCGTCAGGGCACAGCTCTGCCTGAAATATCCGCACTCACGGTTCTGCAAGCAGCGTGTCGTAGGCCATGGGACCGCGTCCGCGCCGCGCTGTCCGAGGAAGCCAGTCCGCGCGAGCCAAAGATATTCTGCGGGCTGGCGTTCAGGGTGCGAGACAAGACGGAGGCGTGCGTCGACACCGGAAGCCGAGTACGTCCAGTTGGACGGAGCTGAACACGCCATGATGGGCAAAAGCAGGTCGATGGGCGAGGGGTGGCTCACCGTCGCTGATCTGGCTTCGACGAGTGAGACTCACTCGAGGCTCTTCTCGAAAGGATGTGAACCGACGGTCTTCGACGGCAGAGTTCGGTCGTAGAGCGGGGTGTAGCCGGCAGCCAGGTACAGCGCAACGGCCTCGGGCTGGTTCCATCCCGTGGTCAGATAGATCCGACGGTATCCCCGATCGCGAGCGCTACGCTCCAACTCGGCCACCACCCGTCGCCCGAACCCTCTGCCGCGCTGAGACTTCGACGTCCAGATCCGCTTGAGCTCGGCGGTGTCGGCATCGTACTGCCGGTATGCGCCGCCGGCGACCGGGACACCGTCGGACAGAGCCACCAGGAGGAGACCGCGGGGCGGCGCGAATTCGTCGCTGGGATAGGACCTCAAGTCCTGGTACTGCTCTCCGGGACTGCGCCCGTATCGCGAGGCGTACTCCAGCGCGAGTTCCTGCAGCAGTGGCGTGGCAAGCGGATCGTCCTGACCGATGTCGACGAACTGCAGGCGCGGAGCAACACGGGTATCGAACGCGGCGCTCATGGTCTCTCCTGTCCTCGTCATCCGTCGACGAGATGTGCGACCAGTTCCCCGACCGCGGGTGCGAATTTGAATGCATGACCCGAGAACCCTGCCGCCACAACGGTGTTACCACTGCGTTCGATGGCGAAGTTGGAATCGGGCGTGCTGGTGTACAGACACGTGAGAGGTTCGGCCGCGTCGGCATCGACTCCTGGAAGCCACTCCCGCGCGTAGTCGACCAGTCGTTGGACCCCGTCAGGACGCGGCACGAAGTCGCGGGAATCCGGATGGACAACCGGCCCGGTGCCATGCTCGCCGATCTTCACCCCGTCGATCGACGACAATCCATAGATTCCCACGGTCTTCAGCACAGCGCCGGGGTGATGAACGAAACTGGGCCACTTTACTTCCGATGCCAGGGGGACAAAGTGCGCCGGCTGCTCCTGAGTGGTGACCAAGGGCGGTAGCGTCAGATGTGGTGCGATCGCGGACGTCCATGCGCCAGCCGCCACGACAACCACGTCCGCCGAATAGGTTCGGCTGTCGGTGACGACGTCGGTGACGACGTCGGTACCGACGATCTCCCGCACCGGCGTCTCGTACTCGACGGTCGCACCGTGCAGCCGCGCTGCTGCAACCGAAGCCGCAACGCTGCGATCGGCATGAAGCCGCCCGGCCGCGGGGTGGTAGAGCACGGTTGTGTCGAATCGGATTCCGCTCCAACGCATGTGCGCTGCAGCAGGTTCGAGGACCTCGAACTCGAGGCCCGCCCTAGCCAACGCGTCGATCCGAGGGTTCACCGTCACCGGGTCCCCGTGGTCGACAGCGCCGGTCAGTTCCAACAGTGCTGTGTCGGTCATGCTTTCGAGCTCTTGCCACAGAGGAAGTGCTCGCGCGGCCAGCGAAACGAAGTAATCGTCGGCGTAGCCGTGCCGATATATTCGCGAACTCCCGTGGGATGCGCCGTTCTTGTGCCCCGGCCCGAATTGCTCGAGCAAGGTCACCTCGTGGCCGCGCTGCGCGATCTGCCAGGCCGACGAAGCCCCAACGATGCCGCCGCCGACAACTACCACTTTCACTGCGTTCCTATGCCGCAGGCTTGCGCGGAAGCCCCGGTGGGTTGATGACGGACTCGGGTACGGCCTCGGACTGCAGGCCCCATTTCTCGAGGACCTTTGCGTAATCGCCCGTCTCGATGACGTGGTTCAGTGCTTCGTTGATCGGCCCGATGAGTCCGTTGTCCTTCTTGGTGAGCACACCGATCTCGCCCTGCAATGCGTCGCCTGCGCCGGAGAATGTGCCGATCACGTCGCTCTCGCCGGTGCTCGACGAGTGGTAGACAGCCGATGGGTTGGGCCCGAGGTAGGCGTCGATGCGGCCGGAGCCCAGTGCCAAGTAGTAGTCCGAGGTGTTCTGGTAGTAGGCGATTTCGGCCGGTGCCAAGCCCTCGGCGACGTTCTGCTCGTTCCAATCAACGAGCAGTTGCTCCTGGTTGGTTCCCGAACCCACGCCGATCTTCTTGCCTGCCACGTCCTTGCGTCCGTCGACCTTCCATCCGGAGTCTTTCTTGGCCTCGAATGCCAGGTTGTCCAGTCGATAGGTGGCGAAGTCGTACTTGTCCTTGCGCTCCTCGGTGACCGTCACGTTGGAGATGAACACGTCGCTCTCACCGGAGTCGATCTTGACGAAATTCTGCGACCAATCCGCATTCTGGCGTTCGTACTTCAAACCGAGGGTGTCGGCGACGAGCCATCCGAGGTCGATTTCGGAGCCGATGGGAGTCGTGTCGTCGGTGGCGTAGAAGCCGAGCGGCGGCGTTGCTCCGGACGAGCCGGTTCCGACCAGCACTCCCCGATCACGCACTGCCTGAGGGAGTTTCGCGGCGATCTCGTCGACCTTGTCCACGTGGATGCGGCCTGCTTGCTCGGGAGAGAGGTCGTAGGTGGTGCCGTCCGAGGCGGTGATGGTCTCCTGCGCTGCAGGCTCGCTGCAGGCGGTGACACCGAGTGCAAGTGCGAGGAGCGCCGAGGCGACCACAGTGAGACGTCGGGTGGATCTGATTGCGGACATGGGTCTTCCTCGAATTGTCGGAGATGAAGGTGTGTATGCGATCTAGAGGACGTGCGCGAGAAACGCTCTGGTGCGCGCCTCGGTGGGACTGTCCAGCAGCGCCGCAGGTGGTCCCTGTTCGACGATCAGGCCGTCGTCCATGAACACCACCGTGTCGGCGATCTCGCGAGCGAAGCCGACCTCGTGCGTGACGATCACGAGCGTGGCTCCGTCTCGGGCGAGTCCTCGAATGACCTCGAGGACCTCTCCGACCAGCTCTGGATCGAGCGCGGAAGTGGGCTCGTCGAACAGAATTACTTTGGGACGCAATGCCAGTGCGCGCGCAATGGCTACACGTTGCTGTTGCCCGCCGGAAAGACGTCGGGGGTAATCGTGTGCTTTCGCTCCGACGCCGACGCGCTCGAGCAACGCCAGAGCCTCGGGTTCGACGTCCGAGCGCTTGCGCTTCTGCGCGGAAATCGGCGCCTCGATGACGTTTTCCAGCACCGTCAGATGCGGAAAGAGGTTGAAGTTCTGGAACACGAACCCGATCTGCGAACGCTGACGCAGGATCTCGCGGTTGCTCAGCTCGTGCAGCTTGGCACCCTTGCGCTTGTAGCCCACCAGCTCGCCATCGACCCGAACGGTGCCCTGGTCCACCTTCTCCAGGTGGTTGAGGGCGCGCAACAAAGTCGACTTGCCGGATCCGGACGGACCGATGATGACGGTGACCTCGCCGGGGCGGACGGTCAGGTCCACTCCTTTGAGGACTTCGAGGGGACCGTAGGACTTGTGCACGCCGCGTACCTCGACGGCGTACTGGGTCTCGGACGTGGGAGTGGTGGCGTCGAGGGTGGTCATCGTGTCGCTCCTCGCGGGGCGAGGGTGATCTCGGCCAGTTTCTGACGCAACTTCTGGATAGGGGTGAGCTCGATGTTGCGGACAGCGCCCTTGGCGTAGTGCCGCTCGACGTAGTACTGCAAGACGGAGAGAATCGAGGTGAGGATGATGTACCAGACCGTGGCGACCATCAGGAGCGGCACCACTCGTCCGCTACGCCCGTACACCACCTGCACCTGGTAGAACAGTTCGGCGATGGCCACGACAGAGACTATCGATGTGCCCTTGAACAAGCTGATCACCTCATTGGCGGCGTTCGGCAGAATTCCCCGCATCGCTTGGGGCAGAACGATTTTGAAGAATTCACGACGCTTCGGAATTCCAAGGGCCGCAGACGCTTCCAGCTGTCCCTGGTCCACCGAGATGATCCCACCCCGGACGATCTCCGCCGAGTAGGCTGCCTGGTGCAGAGCAAGTCCGATGATTGCGGCTGTGGAGCCGCTGATGACGTTGTTGACACTGAACTCGAAGAAGCTGGCTCCGAACGGGATTCCCAGCGACAGCGTCTGATACAGATAGGCGATGTTGAACCAGAACAGCAATTGCACGATCAACGGGATGGAGCGGAACGCCCAGATGTAGAACCAGGAGATCACCTGCAGCACTGGGTTGTTGGACAGGCGGGCCACCGCGAGTGCGATTCCCAGCGCAAACCCGATCAGGGTGCCCCAGAACGTGAGCTGGATCGTCAGCCACAGCGCGGACAGGATGGACGGTGCCGCGAAGTAGTCGGCGAACGTGCCCCAATCCCAGCCCGGGTTGGTGGCGAAACCATGCAGGAACTGCGCGGCCACAACGAGAGTGGCGATGCTGATCACCCAACGCCAGGGATGCCACTTCCGTGCGACGACGAGTTGCTCGTCGGGGATGTCGACGAGTTCGTCGACCGCAGGTATGTCGGGTCGGGCCTGAAGTTGAGTCACCGGAGCCGCCGGGACGGATGGGCAGCGATCATCGCTGTGGTGCCTTTCGAAAGAGTGGACTGTGAGTACGCGAATCGGTCAGACGGGCGTACTGATACAGAAGTTCATCTCTGGTGCCTCCATCGGCCCTGGCGGTAGCACCCACACCTTCGATGAAGAAGGGGGTTGCTGCGACGTCATCGAGCCAAGGTCTCTCGGTCGCTCTGGATGGTGTCAGAAATGTATAGACGTGGACATTGAAAAGTCAAGTGCACGTTGGCCTTCGAGTTTCTATCACGTCGAGCGAAATGGTTGCGCGCTGTAAATTGCTGTGACGCATCGCCTCCGAATCACGATGATCCGAATCATTGCCGAATCGGTCGCGTCTCGCGATCATCGAACGAGTCCACAACCGATCGAGGGAACGGGGCAGCGATGTCGAGGAACAGCGCGATTGCCATGATCGAGCGCGGGATTTCGCCTGCCATCGAGTCATGGGACTGGCAGACCGACGCGGTGTGCCGCGGGCAGGACTCGGAAATCTTCTTTTCCCCGACCGGCGAGGGACGCTCCGCCCGTCGTGAACGTGAGGAGCGCGCCAAGCAGGTGTGCGCCGGCTGCGGTGTCGTCGACGCGTGCCGACGTTTCGCGCTGGCAGCCAACGAACCGTTCGGAGTGTGGGGCGGCACCACCGCTCGCGAGCGGCAGGTACTGCGAACCGACTCCCGACGCGCCGAGGAGCGCCGGGCGAGTTAGCTCCAGTCCACGAGTCGACGGTCGGCAGATGGTTCACAATGGTGAGGTGAGCGAAACCGAGAAGCCTCAGCAGTGGACGTACCTGATGGACATGGACGGCGTTCTGGTCCACGAGGATCATCTGATACCCGGTGCCGACACGTTTCTCGCTGAGCTGCAGGCCAACGAGATTCCGTTCATCGTGTTGACCAACAATTCGATTCGTACCCCACGTGACCTGCGGGCACGCCTGGCGTTCACCGGTCTGGACATTCCGGAGAAGTCGATCTGGACCTCGGCCCTGGCCACCGCGACGTTCCTGGGCAATCAGCGGCCCGGTGGCAGTGCGTATGTCGTCGGCGAGTCGGGTCTGACCACCGCACTGCACGACATCGGCTACACCCTTACCGACTCCAGCCCCGACTATGTGGTGCTCGGCGAAACCCGGACGTACTCGTTCGAGGCCATCACCACTGCCATTCGCCTGGTCGAGAAGGGTTCGCGCTTCATCGCCACCAACCCCGACGCGACCGGTCCGTCGCGTGAGGGCTCGCTGCCGGCCACGGGTTCGGTTGCTGCCCTGATCACCAAGGCCACCGGCAAGGAGCCGTACTACGTGGGCAAGCCCAACGCGTTGATGATGCGTTCGGCGCTGCGTGCGATCGGCGGGCACTCGGAGAACACACTCATGATCGGCGACCGAATGGACACCGATGTGCTGTCCGGCCTCGAAGCCGGGTTGCAGACCATCCTCGTTCTCACCGGCATTTCGACGATCCAATCCGTCGAGCAGTATCCGTACCGGCCGACGAAGGTCCTCGATTCCGTCGCGGACCTGGTGGGCCGCACACAGAACCCGTTCTGATGAAGCTCGAATTCGTACTCTCCCGGCAGGATCACCACGTAGTCGGGCTGGGAGTGCAGCAGACCTTCACCGATATCGCCGACGCGGTGGCCGCGGTGCGGGAGGGCCGAAACGTCGTCGGCGCACTGCCTTTCGATATATCCGACGCCACCGCCCTTATCGAACCGCAGGAGTTCTATCGCCTCGATGGGCCGTGGGCAACCGTGGACGCTCTACCGTCGCTACCGTCGATCACCGTCACCCGGCAGGTTCCCGATCCGGACGTGCACGTGCAGCGGGTGCGAGATGTCGTCGCGCAGTTGAAAGCCGGTGTGGCCGAGAAGATCGTGCTCGCTCGGGCCATCGAGATCTCCGCGGATACACCCATCGAGCCTGCCTCGATGCTGAGCTCGTTGGTCACACGAGATCCGTTGGGCAACGGCTTTCTGGCCGATCTGTCACCCGCGGGCAAGACGGGCAGACATATCGTCGGTGCGAGTCCGGAGCTGCTCATTCGTAAGCGCGGCAACATCGTCAGCTGTCACCCGTTCGCGGGAACTGCTGCGCGTTCGACCGATCCGGTCGAGGAAGCACGCATTTCCGCGGCGTTGGCCGCGAGCGCGAAGGACCAGGCCGAGCATCGATTCGTCGTCGACGAAATTCGCGCTGCACTGATGCCGTTCTGCGAGACGCTCGAGGTGCCCGAGTCACCGCAGTTGAGCTGCACCCCGCAGCTCTGGCATCTCTCGACGCCCATCGTGGGAACACTGGCCGACCCCGCAACCTCCGCGCTCGACCTCGCGTTGGCGCTGCACCCCACCGCCGCGGTCGCCGGAGTCCCTCGCACTGCGGCGATGGACACGATCACGGCAGTCGAGGGATCCCGCGGCTTCTATGCCGGAGCAGTCGGGTGGACCGACGGCAGCGGCGACGGCGAGTGGATGGTGACCATTCGCTGCATCGAGCTTGCCGCCGACGGGCTTTCGGGTACCGCTACGGCCGGCGGCGGCATAGTCGCGGATTCGGATCCCGCCGCCGAACTCGACGAAACCACCGCCAAGTTCCGCACGGTGCTCAGCGTCTTCGAGAATCGACTGCGTTGAGATCACCCTGAATCGAACTGTGTACATCGACGATCGACAATGGTCAGCTAGTTGAATTCCACACTGCACCGCGGTAATTCGGGCAGTTCTTCAACCAGCGAAAGGTGCTGACATGTCGGTGGACACTCTTGTCGAGAATACGACGGCTCTGCGTGCGATCAAGATCGGCGGCAACCTCGGTGCCCGCATCGAGGGCGTACGACTCGGTGGCGATCTCGATGCGAACACTGTCGAGTTCGTTCGGCGGGCTCTGCTCGAGCACAAGGTCATCTTCTTCAGCGGCCAGCATCACCTCGACGACGAAAGCCAGTACGCGTTTGCCGAACTGCTCGGATCTCCGACGACTCCGCACCCCACGGTCACCTCTCGTGGCACCAGGACGCTATCCATCGACTCCGATTACGGCAAGGCCAACAGCTGGCATTCGGACGTGACCTTCGTCGACCGTATCCCGAAGGCCTCGATCCTGCGTGCAGTCAGCCTTCCGGAATACGGCGGAAACACCACGTGGGCGTCGCAGACCGCGGCCTACGCGCAATTGCCCGATTCGTTGAAGGCGTTGGTGGACAACCTCTGGGCCACCCACTCGAATACCTACGACTACGCGGCGACCGCGGCCGAGACGATTCAGAACTCCAAGACCGTGGCGTACCGTAAGGAATTTCAGTCCACTTACTTCGAGACCGAACACCCGGTGGTGCGAGTACATCCCGAGACCGGTGAGAAGACACTGGTTCTCGGCCACTTCGTCAAGAACTTCATCGGGTTGTCGACCAAGGAGTCGCAGACCCTGTTCGATCTCCTACAGAGTCGAGTGACCAAGCTGGAGAACACCGTTCGCTGGACGTGGAGCCTCGGCGACGTCGCCATCTGGGACAACCGCGCCACCCAGCACTACGCAGTCGCCGATTGGGACGATCAGTACCGCCGCCTCGAACGCATCACTCTGGCGGGCGACGTGCCGGTACACCCCAACGGTCAGAAGAGCCGTGTTGTCTCCGGCGACGCCGCGCACTATTCCCTCATCGACAAGCCGGTACCGGTGACGCTCTGACCCCCGCTACTTCAGCGCCTGGTCCAGATCCCCGATCAGATCCTCCGTGTCCTCGAGACCGATGGAAATACGCACGACGCCGTCGGTGATACCCACTGCCGCACGACCTTCCGGCCCCATCGCGCGATGCGTGGTGGTGGCCGGATGGGTGATCAGCGTCTTCGCATCACCCAGATTGTTGGAGATATCGACGATGCGCAACGCGTCGAGCACTTCGAAGGCACGCTTCTTGCCCTCCCCCTCGGGGGCGTCGAGCTCGAACGTGACGACGGTGCCGCCGCCCGACATCTGCGACGTCGCCAACTCGTACTGCGGATGCGACTGCAGGAAAGGGTATTTCACCCATCGCACACCCGAATGGCTTTCGAGGAACTCGGCGATCTGCAATGCGGAGCTCACCGAATGCCGCACCCGCACCGGCATTGTCTCCAGTCCCTTGAGCAGGGTCCATGCATTGAACGGGCTCAGCGCCGGGCCCGTGTGCCGCATCAGAGTCTGCACCGGACCGTCGATGTACTCCTTCGAGCCGAGGATCGCGCCGCCGAGCACCCGACCCTGGCCGTCGATGTGCTTGGTGCCGGAATACACCACCACGTCGGCACCGAGATCCAGGCTGCGCTGCAGCAGTGGCGTAGCGAACACGTTGTCCAACACCACCGTTGCGCCGGCCGCGTGAGCCATCTCGGACACGCGTCGAACATCGACCAACGACTGCATGGGGTTCGACGGAGTCTCGAAGAACACCGCCGTCGTCGGCACCGACAGCGCCTGCTCCCACTGCTCGAGGTCTTCACCGTCGACGAAGACGGTCTCGACGCCCCACCGCGGCAGAATCTCGTTGCACACCACAAAACAGGAGCCGAAAAGACTACGCGCAGCGACCAATCGGTCACCGGCCTTCAACAGTGCGCCCAATGCGGTGAACACCGCCGACATTCCACTCGACGTACCGAAACACGCCTCGGCACCCTCGATCAGACGCAACCGCTCCTCGAACATCTTGACCGTCGGATTGCCGTAGCGCGAATACACGAAATGATCGATGTCTCCGGTGAACGCCTGCTCGGCCGCACCGGCGCTCTCGTACACGAAACCCGAAGAGAGATAGAGCGCTTCGGCGTTCTCGTCGAAACCCGAACGCATCAGACCGCCGCGCACCCCCAGCGTTCCCTGACCCACGCCCTCCGGCAGGGGCTTCTCGAAACCCCCACCTTTGGGAATGTTCGTCACGACTGCCTCCAGGGCAACCCGACCGCACGCCAGCCCGTGGCTCCGCGGTGGCCGTCGGCATCGGTTGCACCCTCGAAACCGTCGAGCACGTTGTAGGACGGGCCGATGCCCGCTGCCGTCGCGGCCTCGGCCGCACCGATGGAGCGTTGTCCGGAGCGGCACAGGAACACCACCGGTCGATCACCGTCCATGCCAGCGGCTTTCAGCTCGTCGACGAAGTTGGTGTTCCGAGCACCGTCGGGATAGCCGACCCACTCGATCAGGTGCGTCGGGCGATCGATGGCGGAGGTGTCGGGAACCCCGACGTACTGCCACTCGGCGCGGGTCCGGACGTCCACGAGCACGGCCTCGGGGTTGCGTGAAAGCAACTCCCACGCGGCCTGTGGGGTTATGTCACCTGCGTAGGTCACTTGATCAGCCTTCCGTCACTCGCTGTCGATGAACTAGACATTGCACACCAGCCACTTGTCGTCGACGCGGACGAATTTCCACACGTCGTCGGTCTGCGTTCCGGATTTCTCTTCCTTCAGCGGCACCTTCACCACACCTCGGTCGCCGTTGACCTCGTAGTCCGTCGGAACACCGTCGATCGACGTCTTGCCGTTGCGCTCGACCTCATCTGCCCGATCGGTACGGTACTGCGCATCGTCACCCGGAACGAGGCGCTCGACCTGATCGGAGCAGGTGTTCTGGCGCAGCAGATCGGCGTCACCGTTGTTCTGCGCTTCGAGGAATCCGTCGAGGCTGTCGGTGAGCAACTGGGCCTGCGTCACGTTGTTCTCGGCCGGCGCGAACTTCGAGGCAGCGAAGATTCCGACGAGCAGTACGACGACGATGCCCGCCGCAATGATGAACGGCCACGCGTTGGGCGGACGCTGCTCGCCGGAGTCGGCAGCCGCCTGGGACGCGTTGTTGCGCGCTTCCTCGCGACTGTCGACCCACTGCTGCCTACGTTCACTCCACGACGCCATGACGGCAATCTTCCTCGATCGAACGGGCTCGGCGCTATCGGGGTCCGACGGGAATGTCTCCTCGCAACGTGATGCGGTGCATCTTGCGGTGCTCGGTGCCGTAGTCGCGATTGGCGTAGTGCGAGGTGCTGCGGTTGTCCCACAACACCAGATCGCCCAACCGCCAGCGGTGCCGCACGATGTGTTCGGGCTTGGTGAGGTGCGCGTACAGCAAATCCAGAATCCCGCGACTCTCGGCCTCGGACACCCCCACGATGTGGGAGGTGAAACCCGGATTGACGAACAGCCCCTTGCACCCGGTTTCCGGATGGACCCGCACGACGGGATGTTCGACGGGGACCAACGCGGTCACTTCCTTGCCGTCCCACACGTTGCCTTTTCCGCCGCGCTTCTGCGCGAGGTAGTAGCCGAATTCACGGTTGCCGTCGTGAATTGCGGTGAGCCCGTCGATCATTCGGCGGACCGGCGCGGACAGCGATTCGTAGGCGAGTTGACTGTCGGCCCAGTTGGTGTCGCCGCCGTGCGGTGGCAGGACGACGGGTCGCAGGATCGAGCCCATCGGCGGGCGCGCCATGAACGTGACGTCGGTGTGCCAGACGTCGGCGAAACCGTTGTCCTGACTGTCGAGGGCGTAGACCTCGGGGGCGACGTGACCGCTGTCGTGCACCGGGTGGCCTGCGGTGAGATCACCGAGCCTGCGGCCGAATTCGATGTGTTCGGCATCGTCGAGCGATTGCCCGCGCAGCACCAGAACCTTGTGTTCGACGAGGGCTCGACGCACCGCACGGATCTGCGAGTCGGACGCCGAAGCAACATCGAGGCCGATGACCTCTGCTCCGAACGAGGGTCCGAGCTTGTCGAGGGTGAGCGTGGTGGTCTGTTCCAGGGTTGTCATGTGTCCTCGAATCTGTGCACGGCCGAGCGTTGATCTTCGGCAACGCTGCCGTCGAGAGAGGGGTCCCGTCCTGCGCAAGGAGGGGAAGGGCGTCGGGTCTTGTCACCGACAACACATGTTGGTGCAGGTACGACAGAAGTCGACGGTGAACCGTCGGACCAGGTATGTCGTTTGCACAGTGCAATTCCTACCGGAAACCGGGAAATCCGGCAAGTTGCCCACTGCCCCTGCTCAGGTACTGGTTAATTTATGCTGGGGTGTCCGCACTTCCCTCGAAGAAGGTAGCTCGCTGCACATGACCGATCAGACTCGTCCACTCCGCGTCGCCATCGTCGGTGCCGGACCGGCAGGCATCTACGCCGCCGACGCGCTCATGAAGTCCGACCACAATGTCAGCGGACCGGGCGTGAGCATCGACCTCTTCGAGCGGATGCCTGCACCGTTCGGGCTGATTCGCTACGGCGTGGCCCCCGATCACCCACGCATCAAGGGCATCATCACCGCCCTGCACAAGGTGCTCGACAAGCCCCAGGTTCGCCTGCTCGGCAACATCGACTACGGCACCGACATCAACCTCGACGACCTGCGCCGCTTCTACGACGCCGTCATCTTCTCCACCGGCGCCAATGCAGACCGCGCACTCAACATCCCCGGCATCGACCTCGAGGGCAGCTACGGCGCCGCCGACTTCGTCTCCTGGTACGACGGCCACCCCGATGTGCCGCGCACCTGGCCGCTCGACGCCGAGAAGGTCGCCGTCCTCGGCGTCGGTAACGTCGCCCTCGACGTCGCACGCGTCCTGGCCAAGACCGGCGACGAACTGCTCCCCACCGAGATCCCGGCCAACGTCTACGAGGGCCTCAAGGCCAACAAGGCCATCGAGGTGCACGTCTTCGGCCGCCGCGGACCGGCTCAGGCCAAGTTCACCCCGCTCGAGCTGCGCGAACTCGACCACTCACCCAACATCGAGGTGATCGTCTCCCCCGAGGACATCGACTACGACGAGGGTTCCGAGCAGGCCCGCCGCAGCTCCAAGCAGATCGACATGGTTGCCAACACTCTGCAGGACTGGGCCATCCGCGACGTCGGCGCTCGCCCGCACAAGCTGTTCCTGCACTTCTTCGAGTCCCCACACGAGGTACTCGGCGAGAACGGCAAGGTCGTCGGTCTGCGCACCGAACGCACCGAACTCGACGGCACCGGCAACGTCAAGGGCACAGGCAAGTACAACGACTGGGACGTCCAAGCCGTCTACCGCGCCGTCGGCTACCTCAGCCAGAACATCAGCGCGCTCCCGTTCGACGAGCAGGCAGGCACCATCCCCAACGAGGCCGGACGCGTCGTCGAATCCCCGTCCTCGACCACGCCCGTCCCGGCCACCTACGTCACCGGCTGGATCAAGCGCGGACCCGTCGGCCTCATCGGTCACACCAAGGGCGACGCCAACGAGACCGTCGCGAACCTGCTCGAGGATGCGCCGAGCTTCGTCGGTGCAGCCGAGCCGGATCTGGACGCCGTGACCTCGTTCCTCGAAGGCAAGCAGGTCCCCTTCACCACCTGGGACGGCTGGTACCGCCTCGATGCCCACGAGCGTTCCCTCGGTGAGCCCGAGGGCCGCGAGCGCGTGAAGGTCGTCGAGCGCGAGGACATGCTGAAGGCTTCCGAGCCCGACAAGGCCTGAGTGCCTGCGGCAGTGGTGTGGTTAAGTGCCCTCTGCGGCACATAACCACACCACTGCGCGGAGCGCTCTACACGCGAACGGCCAACAGCTTGCCCTCGGTTTCGATTTTGCGTTGATGCTCGTTGAAATCCGGTGCAGCGCAGACGAACAGCGTTCTGCCGTCTGATCCGCCGAGTCCGCAGGCGAAAACCCCGAGATCGAAATCGAGCTGTCCGAGAATCTCCCCGCCCGGCGCAACGTGCAACACCCGCTGACCCAGCGCGTCGGCGATCCACATCGTGCCGTCGGTGTCGATGCAGCATCCGTCGGCAGCCACCTTCAGCTCGCTCATGGCCGTCGCCATGTCCGTCGACGACGGCGGCTGGCCGAACGTCGCCCAGTCGCGCCGCTCCCCCAGCGATCCGTCCTCGGCGATATCGAAGGCACTGATCCGATTGCCGACCGTCTCGTCCACCAGCAGTTGGCCCGAGTCGGTGAACGCCATCCCGTTGGGGAAGTACAGGTCCGACGCCACGACGTGCGCGGAACCGTCCGGGTCGACGCGAATCAGGTCGGCCGTCTCGACGGGAGCGAAGTTCATCAGATCGAACCCGAAGTTCCCGATGTACGCGCGGCCCTGTGCGTCGACCATCATGTCGTTGAGATTCGCGGAGACATACGTCGACAGATCCGCGTGCACGGTCAGTGAGCCGTCGTGCTCGCGCAACAGCAGCTTGTAGTCGCGCATCGACACGATCAGCAGCCGGCCGTCGGGCAACCACCCCAGTCCCGACGGCTGATTGGGCACCTCGGCTTCGACCCGTACGTCGGATCCGTCCTCGAGGGCGGACACGACGCGATGAGAGTAGAAGTCCGATACCCAGATCCTCCCCTCGTGCCAGCGTGGACATTCGAAATAGGTGTATCCGTCGAGAACTATGGTGGTCTCCGGTTTCATGTTTCGAATTCAACACCGTGCACGGTGGTCGCGACGGCGAACGAGTGAGCTGGCATGCTGGGGCCCGTGTTCGACGCCCACCTACACATCATCGATCCCCGATTTCCGCTGATCGAGAACCACGGTTTCCTGCCCGATCCCTACACCGTCTCGAGCTACCTCTACGACGTCGACGGGCTCGGTATCACCGGTGGTGCGGTGGTCACGGGATCGTTCCAGGGCACCGATCAGACCTACCTGCTGGCTGCACTGGAGACTCTCGGACGCGGTTGGGTGGGCGTCACTCAGATCGACCCGGGCTGCTCCGACGAGGACATCGTCGCGCTGAACGACGCAGGCGTGCGGGGAATGCGGTTCAACCTCAAACGCGGCGAGACCGACGTCCGAATGCTCACCGAGCAGGCGCGTCGTGTCCACGACCTGGTGGGGTGGCACGCCGAGCTGTACGTCGATGCGTCTCTGCTGCTCTCGCTCGAACCGATACTCGCGAAACTACCGGCGGTGAGCATCGACCACCTGGGCCTCTCGACGCAGGGCCTGCCGTACCTGCTGAACCTCGTCGATCGCGGAGTACGCGTCAAGGCAACAGGATTCGGCCGAGTGGACCTCGACATCATCGACACGCTGCAGAAGATCCATCGCGTGAATCCAGCGGCGTTGATGTTCGGCACCGATCTACCGGGCACCCGAGCCCCGCGTCCGTTCTCGGAGAACGACATCGACATCATTTCTCACGCTGTCGGCGGCGACCTTCCGGCCGTGCTCGACGGTAATGCCCGGGCTTGGTACCGCGTTCCCTGATTCTTCTCGCGCGGCCTAGAGGAGAAGAGCTCCGCCGAGCCACACCGCAGACGCGAGCAATGCGCCGAACAGCTCTACCAGAATCGACAGCCCGGCAGCCTTGGTGGCGTGCACAGTCGATCGCCAGGCCTCGGAATGGTTGCGGTGCCTGGGTACTTCGGCCACGTAGACGCCTGCGATGAAGCCGATGAACAGTCCGACGACAGGGATGACGAAGAACCCGACGATGCCGAGCAGACCGCCGACCATCAGCGATCGCATCGGCACGCCTGCCTCCCGCATGCGACGTCCGGGCCAGGTGTACTTCACGACGCCGCTGATCACCAGCAGCACCGTCGCGATCGCGAACACCGTCCACGCTCCTACTCCACCGGTGAGCCACGCCCACACCGCGACAGCCGCGAAGATCGCGATGGTGCCGGGCAGAATCGGAACGACGATACCGACGAGGCCGACCAGAATCACCAGGCCGACCAGGACCTCTCCGAGCATGCTCATGGGCACAGTGTGCCCTGTCCCCACATCGAACGCTGCGTCAGACGGTGGGGCGGACCTTGCCCGCTGCCTCTCGCGCTCTGCTCCGAGCCGTCTCGACATCCGAGGCCGTCGAAACCGCGACACCCATCCGACGCCTGACGAAACTCGTCGGTTTGCCGAACAGACGTAGATCGGTCTCGGGGACGGACAACGCGTCGGCGACTCCGTCGAAGTGAACACCGTCCGCGTCGACGCCGCCGTAAATCACCGCCGACGCACCCGGCGACAGCGCAGTCGTATCGACCGGCAGCCCCAGAACCGCGCGGGCATGCAGCTCGAACTCCGAGAAGCGTTGCGTACGAAGCGTTACCAGGCCCGTGTCGTGCGGACGCGGACTGACCTCGGAGAAATACACGTTGTCGCCCTGCACGAACAGTTCCACGCCGAACAACCCGCGGCCGCCGAGCGCCGTCGTGATTCGCTCGGCCACATCACGCGCACCCGCCAGGGCCGCGTCGGACATCGGTTGTGGCTGCCAGGACTCGATGTAGTCACCGGACTCCTGCAGATGCCCGATCGGTTCACAGAACGACGTTCCGTCTGCTGCCCGGACAGTGAGAAGTGTTATCTCGTAATCGAAGTCGATGAACCCCTCGACGATGACGCGACCGAGATCGACGCGGCCACCCTTCAGGGCGTAGTCCCACGCAGCCTCGACGTCGGCTTCGCTGCGAACGACGGACTGCCCCTTGCCCGAAGACGACATGACGGGCTTGATGACGGCAGGAAAGCCGATGGTGGACAGTGCTTCTCGTACGTCGTCGAGCGAATCGGCGAACGCGTACGGAGAGGTCGGCAGCCCCAGCTCCTCGGCGGCGAGACGCCTGATGCCCTCGCGGTTCATCGTCAGCTGCGTCGCGCGGGCTGTCGGTATGACCACCGTCCGGCCTCGGGCTTCCACCTCGGCCAAAGCGTCGGTGGCGATGGCCTCGATCTCCGGTACGACGAAGTCCGGCTGCTGCGAATCGATCAGCGCCAGTAGCTCTTCGGGGTTGCTCATGTCGATGGTGAACGCGTGGTGCGCCACCTGGTGCCCGGGGGCGTTGTCGTAGCGGTCGACGGCAATCACCTCGACACCGAGGCGTTGGAACGCGATGATCACCTCTTTGCCCAGTTCACCTGCTCCGAGCAACATGACCCGGGTGGCCCCGGGAGTCAGTGGTGTACCGATACGGACGGGTTCGGGGGCAGTCACAGCCCCATTATCCACACCCCGATCAGTTGGACGCCCTAGTACAAGTTAGTCTCCATTCACACTCGCAGCTGATGACGTCGAAACGGGGCAAACAACGTGTCGAACACTGGTGGACCGCTCGCAGGACTTCGCGTTCTCGAACTCGCGGGCATCGGGCCCGGCCCGCATGCCGCGCTGCTGCTGGCCGACCTCGGCGCAGACGTCGTTCGGGTCCAGCGCGCCGGGCAGGTCTCTCCGCACGACCACCAGCTCCGTAGCCGCACCATCGTCGAGGCAAACCTCAAGGACCCCGCCGATATCGAGAAGGTGCTGGGACTGATCGAGCGCGCCGACGTGCTGATCGAGGGCTTCCGCCCCGGCGTCACCGAACGTCTCGGCCTCGGACCCGACGACGCTCTCGCTCGCAACCCGCGCCTGGTCTACGGCCGCATGACCGGCTGGGGCCAGGAAGGTCCATGGGCCCAGACCGCAGGCCACGACATCAACTACATCTCGGTCACGGGCGTGCTCAATGCGATCGGCCGTGAAGGTGAGCGGCCCGTTCCGCCGATGAACATGGTCGGCGACTTCGGCGGCGGCTCGATGTTCCTCGTCTTCGGCATCATGGCAGCGCTCTACGAGCGGCAGAATTCCGGACAGGGCCAGGTGGTCGACGCGGCCATGGTCGACGGCACCGCCGCACTGTCCCACATGATCTGGGCCTGGCGAGGCGTCGGAGCCTGGAGCGACGACCGCGGGGTCAACCTGCTCGACACCGGAGCACCGTTCTACGACACGTACGAAACCTCCGACGGCCTGTACATGGCAGTCGGGTCGCTCGAGCCGCAGTTCTACGCCCAGCTGCTCACCGGACTCGGCCTCGCCGATGCGGACCTGCCGCCGCAGATGGACAAGTCACGCTGGCCCGACTTGCGCGAGAAGTTCACCGCCACATTCCTGACCAAGACCCGCGACGAATGGGCCGCGATCTTCGACGGCACCGACGCCTGCGTATCGCCGGTCCTCACCTTCGCCGAAGCCCCTGACCACCCGCACATGAAAGATCGCGACTCACTCATCGACATCGGCGGGGTCACGCAACACCGCCCGGCACCGCGGTTCTCCCGCACCGCAAACGGAGTCCCGACGCCACCGCCGGCGACCGCCACCGACATCGCGTCGGTCTGGGCCTGATCATGTGCGCGAACTCGAAGTCAGGGATGGATTTCGGCTGATTTCCGTCCTCAGCTTCGAGTTCGCCGTCAGAACACGGCCGCTCAGAACACCAGCGCCGGCTGCTCCGCCTCTGCACTCGGGGCCAGGGCTCGGTACGCACCGGCCGTAGCCATCACTGCGGCCCGCAGTTCTTGCGGCTCACGGGTGTACGGCAATCGGAGGTATCGCTCGAACGCGCCCTCGACGCCGAATCGTGGGCCCGCCGCCAGTACCGCTCCGAACGCAGGAGCGGTAGCGGCGAGCGCACTCGACACCGGTGCGGGCAGCTGCAACCACAGCGACATGCCGCCCTCGGACCGCCGATAACGCCAATTCGGAAGGTGTTCGGCCAGAGCGTCTTCCAGCACATCGCGTCGTTCACGCAGTTGCGACCGGCGAAGCTCGAGCGCCGGTTCCGCATCCTGCAGCAGGAACGACGACGCCAACTGGTCCATGATCGACGTCCCGAGGTCGTGCGCTGCGCGCGAGCCTGCAAGCTGCGAGACGAGTGACGGATGCGCCCTGATCCACCCGATGCGCAGGCCACCCCAGAACGATTTGGATGCCGAACCGATCGTGACGATGTCCGACCCCGACACCCGCCCGAACGACGCTACCGGCGGGGGCGGCGGGGCGTCGAGCCACAGATCCACCATGGTCTCGTCGACGATGAGCGTCATGCGAGTGTCGCGGGTGATGCGTGCGAGTTCGGCCCGACCCTCGGCGTCCAGTACCTGCCCGGTGGGGTTGTGAAAATCCGGGATCAGATAGGCCACCTTGGCGGCCGTTTGCCGTGCCGCACTGCGAATTCCGTCGAGATCCCAGTCACCGTCCGCAGGACGCACCGGAACCGGCACCGGCCTGGCACCCACCCGCCTGATGGCCTCGAGGGCATTGGGATAGGTCGGGTGGTCGATCAGGACCCGATCCCCCGGCGAGGTCAACGTACCCAGCAGCAACCGGACTGCTTGCTGCGCACCGGAAGTCACCATGATCTGATCTGCTGTCGTCGGCAGGCCACGTTCGACGAAGCGTTGCGCGATGGCCTCCCGCAGCACCGCCAGACCGATGGGCTCCATGCCGTGCGTCGGCAGATAGGCCGGAAGTGCTTGCAGCGCAGACTCGTACGCCGCGGTCATGGTGCCGTCCGCCGCCGCCATCGCGGCATGAGACATGTCCACCACCGGACCCGAGGGTGACGTCGAATGGACCAGTAGTCCGTTGGGGGTGGGTGCGGCAGGCAGCGCTACAGTACTGCGCGATCCTTGCTTGCTGATCAGATATCCCTCGTCGCGCAGCACCGAGTACGAGGAGGTGATGGTGGTGCGGCTGAGATCGAGAGCCGCGGAGAGATCGCGTTCACTCGGCAGGCCCACGCCGAGCGGAATGCGGCCGTCGTGGATGAGCAGACGCACGCCGTCGGCCAGCGCGCGATACGTCGGTCGGGACGCCTTGCGCCTACCGGATCCATCCGAGGACGCGTCGCCGCGCCAGCTGCCGAGATCGCGGGCCAGTGACGTTGCATTGAGCACTCTCGAAGCCATACACACCAGTATTCGCCCACTGGCCTCCGACATTCAAGTCCATTGGGCGATCTACTGGACTGCTGCCGAGGGTCAGGTGGATACTGGTCCCATGCCGAGCTGCGCACTCTTCGACACCGCCATCGGCCGCTGCGGCATCGCCTGGACCGAGGACGGAGTGGTCGCGGTCGCGCTACCCGAACCTTCGGACGAGGCGATGATGGACTACCTGGCCGGCTTCGGCGCGACGGACGGACCGATCGATGCACTCGCCGCCGACGCGATCGAGCGAATCGTTGCCATCCTCGACGGACGTCCGGTCGACATGAGTCCGATCCCACTGGTCCTGAAAGTCTCCGAGTTCGACGCCTCGGTGTACACGATATGCAGCTCGATTCGCCGGGGCGCGACGCTCACGTACGGTGACATCGCCCGCCGACTCGGCCAACCCGGCGCAACCCAGGCAGTGGGTGGCGCGCTCGGCCGCAATCCCGTGCCGATCATCGTGCCGTGCCATCGGGTGCTCGGCGCCGGCACGGAAGTCGGCGGCTTCTCGGCACCGGGTGGGGCGAATACCAAACAGCGAATTCTCGGCATCGAAGGAGTGTCGGGATTCGACGAGCCGACATTGTTCTGAATTGCCAGAATGATCGATCGAACTGTTCGACCGAATAAACCGTCCGAAACAGCGAGAAGGATTGGCTTCAGGCGGAAACACCGAAGGCCGAAACAGGGCTGTCGACCGCCGATACCAATACAGCGTCCGGACCCGGACTGACATCGGATTCCTCGCGCCGACCACCGATGGTGAACGCACCGACATCGGGCAACCACCCGATAGCCCCTCGCTGAAAGAGGTTGTACCTGCCGGAGCCTGTGGGCGTCGGACGCTCGTTGCTGATCGGATAGCCAAGTGCGCCATAGGGTCCCCCGTGACCGAGGTACCAGTCGAGAATAGGACCGTGCACTTCGTGCGCGCCACCTTCGGGAAGAGCGAACACCGTCGCGTGTGCGAATTCGAGCATCCCCCCGCCCTCGGGGCCGAGCATGAATTCACCGGCCTGTGCGCCGATCCAGGGATGTTCGTAAGCGAAGCGATCGAATTGGTAACTGAAAACTTCCAATCCGTTGTAATTTTCAGTCATCGCTCCGACCCTCCGTCGCTTTACCTGGCTCGATTATCCACCAGGCGAGCAAAGACGCACTCCGATTCGGACATATATCTGAACTCGGGCTATTTCAGGAGCACGGCAATGTCGGATGGAATCCGATCGGTCGCCGTCGGATCGATCACCGACCGCGACCACGAGCCACCCGTGCCGGCCAACCGAACGAGCTGATCAGGTCCGAGCAACCACAGCACATCCCCCGCCGACCAGTGCACGCCGTAGCCATACGCCTCGCTGGAGGTGACCGGAGCGCTGTACTCGACCGTTCCTATGGCGTCGACGATCTGCAGAGTCGGGGTGCCGGCCACATCGACCACCCGCGCAGTGGACGCGCCCGACGGCGAGGTCACCGGTGCCGTCAAAGCCGCAGGAGCCGGCGGGAAAGCGGTGGTCGTAGTCGGCGGGACGGTGGTGGTCGTAGTCGGCGGGACGGTGGTGGTCGTAGTCGGCGGGACGGTGGTGGTCGTAGTCGGCGGGACGGTGGTGGTCATCGGCGAAGGGGCCGTCGTCGAAGGCACGGTCGTGGTCGTCGGCGGAGGGGCCATCGTCGAGAGCACGGTCGAGGACGTCGACGGTGCCAGCGCCTGCGGGGCGCTTCGGGCGGCTGCACCGGCCGGAGCGCTGGCAGGTGCCGGCGTGCTGGAAATGCAGGTCGTGATCGCACCCGTGAAAAAGTTGACTGTCCACGTACCTGCCGACGCCGAACGAAAATCTCCCAGTCTGGCGCGAAGAGTAAACGTCCTGTCGCCGATCATCCCTGAAGTGAAAAGCGACCCGACGTCATACGTTCTCGTCGCAGCGGCCGACGGACCCAGGATGATCGGATTGGTCACACCGGTTGCTGCAGGTGTGAAGTCGAGTTGATAGCTGTAGGCGGTGTTGACGTTCGGCCAACTCAACCGAGCACCGACCAGAAAGACGTTGGTGCAGTTGAACGACGCCGGCCTCAGCAGTACGGTTCTGAACACCCCACTGGTTGCAACCGCCGAATCGCCCAGTTGCGCAAGCGTGGTGGGGGTTTGCGCCGAGGACAGGCCCACTGCGCCCAACGTAGCCACCGCGATCAACACCGTGAGCGGAGTTCTACTGTGTCTACCCCTGGGTCGATCCTGTTCTCCACCTTCGGGTTCCGCTGTGATCGTGCGGCCCCTTCTGGGAGACCACGCGACCATCAGCAGCACGCCCACCAGAACGCCACCGGCGAACACGGCGACGGGACCGCTCAGCCAACTGACCGCGTAGCCGAGTTTCGGCACGCTGGCGACCACCCGTCCGACCTCCGAGACGATGTACGACTCCGAGTCTCGCTCGGCGTTGGCGTCGCCCTGGAGGAACAACTGGGCGCTGTCGGTGCCGACTGCGCCGATCTCCACGACCCGGTGCGTGATACGGCTGCCGGCTGCGTTGGTGACGTTGACGATGTCGCCGACCCGTACCTCGGTCGCCGCGGTCTCCTTGCTGATTGCCAACGCCCCGGTATCGATCGCGGGAGCCATGGAACCCGACCGGAACACGAGGGGCGTCACGCCGAACAGCAGCGCGCAGGCAGCGATCGATACGCACAGCAGACCAGCGAGCGCGCCCATCGTGAGTGCAACCTCGCGAAAAACGTTTCGTTGCCTTGTGGGAGGCAACTCCTGCGCGGGCCGAAGATTCGATTCCGACATGGTCAGCTCGAACTCGCTTGCAACGTGTAGGTGACCGTTCCGGTTGCGCCCAGCGCGGGGACTACGGTACCCGAGGGCATCGTCACGCTGATGCACAGCTGATCGGTTGAACCGACCGCGATCGACCGAGGGAAACTGGTGAACGACTTGGAGGTTCCGAGTCCAGTGACGGTGCTCAATGCGGTTCCACCACAGGTGGCTGCCGCGAACACCGAGGAGTTGAGCAGGGTGCCGATTCCGTTGTTGCTCGCGACGACGGACAGCGTGTAAGAGAACGGGACGGTTCCGGAGTTGCTGACCAACAGCGGGGCCGAGACGGCATTACCGGGAATGATGGCAGTGTTCGTCAGAGCCGTACTGAATGCCGCCGGATTGTTGTCCTCGGCAGGGTTGCCCACTTTGATATCGATCCGTCCGGTCGTGAACACGCCCGACGTGGCTGTGGCCGTATCCGACCATGCAGCAAGGGTTCCCACCGCTCCGAGGCCGAGCACGATGCCGATGGACATGATGGCCCGGGCGCGCGCGCTGATGAGCGCAGCACCGACTCGGCGGAGTACCGCCCTCGGTCCTTCTGTGTCTCTCGAACGAGACTTCACGGCTGCGCCCCTTCCTGTTCGAGTCCTCGGCCCAGAAATTCCGAGCACGCGGGGGTGGTGCGGTCGTCCCACTCCACCACGAGATCGATGGCTGCAGAGGACGCTCGGGTGTCGTTTGCGGCTGAGTCGGCCATCGTGATCGTGGCGTCGATGCGTCTCTCCTCCCCGGCCGCGACATCCGCCTGTGCGCACGTGCCGAACGATTGCCCGGCAATCGACACACTCAGCGCACGGGTGAACGCCGGATTGTCACTGTCGAGAATCACTTGCACGCGGCCGTCTGCGTCGGTGCCGTTGTGGATGTGGAACTGCGATACCCGACTGTCCCAGGGACCCATCGGATGTTGCTGTCCATCAACGGCTCCGCCAAGCTCGGCGTCCAGGTTCTGCCGTCGCTGCTGTAGCTGACGGCTTGGACCGGTCGCGCGGTCCCAGCACCGATGAGCACGACGATAGCCAGCACCACACATCCGGCGGCGATGACCACGGACACGTTGTAGGTCATGACGCTGTGGACTCCTTCCGCTTCCTTCGGTGATCGACGGCTGCACCGCCGAACATGAACAGCGCGTAGCCGGCCAATCCGATGACGATGACCGTCACAGTGATCGTTCGCTGTTCACCGTTGAGCCAGTTGTTGACGTAGCCCATGTACGGCACCGAGTACCAGACCTTGCCGCGAATCTGCCCTATCTGCAACGGGTTCTGGTCGTCAGAATTGTTGTTGTCCCCGCGGGTGACGTAGGTGGTGATACCTTGGCCACTTTGCCGAGTCGCCACGATGCGGTGGGTCACCACTTCGGGCTCGCCCGAGCGGATTTGATAAGTGATCGGCGTGCCTACCTCGAGTTCGGCCGCGTCGGCGGGCTTGACCACCACCAAACTTCCCGGTGGGTACGTCGGCTTCATCGAGCTGGTGAGAATCGTGTACGGCGTCGAACCGGTGACCCTCGGAACCACAACGGTCACAGCGAGAACCGACAGCATCGCCGCGAGCAGCGCGTACGACACGACCCGGCTCACCCACCACCGCACACCGGTCCGCGCCTTCTCGGAAACGATTGCTGCAGTGTCGATGACGTCCGTGTCGTCGTCGGCCGTCATGCCTGATCCGCCCTGAACGAAAATGTCACCGTCGACGACGCGCTTTGCGGCGGGGTGCCGTCGACTGCAAGCCGGAAGCACCACACTTCGCGGGCACCTGCCACCAACAGTCTGGCCGCCGGTGGGACGGGAGCCTGCGCACCACTGGCATTTCCGTTGTACAGCAGTGTCGTCGGACCCGTCGGTGCGCCTGCCGCCGGGCAATTCACCTCGGCCGCAACCGCTGTTGCAGTCAAGACGAGTGGGACAGTTCCGGTCGACGTGGTCCCTTGCAGCCGGAAGTCGAACGGTACGTTGCCGGAGTTCCGAATCGAGAGCGGCGCTTGGGAAAACCCGTTCGGTCCGAGATTTGCCGACCCGAGAGCAGCGAGAACGTAATCGTTCACTTCTGCTCCGTTCGGTCCGACCTTGATGTCCAAGGTGCCGGAGTTGATGGTCCCGCCGGCAACGATCTGCTCGTCATGCCACAGCGCGCCCGTCGCCTGCGCTGACCCGAAGACCACCACAGCGACGGACGCGGCTGCCGACGCCCAGTACCGGCCGTACTTGTTCGTCACTGCTACAGGTCAGGGACGAACCTGGTCGAGCGTCAGGGTGAAGGCGTTGAGATCGACGCTCTCGTTCTGCGCAATGAGACCGGCAGTGGTCTCGTCGAACGTGATCGTCACCTCGACGGAGATGGTCTGCGGAGACGTCGTCAGCGGAAGGGCGACGGCCGAGCCGTTGGGCAACGATGTTCCACCGTTCACCGACACCTCGGTATCGAGGGCAGCCGCCAGTGCAGGGTCGCCACCCACAGCGGTGAAGTCCGCCGTGATCGAGGCGCGGAGATTGTCTCCTGCCCAGTCGACGGTGTACTGGGTCGAGTATTCGAGAACGTCGCCCGGCACGATGAGGAAACCGGAAGGATCAGCTCCAAGTGCGGCGTTGGGCGTGACCGAGGTTTCGGTCCAGGCCGCCGTTCCGACGACCGGGGCGAAGTTCAGCTCGCCGGAGTTGATTGCACCGCCGGTTACGGTTTCGGTGTCCTGCCAGAGCGCATAGGATCCCAAACCACCGAGCAGCAGTACGGCTGCCGCCCCTGCAGCTATGGCACCTTTGGTTGCCTTGTTCATTTTTCTGCTTTCTTCGGTGGCCTGTTCATAAGGCCGAGGGGGAGATCTGAGCGGATCGTCGGCCATCCGAGGATGCCTTCGCAACTGGTACGAAGATCGCTATTTCGCACCAACCTCCCGGTACGTTACTCAGAGAACGCAAAGGTCCGAAGAGTCTTTAGGCTCTACTTTTCGTGCCTTAAGTTTACACACAAAAGTCGTATGTAAAGCTCATCTGCATTTCGAAAACTGTTGTCCTGCAACAGATTATCGAGACAACTCGGACCATTACAGCCGACAATCCACTTTTCTGCTGACTTTTCCTACTCGATCCGCTGTTTCGATGCGATGCAGACAACCGACGTTCGACGCCCGTGTCCGGACACCAAAAAACCCCGAGGCAGTACGCCTCGGGGCTTCGGTACAGCTGAACTCGTCTACCGCAGAATGTCGCGGCGCACGATGGTCTCGTCGCGGCCCGGTCCGACGCCGATGCACGACATGTATGCACCCGAGAGCTCTTCGAGTCGCAGGACGTAGTTCTGCGCGTTGATCGGCAGTTCCTCGAACGTACGCGCGCCGGAAATGTCTTCCCACCAACCGGGCATCTCTTCGTAGATCGGCTTCGCGTGATGGAACCCGGTCTGCGTCATCGGCATCTCGTCGTGCCGGACGCCGTCGACGTCGTATGCAACGCAGATCGGCACGGTGTCCAGGCTGGAGAGCACGTCCAGCTTGGTCAGGAAGTAATCGGTGATGCCGTTGACGCGAGTGGCGTAACGCGCGATGACGGCGTCGAACCATCCGGTGCGACGTGCACGCCCGGTGGTGACGCCCACCTCGCCGCCCTGCTTCGCCAAATACGCACCGTGATTGTCGAACAGCTCCGTCGGGAACGGGCCCGAGCCGACACGCGTCGTGTACGCCTTGAGGATGCCGAGCACGGTCCCGATCTTGTTGGGGCCGATACCGGAACCGACCGATGCGCCACCCGCCGTCGGGTTCGAGGACGTGACGTACGGGTACGTGCCGTGATCGACGTCGAGCAGGGTGCCCTGCGACCCCTCGAGCAGAATCGTGTCGCCGCGCTCGAGCGCCAGGTTGAGCTGCAACCTGGTGTCGGTGATGCGGTGCTTGAAGCCCTCGGCCTGCTCGAGCACCTCGTCGACCACCTGCTGCGGATCCAGCGCCCGGCGGTTGTAGATCTTCGAGAGCACCTGGTTCTTGAATTCCAGTGCGGCCTCGACCTTTTGGGTCAGGATCTTCTCGTCGAGCACATCGGCGGCGCGGACGCCCACGCGCGCGAGCTTGTCCTGATAGCAGGGTCCGATACCGCGCCCGGTGGTGCCGATCTTCTTGGCACCGAGGAAGCGCTCGGTCACCTTGTCGATGGCCACGTGGTACGGCATGATCAGGTGCGCATCGGCGCTGAGCAGCAGGTTCGTGGTGTCGACGTCACGCTTCTCGAGGCCGTCGAGCTCGGTGAGCAGCACACCCGGATCTACGACGACGCCGTTACCGATCACGTTCTTCACGCCCGGGGTGAGGATTCCCGACGGGATCAGGTGCAGCGCGAACTTGTCGCCGTTGGGAAGGACCACGGTGTGGCCGGCGTTGTTGCCGCCCTGGTAGCGAACGACCCACTGGAGGCGTTCGCCGAAAAGGTCGGTGGCTTTGCCTTTGCCCTCGTCGCCCCACTGGGCGCCGATCAGGACTATCGCCGGCATGTGCTCTCCTACGTTGCTTTTTGCGAGGACGCGCTGCAAAGTTTTGCTCGATCGAACGCAGCCGTCACCATTTGTCGCAGGCGCGACAGTGGCCGGGAGAACAGTCTAGCCGAGCCGGTGAGCTGGCACGCATGCCGCTACGGTGGAGACCCAACGAGGGCACTATGGTCGCTGGAGGGTTGACCGAAGATCAAGGAGCGCCGTGACACCGTTCGTTCTGCACTGCGGAAATCCGCTGCTGCCGATCACGCTGACCGACGTCCCACTGCGCAACGCCGACGCCGTCCCGACCGACGACGACTGCAACGCGCTGTTCGCCGACATCGAATCCGCCCCTTCACCACGCATCGTCGTGCTGGGCGACGACGCCTCGCTGGCCGCCGTGCTGACCAGACTGATGCGCACCGACCGCCTGCACGTCGAGGTCGCCTTCGTGCCGGAGACCGCGACCGACGCCGCCCACATCTACAAACTCGGTACCGGATCCCGCGCTGCGAAAGTTGCGTTGACCGGGACGGCGTCGAGCATGCCCCTCATTCGCGACGACGCAGGCAAGGCCGTCGTCGGTCGTGCGCTCCTCGGCGGTGCAGGCGGCGCAGAACTCGAGGGTGAGGCCTACGTCGACGACACCCGGTTGTTCTCCGGCGTCGTACCGGGCATAGAGGTGGCACCCACTCCGGATCTGCCGGGTCTGCGTGCGCGAGTGATCAGCCGGCATCGCCTTCTGCCCCGCCGCTGGGTGAGCGGACGCGCGATGCAGCTCGGCTCCCCCGCCGCGAACCTGATGCGCGACGGCATCGCCGGCGACAGAACGGTGAAGAGGTCGACGTTCTACCGCCACCATCAGGAGTGGTTGCTGGTCCGATGACGGTTCCCTTGCGCCGCAGTCCCGTTCTACCGAGCCCGGTGTTCGTGGCCGTTCTTGCCGTGGCAGGCGTGGGCGGCGCCCTCGCCTGGACGGCCGAGGACGTCACGTCCTTCACCGCACGTCTCGGGGTGTTCGTTCTGGTACTCGCCGGGTGGATCGCCTCGGTGTGCCTGCACGAATTCGGTCACGCGTACACCGCTTTCCGCGCCGGCGACCGCGAAGTCGAACTGCGCGGGTACTTGACGCTGAACCCGCTGAAGTACACCCACCCGCTGCTCTCGATCGTGTTGCCGGTGGTGTTCATCGCGATCGGGGGAATCGGTCTGCCGGGCGGTGCCGTGTACCTGCGCACCGGCCAGTTCTCGGCGGCGATACAACGCCGCATCGCCCTCGCGGGACCGTTCGCCAATGCCGTTGTCGCCGTGGCACTCCTGATCGTCATCAGGCTGTTCGGAACCGAAGGCACCCATCAGGCATTCTGGTACGGGCTCAGCTTCCTGGCGTTCCTGCAGATCATGGCCACGATCCTGAACTTGATTCCGGTCCCGGGCCTCGACGGGTACGCCGCACTGGAGCCCTCGCTCTCGCACGCCACGCGGGCATCGTTGAACCAGTTCAAGGGCTACGGAATCCTCGTCCTCGTGGCGTTGCTGTTCGTGCCCGCAGTCAACTCCGCATTCTTCGGGTTGATCTACACCCTGTTCGGACTGTCCGGAGTTCCCGAGTTCTTCGCCGGCAACGGCAACTACCTGATGCGTTTCTGGCTGTAGCTCGAGCGCCGGGAAAGACTGCCCGATATCGAACGCGATCGACGGGATTCCGCCGCTGTCGGGAAGTAGCGTGCAGACCTTCCCGACAGTGTCGGTAGTGGGTCGCATACTTCTCCCATGACGACGTGGAACGACTTCTCGACAGCCGCACCGACCCTGGCCTCGGCTGTGCGGGCCAGATTCACCGCTCACAAGCACCATGTCCTCGCGACGCTTCGCGCGGACGGCTCACCGCGTGTGAGCGGAACCGAGGTCGAGTTCGATGAGAGTGGTGTACTGCGTCTCGGTTCGATGCTCGGTGCCGTCAAAGCGCGAGACCTGCAGCGCGACGGACGGTTCGCCATCCACAGCAATCCGGGTCACCATTCGATGGAGGGTGGGGACGCGAAGATCGGCGGCAGAGCTGTCGAAATCACCGATCCCGCTGTGCTGCAACCGATATTCGACGCTGCCCCGGACGAACTGGTTCCGTACCACGTGTTCGACCTCGATATCACCGAGGTCGTGCTGACGTCGCTGGTGGACGATCACATGCAGATCGATGTGTGGCGCCCCGGTTCCGAGGTGCGCACCGTCACCAGGTGAGCTCTTCCTTGCAGGTTCGACCGTGCGCGGTGGGTTCGACCTGCACGGTGGCGTGGTCGAGACCGTACGTCGACAGCAACGACCGGGCACGGTCGAGAACCATCGACGACGACCCCTCGCACTCGAGATGCACTGTGGCCACGTCCATACCGGTCGTCAGCGTCCACACGTGCAGATCGTGAACTCCGGTCACTCCCGGTAGAGCGCCCAGGTCTTCGGTCAGCGCGTCCACATCGACGTCGGCGGGACTCGCCTGCGTGAGAATGCGCAAGGCGGACCCGGCCAACGTGATGGCCCGCGGAACCACCCACAGTGAGATGAGTACGCCGACGACGATATCCACCCAGGTCCACCCGAACACGACCATCAGCACGCCGCCTACGAGAACTCCGACGCTGCCGACCGCATCAGCCAGCACTTCCATGTATGCACCGCGCACGGCCAGGGAATCCTTTGCGTCACCGCGAATGAGCAGCATGACAACGACGTTGGCCGCAAGACCCGCCGACGCAGTGAGGATCAGTGGCAAGCCGGGAATCTCGGGAGCATCGCCGATACGCGAGATGGCCTCGTACATGATGAACACCGCAACACCCAGTAGCAGAACGGCATTCGCAATGGCCGTCAGCACCTCTGCTCGATGCCAGCCGAAAGTCCTTGCCGCTGCGGCACTTCCCTTACGGGCCAGCACCAGGGCGATCAGACCCATCGACATGCCGATCACGTCGGTGAGCATGTGGCCCGCATCGGCGAGCAGACCCAGCGACCCGATCGCCAGGGCGACAGCGGCCTCGACCACGAGGAATACCGCCAGAATCGCCAGCGCGATGACCATCTTGCGCACGCGAGACCTCGGCGGCCCCGCACCTGCGGGCGAGTGCCCGCCCACGCCGTGACTGTGCCCGTGACCCGCACCCATGGCTCCCCCTCGCGATCGAATTCGACTTCAGGGAGTCACCATATGCGTACATGCGCATATATGCAACGGCGTGCTGGGGTCACAACTCCGGCGGGACGTGCGGGTGCTTCACCGTCGGCGGAAGTGTCGCCAACGCGGAAATGCGCTTGAGCCCGGCGACCTGAAGCAGGTCGACGATGATCGACCGCAGTTGCGCCAGCACCACCGTCGCCGAAAGACCGGCGTTCGAGATCAACTCCGGCTTGGCACCGGCTGCGACCGACCGCAACACTCGCGCCGCTTCTGCCGCGTCCGGCTTCTGCCCGGGATCGGCGAGGACCATCTGTCGCAACACCTCCACGGCGTGCGCCAACTTCTCCACCTCGTCGACGACGCGGGGATCGAGGATCTCGTCGTCGCGCACCAGCGTCAACGACCGTCGCGCGAGCACCCGGATATTGCGAACGGCGTTGTCGATGGGATCGGCCGTTGCCGCGAGCGCAGCCAGACGATTGCGGTGATTCCAGTACATCGGAGAAATCCGCGCGATCTCCCGGCCGCCCTTGAGATCGGTCCGCAGAGCATCGATACCGGACTGCGTCGCGCGGGCCTTCTGCAATGCCTCCGCGATGGGCTTGGGATCGTTGGCCATCAACCCGTCGGCCACCTTCTGCAACACAGTCGCAGCCGTCGCCAACACGTTCGCCGCGTCCTTGCGGGCCCGCCACACCGGATGCGTCGGGATCAACGCCACGATCGCGATGCCGACCAGACCACCGACCAACGCGTCGACCATGCGGTTGGGGCCACCCATGTTGCCCGGAGGAATGAGCGTCGCCACCAGCACCGCGGACGATCCGGCCTGCATCGCGATGATCGGCCCGCCGTCGAGGAACACCGCCGCCGACATCGCCAACACCACGACCAACGCGATCTGCCACGGCCCACTGCCGATCAGCGATATCAGCAGATCTCCGACGCCGATGCCCACCGTCACCCCGACGACGAGCTCCGCCGACCGACGCAAGCGCGCACCGAGTGAAACGCCGAGCGAGACGACCGCGGCGATCGGCGCGAAGAACGGGCTGTCGTGACCGACGATGTCCGTCGCCACGAACCACGCCACCCCTGCGGCCAACGCGCACTGGATGATCGGCAGCAGCGACAACTTCAGACGCGCGCTACCCGATTTCAGCCGCTTTCGACCGGCGCGGGCTCGATCAGCCCAGGCCGAGCGCTTCTGCTGCCTTGGGGTCACAGTCTTCGAGGAGGTCGAGGCACCGGGCGTACTCGTCGTGCTCGCTGATGTCGCGGGCAGCTTTGGCGAGGACTGCGACGCATCGGAGGAATCCGCGGTTGGGCTCATGGCTGTACGGGACCGGCCCGAATCCCTTCCATCCGTTACGACGCAACTGGTCGAGTCCTCGGTGATAGCCGGTACGAGCGTAGGCGTACGCGGTGATGGTGGCACCCGATTCGAGCGCGGCCTCGGCAAGGTAAGCCCAGGCGATGGACGCCGTCGGGTGTGCGGCCGCGACCGTCTCGGGAGCCTGGTGGTTCAGCAGGGCAGATTCGGCCTCGTCGTCGCCTGGCAACAGTGTGGGTTGGGGTCCGAGCAGATCACCGAAAGAAGTCATGGCGCTCATTGTGCCCCTACGTCACCGAATCGTGTCCGAACACCCCCGCATCGCTCGTGCTGAGCAGCAGACACGGTCGATAGGCTGCCAGCTGACGAAATCGAGAACATCTGGGTTTTCGGAAGAATTCGGTGAACGAGGGAGAATGTATGCCGGACGAGAAGAAGAAGGCGCCCTCCGAGGCCGACGCAGCCACCGAGAAGATCGACCTGAGCAAGAAGCGGACCGACGAGCGCGTCGATTCCCCGACCGAGAAGATCGTCACCGTTCCAGAGAAGCCGGCAACCTCGGTCGAGAAGCCGGCCGCCTCGGAAGCTGAGCCGGTCACGTCGGAAGCGATGCCGGTTACGTCGGAAGCGAAGCCGGTCGCAAAGCCCATTGCGGCCCCGCGTCGCATCCCGCCGCGAGTCCCGTCGAATTCTCCGGCGAAAGATGTTGCGGCAGAGAAGAAATCGCCGGCAGCCCTCCCGCCGCCGATCGGTCCTCGGAAGATCGAGCCGCAGCAGCCCGCACCCAAGCAGGTCGGTCCTCAGCGAATCGGACCCGCACCGACGGCAACCGACAAGCCGAGTCACAAGAAGTGGTGGGCGGCGTTGGTGGCGGCGGTTGTCGTGATCGCGGCCGTGGCAACAGGTGCGTATTTGCTGAACGACCGGACGAGCGTCGACGAGTCACCGGAGGCCCGGATCAGAACGACCGTCGAATCGTTCACCCGAGCATTGGCCGGCGGCGACCTCGCCACGCTGCGCAGTACCTCGTGTGGTGACCTCGCGACGTTCTACCGAGACATCCCGGACGCGGAATTCGCCGATGTCCACCGCGTCTCGTCGGAGCAGGGCAACATCCCAACCGTCGACAGCATCGACGCCATTCAGGTTTCCGACGATTCCACTGCCATCGCTCAGGTGATCGCGCACACCGACGCGAACCCGAACGATCGGTCGCCGCGCACCTTCGACCTGCGCCTCGAGGGCGATCAGTGGAAGGTGTGCAGCTGAGCACCCATGTGAGCGGAACTTCGTGGCCCACTACGAAGTTCCGCTCACATGCGGCGAAGCCGCTCTATCCTGCGGATACGCTGCGACCTGCGGACTTGAGGTCGTTGCAGGCCTCGACGACGCGGGCGGTCATGCCGGCCTCGGCCTTCTTGAGGTAGCTGCGCGGGTCGTAGGCCTTCTTGTTGCCGACCTCTCCGTCGACCTTGAGCACACCGTCGTAGTTGGAGAAGAAGTGTCCGGCGATGGGACGGCTGAATGCGTACTGGGTGTCGGTGTCGACGTTCATCTTCACGACGCCGTACTCGAGTGCCTCTTCGATCTCGCTCTTCGCCGATCCCGATCCGCCGTGGAAGACGAAGTCGAACGGCTTGGAGCCCGATGCCAGGCCAAGCTTCTCCGACGCGACCTGCTGACCGTCTGCCAGCACCGACGGCTTGAGCTTGACGTTGCCCGGCTTGTAGACGCCGTGCACGTTGCCGAACGTCGCCGCCAGCAGGTAACGCGAGCCGGCGTCGCCTGCGCCCAACGCCTCGACGGTCTTGAGGAAGTCCTCGTTCGAGGTGTAGAGCTTGTCGTTGATCTCGGCCTCGACGCCGTCTTCCTCGCCGCCGACGACACCGATCTCGACCTCGAGAATGATGTTCGCGGCCGCAGCGCGCGCCAGCAGGTCCTTGGCGATCTCGAGGTTCTCGTCGATCGGGATGGCCGAGCCGTCCCACATGTGCGACTGGAACAGCGGGTTCTTGCCGGCGTCGACGCGCTCCTGCGAGATCGCGATCAGCGGACGCACGTACGTGTCCAGCTTGTCCTTGGGGCAGTGGTCGGTGTGCAGAGCGATGGTGACGTCGTACTTGGCGGCGATCACGTGAGCGAACTCGGCGAGCGCAACAGCGCCGACGACCATGTCCTTGATGCCCAGGCCGGAGCCGAACTCGGCACCGCCGGTCGAGAACTGGATGATGCCGTCGCTACCCGCGTCGGCGAAGCCTTTGATGGCGGCATTGATGGACTCGGAACCCACACAGTTGATTGCCGGAAAGGCGAACTTGTGTTCCTTCGCCCGGCCCAGCATCTCGGCGTAGACCTCGGGAGTTGCGATAGGCACGCGTCATTCCTCCAATGGAAGTTCGATAGTGAAGCTCGATTGTGTCCTGTGCAGTATGGCAACCTCCGGGCGCGGTGTCGTGCGTACCCACATCCCAGGTCATTCCGCAGGCTCCACTCCCGCCCGCACCCCTCGGTCATTCCGCAGGCTCCACTCCCGCCCGCGTTCGCCTCGCATCGTCGCCCGTCGAGGGCGACGAACAGGCCATCGGGAACACAGTCGGACGACACCGAGTGTTCAGGACTTACCAGTTTCGGCCGGTAGTGTGGGCGCGGTGAGTCTTCTTGCTGCCTCGGAAACGATGACGACGAACCTGGCCCTGCTGCCCGGTTTCCTCGACCCCGTGAACCTGCTCAACTCCTTCGGTACCTGGGTGTTGGTCGGGCTTCTACTGGTGGTGTTCATCGAGTCGGGGCTGCTATTCCCGCTGCTCCCCGGAGACTCCCTGCTCTTCACGGCAGGTCTGATCGCGGCATCGAAGTCCACCGAGATCGAGCCGTTCGCGTCCATCTGGACGCTCGTCATCCTGATCCCCATCGCGGCCATCCTCGGCGATCAGGTCGGCTTCCTCATCGGCACCAAGGGCGGCGCTGCCCTGTTCAAGAGCAACGACTCGCGCTTCTTCAAGAAGAAGTACATCGACGAATCGCACGCATTCTTCGAGAAGCACGGTCCCATCACGATCATCCTGGCGCGCTTCGTGCCGATCGTGCGCACGTTCGCGCCCGTCGTCGCCGGTGCGTCGCACATGAAGTACTCGCTGTTCCTCACCTACAACGTCGTCGGCGGCATCCTCTGGGGCGCGGGCGTGACGCTGCTCGGGTACCTGCTCGGGCAGATCGCGTTCATCCGCGATCACGTCGACATCATCTTCTTGATCATCGTTGCCGTGTCCGTCCTGCCCATCGTCTTCGAGGTCGGCAAGCGCATGATCAAAGCCCGTAGGACTCCGCTCGGGGAGGCAGCCGACGCGATCGAGGTCGACGCCCCGGACACCAAGTCCTGATCGAGATCCTCCGAAAGAGATCCAGCCCGTGTACTCGATGAACACAGCACTGCAGGCCGTGTCCACTCAGGCTGTCGGCAGCTTCGGCCCGCTGCAGACGGCGGGCCCCCTCGTCGTGTGGATCGTCGTCATGACCTTCGTGTTCATCGAATGCGCGGTGATCATCGGCCTCTTCCTACCCGGGGATTCGATGCTGATCACGGCCGGAATCGTGATGGCGACACATGCGTCGGGCACCGGTCACATCTGGGCACTCTCGGTCGGCGCGATGGTCGCCGCCATCGCAGGCAACCAGGTGGGATACATGATCGGCCATCGGACCGGCTCGACGCTGGTGGCCCGCAAGAACGGCAAGTACCTCAACACCAAGAACCTGCACAAGGTGAATCTGCTGCTCGAGAAGCACGGCTTCTGGGCGGTGCTCGTCGCACGCTGGATCCCCTGGGTCCGCACCCTGTGCCCGCTGGTCGCAGGTGCTGCGAAGATGGACCACCGCCGCTACACCATCGCCAGCACACTCGGCGCAATCATCTGGGCACCGGTGCTGCTGTTGATCGGGTTCTACTTCGGCTCCTTCATCGAAGGCATACCGTGGTTGATGCCCGTGGTGCTCATCAGCATGATCGTGCTGCTCGTCGTCGGAACCGGACTGGGCATCTGGCAATACCGCAAGGAGATGGCACGCCCCGCGGAGACCATCGAGGTAGACGAAGTAGTCGATTAGGCGGTCAGGGTCGGCAGTCGGTCAGAAGCCTGCAACCGCGACGCGGTAGGCCGCTTCCATGAGCATCCAGCCGCCGAGTTGGACCGAGAGATCGCGCTCCGGCACGTCGGACGGACGAACAGTGCCTTCGGCGAAGGTAGCGATGTGCAGGCCTTGGCCCGGGAATCGCGCTTCGCGTGTCCAGTCGGCTCCGAACAGTGGATTGTCTTCCACTTCCAGCCGGTTCTCCCACGCGGCCTCGGCCGAGTTCAGCACGATCGCGGCAGCGAGTTCGCGCGCTCGGTCGTCGGCGTCGGAGTCACCTGGTAGCTCCACCGCGACCATGGCCAGGTAGCGGGCGAGGATGGGGTTGAACAGGCCGCCGTCGCCCCCACCGCCGCCGGTGATGACGAGGTTGCGGGTCAGGTGGTTGTCGACGGCGTCGACCAGCTCGTGCACTCGCTTCGCATGCCGTGGTTCGCCCAGGAGAACAGCGAGCTCGGTCTCGAGTCCCAAGGTGACGCCCTGGCAGTAGCTGTAGACGGCGCGCTCCATTTCGCCGGGTTTGCCCGCGTCGACCAGTGCGCGGGTGGAGTGCATTCCGTCGAGAATCAATCCCGTGCGGGAGTCCTTCAGGGTGCGGTCCATCCAGTCGGACATTTCCTGCGCTCGCCACAGCCGACCCGTGCGCGCGAGCAGGATTGCGGCCGGTCCGTTCGCCGGAGCGTTGTAGAAGTCCGACTTCTTCCGCCACGGGATGCCGCCGCCCTCGGCCGGAGCCCAGGCGTCGAACAATTCCATCTCGATCTGCTGGATGCCGCCGCGATTGTCGACGAAGTGCTGTCGTTGCGCGCGCTCGAGCGCCAACCCGAGCCACGCCATGTCGTCGTAGTAGTTGTTGGTCCACCCGCTGATGTTGCGGGTGCGATGCGCCCGAGTGATCTTGTTCAATCGCCGACGGCGTTTGGCGGTCGGATCACGGTCGGCAGCATCGACCGCGCAATCGAGCAGGTGGGCCTGCCACCAGTAGTGCCAGCGCAGGAACAACCGTTCACGACGAACCGGAGGCCAGGCGACGACTCCCAATGCCGAGCCCGGCAGCCCCCACAGCCGACGCATGTGCCGTGCGACGACGGCCCCCTCCGCGGCGTCCGCACGCTGCGACCACAACTCCTGCATGCCCGCAATCCTGCCACTAGCGTTGCTGATTCGTTACATCACGCCCCGGAACGGTGCGCAGCTCACCACGCAGCGTCGAGGTCGGCATGACGACGGATCCACGAGTGCATGGCAATTCCGGCGGCGACACCTGCGTTGATGCTGCGCGTGGACCCGAACTGGGCGATCGATACCGTCATCGACGCCGATTCGCGGGCACTGGCGGTGACGCCCGGTCCTTCCTGACCGAAGAGCAACAGGCACTCTCGCGGCAACTCCGCCGTCTCGATCGGTACCGAACCGGGGGTGTTGTCGACGGCAACGACGACGAGACCCTGCTCCGCGGCGAACGCCATCAATGTCTCCACCGAATCGTGGTGATGGATGTGCTGGTAGCGGTCGGTGACCATGGCACCGCGACGGTTCCACCGACGCCGTCCGACGATGTGCACCGCCTGCGCAGCAAAGGCATTCGCGGTGCGCACCACGGTGCCGATGTTGGCGTCGTTGGTGAAGTTCTCGATGGCGACGTGTAGGCAATGCCGTCGGGTATCGATATCGGCGACGATCGCCTCGCGCCGCCAGTAGCGGTACGCGTCGACAACATTGCGGCGGTCACCGCCGACGAGCAGTTCCGGATCCAACCGGGGATCGTCGGGTGGCGGTTCGGTGTGTGTCTCGGCCCAGGGTCCGACGCCGTTGGGGTTCTCACCCCACTCGGTGGGGCCGACGTCGTCCGAGGGCGGTTCGCTGCCGATCATGTTCTCGCTCAATAGACTTCGTTGCTGTCAGGAGCGATGCGGAATCCGTGGCCGGTCGCGTCGTCGACGCACGAGATGCCGTTAACGGCGGACGTGCAGGTGAATCCGCCGGCGGCAATGGTTGCACCGACCGCGAGCGGCGGGTCGATCGATTCCCCACCCGAGGTGTAGACCACTCCGCCGGAGCACATGAATGCGGCCGGTCCGTCATTGGTCACCCGAATACCGTTGCCCCAGTTGATCATGCAGCTCTCGGGCCGCGGCGGGACCGGAGTGGTCGTGCCCTGGCACCCGGCCTCGGTACGGGTCGACAGTGGCACGATGCCGCATTGGAACAGACCGTCGGGAGACGTGAAGTAGTACGCACCGCCGATGGCCGCGTACGTCGTCTGCGGTTCGGCGATGGGCGGCGGCTCGACCGGAGGCGGGGGCGGCGGAGGCGGCGGCGCTTCCGCCGTGGTCGTCACGGCATCGGGCGTCGTGGTCGCGATCGTCGTCGTCGGCGGGGCAAGTGTGGTGGTCGGCGACGGAGGCTGGGCGGCGGACTCGCCGCTACAACCGCTGAGTACGAGGGCCACACCGGCCCCCGCTACCCACACCTTGCCGATTTGCCTTGTCCTGCTTGACCACAACGTACTCAGCATGAAGAAACCCCGACCCACCTTTCGACACCGATCGCTCGAAAGACCGACGATACCGGCGAAGCGCCGGCATCGTCGGGCAGGGACTTCTAGGTGTGGCTCAGGCGCCGGTTGACCTCGCGAGTGAGCCATGCGGGCGAGAAGCGTGAGCCGAGCGAGAGTGCCTTGGAGGGCAATCCGACCGGGAAATGAACCTTGTGCAACCGACGCTTCACCGGACGCGTCGCCGCGAAGATCGCGTCGGAGACATCTTTCACGGTGAGCTTGACGCCCAGAGAACTCGTGGTTCCCGTCGAAACACCCTGTGTCATGGCCGTCTGGACGAACAGCGGCCACATCGCCTTGACCGCGATGTCGTACTTGCTCCACTCGAGGTCCAACGCCTCGGTGATACCGCGCACCGCGAACTTGGATGCGCCGTACGTCGCCAACTCCGGCTGACCGTAGATGGCGGACGCGGAGCACAGGTTGACGACCTGTGCGCCCGGGGTGTCCTTCAGATAAGGGAATGCGGCGAGCGTGCCGTAGACGACGCCGTTGAAGTTGATGTCGATCTGACGGCGATGCACCGCGAGCGGCATGTCCTCGAAGGCACCCGCCGCGAGGATTCCGGCGTTGTTGATCAGAATGTCGAGTCGACCGTCGCCTTCGGCGGCGAACTCCTTGAACCGGGTTTCCCACTGGTCGGAGTTGGTTACATCCAAGATGCCGGTGATCACCCGACCGCTGAGCGAGGCAGCTTCCTTGCCGAGCGAAGCCAAACCGGTCTCGTCGATGTCGTACGCACCGACGAGGTAGCCGTTGGCTGCGAACTTGAGTGCCGTCGCGCGGCCGATACCGGCTGCAGCGCCTGAGATGAAGACAGTTGGTCGAGTCACATCGAACACCGTACATGTAACCCTACTTACCGGTAACCCCCTATCGTCGAATATCGAAACAGCCGTCCCCGGCGGCTCAGGAGCACCGAAGTGAACAACTCGAGAATCGTGCGGGCCGTCGTCGTCGTGACGATCGTCTACGCCGTTGTGTTGGCGATCTGGATCGGCTGGTTGCGAGACCGCACTCCACCCGGCACCCTCCCCTACCAGCTGGCGGCCCTGGTCGCCGGATTCGGCGCAGCTCTCGGACTGGCCATGATGGTGGCCGGACGACCGACGCGTGAGCAGAAACAACTGATCGAGCACGGCGTCGAAGGCTGGGCGACGGTGGAAGCCCTCCGCCGAATCGACGACGACACCGCCGAGCTGGATCTCGAATTCACGGTCCCCGGCTCGGGCAGCTACTTCGGCAAGATCGTCTACGAGATTCCCAGCTCCGACACCTCGCGGTTCGAGCCGGGCACGGTCATCGCCGTCCGCGTCGACCCCGCCCATCGCGAGCGGGTACTACTCCTACCCCGACGCCAGGGCCTCGACGAGTAGGACTTGCGCCGCTACGTAGGTCGAGAGGATCACTGCCTCCGCAGCGCGGCGATGACCCTCCTCGGTCAGGAACAGTCGCCTCGACACGATCAGCGCATCGGAGACGGTGAACAGGACGCCGCCGATCACCAGCCGCCTGTCGCCGCCGCGCGAGGGGGATCGAGCGGAGAGCGTCGAGGTGGTGGCCAGGATCGCCCCGTACAAGGACAGGGTCGACGCCACCGCGGGCTGCCGCCGGGCAAGCAGCGCCGTCGCGGCCGCCCAACCGGCGTACCGCGGAATCGCGTCGACCACCGCCGGACGGGCACCCCCACGCAGCAGCAGATACGTATAACTGCCCTGCATCACCGCGAACGCACGCGCGCCCCATTCCAGGGCCGAATCGTCGTCGGGATCGATCAGCAGGATGTCGCCCACCGTTGCCGCCGCGAGACCCGCCAGGAGCACTCGATCTCGCGCCGGGTTCAGCCCGGTCGCCAGCGCCGGGACGATCAACGGTTTGGCCATCCGTTGCAACGCGGCCGAGCCCGTCGACGCCGCGAGGACCGTCACTGCACCTGCGACCAGCGCTCCCGCGCGAGCCCACCGAACCCGACCGACGTTCACAACCTGACCTCCACCATGAAATCTCGTCACAGTGGAAGTCACATGTGACGCTGGCCCCTATCGCTTGATACTCCCAGGCCCCGTCGTCATCGTGGAAAGGTCGGTCGGATCATTACGAAGCAGTGGGGACCATCATGCGCCGCAAACTCACCGGGCAGGACCGTTCAGGACGCGTCGACTTCGCCGACCGGCCCAACCCGCTGATCCGCGATTGCGACGTACGTCAGGCCCGCGTCAAGACCTGGGTGACCGCACTGCTCGTTCTCATGATTCCGGTGTCCCTCTGGATCGGTGTCGACTCCCACGCCGAGAACGAACAGCGCCTCGAGGACCAGAGAACTTCCATCCACCAGGTCACCGCGACCACCACGGCCGTCGCGGACACTGCACCCGTCGCGTCGACCGAATTCGGTTCGTCCGGTGCCCCAGCGGTCACCGCCGTCGACTCCCGCTGGGTCTATCGGGGCGTCGAACACACCGGACGCGTCAGCGTCGACACCGGATCTCCGGTCGGTACCACCGCGCAGATCTGGGTCGACGCCAGCGGAAAACAGAGTCTGCGGCCACTGACCTCCTCGGACGTCGCCGCAGCGGCCATCTTCGACACCATCGGTAGCTGGGTGCTCGTCGCGACCGTTCTCATCGGCTTCTACTTCGCGATGCGGTTCCGCTACGACGGTCGACGAGACGACGAGTGGGATCGCGATATCGCCGATCTGCTGAGCCGGCACTGACACGAACCTGTTTGTCCCGGTCGGCGACCGAATCACGTTCGTCCAACAGGGTTTTCACGGCGGTCGAGACGATGACGTCTCGACCGCCGTTTCATGTCGAGAATCCCACTCGTCACATACGTCCCATCCGTAACACTTTCATAACCAAACCACGAGTAAAGCGCTTTTCGGTTCCCGAGACCGGCCGGTTGGTTTACGGTCGCTGCATCACGGTTGTTCGTGTGACTCACCAACAACACCCGTTCCGCGTGGGAGGGCGGGTGCGCGCAGCTCGATGCTGCCACTGACCGAAGGGCCACAATCTCTATGTCGCACAAGTCGATCGCCAGGTCCAAGAAGGCGCGCCTCGCCGCTGCCGGGGCCGCAATGGCTCTGTCTCTTTCCATCGCCGCACCCGGAATCGCCAGCGCTCAGGAGCCCACGACACCGGAGAGCTCCGCTGTCGAGGAACCTGCAACCGGCGAGGGAACCGAACCCGGAACGTCCACCGGCGAGGCAGGCGTCACCGTCGATGGATCCGGTACCGCAACCGCCGAGGGCGGCGCGGAGCTGCAGTTGCCCGCCGCGGTGATTCCCGCCCCGGGAACAGGCGACGCGGCCGCTGCCGCGGCCGTCCCGGCTCCCGCAGCTCCCTCGATCATTCCTCCTCTCCCCCAGGTCACCGGTGGGGTCGTCTTCAACGAAGACGGCACCGCGACGGTCAACCTCGACGTCATCCCACAGTTGTCCGACGCCGCGAAGAAGGCCATCGCCGACGCCGAAGCAGCCAGCAAAGAGGCAGCTGCAGCGTCCGCAGCGGCCCAGGTGCGGCTCGATACCGCCAAGGCCGCCGAGGCCGCCGCGAGCACCGACGCCACCAAGGCAGAGGTTGCCGCGGCCGAGGCAGACGTCAAGGCGAAAGCGGCAGTGACTGCTGCCACCACCGCCAAGGTCCAGAGCGAAGCTGCCAGTGCCGCCGTCACCGCGGCCAAGAACGACGCTGCCGAGCTCAAGACCAAGGCCGACGAGACCAAGGCTGCATCGGACAAAGCTGCAGCCGATGCCAAGACTGCCGAAGAGTTGGCCGTCAAGCTGGAGGCAGAAGCCGTCTCGGGCGACCCCGTCGCCACCGAAAAGGCCGAGGCAGCCCGCGCCGATGCAGATGCCAAGGCCGAACTTGCCGCCAGCGCCAAGGTCGAGGCCGATGCGTCGACCAAGGCAGTAGAGGACTCGGTCCAAGCACTGCAGGACTCGTTCAAGAACTTCAACCTCGCGAAGGTGCTCGCTGCCACCAGGGCCGCAGCAGCAACCGCAGCGAAGTCGCTCGCTCTGCACGTGGAAGCTCAGACGGCTGCCGCACTGGCCGCAGTGGCCGAGCAGAACGCCAAGAACCTCGAAGCCGCAGCCGAAGCCGCCACAGGTGAGGAAACCGCATCCGAGAAGGCGGCGGCCGATGCCAGGACTGCAGCGGACGCAGCCAAGGTCGAAGCAGACACCAAGGCAAAGGCTGCTGCGGATGCCCAAGCTGCACTCGACGCCGCCCCGTCCGACGCGGACGTCGCAGAGTTGCAGGTCAAAGCCGACGCGGCCGCAGCCGCACTGGTGACGGCAAATGCGGCAGTCGAGACGGCAAACGCCGACTTGCAGACCAAGACCGATGCAGCCGCTGCAGCCAAGACCAAGGCCACAGAAGCCGCGGCCGGCCTGAAGATCGCTCAGGACGCCGCGACGGCTGCCAAGTCCGAGGCCGACGCCAAGGCGAAGGTCGAGACCGATCTCAAAGCGGCAGCAGCCGCACTTGCCGCCAGCGGACCCAAGTTCACGTGGACCATCAACCTCGGCGACGTCGTCAAGAAGGACGTCCCGGTCACCGAGGTCGACGACACCACCGTCGTCGTCGACAAGACCGGAGTCTCACTGGTCGGTGTGAAGAACGAGGACGGATCGTTCACCGTCGCGGATTACTTCACCACCGACGAGAACGGTGTCGTCACCGTTGCCGGCGATCTGCCGCCGGTCGATCTGGCCCTCGGTGACTCCTCGAACGAGGCGTCGGGCGGATCGGACAGCTCGTCCAACACCCCAGTGATTCTCGCCGGAGTCGGCGTGGTCGTCGTCGCAGCTGCAGGTGGAGCGTTCTACCTGCGTCGCCGCAGTTCCACCGATGCCACCTCGTAGTATTCGCTGGCTCCGGACGGCGATCCTGACCTTCGTTCTACTCGTATCAGGCTGTGCGAGTGACGAAGTCGGGATCGCCGCACCCGATCGTTCGCCGGTGCAGTCGCAGATCTCGGGGGCTGCACCGGCGGGCGACGTCGCACCGTCCCAACCCGAGTACATCGAACTGCGATCCTCGGACGGGTCGACCTATCTGAGCAGTCCCATCCATCCCGAACCGCTCTACCGCGGCGGGGAGAGCGGACAGGTGCTCAACCCCGTCGACGAACTGCCCGCCTGGTGGGCCGAGAGCGGCATGCCGGGGACCGACACCGAGCAAACGGTTGTCGTTGCCGGACACAACTATTCGAAGCGTGACGCCCCGTTCAAGGCATTGCGCGTGGTGACGCCGGGCGACACCGTCGTGTTGCGCACAGCCAGCGGGACTCTGCAGTACGCGGTCGAATCGGTGGGGCCCCTACCGAAGGGATCCCTGCTGGCGGACAACGAGCTCCGACGCTCGGTGGCGGGCCGATTGATCCTCGCCAACTGCGACGTCCAAGGCGGCGAACCCACGGACGACAATTTCGTCGTCGTCGCGCAATTGGTTCGCTGACAAGCTCTTTCGTGGCCGGGGGATTACAGGCCGAGGTCTGCCAAGCCCAGCAGGGATCGATATTCCAGACCCTCTGCGGCGATGACCTCGTCCGCCCCGGTCGCCCGGTCGACCACGGTGGCCACTCCGACGACCGTGGCGCCCGCGTCACGCAGAGCCTGCACGGCAGTGAGCGGCGAATTACCGGTCGTCGTCGTATCCTCCACCACCAGAACATGTTTGCCGACGATGTCCGGCCCCTCGATCTGACGCTGCATGCCGTGTGTCTTCGCGGCCTTACGCACCACGAACGCATCGATCGGACGTCCCTCGGCATGCATGATCGCCATCGCCACCGGATCTGCACCCATGGTCAGACCGCCGACCGACACGAAATCCCAATCGGCAACCAGATCACGCATCAGAGATCCGATCAGCGCTCCCGCCCGATGATGCAGAGTCGCGCGACGCAGATCCACGTAGTAGTCGGCTTCCTTGCCGGAGGACAACGTGACCTTCCCGTGTACGACGGCAAGCTCTTTCACCAAATCGGCCAGTTCCTGCCGATCCGAATTCGCGGCGCTCTGGGCCATGTTCGGATTCCTCTCGTCGCACCACCGATCGTCGATGGGTCGGTACGAACTTACCCACCGCCCCGTCAGCGTGCTCCTGCCGCCTCCACTGCCGACCGCTGCTCGTCGAGCAGTTCCTTCGTCTCCACGAACGGTTCCGGTGCGGTCAGCGAGCGAGACTTGGCGACGAGCGAGGACGGGAAGGTGCCGACAGCCTGCGACAGGCGGTACGCGTTGTCGTTGTACACGCGCACCGCGCCTGCGATGCGACGCTCGGTGACGTTCAATTCCCCTGCCGGGCCCTGGAATGCCCAATCGCCCACTGCGGTCCGACGCGCCTCGGCCTCGGCGAGAACGGCGTGAAACGCGGCGGACAGCGCGTTCTCGGCGGCGGCCTGCGCCTGTAGCCCCAGACCGCGATCGCGCACGGCCCTGGACCACGAACGTGCGCCGCCGAGCTGACGCAGCAGCTCGTTGGACAGCCCGGTGGCCTCCGCTGCCGTCAGAAACCGGCCCAGCTGCTCGTGCCGTCGCTCGAGCTCGACGTCGACCAACCGCAGACTCTGCTCCGTCTGCACGCTGAACCGGTCGAGCCGACGCACCACGCTCACGACGTAGCCGACCACGACGAGTACCAGCACGAAGACCGCAACACTCCAGAAAACCGTCACGAGGTACGAATTTATCGGTGCCGGACCACCGACGGCGTTAGGCACGCCCGAAAACGATCAGGGTTGATTGCGTCGACGATCGGCATCGAACGGAATCGGACGCGACGCAGGCGGACGCGGTACCGATCGAACCGGGTTTGCCGATCGCGTGCTCTGCGGACCGGCCTGATCGGGCCTCGGCGGACGCGGCCGTCGAGGCACCTCCTGCGGACGAGAATCCACAGGACGGGGCTCGGGGCTCCTCGGCTCGACACTGCGCGGCTCGGGGGGACGAGGATCGGCGCTACGAGGCGGGACGGCGCGCGGGGGCTGAATACGCGGTTCCTGAACCAACGGCCTACCTGGGTCGCTTCGATCCCGGCCGGCATCGCCTGGGCGCGCGCCGTAGACCGCGCTTCCGCGAACCGGAGGCAGAACGTGAAGCATCCCGGACAATCGCGCGACAGCATCGATGGCGGCATCCCAATCGCGACCGGAACTGTTCAGCGGCAGCGATCCGAGCGTCCAGTCCTTCTCGCTCCACAGCAGCTGAAGATTTTCCGGGATGGACTCGGTGAACGCGGCCATCCGCTGGTCGCAGACGCGGCGAGCGATATCGACGTCGGTGGCGAACACCACGCGCGGGCCGATGGAGCCGAGCAAATCCATGTCCTCGTCGCGCGGCGGTGGCGTCGACCTGGGCCGCAGATCGATATCGACGTCGGAACCGACCGAGCGCTGCACGGCAACGATGGTGCCCGTCTCCTCGACGTCGAAGAGGACGAACTCCTCACCGCGTCGAACACCGGTCACCACGCCGAGAGCCACGTCGAATTCGGGCTTGGACAGCGCCGCGCGCGAGAACCGAGTGACCAGTTCCCGATCGTGGGGTCGATACTCGTACCCCTGCGCCTTGGCCCACATCTGCCGCAGTCGCCCGGACTGATCTCGCTTGGACCTGTCGATGTAGAGCAGCGCCACTGCACCCATCAGTGCAATCGCCGCCAGACCGAACCACATTGCCGTCATCGCGAACCACCTTAATCGACATCGACACCATCGACTCCCACCACCGCCAGGTCCTGTGAACGGTCCCTACGACGGCCGGGGTCGGCCGGCCAGGTGATCGATACCTCGAACCTACTGACCTGAGCGTCCACTATTTCCCTGGAACGACGGAATCCCGCTCCTCGATCCGAATTGTGGACACCGACAGCACCTGGCCCGAGCCGGCCAGGCCCACGCGAACCACCCCCGCGCTACTCAGCCACCGAGATTCGGCGTCTCGATGATGACGTTCGCGCGAATCGTCCCGTCCTGAACGGCCTCGCCCTGCACCACGACTCCCGCACCTACGGTCAAGGAGGCGAGATCGCTGCCGCTCAGCGAGATGATCTGCGTCTGCGGAGTGGTCTGCACCGTCACGGGCGCACCGTCGAGTCCGTTGACCGTCAGCGTCGAGCCGTCGTTGGCAGTGATCGTCCCCACCGTCGATCCGAGCTGACCGAGAATCTCGGGGATTCCTCCCGGAATGAGCTCCGGGGTGGTGGACGTGCCCGATTCGGTGGGCCGCGGGGTCGACGGGGCAGCACTCGACGTGGGGGCACTCGTCGTGGACGGTCGAATCGACGTCGACGGGCCGGTTGCCGTGGTGCTGGGCTCGTCCGATCCCCCGCTCAGGAAGGAAATTCCGAACACCACGACGATCGCAAGGACAGCGAGCCCGATCAGCGCCAGAAGCCACGGGCGGGGCCCCTTGCTTCCGGAATCGGCGGCATTCGGTTCCTCGGGGGGCGGCGGAGCGCCGTACTGCGGGGGCTGCCCGAATTGCTGCGTGTGGCCGAACTGCTGGGTGTGGCCGTATTGCTGGGTGTCGTAGCCCGGTGCCTGGCCGTACTGCGGTTGGCCGTATTGCGGTTGGCCGTATTGCTCGGTCTGGCCGTAGGCCTGGTTCGCTGCCGCCTGCTGATCGGGGTCGTACGGCGGAAATGCCTGTGTGGGCTGATAGCCCGGCGGATAGGCCTGCGGGTCCGGGTTCTGATAAGCCGGATTCTGATAGGCCGGATTCTGCTGGGCCTGGGTTGGATAGGCCTCGGTCGGATTCGCACCGCCGGGGTACTGCTGGGAGCCGGGATAACTCTGGGTCGGCTCGGATGAGTCCGGCTGGGGTGCCGCGTCCTGATCGCGCTCTCGAGGTGACCGCGGGTCGTCCGGATTCGTCATTCCACGAGGGTACCTACAGGTGACAGGCGAATCAGGCCCGCACGAGCAGTACTCGTGCGGGCCTGATTCGGAACTCCGCAACTAGCCCAGGATCAGGCGTTCACCGTCCGGGGTGACGTTGACCGACACCACATCGCCGTCGTGGACGTCCCCCGCGAGCAGCAGCTTCGCCAGTTGATCACCGATCGCCTGCTGGATCAGTCGCCGCAACGGCCGCGCACCGTAGAGCGGGTCGTAGCCGCGCACCGCGAGCCACATCTTCGCCGGCGAGGACACGTTCAGCGTCAGGCGTCGAGTAGCGAGACGCTTGGCGAGGAAGCCGAGCTGGATGTCGACGATCGACTCGAGCTGATCCTCGGACAACGCGTCGAACACCACGACGTCGTCGAGGCGGTTGACGAACTCGGGCTTGAACGAACGCCGCACCGCGTCCATCACCTGCTCCTTGGTGCCGCCGGCACCGAGGTTGGAGGTGAGGATCAGGATCGTGTTGCGGAAATCGACCGTCCGTCCCTGGCCGTCGGTGAGCCGACCTTCGTCGAGCACTGCGAGCAGGATGTCGAACACGTCGGGGTGCGCTTTCTCCACCTCGTCGAAGAGCACCACCGTGTACGGACGCCTGCGCACCGCCTCGGTCAACTGCCCACCGGCCTCGTAGCCGACGTAGCCCGGAGGTGCACCGACGAGCCTGGCGACAGCGTGCTTCTCGCTGTACTCGCTCATGTCGATGCGCACCATCGCGCGTTCGTCGTCGAAGAGGAACTCCGCCAACGCTTTTGCCAGCTCGGTCTTGCCGACACCGGTGGGTCCGAGGAACAGGAACGAGCCCGTCGGACGGTTTGGGTCGGCCACCCCGGCGCGGGAGCGTCGGACGGCGTCGGACACCGCTTGTACTGCGTCCTTCTGCCCGACGACTCGCTTACCCAGTTCGTCTTCCATGCGGAGCAGTTTGGCGGTTTCGCCCTCGAGCATTCGGCCCGCGGGAATTCCGGTCCAGGCTGCAACGACGTCGGCGACGTCGTCCGGGCCCACCTCTTCCTTGAGCATCACGTCGCCCTGGGCGGGTGAGGCCTCCGTCTTGGCGGCGAGCTCCTTTTCCAGAGTCGGGATGCGTCCGTAGCGAAGCTCTGCGGCCTTGCCCAGATCGCCGTCGCGTTCGGCGCGGTCGGACTCACCGCGCAGGTTCTCGAGCTCCTCCTTCAGTACCCGCACCGAGTCGATGGCGTTCTTCTCGTTCTGCCAGCGCGTGCTCAGTCCGGCCAGCTTCTCCTGTAGATCGGCCAGTTCCTGGCGAAGCTTGTCGAGCCGGGCCTTCGACGCGTCGTCGGTCTCCTTCGCCAGGGCCATCTCCTCGATCTCGAGGCGACGCACGGCGCGTTCGACCTCGTCGATCTCGACGGGGCGCGAGTCGATCTCCATACGCAGACGCGATGCAGCCTCGTCGACGAGGTCGATCGCCTTGTCGGGCAGGAACCGGGCCGTGATGTACCGGTCACTCAGGGTTGCCGCGGCGACCAGAGCAGAGTCCGTGATCCGGACGCCGTGGTGCACCTCGTAGCGTTCCTTGAGTCCGCGCAGGATGCCGACGGTGTCCTCGACCGACGGCTCACCGACGTAGACCTGCTGGAAGCGGCGTTCGAGGGCGGCGTCCTTCTCGATGTACTTGCGGTACTCCTCGAGAGTCGTCGCACCGACGAGTCGCAGTTCGCCGCGGGCGAGCATCGGCTTGATCATGTTGCCCGCGTCCATCGCCGATTCACCGGTTGCACCTGCTCCGACAATCGTGTGCAGCTCGTCGATGAACGTGATGACCTGGCCCGCGGAGTTCTTGATGTCGTCGAGTACGGCCTTGAGCCGCTCCTCGAATTCACCACGGAACTTCGCGCCCGCGACCATCGAACCGAGGTCGAGGGAGACGACGGTCTTCCCCCGCAGGCTCTCGGGAACATCGCCAGCGATGACGCGCTGCGCAAGCCCTTCGACGATGGCCGTCTTGCCGACGCCGGGTTCGCCGATGAGCACCGGGTTGTTCTTGGTGCGTCGCGACAGAACCTGCACGACGCGCCTGATCTCGGTGTCGCGGCCGATGACGGGATCGAGCTTGCCCTCTCGGGCCAGCGCGGTCAGGTCGGTGCTGTACTTCTCCAACGCCTGGTAGGTGTTCTCGGGATCTGCGCTGGTGACCCGGGCGCTGCCACGAACGGCCTGGAAGGCGTCGCGCAGCTCGTTGGGTCCGGCTCCGTGGCCGCTCAACAGCTTGGCGACGTCGTCGCTTCCTGTCGCCAGGCCCACCATGATGTGTTCGGTGGAGACGAACTCGTCGTCAAGTTCGGTGGCCAGGTGCTGTGCTGTTGTGATCGCGGCGAGGGTTTCACGGCCGAGTTGCGGAGTGGTGGTCGAGCCGGATGCCGAGGGCAGGCGGTCGACCAGGTTCTGCGCTTCTCGACGCACCGTTGCTGGGTCGACGCCGACGGCCTTCAGCAAGGGTGTGGCGATGCCGTCGGTCTGATCGAGCAACGCCACCAACAAATGTGCCGGACGGATATCCGGGTTGCCGGCCGCGGATGCGGCCTGCAGAGCAGACGACAGTGCTGCCTGCGACTTCGTGGTGGGAGTGAAACTGTCCACCGGTCACCTTCTTTCTCGGATCGGTTCTTGCTTGTCGCTGGGTACAACCATAGACAAGTTGAGTCTGTTCCGCTCAACCCTGATTTCGTCGTGCGCGTTTTGCGTAGCCAGAAGTACGCAAAACGCGCACGGGGGCGAAGCCCCACGTGCGCGATACCCTCGATCGGTCTACTTTGGTGACGGTCGACAGCAGTGAACGGTGGGGGCAATCGGTGGGCGGAGGTGGATCGATGCTCGACGCACGCACGATCTCCCTGGTTCGCACCGGATTCAAGTCTGTCGTGGCCGCCGAATTCGGTCCGGCACGGCTGTCCAGGTCTTTCTACGCCCACCTCTTCGCCGAGTATCCGGACTTCCGCGCCCTGTTCCCCGCGTCGATGGACGCGTTGCGCGAGCACTTCGTCCTGGCACTCGGCTACGTCTTCGAGCATCTCGACGACACCGACCGCGTCGAGCCGTTCCTCGAGCAACTCGGCCGGGACCACCGCAAGCACGGAATCTCGGGCGCACACTTCCGCGCAGGTAGCTCGGCTTTGATCAGCGCGTTCCGGGCCTTCGCCGGTAACGAGGTGTGGACCGACGAGGTCGAGAAGGCCTGGACCGACGCTCTCACGGTGGTCAGCGATGCAATGGCCACCGCAGCGGACAACGACGAACTACCGCCGTTCTGGAGCGCCACCGTCGTCGAACATCAGCGGGTTCTCGACGATCTCGCGGTGGTGCGACTCAAGACCGACGGCGAGATCCCGTACTTTCCCGGGCAGTACGTCAGCGTGCAGATTCCGCAGCGACCCAAGCTGTGGCGATATCTGTCCCCGGCCATCCCGAGCAACCCATACGGGGAGATCGAGTTCCATGTTCGACGCGTCTCCGGGGGCTGGGTGTCGCCGGCGATGGTGACCGAGACCGCGGTCGGTGATCGCTGGTCCATCAGTCCGCCGCTGGGCGGAATGCATGTCGATCGCGCAATTCGCGAGGACGTGCTGATGATCGCTGGAGGCACCGGATTGGCCCCACTGCGGGCACAGGTCATGGAGATGGCGCAGCGCAGCAACAATCCGCGAGTGCATCTGTTCGTCAGCGGGACGTATCCCTGCGACCTCTACGATTTGGACACCCTCTGGCAGTTGTCGCTGTCGAACCCGTGGCTCACGGTCGTTCCGGTGACCGAGGAACTCGAGAACCCGTGGTGGTATTCCGGTCAGCCGCGCGAGCTTCCGTGGGGCATGCACCACCGTCTGCACGGTGCGGTGGGCAAGGTGGTGACCCGATTCGGCTCATGGGCCGATCGACAGATTCAGATCTGCGGGTCGCCGTCGATGGTTCGCACGACGGTCTACGCCCTCCGCAAGGTGGGGACGCCATTGGAGCACATTCAGCACGATCCGTTCTGAATCACTCTGCGCTGCAGGGCAATCAGGTGGACAGCGATTTCGGTGGCATGTCTTCGACGACCCCGCCGGTCACCAGTCGCGGAGTCCAGGTCTCGGTGATGAGCCGGCCGTCTCCGGTGATGATCGCGTCGGGGTCGGGATCGACCAGGATGGGATATGCAGTGTCTGCGGTTGCGCGAATGTTCTGTACCAGGAGGCCGTTCTCGATGGTGTAGTGCACGCGAACCGAATGCAGATCGGCGTCGAAAGCCCATGGGCGGCCGATGAACACCACTGCATCGCCGCGTTCGTCGAGTACCGATACAGAACCGTCACGTTCGAGCCGCAGGCTCCACCGGGGCGGCATCGACGTTGCGAATTCGAACCGGTGCGGTGCCCGCGCGTCGAGCAGGTGGATCATCAGCAGCGCACCGTCTCGGGGATCACGTTGCGGGACAACGACTTCGTACGAACCACATTCGTAGAACCTGGACCCGAACGGTCCGGGGATGCCCGCGCCCAGATCGCCCGCGATGGCGAGTTCGAGCCGAACGATGCCGGAGCCGTTCTCGGCCCGCAGGGTGATGCCCTCGGAGGGGTGCGGCATGGGCGTTTCGTCGCGCGGCGCATAGGACAGCACAGCGCGGAGCAGCGGCTCGACCACCTCCGCGTCACCGTCTCGTGAATCGAACGTTCGTCGTCGACGATCGGTCATCTCCACCCCCTTCGCCTGGCAATACAGTCTGCCACCGGGGCTCGAATCACGCGTCCGAATCTGCGGAAAACCATTCGTTCGAACCAACCGCCGAGGTGTCGCCCTGTGCGCACCCGCCCTGCGCGTCCGACGCCTGCATGAAACCGATCAGTACGATTTTCGGATGAGTTTCTGCAGGTCAGCCATGGTTCGTCGGAGCCTCAGCAGCGGCTAGTATGAGCCGGTTCGGTCCGGGGCGGGCCGATCTGCCCGGGTGGGCAGCGGCTGTATCAGGAAGGCACACACATCCCCGATGTCCGCTGATTTCGCCGCACGTCTGAATCATCTGTTCTCCACGATCCACCCGCCCGGACGCAAGCCACACACCAACGCCGAGGTCGCCGACGCCCTCGCCCTGCGCGGGCACCAGATCTCCAAGCCGTACATCTCGCAACTGCGATCGGGGCAGCGGGCCAATCCATCCGCGGACACCGTGACGGCACTGGCGGCGTTCTTCAAGGTCAAGCCCGACTACTTCTTCGACAACATCTACGCATCCAAGGTCGATCACGACCTCGATCTGCTCACTCAGCTGCAGGGCTACGGCCTACGCCGCCTCTCTGCCAGAGCATTCGATCTGTCCGAGGAATCGCAGAACCTGCTCAGCTCGATGGCCGAGAAGTTGCGCGTGAGCGAGGGCCTCCCCGCAGTGCCGCCGGACAGCACTCTCTAGGACCCCGCTTTCGCCGCCACCTTGGGTCGTTCCGCAGGCTCCACTCCCGCCGCCGCTATTCTCGCCTGAACTTCAGGACGTCTCAGCGGCGGCACCGTCGGCGGTGGCTGGCGCCGCTCCGGTAGCGCGTCGAGGAGCCGATGCGTCGTGGCTGTCACCTCGGCGACGGCCAGCTCGAACGCGTCACGGGTGGCGTCGGACGTCTTCTGGACGCCACTGATCTTGCGGACGTACTGACGCGCGGCCGCTTCGATCTCCTCGTCGGTTGCGTGTGGTTCCAACCCGCGCAGGGTGGTGATGTTTCGGCACATACGTCGACGATAACCCCGCAGCTCACACCTCGAGAAGGCCTGCCACAGCGCGAAGACACAGTTCACGGACCTGCTCGCGGTCCAGGGTTCTGCGTTCGACCCAGTCCAGACACACCGCACGCACGAAGGCCACCCAGCCTCGCAGCGCAGTGCGCACCATCTCGTCGTCGTGCAATCTCGCGGGCAGGGCGGCCAGGATCCGCTCCTGCTGGATCTCGAACTCTCGCGTCAGAATGTCGTCGATTCGGTGGTCCCCGAGCAACGATCCGCGGTTGACCGCCCGTATGCCGTGCGCATGCTCGTCGGTGTAGGCGATGTAGGCGTCGAGTCCGGCGGCGATCTGTTCGAGGACCGGCAGCGAGGTGTCCGGCGCGGTGAGGTCGAGGTTGCGCTCGGATTCGACGCGCACGATCTCGACGAAGAATTCTCGCTTCGAAGGAAAGTAGTGATACATGAGCCCGCGCGAGACGCCGGCGAGATCGGCAACCTCCTCGATCCACACGTCCTCGTATGGCCGCTCGGCGAACAGTGCAGATCCGATGTCGATCAACTGCGCACGCCGTTGTGCTGGGGTCATCCGCTTACGGGTCATGGGCCTCGAATGCTACTTGACACGAGTTCAACAGTGAGTACGGTCACTATTTGACACCGATTCAACAAGAGCCGGTCTCGAGACGATGGAGTGGCGATGTCTACAGAGTTCGCGGTACGAGACGGCGTGCTACCCCATCCCCCGTACCGAGTCCCCGTGCTCGGCGACATCTTCGGCGTCGACCCGCGCACCCCTGTCCAGGACTCGACTGCCATGGCCGGCCGACTCGGCCCGATGTTCGAGCGAAACGTCCTCGGCCGACGCTTCGTGTTCGCCGCGGGTGCCGACGTCGTGGGCGAACTGTGCGACGAGAAGCGATTCGAGAAGTTCCTGCCCCCCGGCGTCGAGAATCTGCGCGACATCGGTGCCGACGGGCTGTTCACCGCCTACAACCACGAGCCGAATTGGCAACGCGCACACGATCTGTTGCGCCCGGCGTTCACTGCCGGTGCCATGCGCGGCTACCACGACATCATGGTCGATGTCGCCGACGATCTGATCGAGCACTGGGAGGGCCGCGCCCGCACCGGTGCCACGACCGACGTGTCCTCGGACATGACGAAGCTGACGCTCGAGACCATCGGCCGCACCGGATTCAGTTACAGTTTCGGCTCGTTCGAGCGAGCCGAGCCGCACCCCTTCGTCTCCGCCATGGTCGGCGCACTGACGTACAACCAACGGCGGGCGTTGTTGAAAATTCCCGCGTTCGCCAAGCCCTTCTTCGCCCGATCGGACCGCGAGTACGCGCACAACAAGCAGTACCTGGCCGACGTCCTCGCAGATGTGGTCCGCACCCGACGCCGATCCACCGAAGAGTTCACCGACCTGCTGCAGATCATGATGGACGCGGCCCGCGAGGCCGACAATCCGAATGCGTTGAGCGAGGCCAACATCGGATACCAGATCCTGACGTTCTTGATCGCCGGGCACGAAACCACCTCCGGCGCACTGTCGTTCGCGCTCTACTACCTCTCGACGCATCCGGAGGTGTTCGAGCGGGCCCGCGCCGAGGTCGACGAAGTCTGGGGCGCAGGCAAGCCCGAGTTCGGCCAGGTCCCCAAACTGCGGTACGTCCGCCGAGTCCTGGACGAATCACTACGCCTGTGGCCGACGGTTCCCGCGTTCGGACGTGGAGCACGCGCGCAGACAGTCGTCGGCGACGGTTACCGCATGGCGGCCGGGGACTGGGCGATCGTGCTGGTGACAGCACTGCACCGGGATCCGGTATGGGGTGAACGCCCCGACGAGTTCGACCCCGACAACTTTCTGCCCGCGCGCATCAAGTCCCGCCCCGCTCACGTCTACAAACCTTTCGGGACCGGCGAACGTGCCTGCATCGGGAGACAATTCGCCATTCACGAGGCAGTACTGGTACTCGGCACAATTCTGCAGCGCTTCGATCTGCAGGCCGACCCGTCGTACCGGCTGAAAGTCACCGAACGCCTGACGATGATGCCCGACGGCTTCGAGGTACGACCGACGATTCGACGATAGTCAGTCCGGCAACAGCGGTACCGACATTCCCGGATCACGTCCGAGCAGTACCCCGCGGGTCAGTGAGGTCGATCCGAACTTCTTGTGCACCCCGTCGAGCGCCCGGTCGAGAGCCGACGCCTCCGGCGGCGTGCGCACCGACGGTGCGTCGAACTGCAGCTCGAGTTGCTCGGCTCCGCCCTTGTCGATGCTCGAGACGGTGACACCGACGAGGGTGATGCCCTTCTCCGCGATCAGCGGGGCCGCGTCGTGCAGCAGTTCGAGTGCGGCGTCGAGGATGTCTCGGGTGTCGGCGGTCGCACGATCGAGTGTCTGCGACCGCGTGGCACGGGTGAAATCGGCAAAACGCAAGCGCAGCATGACTGTTCGACCCGTTCGCTGCGCGCCTCGCATCCGGTGCGTCACTCGATCGACGAGGCCGATCAACGATGCCTCCACCTCTGACGCGTCGTGCCTACCGCGACCGAGAGCTCGCTGCGCGCCGATGGAACTGCGCGACTTTCCGGGTTGGACGCGTCGTGGGTCCCGGCCCATGGACAGCGCGTACAGATGGGCACCCGCACCCTTGCCCAACACCGAGGCCAACGACCGCTCGCCGTAGGCCGCGATGTCGCCTACCGTCCTGATGTCGAGGACGTGTAGCTTCTCGGCGGTCACTTTGCCTACGCCCCAGAGCCTTTCGATGTTCAACGGATGCAGGAACTCGAGTTCGCCGCCGGGCGGAACGAGAAGCAGACCGTCGGGCTTGGCGAAAGCGCTCGCCACCTTGGCCAGGAACTTGGTGGTGGCGATCCCGACGGTGATGGGCAGCCCCACCTGCTCGGCGACGTCGCGTCGCAGTTGCTCCCCGATCTCCGAGGCGCTGCCCGCGATCTTGCGGAGTCCGCCGACATCGAGAAACGCCTCGTCGATGGAAATCCCCTCCACCAGCGGCGTGGTGTCGTGAAAGACGTCGAACACGTCCTTGCTCGCCTGCGAGTACGCCTCCATACGCGGCGGAACCACGATGGCCTGTGGGCACACCGAGCGGGCCTGGCCGCCGCTCATCGCCGTGCGTACTCCGAATGCCTTGGCCTCGTAGCTGGCGGCGAGCACCACTCCGCCGCCGACGATGACCGGCTTACCCCGCAGCCGAGGGTCGTCGCGCTGTTCCACCGAGGCATAGAAGGAGTCGAGGTCGGCGTGCATGATGCTCGCCGCATTTCGGTTGTTCGACTCCACGAATCTATGCTCGCACGTGCTACCGACACTCCCTCGATGCACAACCCGAGCAATCAGGGTGGACGAAGTGACCCAGATCACCGAGTGTGCCATTGTTGAAGCCGTCGGATCGGCGTGAACGGCTGGAGAAAATCGTGACGGCCTGGTGGCGGTGGTACGCAGCGCTCGGTGTGTTCGGCTGCGTGGCCTATTTCGCTGTCCCGAGTGTGTTCTGGGCCCACTCGATCTTCGTCCTCGTCGGAGCCTCTGCCGTTGCCGCAACCGTGATCGGCACCAGGATGCACCGGCCGCGAAATCGCACAGCATGGCTGGCCATCGCGGTGGGTACTGCCCTGTGGGTGCTCGGCGACATCGTCTTCGAGTGGTATTACGTCACTCGCGACAGCGTCCCGTATCCGTCGCTCGCCGACGCCGTCTATCTCGTCGGCTATCCGGTGTACGGATTCGGTCTGTTCCTGCTGGCCCGCCACAAATGGCGGCCGAGCGAACGCGGCCATGTCGCGAACAGCGCCATCATCATGGTGGCGTTCGGGCTGCTCACCTGGGTGTTCGCCGTACAGCCGTCGCTCGGCGGTGCAGGCATTTCCGGAATCGCAGGTCTCGTCGACGTCGCGTATCCCGCGATGGACATCTTCCTGCTGGGACTGCTCGCCCACTTCGTCGGCTCACGGCAGTGGCGAGCGCTCTCGTACCGGTTGCTGACGGTGGCCGTTGCGCTGCTCGTCGTCACCGACACCGTCAACAATTTCGAGATCATGTCGGAGTCCTCGTCGGATCGGTCGCTGATCGACCTCGGATGGACCATGTCGTACGTCCTCATAGGCGTCGCCGCGCTGCACCCGTCGATGCGGCGCATCACCAACCCGACCATCGAATCCGACGCCCACTTGATGGCGTCGTTCACCACTCCCACCGTCGTCGTGCTGACCGCGGCCACCCTGACCGCACCGATAGTGATGTTCATCGAGGTCGTTCGCGACGAGCCGATCGCCCAGTGGGGCTGGGCGGTGCTGCTCTGCGCGGGCACGTTGGTGATCCTGGTGATGCTTCGCATCACCGACCTGCTCCGGTTGTTGCACACGCAGACCGTCCAACTACGTGCCGTCGCCGACACCGACCACCTCACCGGCCTGGCCAATCTGCGCGCCCTCGACCACCGAATCTGGGGCAATTCCGGTGAATCGACCCTGCTGACAGTCGATATCGATCGGTTCAAGGAGATCAACGACACATTCGGACGCGGCCTCGGCGACCGTGTGCTCGTGGTGGTCGCCGAGCGACTGCGAGGCGTCGTCGACGACTCGATTCTGTTGGCGCGCTTGGCCGGCGACGAGTTCGCCCTGTGCGGGGAGTCGGAATCGATGGACCCGATTGCCTTGGCCCAGGAGATCCAACTCCAGTTCGCCACACCTTTCGAGGTCGGAAACATGACACTGCTCATCGAAGCGAGTGTCGGCGTCGCATCGAACTCACCGGCAGCCGACGGGGAAGACGAGACCACACCGGATCGCCTCGTGCAGCGCGCCGACCTCGCCGTTCAGGCCGCAAAGGCGGCTCAGTCGCGCGTCGCGTTCTACGACCGGTCGATGGACCGGGACAAGAGCGAGCAACTCATCATGCTCGGTGAGCTGAGCACAGCGCTCGAATCCGATCAGCTGCGACTGCACTATCAGCCCCAGATCGATCTCGCCTCGATGACCGTCGTCGGCGTCGAGGCACTTCTGCGGTGGCACCACCCGAACGGTTCCGTCCTGTCCCCCAGCGCGTTCCTGCCCACCGCCGAACGCACCGGGCTGATCCGGCCGCTGACGAGCTACGTCCTCAGCCGCGCTCTGGCGCAGCGCAAGGAGTGGACGGCGAACGGCTTGCAGTTGAGCACCGCGGTCAACATTTCCACCCGCAACCTGTTCGACGACACCCTGATCGAGCAGGTGCGCGCAGCGCTGACCGAGTTCGACTGCCCTGCCGATCAATTGACACTGGAGGTGACCGAGACGTCGGCGATGACCGACCCGGTGGGCGCAACGCAGACGCTGTCGATTCTGCATTCGATGGGTGTGCAACTCGCCATCGACGACTACGGCACGGGCTACAGCTCGTTGGCCTACATGGAGCGTTTGCCGGTGCAGGAGCTCAAGATCGACCGCACGTTCATCGCCGGCATGGCCCACAATCCCGCGCACGCCGCCATCGTGCGCTCGACCGTCGAACTCGCCCGTACGCTGGGTCTGTCGGTGACGGCAGAGGGCGTGGAGGACGAAGTGACGATGAGAGAACTACGCGAGCTACGGTGCGGGCGAGCACAGGGCTACCACCTCGGCCGACCCACCTCGGCAGACCGACTGCCCGCCCTTGTCGCCGATCTCAACGATCGTCTGAAAACTGCTACAGGAGAACGGATATCATGACCGAGGCAGCCCTGTCGGTGTACGCAGCGATTCGATCACGCCGCGACGTCCGCGCCGAGTTCGACGGAACCGTCGTCGACGACGAGACACTGCGCCGCATTCTTGGGGCAGCGCATCAGGCCCCGAGCGTCGGCAACACCCAGCCCTGGGACTTCGTGGTGGTTCGCAAGCCCGACACGCTGGCCACATTCGCAGCACACGTGGCCGGATGTCGCCAGGACTTCGCCGACAAGCTCGACGAGGAACGACGAAAGACGTTCGATCCCATACGTATCGAGGGAATCGAGACCAGCGGAACCGGAGTGGTGGTCACCTACGATCCGAACCGCGGCGGACGGCACGTCCTCGGCCGCGACACCGTCGACGACACCGGACTGTTCTCCGCCGTGCTCGCCATCGAGAACCTGTGGCTCGCAGCGATAGCGGAGAACGTCGGCGTCGGGTGGGTTTCGTTCTACGACGAGGCATACCTCACCGAACTACTCGACATCCCCGCACCGGTCCGGCCGATCGCGTGGCTGTGCGTGGGCCCGGTCGAGTCGTTCCAGGAAGTACCCGATCTGGAGCGTTTCGGCTGGCGCACCCGACGACCACTCGACGATGCCCTGCACTTCGAGCAGTACCGTCGATCATGAGGGTTCGCCTCGCTGCGGCGCTCACGGCCTGCGTGCTGCTGGTCGGATGTTCGACGGATACCGTCGACGAGCCGGCCTCTCCCGCAACGACTCCCGCTGCCGAACCCGCGCAGGCCCCGGAATCGAAGGACCCGATCGGGACCGTCGTTCCCCTTCCCGGCGCCCCCGAGGGTGTCGTGGTGGGAACGTCCGGAATCGCAGCCGCCGGAGTCCGCGAACCCGACGGCGTGGTGCTGTTCGACGCGGCCACCGGCGTCGTCCGGCAGATGGTCCCGACAACCGGTGCGCCGCGGCACCTCTCGCTCGGCGGTCCCGACGGCCCGGTACTGGTTCCCCTCGAGGGCAGTGACGAACTGCTCGAGGTCTCACTCGCCGACGGCGCAATCCTGTCGACCGCCACCGGCGTCGGCCGGCAACCACACGACGCGGTCTCGACCTCCGACGGAACCATCGTGGCCACCAACGAAATGGGTGGCGGAGTGATCTTCCTACGAGACGGTTTGGTGCTGTCGGAGCTACCCCCGGGGCCTGTCCAACCCGGTGGTGTCGCTGCTGTCGGGCCCTATGCTGCCGTCGCGGATGTGCAGGGCAACGGGGTGTGGGTCTACGACGGCATGGCGCAACGCGAGGTGGCACGGGCCCCGATCGGCGTCAAGCTCACCCATGCCGTGACGGTGGACGAGATGACGGCCGGATTCGCCGACACCGACGGTGGGACGGTGCTTGTTGCCTCGGTCGAGTCGGCTGGGGGCAACGTGCAGATTCGGCAGATCTCCTCGATCGACGCGCCCGGAAACCCGTACGGGCTGGCCGTGGACCGCGACCGCCGGTTGCTGTTCGTGACGCTGACCGCATCGAATCTTCTGAGGGTGGTCGACGTCTCGAATCCTGCGGCCCCGCGCCCCCTCGGCGATGTTCCGACGGTGACGCAGGCCAATTCCGTTGCGGTCGATCCGCGAACCGGAAACGTGGTGGTGACCGGCAGCGACCCGGGCGCGACCAGTTCGATTCAGATCATCACCCGCGCAGAGCTGCCAGGCGGTTAGACGTCACCAGCCGTAGGAGCCGGGGATCCCTTTGAACGGACCGACGACGTCGTCGGTGATCCAGCCCTCGTAGAACCCGCCTTCCTGGGGCCGGACCGCCTCGCCGTCGATCTCGCAGTCGAGGCGGCTCGGAGAGAAGGCGAGGTATCCGGCGATGGCGGCGAACTGTGGGGTCGGGTTCTCGTAACTCCACCCCGCGGCGGGCGCGACGGCATCCCCACCGTGGACGTCCCAGTACGTCGCCGCGCCCTTCCATTCGCAGTGCGTCGACCGGGCCTCCGACGCTGTCAACGCGCCCGGGACGACGTCTGCGGGTGAGATGTACCAGGTCGGTGGGTGGCTCGTCTCGAGCACTCGGTACGCGGCGGTGGTGCGGGCGACCACCTCGCCGCCGAGCCGGACGACGAGGGAGCGATTGGAGGACTCGAGCCGCGGCGGACGGGGGTAATCCCAGACCGATTCCTGGCCTGGCTTCGGCTTCTCCGGAACGACGGATCTCGGCAGGTGTGAACTCATACTTCGATGGTGCCACCGGATGTCATGGGGCGTCGACGGGATAGAGATCGTCCACCCGTTCCTCGTCGAGAATCCAGCGATCGACCTCGTCGAGAGGTTCGACAGTACGCACCGTCGTGAGCCGCGATTCGGGGGCGAAGTCCTCGGTGCGGACCGGTTCGACGCGTTCCTCGGGAGCGGGCGCAGGTATCTCGGGTGTGGGCGGCGTGGCTGCGAGTCTGGCCGGTTCAGCTCTCTGGACGGCGACTGTCGGCTCCTCGGCAGGTTCACTGGAGGCGGGCTCATTGGCAGCAGGTTTGTCGGCGATAAGTTCGTCGGCGTCGGAGATGTTCGTGGTTTTCGGCAGCTCCGCTGGTACGCGAACGAGGATGCCGAGTCCGTGGGTCGCAGCCAACAGGCTAACCGGGGCGACGGTCGCGATGGCCGCCGACAATGCCGGATGCAGTGTTCCGGCGTCGGAGATGAAGGCGTGCATGGCATTTGCGCCGATACTCACCAGAGCTGCAGTGATCAACACACCCCAGAAGAAGCGTCGTCCACTGCGTTGGTCCTCGAATTGGGCCAGCGCGATGACGGAGATCGTGGCCTGCAGAATGGTGCCGTCGACGATCACCGGCCACAACCACGACAACGAGCGCGGGACACCTGCCATCGTGGCGAGATCCCACAGAGCAGCGAAACTCAGCACGAAAGACGCGATTCCGATGACGGTGGTGATGACGACCGCACTGACGAGCGTCGCACGCAGGACCTTGTTCATGGAACGTCATGAAACACGAGCCCACCGACAAGTTCGCATGGAGTGGAGCCTGCGGAACGACCCAGGGCGGAACGACCCAGGGCGGAACGAACGACAGACCACTCCCCGATGCACCGGGCTATCGCGTCGTGAATGCGCCACCGTTGATACGGAGTGTTTGCCCAGTGATGTGCTGAGCACGGTCCAAAAAATGGAACACATCTGCGCACTCCGACTACGAGTCGCAAATGCCGAATGTGCCTGTCTGGCCAATACGTGCATGCCTCGGCGACCTTGCGGGCCCTCAAGCCCAAGAAGGCGGCGTCCAGGTCGGGCCGACGGCAGTATTGTCCTGCGTGCTGCGTAGATATTCGAGGAATGCACGTAGTGCGGGTTGCCGGTTGTCATCGCGCCAAACAATCGAATGCGGATAGATCGGGCTGGGGTCGACGATCGGGATCCTGCGCAAATCGTAAGATTCGGGCCATAGATATCGAGACCCTTCCCCGACCAGGGTGGACAAATCGGCGGAGGTCGCGAGTTCTTCGAGTAATACGTCGACCCCGAAACTGGGTCCGATCGTGTCGATTCGGATACCGAACGTGCGGCCGAGCTCGTCGTAGTACGCACTCCATTGGGAGTCGGCGCGCATGCCAGGCATCCAGATCCGATGTGCGCACAGGTCGGCAAGGGTCACGGTCGCAGCGTGCGCGAGTGGATGCTTCGGTCCCGTGAGCAGTTGGTGGCGATCGTCGATGACGCGCGCGGATCGCAGATCAGCCGAAAGCTGTTGTTTACGAACGTGACCGAGAGCGCGAAAGGTAGCGTCGACACTGCCCGCGGTAACGGCGGCGAGGGCAACGTCGGTGTTCGCGTCGGGAAGCGTGACGACGTCCAGATCGATGTGCGGGTGAATTCTGTGGAATGCCTGCAGTGAAGCCGCAGGAGCCGTGCGGCGGTTGAGGACATCAACCCGTAATGCCCTGTTGCCCAACGCCACCGAATCGGCGGCCCGCTGTGCGCCTCTCACCAACTCGCGCGCGTGGGGCAGGAAAGATTGTCCGTCCACACTCAACTGGGCGCCTCTTCCGGACCGAACGAAGAGCGAGACACCGAGGCTTCTTTCCAGTGCCGCAATACGTTTGGATACAGCTTGTTGAGTCAGCCCCAACTCGTCGGCAGCCGCCTGGAACTGACCTCCGTCCGCGGCTGCCACGAACGTCCGTACAGCCTCCGTATCCACGTTCGCACCCTATACGGACAACCATCGGTTGTGGCTCGCCGCCACCGAGGTTGTTTGTCGAGCACCGACGAGTGCAGTTTGCTCGACTTGCCCATCCGAAAGATGTTCGATGACAGGACCTCCATGAACTTCGCCGAAAGAGTGCAGCGCGCAATCCTGCTCACAGGAAGACTCAGCACCCTCCCGTACACAGATCAACAGGCCATTCGTGAGGGATGGCGGGAACTGACCGGACAGACCGTCGACGACGCCTTTCACCTCATTCCACCGGTCTTTTCGGACCACGGGACCAACATACGTATCGGCAGAAATGTGTTCGTGAATCAGAACTGCCGCTTCAACGACCTCGGTGGGATCGACATCGGCGACGACGTGATGCTGGGCCCCAACGTCAGCCTGATTACCTCAGGGCATCCGACAGAACCCGTCGGACGACGGTCGGGGATCACCTCGGCACCGATCATTATCGGGCGGAACGTCTGGATCGGAACGTCAGCACTGATCATGCAAGGCGTCACCGTAGGTGCCGATGCCATAGTCGGTGCGGGTGCTGTTGTCACTCGCGACGTTCCCCCACGAACACTGGTGGCCGGGGTTCCGGCGACTGTGGTCAAGATAATCGAGTGAAGGCGCGCTGGGACCGGCACCCCACCGACGAGAGTCAGACGGGCGTGAGCGTGCTGTTCAACAGGGCGAGCAGCCGCTTCCAATGTCTCCGAGACCCGGCTTCGTCGAAAGCGTCGGTATCGGACATCGTGAAGCCGTGAACCGTGCCCGGGTAGATCTCCGAGGTGTAATCCAAATGCGCGGCATCGAGCGCGTCGTTCAGCTTGCTCAACTCGTCCGGTGTCAGGTCACTTGCGGCGTGGCCGAAGTGCATTCGGCCGGTGATCTTCGCGAGCTCGTCGGTTCCGTCTGCCCCCACCGGGCCGTGAAACGCGGCCGTCGCGGCTACCCGGTCGGGGTAGGCGGCAGCTGTTCGCGTGGCGACCAAGCCGCCTATGCAATAGCCGATCACCCCGACTGAGCCGTCGCTCACTTCGGGTTGCGCCGCGAGGAATCGAAGGAAGGCATCGGCGTCGCTCACGACGCGCTCGGCTGTGTGCTGACGAATCAAAGGCATCAATCGGTCGACGATTGCGGGCCTGGTTTCCTCCCCGATATGGTCCGGGAGCTCGGCCAATGGGGCTCGACCGTGTCGGTAGAAGAGATTGGGGACGAGCACGTAGTAACCATGGTCGGCCAGTTTTTCCGCCATGGCTCGCAGCGCGGGCCGTATACCGAAGGCGTCGGGATACATGAGGACACCTGGAAGCGGCCCGTCGTGTTCGGGAAATGCAGCAAAGACGTCGGCACGACCATCCGCCGTGGGAATGTCGAAGGTCCTGGTGAGCATCAACTCTCCTGCGCGATTGTTTCAAAAGAGCGCCGGGTCACCGATCCGTGCGTGGCGCGATGCCATCCCGGTGAGCATGACCGAAGGCTAATGCCTCCCGGGTGACCGACACCAGTGCTGCGGAGATCGAGCAAGAACGAGTTTCATCGTGGCAGGCTTTCGGCAATGACGATGACGAGCACTCCATGGCATCATCCCCGGCCCGAGCAGTCACGACTGCATCTGGACGTGGTGCCGTCGATCGTTGTTCACGAGCTGGCATCGGACCGGCCGAGTGCACTTGCAGCGCAGGGTATTTCGCCGTACATCGCGGGGATCGAATGCCGCAGCTTGTGCCGGATGAGAAGCAAGCAGATCGACGACACCCCTGCTGATGCACCGTGGATCACGCGGCTGATGGTCGATCCGGACGTCATGCTGCCGGTCGGTGTGGCCGGCTTCCACGGCGCGCCCGACGAGCGGGGGATGGTGGAGATCGGGTATCGAGTCGACCCGGAGCTTCGTCGCCGAGGCTATGCCCGGCGTTCCGTGGAAACCCTTCTCGCCGTTGCGCAAAGCCGCCACGAAGTGACTACCGTTCGCGCCACCGTCGCACCGGGCAACGCGCCTTCGTCGACTCTCGTCAAGAGCTTCGGATTCGTCGAGATGGGTGAACAATGGGATGACGAAGACGGCCTGGAGATCATCTACGAGATCTCCACATCGACTCCGCATCGCGATCAAGCGGTCCGGATCGCTCCGCGGTAGAAGTCGGCGCGATCGTGTGCCGACATTCCGCCCCACACGCCGTAGGGCTCGTTCGCTTCGAGGGCGTGCTGGCGGCATTGTTCCAGTACTGGGCAGCGGCCGCAGACCTGCTTGGCGGTCTTCTCTCGCGAGGTGCGGGCGCGGCCTCGTTCACCTTCGGGGTGGAAGAACACCGACGAGTCCAATCCGCGACACAGTCCGTCGAGTTGCCAGTCCCAGACGTCGGCGTTCGGGACGGGAAGTTGAACCGGCCTGGCGGGTGCGCCTCGCACCATGAGCTGTCTCCTCACTGGAAAGTGAACAAGCTCACCCTCTCGCATTCGTCATACTTTTACAAGCCCTTTCGTCCATTCGTAGTACTTAAAAGCAAGCGTGCTTGCTTGAAACTTGCACTTACTCGGCATCCGATCGCAGATGCCCGCCCCGTTTCGACCCTCGGTGCGGATGAATGGCCCATTGCCGCACTACGAGCGACTGAAATCCACATCGATCCCGTCCTGCCGGAGCCTCGACTCAGTGACTCTCGGACATCCCTGCCCGTTTTTCGAGTTCGAGGAGAATGTGCTCGGCGATCTTGGTCGGCGGCGGACCGATGTCGACGACGATGGCGTTTTCGTCGTCGCCCAATGGTTCGAGGGTCGAGATCTGCGTGTCGAGCAGCGAGGACGGCATGAAATGGTCCATCCGAGCGTTGAGTCGACCGCTGATTCGATCCTTGGTTCCCGCCAGATGCACGAAAATCACCTCCGAGCCCTCCCTCGATGCCGCGCTCAGCACGTCTCGGTACGACCGTTTCAGTGCCGAGCACGTCACGATCCCCGATCGACCCGCGGTGGTGTGATCGGTGATCCACTCGGCGATGACGTCCAGCCACGGCCAGCGGTCCTCGTCGGTCAACGGCTGACCCGACGCCATCTTCGCCACATTGGCCTCCGGATGCAGGTCGTCGCCCTCCTGCAGGTCCCATTTCAACGCTCCGGCGAGGATGCCCGCCACCGTCGACTTGCCCGAGCCGGACACGCCCATCACTACGAGAACCGGATGATGCGCTCTGCCTGTCGTCTGTGCTGCCATCCCTCGATACTGCTCCATCTCGCTCGCGCGGATCGGACAGACGCGAGAAACCGGGCCACCCGTGGGACGATCGATTCGACATGAGCGAGACCAGCGACTTCCGCCAACTGCACGATTCGGTGCTCGACGAGCTCGGTCGCGACATCGTGAGCGGCGCAATTCCGAGCGGAACCCGGATTTCGGCCGACGACGTCGCCGTGCGCTTCACCGTGTCGAGGACCGTGGTGCGCGAAGTCGTTCGCGTCCTCGAATCGCTTGGCCTGCTCACCGTCCGGCGGCGCGTGGGAATCACCGTGCTGGGCTCGGAGAACTGGAATTCCCTCGACCCGGTGGTGATTCGCTGGCAACTCGCCGGGCCTGCGCGCGCCGAGCAACTTCTGCTGCTCAGCGAACTACGTTCGGGCATCGAGCCTTTGGCGGCCAAGCTCGCGGCGCATCGAGCAACGCCCGAGCAATGCGGAGCGTTGACGGCTGCCGTCATCGGAATGTCGTCGACATCCCGAGCCGCCGACTCCGAGGCCTACCTCGAACACGACAGCAACTTTCATCGCACGTTGCTCGCGGCCTCGGGCAATCCCATGTTGCGGTCGATGTCCGACATCGTGGTCGAGGTGCTCGCCGGACGCACCCGTCATGCGCTGATGTCGCGGCAGGCGGACCCGGAGGCCATCCGGCTGCACGGCGTGGTCGCCTCGTCGATCCAGTCCGGAGACGCCGACGCCGCACAACGAGCCATGTTGGCCATCGTCACAAAGTCCGCTGCATCGATGTCGGCGGCATCGGGTGTGACGCCGTCGCCCGGACTGGTGCCCGACCAGCAGTGATACATCGAGCGCACAAAGCCAGGTACACCGAGGCGCGGTTCATCGCCTAGATTCGACGGGTGACTGCTCTCGAATTGCCGCTCGAACTTCGCCGCGCGCTCGTTGGAGTAGCTCGGACTCCGCGTCTTCTCGTCGCGTCCGATTACGACGGCACCATGGCGCCGATCGTCTCCGACCCGCAGAAGGCCTTCCCGCACCCCGAGTCGGTCAGCGCCATGCGCGGGCTCGCCTCACTGGCCGGCACCAACGCCGCCGTCATCTCCGGACGCGCCCTCCGTGATCTCGCGATCCTCTCGCGGCTACCGTCCGAGGTGCAGCTGGTTGGCAGCCACGGCAGCGAGTTCGACGCCGGGTTCGTCAACGCCATCGACGACGACGCCAAGAAGCTCCTCACGCTCATCACCGGCGAGCTGCAGGTCATCGCCGACGCCCATCCCGGCGTGAGTATCGAGACCAAGCCGGCGAGCGTCGCGCTGCACGTGCGCAATGCCGAGACCGCTGCCGGTGAGCAGGCGCTCGCAGCCGTACGTTCGGGCGCAGCTGCGCGTGACGGCGTCGAGGTGACCGAGGGCAAATCCGTTATCGAGCTCGCCGTCATCGTCACCAACAAGGGAGTCGCCCTCGACATCCTGCGCCATCAGGAATCCGCTACTGCCGCAGTCTTCTTCGGCGACGACGTCACCGACGAGAAAGCGTTCGCCCATCTGCACGGACCGGACATCGGCGTCAAGATCGGGCCGGGAGACACCCTCGCCGAGTTCCGCATCGACAGCACCGAGCATGTTGCAGTGGCCTTGGCCTTTCTGCTCGAAGAGCGTCGGCAGTGGCTCTCCGGAGCCGACGCCCCGCGTATCGAACGACTGACGATGTTGGCCAGCCCCAATGCCGTTGCGCTGCTTACTCCCGACGCGGACGTCACCTGGCTGTGTCATCCCGAGCCCGACTCCGCAGCCGTGTTCGCGCACCTGCTCGGCGGCGATCAGGCCGGTCACTTCAGCGTCGGACCCACCCGCGCCTCGCTGCCCCTCAGCCAGCAGTACGTGGACGGCACCATGACGGTGCAGACCAAGTGGGCCAGCCTGCAGGTCACCGACTACCTCCCGCACGACATCGGCCAGGGCCAGACCGCGTTGACCCGCGTCATCACCGGCAAGGCCACCGCCGTGGTGACCTTCGCGCCGCGGCCGGAATTCGGAAAGGCCTGGGCTTCACTCGAACCCGACGCCGACGGCCTGCGCATCCTCGGTACTGCGGATCCGATGGTGCTGCGCAGTCCCGGCGTCACCTGGAACGTCGTTTCCGACGGATCTCAGCAGACCGCGCACGCCGAAGTCGATCCTTCCAACGGTCCGATCGTTCTCGAATTACGGCTCGGCACAGACGATCTGAGCGAGCACCCCTGGGCCGAGGTGGAGCGTCGTCGAGCATCCGAGGCGTACTGGAAGGAGTGGGCCGACGGCCTGGACCTGCCGCCGCTCAAACGCGATCTGATGAAGCGGTCGGCCCTGACCCTGCGCGGCCTGGTACACGCCGAGTCCGGTTCGATCATGGCTGCGGCCACCACGTCGCTGCCCGAGGACATCGGCGGAGTGCGTAACTGGGACTACCGCTACTGCTGGCTGCGCGACGCAGCGCTCACCGCATCCGCACTGGTCGATGTGGGATCGATGGCCGAGGCCGAGAACTACCTCTCCTGGATTCACGGAGTGCTCGAGTCGGTCTCCGGCCCGGAGCGCCTGCACCCGCTCTACACCATCTGGGGTCTCGGGCTTCCGCCCGAAGCCGTCATCGACGAACTACCCGGTTACGCCGGTTCGCGTCCGGTGCGCGTGGGAAATGCTGCGAATCAACAGGTTCAGCTCGACGTCTTCGGACCCATCGTCGAATTGGTGTCGGCCCTCGCCCACGCACGTAAGGCTGCGGGGTCGGACAACGGTCTCTCCAACGACGATTGGGAATTGGTCCGCGCCATGGTCGAAGCCGTCGAGCGTCGTTGGTTCGAGCCCGATCACGGCATCTGGGAGATCCGCGACAATCCCCGTCACCACGTCTACTCCAAGGTTATGGGCTGGATCACCGTCGACCGCGCCATTGGCTTGGCCGAAACATTCGGCCGCACAGCAGAACCCGGGTGGTCGACACTGCGCGAGACCATCGCCGAGGAAGTACTCGCCAACGGCTGGAACGAGGAAGTGCAGTCCTTCACCGCCGCATACGACGGCACCGACCTCGACGCTGCGACGTTGTACATCGGCCTGTCCGGACTGATCGACCCGGCAGACTCACGCTTCGCGGCCACCGTCACCGCCACCGAAGCCGAACTGCGTAGTGGCTCGACCGTCTACCGATACCGCCACGACGACGGCCTCCCCGGCGGCGAAGGCGGCTTCCACCTGTGCGCGGCCTGGCTCGTCGAGGCCTACCTTCTGGTGGGACAACGCGCCGAAGCCGAAGCACTGTTCGCCCAACTCGTCAGTGCCGCAGGCCCCACCGGCCTGCTCAGTGAGGAATACGACCCCATCGCCGAACGATCGCTCGGCAACCACCCGCAGGCCTACAGTCATCTGGGTCTACTGCGCTGCGCGAGGTTGCTCAGCGCCTAGGGCTCACCGCAGCTGCGTCAATGGACCCTTGCATACGTCTGACCCGTGCAATGGTTCATTCACCCACCGGGATGCTCCGGGTCAATGGCGCATTGCATACGTCTGAGCCGTGCAGTGGTCCATTGACGCGAACTGGGAAGGCGGGGCAGCTGGCGGACGGCGGACGACGGCCGATCAGGCGATAGCGGGCGGCTGCTTCGGCGGCGGTCCTGCTGTTCGTCCGCGGAAGAGTTCGGTGGGCAGGGTTTCGGCGGCGACGATGCCCGAATGGGAGGACGAGAGCACCAGTTTGCCTGCTCGACGGCCTTTTTCCTCGGCGTCTTGGCGCACGGTGGTGAGGTTCTCGCGGATGGCGTCGGAGATGCCGTCGAATCCGGTGACCGAGAGTTGGCTCGGCACATCGATTCCCGAGACTCTCGCGAAATTGAGTGCGCCGAGAGCGATGACGTCGGTGGTGCACAGCAGGGCGGTGGTGTCGCGGTTCGCCTGCAGGGCTTGGGCCGCGGCGGAGTGGCCGGAGCGGACGGTGTGGTCGAAGCGTTCGACGACGGTGAGGGTGTCGGGGTCGAGTCCGGCGTCGATCATGGCGGCTTGCACTCCGGCGATGCGTTCGCGCTGGACGTGGAAGTGACTGTCCGCCAGCCTCCCTGGGGGTACGACGCCATCGCGGCGGTCGCGTCCGAGCCGCATGCACAGGACGGCGAGGTGCTCGTGACCCAGCGAGATCAGATGTGCGGCAAGCATTTTCATTGCCACTCGGTCGTCGATGGCGACGAGGGCCGCTTCGGGGATGTTGCGGGGCTGATCACAGACCACGATCGGCAGGTGCCGTTCGCGGACGGCTGCGAGGTAGGGGTCGTCGTCGGCGACGGAGTAGACGACGAATCCGTCGACTCCTGCTTGTTGGACCACGGCAGCGGCTTGCACGTCGTCGCGTTCGGCTCCGGCGGGGATGAGCAGTAGGCCTTGCCCTGCTGCTTCGCAGGATTCGGCGAGTCCGGCGAGGAAGCTCATCGCGGCGGGGTCGCGGAAGGAGTAGCTGAGGGCTTCGGTGAGGAGCAGTCCGATGGCTCCGGCCTTGCGGGTGCGCAGCGATCGCGCGACCGGGTCGGGGCCGGCGTATCCGCGTCGCTTGGCCGCCTGCAGTACACGTTCGCGTAGTTCGGGCGAGAGTTGATCGGGGCGGTTGTAGGCGTTCGAGACGGTGGTTCGCGATACTTTCAGTTCGGCCGCGATCGACGCCAACGTCGCCTGACGTCGTGGTTCGCTTGACCTGACCATGACCGGGACGTTAGTCCCACAACGCCCCGCAGTGAAATTCGAGGTCACGTTCGTCCGATTGGATCGACCACCCCGTCGAGCGCTAGAGTACAACGGTAACGGTTTCCATTAGCGTCAAGCCCCGCTCATCAGGAGTACATCGATGTCGTCCACCCATCGCTCGTCCCGGGTCAAGCTCATAGCACTGGTCGGTCTGACCTGCGCCGCAACTCTTGCGATGAGCGCATGCAGCTCGAGCGAACCGGCGAGCACCGAGTCCGCCCCGGCCAACCCAGTCGACGGACCGATCACGATCGTCGCGTCGACGAACGTCTGGGGAAGCGTCGCCGAAGCAGTGGCAGGCAATCTGGCCACCGTGAAGTCGATCATTGCCGACCCTTCCGCAGACCCGCACTCCTACGAGGCGAGCCCGGCCGACGCCGCTGCCGTCGCCGAGGCGTCGCTCGTGGTCTACAACGGTGGCGGCTACGACCAGTTCATCGAGGACATCCTCGGCTCCGAGGGCAAGAACGTTCCGTCGGTCGACGCTTTCACCCTGCTCGACGCCGGCCACGATCACGAGTCCGAGAGCACCGCCGAGACGACTGCAGAGACCACCGCCGAGGAAGACCACGGCCACTCGCACAGCGAGGTCAACGAACACGTCTGGTACAACGCCGAAGTGGCGGCGCACACTGCCGAGGAGATCGCCGACAAGCTCGGTCAGCTCGATCCCGACAACGCCGCGCAGTACACCGCCAACGCCGAGACGTTCCACGAGCAGGCTCACGGCATCACCGACGTGACGGCGAAGATCGCCGCCGATCACCCCGACGCACCGGTGGCGCAGACCGAGCCGATCGCGCATTACCTCATCGAGGAGTCCGATCTCGACGACCGCACTCCCGAGGACTTCAAGGACTCCATCGAAGAGGGCAACGACCCGTCGCCCGCCTCGATCGCGGCCACGCGTGATCTGTTCACGTCCAAGTCCGTTCGTGCGCTGGTCTACAACACCCAGACCGAAGACGCTGTCACACAGGACATTCGCGCCACCAGTGAAGCCGCAGGCATCCCCGTGGTCGAGGTCACCGAAACCCTGCCCGCCGGGATGACGTACATCGAGTGGCAGACCAAGGCCGCAACGGATCTGCAGGCCGCCCTCGCGACCACCCCTTGAGCCGATCCGCCTCCTGATCTCGGACCGGCTGATGGAAAGCTGTAGTGCATGCCTGCTGTAGAACTGCGCGATGCCGGACTGGCGTTCGGTGAGCGCACGCTGTGGCAGAACCTGGACCTGGCGGTCGAGAAGGGCGAGTTCGTCGCCGTTCTCGGCCCCAACGGCTCGGGCAAGACGTCTCTGCTCAAGGTGCTGCTCGGCCAGAATCACCTCACGTCCGGCACGGCCGCGATCGACGGTCATCCCGTTCGTCGCGGTCAGTCGGGCGTCGGATACGTGCCCCAGCAACGCAACATCGACGACGACCTACCCCTGCGCGGACGCGATCTCGTCGGCCTCGGCTGGGACGGTCACCGGTGGGGCATGGGTCTGCGCGGTATGCGGCAGCGCAAGGAGACCGTGCAGCGCGCGATCGATCAGGTCGACGCCAACTCTTTCGCCGGCGCACCCGTCGGCTCGATGTCCGGCGGTGAGCAGCAGCGGCTGCGTATCGCGCAGGCTCTCGTCGGCGATCCGTCGGTACTGCTGTGCGACGAACCGCTGCTCAGCCTCGACCTCGCCAACCAGTCCCTGGTCTCGAGCCTCATCGATCGCCGACGCCGTGAGCACGAGACGGCAGTGCTGTTCGTGACGCACGAGATCAACCCGATACTCCCGCTCGTCGACCGCATCGTCTACATCGTCGACGGCCGATTCCGCATCGGCACCCCCGAGGACGTCATGACCACCGAGGTGCTCTCCGAGCTGTACGGCACCGAGGTCGAGGTACTGAAGGTCCGTGGCCGGCTCGTCGTCGTCGGCACCGGTGACTCCATCGACGCCCTGGGCTCTGCGGGCGCACACCACCCGGCCGAGAACCCGAGGAAAGACAAAGCATGAACGAGAAAGTTCTCGACGCATTCTCGAAGATGCTCGACTTCGACACCACCGCAAATCTGCTGACCTACGACTTCGTCCAGCAGGCACTGCTCGCCGCCGCGATACTCGGCTTGCTCGCCGGCGCACTCGGCCCGCTGATAGTCAGTCGCCAATGGGCGTTCGCGGTGCACGGATCGAGTGAGCTCTCGCTCACCGGCGCATCAGCGGCATTGCTCGTCGGCATCACCGTGGGCCTCGGAGCCATCGTGGGATCCGTTGTCGCGGCAGTGATGTTCGCTCTGCTCGGCAGCAAGGCCCGCGACCGCGACTCGGTCATCGGCGTCATCATGTCCTTCGGCCTCGGCCTGTCGGTGCTCTTCATCTGGCTCTATCCCGGCCGAACCGGCACCAGCTTCTCGCTGCTCATCGGCCAGATCGTCGGCGTGGGGCAGAGCGGAATTCAGCTGCTGCTGGTGTGCGCCGTACTGGTGCTGATCGTCCTCACCGTGGTCTACCGACCGCTGCTGTTCGCCAGCACCGACCCCGAGGTGGCGCTGGCTCGCGGAGTCCCCGTCCGTGCGCTCTCGGTCGTCTTCGCCGTGCTCGTCGGTGTTGCGTGCGCACTGGGCGTCCAGATCGTCGGTGCACTGCTGGTGCTCTCGCTGCTCATCACCCCGGCCGCGGCCGCCGCACGGGTGACGGCGAGCCCACTCAAGGCAACGCTGCTGTCCATCCTGTTCGCCGAGATCGCTGCCGTCGGAGGCATTTTGCTCTCCCTCGCTCCCGGCCTGCCGGTCTCGACGTTCGTCACCACGATTTCCTTCGTGATCTACCTTCTCTGCCGCGCTGTCGGCGGAACCCGCAAGGCCAATTCCGGACGGCTCGTCACCGCATAGGATGTCGCAGGTGACGTCCATCGACCTCAACGCAGACCTGGGCGAAAGCTACGGTGCGTGGACTCTCGGCGACGACGACGCCATGCTCGCCCTGGTGTCGAGCGCCAACGTTGCGTGTGGCTTCCATGCCGGTGATCCCACCACCCTGCTGCGCACGTGCCGCTCGGCAACCGACGGTGCCGTCCGGATCGGAGCGCAGGTCGGCTATCACGACCTCGCCGGTTTCGGCAGACGCTTTCTCGACGTCTCTCCTACCGACCTCACCGCCGACGTGATCTATCAGATGGGCGCGCTCGATGCGCTCGCACAGGTGGCCGGTTCGGCGATCGCCTATGTCAAACCGCATGGGGCCCTGTACAACGCCATCGTGCACCATCGCGGTCAGGCCAAAGCCGTGGTCGACGCCGTCACCGCGTACGACCCGACGCTGCCTGTACTCGGGCTACCCGGTTCGGTGTTCCTCGAAGAAGCCGAGCGAGCCGGGCTGCGCACCGTGACAGAGGCTTTCGCAGACCGCGCATATACCCCACAGGGAACGCTGGTCTCCCGCTCAGAACCCGGTGCCGTGCTGTCCGATCCCGACGTCGTCGCCCAACGCGTGCTGACCATGATCACCGAGGGCACTGCCCTGGCTCTGGACGGCTCGCGCATCGACGTTCACGCCGAGTCCATCTGCCTGCACGGCGACTCCCCCGGCGCAGTCGCGATGGCCACCGCGGTATCGGAGTTGCTGCACGCCAACGGTATCGACGTGACAGCCTTCGTCTGATGCGCGTCCTGCCGGCCGGTGAGAATGCAACACTCGTCGAATTCGACGGGCTGGACGAAACGATGATGCACTACCGGGCCATGGTGGCCGACCCACCGCCTGGGGTCGTCGATCTGGTGCCCGCCGCGCGCACCGTGCTGGTGTGTTTCGACGGGCCACGGCAGCCGATATCGGACTGGATCTCGGCCGTCGAACCCTCAGGCACAACCGACGACGACCGGTCCGACACCGTGTCCGTCCCGGTGATCTACGACGGCGCAGACCTCGACGAGGTGGCCGGCCTGACGGGACTCTCCACCGCCGAAGTCATTGCTGCACATACAGACCAAGTGTGGACGGTCGCGTTCGGCGGCTTCGCACCCGGCTTCGGTTATCTCGTCGGCACCGATACGCGACTGCACGTCCCGCGGCGCGCGTCACCGCGTACCAGCGTTCCGGCCGGTTCGGTGAGTTTGGCGGGCGAGTTCTCGGGCATCTATCCGCGATCGTCACCCGGAGGTTGGCAACTCATCGGGCGCACCGACGCGACACTGTGGAATCTCGACCGCGAGCCACCCGCGCTGCTGCGGCCCGGAACCACCGTCCGATTCGAGCGAGCATGAGAGCCCTGACCGTTCTGCAGACGGGGCCACTGTGCACCGTGCAGGATCGCGGTCGCCCGGGGCACGCGTCGATCGGCGTCGGGCGCTCGGGTGCCGCGGACCTCCTCTCGCACGATGCTGCAAATCGATTGGTGGGCAACAACTCCGATGCCGCGACACTGGAAGTGACGTTCGGTGGCCTGAAGCTGCGGGCCGAGTTCGACGCTCTCGTGTCCGTCACCGGGGCGCATTCGATCTGCCGCATCGACGGCATTCAGCATGGACTGCATTCGACGCTTCTGCTCCGAGCCGGACACGATCTGGAATTGGCCACGCCCACATGGGGTCTGCGCAATTACCTGGCCGTGCGGGGCGGAATCGACGTCCCCGCCGTCCTCGGTAGCCGCGCCACGGACACGATGTCCGGTCTCGGGCCCGAAGCGCTCTCACCCGGCACCGTGCTCGTTGTGGGTAACGACAGCGCCGAGTGGCCCGCGGCAGATTTCGTACCGCCCCCACCGATCCGAACCACATTGCACGTGACGCTCGGGCCGCGCGAGAACTGGTTCACCGAGCGCGCCCGATCACTCCTGTTGAGCCAGCCGTGGACGGTCACTCAGGACTCGGATCGCGTCGGCATCAGGCTCGACGGCGCCGAACCGCTGACCCGCGCCATCGACGGCGAGTTGGCCAGTGAGGGAATGGTTCTCGGAGCGCTGCAGGTTCCGCCGTCCGGGCAGCCGGTGTTGTTTCTCGCCGACCACCCGGTGACGGGCGGCTACCCGGTGATCGCTGTCGTCACCGCCGCTGACGGGGCCGCAGCCGCACAGTTGACCCCCGGCAGCCGGATACGCTTCCGCGCTGTCGGTTGATCCCGGCCGCACCCAACCTCACACCCCTTTTCTCGACCTCACACACCCATTCAAGCGATAGCAGGGGTGTGAGGTTTGCAGAAAGGGTGTGAGGTCCGCGCTTCAGCCTCGACGCTGACGCGCGATGTCGGCCAGCACGACGCCCGCTGCGACGGATGCGTTGAGGGACTCGACCGGCCCGGCCATCGGGATCGACAGGATGTGATCGCAGGTCTCGCTGACCAGGCGCGAGAGGCCCTTGCCCTCGGATCCGACGACGATCACGACCGGACCTTTACCGTCGAAGGTGTCGAGTTCGGTGTCGCCGCCCGCGTCGAGGCCGACGACGGTGACGCCCTTGGACTGCCAATCCTTCAGTGTGCGAGTCAGATTCACGGCACGGGCGATCGGCAGGCGGGCTGCGGCGCCGGCGCTGGTTCGCCACGCCACCGCGGACACGCTCGCACTGCGACGCTGCGGGATCACGACGCCATGGCCGCCGAAGGCCGCCACCGATCGCACGACGGCACCGAGGTTGCGGGGGTCGGTGATGTTGTCCAGAGCCACCAACAACGCAGGCTCCTGGTGGGTGCGCGCGTTCGAGATCAGATCGTCGGGATGCGCGTAGCGGTACGGCGGCACCTGCAGGGCCAGGCCCTGGTGCAGTCCGTTGGCGCTGAGCTTGTCCAGATCCGAGCGAGGTACCTCGAGGATGGAGATGCGCGCATCGCCTGCGCGCTGTACGGCTTCCTTGAGCCGATCGTCACTGTCGGTTCCGACGGCAACCCACAGCGCCGTGGCGGGCACGCCTGCGCGCAGGCACTCGACCACCGGGTTACGTCCCAGAACTACCTCGGGACCGTCTTCGGCCTTGCGTCCGGCCGGTCGTCCGCCCGCGCGGCCACCGGTGGCACCGCCGCGGTTCGTTGCGGACTTCTCGGCGAGCTTGGCCCGACGCGCGGCGGGATGCTTGGTGCGCTCGGAGGCGGGAGGCGTCGCGCCACGTCCCTCCAACCCCTTGCGGCGGCGGCCACCGGAGCCGGCGACCTGCCCCTTCTTGGTGCCGTCCTTGCGGATTGCGCCGCGCCTACTCGAATTGCCTGCCATCACAAACCTGCTTCGTCGGTCTTGCTCGTACCCAACGACCATTCCGGCCCGTTGGGTGTATCTGTCACGTCGACTCCGGCCTTGGCCAGTCTTGTCCGTATGTCGTCGGCGGCGGCCCAGTCCTTGGTCGCCTTCGCCGTTGCTCGACGCTCCAGCTCGGCCTCGACCAGGACGCCGAGGGCGCCCAGAGCTGCTGCGTCGGAACCACTGTCGTTGCTCCAGTGCGGATCGAGTGGGTCGACACCGAGGATGTCGAGCATCGCCCGCACGCTGCCCGCATACTCCACCGCTGCCGGTAGATCACCGGATTCGAGTGCGGTGTTGCCGAGTGTGACGGTGGCGTGAATCTCCGCCAACGCCTTGGGAACTCCGAGATCGTCGTCGAGGGCCTCGGCGAACCCGGTGGTCCACTTGCCCATCGGTACGTCACCGGCGCGTTCGACGGCTCGCCGCACGAACCCCTCGATGCCCCGATACGTCACGGCCGCGGTCTCGAGCGCGGTATCGGAGTACTCGAGCATCGAGCGGTAGTGTGCGCCACCGAGGTAGAACCGAAGCTCTTGCGGCCGAACCTTTTTGAGCACATTCGGTACCGAGAGCACGTTGCCGAGGGACTTCGACATCTTCTCGCCGCCCATCGTCACCCACCCGTTGTGCAGCCAGTACCGCGAGAAACCGTCACCGGCCGCCATCGACTGCGCGCGCTCGTTCTCGTGGTGCGGGAACACCAGATCCAGCCCGCCACAGTGGATGTCGAAGTCCGCACCGAGGTAGTTCTCCGCCATCGCCGAGCATTCGAGGTGCCAGCCCGGACGGCCGGGGCCCCACGGCGTCGGCCACGACGGCTCGTCGGGCTTCGCGCCCTTCCACAGGGTGAAGTCGCGGGGATCCCGCTTGCCCTCGGCGACGCTCTCGCCCTGGTGCACGTCGTCGAGCTTGTGACCGGACAGCGCGCCGTAACTCGGAAAGCTCTGCACGTCGAAGTAGACGTCACCGCACTCGTCGGCGTAGGCGTGGCCGCGTTCGATCAACCGCTGGATCATCTGAACCATCTGCGTGATGTGCCCGGTCGCGCGCGGCTCCGCAGACGGCGGCAGCACCCCGAGACGGTCGTAGGCCCAGGTGAACGAACGCTCGTACGTCGCGGCCCACTCCCACCACGGACGGCCTGCGTCGCGCGCCTTGTTCAGGATCTTGTCGTCGATGTCGGTGACGTTGCGAACGAAGGCGACGTCGTAGTCATGGGCCAGCAGCCAGCGGCGCAGTACGTCGAATGCGACGCCGCTGCGCACATGGCCGATATGGGGCTCGCCCTGCACAGTCGCCCCACACAGGTACACCGATACATGGCCAGGGACCAAGGGGGTGAATTCCCGCAGGGCCCTCGTCTCGGTGTCGTGTAGGTGAAGGGTCACGACCAGCAATGCTACCGGTGGTTTTACCTCGTCATGACAAGTGCGGTCGCGATGGCCGCGATTCCTTCACCTCGACCGGTCAGCCCGAGCCCGTCGGTGGTGGTCGCAGACACCGATACCGGCGCGCCGAGCACCTGCGAAAGAACTTCCTGCGCTTCGACGCGACGCGGTCCGATCTTGGGCCGGTTGCCGATGATCTGCACCGCGGCGTTGCCGATCGCGAATCCGTCTGCGTCCAACAAGCGCTTGACCTCGGTCAACATGGCCGCTCCGCTGACCCCGTCCCACTCCGGACGCCCAGTCCCGAAAACCGATCCGAGATCGCCCAGACCGGCCGCGGACAGCAACGCGTCGCACAGGGCATGCGAGGCGACATCGCCATCGGAATGCCCCTCGAGCCCGTCCGCGTCCTCGAACAACAAGCCGGCCAGCCAACAGGGCCGACCGGGTGCGATGGGATGGACGTCGGTGCCGATGCCCACCCTCATGCGACGAGTCTCATAACAACGCCTTCGCCAGTAGCAGGTCGTGTGGAGTGGTGATCTTGAACGCGAGAGCATCGCCGACGATGGTGTGCACCGTCTCGCCGATGCGCTCGACCAGGCCCGCATCGTCGGTGGAGATGTCGGTGGTCGCGTCGTAAGCGCGACGCAGCACGTCGGCGTCGAAGCCCTGAGGGGTCTGTACCGAGCGCAGACTCGAGCGATCCGGGGTGCCGACCACAGCGCCCATGAGGTCGACTTCCTTGATGGTGTCGACGACGGGAAGAACCGGGATGACGGCGTGGCGTCCGGCTCGCACCTCGGCGACGACGCGGGCGATCAGCGCCGGCGGGGTGAGGGCGCGGGCGGCGTCGTGGACGAGCACGACGGCGGCGTCACCGACAGCGGCGAGACCGGCGCGCACCGAATCGGTGCGCTCGAGACCACCCGCGACGACAACGACGTCGTCGCTTACATGACGGCGGGCCGCGTCGAGCAGATCGACGGGAACGATGACGACGATGCGATCGACGACACCCGAAGCCCGGAGACCGTCGACGGACCGCGTCAGAAGAGAGTCGGCACCCAGAGCGACGAATGCCTTCGGCTCGTCGTATCCGAGCCGAAGGCCTTTGCCTGCTGCAGGTACCAGAGCGACTACGTCGCCGGCAGTACCGTTCACTCTAAGAAGCTGTAGCGAGAACTTCGTCGAGCATGGTGTCGGCCTTGGCCTGATCGGTTCCCTCGGCAAGTGCGAGCTCGCCGACCAGAATCTGACGAGCCTTGGCGAGCATGCGCTTCTCGCCTGCGGACAATCCGCGATCCTGCTCGCGTCGCCAGAGATCGCGGACGACCTCGGCCACCTTGTTCACGTCACCGGAAGCAAGCTTCTCCAGGTTGGCCTTGTAGCGGCGCGACCAGTTGGTGGGCTCTTCGGTGTGCGGCGCGCGAAGCACCTGAAAGACTTTGTCGAGACCTTCTTGCCCGACGACGTCGCGAACGCCTACGTACTCTGCGTTGTCCGCGGGAACTCGAACGGTGAGATCGCCTTGCGCGACCTTGAGAACCAGATACTCTCTCGGTTCACCCTTGATGGTGCGTGTCTCTATCGCTTCGATCAGCGCCGCTCCGTGATGGGGGTAAACGACGGTGTCTCCGACCTTGAAAATCATGTGACAAGTGCCCCTTTCGATTTACCCAGAATACCACGCCTCATATCAACGGTGCAGGTCAGGGGCACAGTGACGCCGAATCAGGGGTTGACACAGACGGATCGACGTGTATCCGGGGCCACATTCGCACGTGGGTCGCACTGCTGGTTCCACTGGTGACACGACCCTCACATGGCGTTCCGTGGATCAGTGGCAGACCCCACGAGCAGCCGGTGGACGAGAACTACTACTCTGCCTAGTGGACGAGATGGACCGAGCCGGCCCGGCACCACATGGAGGACGACCGAAGTGACTGCAATCGACACTGCGACATTGCTTGGCCGCCCTCGCAGGACGGCCACCGCCCTGGCACTTCTCGCCGGTGGCGCGCTCGCCCTCACCGCGTGCGGCGCAGGCCAGATCTCTCAGACCGCCACCCAGGTAGCCGCAGTCAACGGTAACTCCGCCGACGTCGGTGACATCCAGCTTCGCAACGTCCACGTGGTGTACCCCACCTCCGAGGAATACAGCATCACCCCCGGTGGCACCGTCGAGCTCGGCTTCACGGCCATCAATTCCAACCCGGGTGTGGCCGACGAGCTGACCGGCATCTCCTCCCCCGAGGCTCAGGTCACCATCGTCGACGAGGCGGAAGCCGGGAGCAACGAGATCGCACCGCTGACCGCGCTCGGCGCAGGTTCGCCCGCCGACGTTCAGCTCGACGACCCGCTGCTGCCGATCCAGCTGATCAAGGTCGAGATGGCCGACATCACCGAGAACGTTCGACCGGGCCTCACTCTGCCGGTCACCTTCCGGTTCGCCAACGCGGGCGAGGTCGTCGTCAACGTTCCCATCGATGCCGGGCACGAGCTCGAGCGCTCGGAAGAAGCCGTTTCCGAGCACAGCGGCGGCGGGCACTGACCGCTCCGGTCCAGGTCATCCGACCCTGTCGGTGCCGATCGTTAGGCTCTCGACGTGGTCAAACTGAAGTCGAGCTACCGATGCTCTGCATGCCATCACTCGGTCTCGAAATGGGTCGGCCGCTGCCCCGAATGCGGTAACTGGGGCTCGATGGACGAGGTTCAGGCCACCGCCGCTCCACTGGCGACGCGGGCCGGCGCATCGGCTCTTCGCTCCGGCGGCGGGGCCATGATTCCCACCACGCCGGCGGCGGCTCTGACGACCATCAGTAGCGCCACCTCCCAAGCCAACACCACCGGAATCGACGAGTTCGACCGCGTGCTGGGCGGCGGTCTGGTTCCCGGTTCGGTCGTACTCCTCGCCGGCGAGCCGGGAGTCGGCAAATCGACGCTGCTCCTCGAGGTCGTGCACCGGTGGGCCCGCTCGGCACCGGATCGCCGCGCGCTCTACGTCACGGGCGAGGAGTCGGCGGGTCAGGTGCGGTTGCGCGCCGACCGCACCGGCGCGGTACACGAGCGAGTCTTCCTCGCTGCCGAGTCCGACCTCGCCACGGTGTTCGGCCACGTGGAACAGGTCAAGCCGAGCCTGTTGATCGTCGACTCGGTACAAACGATGCTCGCCGCGGACGTCGACGGCGTCATCGGCGGGGTCACCCAGGTCCGCGCCATCACGAGCGCGCTGACCACGCTGGCCAAGACCACCGGGGTTGCGGTGCTGCTCGTCGGGCACGTCACCAAGGAGGGCGCGGTCGCCGGCCCGCGCTCGCTCGAGCACCTCGTCGACGTGGTGCTCAATTTCGAGGGCGACAAACACTCCACCCTGCGGATGATCCGCGGCGTCAAGAACCGGTTCGGTGCCTCGGACGAAGTGGGCTGTTTCGAGTTGCGAGAAACCGGCATCGTCGGCATCAGCGATCCGTCCGGGCTGTTTCTGCATCACCGAAACGACGCCGTCCCCGGTACGGCGGTCACCGTCACCATGGACGGCAAACGGCCGCTGCTGGCCGAGCTGCAGGCACTGATCGTCGACACCGCGATGCCGTCGCCGCGGCGCGCAGTCAGTGGGCTGGACCACGCCCGCGTGGCGATGATCCTGGCTGTTCTCGAGCGTCGGTGTGGAGTGAAGGTGTCCAAGGCCGAGGTCTACGCGGCGACTGTCGGCGGAATGCGCACCAGCGAACCGTCGGCGGACCTCGCCCTGGCTGCGGCGGTGGCATCGGCGGTTCGCGATCAGCCGCTTCCCGCGGGGATGGTGATTCTGGGCGAAGTGGGTCTGGCAGGCGAGGTGCGCCGCGTGGCCGGTTTGGGTCGCCGGCTCGCCGAGGCCGCCCGGTTGGGCTTCAACTACGCCATCGTCCCCGAGGACGCCGGTCCCATCCCGGACGGCATCAAGGTCAAGACCGTCACCAACGTCGGCGAGGCACTGACCTACACGCGTATGCGACCCGTATGACACCGGGCAGTACGCTTTCTCAGGCTGCCCGCATGTAACAGCGCAGTATTCTTTGTCGGGCTGCCCGCATGTAGCAGCGCAGTACTCTTTAGTCGCACGAGATCACAAGACACGAGGGGGGTTGGCCATGGAGGGCACCACGCCGTCCCCAGCGTTGCGTGAGGCCATCGCCCGGCTCGCACCGGGAACCGCCCTCCGCGACGGTCTGGAGCGAATCCTGCGCGGCCGCACCGGCGGCCTGATCGTCCTCGGCTACGACGACGAAGTCGAGGCGATCTGCGACGGCGGGTTCGAGCTCGACGTCGAATTCGCACCGACCCGGCTCCGCGAGTTGTCCAAAATGGATGGCGCAGTGGTTCTTTCGACCGACGGCAAGCGCATCGTCCGCGCGAATGTGCAGCTCGTACCCGATCACAAGATCCCCACCGTCGAGTCCGGTACCCGCCACCGCGCCGCCGAGAGAACCGCCATGCAGACCGGCTATCCGGTTGTGTCGGTGAGCCAGTCGATGAGCATCGTCAGCGTCTACATCGGTGGCATCCGACACGTCGTCGAGGGCTCGGCCACCATCCTCTCGCGCGCCAATCAGGCCGTCGCGACTCTCGAACGCTACAAGGCCCGGCTCGACGACAACACCCGTCAGCTCTCGGTCGTCGAGATCGAGGACTTCGTGACTCTGCGCGATGCCCTGACCGTGGCACAGCGGCTCGAGATGGTGCGGCGAGTGTCGGTGGAGATCGAGCAGAACGTTCTCGAACTCGGAACCGACGGCAGACAGCTCGCGCTCCAGCTCGAAGAACTGTTGGGCGACAACGACGTCGATCGTCAACTGATCGTCCGCGACTATCTCGCCGGCAACGAACCGTCGAGCACCACCGGGGTCGAGAAGGCGCTTGCCGCACTGGACAAGCTGACCGACGTCGACCTGCTGGATCTGACGACGCTGGCCCGAGCCTTCGGCTATCCCGCGACCATCGAGGCCCTCGACACCCCGATGAGTCCCCGCGGGTATCGGGTACTCACCCGAGTCCCGAGGTTGCAGTTCAGCCAGATTCACCGACTCGTCGGCGCGTTCGGCACATTGCAGGGGCTGCTCGCAGCCACCGCCGCCGACCTGCAATCGGTCGACGGTATCGGCGGACTGTGGGCTCGGCACATCCGAGAGGGCTTGTCCCGCTTGGCCGAGGCGTCGATCTCCGGACCCTACGACTAGGACGCCTTCTTCTTCGTCCCCGGCAGGAAGCCTGCGTCGATCACGGCTTTGACGTAAGGCCGTGCGCTGGCGATCAACTGCTCGGCGTCTCGAACGTTCTTCCACACCGCCGACGCCATGATGTCGGTGCGATCCTCGATGTGCTGATCGAGCGCGACGCCGTCATCGGTCAACGTCTCGCCCTCGGCAGAGACGGTGAGCAGGCCGCGGGCAGCGAGTCGTTCTGCGGCAGAACCCCATTCGCCCTCGGACCACTGCCTGGTCAGCTGCGTGATGCGTTTGCCGAGCGCACGACGGCCGGGCTGCGGGGTCTGCCGGTCGGCCTCGTGGAAGACTGCGGCCTCGACCGCGTCGAGTTCTGCGTCGATCAGTGCGGCGAGATGTCCGTCGCCGCGCCATTCGCGTAGGACGGTGATCGAGTGCCAGAGCGCGAGATGCGGTACCTCGGGTCGAGCGGCGGAGTGCCACGCGGCGGCGAGCGGTCGGCCCGCGAACGAGGCGGTGTCGCCGATATCGCCCAGACGGCCCGCCAACGTGGCGAGCGCAGGGTCGTCCGCCAGGGAGCCGAGTGCCGTTCCCAGAACGGAGTCGAGCATGGTCCACCGACGAGCCGACACCGTCTCGAGACCGACGGCCACGGCGGCAGGCCACGCAACCTCGATCAGTGCCGGATTGAAGTTGTAGAACGCAGCCGCAACGACGCTCGGCGCGCACGGACCCATCGGGGCCGCCCGAGCCCCGACGTACCAAGCGTGACCGTCGAGGCCTGTGTCCTCGTACGCCGATCCCAGTTCGGGATTGAAGTATGCGGTGACGTGGAAGGGTTCGAGCGTCTTGTAGGCGGCGCGGGCCAGAGCTGTCGTGGTCGTCATGAGAGTCGACCGTACTCAGCTGGTGATGTTGAACGGCTCCGGCACGCTCTTGAGCTCACCGAGCTGCGCGATCGCCTGGTAAGCACCCACGCCGACCGGCACTCGCTCTTCGCCGCAACCGGGCACCGAGTTGGTGCCGGACCACTTGACCGTGAAGCCGGCCTGCTCGCCGGGCTTGAAGGTACGCAGGTCCGACGCGGCGTTGGGGAAGCAGTCGATGTTGGACCAGATGCGCTGATTGTCGAGGGTGTAGACGAGCGCCTGCTGGAGCCCGGCACCGACGTCGCGCTGGCATTCGGTGGAACCGATGTTGGTGATGACCACCGTGAACACGGGCTCTTCGCCCAGACGGTATGTGGCCTTTTCCGGCGTCACCTTGATCGCGAGCGATTGGTCCGGGCACTGATTGGAGATCACGGGAGCCGGGGCACCACTGGTGGTCGCCGCTGCGGAACCACCGGCCGCAGAGTCCGTGCCTCCACCCGAGCCGCCGGAACCACCCGAGCCGCCACCGGAAACACCCGAGCCGCCGGAATCACCTTCGGTGGCCGAAGAGCTGGGTGACGGCAGAGCCGAAGTCGTAGCCGGTGCCGCAACGACGCCGGCGGGAGCGGCCTCGGTGTCGTCGGAACCGCCACTGAGCGAGGCGATGAACCACACGATCAATCCGAGAACGACGACGGCCGCACCGATGGCGAGCGCGCGGCGTCGCCAGTAGATTTCGGGAGGCAAAGGCCCGGTCGGTTCCAACACGAGCCAACCGTATGCGGCCGAAGCCGCGCTATCCCTGAGCCCACGCGGCGTGTCGCGCCGTCGAACTCACCGGGACAGGATCCGGGTCGGTTCAGGCGGGCACTTCGCCGATGTCGCCGATGACCTCACGTAGCTGCGCGTGGCCCTTCGACAGCTGGTAGGTGAGACCGACGATGGCGAGTTCCCCGGCTTCGACCTTGTCCGCGACGACGCGCGAGCGCTGCATCAACAGATTGCCGGTCTCCTCGACATGCCGTGCCTCGAACTCGTCGATGGCCTCGTAGCCGTCGCGGCGGGCAGAGAGCACCGACGGGGTGACGCGTTCGACGACGTCGCGGATGTAGCCACCGGGCACGTCACCACTCTCGAGGGCGTCGACGGTCGCCTGAACCGCGCCGCAGTGGTCGTGGCCGAGTACCACGATCAGCGGGGCGTTGAGCACGGCAACGCCGTATTCGATGGAGCCCAACACCGCGGAATCGACCACGTGACCGGCGGTACGTACGACGAACATGTCGCCGAGACCCTGGTCGAAGATGATTTCGGCAGCAACTCGCGAGTCGGCGCAACCGAAGAGGATGGCACCGGGGTGCTGAGCGCTCTCGAGGCGAGCACGGTCCTCGATGCCCTGCGACGGGTGCAGGACCTCTCCGGAGACAAACCGTTGGTTGCCTTCCTTGAGTGACTTCCAGGCAGCAATCGGATTCGAAGCAGGCATGAATTCATTGTGCACGTGCGTCGAGCTACCAGCGAGTCGGGTTGGCTACTGTGGGGAACGATCACAGCGACAACCGGAAGGGCGACCAGTTGCCGATCGATGCCGACGCTCTGCTCGGGTGGTTCGACTCCGACGGACGCGATCTGCCGTGGCGTCGTCCGGGAGTCAGCGCATGGCAGATCCTGATGAGCGAGATCATGCTGCAGCAGACACCGGTGGTGCGGGTAGCGCCCATCTGGGAGCAGTGGGTGCAGCGTTGGCCGGTGCCCTCGGCGATGGCGTCGTCCTCACAGGCCGAGGTGCTCCGCGCGTGGGGCAAGTTGGGCTATCCGCGTCGGGCACTGCGGTTGCACGAGTGCTCCCGGGTGCTCGCCGAGGAGTACGGCGACGAGGTGCCGAGCGACGTCGAGACGCTGCTGGGCTTGCCCGGCATCGGTGCCTACACCGCCAGAGCGGTGGCATGTTTCGCTTACGGTCAGCGAGTTCCTGTGGTGGACACCAATGTTCGACGCGTCCTCGCGCGAGCGCTGCACGGCAACGCCGAGCCCGGAAACCCCTCCACTACAAGGGATCTGGCCGACGTCGAGCAGCTGCTTCCGGAGAACGTCCCGCGCGCCGCCCGCCACTCGGCGGCGCTGATGGAACTGGGTGCGCTCATCTGTACGGCCAAAAATCCGGCGTGCCTGCTGTGTCCGCTGCCCGAGTGCGCCTGGATCGAGGCCGGCAGACCTGCCCACAACGGGCCTGCGAAGAAGGTCCAGAAGTTCGCGGGCACCGACCGTCAGGTTCGCGGCAAGCTGATGTCGGTACTGCGCGAGAGCACCGGCCCCGTCGAGCGGGCTCGGCTCGACATCGTCTGGCCCACCGATCCGACACAACGCGACCGAGCTCTCGATTCGCTACTGACCGACGGACTGATCGAACAAACCGAATCGGGATTGTTCGCACTTGCAGGCGAGGGTTCGGACAGCTAGGACGCCAGAAACTCCACGAGCGCAGCGTTGACCGCGTCGGGTCGTTCGAGGTAGCCGAAATGGCCGGTGTCGGCGATTTCGACGTAGTTTGCTCCAGGTATCGCATTGGCCACGTCGCGGCACTGCTGCACCGGAATCAAGCGATCGTCGGCGAATCCGACGACGAGGGACTTGACCCTGATCGACCGGTACGCCGCCAATCGATCTGTCCCGGCGCGCATTTCGAGTCCGATCTGCGCGCGCATGCCCGCAGTCCTTCTGCCACCGGAGTATTCGAGGATCGCCAGCCAATCGCCGATCGCAGCGTCGTCGGCCAGCGTCTTCGGTGAAAAGTTCTGCATGGCAGTCATCGCCGCGCGGTACGAAGCCGGGAGTTCGATTCCGGCATCGTGAAGATCCTTCTCGCCCTTCGACAGTTGCTCACGGAAGGTGCCGGTTTTGCCGTAGGTGGCCATCATCACCGCATGTGACACCAGATCCGGCCTGGCCAAAGCCAATTCCTGGGTGACGCGCGCACCCATCGACGTGCCCACGACGCGTGCTGCGCCGCCGCCGAGGTGCTCGATGAGGGCAGCGGTGTCGGCCACCAGGTCGTCGAGCGTCATCCCGCTCGCACACTCGGAAGACGGTGCGATTCCGCGATTGTCAAAGGTGACGACCCGGTATCCCTGCTTCACCAGGACCGGAACCTGATGCGTTCGCCACACGCGGCCCGGACTACCGGTGCCCATCACCAGCACCACGAGCGGGCCGTCGCCCGTGACGTCGTAGTTGAGGTCGATTCCGTTGAGCTTCGCGAGCGGCATTCGGATCACTCTAGTGCGCGCAGAAACTCCTCGACCGCTGTGCGATATCGCTCCGGTTCCTCGTCGTGAATCAAGTGCGCCGCCTTGTCGATCCGCACGTACTTCGATCCGGGTTTGCGCACATGCATCTGCGTCATCTGGCCGGCCGGGGTGATGGTGTGTTCACCCTCGATCAGCAACACCGGAGCGTCGACGGCATCCCACTGGTCCCAGAAGTGCCGCGTCCCCCACCCCTGTGAGATCGCCTCGAAGAAGTCGACCTCGCCGTGCAAACGCCACCCGTCGGCACCGCGCTCGAAGGAATCCAGAAAGTACTGTCCCGCAACGTCTCCGAAGAACGCTCGCACCGCGTCGGCGTCGGGAAAGGGCTGCGGCCACGCCCTGATCATCGCAGCCCAGTCGTCTGCGGTACGGCCTCGGAAGTCAGGAGCGATGTCCTCGACCACCAGCGCGGTCACCAGGTCGGGACGCTGCGCGGCCGCGCACCAACCGTGCAGTGCGCCCATCGAATGACCGATCAGCACGCTCGGCCCCAGTGTGTCGAGGTGCTCGAGCAGGTCGGCCACGAAGGATTCGGTCGTGAGTTCCGTCGGCGGCGGGCGACGGTGGCCCGGAGCGTCGTAGGTGTGCACGTGTCCGAATTTCCTGAGCCATGGAACCTGCCGACGCCAGGTGGCCGCACTACCCATCAGCCCGTGCAGCAGCAGAATCGAACGGCCGGATCCACCCTCGTCGTAGAGCATCACCGTCGAGCATATCGGCGGAGAAACCGCACGGCGGCGTAGTCTCTCGAGAATGGCCATTGTGAAGATCAACGCGATCGACGTACCCGAGGGCGCAGGTCCCGAACTCGAGAAGCGCTTCGCCGCGCGTGCAGGCTCGGTCGACGGCTCCCCTGGCTTTCTCGGATTTCAGCTGCTGCGGCCGGTCAAGGGCGAGTCACGCTATTTCGTCGTCACCCAGTGGGAGGACGAGGAGTCGTTCCAGGCCTGGTCGGCCGGGCCGTCGAGGGAGGCTCACGCCGGAGCACGCGCTGCAAAGCCTGTCTCCTCGGGAGCATCGCTGCTCGAATTCGAGGTCGTACTGGACGTACCTGCCCCGTCCTGAGACCGGGCGAGTCCGCTCAGATGCGTTCGCGAGCGAGCTCCCACTCCAGTTTGGTCGGCGTTTCCGAATTCAGTTTCGCCACGGCCTCGGCCAAGAATTCGGCGGGCATCGGCCTGCCCAGGAAGTAGCCCTGAGCACCGTCGCAGCCCAGTTCTCGGAGTGCATTCAACGTGCCCGCGTCCTCGACCCCCTCGGCCATCACCCGCACCCCGATGCTTCGAGCCAGGTCGATCGTCGAGCGCACGATCGATGCGTCGGTTTCGTCGGAGTTCATCTTCGACACGAACGAACGGTCGATCTTGAGCGTCTGCACCGGCAGGCTCTGCAGGTAGGTCAGCGAGCTGTAACCGGTGCCGTAATCATCGATCGCAATGGTCACGCCCAGGCTGCGCAGCGACGTCAAGGCATCCACCGAACGCACCGGATCGGTCATCGCGGTGGTCTCGGTGACCTCGAACTCCAGCGCATGCGCAGGAACCGAATATTTCGCCAGCGCGGCTGCGACCTGTTCGGTGAGCGTCTCGTCGAGCAGATTCCGAACCGAAAGATTCACCGAGACGGCCAGATCGACGCCACGTCGCCGCAACGCACTGCACTGTGCCAACGCCTCGTCCAGTACGAGTGCGGTGATGGCAGGCAACATTCCGGTGCGCTCGGCGTCGGGCAAGAACATCGACGGCCCGATCAAGCCCTCGCGGGGGTGCAACCACCGCAGCAGGGCTTCGACGCGATCCACACGGCCGGATTCCAGATCCAGGCACGGTTGGAAGAACACTCGAAGCTGATGGTCACGAATTGCCGTGTCCAGCTCCCCCAGCAATCGCATCTGGTCGTGGCGGTCGCGATCCATCTCGGGTTCGTAGCGACCCACGCGGGTGTGGCCCGCTTTTGCGGCTGTCAACGCCACGTGGGCACGCTGAAGCATCGCCTCGCCGTCGACGGGACTCGCAGCCGGCTGCTCGGCACCGATCGAGCTCCCCTCGGGCCTTTCGGTGTCCGCGATTCCGACGGTCGCGTCTAGTGCCACGTTGATGTCGTGCACGAACATCGTCCTGCTGACGGCGAACTGGAGTCGCTCGGCCGCGTCCGAGACATCGATTCGGGCGGGAAGTCGGCGCATAGCGACGACGAACTGATCGCCCCCGAGTCGTCCCACCAGGTCATCGGCTCTAACCGACGCGACGAGGCGATGGCCGATCTCGCGCAGCACGCTGTCTCCCACGCTGTACCCGAAGGTCTCGTTGATCTGCGCGAAGCGATCGATGTCCACCACCAGCGTGAAGACATCGGCGTCCCCTCGGGTTGCCAGCATCGTGTCCAACCGCTCCCGGAGTAGTCGGCGACTGGCAAGTCCGGTGACCGCATCAGTGCGAGCTACGTCCTCGAGCACCGCGGCCTGCAGGCGCAACGTGTTCAGAAAGCACACCATCCGGCCCCCAACGAGGGCGATGACCAGCGCCGAGGCGATCACGATCACCCAACCCCATTGCTCGACGGGTACTCCGCGGGCCAACTGCACAGCCATCACCAGCGGTGTCACGGCAACCGCGATTCCAAGTCCCGCAAATCTGGTCCGCCCGAATTTGAACGGACTCGACCGGTCGATCCGAGCGACCGTCCGGTCCGGGACATGCAGGGCGATAACGCCGAAGCACACGTAGGCCGCCAACCAGAGTGCATTCGGCAGCGTCGATCGGTAGAGCTCGGACGTGTTCACCGCTGCGTAGGACGAGAAATCGGCCGCCACGAGGAGCACGACGCCTGTCGCGGCGGCGAGAAACGGAACCGTCGTCGAGCGAGTCAACAGGTACAGACTGCCGACGAGAGTCACCAGAAACGCATCGACGGTGAGGTAGGCGGTGGCCGGCCACAGTGCCATTGCCGACGACAGCGACCACGTCGCGTTGTCCGAGATGACGAACACCCAGGTGGCGAGGCCGAAACCGACTGCAACCACGAGGCATTCGAGTAGCTCCTCGATTCCGAACACGAGCCCGTTCTCGTCGGCGGCCCGGGCGAAGCCGACCGCGATCACCAGGTAGCCCAGCAGGTAGAAGACGTCGGACGAGGAGAACGTCGACACTTGAGCGCCGCTGAGCTGCGCCATCGCGATCAGCGCATCGCCGACACCCCACGAGCCGACGCCGACGGCCATGTACTTCCACGTCCGCTTGTCCGGCCCGGGCTCCTTCGAGTAGCGGTACACGAAGGCGGCAACTGTGGCCAGGAGCACGATTGCGTAGACAGCATCTCTGGGTAATCCCTGCGGGGCGATCACGTACGCGACCAGCGAAACCACACCGAGGCCGAGGAAGCGCGTCCACAACATGGTGGGGCCGATCCTTCCTAGGCCGGTCGGTGCGTACCCCGAACGTACGCATCAGCCGATCGAACCCGACGTTTGACCACAATTCGTTGCCGAATCACCCGAAGATGGGTCGAGTAACGAACTATTTCAAACCTGACGATCGTTCGCCAGTCTCACATCGGGCAATTCGTACGTTCCCTTTTGATGTCGACCCCCTACAGGACCGATTCTCAGGCTAACGTCACCTCCGGTGGCGGGCCATCGAGTGCGGGAATCTCGACCAGAAGGGTGCGACAGGTGACGAAGTCCTCGCGAGCGATGGCGATCACGGCGGCCGCAATCGTGTCGATCCTGGGATGCTCGACGCCTGTCGCCGTGGCCGGGCCCCTGACGGACTTCTACGACGCGCCGGTGGCAACGACAGAACCCGCGGTGCCCGGCGAGGTGGTCCGCAACCTGCCCGTCAATTCGCCCAAGGGATTCGGGCTCGGCTTCGACATCGAACGAATTCTCTATCGGTCCACCGACACTCACGGCGACCCCATGATCGTCTCCGGCTACACCATGACCCCGACGGCTCCGTGGACCGGCCCCGGCCCCCGGCCGGTGATCGCCTACGCGCCCGGCACCTCCGGCATGGCCGACCGCTGCGCCGGATCGGCAGTGCTCGGAACAGTCGGCTCGTCCCCGGCCATCCTCCCGCTGCTGCTGGCCGGCTATCGCGTCGTCGCGACCGATTATCAGGGCCTCGGGACACCCGGCGGACACACCTACCTGAACCGGATGGCCTCGGGCCATGCGCTGCTCGACGCAGCCAGGACCGCAGACGTCGAACCTTCGACCCCGGTGGTGCTGTTCGGCTACTCCGAAGGCGGGTTCGCGTCCGCATCCGCTGCCGAACTCGCCCCCACCTACGCCCCGGAACTGAACATCCGGGGAGCGTATGTCGGTGCACCACCGGCAGATCCGACGCTCAACATCGACACACTCGACAACACCGGCCTCGGCAGCGCCGTGCTCTTCGCCGTCGACGGGATGATCAACGCCTACCCGGAGCGGGCCGAGAGCATCCGCGGCCTCTTCGACTCCGACGGGCTCGCCGCGCTCGACGCAGCACAGAACTGGTGCACCACCGACCCCGCAGCCAACGACATCGTACGAACGAGCGAGCTCACCCGCGACGGCCGACCACTCACCGAGCAGCTGAGCAACCCCGTTCTGGCGGCGGTGGCCGAGACCGACACCGTCGGGCGCATCGCCCCCGTCGTGCCGGTCTACCTCGCGCATGCGGTCGCGGACGACACCGTACCCGTCGAGCAGAGCCGCACCCTGCTCCGGCGCTGGCGGGACCTGGGCGCGGACATCACCTACCGCCAATACGATCTCCCGGCCATCCCACTGGAGGGCGCGAACCACCAACCCGGAGCCTTGGCCGCGTACAACGACGTGATGCCCTGGATCGCCGACCTGATTCACAGGAGCTGATCTCAGGACAGAATTCAGGGTCTTCACCGAGGCGTCGATCCCGGAGAGCTTGATTCACTCCACCCATGCGCATTTTGCACGCCCTGCTCACCGTCGCAACAGTCCTGACCGCAGGCTCCCCCACCCCGCCGGACCCCGGCATGGCGTCGGACATCGGGGTTGTGGCCGAAGAGCTCGGTTTGCCGGGGGTGGCGTTTCGGGTCGTCTCCGATCGCGACGTGATCGAGGACGTCGAGTACGGGGTGGACGGCGACGGAGCGCCGATCGAGCGCAGCACGCCGTTCGTGTGGGGTTCGGTTTCGAAATCGGTGACGGCGGCAACGGTGTACTCCCTCGCCGAACATCAGGCCGTCACCCTGAACTCGACCGTGAATTCGATTCTGCCGGAGAGTGATTCGTTTGTTCCAGCTGACGTCACGATCGACGACCTGATTCACCACACCAGCGGACTCCCCCACGACGTCACCGAACTGGACGCGTGGGGACGGACCGAACGAGCACTCGACGTCGTACCCACCCTGGACGTCACCGCGGCCGACCGCGGCACCTTCGGCTACTCGAGCCTGAATTACCTACTGCTGCAGGCGATCGTCGAGAAGGTCACCGCCGAACCGTTCGCCGACGTCGTGGCCCGCGAGACCGGAGTGCACACCGCCGGCACCGTCGCTCCCGGCCACGTACCGTTCTTCACGTTTCCCCGGAGCATCGATACCGGAATCGACTCTGCTGGAATGGGTTACGGCTATCTGAGCGGATCCATCGACGAGCTGTCGCGCTACGCATCCAAGCAGCTGACTGCTCCGGCGTCGAACAGTCCCGATACAGTGCCCACGGGTTCGGGCACGGCATACGGATACGGGTGGTACGTCGAAACGCTGCCCGACGGTACCGAGATGCGTTGGCATTCCGGGGCTGTGCCCGGGTACTTCACTCATGTCGCCCTGTTTCCGGAACGCCACCTGGCGGTCGTGTTCGCGACCAACCGATACGGCGAAGTCGAAGCCGACGCACTTGCCTCGGCGGCCCGGTCCCTCGCACTCGCACGAGTCGGCATCGACGAGCCCCGCACCTCGGGCCTCGGTCTCTACGAGATCGCAGTGATCGCGTCGACGGCACTCGCGGTGTTGCTGGCGATCTGCGCGACGCGAATACTGCTGGGATTCCGGACAGCACCCGGTCGATGGGCACCTGCGCGCATAGTTGCCGCCGTCGCCGCCGGAGGGTTGCTGTACTTCCTTCTGCCCACGCTCGCCGGAGCACCGATCTCGACCCTGGCCCGCTGGGCTCCCGATATGGCGCTGCTGTTCTGGATCGTGCTGGCGGAACTTGCCCTCATCGCTGTTGCCCTCGGCGCTCGGGTCTTCCGTCAATGGACCACTGCACACGTCTGACCGTTGCAACGGTCCATTCACGCCCGACCTCTACCTGCGTGAATGGACCGTTGCATACGTCTGGGCGGTGCAAGGGTCCATTGACGCGAACGGGCGGGTATGCGGGCGGACACACAACAACGGGCGACCCTCCGAAGAGGATCGCCCGTTGGTGTTACTGGTGAAACTTACTCGCCGTCTTTGTCTCCGGCGGCCTTGGCCAGATCGACCGGGACCTCGTCGGGGACGATGATGGCCTTCTTCTCACCGCGGAAGGTGAATTTCGCGTCCTCGCCTGCGCCTTCGCCGTCCCAGTTCTCGACGTCGACCAGGATGATCTGGCCGGCCTCGATTTCGCCGAACAGGATCTTCTCCGACAACGCGTCCTCGATCTCGCGCTGGATGGTGCGACGCAGTGGCCGCGCACCCAGTACGGGGTCGAATCCGCGCTTGGCCAGCAACGACTTGGCCTTCTCGGTGACCTCGATTGCCATGTCCTTGTTCTTGAGCGCACCCTCGACTCGGTTGAGCATGAGATCGACCATCTGGATGATCTCGTCTCGCGTGAGCTGGTGGAACACGACGATGTCGTCGATACGGTTCAGGAACTCGGGCCGGAAATGCTTCTTCAGCTCGTCGTTGACCTTGAGCTTCATCCGCTCGTAGTTCGAGCCAGTGCCTTCACCCGAGGAGAAGCCGAGACCGACAGCCTTCGAGATGTCTGCGGTACCAAGGTTCGAGGTGAAGATCAGCACGGTGTTCTTGAAGTCGACCGTGCGTCCCTGTCCGTCGGTCAGACGACCGTCTTCCAGGACCTGGAGCAGCGTGTTGTAGATCTCCGAATGGGCCTTCTCGATCTCGTCGAACAGAACGACGGAGAACGGCTTGCGGCGGACCTTCTCGGTGAGCTGGCCGCCCTCTTCGTAGCCGACGTATCCGGGAGGAGCACCGAACAGGCGCGACGCGGTGAAGCGGTCGTGGAACTCGCCCATGTCGATCTGGATCAGTGCGTCGTCCTCGCCGAAGAGGAAGTTCGCCAGAGCCTTCGACAGCTCGGTCTTACCGACACCGGACGGGCCGGCGAAGATGAACGAGCCCGACGGACGCTTCGGGTCCTTCAGACCTGCACGGGTACGACGGATCGCCTTGGAGACGGCCTTGACTGCCTCGACCTGCCCGATGATCCGCTTGTGCAGCTCGTCTTCCATGCGGAGCAGACGAGTGGTCTCTTCCTCGGTGAGCTTGAAGACGGGGATGCCGGTCCAGTTTCCGAGGACCTCGGCGATCTGCTCGTCGTCGACCTCGGCGATGACGTCGAGGTCACCCGAGCGCCACTGCTTCTCGCGCTCGGCGCGCTGACCGACGAGGGTCTTCTCCTTGTCGCGCAGGTTCGCAGCCTTCTCGAAGTCCTGAGCGTCGATGGCCGATTCCTTCTCCCGGCGCGCGTCGGCGATCTTGTCGTCGAACTCGCGCAGGTCTGGCGGCGCGGTCATCCGGCGGATGCGCATCCGCGCGCCCGCCTCGTCGATGAGGTCGATTGCCTTGTCGGGCAAGAACCGATCGTTGATGTACCGGTCGGCCAGCGTGGCGGCCGCGACGAGTGCACCGTCGGTGATCGAGACGCGGTGGTGAGCCTCGTAGCGATCGCGCAGACCCTTGAGGATCTCGATGGTGTGCTCGACGGTCGGCTCGCCGACCTGGACGGGCTGGAAGCGACGCTCGAGTGCGGCGTCCTTCTCGATGTACTTGCGGTACTCGTCGAGGGTGGTGGCGCCGATGGTCTGCAGTTCGCCGCGAGCCAGCTTGGGCTTGAGAATCGACGCTGCGTCGATGGCACCTTCGGCCGCACCTGCGCCGACGAGCGTGTGCAGCTCGTCGATGAACAGGATGATGTCGCCGCGGGTGTTGATCTCCTTGAGCACCTTCTTCAGGCGCTCCTCGAAGTCACCGCGGTAACGGCTGCCGGCCACGAGCGAGCCGAGGTCGAGGGTGTAGAGCTGCTTGTCCTTGAGCGTCTCGGGGACCTCGCCGTTGACGATGGCCTGAGCCAGGCCTTCGACGACTGCGGTCTTACCGACACCGGGCTCGCCGATGAGGACGGGGTTGTTCTTGGTACGACGCGAGAGCACCTGCATCACGCGCTCGATTTCCTTCGCGCGACCGATGACCGGGTCGAGCTTGCCTTCGAGCGCGGCCTGGGTGAGGTTGCGACCGAACTGATCGAGGACCAGTGACGTCGACGGGGTGCCCGCCTCGCCGCGGCCGCTGCCGCTCTCGGACGGCTCCTTGCCCTGGTAGCCCGACAGCAGCTGGATGACCTGTTGGCGCACACGGTTGAGGTCGGCTCCGAGCTTGACCAGAACCTGAGCTGCGACGCCTTCGCCTTCGCGGATCAGTCCCAGCAGGATGTGCTCGGTGCCGATGTAGTTGTGGCCGAGCTGCAGTGCTTCACGCAGACTGAGCTCGAGTACTTTCTTGGCGCGCGGGGTGAACGGAATGTGACCGGACGGAGCCTGCTGACCCTGGCCGATGATCTCCTCTACCTGGCTGCGTACTCCTTCGAGGGAGATGCCCAGCGACTCGAGAGACTTGGCTGCGACGCCTTCGCCCTCGTGGATGAGGCCGAGCAGAATGTGCTCCGTGCCGATGTAGTTGTGGTTGAGCATCCGGGCTTCTTCTTGAGCCAGGACGACAACACGCCGCGCGCGATCGGTGAACCTCTCGAACATCGCTCTCCCTCACTTCTTGGCGGGTGGTAGCTCGCCCACCAGTTCTTCTAGCGCCGCAGTGTCCAACACGCCGGGTCGCTTGTGCATTTGAAGGTAAGACTGATTCTCACTGTAGTTGGCCGACGTTACGAACGCCGACCCTCCACCCCTGAAATGCTGCGCAACCGCCCACGTATGCGGACTGCCTTGCCTGCTTACTGTTCATAACGCAGGCACAATGCAAAACGTTTCCCATTCACTGTCCGCTGCTGGCGAACAGCTCTTTACCGTTCGATCAAGCCTGAGACGGCTTGACGATCGGAAACAGGATCGTTTCGCGGATGCCCAACCCGGTCAGCGCCATCAACAGACGGTCGATGCCCATGCCGGTTCCGGTGGTCGGCGGCATGCCCTGCTCCATCGCGGCGAGGAAATCCTCGTCCAGCACCATCGCCTCGTCGTCGCCCGCAGCGGCCTGACGCGCCTGATCCTCGAAACGCTCGCGCTGAATGATCGGATCGACCAACTCGGAGTAGCCGGTGGCCAGCTCGAAACCACGGACGTAGAGGTCCCACTTCTCGGTGACGCCGGGCTTGCTGCGGTGCTGACGCGTCAGCGGGGACGTCTCGACCGGGAAGTCACGAACGAACGTCGGCTCGGTCAACGCGTCGCCCACCTGGTGCTCCCACAGTTCCTCGACGAGCTTGCCGTGGCCGTAGATCGGGACGCCGTCCTTGCGCGGCACCTCGACGCCCACCTTGTCGGCGATCGCGAGCAGTTCGTCGACGGTCGTGTCGGGGGTGACGTCGAATCCGAGCGACTCCGACAGTGACGGGTACATCTCGAGTGTCGTCCATTCACCACCGAGGTCGTAGGTGGTGCCGTCGGGCAGTGTGACGACCGTGGAGCCGAGGGCGGCCATGGCCACTTCCTGAACGAGCTCGCGGGTCATCTTGGCCGAGTCGTCGTACGTGCCGTAGGCCTCGTACGTCTCGAGCATCGCGAACTCCGGCGAGTGCGACGAGTCGGCACCCTCGTTGCGGAAGTTGCGGTTGATCTCGAAGACCTTCTCGATGCCGCCGACGACACAGCGCTTGAGGAACAGCTCGGGCGCGATGCGGAGATAGAGGTCGGTGTCCATCGCATTGGAGTGCGTGACGAACGGCCGAGCGGCCGCGCCGCCGTGCAGCGTCTGCAGCATCGGTGTCTCGACCTCGAGGAATCCGCGGCGCTCGAGGGCGTTACGCAGTTCCCGGACGACGGCGATGCGCTTGCGCGCGGTCTCGCGAGCTTCCGGACGCGTGATCAGGTCCAGGTAACGCTGCCGGATGCGCGTCTCTTCGTTGAGCTCCTTGTGCGCGACGGGCAACGGCCGCAACGACTTCGACGCGATCTGCCAGGCGTCGGCCATGACCGACAGCTCGCCTCGCCGCGAGCTGATGACCTCACCGTGCACGAACACGAAGTCGCCGAGATCGACGTCCGACTTCCATTCCGCGAGAGCGCCTTCGCCCACGCCCGCCAGGCTGATCATCGCCTGGAGCTGGGTGCCGTCGCCCTCCTGCAACGTGGCGAAGCACAGCTTGCCGGTGTTGCGAACGAAGATGACGCGGCCGACGACGCCGACGATCAGGCCGGTCTGCGTATCGGGTTCGAGCTCGGGGAACTCGGTGCGGATCTCGAGCAGGGAATGGGTCCGCGGAACGGACACCGGATACGCCTCGACCCCACGCTCGAGCAGCGAAGCGCGCTTGGCACGACGAATCCGTAGTTGCTCCGGGGTGTCGTCGGCCGGCTGGGTAGAAGCTGTATCACTCACGCGCAGACACTTTACAGACCGACTGCGCAGGGACGATCAGTGCGCTGCGACGGCCTCGGCCTCGCGAACGCAGTGCTTGGCCTGCGTCAACACTCCGAGCAGTCCCGCCGACTTCAGTGCCTGATAGCCGCCGACCAGATCGGTGGCCTTGTGCAGACCCAGCAACTGCAGCGAGGCAGCCGCGAGGGAGGAGGTGTAGCCCTCCGAGCAGATGACGATCCACTCGACGTCGTGGTCGACGGCAATGGCCAGACGCGCATCGCTCGTCGGGTCCAGCCGCCATTCGAGGACGTTGCGCTCGATGGCGAGGGCTCCGGGAAGCGTTCCCTCCACGGCGCGTTGCGCCTGGGGACGGATGTCCACGACGACGGCTCCGCGGGCAACGGCGTCGCGCAGCTCGAAGACGGTGACTCGATCGATGGTCTCGCGAGCGGATTCGAGCATTTCGACAATGGTCCTCGTGTGAATGGTCATCGCGGGGCCTTCTCGGGTTCGTCGGTGAGCTCGCTGCGGGTGCGACGCAAGGTGGACCGCTCGGTCACTTCGTAGTACGACATCGCCGTCAATGGCGGTGAGTAGGCGTGCACGCTGAGAGTGGGGGCGCTCGTGCCGGACGCCGGATCGTGCATCACGTCGTGCACCCAACCGAGCGGGAACGACGCCTGATCACCGGCGTCGAGGCGACGTAGCTTCAATTCGGTTCCGGCCCAGCGGTATTCGAGTAGCGAGCCACTGAGAACGGTCAGCGCACCGAGCGATCCGGCGTGATCGTGCAGTTCGGTGGAACGGTCGGGAACCCAGCTGATCAACCACACGTCGAGATCGTCGTCGGAGTGCAGACGGGTGGCCCAGCGCTCGTCCGTGGGCCAGCGACCGCCATCTGGAAGCAGATGATCGAAGCGGCCCTCGAGCACGTCGGATGCGCCCTGGTCGGTGATACGCAGCAAGTCCGGTGGACGCAGCCGCGTCGGAAGCGTCGAGATGGACCGCGAAGACAATCGGGGTCGGGAGGGTGCAGAAAGTACAGGTGTGGAAAGCATGAAGCTCTACTCCAGGGGTGCGTTATGAACGAGGCAGGGTTCAGCCTCGACAACACTCCTGGGTGGCCATGCACGTCATCACGGCAACGAGTCTGACACACGGATCCGCGATGCGCCAGCCCTTCACCGATACTTCAGCGCGGGCGTCACTGAAGACATTCAGCGTGGACGCCGTGCCATGTTGCGTTCGTAGACCAGGCGTAGGCCCTCGAGGGTCAGGTCGGGTTCGTGGTGCTCGATGGTGGTCGATTCGGGCAGGATCAGTGCAGCGATGTCGCCTGTTCCGATGATGGCGACGTCCGTGCCGGTCACCTCGGGGACCTCCCGTCGGATCCGCCCGACGAGCCCGTCCACCAGGCCCGCGAATCCGAAGATGGTGCCCGACTGGATGCACTCGACGGTGTTCTTGCCCAGCACCGAGCGCGGCCGGACCATCTCCACCTCGCGCAGCGTCGCGGTTCGCGTCGACATGGCCGACGCCGATATCTCGAGACCGGGGGCAATGGCACCGCCGAGGAATTCCCCCTTGGCCGAGACGACGTCCACGCAGGTGGTGGTTCCGAAGTCCACCACGATGCACGCAGATCCGTACAGGTCATGTGCGGCAAGGGTATTGACGATACGATCGGCACCGACCTCCTTGGGATTGTCGACCAGCAACGGCACGCCGGTCCGCACACCCGGTTCGACCATCACGTGCACCACATGATCCCAGTAGCGCGCGAACATCGTGCGCATCTCTCGCAGCACCGACGGCACGGTCGACAACGCCGTCACACCGGTGATCTGTTCGGCATCGGCCCCGAGCAATCCACGGAGCATGAACGCCAGCTCGTCCGCTGTCACATGCGGATCGGTTCGTATTCGCCAGTCTCGCAGCAATTTCGAGTGATCACCGGTGCCGGTGAACAGCCCGACAACGGTGCTGGTGTTGCGCACATCGATCGCGAGGAGCATCGAATCAGACCAGCACGGAATCGGCCCGCAGATCGCGCGGTGTGATCAGACCCGAGCCTGCAGGCGCATGAGCCGGATCGCTGCCGAGTTCGACCGGCCGGTTCTTCTCGTCGACGAACACCACCCGAGGCGCGTAGTCGGCAACCTCCTGCTCGTTCATCACCCCGTAGGCGATCAGGATGACCAGGTCACCCGGGTTCACCAGATGCGCTGCAGCTCCGTTGATTCCGATGACGCCACTGCCCCGTTCACCGGTGATCACATACGTCTCGAGGCGAGCACCGTTGTCGATGTCGACAATGGTGACCTGCTCACCCTCGAGCAGGTCGGCCGCCTCCATCAAGTCCTGATCGACGGTCACCGAGCCCACGTAGTGCAGGTCTGCGTGCGTCACGGTGGCGCGATGGATCTTGGACTTCATCATGGTACGAAACATCGTGTCACTCTCCACTTTTAGGATCGTCGGGGTACTCGAGAAAGCCCGTGCCGACAGCGACACCGACATTGTCGATCAATCTCGTGGTGCCCACCTTGGCTGCCACGAGCAGTCTTCCGTCTCCGCGTTCGGGAGCCGGGCCGAGATGCGGATCGCGCACCTCCAGATAGTCGACCTGCACAAGCGGTGCTTCGTCGAGAACGGCACGGGCAGTGGCGAGGATGGCCTCCGCACCGCCGGCCGCAGCGTGCGCCCCGGCGACCAGTGCAGCCGACAGCGCCATCGAGGCCTCTCGCTGCTCGGCGTCGAGGTACCGGTTACGCGAGGACAACGCGAGACCGTCCTGCTCACGAACCGTCGGGACCCCGATGACGGCGACGTCGAAGTTCAGATCCCGAACCATCTGCCGGATCAACGTCAGCTGCTGGTAGTCCTTTTCCCCGAAGTACGCGCGATGCGGTGCGGCGATCTGCAGCAGCTTGGCCACGACGGTGAGCATCCCCGCGAAATGCGTTGGCCTGCTGCGACCTTCGAGCTCTGCGCCGAGCGGACCGGGGTGAACCGTGGTGCGCGGACCGGACGGGTACATGTCCGATGCCGACGGCGCGAAGACCAACTCGACGCCCTCCTCGCGCAGCAGTGCGACATCGGCGTCGAGGGTCCGCGGATAGGCGTCGAGGTCCTCTCCCACACCGAACTGCAGTGGGTTGACGAAGATCGACACGATCACCACGGCACCGGTGAGCTTGGCCTGCCGCACCAACTGCAGGTGCCCGGCGTGCAGCGCTCCCATGGTGGGCACCAGTGCGACCTGCTTCCCGACGCCCCGCAGCGCCTTCGACACCGACGTGATCACCGCAGGATCGTGGTGAACCGTCAACTGCCCCTTGGTGTAGCTGCCCGCGAGGGTCATTGCTTCCCTTCCAGAAGTTCGATCAGATCTGCCGTGGCACCGATGCGCTGTGCCGATCGCAACGACAGCGCCCGGTATCCGGCTGCGATGCGCGAATCCACGGCCTCGAGCACATCGAGGTGCTTGCCGACAGCCGCAGTGTCGCCCCGAGCCACCGGTCCGGTGAGTGCCGACTGCCCGTTGCGCAGCGCATTGTCCAGCGCGGCTTCGAGAAGTGGAGCCAGAACGCGCTCGGGCACACCGCGTTCGGCGTCCGAACCGGGAAAACCCGGACCGGCCAACGCAACTCGGAGCGCTTCGACGGCGTCGACCACCAAGGTGACGAGATGATTGCTGCCGTGAGCGAGCGCGGCATGGTAGAGCGCCCGGTTGTTCTCGGGCACGTGCACCGGCTCGCCGCCGATCTCGAGTACGAGGGCCTGCGCCACCGCATAGCCGATCTCGTCGCCCGCGGTGATGCCGAAGCACGCCGCCGTCATCCTGTCGGTGTCCTCGACCCCGCCGCTGAACGTCATCGCCGGATGAATGGCCAGTGGGACAGCACCGAGAGCGGCCAGCGGTTCGAGCACGGCCACACCGTTCGCCCCCGACGTGTGCGCCACCAACTTCCCCGGAGCGACCGCACCGGTGGCCGCAAGTCCTGCGACGATGGACGCCAATTCGTAGTCGGGCACAGCCAGGATCAACAGTTCGGCGCGACGAGCAACCTCGTCGACGGGCAGGATCTGAGACTCGGGCAATCGGGCGCGTACCCGTGCGATGGACGCATCGGACACGGCAGCGGCACCGACAACGACATGCCCGACGCGTTCGAGCGCCTCACCGAATGCGGTACCAACCCGCCCCGCAGAGACGACACCTACCGTCAAGCGAGCCGGAGACAGACCACCAGTGAACCCTGATGAGGTCACCGAAAACTTCCTCTCGATCGTTCCAGTCCCGCTCGGCGGGTACCAGACGTCCTGCTGGGAACAATAGCGGCCTCGACCCCTCGCGGGCCATGGAGGGAGTGTGTGATCTGGTTCTCAGTCTGCGCGACGGCGACGGCGACGCGTACCCGGATCGGTCACGGCCGGATCGGACGAGTCTCCACCGTGCAGACCGGCCATGATCTCGGCGACGGAGCGCCCGTTGGAGTGCGCACCCGTGGCGTCCTCGTCGTCCCCCGACTCCGCGCGCCTACGTCCGCGTCGGGGCGAGGTGGATGCGTCCTCGTCAGGTGTCCGGCTGTCCTGATCGCTCGCGAAGAACGCGTCGGCCGATTCGCGCAACGAGGTACGGGACGTCGAATCGGAGTCGCCGTCGCGGTCCACGTCCGACCGGTACGCAGGCTCGGCCGGCTCCGAGTACGACTCTTCCGGGTAGGAACCGACGGACTGGGTCTCGGTGTCGTAGAGCTCGGCGGCCACCTGCGGTTCGTTCTCGACAGCCGGTTCCGGCTCTGCAGCAGGTCGACGCGTCTGCTCGAAGTCGTAGGGAACGAAGGGCGAGCTGGGCGGCGTCACGCGCGCGGCCGGCCTCGGGGCACCGTAGGGGCGGGCCTGCGCTGCGGGTCGCTCGTACGGATCCTCGTCCTGGTCGGATGCGGCCGACTCGGCATTCGCGTCCTCGACAGAGCTTTCGGCGTACGGATTGCGAGCCGACTCGGCGTCGGTCGAGGCCCCCGCTGTGGCCGTGGCCTGCGGCATCTCGTCCGGATCCACGGGGTAGACCACCGAGGTCTCGGCCGTGACCGGCTCGTCGTAGGGAGTTCCCACTCCGTTGAGGCCCGTTCCGTTGCTGCCGCCTCGGACATACAGGCCGGACGGCGCAGGTTGATAGCTGTCGTATCCCCGTCCGCCCAGTTCTTGCATCCTCATCGCCTCGGCGCGCAGGGCGACTCGTTCGGTCGGCAGATTGCCGTCGAACAGCACCTGCAGATTCTGGCGTAGGGCGGCGAGTTCGTTGCGCAGCGCCGCAACTTCGTCGATCTCGAGCTGCGATTCGCTACGTACGCGAGCTTCGACGCTCATCTCGTACTCACGTCGGGCCGAAATTTCCCGGGCGAGTTGCAGCTCGTAGACCGTCTGCAGGTCCTTGGCCTTGGTCTGATCGGCGGCGGCTTCCCTGCGGTACTTGGTCATTGCGAAGGCTCCGATCACCGCAGCCCACAGAGCCGAGAGCACACCCACCCTCATCCACTGCACACTCTCGGTGAAGAGCAACAACACACTGGCGATGATGCCGAACACGACGAGCGCCGCAAGGAACAGCTGGCTCGCACTACGCCTCTTACGGCGTCCCTTCTTTGCGCGAGTCTGATCTGTCATGTTCACAAGGGTAACTGGCAAATCGTTCGCAAATAGTCATCCTCGGCCGATCGCTTACGCAGCCGAGGTAACAATCAAATGTTTCGAGGGTTACCGAGAACGCTCGTCGTCACGGTCTTTCGGGGTGCGGCAGCACTGCTCGAGCCACAACGCGGCACCGACAACGGCCAGTCCTGCCACGAGCGCGACGATCGCCCCCGACCGATCCGACGCCGCCGCCTGCACCGTCGCGGCCCGTGGCATCACGTACACCAGAAACCCGACACACACTCCGACGACGGCTGTCCCCACCAGCACCGACGCCTTCGCCAGCACCAGCGCCCTGAACACCGTCAAGGGATGCAGATCGTGCAGACCGCCGCCCACCCGATGCTCGGCGATGCGATTGCGGACGATCACGGCAGTCACCACTTCCACCACTGCAACCAGATACAACGACGCACCGGCATACACCGGAATCGGTGGAAACGAACCGTAGAAGACGCGAACGAGTAGCCACGTTCCGATCGAGGCCACCAGAAACAGACCCAGTACATCCCAGATCTTGGTGGGATTGCTCACCACGATCCATCACCGACGCCTTGCTTCACGACTCCCGCACGCTCTTCGGCACTCAGGTTCTCGAGCAACTCCGCTACCGGCACGTCGACGTCTCCGACGCGCAGCGTGGCGTCCGGTTCGACGTCCAACCACGGCAGCAGGACGAATGCCCGCTCGTGCGCGCGCGGATGCGGAAGGGTCAATCGAGGGTCGTCGCTGATCACGTTCTCGCACACCACGACATCGACGTCGAGGCTCCGTGGCCCCCACCGCTGCACCCGAACGCGGTCGGCCGCCTCTTCGAGTCGCTGGCCGAAGCGCAACCAGTCCCAGGCATCGAACGCGTCGTCCTCGGCCAACACGACCGCGTTGAGAAAGTCCTGCTGTTCGACGCCACCCCAGGGCGCAGATCGGTACACAGGCGAGGACGCCACCACGCGGTCACCCAATGCGGTTGTCACAGAACGTAAGTGGCTCAGAGAATCACCGATGTTGCTGCCGATGGACAGCACCGCGCGGGTCACCGGCGCTCGCGATACGCGACCACCGCGACGTCGCCGAACGTCAGCGGGATGGGGGCCGACGGCTTGTGCAGCACCACTTCGACCGCGTCGACGCGGGAGTCGTATGCCAGCACCACGTCGGCGATCTCGGCCGAGACCGTCTCGATCAGGTCCCGGGGCGGTCCAGCGACGACGGCCGCGGCGCGCTCGGCCAATTCGCCGTAGTGCAGCGTCCGGGTCAGGTCGTCGGTCTCGGCCGCGGGCCGCAGATCCATCCACACGGTGATGTCGACGACGAAGTCCTGACCGTCTCGCTTCTCGAAGTCGAAGACGCCGTGATTGCCGCGCACCGTCAGACCCCGCAGTTCGATGCGGTCGCCGCGACGCGTTCCGGTGCCGACACGGCTGCTGATCTCGCTCATGCCCGATCACCCTGCCATGCCCGGACGACGGCCACTGCGTCGAGTGAAGCCTGGACGTCGTGCACCCGCACACCCCAGGCACCCCCGGCGACGGCCAACGCCGACACCACGGCCGTGGCGATCTCGCGACCGTCCGGTGGCCGCGAGGAACCGTCGTTCTCGGCCAACAAAGTCCCGAGGAAGCGTTTACGGGAGGCACCGACGAGAACCGGGAACCCGGCAGCCACCAGGTCCGGTAGCCCGCGAAGCAATTGCCAGTTGTGTTCGGCGTTCTTGGCGAATCCCAGGCCCGGGTCGAGTACGAGCATCGCCGCGTCCACTCCCGCGGCCACCGCGTGGTCCACCTGTTCGAGCAACTCGCTACGGACGTCGGCGACCACGTCGTCGTATCGATCGGCCGGACCGGCGTGTCGGTACTCGGAACCGGCGGCCCGCCAGTGCATCAGGATCCACGGCAATCCGCCGTCCGCGACCACCCCGGCCATGGCCGCATCGGCTCGCCCACCCGAGACGTCGTTGACGATCGAGACTCCGGCCTCGATCGCTGCCTCGGCGACGGAGGCGCGCATCGTGTCGACGCTGGTGGTAACCCCTTCGGCGGCGAGCGCGGTGATGACCGGCACCACGCGCTGCACCTCGAGAGCCGGATCGATCCGATCTGCTCCCGGGCGCGTGGACTCGCCACCGACATCGACGATGTCGACTCCGCGACGATGCATCGCCAGCCCGTGTTCGACGGCGGCATCGACATCGAGGTACCGACCACCGTCGGAGAACGAATCGGCGGTGACGTTCAAGACACCCATGACGACGGGTGCCGGGGGGATGCTTCGCACAGAACTCATCGGGAACCGAACGAGCGCGTCATTTCCGCAGAATCAGGTCCAGAGCTTCCGAACGCGATGCCGCGCTGGACTGCAGCAGACCCCGCACCGCAGAGGTGGTGGTACTGGCACCCGGCTTGCGAATCCCGCGCATGGCCATGCAGAGATGCTCGGCCTCGATCACGACGATCGCACCGCGCGGGTCGAGCTTTCGCATCAACGCGTCGGCGATCTGGCTCGTCAGACGTTCCTGCACCTGCGGACGCTTGGCGTACATGTCCACCACGCGCGCCAGCTTCGACAGACCGGTGACCTTTCCGGTCTTACCGGGGATGTACCCGACGTGTGCGACTCCGTGGAACGAGACCAGGTGGTGCTCGCACGTGGAGAACATGGGGATGTCGCGGACGAGAACCAGTTCCTGATGCCCCTCGTCGAACGTGGTGTTCAGAGCCGTGTCCGGGTCCGTGTAGAGCCCGGCAAAGATCTCGCGGTAGGAACGCGCGACGCGAGCGGGGGTATCGAGCAAGCCCGGACGGTCGGGATCCTCACCGACGGCGATCAACAACTCACGCACGGCGGCCTCGGCGCGAGGCTGATCGAAGGCCGCGCCGGTGGCATAGGCCACCGTCTGCTCCACCGATGCCTGCTCCACTGCTGCTGTCTGGTCCACTGCTGTCTCGTCCACGAGAACGTACCTCCGGTTGGGCTCCGCTTATATGACAGCTGGGCCGACCTGCACCTGTCCTTCACCAGAACAGCTGCGCCGACCTACTGCACGGTTCGAACGACGTGCTGGGCCGACCGAGACGGTCGACCCAGCAAGCCTAATGATCGGCCTAGCGGTACGAACCGCCCGGCCCTTCCCAGCGTTGCGTCCGCGGACCCTCGTCGCCGTCGTCCTCGGACCGTTCACTTCGCCGCGAGTCCTCGGACCGGCTGCCCTCGGGACGGTCGTCTCCGGGCAACGGATAACTCTGGGTCGGAGTCGGTACTTCCCACGTCGGAGCCGACGGCTCCTGCGGAGCAGCCTCGTCCTGATTCTGACCGTACGGGGGCTCGTGCCGAGAAGTACGACCCTGATCCCGAGTGTCCGGCCGGAACGGATCCGGCTGATACTGCGGCGGCTGATACGTCGGCGGCTGCTGGTACGTCGGATGCTGACGGTATGACGGCTGCCCCTGCGGCGGCTCGTACCGGTTCTGGTCGGGCCGATCCGATTCCGGCTGGTCGCGGTTCGGTTGGTTCCGATCCGGTGGCGTGGTCGGTCCTTGGTAGCGCGGCACCGACGGCTGGTCGCGCGGCGGCCAACCCGGAGCCGACCATCCTGCCGGAGCACCGTAATCCGGCCGTGAGCCCTGGCCTGGGCCGCTCGGTCGCGGTTCCTGACGGCGATAGCCCTCGGAGTATCCGCCACCGTTCGGAGCCCCGCCGTTGGTCGGGCCGCCGCCGTTGTAGCCACCGCCGTTGTACCCGCCACCGTTGTACTCACCGGTTGCCGGCGCGCTGCGTCGACCGCTACCGGTGTTCGGCGCGTCGACGTCCCCGGTGCTCGGTGGTCCGTCGACTGGGCCACCGTTGTTACCCGGCAAGCCGTTGGCAGGAGCGCCGCTGGTCGGGTTGCCGTTGTATCCGCTACTTCCGTTCGGGTATCCGCCCTTGCTCAGTTGCGGCGACCCGGCGTAGCTGGGCTGCGGAAACTGTTGCGGTGGAAGCTGCTTCGGGGCCGGCGGCACCGGAGGCCACGGCTCGCCGCGCTCGGCGGCGAGTTCGCGGGGAGTCTTGACCGGCGGCTTGTCCGAGGGCTTGCGATCACCGAAGTCGTTGAACAGGGTGATGCGCGGACGCTTGGTGACGCTGTGGAAGATCTTCTCGAGGTCCTTGCGAGTGAGTGTCTCGCGCTCGAGCAGCTCCGTGGCTAGGGTGTCGAGCAGGTCGCGGTACTCGTTGAGGATGGCCCACGCCTCGGTGTGCGCGGCCTCGATGAGTTTGCGGACCTCTTCGTCGATCTCGCGCGCGACCTCGTGCGAGAAGTCGGACTGCTGGCCCATCGAACGACCGAGGAACGGGTCGCCCTGTTCCTGCCCGTACCGGACGGCTCCGAGCTTGCTGCTCATGCCGTACTCGGTGACCATTGCGCGAGCGATCTTCGTGGCCTGGTCGATGTCCGAGGATGCCCCGGTGGTCGGCTCGTGGAACACGAGCTCCTCGGCCGCGCGACCGCCCATGGCCATGACCAGACGTGCGATCATCTCCGACCGCGTCATCAGGCCCTTGTCGTCCTCGGGCACCGTCATCGCGTGACCGCCGGTGCGGCCACGAGCGAGGATGGTGACCTTGTAGACGGGCTCGATGTCGGGCATCGCCCACGCCGCGAGAGTGTGTCCACCCTCGTGGTACGCGGTGATCTTGCGCTCGTGCTCGCTGATGATGCGGCTCTTGCGGCGCGGCCCGCCGACAACGCGGTCCACCGACTCCTCGAGCGAGGCCTCGGTGATGACGGTGCCGTTCTCGCGGGCGGTGAGCAGTGCCGCCTCGTTGATGACGTTGGCCAGATCGGCACCGGACATCCCGACGGTTCGCTTGGCGAGACCTTCGAGGTCGGCGTCCTGGGCGACGGGCTTGCCCGCCGAGTGCACCTTGAGGATGGCCCGACGGCCTGCCAGGTCGGGCGCGCCGACCGGAATCTGCCGGTCGAAGCGGCCCGGGCGCAGCAGCGCGGGGTCGAGGATGTCGGGTCGGTTGGTGGCGGCGATGAGGATGACGCCGGTGCGCTCACCGAAGCCGTCCATCTCGACGAGCAGCTGGTTGAGTGTCTGCTCGCGCTCGTCGTGACCGCCGCCCATGCCTGCACCGCGCTGACGACCGACGGCGTCGATCTCGTCGACGAAGATGATGCACGGGCTGTTCTGCTTTGCCTGCTCGAACAGGTCGCGGACACGGGACGCACCGACACCGACGAACATCTCGACGAAGTCCGAGCCCGAGATGGTGAAGAACGGGACGCCCGCCTCGCCTGCGACGGCGCGCGCGAGCAGCGTCTTGCCGGTTCCGGGAGGGCCGTACAGCAGCACGCCACGCGGAATCTTGGCACCGAGCGCCTGATAGCGCGCCGGGTTCTGCAGGAAGTCCTTGATCTCGTAGAGCTCTTCGACTGCCTCGTCCGCGCCTGCGACATCGGCGAACGTGGTCTTGGGCATGTCCTTCGTCAACTGCTTGGCCTTGGATTTACCGAAGCCCATGACGCCACCGCGGCCACCACCCTGCATACGGCTCATCACGAAGATGATCACGCCGAGGATCAGCACCATCGGGAGGATCAGCAGCAGGAAGGAGCTGAACCAGCTCTCCTGGGTGACGGTGGTGTTGTACTTCGTCAGGCCCTGCGAATCGACCTTGTCGAAGATCTGCTCGGACGCCGAGTCCGGATACTTCGCGATGATCTGCTTCTCGTTGCCCGTCGCGTCGGAGGCCTCTTTGAGAGTCAGCCGGATCTGTTGCTCACGGTCGTCGATCTGCGCGGACTCGACGTTTCGATCGTCGAGCTGGGCGATCGCCACCGAGGTGTCGACCGACTTCCAGTTCCGCGTGTCGTTACCGAAGTAACTGAAGGCATATATCACCAACAGAATGCCGAAAACGATGGCCAGATTTCGTATTACTGTCTTCCGATTCATACAGCTTCAGCCGAGACGGCCGTGTCCTTTCAGTCCGCTCCCGCGCGCTGGCTGCTCCCTGCCCGCCGGATGCTCCAGGCTACCGCGATACCCGGACACCGGACTCGCTCACACCTGGCGCTCTGCGTCCACGCACCTGTCGGCGTTGACGCTTCTTCCCCTCCAACGACTGCACTCCCCCGGCAGTTCCCCACCTGGTGGGCACCCTAGCCGTATCGGTGGTCCACTGCACACGTCCGAGCGCGGCAATGGACCGTTCACGCAGCGCGAACGGTCCTGGAGAACGAACTCAGCTGTAGACCTTGGGGTCCAACAGACCGATGTACGGCAGATCCCGGTAGCGCTCGTTGTAGTCGAGGCCGTAACCGACGACGAACTCGTTGGGTATGTCGAAGCCCACGTTCGCAACCTCGACGTCGACCTTGATCGCGTCGGGCTTACGCAGCAACGTCACCACCGACAGCGAGGCAGGCGACCGGGTCGCCAGGTTGCGCTTGAGCCAGCTCAGCGTCAGACCCGAGTCGATGATGTCCTCGACGATCAGCACGTGGCGTCCGGTGATATCGCGGTCCAGGTCCTTGAGAATGCGGACGACGCCGGACGAGGACGTCGACGAGCCGTAGGAACTGACCGCCATGAACTCGAGCTGCGCCGGGATGGGGAGTGCCCGCGCGAAGTCGGTCATGAACATGATCGCGCCCTTGAGGACGCCGACAAGGAGCAGGTCGCCTTCCGGGGAGCCTTCGGGATACCGCTTCGCGATCTCTTCTGCGAGTTCCGCAGTGCGCGCTTTGATCTGTTCCTCGGAAATGAGAACCGATTCGATGTCGCCCTCGTACACGGGGTTTCCCTTCATTCGTTCTCCAGGCCGACGCTCAGCCTGCCATGCCGACGCGAGCACACCAACCTGGCGTCGGGCGTTCCTCCTGGCAGCGCAACTCCGCCCTGTCCCGTCCATCGTCCGACGAGGGCGTCGACGGCCCGGAGCTGCCGGTCGGTCAGCGATGTCACACCCCGGCCGAGCAACCATCGCCGCAGCACTCGCCGGCGAACGGCGGGGTCGAGAGTATCGATCGCCGAGACCTCCAGGTCGGGAGCATGGGCGTCGACGACGGATTCGGCCATCGCGTCGAGCACCCGGCCGTCCTCGCGCAACTGCTCGGCCGTCCGCGCGAGCGCAGCGGCCACGCCACCGCCGAGCACGTCCTCGAGCAGAGGCAGCACCTCGTGACGCAACCGCACGCGAGTGAAATCGGTGTCCGTGTTGTGCGGGTCCTCGAACGGCGTGAGCCCCAGCTCCACACACGCGGCCCTGGTGACGCTGCGTCGAACTCCGAGCAGTGGCCGACCCCACGGCGCGTCGAACGCTGCCATGCCAGCGATCGACCGCGGACCCGATCCGCGCCCCAACCCGAGCAGCACCGTTTCGGCCTGGTCGTCGAGGGTGTGCGCCACCAGCACCGATGCCTCGCCGCGCGCACGGTTCAGAGCGTCGTATCTGGCGCGGCGGGCAGCGGCTTCCATCCCACCCGAACCGGAGACGTCCACCGTCAGAACACGCGCGTCCACGACACCGAACTCCCGAGCGTGCGCCGCCGCGGTCGCCGCGACCTCGGCCGAACCGGCTTGCAGCCCGTGGTCGACGATCAGCACGCGCACGTTCGAAGCCTCGGCGACAGTTGCTGCGGTCAAGGCCAACGAATCCGCGCCACCGGACAACGCGACGGCAACCGGACCGGGATGGACCCTCAGCCACCCGCGCACCGCATGCCTTACCTCCAGCAGTGCGGGCCCCTCAGGGAATCCGGGTCGTTCCGCAGGCTCCACTCTCTTCGGAAAAAGCACTAGCCCAGAACTCGCGCGATCCACGCGTCCGGGTCCTCGATTTCCGACAGCAACGGAAGGGTGTCGGGCCCGGTCCACACGGTGTTGAAGCGTTCCATCCCCACCGTGGCGACGACGTGGTCGACGAATGCCTTGCCGCGCACGTACTGCGCCATCTTCGCGTCCATGCCGAGCAATGCCCGGATGACGCGTTGGAGCGGGCTGACCTTGCGCTGACGGCGCTGATCGAACGCCCGGCGGATCTGCGTCACCGAGGGCACGATGGCAGGCCCGACGGCGTCCATCACGTGGTCGGCGTGGCCCTCGAGCAGAGTGCCGAGCACCAGCAGCCGGTCGATCGCGTCGCGCTGAGGCTGCGGCTGAGTGGCGCGCAGCAGGCCGACGATGCCCGCGTCCTCGGCCTTGGCGGACCCGGTCGGATTCTTCCGGGCCTTCAGCGCGCGCGTCAGCCGGTTGGCGACGTCGGAGAGTGGCTCGTCGGTGCCGTCGGAGAGCACCCCCACGTTCTCGCGCATGTAGCCCCCGAGCCACGGAGCGGAGGAGAACTGCACTCGGTGCGTCACTTCGTGCAGGCACACCCACAGCCGAAAGTCACTCGGCGAGACTCGAAGTGCCCGCTCGACGGCAATCACGTTGGGCGCGACCAGAAGCAGCGTTCCGTTCTCACCGGTGAACGGGTCGTACTGTCCGAGAATGGCGCTCGACAGAAACGCCAGCATCGCACCGGCCTGCAGTCCGGCCGGCTTGCCGCCGAGCACACCGGACGGCGGCGTCCCGTCGTCGTCTCCGGTGAGGTGCTTCATCGACGCCGCGGCCGCGGCGATCCAGCCGGCCCGGTCGACCACCTGGGCGTCGGGCACGGGGAGACCGTCGGCCAGACCGGTGGTATCCCGAACCGGCCGCTCGGCTCGAATCGATGCGGCAGCAAGCTCTTCCACGGCAGCGTCGGCGGTGTAGCGGGACGTGGCCGGGCCCTTACGGGCCAGCTTCGCTCCGGTCTTCGCGGCCACGGACCAGTCGACCGCACCGGCGAATCCGGATTTCGCTTCCTTCTCGTCGGCACTCGTCACTGCGTCCGCATTCACTGGCAACCACACAATCTCAGGGTCGATGCGACGGCATCGAGGGCGGGGCGACTGACATCGGGTGGCCGGTCGTTGGACATCAACGCGAAAGTCAGGATTCGGCCGTCGACATCGACGACATATCCTGCGAGTGCACTTGCAGCAGAGAGGGTTCCGGTCTTCGCCCGTACCCAGCCCGCCCCGGTGCGATTCCCCGAGGCGTACCGATCCGTCAGGGTTCCGGTGGCACCGGCGACGGGCAGATAATCGAGCATCGGACGCAGCGTCGGCTGTTCGGTTCCCGCGGCCGCAGTGAGCACGTGATCGAGCAACCTGGCCGGAATCCTGCCGTCCACCGAGAGCCCGCTCGCATCCTGCAGCGCCAGGCCTGCCATGTCGAAGCCGGCGGCGAACAGAGTCTGCCCGATGGACGCCACCGCACCGGAAAAGCTTGCAGCGGTGTTCATTTCCAGCGAAATTTCACGTCCGACCGCCTCGGCGAGAACGTTGTCGGAGCGACTGACCATCTGCTGCAGACGGTTTCGCAGTGGAGCGGACTCCACGGATGCGATCTGATCGGCTCCGTCGGCGGCCTTACCCGTCGTCACCGCTGCCGGGTCGACGCCGAGTCCGGCCGCCAGTGCGCGGCCGGCGTCCAGTGCCGGGGTGGTGCTGCGCGGCGATTCGTCGACGAGTGGATCCGACCTTCCGCCGTCGAGCATGATCGGTTCGATCGGGGTGATCGAACCGGCGGCGATGTCCGCGGGGAACCAGCCCTGCGCCATCGTGTCACCGGAGTAGATCGAGGTGTCGACGCCGATGCTGCGCACCGTCGTTCCGCTTCGACGAATCTGCTCCACCAGGTCGTCGATACGGGCGGCCCCTGGATAGAACCCGTCGGTTCCGACCGGTCGAGCGGTGAGCGTGGGGTCGCCGCCCGCGATCAGCACGATGTTCCCCTCGCCGCCGCCCTGGACCACGCGGGTGGTGACGCGGTGATCGGCGGGCAGAGCGAGCATGGCCGCCGCAGCGGTGAGCACCTTGGTGGTCGATGCGGGCGTCATCGGTGCGTCCGGGTTCTGGGACCAGAGCACCTGACCGGTCTGCGCGTCGGCGACCGTCCCGGTGAACGTGCCGAGGGCCGGATCGTCGACCACCGGGGCCAGTGCGGCTGCGAGACCTGCCGGACTCGGCAGCGGTGCCGACTCGGGGAACGGTGTGATGAGTGGGTTCGGCAGCACCGTGTCCGGTGGGGGTTCGATCGCGGTCTCGGCCCCGTCGGACACCGACGGCAACACCAGCGCGGCGGTCGTCACGGCGGCAATCACCACGAACAGAGCGCACAGCGTCAGGATCAACCGCTTCTTCCTGCGCCGTCGACCCGCTGTGGGGCCGAGGAACCGCCGTGTCAGCCCCGCCACCGTTCCTCCGTAACTGCCGTGGTCGTACCCATGATGGTTCAGTCAACAGTATCCTCGGGTTCGGTAGCCTTGGGCCGCCACCATCGACACATTCGCAACGACTCGAGCCCTTCCGGCTCGACGACGACAGTGAGGACTGCACGTGCCGTTCGACGTCACCATCGAGATCCCCAAGGGGCAGCGAAACAAGTACGAGGTAGACCACGTCACCGGACGTGTTCGCCTCGACCGCTACCTCTACACCGCGATGGCGTATCCAGCCGATTACGGCTTCATCGAGAACACGCTCGGCGAGGACGGCGATCCACTCGACGCGCTGGTTCTGCTGCCGGAGTCGGTTTTCCCCGGCGTCATCGTGGAGGCCCGCCCCGTCGCGATGTTCAAGATGGTCGACGAGGCCGGCGGCGACGACAAGGTGCTGTGCGTTCCGGCAGGCGACACCCGCTGGGATCACATCCAGGATCTTTCCGACGTCTCGACGTTCGAGCTCGACGCGATCAAGCATTTCTTCGTCCATTACAAGGATCTCGAACCCAACAAGCACGTCACCGGGGCAGACTGGGTGGGGCGCGCCGAAGCCGAGGCCGAAATCGCTGCATCATTCAAGCGTTTGGCGGACAATCCGGGTCACTGATCGTTTCGGTATCACACCGCTCGTTTCGGCCGTGCGCCGATAAATCATAGTTTGGGGAGACGTATGACCGACAGCACTTCCAACGGCACCGCCGGTGATCGGCGAAATCTCGATTCGCGACCGATCTCGGATCCGACGCAGTTTCCCGATCTGCCGGTGACGGTCGTCCTCGACCGTATCCCGGTGCCGATCCTCGCTGTCGATCCGAGCGGTGCCATCGTGTTCGCGAACGAGGCGTTCGACGACCTGTTCGGTCTCGACCGCACGGAGCGCGTGGACTTCCACCTGCACGACATCTTCCCCGACCGGGCACCGGAGGGCGTCAACGTGGCGGACATGTTCCTCACGACGGTGGCGACGCGCGCGGATTCCCTGTGGCGGATGACCGACAAGACCGGCGACATCGTTCAGGTGCGCGCCAGCAAGTCGATCCTGCGTCGCACCGAGGACACGATCGTCCTCGTCGCGCTGGAGGATTTCACCGACCAGCTGTGGAACGACCCCAAGAGCGCGTTGCGCTGACCTTCGAGCACGTCTCCCCGAACGACCGACGGTGTACGCAGGCGAATCACTCGCCTGCGTACACCGTTGCTCTGTTTCCGCCCGCGTGCTTCGACTCGTACATCGCCGTGTCTGCGTCGAGCAGCACGTTGTGCACCAGGTCGGCACCGTCTCCGGACTCGACGGCGGCGAACCAACGGCTGCTGTCCAACAAGGCCACTCCTACACTGACCGTCACCGGCACGTCGTCGGCCGGATCGTGGATGGATTCCAGGATCTCGACGGCAATCCGGTGCACACCTGCATCGTCCACCGGTAGTGCGATCGTGAACTCCTCACCGCCGGTACGCGCCACACACGGCCGCGAGCCCACGACCGCCGACAGCCTGCGGGCCGTGCGGCGCAACACCCGGTCTCCCACGGCATGGCCGTACGTGTCGTTGACTCGTTTGAATTGATCGAGATCGACCACCATCAGCGCGACCGAGCGCTCCGCATCGAGCAAGGTCATCATGCGTTGCAGTCGCAGTTCCAGGCCGCGCCTGTTCAGCAGGCCCGTCAGAGAGTCGGTGTTGGCGAGGTCGAGCTGGCGCTGGATCACCGCACGGAACGCGAGCACCGAGTTGACCACCAGCAGAGTGACCAGGGTCCGGGCGAGGGTCGATGCCAGATCGTGCGTGTCCTCGACAGCTGTCAGCGCTGCCAGAACCACGACCACCACGTTGATGAACAGCATGTGGAACTCGAGCACTCGACGCCGGGAGAAGTAGACGATGTAGATGCCGATCACCGCGAACAGCACCGCGGCGTTCAGGGCCAGGTCACGGCCCGCGAAGGAGAACAGCATCAACGCGACTCCCACGTCGGCGTACACCACGAACCATCCCGGCATGTGCGACGCGTCCGCCGCGCGCCGCAACCACCATGCTCCTACGGGGACGGTCGAGAGCAACACCAGTACGCAGGCAACTTCGGCTGCCGTACCGGCGGGTCCGTCGACCGAGAGCATCGCGACGACTCCGATGAGACCGAACGAGGGAACCAGCGCGGCGATACCCAGCGCCACGCGACGTTCCAGCCGGACCGCTCCTGGACGCGGTGCGGTCGCCCGAGCGCGAGGGGTTCGATCGCGATCGAATAGCACCCGCGTTCCCTCCGTCCATCCTGGCTGTTCGGGCGAGCTCGGGGCCCTGCGAAGCGGCCTGCTGATCAGCTTGTCATTCGGTCCGATCGCTCACTCGCGAATCAGACGTTACCGGCGCGCCGGTCGGGTAGGTCCGGCCTCGTCGTTTCGTAATCGGTCAAGAATCGATCCAGCAACGCGACCAACGCTGCTCTGTCCTCCCGCGCCCACCCCTCGATCACCCGTCCGAGATTGTCGGTTCGGCGTTGCTGGATCGCCGCTGCAGCTTCCCGGCCCGACGCGGTGACGGCGAGTACGAAGGCACGTCCGTCGCGGGTGTCGGGAAGGCGCTCGACGTGGCCCCGTTCCACCAGCTGAGCCACCTGCCTGCTCACCGTCGACGGATCCGAATTCACCATGGCGGCAAGTTCACTGGACCGCATCGGTCCGTCACGCAGGAGCCTGAACAAGCATACGTACGCAGCGCCGTCGACACCGCCCGAAGACGAAATCGCGGCGATGTTGCGCTCGCGCAGGCGCTGCAGTCGGACCAGCTGCGTGCCCAACTCCTCGGCGAACTCGACCACGTCAGTTACCGGTGAACTGCGCCGGTCGCTTCTCGAACACCGAGGTGATTGCCTCCGTGAGGTCGTGCGAGGCGAGGAACGCGGCGTTCCAGGCCGCGACGTAGCGCAGCGAATCGTCGACGCTGGCGGAGCGGGAATGGTCGAGCACGGTCTTGATGCCTTGGACCACGAGAGGCGGATTCGCGGCGATGGCGGCGGCGCATTCTCTGGCAGCGGCGAGGGCGGCGTCGTGGTCCTCGAACACGTCGTTGACCAGACCGATCTTCTCGGCGCGCGCTGCGTCGATGTCCTTTCCGGTCAGCGCGAGCTCACGCATGTGGCCGTCGCCGATGATCGCGGGGAGGCGGGCCAGAGATCCCATGTCCGCAACGATTGCCACCCGTACCTCGCGAACGCTGAACTTGGCGTCGGCGCTCGCGTATCGCACGTCGGCGGCGGTGATGAGGTCGACGCCACCGCCGATACACCAGCCCTGAACGGCCGCGACGACGGGCTTGCGGCAGTCCGCGACCGCATTGATCGCCTTCTGCATCGTCTTGATGGTGTCGTGGAACGACGTTCGGGGACCGGCCAGCGCCTTGTCGGCCATGAGCGGACCGAACGTGCCTGCCATGGCGGCGAGGTCGAGTCCGTAGGTGAAGTTCTTACCGGAGCCCGCGAGCACGACTGCACGAACCTCGGGATCGGCGTCGAGCTGCGCGAACAGCTCGGGGCTTTCGCTCCAGAAGTCCGGGCCCATGGCGTTGCCCTTGTTGGGTCCGAGAAGTGTCACGTGCGCGATGTGGTCCGCGATCTCCACGGAGAAGGCTTTCCAGGTTCGTTCGGTCATGCCTGCGAGCCTAGCGGGAGCTCGGCAGAATCCTGCACCGCGTGTTACGGCGAGTAACGTCTGCGCTAAGTCCCTGCTCAGCTCTGGTGCTGCCGGGAAAATGGGCCCACTATCGAGGGATGCTGATGCATCAGGGACTCGGCCTGGAGACGTTCAACGAACTGCCGCGTCGCAAGGCGGTGCACGCGCTGTACGAGTGCTGTTGTTCGGTGGCGTGGGCGTCACGGGTTGCCGACGGCCGACGGTACGGATCGCGCGCAGATCTGTTCGCCGCGGCCGACGCCGAGCTGGCCGAACTCTCGGACGACTACGTGAATTCGCTGGCCGCGACGCTGCCGGAGCCGAGCAAGGTGTGCGCGGCCATGGAGACCGACACTCGCGGGGCGTTGGGTACCGCTGCTCGTGCGTACGAGGAGCGCTTCGGATTCTCGTATGTCTGCAGCCAGTTGTTCGAGCCCGAGGGCTTCGAGCCGCGCGACATCCTGGTGGATCTGGGCCATCGACTCGACAACGACGACCGGACCGAGCGCAAGGTCATGCGCGACGAGCTGGCGAAGATCAACCACATTCGACTCGATCGCCTGCTGGGGCCCGAGGGCGGGTGGCCCCAGTACTGACTACCGCAGTACTGACTACCGCAGTACCGACCGTCCAGCGCGAAAAGCGTGGGTCAGCCGAACAGCCCGACGACGCGACCGATCAAGCCACCGGCGATCAGGATGGCCAGCAGTGCCACCACGCAGATGACGAGAATCGGCATCACTCGGCTTCGCTGCGGCGGTTCGTGGTTCGGGCCGCCGATTCCTGTTTCGGCGGGCGGGGTGTCTCCTGGTGTGACGCCGCCTCCCGCTTCGAGTCCTGCGGTGACGTCGGGATCGGGATTCTGAGCGTTCATCTTTCTCGGTTACCCGGTGCGGACTCCCTCAATCGAGATGTGTCCTGGCTATCGCTCCCGCGAACAGTTCGGACACCGCGTCGGCGATGACTCTCTCGTCGATTTCCTCCGGATCCACCGAGTGTTCGACGGCCAATCCGGAGATCAATGCCGCCAGTGATGTCGCGAGGCGTCGGGCATCGAAGTTCTCGCCCACACCCCACCGCTCCGCACGCTCGGCGATGAGTCGTTCGAGTTCGCCGCGCAGCGCTCGACGGTCGGTGCGGTAGCGCTCGGCGATGGCCGGGTCGCGTCCGGCCAGGATGCCGAATTCGACCGTCAGAAGCGGCCATCGAGGTTCGGCCACCACCCAGGATGCGATCTCGCCGCCGCCCGCTCCGGCTGCCGCGCGTGAGTCCAGGTCGGATACGTGCGCCAGCACGCGGGCTGCGAGATCGAGGGAGCGTCGCGCGAGCAGTTCGGCGAACAGCGCTTGCTTGGACTCGAAATTGGAGTAGACGGCGCCCTTGGTGAAGCCGGCCCGATGTGCGATGTCGATGAGTTTTGCTGCGGCGTAACCACGTTCGGTGAATTCGTCCGCGGCTGCAGCGAGCAGTCGTTCCCGCACGTCGGTGCGCTGGGGTCGCCGCTGCGGCTGTGTCGACTCCCACTTTTCTTGCTCCTCGGCATTCACGATACCTAGAGTATTGAATACCTCGGGTATCGACAATATCTACGGAAATCGACACGGCTCAGGAGTCACCCATGCGCAAGATGTCACTGCTCGCCGCGGCAGTACTGGTACTGCAACTCGGCTTCATCCTCAGCTACGTCTCGGCGTTCCATCAGCCGACGCCGCACGCGATCCCCATCGCGGTGGTGAGCGAAGCCGGTCTCCCCGAGGGGCTGGACCGACAGACCGCCGACCGCCTCGACGCCATAGACGGCACCCCGCTCGACGCACGAACCGCGGCCGATACCGCGGAGGTTCGTGCGCTGCTCCGCGATCGGGACATTCTCGGGGCCTACGTCGTCGGTGCGAGCGGAACGGACACCCTCATCACCGCGAGCGCGGCCGGAAGCTCCGTGGCCACTGCGCTGGACTCGATCTTCACCGAGGTCGATGGCGCGCAGGGCCGCCAGTTCGTGGTCCGCGACGAGATCCCCGTCGGCGTGCACGACAACCGAGGGCTGTCCGGCTTCTACCTCTCGGTCGGCTGGGTCGTCGGCGGGTACCTGCTGGCTGCCGCATTCGGACTGCTCATCGGCGCACCGACCTCCCGCCGCGAAACCTGCGTCCACGTCGGCATTCTCGCGGTGTACGCAGCCCTGTCCGGCGCACTGGGAGCGTTTCTCACCACCCATGTACTGGGAACCTTTGCCGGGCACTGGTTTCCGCTCACCCTGCTGGGTACCGGGGTGGTGTTCGCCACGGGACTGTTCACCATGGGACTGCGCGCACTGATCGGCGTCGCCGCGGTTCCCGCCGCGATCGTCCTGTTCGTCATCCTCGGAAACCCGAGCGCAGGAGGCGCTTTCGGCGCAGACGTCCTGCCGTCGCTCTACGCCTCGATCGGTCGGTGGATCACCCCCGGCATCGGCACCGAGGGTGTGCGCAGCATCGTGTACTTCTCCGGCACCGGGTTGGGTCAGCCGGCACTCGGACTGGCGTTCTACATCCTGATCGGCGCACTGCTGATGGGTGCGGCGGCTGTGCGTCGTCGGTCCGCGCACAACCGGCTGAGCCCACGCGAAACCAGTAAAGTGTGATTTCATGACCGCCACTTTCCCTCTGCCACTACCCGATCTCGCCGTCCGCACTCTCGGAGGCGCAGTCGTGTGGGCGAACGACGAGACGTTCGCGGAGAAGGAAAACCTCGTCAGGCCGGGCAAAGCCGACTATTCGACGGCAACGTTCGGGCACAAGGGCCAGATCTACGACGGCTGGGAGACCCGGCGCCGACGCGAGGCCGGCTACGACGAGGCGATCGTGCGTCTCGGAGCACCAGGGGTCGTGTCGGCTGTCGTCGTCGACACCGCGTGGTTCACCGGAAACTATCCGCCGGAGATCTCGATCGAGGCCGCCGAGGTGGACGGATTTCCGTCCCCGGAGGAACTGCACGCCCAGACCGAGTGGACCACCATCGTTCCGCGCAGCCCGGTCAACGGTGACAGTGAGAACAGGTTCACTGTTGCCTCCGATGCGCGGTGGACGCACGTGAAGCTCTCGATCTATCCCGACGGCGGCGTGGCGCGGTTGCGAGTACTCGGCCGCGGAAAGCCGGACCCCAAGTTCCTCGCTGCCGGCCCGGTCGACCTGGCTGCGCTCGAGAACGGCGCGTACGTCTCGGCGTGCTCCAACATGTTCTACAGCTCCCCCAACAACCTGCTCTTCCCCGGACCCCCGCGGTCGATGGGCGAGGGCTGGGAGACCTCGCGTCGCCGCAACGACGCGAACGACTGGGTTCAGGTGCAGCTCGCCGGCACCGGGCACATCTCTCTCGCCGAACTCGACACCACCTGCTTCCTCGGAAACGCGCCCGGTGCTGCATCGCTGCGCGGACGGCTGGGCGACGGCGAATGGATCGAACTGCTACCGCGTACGACGCTGCAGCCCGACACCCGTCATCGCTTCGTGCTCACCCACGACACCCCGGTGTCGGAGGTTCGGATGGACATCTTCCCCGACGGTGGCATGGCGCGATTGAGACTGTTCGGTGATCTCGACGCATCTGCGTAAACGGTCGCGTGGCAATAGGGTTGGTGCATGACCCGGCTACTTCATCCGAATGCAGCCCATGTTGCCGACACTTTGATTTCTCGCGGCCATCACGGTGTCGTGGTCAGCAGCCCGGAGGGCACGCACACCGCCGCCGATGCCGCCGCTGCTCTCGGCGTGGGTGTGGGCGCGATCGTCAAGTCGATGGTGTTTCTGCTCGACGACGAGCCGGTGCTGCTACTGGTGTCGGGAGCTCACAACGTCCATCTCGCGCACACGGGTGAGCGCCTCGGTGGCACGTTGACACGCGCCGATCTCGACACGGCGAAGCATGCCACCGGCCAGCCGATCGGTGGCATAGCCCCGGTCGGCCATCCCACCAACCTGGACACGTTCGTCGACCAGGATCTGGCTGCCCACGCCGAGGTGTGGGCGGCGGCGGGTCACGTCAACACGATCTTCCGTTCGACGTTCACCGAGTTGGTCCGCATCACTGCAGGTCTGGCGATCGACGTCACCTGACCGAGTGCTCAGGACGCGAGTGTCGGGGCGATCTGCGGTGCGCCGAGTATCGCGTCGACGGTGTCGACGTCGAACCGCGTGCCGCGCGATCCCAAGAGCGGCAGCACTCCGGAGCCGATGAAGATCGCCTGTCGATCGGCATCGTCGTGGACCTGCAACGTCACACCGTCCGCCACGTCGGCGGCGGTGACGTCGGAGATCAGACTGGCCAATCCCGACGGCGTACCGATGTAGCGGATGGACGACGGGTTGGCGGGCGCATTCAGCCCCGCGAACTCTCGGCGTGCCGTGCGCGCGTCGGCAGCGATGTGGATTTCCAGATCGAGAAACACCGCAACGCTCTCGGCCGACTCACCGCGCTCGACCGCTTCGGCCCGCAGACGAGCCCGTTGCTGCTGAGCTTCTCGCAGGTCGGAGGCCTGGATTCGGATGATGTTCACATCCGCTGCGACGGTCAGTTCGGTCCAGACGCTGTCGAATTCGACGGCAACGCGGGTGAAGTTGTGCGACATGAGTGGTCCTGGTTCTAGAAGTCGGTGAACGCATTCGGTCGGAGTGGAGCCGAACTCGAACACGACCCGGACGCAGTGCGGCACAGATCCACGTATCTGTTGCACCAGTGGCGGTTACCCGTCCACACGACACTCACGGTCATGTCGCCATGCTAACTGTCTGCGGAGGTGCACGGGGATCCAACCCCGGCGGCCCCATCCACCAGCTCGGGGAACGGTCGCGGGTCGGGCACCGGATTCCACCAGCCCGCATCCTCTGCGTAGTGCCAGTTCGGCCCCGCTTCGACCAGGCCGGCGAGGGCATCGACGAGCCGGTCCACATCGGCCGAGGAGCTGCCGAGTCCGATGCTGGCGCGAACCGCGCCGGCCGTATGCCCCAGCCTGCCCAGCAGCGGATGTGCGCAGAACTTTCCGTCACGCACACCGATTCCGTGTTCGGCCGAGAGGTACGCGGCGACCTCACCGGGGTCGCGTCCGGCGACGGTGAAGGTGACGATGCCGACACTGTCGGGGGCGTCGGCCCACACCTGCAACTGCTCGACGCCGTCCAGGGCCGCCAGTCCGTCGCGCAATCGAGCAGACAGTTCGCGCTCGTGGGCTTGTAGTTCGTCGTCGTCGAAGCCCGCGATGGCCTCGCAGGCTGCGGCGAGTGCGGCGACCCCGAGCACGTTGGGTGTACCCGCCTCGTGCCGCTGCGGTGCCGGAGCCCAGTCGGTGTGGTCGATGCTCACGCTGCGCACCGCGCCGCCGCCGGCCAGGTGCGGCTCACCGAGGTCGAGCCAATCACGCTTTCCCACAAGCACTCCCGCGCCGAACGGGGCGTACAGCTTGTGGCCGGAGAACGCGAGGTAGTCCACACCGAGTGCGTCGATGTCGACCCGGCGGTGCGGCACCAGTTGCGCACCGTCCACCGCGATGCGCGCGCCGTGTCGATGCGCAAGCGCTGCGAGTTCGGCGATGGGCAGGACCTCGCCGGTGACGTTCGATGCACCCGTGATCGCCAGTAGCGCAGCGGGTTTCGCGGCAAGCTCCGCGTCGAGCCGAGTGATGGTTTCGGCCAGGGTCGACGCAGCCACCACCACTCGTCGATCACGCCACGGGAGCAGATTCGCGTGATGTTCGATATCGAGCACGACGGTCTCGCCCGGCACGCAGGCGGCGAGCAGGTTGAGCGAGTCGGTGGTGTTGCGAGTGAACACCACCACCGAATCTACTTGTGCACCAACGAAATCGGCCACGGTCACGCGAGCCTTCTCGTACGCCGCCGTCGAGACCCGCGAGGCGTAGCCGGCACCGCGATGCACGCTCGAGTAGAACGGCAGCAGCTCCGCGATCCGGTCGGTCACCGCAACCAGAGCCGGCGCGCTCGCGGCGTAGTCGAAGTTGGCGTAGGTGCACGTGCCGCCCTGCACCAGCGGTACCTGGAGATCCGTGCCCGAAACAGGGGCAAAAGGAGCACAGGGGCGGGAAAGTACAGATGTCATGACAGATCAAGCCCTCACGTTCGAGGGACCCGCAACCGAAGGAATTCGTGAACGAGTCCGCGCTTGCCGCACCGGTTCTCCGGCAACAGCCTGGTCGTCACCCGGAGCACCCCACCGCGGAGGAGGGTTGCCGACCAGCTAGCCGGGGCTTGATGCTGGTACTCGTGACCGTGGAGAAGACACTCGCAAACTCTCTGTGGGTTTGTCAAGCCGAGACTTGCTCCTCGACACCAGTAAGATTCCCGCGATGGGAAGGCGCGTCCGTTCACCTTCCGGCCAACCGAACATGAGATAACCAACGACGCTGCGGCTCCCCTGCCACGGTTCCAGATGCGCTCCACCGCCCCACGAACACGAAGGACACCCGGTTGTCTGTGCACGAATCCGATAGCCATTCCGCAACCCGAGATCCCGAGGTCACGGCAGCGCCCGCACCGTACCTTCGCTCGTCTCTCGCCCCACCCCCGCGGACGCTGATCGACGTTCTGCGCGCGACTGCCCACAGCTTTCCCGACGCTCCCGCGATCGATGACGGCACCGTCTCGGTCAGTTACTCGGAATTGTTGGACGACATCGCCGAGGGTGCTCAGTGGCTCGCCAATGCCGGTGTCCGGCGCGGCGATCGCGTCGGCATCCGCATGCCGTCGGGTTCCTTCTCGCTCTACGTCGCCATCCTGTCCATCCTGAACGTCGGAGCTGCGTACGTACCGGTGGACGCCGACGATCCGGAAGAGCGGGCCGAGTTGGTCTTCGGCGAGGCCAAGGTGACGGCCATCGTCACTGCGGGCGGAATCGCGGCCGGTACAGCTCCCAAACAGGAAGTTCCTCGGTACGACGCCGAACCGCCAACCCCCGAGGACGACGCGTGGGTCATCTTCACCTCGGGCTCCACCGGCACCCCCAAGGGCGTCGCCGTGAGTCATCGCAACGCGGCGGCGTTCGTCGACGCCGAGGCGCGCATGTTCCTGCAGAAGGATCCCCTCGGACCGGGTGACCGTGTGCTCGCCGGCCTATCGGTGGCGTTCGACGCGTCGTGCGAGGAGATGTGGCTGGCGTGGCGCCACGGTGCGTGTCTCGTACCCGCTCCGCGGTCGTTGGTGCGGTCCGGTTTCGACCTGGGTCCATGGCTCGTCTCGCGGGACATCAGTGTGGTCTCGACGGTGCCGACGCTGGCGTCGCTGTGGCCCGCGGTCGCTCTGGAAGCGGTGCGGCTGTTAATTTTCGGCGGCGAAGCCTGCCCGCCGGAACTGGCCGAGCGATTGGCCGTCGAGGGCCGTGAGGTCTGGAACACGTACGGCCCCACCGAGGCGACGGTCGTCGCGTGCGCGGCGATCATGGACGGCAAGGGACCGGTCCGCATCGGTCTCCCCCTCGACGGGTGGGACCTTGCCGTGGTCGACGGCTCCGGCACTCCGGTTCAGATCGGCGAGGTCGGTGAATTGGTCATCGGCGGCGTCGGACTCGCGCGGTATCTCGATCCGGCCAAGGACGCCGAAAAGTACGCGCCCATGGCCTCTCTCGGCTGGGAGCGGGCGTATCGCAGTGGCGATCTGGTCAAACTCGAGCTCGAAGGCCTGCTGTTTCAGGGCCGTGCCGACGATCAGGTAAAACTCGGCGGTCGCCGCATCGAGCTCGGCGAGATAGACAATGCGCTGCAAGCACTTCCGGGTGTCGGTGGTGCGGCGGCAGCCATCCGCAAGACAGCGGCCGGAAACTCGGTGCTCGTCGGGTATCTCGCCAGCACCAACCCGAATTTCGATCTCGAGGCGGCGCGCGAGTTGCTGGCCGAGCAGTTGCCCGCGGCACTGGTGCCGAGGCTCGCTCTCGTGGACGAGATGCCGACGCGCACCTCGGGCAAGGTCGATCGCAATGCATTGCCGTGGCCCCTGCCCGGCATGTCGGGAGCGTCCTCGCTCGGTGGCACGGCGGGGTGGGTGGCCGAACTGTGGACCAACATCCTCGGCGCGCAGGTCTCGGACGAGAACGCCGATTTCTTCGCCAACGGCGGCGGTTCACTGTCGGCCGCGCAATTGGTGACGGCGTTGCGCGAGCGGTTCCCCGAGATCACCGTCGCGCAGCTCTACGACCACCCGCGGCTGGGGTCACTGGCGCAGTATCTCGACGATCTGAAGCCCGTCGTCGAGGCCGTTCCGCGTGAGGTCGCCCCGACGTCACGCTCCGCGCAGTGGGCGCAGATCCTGGCGACGATTCCGTTGACCACCCTCACCGGATTGCAGTGGGTCACCTGGCTCGGGCTGCTGTTCAACGTCATGTCGTGGTTCGGCGACGTGTCGTGGGCTCCGACGCTGTCGTGGTGGTGGATTCTCGTCGCCTTCCTTCTCTTCATCACTCCGGTCGGCCGCATGGCGATCTCGGTGGTCGGCTCACGCATCCTGTTGGCAGGTCTGAAGCCCGGGGCGTACAAACGCGGCGGCAGCATGCACATAAGACTGTGGGCAGCAACGAGATTGACCGATGCCAGTGGCGCCTCGAACCTCTCGGGCGCACCGTGGATGGTCTACTACGCGCGCGCACTGGGTGCCAAGATCGGCAAAGGCGTCGACCTGCACACCCTGCCGCCGGTCACCGGCATGCTCGAGATGGGTGACGGCTGTTCCATCGAACCCGAGGTCGACCTGTCCGGGCATTGGATCGACGGCGACCTCGTCTACATCGGCGGCGTCGAGATCGGTGCCGGTGCCACCGTCGGCGCACGCTCGACGTTGTTGCCCGGCACCAAGGTCGGCAAGAACGCCGTCGTCACCGCAGGCTCTGCCGTCGTCGGACGGGTGAAGGCCGGTCAGATGTGGTCCGGCTCGCCGGCCCAGAAGGTCGGCAAGGCCGATCATCCGTGGCCGGCAGAGACGCCGCCGCGTGCCACCAAGTGGGTGTTCGCGTACGGCGTCGCGTCGCTGTTCCTGTCCGGAATGGCCCTGTTCTCGATCGGTGTCAGCCTGGTGCTGATGGGGTGGTGGATTCACACCGCGGACTCCGTGCTCGACGCCTTCGAGCGCGGCCTGGTGATGTTGCCCGTCGCAACGTTGGTGTCGTTGGCGGTGTTCGCGTTGATCACCGTCGTCGCGGTGCGGTTGCTCAGCATCGGACTCGTCGGCGGGTACCACCCGGTCCGCAGCCGCATCGGCTGGCAGGTGTGGGCCACCGAGAGGCTGATGGACTCCGCGCGAACATTCCTGTTCCCGCTCTACGCGTCTCTGCTGACCCCGCATTGGCTTCGACTCCTCGGTGCGAAGATCGGCAAGGACGTCGAGGCGTCGACGGTTCTGATGATTCCCAAGTTCACCACCGTCGCCGACGGCGCGTTCCTCGCCGACGACACCATGGTCGCCAGTTACGAACTCGGCGGCGGCTGGATGCATCTGGGCGACGCCAAGGTGGGCAAGCGGGCGTTCCTCGGCAACTCCGGCATGACCGGACCAGGGCGGACCGTCCCGAAGAACGGTCTGGTCGCCGTGTTGTCGGCCACTCCGGACAAGGCGAAGTCCGGCTCGTCGTGGCTCGGCAGCCCGCCGGTGCGACTGCGTCGGGCCGCCGGTAGTGCGGACTCCTCGCGCACGTTCAACCCGTCACGCAAGCTGAAGATCGCCCGCTCGCTCGTCGAGACGTGCCGGTTGATTCCCGTCGTCGTCACGTTCGGTATCGGTCTGGCCGTGTTGTTCGGGCTCACCGCCATCGCCGACGCCGTCGGATATTGGCTGGCCGCGTTGCTCAGTGGTCTCGTGTTGCTGGTCGCCGGTTTCGTGGCGGCTGCGGTCTCAGCGGCAGCGAAGTGGTTGTGGGTGGGCCGGATCGGCAAGACCGATCATCCGCTGTGGAGTTCGTTCGTGTGGCGCAACGAGGTGGCCGACACGTTCGTCGAAACCGTCGCCGCGCCCTGGTTCGCGCGCGCCGCCGAGGGCACTGCGGTGCTGAACATGTGGTTGCGGTGGCTGGGAGCGGATATCGGCCGCGGGGTCTGGTGCGAGACGTACTGGCTTCCCGAGGCCGATCTGGTGACATTGGCCGACGGCGCGACCGTGAACCGAGGGTGCGTTGTGCAGACGCACCTGTTCCATGATCGGATCATGTCCATGGACACGGTCGATCTCGGTGCAGGCGCAACATTGGGACCACACTGTGTCGCGCTACCGGCGTCGGGGATCGGTGACGGCGCAACGGTGGGGCCTGCATCTCTGGTGATGCGCGGCGATACGGTTCCCGCGCATACTCGTTGGCAGGGCAATCCGATCGCGCCGTGGGCCAAGGGTGATCCCTTTCCGCGGATTCGCGACGACCGAAACGAGGGGTGAGCGTCGTGGCAGACAGGCTCGTGGCCCCCGTGTTCGACGTCGACTCCAGTGACAATCCGATCGACACGTATCTCCCGCAGAACGGCAATCGCGGTTACCGCGTCTCGCGCTACGAACTCGACCTCGAGTACAAGGTCGAGAGCAACCGGTTGACGGGCAAGGCGAAGATCACCGCTGTCACCACGGCGACGGTGTCGAAGTTCGCGTTCGATCTCGGCCCGGCGATGAATGTGTCGAAGGTGTCGGTCAACGGTTCACGTTCGGTGAAGTTCAGCCACCAGCGCGGCAAACTGAAGATCACCCCGGCCAAACCGATCGCCTCGGGCGCGGCCCTGGTGGTCACGGTGGCGTACGGCGGAACCCCCAAGCCCATCCACGGCTTCTGGGGTGAGGTCGGCTGGGACGAGCTCACCGAGGGATCGATCGTCGCGAGCCAGCCCAACGGTGCCGCGTCCTGGTTCCCGTGCGACGACCATCCTGTGTCCAAGGCCAGCTACGGCATCACCATCACTACCGATTCGCCGTACTACGCGGTGGCGAACGGAACGTTGGTGCGCAAGCAGACTCGCGCCAGCCGCACCACGTGGGTGTACGAGCAGCCGGAGCCGATGGCCAGCTACCTCGCGACCATCCAGATCGGTCCGTACGAGCATCGCATCGTCAGCCCGGGGCCGGTGCCGATGAAGGCCATCACCCCGCCGCGCCTGCGAGCGCAGTTCGATCACGACTTCGGTCGTCAACCGCAGATGATGGACACGTTCGTACGGCTCTACGGCCCTTATCCTTTCGCGTCGTACACCGTGGTGGTGACCGACGACGATCTCGAGATCCCGATCGAGGCGCAGGGGCTGTCGATCTTCGGTGCCAATCACTGTTCCGGTTCGCGGTACTACGAGCGTCTGGTGGCGCACGAGTTGGCGCATCAGTGGTTCGGCAACTCGCTGACCCTCGGTAATTGGGCCGACATCTGGCTGCACGAGGGATTCGCCTGCTACTCCGAGTGGATCTGGGCCGAGAACTCCGGCGGCGCAACGGCTCACGACAAGGCCAAACGCGCACACACCATTCAGCGTGGGCTGGCGATGGACCTGCAGCTCACCGATCCGGGGCCTGCTCGCATCTTCGACGACCGCGTCTACAAGCGCGGCGCACTGGCACTGCACGCACTACGACGCACCATCGGTGACGAGCGCTTCTTCGGCCTGATCCAGGAATGGACCTCCAAGTACCGCTACTCGACGGTGGCAACAGCGGACTTCACCGACCTCGCCTCCCGCTTCGGTTGCCCCCGAAGCCTTTGGGACGCATGGCTCGTGGACAAGAAGATGCCGTCGTTGCCGTAGTTTTGGCCCGCGGGCAATCGCCCCCCCGAGTTCCGCAAACGCGCGCGCGTTTGCCAAAATTACCCCTGAATAGTCCGCGAATCTGCGCGCATCTGACGAATGCGCGCGCGTTTGCGAAGACTTCCGGGGCGAGGGGCGAAACCTCTGCGTCAGCGATACCGGAGCGACAGGACGAGGCCTGCCACGGCGTAGCCGTACAGTGCCGCCGTCGCCAGTGCCTGCAACCAGAAACCTCTCGGGAACGACGCCGCCCAGCGTCCCTTCCCGTCCAGGTACAAATCGCACGGGAAGTCGCTGATGGCCATGGCCGACGATGGCTGCTTCGAGTGCGCGAGTACCACCCCGGTGGTGAACGGCAGTCCCCGAACGAACAGGTGACCGCGCGCCTCCCCGGCCCGATACCGCACCGTCGATTCGGTGACAATGCCTGTGTACCAACGCCTTTGGACGTTCCATCCGGTGGCGTGTGCAAGCATCAGGTTACGCTCGCCCCGTAACGCAGTGTCCACGGTCTCGACGTCGGCGATCATTCCCCAGCGCAGCATCGACACCCACCGGACGATCCGTCGGCCGCGAAACACCAGAGCCGTGACCAGAACGATCGCGAAGACGTACGGCACCACCGTCGGATACTTCGACCAGCAGGCAGCAGGCACGATCACGGCAGTCAGAAACCAGTACGCCTCACGCCGGTTCCACACGGTCGCACCTGCGAGCGCCACCGTCGGGGGTACCCGATGTGGCGGGACCGCGCGCGAGGACTGCAGCATGATGCCGCTGATCCTAGAGCCGAACCTGTCGGCGCGCACCCACTCACGGAGAGCTCTGTCCATTCGCAGAACGGCACGATGCGTGCGTACCATCCACTGATGGCGAAACGGTGGTGGGGGCTTGTCGTTGCAGCCGCAGTCACCGTAGCTCTCGTGTCACTGGTCTCGAATATCACGAGCGAGAGCCAATTGTCCGCTCAGGCAGACACTCTGCTGGCCGTGCGCTCGACCGTCAGCAAATTGGTGAACTCCGGTGCCGTCTGGGCCGGTCTCCCGATCCTGTCCGGTTGGCTCGTGCGCCGTCCGCTGCAGGCATTCGCGGCCGGAATCGTTGCCGGCCTGACGGCTCTGTCGGTGCATTACGGTGTCGGCCAGCTGTTCGGGATGTTCGATGCGACCGTGTGGGCGGCAAACCGAGTGTGGTTCGCCATGGCCCTTGTTGCGGGCGGCCCGTTGGGGTTGGTCGGGGTTGTCGCGAGAGGCGGCGGCCTGTGGGGATTGGTCGCGCGCCTGGTCGTCCCCGCCGGGGCGATGATCGAGCCGTTCTTTCTGGGCATGTTCGCCGTGCCGGCCATCATGCCGTGGCCTACCCGCGTTGCCAGTGTGGCCGCCGGGGTAATTCTCGTCCTGGCCGGTGTGGTGGGGGCCGCGGTGGTGATCTGCCGATGGCGTGAGCAGCGCAGAAGACCACCCTCCCTCGTGCGCGTTTTGCGTACCTCTGAATACGCAAAACGCGCACGACCCTAGGGCAGGTGAGCAGACGTCTTCGACCGCACCACCAGGCCACACAATGCCGCCACCACCGCGCCGACACCGAAGATGATCGGATAGGTCACCACACCGGGCCAGGACTCGGTGAGCGCAGACAGAACGGCAGGCACCGCGAAGCCGAGGTACGTCAGCGAATAGAACACTGCGGTGAGGCCGGCGAGGTCGTCGGGACCCGCAATGCGTTGCACCTCTTGCAAACCCGAGACCAACGCCATGCCGTACCCACAACCCAGCACCGCTGCGGCGATCAGCGCGGCAGCGATGGTCAGCACCGACGCCGCCCATGCCGCGACAGCCATACCGACCACCAGCAGAGTCAGCGCCACCAGTGCACCCCGAGCGTTGGCGGGTGTGTCGATTCGACGTCCGACGGCCTGAATCGCGAAGCCGGAGCCGAGTGCGATCACCGCCATCGCCGCAGACAGCGCGACGGGATAGCCGCCGCCGGGCTCGTCCGCCAGCGCGTCGGCCATCAGTGACGGCAGCACCGCGTAGGCGACGCTCGCGGCACCGAAAACCCATGGGGCCAAAGGCAACACGACGAAGAGGAACCGGCGATGGGATGCGGACGGAATCCTCAGGTCGTCGAGCAGCTTCTTGCTCTTCGATGCTGTTGTGGCAGTGCGCGTTTCCGGAACCGAGAGCATCCCGACGCCGGCCACGATGCAGATCAGCACGTGCACGCTGTAGGCGAGGTGCGTCGGCCACGGTGCCCATTGCGCAAGCACTCCGGCGACTCCGGCACCGAGCGCGAAGCCCGCGGTCAGAGACATCGCGGCGCGCCGCGCTCCGGCACCGGCCTTGGCAGTGGCGTCGCGGCTGGAGAGTTCCTTGACCCAGCTACCCCCCACCGCCATACCGATTCCGAGTGCGATGCCGCTGAGCACGCGGCCACTGAACAGCAGGTACGCGTTGTCCGGTCCCAGCGCGATCAGAATCGACCCGGCCGCGGCAATTACCGGGGCGGGCAACATGATCGGGCGTCGACCGAGTCGATCCGAGAGCGGCCCACAGATCAGCATCGCCGGAATGATGCCCAGAACGTAGGCGAACAGGAACGTATCGACCACCACGGCCGAGAAGCCATGATCGAGCCGATACATCACCAGCAACGGCGTGAACTCGTTCCCGCCCCACGCAACGGCGAACATGCCCGACGCCACCAGCAGCCAGCGTCGTGCATGCGTCTCGACGTCTCGATCGTCGGTCATCATCTCGCTCATCGTGTTCCCCCTCTTGTGGCACGAAGCCCATGCACCCCGAGCATGTGTTGTTCGACGGCCTGCTCGAATCCGTCTGCGTCGCCTGCCTCGATGAGGTCGGTCAGCCGGCGATGGTCGTCGACGATGCGCGAGATCTGACCCGGATCACGCGTCACCGAGGCTGCCGTCATCCGCCGCTGGCGCTCGCGAAGTCCGTCGTAGAACGCGTCGAGCAACGGGTTGCCGCCGGCGCGGACGACGGTGCGATGGAAGTCGGCGTCGACCGCGCTGAATTGCGCCGCGGTACCGTCCACCGCCAGCTGTTCTTGCAGTTGCAGGTTCTCGCGGAGAGCGAGCACCACGGACTCGCGGACGCGGACGTCGTCAACGAACGCGCGCACACTGCCTGCTTCGACGAGGCGGCGCGCGTCGACGACGTTCTCCGCCTCTCCCACCGCGATCGGGACGACCAACGCCCCGCGCTTGGGATAGAGGCGCATCCAACCCTCGACCTGCAAGCGTAAGAACGCCTCGCGTACGGGAGTGCGGCTGATCTCGAGGCGCGACGCGATCTCGCCCTCGCTGACGAGCTCACCGCCGGGAAGTTCTCCCGAAACAATGAGCTCTTTGACCGTCGCGTACGCCGTGTCGGCAGCAGATTTCGTCTCGAGCACAACATAGATACTAGATGTACCTCAACCGTGCACCAATTCGGGACCCGGAAGAAGTCCACTCAACGTGACATTGACCCCCCAAAAGGCCACTGAACGTCACATTGACTACCCCAGGGCGGGTCGGGGTTCGGTCAGGGCACCCAGTGTCTTGCGGCGATGTCGTCGATGATCGGGTCACCGTCCTGTGCCGCGTCGAGTGCTTCGAGGTCGTCGCGTAGGGCGTTCAGGCGCGGGTCGTCCCCTTCGGCCTGTTCGGCTGCGGTGCCTCCGTCGTCGGCGAGTTGGGCAAGGAGTTTCGCGCGCACGCGATCCCTCAGTGAGTCGCTCATTCGTCGTCACCTTTCCTGAACACACGTCGAGCCGTGGGGATGAGCGCGATGAGCACGCCCACCAGCACAATGATCGAGAAGATTTCCAACAACACAGGTAGTACCTCGAGTTCAGGTCGGGGCGAACATGGTGCCCCACGCAGTGTTGCGCACCACGGTGAAGGCAGTCAGAAGAACGATCAGCACTGCCACGGTAGGGCGACTCGGTCGAGGGAGCGACATCGAACGACCATCCCAGCGCGCTCGCAACCACGCCGCCCACACCCCGACCGCAACGACGACGAGCAGAACTGCAACGACATTGCTCGACGCGGCCGCGGCGATGTCTCCGCGAGTGAGGTCACCCAGAGCCCGGGTCGCGCCGCATCCGGGGCACCACAGTCCGGTGAGAGCGTGCAGCGGGCACGGCAGGTACGTCGAGGTTCGGGGGTCGCGGACGTGCAGCAGCACAGCTCCGCCGACAGCGGCAGCGGCCACGCCGAGTGGCGCGGCGATGCTGCGTCCTCGGGTCGGTGCCGTCATGCCCCTGAGCCTAGAAGTTTCAGGGCTCGACGACGATAGATGCCGTCATGTCCGGATGCGGGGTGCAGTGGTACGTGAAGGTGCCCGCGGTGTCGAAGGTGTGGGTGAACTGTCCGGTCTCCATCAGTTCGCTGCGGAACGACTTGTCGTCGGCGACGACGTTGTGGGCCATGCCGCGGTCGGCGAACACCCAGGTGACGGTGTCCCCTACCGAGATCGTCAGAGTCTGGGGCGAGTACATCCGATCGGCAACGGTCACCTGGTTCGCGGCTACGGGTTCGGCGGGCGCGGCCGGGGTGGTTGCCGTGGAGCAGGCCGTCAACGTGATCATCAGTGCCGCGAGCAGTCCGAATGCCTTCATCTCTCCGACGGTACCCAAGGCCCTCATTCCCGCTGGCTCAGGATGTAGCCCGCGGTCAGTGCGATCGAACGGTCCGTGTCCTGCGCCAGTTCACGCAACGCTTGCGACGCTGCCGGCCCAGGAATACTCGCCAATGCCTGCGTCACTCGCAGGCGAGTCGGCATATCACCGGGCCCGTCCATCAGGGCCGCGACGATCGAGTCGGCGGATCCCAGCATGCCAAGGGCATCGGCGGCATCCACATCGTTCGTTCCCGCGAACACCATCTCCACCAGCGTGGGGACGGCATCGGCCATCCCACGGGCCGCCAATTCCACCGCCGCAATCCGCCTGACCTGTTCGTCGTCGTGCGAGAGCGCCTGCCGCAACAGCTCGGTGGCGGCAGGATCCGAAATTTCGACGACGGTATCGGCGGCTCGTCGACGCACCACAGGGTCCGGTGAGTCCAGACCCTCTCGAAGCGCCGCGACAGCGTCTCCCCCGGTCTGCGCGAGGGCCCACCGAAGTGCGCCGGCAACGTTGGGTGCCGGTTCGCGCAGCACGGCTTCGGCCAAGGCGTCCGCCGGAATGGGTCGGTCTCCGACGGACGACAGAGCTGCCGTCTGCCGTTTCCCGGCACTGACCGATCCCAGATCGCCGAGCAACGCGACGGTACCGAGTACGTCCTCCCAATCCTCGGGCCGCGCGTCGCCGATTCGACGCAACCGCGTGAGCAACTCGGTATCGCGCCTGATGCGTTCCTCGGCCTCCGCAGCCATCTCGACCACGAGCCGCGACGCCTCGAAACTCGGATCGTCGAGCGCGCGGGCCACGTCGCTCAGCGACAACCCGAGCGAACGCAGCGACTCGACGTGAAAGAGGCGTCGAACATCGCCGATGGAGTATTCGCGATAGCCGGTGCTGCTCCGCGAGGTCGGGCACACGAGTCCGAGCCTGTCGTAGTGCCGCAGCATGCGTGCACTGACACCCGAGCGCCGCGACACCTCACCGATCAACATCCGACCATTTCACCCGTTCGATCCCGCGACACCAAGCGCATCGACACGTTTGGCCTCGAATACTGCAAACCCGGCGTCCGGGTCTCGGAGCAGAGCCTCGGTGGCCCGCGCGTGTGCGCGAACGGCTTCATCCTTGCTCGACGCGGCCTCGCGCAGCATCGGTTCGATCACCGATCCGAGCGCAACCAGCGCGCGGCTGAGACTGCGCTGCACCTCATGCCCACCTCGGCCGATCTGGGTGGACAGCATTGTCGCCAAGGCTGATTCGCTGCCGGCCGGCACCAGGACCACTGCCGCCCGCCATGCGCTTCGTGCCACCTCGTCGTCTGGATCGCCCAATAGCTGCTCGGTGATCACCGGCCACGCCGCAGGGTCCTTGATCTTGGACAACGTGTGCAGCGCCTGGCTGCGAGCGAGGGCACCTCCGGAGCGCACCTCCTGCATCAGCCTCGGAACCGTCGCCGACGCGGGATGACGAATCAACGCCCACGTCAACATCTCTCGCACCTGAAAATCGGGTTCGACGGCGCATCGCCCGAGCAAGGCATCGATAAACCGCGGGTCGGGTGACGTACCGATGTCGAGTGCGGCCCGAAGCCGGACGGACGAATCCTGATGCTGAAGTAGTTCGTTCATGGCATCCAGCCAAGACCTTGTCACCGTGTGAAGGTCAACTCCCACTCAACACATCGGCGAGTGTTCGGTTCATCGTGTTCAGTGCCCGTACCGCACCCCGCAGCGGGCCGGGCGAGCTGGTCGAGGTGAGCATCACATCCAACACCGTTGTCTCGGTGATCTTCTCGGGCGGGTCGACGTGTTCCCCGGAAACCACGGCCCCGACGTGGCGTGCGGTCCCGCGCACCATGGCCGCGGCGTCGCGCAGAGCTCGGGCGGTGTCGACCGAAGGTGCAGTGTCCGGGTCTGCGCGTGAGGCCAGCACACCGGCTCGAGCGAGTGCATGCGCTGATCGACTGCTGACGGCCAGCACGCGCAACAGTCGTTTCGCGCCGCGTCTGCTGCGGGTCGTCGGACCGAGGACCAGTGGCTTTCCGGATGTCAGAACGTCTTTGAGCGCGTTGTCGAGCTTGCGCGTCGATGCGACCAGGTCGGTTTCACCTCCCGGCGCGAGAACCGATTCGACGCTGGTCCCGATCAACGCGTCCAACTGTTCGAGATACGTGTCGACGTTGTCCACCAGAGTTTTTCGGGTACCGGTCGAGAAGATGAAGTAGGCCGATGCGATTCCGACGGCGCCGCCGACTGCCGTCTCGACTATTCGGAGCTCGAGGACATCGATGCTGAATGTGCCCAGCAGCCCGTAGAGCATCGCGAGCAGAATGGTGACGAAGAACGACAACAACGCGTACGCCACCGTCACCAGGTAGAACGCGAAGAAGACGCAGACGACGATCAGCACCAGCTGAACGGGTTGGTTGTTGCCCACCAGTGCGGCGATCACCACTCCTGCCAGCACCCCAGCGATGGTTCCGAGAATGCGCTGGCCTGCCCGCGTGAGGATTTCGCCCCTCGTCGATGCGCCCGTGAACACCAGGAACGCCGTCAGCACTGCCCAGTACCAGCGGTCGGGAGAGACGAGTTCACCCAGCACCGTCGCGGCGCTGGTCGCGACGGCTACCTGGATCGCAGCCTTGGTGCTGGGGTTGAGCCCGCTCGGCTCGTCCTTCACCGCAGGCCCGACGGGCACGGCCTCAGGGCCGGCCGCAACCGAGACGGCATTTGTGGTGATGTGGTGAATGGCTATGTGCGCCTGCACTGCTCGCTGCGCCGAGACGGTCGCGATGCCTGCCGGGGTCGACGGGTCGGCTCGCTCGGCTGCCGTCGCCGCCAATCTTCGAGCGGCCCGCAGTTGTTCCGGCGACGGTGTGTTCTGCAGGCACGACCCGAGCGCGGTTGTCGCCTGACCCAGCGCCGTCGGCCAGGGCTTGGCGGGATCGAGAGCCCACAGCGAGCTGACGAGCTGTTCGGTCGCGATCTGGGCGTCGAACACGCGGAGCGAGAGATCGGTACTGGTGACACTGAGCAGTTGCCCGGCGTCATGGCGGTCGAGCCAGTCGTCGATCATCAATGCGGTGTTGCCGAGCCGATCGAGCCTGCGGCGCACCAGGTTCAGGTCACGACTCGGCCCTGCCGACGCCGCCTCCAGCACCGAGACCGACACCGCCCGCATCGCGAACAGTAGTCGCCGGACCTCCACGATCGGCCGGTCCGGAAAGATCACCGCACGCACGAACAGCGCGATCGCCAAGCCGCCGAAAATTGCCGCGACGAGCATCGGCAACTGCCCCGGGGTCGCGCGAAGGAACAACGCGAAGAAGTACGAGATGAACGAGACCATCCCCAGCGCCGTGCCGCGAGGGCCGAATCTGCGCACCCACACCGCCGCGAACAGCACCGCGATGAATCCGACGTCGGCCACCTTGCCGAGCTCGGACAGCAACGCAGCCAACGTCACTGCCGCCGACGCAGGCAGCGCCATCAACGCGGTGGTGATCAACCGATTGCGCTGATCCTTGTCCTTCACCGCCGCCGACGCCTGCATCGCCACGACGGTTCCGAGCATCGCCACCGTCACCGGTTGGCCGATGGTGCGCGTGATCAGCACGAGCGTCACCATCGCCAGCAGCACCGTCAGCGTCGTCGCCGAGGCACTGCGGAGCCGTACCTGCCCCGGGTCCGAGGCGTCGAGGATTCGGGCGAGGCGGTTCATTCCCCGATTCTGCGCTACGGCTCAGCCCCGTGCCGCCCGGATCGCAGGGGCCGACGAATGCGGTAGCAGTCGACTCATGTCCGACGGCGTGACCACTTCGACGGTCGCCGACTCGTCCAACCGATACGGCTGCGTGGAAATGATGCCCGCGAGGTGTTTGCGCAGCCTCGACATTTCGGCCCGGACCGTGATCGCGCGACCGTCGTCGCCGAAGAGATCGGCCGCCATCTGCGAGGCGGTGCGCCCCTGTCGATGTGTGGCGAGCAGGTACAGAATTTCGGCGTGCCGTGGCGTCGGCTCGTGGGTCCACTCCCCCACCTCACTGCGCACTTCGATGCGAGGCTTCTGCGAATTGCGTAGGTCGATGCGGATTCTCGTCGATCCGACATCGGCGACTCCGGAATCCATTGTGCTGGTGGGTCGCACCAGCCATCCACCGGGCAGGGGTTCGAAGTCGCACACGCCGAGGGTCGGCAGCCAGAAGCGGCCCGTTGCCAGGTCTTCGGGAAGCAGGATGCGATTGCGTAGCGCCACCGACTCGACGGCCGCGACCCAACCGTTCGCGTCGACGGCCAGCGCCGGGGATTGCAGTCGCGCGAGCATCGGTGCGGCCACCGAACGCAGTCGGTCGAGCGTGGACCGGTGAATCTCGCGGAGTTGGGATTCCGCCAACCGCGCGACGGCGTCGACCAAGGCGATGGTGGTGGGGTGCACCGTCTTGGCCGGGCCACTGACGTCGATGGCTCCCAGTACCTGACCGGTTCGCGGATCGCGGATGGGCGCTCCGGCGCAGGTCCACGAATGATGGCTGCGCACATAGTGTTCGGCCGAGAATATCTGCACCGCGCGACGCGAGACCAATGCCGTTCCGATGGCGTTGGTGCCCACCGAGTCCTCGGCCCAATTGGCTCCTTCGACGAAGCCGAGGCTGTCGGCCCGGTCCAGAACCGACGTCGAACCGCTACGCCACAGCACTCGCCCGTGTCGGTCCGCGACAACGAGGATGTTGTCCCCGTCCTGCACCACCGATTCCAAGCCGCGGGCCAGATCGTCGAGGATGTCGAACAACCCCGATTCCCGACGGCTGAGCTCGAGGTCGGACACGTCCATCTGTGTCTCGGCGGGGTTGCCCAGCTCGGGGTCGATTCCCAGGGTCTGCAGCCGACGCCACGAGTCACCGATGACATCGCGGGGACGCGCGGGCGACTTGCCGCCGGTCATGGTCGCGTCGTACACGGCCGTGAGAATCTGCGCGTAGCGGCGCGGGTCTTCGCCGGCCGCCAGCGCAGGTTCGGGACCTGTCGACTGCATCATCACAGACAATTGTGCTCCAGCTCACAAATGCGCATGGCAGGGGGTCAGCTCGAAGCCACAGTCGAGGGGTCGACGAGCACTTTCATCTTCGTGCCCGCGTGCAGCGCTTCGAAGCCGTCGTCGATGACGCCGTCGAGCGTGATCTTGTCCACCCAGCCCGTCGTGTCGTAGTGGCCCTGGCTCATCAGATCGATGACGGCCTCGTAGTCGGCGGAGGTGTAGCAGAGCGATCCCTGAATTCGGGATTCGTTCATCACCAGCTTCTGCAACGGCGTGGTCAGGGGCTTTTCGTAGATCGCGACACTGACCAACGGCTTACGCGCCCCGATGCATCCGAGCGCGGTCTCGACGGCAGGTTGCACGCCGGCCGCGTCGTAGATGGCGTCGGCACCCTTGCCGTCGGTGAGGTCGGCGATGTAGGCGGGAATGTCCGCGGCTGTCGGATCGAGAGTCTTCGCGCCCAAGGCTTCGATCGATGCTCGACGCGTCGGCGACGGTTCGACGACGTAGACGTTGTCGAGCCCCTTGCCTCGCAGTGCGAACCACAGGCCGATGCCGATGGGCCCGGCACCGAACACCATCGCGGTGTCCTCCGGCCTCGGATCTCCCAGTGTCGCAGCATGATAAGCAACAGACATGGGTTCGACGAGGGCTCCGAGTTCGAGGGAGACGTTGTCGGGCAAGGCGTGAATCATGTCGGTGGGCACCACTGTGTACTCGGCCATTCCGCCGTCGGACATCAGTCCGTGGAAACCGATCTGCGCGCAGATGTTGTAGTTGCCGGCCCGGCACGGCCCGCAGTGGCCGCAGCGGTACAGCGGCTCGATGGCTACGCGGTCGCCGACTTTTACACCGGTGACGCCCGTCCCGAGCTCGGTGACGGTGCCCGAGAACTCGTGTCCGAGTACCAGCGGCAGCTCCTGGCCGGTCAGCGGATGCGGCGAGGTGGGGATGAAGATCGGGCCCGCGTAGTACTCGTGGAGGTCGGTTCCGCAGATTCCGTTGAACCCCACCTTGACCTTGACCTGGCCTGCACCGGGATTCGGCTCGGGAACGTCGGTGATCTCCACCTTGTTGGGGCCGTAGTACACAGCTGCGCGCATCGGTTCTCACTCCTGACTGGATCGGATATGCACACAGGTTTATGTGACCCGGAGCACAAGCGCCAGGGTTGCAGCGTGTTGCATCGCGATCAGCCGCTTCGACGGCGGGACTTCCGGTCAGGATTCCATGACGATCACCTGCGCACCACCGCCGAGCAACGCGACCGCTGACAGACCGAACATGGCATTGAATGCGGTGCTGAAGTGCGATGGCGAAGCGAAGCCCGCCTCCACAGAAGCACGGGTCAAGTCATCACCCGCGGCCACCGCGGCACCGACGTGAAGCATCCTTGCCCACAATCGATATCGACGGAAGCTGGTGCCGGCCTCGGCCGCGAATAGGTGCAGAAATCGTGATGTCGACAGGTTCACAGCAGCAGCGAGATCGGCGGCCGAACCGACGGCTCCGGGTTTTCCGCGCACCATCTCCATCGCGTCCAGAATCCGCTCGTCGATCTCGTGTATCTCCGGACCACGTATGCATTCGGAGATCGCTATCGGATCGGGTGCGGGCGACGCCGCCAACTCCAGCAACTCAGATTCGGCGTCGAGGGTGAGCCCGATCTCGCCGTGCCGCGTGATCATGCGATCGAATACGGCCTGTGCTCGGGAAGCACCAGGATCGAAGTACGCGAACAACATTCGTTCTCCATGCGACTCGATTCGGTGGACTGTTCGCGGCGCGACGGCAGCGCTGCGGACGCACCATTGCCCTGATGCGTTGTCGCGCAGTGTGAACGGCGCGTCGACCCCGCCGGCGAAGCACAACACAGACCCGGAGTGATAGTCGAGCTGCAGCGAAGGGCCGAGGTAGACGGCATGCCCGGCCCACAGCCACAGTGTCGCTGAGGGACAGCACGTTTCTGGAAGCGCACGAGCCGACATGCCCGCCATGCTGTCACCACGCCCCGCTCAGGGGAAGGGCTTTCGACACAACGCTCGAAGAGAGGCTCCCGACCATGGATCTTCGCAACGAACTCGGTGAATCGACAACGATCACCGTGAACTCCGGACCTGTCCGCGTGTACGAGCGAGGGTCCGGTGCCACGCTGGTCTTCGTCCACGGGCTGTTCGCCAACGCTGCAGTGTGGCGCAGGGTCGTACCCACACTCGCCGAGAACTACCGATGCATCACCGCGGATTGGCCGTTCGGTAGCCACCGGCTGCCGATGAAGTCCGATGCCGATCTGACTGCGACCGGCCTCGCCGAGATCGTCGCCGAGGTGATCGAGGCCATGGACTTACGTGACGTCACCCTCATCGGGAACGACGGCGGCGGCATGCTCACCCAGCTGACGATCACCCGTCACCCCGAGCGCATCGCTCGCATCGTGCTGACGCCGTGCGATGCGTACGAGAATTTCCCGCCTCCGATGTTTGCGTACCTGTGCTGGATGGCTCGCGTGCCGGTGACCTTCGAGCTGGTCAGTGCCGCCATGCGGGTTCCGCTCCTGCGCCGATTGCTCGGGCGGTCACCGATCGGCTACGGCGGTCTCAGCCATCGAAAGATCGACGACGAGTTGCTGGACCACTACTTCACACCGGTGCTCGACCGTGCTGTTCGACGCGATGTCGTTCGGTTCTTGCGCACGGTGCACCGGAGCTACACGCTCGACGCCGCACGATCGTTTCCGGAAGTCGATCGACCTGTGCTTGTCGTATGGGCCTCGGACGACAAATTCTTCCCCCTCGACCACGGTGAACGCCTGGCACGAGACTTTCCCGACTCCCGATTCGTGCTGCTCGAGAACTCACGCACCTGGGTGTCCGAGGACCGACCCGAAAAATTGGCATCGCTCATCGACGAATTCGTCCGCGACGCCGAAATCGGGTGCAACCAACCGCGGTGAGCGCGGTCGGCTGCACCCGATTCGCGCTGCAACCCACTGCAACTCTCGACCCCACTTCGAGGAAGGAGTGTGCTGGATCACACAGAACGCGCCACGAATAGCAAGGAGTCTCCATGACCCAGACCATCGAACCGATAGAAATCACCCGGACGCCCAGCCCGCAGGAACGCGTCGACGCGTGGCTGTCGAAGTTCGAGGAGGCCCTGGTCGCGCGCGATATTCCCCGCGTTGCGGGCATGTTCGCCGTCAGCAGCTTCTGGCGCGATCTCGTGACGTTCACCTGGAATCTCAAGACGGTCGAGGGCCACGACGGCGTCAGCGACATGCTGTCCGAGCGGCTCGACGACACCGATCCGGCGGGCTTCCACACCACCGAGGTTCCCGACGAGGCAGACGGCGTCCTCTCGGCGTGGATCGAGTTCGAGACCGCGACGAGCCGCGGCAAAGGACATCTGCGTCTGACGGTGGACGCCGACACCGGCGACGACGTGGCCTGGACTCTGCTGACCACGATGCAGGAGCTCAAGGGCCACGAGGAACGCCAGGGCAAGTCGCGCATCAAGGGCGCGGTGCACGGCTCGAACGCCGATACCCAGAACTGGGCGGAGAAGAAAGAGATCGAGGAGAAAGAACTCGGCTACAGCGTGCAGCCGTACGCCCTCGTGATCGGCGGAGGCCAGGGCGGGATCGCTCTCGGAGCGCGGTTCCGGCAGCTGGGTGTGCCTGCGATCGTCGTCGACCGGGCCGAACGCCCCGGCGATCAGTGGCGCGGACGCTACAAGTCGCTGTGCCTGCACGATCCGGTCTGGTACGACCACCTGCCCTACCTACCGTTCCCGCCGAACTGGCCGGTGTTCGCGCCGAAGGACAAGATCGGCGACTGGCTCGAGATGTACACCAAGGTCATGGAGGTGCCGTACTGGAGCAAGACCACCGCGAAATCCGCTACCTACGACGAGGTGGCGAAGGAGTGGACGGTCGTCGTGGACCGCGACGGCGAGGAAGTGATTCTCCGGCCCAAGCAGCTGGTGATGGCCACCGGAATGTCGGGCAAGAAGAACGTCCCCAACTTCCCCGGCATGGACGAATTCGAGGGCGAACAGCATCATTCCAGCGAACATCCCGGTCCCGACGCCTATGTCGGTAAGCGCGTTGTGGTCGTCGGTTCCAACAATTCGGCGCACGACATCTGCAAGGCGCTGTACGAGACCGGCGTCGACGTGACGATGCTGCAACGTTCGTCCACGCACATCGTCAAGTCCGATTCGCTGTGCGAGATCGCGTTGGGTGATCTGTACTCCGAGCGCGCAGTGGAATCCGGAATGACCACGGCCAAGGCAGATCTCACGTTCGCGTCGCTGCCCTACCGGATCATGCACGAGTTCCAGATTCCGGTGTATCAGCAGATCGCGGAGCAGGACAAGGACTTCTACGATCGACTCGAGAAGGCCGGGTTCCAACTCGACTTCGGTGACGACGGATCCGGGCTGTTCATGAAGTACCTGCGCCGCGGCTCGGGCTACTACATCGACGTCGGTGCATCGGAACTCGTCGCGGACGGCAGAATCAAACTCGTTGGCGGACAAGTGAACAGGATCAGCAAGACCGGTGTCGTGCTCGACGACGGCACCGAGCTACCCGCCGATCTCATCGTCTACGCCACCGGCTACGGCTCGATGAACGGCTGGGTCGCCGACCTGATCGATCAGGAGACCGCGGACAAGGTCGGCAAATGCTGGGGCCTCGGCTCGGACACCACCAAGGATCCAGGCCCGTGGGAGGGCGAGCAGCGCAACATGTGGAAGCCGACGCAGCAAGAGAACTTCTGGTTCCACGGCGGCAATCTGCACCAGTCACGGCACTATTCGCTGTACCTCGCCCTGCAGATCAAAGCGCGTTACGAGGGCATCGACACCCCTGTCTACGGTCTGCAGGAGGTGCATCACCTTCGGTGATCCATGTGCACCGAATTTCGTAGCAGGTTACGAGGCAGGAGTGGGGCCTGCGGAAACGACCCGCAGGCCCCGCGTGCACGTGCGGCGCAGCCGCTCAGCGCACCCCGTCCCACACCGCTCGTGTTGCCGGCCTCGGGTCGAGGACGACGCCGGGCTCGTCACCGAACATCATCACGGCACGGTCCGCTCCGTACCGGTTCCAGCCGGGAGAGCCGTCGCGCACGAAATCGACCCAGGCACGGTGCATCTCGTCGGCAACCTGTTGGGGCGGGTTCGGCCCCGTGATGCGCGCGGCCTCGGGCTTGTGCAGCATGTCGAACACGAACGGGATCTCCAGTGCATGACAGGCTCCGAGGGCGCCGTCGAACAGCGATGACCGCCAGGTGAATTCGTACACGAATGCGTTACCCGAGCGGGCCTCGATCAGACGTGTGGCCGGGATGCGGAAGAACCAGTCGGTCATGACGGCGATCATCAGCTCGCCCGCCGAGGCGTCGGGCAGCTGTTCGCGGTACCGGTCCAGCGCCGACGGATCGGCCCGATACCCGGCGAGGACCATCTTCACGTAGTCCTCGGTGATATGCGGCACCAGCCCGGCCGGGACGATGAAGAATGCATGCTCTTCGCTGGTCGTTCCGATCAGCACATCCACCTGGGCGCTCGCGCCGTCACCGATGCGCGAAAAGGGAAGCGCCGGAACCACATCGCCGTCGATGTACGGCTCGAAGGCCATCACGTTCAGGGCCAGCTCTCCCCATGCGCCGGTCGGGGCCTCGGCCGTGATCCGATCGGACAGTTCGCGTTGGGCGTCCACCAACGCATCCACCGGAACCGAACCCAGGCCGTCGACCGAAGCGTCGACGCCGAGCGTGGACGCCAGCGCCGCGGAGACCTTCGCGGCGGTCTCGGCGGTGATGACGTGGTGCCCGGCTCCGCTCTGCAGAATCGCCCGCTGGAAGAGACCGTCGGCGCTGGGCATCGACATCAGGGTGCCGACGCTCATCGCGCCGGCCGATTCCCCCGCGATGGTCACTCGCGCCGGGTCGCCGCCGTAGGAGGCGATGTGGTCGCGTACCCATTCGAGCGCTGCGACCTGATCCAGCATCCCGCGGTTGGCCGGGGCACCGTCGATCAGCGCGAAACCGTCGACTCCGAGTCGGTAGTTGATCACCACGGCAACGACGCCATCTCGTGCGAAGGCGGAACCGTCGTACGTGGGAATGGCGTTGCTGCCGTTGACGAATGCGCCGCCGTGGATCCAGACGAACACCGGAGCCGATCCACCGACATCGGGGGTGAAGACGTTGACGTTCAGGCAGTCCTCACCGGCTACCACCGGCTCGCTGAGGATCTCGCTGGTCGGCGGCCGATAACCCACCTTGGGAACGGTCGCACCCAGTTCGAGCGCGTCGCGCACTCCATCCCACGTGGGCGGTTGCGAGGGTGCCTGAAATCGACGGGGTCCGAACGGGGCCTCGGCGTACGGCACTCCGCGGAACGAGGTGATGCCCGCGTCGGCCCGACCGCGAACCTGGCCCTGAGGTGTATCGACGGTGATCGTGTCCATACGTCCTTACTACCCTGTTCGAGTCGGACCGATGCGAGCAGGCGGTCAGACCAGACGTGCCTCCGGCGAACCCGTCTTGCCCGCGTCGCGCTCGACCGAATCACCGAGGGCCTCGTCGATCTTGGCGAGTACGTCGGCTTCGAGAGTGACCTCGGAGGCCTTGATGTTCTCGGCGATCTGCTCCGGACGCGAGGCTCCGACGAGAGCTGCCGCGATGTTGTCGTTGGCCAACACCCACGCAACGGCCAACTGCGCCATGGTGATTCCCAGGTCGTCTGCGATCGGCTTCAATTGCTGCACCCGGGTGAGCGTTTGATCGTCGAGGTAGCGCGCGATCATCTTGTCGCCGCCCTTGTCGTCCTTGGCTCGAGAGCCGTCGGGCAAGGGTTGGCCGGGGAGGTACTTGCCGGTGAGCACGCCCTGCGCGATGGGCGACCAGACGATCTGCGAGATGCCCAGTTCCTTCGACGTCGGGATCACCTGATCCTCGATGACGCGCCACAACGCCGAGTACTGCGGCTGGTTCGAGATGATCGAGAAGCCGTTCTGGCGGGCGAGTTCCTGCCCGGCCCGCAACTGATCGGCCGTCCATTCCGAGACGCCGATGTAGAGCGCCTTGCCCTGGCGGACGACGTCACCGAATGCGGCGATGGTCTCCTCGAGCGGAGTTTCGACGTCGTAGCGATGCGCCTGGTAGAGGTCGACGTAATCGGTACCGAGCCGACGCAGCGACGCGTCGATGCCCTCGAGGATGTGCTTACGCGAGAGTCCGGTGTCGTTGGGGCCCTTGGGTCCGACGGGAAAATAGACCTTGGTGAAAATCTCCAGTGATTCCCGACGCTCCCCTTTCAGGGCGTCACCGAGGACAGTTTCGGCAGCTCCGTTTGCGTAGACGTCGGCGGTGTCGAACGTGGTGATGCCTGCATCGAGAGCAGCGCGTACACACTGGGTGGCGATGTCGTTCTCCACCTGCGAACCGTGCGTCAACCAGTTGCCGTAGGTGATCTCCGAGATCTTCAGTCCACTGTTTCCGAGGTATCTGTAAGCCATGATGAAAACGGTACTCCGGTGATCAATTCAGTAGCGGTCGACGACCGAGGAACCGCATCCCGACGCTTGCGAGGACCACCGTCACAACTGCTGCGCCCGTCGAGAACCACAGCTCGGTGCTGGGCCACGTCGTGCTGTGCATGACGGACGTGAGCGGCGTGTACGCCGTCCAACCATAGGTGACGACCATCGGCACCGTGATCGCCACCGGCACTGCGAGTCCGAGCGTCGCCGGCGCGGGGTCGACCGGTGTGCACGCCACGTACAGGTAGGCCGCGGCGGCCGGAAAGACGATCAGACTCGCCACGTAGTGAACGTTGTCCAGCGGGGGCTGCTCGAACAGGGCCGTCACACAGACCACCGCCAGAACTGCAACTCCGATCAGCGGACGCCCCCAACGCAATCCGAGGGCCGTGCCTGCCGCCACCGAGATCGCGGTGACAGCCACCAGCCCCAGTGTCCAGACCCAGGCCGAGACACTGATACCCACCCCCGACGTGGTGGTCGAGGTGAGCAACACAGCGCTCCCGGCGAGAATCATGATGCCGCCTCGCCCTGGCAGCAGAGCAGCGGCCGCGAACAGCAAGGGTACGACGAGGATTCCGAAGTACCAGTTCCCCACGAGACCGTACTCGCTCTCGAACATGCTGTGTCCGAACAGTACGGCCAGCGCAAGGCCACCGATCGATACCAGCAGTATTGCCGCGACTGTGCGGATGCTCCGTTCGGGTGACGAATTGTCGTCACCGAGGTCGATACGAGCTGCCCAGGCCACCGTCAGCACTGTCAGTACGCAGAGCGCCGGCACGACCACCGGTGTGCCCATATCGGATTCGGTGAGGTAGTCAGCGTAACGCCGCGGAATGCCTGAGTACTGCAGAGCCTCGACCGCGCCTGCGCTGAGCAGTCCGAGAAGAAATGACGCGGCAAGCAGCGCCTGACGAAGTCGTTCGCGATTCGCCTGTACTGCACCGCATCCCAACAGGACGCCGCCTGCCATCACCTCGCCGAAGTCGGACGAGAACAACAGTGCCGAGCTCCCGATGACGACTGCCGCAGCGATGGATAGACCCGCCAGCACGATGCGTCGACGAACAACCATCGCCAGACCAGACGCGAGAATCACCGCGAGTGCTACTCCCCCGCCGCCGCTGGAGAACAGCACCCCGCCAAAGCTGGTGTCACCGAACATGTCGATCCCGTCGGATTGCGACAGCAATCCAGCCAGAAGTCCGGAGAACAGTATTGCGAGCACAGCCATTGCCGAATTATGCACTGCTCCCGCGGTAGTCCCGGGACGCTGCGAGGATCTTGACAAGGGTTGCCTCGAAAGAACGCAATTCGTCCTCTCCCACTTCGGCACCCACGGCATCGGACCATGCATGTTGCGCGTCACGCAGTGCAGCAACAGTCTCGCGTCCCTTGGGTGTCGGTTCCAACAGCTTCGCCCGCTTGTGGTTGGGGTTGTCGACGTATACCGCCCAGCCTTTGTCCACCAACAGATTTGCCGTCCGCTGCACGCTCTGCCGCGCCAACCCCAACCCGACACGGCGCGCGATGTCGGCGACCGACAGCGGCTCGTCCAGGGTCGCCCCGAGCACCTGCCACCACGCCGGTGTCAGACCCGTCGGCTCCGTGATGTCGTGTGCGGCGGCGAGGAATTCGCCGTTGAGCTCGAAGACGGGCAAGACAAGAGCGGTCAGCGCATCACCCGCCGGGCTACGTTGCGTCATGCACCCGCCAGCTGGTCGTAGTACTTGCGTTCACCTGTCGTGTAGAGGCCGTACCAGGCATCGACGACGGGTTGAGGAAACACGTTCAGGCGCTCGAACACCAACTTGGCGAACTCGATCGGTGCCGTCGCTCCGGCGGTGATGACGGTACCGTCGGACACTGCCTTGTCTTCTCGGTAGTACTCTGCTCCGCGGTATTCGGCTGCCTGCGTGAGGAACTCGGCGGCATTGGAGGTATGCGGCCGGTCGTCGAGCAGTCCGGCCCTGGCCAACCCGTAGGTTGCGCCACAGATCGCAGCGACCGGAGTGCCGGCCGCGACGAGTTCGGCGGCGATCCGGAGCGCTGCGTCGTGGCCGGAATCCCAACTGCTTGCTCCGGGCAGAATCAGGGCATCGAGGGTCGGAAGATCGGCCAGCGCGACGTCAGGAGTGACGCGCAATCCACCCATCGTCGTGACGGCATCCCCAGTCTCGGATGCAACGATCAATCGGTTCGCGTTCGCGTCCTGCTCGCGGGCCATGGCCAGCCCCGCGGTGAGGTACCCGTATTCCCAGTCGGCCATGGTGTCGGTGGCATACAGCGCAATGGTGGTCATTCGGATAGCCCTCACGTCGATTGACAGGATGCTGTCAATCATGCCTCCATTGACAGCAGACTGTCAATCCCCGGCAGCACCCGCGTTGTCAGCGTTCGGGGATCCACCTCGTCGAGATAGATGCGGCACGCTGCGTGATAGCGCTGGTCGAAAGCTCTTCCCGCAGCCTCCGGGCCACCGAGCGCGTCGGCATCTCTGGCAATCCCACGGGAGCGCGCCACATCCATCGGGGTGTCCACGAACACGGAGTAGTCCCAGAATTGGGCCAGCGGCGGCCGGTGCAGAAACGTCCCATCCACTACGACGATCGCATCGGCAGGCACCGGTTCCGGCGGATCTTGTACCGGCTCATCGGACGCCAGATCGATGACGCGACTGCGGATGGCACCACTTCCGTGCGGCCCCAACGGAATCAGCACGTTCTCGAGCAAGGCATCGAAATCGTAGGCATCGCGGTAGTAGCCGAGCGCCGACGTCCGGCCCTGACGATATCGATGGGCGCGCCGGTGATGGAACCCGTCCATGGTCACCTGCACTGCCGGACGGCCCTGCGCCACAACAGAATCCACCAGCCACCGCGCACAGGTGGTTTTACCCGACGCGGTCACTCCATCGACCGCGACCCGCACTGCATGCCCCAGATCGAGCGCCAGCACGTCCTCCACCATGTCGTCACCGAGACTCATGCGCCGAGGGTAAGACATCGGCCTTACTCAACCAAGTGGTTGACTAAGCGGGGTGCGCGGCCTAATCTCGTTACCAGCGACGAATCGAGGAGCCGATGGACGACCGCACGGAGCAACTGAACAGGACGTTCGCCGCCCTCGCAGACCCCACCCGACGTGACATGGTGGCCCGACTCGCAGGCGCGGATGCGAACGTCAGCGAACTGGCCGAGCCGTACGACATGAGCCTGCAAGCTGTCTCCAAACACGTCAAAGTGCTCGAAGAGGCGGGGCTCGTCACTCGTAGCAAAGACGCTCAGCGTCGTCCAGTGCACCTGGATGCAGAGGTATTCGGTCTGATGGCGAAATGGATCGAGCGCTACCGCCACGAAGCAGAACAACGATATGGACGCCTCGACGCCCTGCTGGAGAGCATCGCAGAGGACGAGACCACCGAGACGAAGGAAGTGTCATGAACGGGTACGAAACCGAAATTCTCGCCGACGACAAAGTCCCCACGATCGAGATCATCCGAGAGTTCGACGCGGCACCGGAGCAGGTGTTTCGCGCTCACATCGACCCCGAGCTGTATCGCCGGTGGGTGGGGCCTCGGTCGTTGACGACCCGAATACTGAAGTGGGACGGTCACACCGGCGGCGCATGGGCTTTCGCCAACGACCGCGACGGTGAGGAAATTGCTTCCTTCTTCGGCAGCTTCCACGAGGTAAGAGACAACGAGCGCATCGTGTGGACCTTCACCTACGAGGGCCAGCCGGATTCGGTTGCACTCGAGACGCTCACGTTCGAGAACCGCGAGGGCGGTGGCACGCTGCTCAGAGTGCTCAGTGTGGTGTCGGACTTCGCGACGCGTGACGGCATGCTGTCGAGTGGAATGGACATCGGCGTGAAGGAGGGCTACGACAAGCTCGACGAGATGCTTGCCGGACCGGGGCAGCAACACGCGCGCGACGCGGCCGCATTCACCGCCTTGGTGCAGTCCGCGTCCCCGGAGGATTGGTCGAAACCGAGCCCGGTATCAGGCTGGGCCGCAATCGATGTCGTGAAGCACCTCATCGAGTGGTCTCGCGGCTTTCTCGCCGGCGGCGCAGGAATCGAATTCCAGACTCTCGACATCGAGGCCGACCCGGTTGCCGCCTGGACTCAGCACGTCGCCGAGATCCAAGCCATTCTCGACGACCCCGCGGGCCGAATTCTGAAGAACCCGCACACCGGCGAGATGCCTGTCGATCAGGCAATCGCCGTCTTCTACACCGCCGACATCTGGATGCACTCCTGGGACCTGGCGAAAGCGCTTGGGCGCGAACCCGATCTGGGTTCCGAACGTTGCTCCGCGGCCCTCGAAGCCATGCGTCCGATGGAGCACATGCTGCGGGACAGCGGGCAATACGGGCCCGCTGTCCCGGTCGGCAACGACGCGTCCCCGCAGGACAAGCTGATGGCCTTCATCGGCCGCGACCCGGCCTGGCAGCCGGGTCGATAGACGTACGTTCAGAGGTACTTCTTCAGCTCCATTTTCGCGATCGACATCTTGTGCACCTCGTCGGGACCATCGGCCAGACGCAGGGTCCGAATGTGGGCGTACATCATCGCGAGCGGGAAGTCGTTGCTCACGCCACCGCCGCCGTGCACCTGGATGGCACGGTCGATGATCTTCAGCGCCATCTCGGGTGCGGCAACCTTGATGGCCGCGATCTCGGTCCGCGCTTCCTTGTTCCCGACGGTGTCCATCAAATAAGCGGCCTTGAACGTGAGCAGTCGCGTCTTCTCGATCTCGATGCGCGCCTCGGCGATCCAGTCCTGGATGTTTGCGCGCATTGCCACCGGCTTACCGAAGGTCACCCGCGATACCGCACGGCGACACAGCAATTCGAGGGCACGCTCCGCCACGCCGATGGTGCGCATGGCGTGGTGGATACGACCCGGTCCCAGGCGAGCCTGGCTGATGGCGAAACCCTCACCCGGCCCCTTCAACACGTCCTTCGCCGGCACCCGCACATCCTCGAAAAGCACCTCCGCGTGGCCCTCGCGGTCGATGTAGCCGAATACCGGCAGGTTGCGCAGCACGGTGACACCGGGTGCGTCGATGGGCACGACGAGCATCGACTGCTGCCGATGAGTAGCAGCCTCCGGATCGGTCTTGCCCATGACGATGAGAACCTTGCAGTTCTTGTGCATCGCGTTCGACGTCCACCATTTACGCCCGTTCAAGATGAAGTCGTCACCGTCACGATCCATCTTCATCGCGATGTTGGTGGCGTCGGAGCTGGCCACGTCGGGCTCGGTCATCGCAAAGGCCGAGCGAATGGTGCCGTCCAGCAACGGCTTCAAATATTTTTCTTTGTGCTCGTCGGTGCCGAAGAGAGTGAACACCTCCATGTTGCCGGTGTCCGGCGCGTTGCAGTTGCATGCCTCGGGGGCGAGCAGGCTGCGGCCCATGATCTCGGCGAGCGGAGCGTACTCGAGATTGGTCAGGCCTGGGCCCCACTCCTGGTGTGGGTGGAACAGATTCCACAATCCGCGCGAGCGCGCTTCCTTCTTCAGATCTTCGAGGATCGGCGGATGGAAGTGCGGGTCACCGGATTCGAGCATCTGCTGCTCGTACACTGCCTCGGCCGGGTAGACGTGAGAGTCCATGAACTCCAACAGATCCGACTCGTACTTCTTCGCGCGGTCGCTGGTCTCGAAAAATGCCACGGTGGGCCCCTAACGGTTGTTGTCGAGCAAGCTGTCCTGGTAGCGACGCATGCCGCGCAACCACCGGTCGTAGTCGGCACCCTTGTTGCGGTACATGTCCAATACGTTCTCGTGCGGCAGAATCAGGAACTGCTCACGGTCCATCGCGTCCAGCACCACGTCGGCGACATCGAGCGGTTCGAGTACGGCACCGGCACTGAGCACCGCCGCAGTTGCGGCCGCTCCCAATGCATCTCCGGATTCGCGGCCTTCGTAGAGCAGCTTGGTGTTGACGCCCATCGGACACAGGCAACTGACTCGGATGCCACGATTGCCGTAGGTGACGTTCAACCATTCGGCGAATCCGACCGCCGCGTGTTTGGTTGTCGCATACGTCGCCGAACCGATTTGGGTGAGCAAGCCGGCCGCGGACGCAGTGCTGACGAAGTAGCCCTCACCGCGTTCGAGCCAGCCCGGCACCAACAGCTGGGCGGCGCGAATGTGCGCGCGCACGTTGACGTCGAACGAGAAATCCCAGTCCTTCTCGGCGGCGTCGAGTCCGGGGGCACCGCTGATGCCTGCGTTGGCGAAGTAGAGATCGACCGGACCGAACGAGTCCTCGGCCAGCTTTATCAGCCGCTCGATATCTGCGGTGTTCGACGCATCGGCCGCCGCGGCGACCGCAGTTCCCGGCCGGTCGCGTTCGATGGCGTCGACCACGGATCGAGCCGTGCGTTCGTCGAGGTCGGAGACGACGGCGCGTGCGCCGTGTTCGGAGAGTCGAGCAGCGATGGCCCCGCCGATTCCGCCACCGCCGCCGGTGACGATGGCAACTTTGCCTGCAACCTTCATGCCCAAGGTATAGTTGAAGTTGGATTCAAGTTCAACCCTGCCGACATGAACGTGCCGGTCAGGGGCCTACGTCACGCTCGCGGGCGCGTCGGATCGGTGATCCACCCCGACCACGATCCCGGATACAAGGCAGCATCGATGCCCAACAATTCGAGCGCCAGAATCTGATGTGCCGCGGTCACCCCGGAACCGCAGTAGACGGCGACGTCCTTCCCCGTCGGCACGAGTCCACCGAATGCGCCATCGAGTACCTCCGGGGCCAGAAAGCGTCCGTCCGAATCCACGTTCTCGGTCGTCGGCCGATTGACTGCGCCGGGGATATGACCGGCCACGGGATCCACCGGTTCCACCTCCCCTCGGAACCGCTCGGCTGCCCGAGCGTCGATCAGTACGTTGTGTTGCGCGAACTCGAGAACGTCGTCGACCTCGAGAACCCGCGCGAGGGGTGGCCGCGCAGTGAACGACCCGGCTGCGACGATCGACGGTTCGGTCCCGATCGGGAATCCGGCCGCAGTCCATTGGGCGAGGCCACCGTCGAGGACGCGTACGTCGCGGTGCCCGTTGTAGCGCAGCAACCACCATGCTCGCGCTGCCGCGGTGGCGGGGCCCGCGTCGTAGACCACCACGGAGGAGTCGTCACTCACCCCGGCACCTCGCATCGCTGCGACGAACGTTTCGGTGTCGGGCAACGGGTGACGGCCGTCCGAGCCCGGGACGCCGGCAAGTTCGGTGTCGAGGTCGACGAACTGTGCATTCGGAATATGGCCGGCCTCGTAACCGGCTCTGTCACTTCCGGTGTGGAGCTCGAACCGGACATCGAGGACCACCGGGCCTCGTCCCATCTCGAAGAGATCGTGCAGTTCGGCGGCTGAAATCAGCGGCGAGGGGCTCATAAGGCTCCGACGCTAACAGCCCAGTGCCGGGAATAGCTCGGTGTCGGTGCAGGTTGTGCGCAGGCGTGACCGAAACTGCATCGACAACACAGCATCTGTCCACCGCCGGGCTCTTCGAGCCTTTCGAGGTCAAGTCGCTGAAGCTGCGCAATCGCTTCGCGATGGCCCCGATGACGCGCGCATTCTCACCCGACGGCGTCCCCGGTCCTGATGTGGCCGAGTACTACCGCAAGCGCGCCGCCGGTGGCACCGGCCTCATCATCACCGAGGGCACTTACATCCCCGATCCCGCCGCAGGTCCCCACACCCGCGTCCCGCGGATCTACGGTGATGCCAGCCTCGAGGGCTGGAAAGGCGTCGTCGACGCGGTGCACGCCGAAGGCAGCGCGATCATCCCTCAGTTGTGGCACCTCGGTGTCGAGCGAGGAACCGAGCCTCGCCTCTTCCCGGACGTCACCACGGTCAGCCCGTCGGGAATTGCACTCGACGGCTCCTCGGTTGGCCGCGCATTCACCGACTCCGACCTCGACGAACTCACCTCGCAGTGGGTTCAGGCGGCGGTCAACGCGAAGAACACCGGTTTCGACGGTATCGAGCTGCACGGGGCCCACGGTTACCTTCTGGACGAGTTCCTTTGGGCCACAACCAATGTGCGAGACGACGAGTTCGGCGGCTCACTGGAAGCCCGGACTCGCTTCCCCGCCCAGGTCGTTGCGGCCATCCGCGCCGCAGTGGGTGAAGACTTCGCCATCGTGTACCGCTTCTCGCAGTGGAAGAGCAACCACTTCGATGCCCGTCTCGCAGACAACCCCGACGAGCTCTCGCGCGTCCTGACACCTCTGGTCGACGCCGGAGTGGACGTCCTGCACGCCTCGACACGTCGCCACTGGGATCCGGCGTTCCCGGAGCTGGACGGCAGCGACGGGAAGCTGGGTTTGGCCGGGTGGACCCGCAAGCTCACCGGCGTTCCTGTCATCACCGTCGGATCGGTCGGCCTCGACTCGGTCTTCACCTCGGCATGGTCGGAGGATGCCGCGTCGGGTGTCACCGGACTCGATGCGCTGGTCGGTCAGTTCGAGGACAACGAATTCGATTTGGTGGCCGTCGGGCGCGCACTGCTGTCGGATCCCGAGTGGGTGAACAAGGTGGGCGACGGCCGCGTGGACGAGCGCATCGAATTCACGCGCGATCACATTCAGCACTTGGTCTGATACACCCGGCCAGCAGGGTGTCCACGACGAGGGTGATTGCCCCCGTCGTGGACGCTGCTGAGCGCGACAGTCAGTCGCTTCCCGCGCGAGCACGGTGCCGCCGCGCCTTCATCTTGTTGCCACACGTGGCCATCGAGCACCACCGCGCGGTGCCGGCACGCGAGCGATCCAGAAGAAACAAGCGGCACTCGTCATTCGCACACGGACGCAGTGCGCCGGGAGAATTCTCACGAATCTCCGCCCAGACCAGCACAATCCGTGCGGCCAGTCGGCGATCCTCCGCCACCTGAAGAACCCAGTCGAGGGCGTCGTCGGTCAGCACCGGCACCCTCGAGAGGCCAACCAGATACCTGCTCAGCGACGACGGTGTTGTTGCACCCCGCACCACCCGCTGAAGGTCGTCACGCGCAGCGCGGCACTCCCGAAGTTCCTCGGCGCTTCCGGTCCCGCCGCGCGCACTCAGCCAGTCTCGACCGTCTGCATCCTCCGCGAGAAGATCCATCGGCTGATCCTCGACCACCGGCGTGGTGTTCAGGAGGTCGATCAGCAGTGCTTCGTCGATGGCCCGCGCATCCCCGGTGATCATGTAACCATCATAGCGCACTTGACAGGTTACTACTACCGTGGTTTTGTCATGGGGTAACCACATCAACTACCCATAGGGGTTATCCATGGTCGCCGTTCATCACCACACCATCACCGTCGACGGACTCGACGTCTTCTACCGGGAGGCCGGAAATCCGTCCGATCCCACCATCGTGCTGCTTCACGGAACACCCTCCAGTTCCTTCATGTTCCGCCACCTCATCCCGTTGTTGGGCAAGAGTTTTCACGTGATCGCGCCCGACTTCATCGGCTTCGGGTACTCAGCAGCTCCGTCCGTCGACGACTTCGACTACACGTTCGACACCCTCACCACTGTCACCGACCATCTCCTCGACCAACTGGGTCTCGACCGCTACGCGATCTACACCCAGGACTACGGCGCACCCGTCGGGTGGCGCCTCGCCCTCGGCCATCCCGATCGCATCACCGCCATCGTCAGCCAGAACGGCAACGCGTACGAGGAAGGGTTCGTGGACTCGTTCTGGGCACCTCTATGGACCTACGCGAAGAACCGCACGCCGGAAAACGCTGCGCCGCTGCGCAATGCACTCGATCTCGAAGCGGTCCGATGGCAATACACCCACGGCGTCTCCGATCCGACCCTCCTGAGCCCCGACGCCTGGATCCACGACCACGCGCTCCTCACCCGTCCCGGCAACGATGAGATCCAACTGAAGCTGTTCTCCGAATATCCAACGAACGTCCACCTGTACCCCGCGGTGCAGCGTTACTTTCGCGATTCACGTCCCCCGTTCCTCGCCGTCTGGGGCGAGAACGACGAGATCTTCGGACCCGACGGTGCCCGTGCGTTCCTGCGCGATCTTCCCGACGCGGAAATTCACCTGCTCGACGGGGGCCACTTTCTCCTCGAAAGCCACCTCGACGAAGTCGCCTCCCTGATCACCACCTTCCTGCACGGATCCTCCGAGTCACCTCACGCAGCCTGATCGAAAGCCTCCCGGCCCGTCCCGGGATCCATAGCGCGGCACAATGTCTCGGGTCCGCAGCATCCGGCGTCCACCGGGTACCTCGAACAGCCATGTAGACCGACAATTTCCGAGAAGGGTCAGACGTCATGCGAACAGATGACGACCATGTGCCGAGCCAGTGGCATCCAGGGGAAGAGACGATGCACCGTCTTCTGCAGGTGCCCTACGAGGACAACCCCACCGTTCCAGGTCTGCCCACCGCGTACGGATCCTGGATGAGTCGGAGCCCACTCGTGGCGCTCGGAACAAACGGCGTCGACGATCGCGTATGGACAACCCTGCTCGGGGGCGCTCCCGGAACAGCAACCCCGGCCGCGGCGGGCGTTCTGCGGTTGAGGTTCCCGGCCCACCTCGAACCTCGCTCCGCAGAACAGGGCACTGATTGGACGGGTACCGACCCTGTGCTCGAGGGCCTCTTGTGTCACGAAAACACGAACGGACGAGAACGCTTGGTCTCGGGCCTCGTCGTCGACCTGGAGCACAGGGGAAGGGTCAAGATCGCAGGACGGATGCTCGACGGCGTGGTGGCGGTAAAGCGAACGAAGACAACAACTTCGGACAACAACGAACGCGTGGAAGTCCAGGTCGACGTCGCAGTCGACGAAACCCTCGGTAACTGCCCCAAGTACCTGAACAAGCGGGCGATAACACCCCACGAATCTTCTCCGCAGCTGATCACCGATTCACTCCCGCTACCGGCCGAGGCCCTCGCCATCATCGACAGATCCGACACGTTTTTCATCTCCAGCCGACACGGTGCCGACAGCATGGACACCAACCTCCGCGGCGGGGCACCAGGATTCGTCCGGGTCTTCAGCAACTCCGACGCGGAGGGCGTGACCTTGGTCTACCCGGAGTACTCGGGGAACCGCCTCTACCAGACGTTGGGGAACATCACCTCCGACCGGGCAGTGGGCGTCACCTTTCCCGATTTCGACACCGGCGACGTTCTCTACCTGACTGGACGCGCAGAGGTATTGATCGGCGATGCAGCTGAAATTGTTCTGCCACATAGCAATATGGCTGTGCGGATCGAAATCGAGGCGGTGCGCCTGGTGAGGGACGGCCTCCCGTTCAGAGGCACGCTGCTCGACCCGTCGCCGTACAACCCTCCGGTTCGGAGATTGGCCCGCGAGGTCGGCGATTCGGGCCGCCAGCCCAGATCAGCGGACAGGATGCTTGCCTCGCTGATCCACAAGCTACCGATCACGCCGACGATATCGCGGTACACATTCCGGCTTTCTCCGGGCGAGCCGTCGAAGCCGGTGCAATGGCGCGCAGGGCAACACGTCACCCTCGACTTCTCCGATCGACTCGATCGCGGCTGGTCGCACATGCGCGATCATGACCCCCGCTCACTCAACGACGACTTCATCAGAACGTTCACAGTGTCGAGCGAACCGAATACACTGGGCAGCAACGTATTCGAGATAACCGTCCGGGAGCACGGACCGGTCACCAGGCTGCTGTCGCGATGGACCCCAGGTTCGGACCTGACTGCAACTGTCATGGGCTTCGGCGGCGAGGATGACACCAGATACGCCGACACGAAGCCCGATACCGACGACGTAGTGGTCGTGGCATCAGGGGTCGGGATCACTCCATTCATGGCGCAGGCGCACGCTGCCCACGAATCGGGACTCGCGCTGACCCTGCTCTGGAGTGTGCGCGCAGAGGACCTGGCTCTCGCCGTCGACGTCGTCGAGCGGGTCGGCCGCTGGGGGGTGGCAATCACGGTGTTCCTTACCGGACAGATCGACACCGACGGGCATGCCCGGCTTCGCACTCTCGAACAGCTCGGAGCCCGAACACACACCCGAAGGATGACCGACGCCGACGTCAAAGCCGTGGGACGCGTTGGACGAAGACAGTTCTACGTATGTGCGGTTCCGTCTCTGCACGACGCAGTGTCGGAGTGGGTGGCCGGTGAAGACATCAGGTTCGAGGCGTTCGACTATTGACCGCTGCATCTAAAACGGCGGTGCTGTCGTGTCGTTTGTCTCGGGTTGTTCGGTGTCGGGTGGGTTGGGGTAGGCGATGATGCCGGATCGTCTCGGTTTTGTGGGGATGTGTGGTCTGAGGTCGTTGCCGAGGATGGGTGCGGCTGTTCCGTTGGCGGGCAGAGTGATTCGGGTGGTTTTCGAGGTGGAGGTCCATAGTAGTGCGCCGCCGGGGAGCATGGTGGCTGTCCAGTAGCCGGCGGTTTTCACCGAATGGTGGAACTCGCACAGGCATTGGAGGTTGTTGATGGTCGTCCAGCCTCCGCCGAGTGGGTTGGTGTGGTCGAAGGCGATGATGTGGTCGAGTTGGCAGCGTGCGGCGGGGCGGTGGCAGCCGGGGAAGCGGCAGTGCCTGTCGCGTTGCCGGACGGCGGTGGTGGTGAGGGTGTCGGGTCGGTAGATGAGGGCGCGGTCGGTCAGTGGGTCGCGGGGTACGGATTTTCCGAGGGTGGGGTCGGCGGCGATGGCTGCTTCGAGGGCGGCGGTGAGGGATGCGTTGCCGAGGTAGAGGCCGGCGGGTGCGTGGATGGTTCGGTTGTTCGGCTGGATTGTCGAGCGTAGGTCGAGTGCCCTCATGTTGCGGGCGGGATGTCTGATGTCGGTCAGGTCGAGGGCAGAGCTGTGCCGTGTGCCACGGCCGAGTGGGGTGTGGGTGCAGAACAGAGCTGCAGCAGAGGTCAACGACTGAGTTCGTCGTCGGTGTTCCTCCCCGCTGGGTTCTGCCGTCCCGTCGGTACCTGGGGCGGGTTGCGGTGCTGCTCCGACCGGGTTCGGGTTCGGCTCCGGTGGTGTTTTCTTTCGCGGTTCGGGCGGAGGAACAGACGCAGTGTGTGTTCCCCGCGCGGAGTCTGTTGCAGGTGCTGGTCCACTCGACGGTGTCGGCGATCCTGTACTCGATCGTTCGGGTTGTTCTGCAGCAAAGTGTATTTGGCGTGGATCGGACGCTCGGCTCAGATCTGCTGGCGGACCGGATGCTCCCACCGGGCCTCGGGGTGATGCTGCATGCGGCGACGCTGAATTGGAGCCATGGCCGGGATCAGCTCCCCGGCCGGGGGTAGGTTTCGGTACCGTCGCCGGCGATGGTGCAGTGGTCGATTCGGTGTCGGTGCGGTTGGCGGGCTCACACGGAGGGTCCGTGCCCGGCACAGTAGCGGTGTCGGTGTCGGGGTCGGTATCGATGGAAGTCCCAGTGGCTATGCCAGATTCGGTCCTGGTCTCCGACGCCGGTTCGGTGTCAGTGCTTGCGCCGGGCTCTGTCTCGTTTGCAGCGGTGCCGGTGTCCGTCGCTGAATTCGCTGCGGCTGCGGCTGCCGGTGCTGCTTCTGCGGCAGGCTCAGTTTCCGCGTTCGGTGACGCTATGTCCTTGTCGTTCGTCGGGGTTCGTTCCCAGTCACCTGTTTCTGGGTTCTGCTGGGCGAGGCCGAGGGATTCGGCGAGGGTCACGGCGTCGGTGAGCAGGATCTGCCACTGACTGGTGCGGGCCAACTCCCGCGCCAACTCCGGATCGATGGACCCGTGACCGGCCAGATACGCCGGGTTCGCGAGTAATCCGATGAGGGTGGCGATGTCGACGGTGATCATCGTCAGCGGCACCCGCCGATCCGGCAACACCGCACCCGCATCCTTTTTCGGGCATGTGGGGCGCTGGCATTGGCACACCAGCCGTGATTCGCCGTGCATGCGGGCCATGAACGCATCGCAGAGCCGTTCCTTCTTCCCGCGCGGGTCTTTCGGGCAGAGGGTGTCGGCCATTTCTTCGAGAAGCTGCCATGCGGCAGCAGCTTCGGGGGCGGTCAACTCGGCTCGGATGCGGGCGAGCTCACCGGCGGAACTAAAGGTGACGGTCCGAAATTTCTTCGCGAACTCCCGCAATGCTGCTGCTTCCTCGGGTGCCACACGAACCAGAATCTCCCAGATCGCGTTCTCCAAAGGCCCGGGCGAATTCTGGCGGGCGGCGTCGACGACCTCGGCTTCGACGCGTGCGACGAGGTCGTCGGAGAGATTGTCGAGGATCCGGCAGGCCGTCCGGACTCGGGCGAGGTCGATCTCACCGGCGGAGAACGCGGCCCGCAACAGCGGGAGCCGGGTGTGCAGGGCGACGGCGATCGAGACATACGATTCGGCAACCGTCGCCGAGCACCCCAACGCCAACGCCATTTCGGTGCGCCCGTAGCGGCTGTAGTGCTTGTGCTTGATATCGCGGGTGATCCAGGTGCGGTGGACGTCGTAGCAGGCAGCAATCTTGCGTGCGGCGTGCCGGTTCTCGTCTCGTGCGGCAGCGGTCAACGCCGCCAACGACACTGCTGGTGCTGCACTCATTCTCCACCCCCCGGTGAACCCCGATACCGAACATGCGTTCGAGCTGAAAGAAGAGTATCCCGACCCACCGACAAGAACTTCACAAGCCGCCCAACGGCCACTTGACCTGCCGTTATTCGATGATGGATCTACACTTCACCTCATGACCGAATCGAATTCCACGGCATCGGAATTGCGTGACTTGCGCGCACGCGCGGCCCGCGGCGATCAGGATGCCGTCGACGAGTTGGTAGAACTCGCAGGCTCTCGGAACGACCTCGACGAACTACGTACTTTCGCCGATGCCGGCAGCAGCGATGCCGTCGACATTCTTGTCGAATTGGCCGGTGAACGTGGCGACCGCACCGAGTTGCGGAGGTTGGCCACCGCAGGCAGTCAGGACGCCGCGGATATTCTCGAAGAACTCGACAGCTAGTCGAGGCCGGGACGCTCGCCCAATTGCACGGTGAGTCGGTGCGCCGCGTCGAGCAGCAGCTTGCCCAGCTCTCGGCGTCGATCGTCCCGAAATCGCGTCTCTACCCCGGTCAGGCTCAGCGCCCATGCAGGCCCTCCGGCACGGTCGAACACAGCCGCACCGAGGCCCCAACTGCCCTCCACGAGCAATCCCGGGTTGACGGCGAATCCTGTTGTCCGAGTGAGTCCGACGCGATGCCGGATCGCCGCCTCCGAATGATCCGGGCCCCACTCGGGCACCAGGTCGACTCCGTCGAGGTACTGGTCGACTTCCCGATCGGGCAGGTGCGAAAGAATGGCCAGACCGGCGGACGCGACCCCGAGCGGCAGCCGAATGCCCTCGTACAACACATGCGAGCGCAGCGGAAAGCTCCCTTCCACCCGAAGCAAGCAGACGGTCTCCGCTCCTCGCCGGGCCGAGAGGAATGCGCTCTCCCCGCTCTCGGTCGCCAACGCCTGCACTACTTTTCGAGCTTGATCCGTGATGTCGTACCGCAGAGCCGCCATCGACCCGAGTAGGTAGATCTCCGGACCCAACGACCAGCGGCCGGACGCAGAGTCGCGGTCGACGAAGCCTTCCTCGGCCAGCGACGACAGCAGCCGATGCGCGGTCGGTCGTGCAATGTCGGCCGTCCGTGCGAGCGCCGTGGTCGAGGCACCCGACGGCTCCGCGCCTCCCGCTGCCCGCAGCAACGAGCAGATCTTCCCGATCACACTTGCATTGGCATCCGGTGACGTCACCGCGCCATACTACGTCCGCTCAGCGGACGCCAAGCCCCCAAGCGTTCATCGAACGAGCAAAAGCCCGCATTCACTTCACCGGAAACCACAGCTCAGGTTCACTGAGGCGAACGTTTGCTCAACGAACACATCAGGAGCTGGAAGTGACAGGAAAGATTTACGCGTCGGCCGCCGACGCGGTCGCGGACATCGGCAGAGGAGCGACCATCGCAGTAGGCGGCTTCGGTCTGTGCGGCGTCCCCGACGCCCTCGTCGAGGCCATTGCGAACACCGATGCGACCGAGCTCGAAGTGTTTTCCAACAACTGCGGCGTCGACGGCTATGGACTCGGAATCTTGTTGGCTGCCGGACGGATTCGCCGCGTCACCGCCTCGTACGTCGGTGAGAACAAGGAATTCGCCCGGCAGTATCTCGCCGGGGAGCTCGAGGTCGAGCTCACTCCGCAGGGCACCCTGGCCGAGCGACTCCGCGCGGGCGGCACCGGAATTCCCGCGTTCTTCACCCCCGCAGGAGTCGGCAGCCCCATCGCCGACGGCGGAATGCCTTGGCGCTACAACGCCGACGGATCCGTCTCGATCGCGTCGCCGCCCAAAGAGACACGGGTGTTCGGCGACAAGCGGTACGTGCTGGAGGAGGCGATCAACGCGGACTTTGCTCTGGTGCACGCCGAGATCGGCGATACCGCAGGGAATCTCGTGTTCGACAAGACTGCGATGAACTTCAATCCCCTCGCTGCGATGGCAGGCAAGACCACCATCGCGCAGGTCGAGAATCTCGTGGAGCCGGGCGAGATCGATCCCGCCCACGTACATCTTCCCGGAGTGTTCGTCCAACGCGTCGTGCACACCGGGCCACAGGACAAGCGCATCGAAAAGCGCACCGTCACTTCAGGAGTTCGAGCATGAACACAGGGTGGACCCGCGAGCAGATGGCCGAACGAGCCGCAGCGGAGATGGTCGACGGCGAGTACGTCAACCTCGGCATCGGCCTGCCGACGTTGATCCCGGGTTACCTGACCGACGCGGTCAAGGTCACCCTGCACTCCGAGAACGGCATCCTCGGCACCGGGCCGTACCCCACCGAGGACGAAGTCGACGCCAATCTCATCAACGCGGGCAAAGAGACGGTCACCGTCAATCTCGGTGCCGCGTACTTCGATTCGTCACTGAGCTTCGGCATGATCCGCGGCGGGCACATCGACACCGCCGTACTGGGCGGCATGCAGGTCTCACGCACCGGCGACCTCGCCAACTGGATGGTTCCGGGCAAGATGGTCAAGGGCATGGGCGGTGCGATGGACCTCGTGCACGGTGCGCGACGCGTCATCGTCGTCATGGAGCACACCGACCGCGATGGCAATCCGAAGATCCTCGACGCCTGCACCCTTCCGTTGACCGGACAAGGCGTCGTGAATCGCGTCATCACCAACCTCGCTGTCATCGACGTGGTGGGTGACGGGACACTGGCCCTGGTCGAACTCGCACCAGGCGTGACCACCGAAGAGGTCACCGCCGCAACGGGATCGGCGTTGAAGACCTGACACAAGACAGTGGGCTCGAACGCCGCGATCACGTTCGAGCCCACTGTCGGACGTGTCAGTCCGGGATCATGTCGAAGGTGTCCGGATCGGGTCCGGTACGTCCTTCCTCACCCTTGTCGAGCGCGGTGATCGCCTCGACGTCGGCGGAGCCGAGCTCGAAGTCGAAGATCTCGAAGTTGGCCTTGACGCGCTCGGGCGTCACCGACTTCGGGAAGATGATGTTGCCGCGCTGGATGTGCCACCGCAGCACAACCTGAGCGACGGATTTGCCTGCCGCGTCGGCGATTCGCTGCAGTTCCGGGTCTTCGAGAACATTGCCCTGGGCGATCGGCGACCACGCCTCGGTGGGAATGGCGTGCTCGCGGCCGTAGGCCCACACCTCGTTGTTGACGAAATACGGGTGCACCTCGATCTGATTGACGGCAGGAACGGTGTCCGTTTCCTCTGCCAACCGATCCAGGTGGGCAGGCTGGAAGTTGGACACGCCGATATTGCGGGCGCGACCGTCGGCTGCGAACTCCTCCAACGTCTTCCACGTGGACACGAAGTCGCCGTCGTAGCGGGTCGGTAGAGGCCAGTGGATCAGAAAGAGATCCACGTAGTCGGTGCCGAGATCGGTCAGAGTCTTCTCGAACGCCTTGCGCGCATCGTCCGGCCGATGAAAGCCGTTGTTGAGCTTGCTGGTGACGAACACCGATTCGCGATCGATGCCGGAGTTGCGGATACCGTCGCCGACCTGCTTCTCGTTGCCGTACATCTCGGCGGTGTCGATGTGGCGGTAGCCGATCTCGAGGGCCGTTTCGACAGCTTTGGCCGTCTCCTCGGGGTCGATCTGGAACACGCCGAAGCCGAGCTGCGGGATCTGCTTGCCGTTTCTGAGCGTGACGTTGGGTACCTGAGTCATATCGCTCGGGTGCCCGCCCTCCCGGCGCTTCAAACCGGGTGAAATGATGCGAGCGTGATAGTGCAGCGCATCCGGCGCGTCGTCGACGGAGTTGCCGAGAAGTTCGGCCGGTCCACCTCTGCTCTGATAGCTCCCGAGCGTCGTTTCGACCCAGCGCACCCGTGGTTCCTCACCGCACCCGAACGGGGCAACGACGACACCCGAATCGCCGCCTGGACCGAGGGCAACCGCGTCGAGAATCTCGTCCACGGCAGGACGTATTTCGCAGCGCTGGCGCAGGCTCTCGCGCGAACCGAGCACGACGATCTGGTGCTCTTCACCGATTGGCGCGGCGACCCGGAACAGCTGCTCACCGACGACGGCGTGACCGTCGAGGATGCGCTCGCAGGTGTCGCGCACCGCGGTGGCGTCGTGAAGGGCATGGTGTGGCGCTCGCACATGGACACGCTCGGTTTCACCGGCCCGAAGAACCGTAAGCTCGCGCTGCGGCTCGAGGAGGCCGGCGGCGAGGTGATTCTCGACCAGCGCGTGCTGACGCTCGGTAGCCACCACCAGAAGTTCGTCGTCGTGCGGTACCGCAACCAGGATCTCGTGGACGTCGCGTTCGTCGGTGGTATCGATCTGGCGCGTGCCCGACGCGACGACGCGGATCATTTCGGCGATCCGGTCTCGCGTCCGTTCCCTCCCGAGTACGGCGAGATCCCGGCCTGGCACGACGTACAGGTGCAACTCGAAGGCCCGGCGGTGCGGGACGTCGAGGACGTGTTCCGCGAGCGTTGGGAGGATCCCGCTGCTCTCTCCCGCCTACCCTGGCATGCAATACCCGACATGCTGCGCGGAGTGACACGCGAGCCGTCGGAACTGCCGCCCGCCGCTGCACCACCGTCGCCGCAGGGCACGTGCTCGGTGCAACTGCTGCGCACCTACCCACGCCGACGCCCGGCATACCCGTTCGCCACCAAGGGCGAGCGCAGCGCGGCGCGCGCGTACGCCAAAGCCCTCGACCGAGCCTCCGAGTTGATCTACATCGAGGACCAGTACCTGTGGTCGGTCGACGTGGCGCGGGTCTTTGCGGCGGCGTTGCGGCGCAAGCCGAACCTGCGACTGGTGGTGGTGGTTCCCAAGCACCTCGACGACGACAGTGCGCTCACCATTCCGTCTGCGCTGCTGGGCCATTCGGCCGCTCTCGGCGTCATCCGCGCCGCCGGCGGCGATCGCGTGTTGGTTCTGGACATCGAAAACGACCGTGGCATACCGGTGTACGTGCACTCGAAGGTATGCATCATGGACGACGTCTGGGCAGCAGTGGGCTCGGACAACTTCAATCGCCGCTCCTGGACTCATGATTCGGAGTTGACGGCCGCCATCATCGACTCCGAACGTGACCCCCGCGACCCGCGAGATCCCGCGGGTCTGGGAGACGGTGCCCGAACCCACGCCCGCAACCTGCGCCTGGAACTGATTCGCGAGCACCTCGGCCGCGCCGACGGCGACGACGCCGACCTGATCGATCCCCAGCAGTTCTTCGACGCCATCTCGGCCAGCGCAACCGCGCTCGACAACTGGCACCGCAACCCGTCCTCGGGCCCGCGACCTGTCGGCCGCCTGCGCAGACACGAGATCACCGTGCCTCCGCTCTGGCAACAGCGACTCTCCGCATTCGCCTACCGACTGCTCGTCGACCCCGACGGCCGCCCGATCGGAATGCGCCTGCGTCGTCGGTTCTGAGCCGATTTTTCCGATATGCCCGTTTCGGACCTGACATTTCGGGCATGCACAGACGGTGGCTTCCTCATCCAGTGAACTCAGCGCCCTTGTCTTCGCCCCCTCACCCTTGCTGACAGTGACCCTCGACAAAGCCCCCAACGGCAACACCGAACTGCACGTGCACGCAGGCGGTCAGGGCCACTGGATTGCCCGGATGGCAGCAGTGCTGGGTCTGGACGTGACGCTGACCGGAGTGTTCGGCGGCGAAATAGGGGACGTCCTGCGCGATCTCATCGAGCGCGAAGGAATCTCGGTCGTGTCCGTCGACATCGGCCAGGAGAGCGGGTCCTATGTGCACGATCGTCGCAGCGGCGAGCGCGAGATCATCGCCACCGTCGACCCGCCGCCGCTGGCCCGGCACGCCCTCGACGATCTGTTCAGCGCCACCCTTGCCGCCGGTGCCCGCACCGACGTCGCCATTCTCGGCGGCCCGCACGAAGACGACATCGTTCCGCCCGAGGTGTACGAGCGGCTCTGCGCAGACCTGACCGCCCTGGGCAAGACCGTGGTGGCCGACCTGTCGGGCCCGACCATGCTGGCCGCGCTCGCCGGCGGACTCACGGTGCTCAAGGTCAGTCACGAGGACCTCATCGCCGACGGCAGGACCGAGTCCGAGGACCCCGAGCACCTCATCGACTCGATGCGACAGATGCACGACGACGGCGCGGAGGTCGTCGTGATCTCGCGCGCAGGAGATCCTGCCCTGGCTCTGGTGGACGGTGATGTTCTCGAGATCGTCACGCCCGGGCTGCGCATGGTCGATCACCACGGAGCAGGCGATTCGATGAGCGCCGGCATCGCGGCCGGGCTCGCCCAGGGGTTGTCGGTCCCCGAGGCGTTGCGTCTCGGTGGTGGGGCGGGTACGGCCAACGTCACGCGCCGCGGCCTCGGTAGCGGGCGACGCGACCTGGTTCTCGGCCTCACCGAGTCGGTCGAGGTACGTCCGTACAAGAAGGCAGGCAAGAAGTGAGGGCTCTGATCACCAATGACGACGGCGTGTTCAGCGAGGGAATCGCCCTGCTCGCGCGGGTGGCCGTCGAGGCAGGTCTCGACGTCGTCGTCGCCGCACCGCACGAGGAGCGCAGCGGGGCCAGTGCGTCGCTGACCGGCATGGGCGTCGACGATCATCTCGGACTCGAGTCCGTCGCTCTCGACGGCCTGCCCGATGTTCCGGTGTACGCGGTGCACGCATCACCCGCGCTCATTGCCTTCGTCGCCACCCGCGGAGCTTTCGGCGACCCGCCGGATCTGGTGCTGTCCGGGATCAACCATGGCCCCAACACCGGTGCGGCCGTGCTGCATTCGGGCACCGTCGGTGCCGCACTGACGGCGCTGACGCATCGGGTTCCCGCGATGGCGCTGTCGTCGATCGCCCCGGAGCCGACACATTGGGCGACGGCCGAGCACGTGGCCCGCATCGCGGTGACGTGGATGATGGTGCACAGCCCGTCCGACGCCGTCGTCAACGTCAACATCCCGGACGTTCCGCTCAAGGAGTTGGCGGGAATCGTGCCGGCCTCCTTGGCCCGCTACGGGGCGGTACAGGCCGAAATAGGTGATCGTGGAGAGGATTTCGTCACCGTACGCTTCGACGAGATCCAAGCCGAGGACGACGATTCCGACGCCTCCCTGTTGGCCCGGAACTGGGCGACCGTCACCGCACTGCGTCCCCCGAGCGAGGTGGACGGAGTCGATCTGTCGACGATCGGCGAGTGAGCTCTCCGCTACCGAACGAGAATTGTCGGTGCCCTCGGGCACACTGGGATGCATCACCGCACATGCCACGGACCTAGGGGGTCACCGCGTATGACGTTCCATTCTGTAGTTCCACCGTTTCTGCTCGAGCGGCTGCAGGGTCCTGGTGCTCGCGCCACACTGCTCGCCGATCGTGAGATGCGTGCCGGACGCGAAGTGGTGCAGGCGCGTACCGCCATCGCCCCGCGCACCGGTGGCACGCTCGAGCGCACGATTTCCGATGCCAAGTCCACTCGCGATCTGCCCGGTCAGCAGGTGCGGGCCGAGGGTGAGGATCCCACCGGCGATGCCGCGACAGATGAGGCGTACGACGGCCTCGGGGCCACGTATGCGTTCTTCGACGAGGTCTACGGCTACTCGAGTCTCGACGGCAGCGGCCTGCCCCTCGACGCGACGGTTCACTACGGCCAGGACTACGACAATGCGTTCTGGGACGGCTCGCGCATGGTGTTCGGCGACGGTGACGGCGAAGTGTTCGGTCGGTTCACCGTCTCGCTCGGCGTCGTTGCGCACGAGCTCGCACACGGGTTCACGCAGTACACCACCCCGCTCGAATACAAGGATCAGGCCGGGGCGCTGAACGAGTCGATCTCCGACGTCTTCGGCGCGTTGGTCGAGCAGTACACAGCGAAGCAGAACGCCGAGGATGCGTCGTGGCTGATCGGCGAAGGCCTGTTCCTGCCTGCGGTCCAGGGCAAGGCATTGCGCTCACTGCTCGAGCCCGGCACTGCATACGACGACGACGTTCTGGGCAAGGACCCGCAGCCGGCGAGCATGGACGATTTCGTGGTCACCACGGAGGACGACGGCGGCGTGCACATCAATTCGGGAATCCCCAACCGCGCCTTCGCCGTTGCGGCAACCACATTGGGTGGTCCGGCGTGGGATCGCATCGGGCGGGTGTGGTTCGACACGATGACCGTCGGCGGACTGGCACCGACGGTCGATTTCGCCGGATTCTCGGCCGCGACGCTCGCCGCGGCGGCAAAACGATTCGGTGCCGACTCCGACGTTGCCAGGGCCGTGGCCACAGGTTGGTCTACCGTGGGAGTTCAGTCAACACGGAAGCCGAGCGACGATCGGGTGTGATCGAGGGCAGATGAGCCTGCGCATCGAGGTACTGCGAACCGGTGGCATCGCCGGGATGTCCAAACGTGGAGTCGTCGAGACCGACGAGCCGGAATGGCAGTCGTTGGTCGAGGCCGCGCGCCCGTACCTCGCCGATCAGCAAGCCGCCGAAGCTGCCGAGTCGGACGCCCGGGACACCTTCGTCTGGAGCGTGTCGGTGGGCGAGCACTCGTGCCGCGTCGGGGATTCGAATCTGACCGGACCGCTACGCGACCTCGCGGAGCGCACGCTCCGCGAAGGCCGCGCCAGGTAGCTGCCGCGTCGGGTGGAACCAGCGGTCGGCTCAGGCCTTCCACTCCGCGGTGCGTGCAGCCGTCGCCTCACCCAATGCCTTCACCGTGTCGTCGACTCCGAAGTCCTTGCCGTACACGGGCGTTCCCGGTTGCTGACGCCAGGACTCGGCGAGTGTTCCGCCGTCGACCGGGTCGAATCCGAGCTCGTCGATCACCGAGAACACCAGCTTCTTCGAGTCGTCGTCGTCGCCGGCGATGGGTAGGGCAATTCGCCCCTCGGTTCCGGCCGGCACACCCTTCTCGAGCAGGTGCTTGTACCAAATACCGTTGAACGCCTTGATCACCGGCTCACCGAGCTGCTGGGACACCCACACACTTTCGGGCGTCCCACCCTCGATGTCCTCGATCAACCCGTCGCGCTGCTGCGGGTAGTAGTTGTTGGTCTCGATGATCGGGGCTCCGGGCTTGCGAGCGCCGGCGATGCCCGGGGCCAGATCGGGAACGTTCTTCTGCGGAATGCTCAGCACCACCAGGTCCGCGTCGGCCGCCGCGTCGGCCGCCCACACGGCCGTCGCCCCGGTTTCTGCAGCCAGATCTGCCAGGGTCTCCGGGTCGCGAGAATTCGAGAACCGAATCTCGTGACCGAGCGCTGCCCAACGACGGACGAGGGTGCCGCCGATCAGTCCACTACCGATGATTCCAATTTTCATGTCCGGAACAAACGATCCACGATCGGATCTATTCCCGTCAGGATCCGACTGCAACCTTCGATCGGGGGCGGCCGAACTTCATCGCCTTGTCCACCAGCTTGCCGTACCGCAGAACGGGCAGGTCACGGAAGTAGTTCATCCGTAGCTTCCATGGAGTTTCGCTGCCCTGCCTCGGGAAGTTGTCGACGGCCCGGAGCACGTAGCCGGCTGCGAAGTCGAGGAACGGTTCTTCGTCCACGGACGGATCGCGTTCGAGCTCGACGGTGCTGTACCCGTTCCGGTCCATGTGGGCAAGCAATCGCATGACGTAGTTCGAGACCATGTCGGCCTTGAGTGTCCACGACGCATTGGTGTATCCGACCACGAAGGCGAAGTTGGGGATGCCGGTGAGCATCATGCCCTTGTACGCCATGGTGCTGGGCAGATCCACGTCTTCGCCGTCGACACGGAAGGTGGCACCGCCCAACGCGCTGAGGTTCAATCCCGTTGCAGTGACCACGATATCGGCGTCGAGGTGCTTGCCGGACTTCAGCTTCAAGCCCGTCTCGGTGAAGCTGTCGATGTGATCGGTGACGATCGAAACTTCGTCCTTGCGAATCGAACGGAACAGATCGTTGTCGGGTACCAGGCACAGCCGCTGGTCCCACGGGTTGTAGGACGGGGTGAAGTGGGTGTCGAGGTCGTATCCCTTCGGCAGCCATCCCTCCTGCATCGTCCGGATCCGCTTCTTCATGAATTCCGGGTACTTCTGGCTCAAGGTGTAGATCAACATCGCCATCGACACATTCTTGAGCCGAGTCACGCTGTACGCCAGCTTCTTCGGTAGTCGCTTCCGCAGGGTCTGCGCGATCGGGTCCTTCGACGGCAGGGACAGAATGTAACTGGGCGAGCGCTGCAGCAGAGTCACATGCTCGGCGTCCTGGGCCAGGTTGGGCGCCAACGTGATTGCTGTTGCACCACTACCGATCACGACGATCTTCTTGCCGGAGTAGTCCAGATCCTCGGGCCAGTGCTGCGGGTGGATCACCTGCCCCCCGAAATTCTCCTGACCGGCGAACTCCGGGCTGAAGCCCTTGTCGTAGTCGTAGTAACCGCTGCACGAGAACACGAACGACGCGGTGATCGTGACTGTCTCGTTCGTATCGCTGCGCTGCGCCGTGACCGTCCAGAACTGCTGTTCGCTGGACCATTCGAGGGCAACGACCTTGTGGTGGTACCGAATGTGCTTGTCCACACCTGCTTCTCGGGCAGTTTCGACGATGTAGTTGCGGATGTCGGTGCCGTCTGCGATGGACTTCTCCCCCATCCACGGCTTGAAGCTGTACCCGAGCGTGTACATGTCGGAATCGGAGCGAATACCGGGGTAGCGGAACAGATCCCACGTGCCACCGATGGCACCGCGGCTCTCCAGAATGGTGTACGTCTTTCCCGGCAGATCGTGCCCGAGGTGACGCGCGGCTCCGATTCCGGACAGGCCGGCCCCGATGATGAGTACATCGACCTCGGGAGTAGTCAGTACGGCAGTCATGTCAACGATTCCTCCGGTGGGGGTCAGCTGGTCTTGTTGCGAGCGCTCTCGGACCTACCGAGGCGAGCTACTTCTTCGTCCATCTTGGGCAGGATGGTCGGCACGTGCTCGAGCATGCTTCGATCACCGACGCGCGAGGTGATGACGGCCTTGAACCAGGACGCCGCACCCACCCAGCGCGGTACGTACACGCGACGCTTGCGCTTGGCCAGGCCGTCGACGAACGCGTCGACGCACTGCTCGACGGTCATCGTCTTGCCGAGCGGGCCGGGCAGCACCGCCAGCAGATCCTGGAATGCCGTGAGATCGGATTTGGCGTCCTGCACCATCGGTGTGTCGATCCAGGCCATGTGGGCCGAGCCGACGTCGACTCCTCGGTAGTTCACTTCCAGCCGCAGCGCATTCGCGAAGTGTTCTGCTGCGGCCTTGCTGGCGTTGTATGCCGCCAGGCCGGGGCACGGGGTGAATGCTGCCAACGACGAGACGACGAGGATGTAGCCGTTGCGTTCGATGAGCGACGGCAACGCGGCGCGGACGGTGTTGAACACGCCCATGACGTTGATGTCCATGACCCGCTGGAACGTGGCCGGGTCCACCTGCATGATCGATCCGTAGCTCGCGATCCCGGCGTTGGCGAGCACCAGGTCGATACCTCCGTAGGCCGCGATACCGCCGTCGACGGCGCGCTGCATGTCGTCCAGACTTCGGACGTCGGCGACGAACGCCTCGGCCTTCAGCTGCGTCGCTAACTCTCGCAGCGGGGCCTCGTCGACGTCGACGAGAACCAGCCGTGCACCGCGGCCCGCCAGCGCCCGAGCCGTCTCGGCACCGATTCCCCGTGCTGCTCCGGTGATCAGAACGACCTTGTTCCGTAGCGTCGACGCCGCCATGTACTCCCCCTCGATCGGAATGCTTGTCTGCGAACACTTTGCATCTGATACCGAGCGGTGTCAAGATCTGTGTGTGACTACCCATCACAGTGAAGTCGGCCGCACCTACCGGGGCGCTCCCCAGCAGCAGCGGCAGCAGGAGCGTCGAACCCGACTGCTCGATGCCGCCGTCGAAGTCTTCGGCACCACCGGCTACCGGACGGCAACCGTGGAGAAGGTCTGCAGCGAGGCCGGGCTCACCAAGCGCTACTTCTACGAGTCCTTCACCAACAGCGAGGACTTGCTGATGGCCACGTACGCCCGAGCCACCGACGCGATGCGCGAGAACATCCTCGCCGGAGCGGCCGCCGAGACCGACTCCAGCGAACAGGTGCTGCGAGGAGCCCTGACAGGGTTCTTCACCTTCGTTGCCGAGCAGCCCAAGTCTGCTCGGATCGCCTTCGTCGAGATTCTCGGCGTCTCCCCCACCGTGGACGCGCTGTACCGCAAGACCACCACCTCGTTCTCCGCGACGGTGCTACAGATAGCCGAGACCGTCGGGTCCAGCCGCGGCCTGGCCGGGCCGAACCGTCGAACATTGGCCATGGGATTGGTGGGCGCGGTTCTCACCATTGCTCAACAATGGCTGCTGTCCACCGAGCGCGAACCTCTCGAATCCGTGATCGCCAGCGCCCACACCATCCTGGCCGCCGTGGTGTTCGGGCGCGTCGACGACTGACCAGTTGTCAGGCTCTGCTCTGCAGCGGCTCCACTGGGGCGTCCGCGGTGGAGCGCTCGCCGGATTTGACGACGATCACGCCGAGCAGAATCAGTGCGCCACCGGCCAATTGGATCGGTGCCGGAGCCTGCCCGAGCAACAGCCACGCGAACACAAGTGCGGCAACGACTTCCATCAAGCCCATGAACGACGCCAACCGCGACCCGAGGCGTCGGCCCGCGGCGATTCCGAGGACGTAGGCCAGTGCGGCGGTGACGACTCCGAGACCGATGATCGGAACCCACCACGGCACGACGGCGTCGACGAAGGTGACGTCGGTCAACGGGGCGGCGAACGGGACGATTCCCACGAGTCCGGCGACCAGCAGGATCAACCCGCCCGCGAGTAGCCCGCCGCCGGCGAGCACGATCGGCGGAAGTCCGTTGCTCTCGTCGGCCGAGAGCACCCAGTAGACCGCAGCACCGGCCATGGCCCCGAGAGCCCACAGCACGCCGACGGTGTCGACGTCTGCCCCGGAGATCAGGTCGAGTACCAGCACGAGACCCATCGCGGCCAGCAGTGCACCCACCAGGGTCAGGCGGCCCGGACGTTGCTGGTGACGAAACCACATCCATCCGATGACGGCCACGGGCGAGGTGAACTCGATGAGCAGCGCCACTCCCACTTCCATGCGTCCGACGGCGTTGAAGAACGCGAGCTGGCAGCCCGCCACCGCGAACGCTCCGTACGCGGCAATCAGCTTCCAGTTCTTCGCCAGCAGGCTCCACCGCCCGCGCAACGCAAGGAGCGACGGAATCAGCAACACCGCCGCGGCGAGCAGAATGCGCGCGGTCACGGCGGCCCCGGCCGTCCAACCGGCGTCGAGCAATCCCGTGGCCAGCGAGCCGGAGAGCCCGAACGACGCGGCCGAGAGCAGCGCGAACCCGAGCCCCGACAGTCGACGCGAGCGCGCTGCGGCGTCGCGAGTAGCCGCAAGATCCACCTGCGCGTCATGAGTATCAGCCGTCATGACATGTGACAGTAGAGGGCAGCCTGGTAAGGTGTCAACATGCTTTTCGCTCATGACACCGAGCTGTCACTCCTGGCGGCCGTGGCATTGGTCAATTCCGGTGAAGATCCGGACACCATGACCGCCCGCGAGGAGTTGGCCGAGTTCTTCACCGGCCAGGGCTACTCCGGGCGCTTCGACGGCGACGACGCCGAGCTCGACGCCGTTCGGGCACTGCGGCCGACCCTGCGCACGCTGCTCACCAGCACCCGCGACGACGCCGTGATCGAGGTGAACCGTCTACTCGCCGAGTCCTCGGCACTGCCACGACTGGTTCGCCACGATGAACTCGACTGGCACATCCACGCCGTCGCCGACGACAGTCCGCTCGCAACGCGCATCGTGGTCGAAACCGCGATGGCCATGATCGACGTCATCCGAGCCGACGAACTCTCCCGCTTCGACGTCTGCGCCGATCCCGACTGCAAAGGGTTGGTTCTCGACCTGTCACGCAACCGGTCTCGCCGATTCTGCAGCACCACCTGCGGCAACCGAGCGGCCGTTGCCGCGTACCGGGCCCGCAAGGCGCAGTAGCGCCTGCCCGCCGTGTGCGGCGGGACACAGGGGCATATTCGGCCGACTTTCGGGTATTCGCGGCGTGAACTGATCGAAAGGAATACCCCATGGTCGAGCAAAGGCCTACCGAGAAAAGCTGGGCGCGAGCAACCCTGAACATGCTGGCTGTCGTCATGATCTTCGCCGGGATCGCCGCGGCGGGTGGTCTCATCGCGGCACTTGCAGGCGGCTTCGAGGGTTGGGCAATCGTCGCGGCCATCGCTGTCATCGTGCTGTTTGCAGGCGGCTTCCTGGCCGTTCGCGAGGGTGCCAAGCGACGTGCCCGCGAATCGAACACCGTGGTCTACGCCCCCGACAACACCGACCAACTGTTCGACGTGGACCCGAACACCGGTGAGCGCACTCCACGTCGGTCCTAGAACGGTCGCGGGGTGGAACCGAGCGAGCTCAACCCGGGACCGATTCGAGACGGACCATCGAATCGGTTCCGAGAAAGAACACCCCCGAAGCGGTCTCGGCGATCGAACCCGATTCCGTGAAACCGTCCGACCTCTCGGGCAAGGGCCACCGCCAGCGCACGTCGTTCGATTCCGTGGTGGCCACGAGCGCGTCCTCCTCGAACGAATAGACGGTGCCGCCGACGGAAGTCTCGGTGGCATACGGGTCTCGTAGCTCCCACACCTCCGCACCGTTCTCCGCGACCGCGGTTGCGTCGGGCAACAATTCGAGCCCCTCGAGCGGAGTGCCGGTTCGTGGATCGAAGAACGTGGCCTCGCCGCCGAGGGTGACGAGACCGCGACCGTCGGACACGTGAATCAGCGGGCCCTCCACGCCATCCCAGCCCGCAAACGACGTGATCGGACGCGACCACATCCGGTCGAGGGCATCGATGGAACCCCCGTGCAACACAGATTCACCGTCCTCCGGGTTGCCCTCGAGCACGAAAACGGACGAGCCATCGCTCTCGACGGCGTACGCGAACCACGCTTCGGGCATCGGCGTTCTCCGTGCCTCCCCGTCGCCCACTCCGATCCTCACGATGGACGGGACGTCGGAATACGAATCCAGACAGACGATCTCGCCCCGAACGGGAACACTCGCGCATTCGTCGACTGAACCGGGCGACTTCTTCCATCGCACACTGCCGTCGTCGGCATCGATCGCGACGAACTCGATCGCATCCACCGAGTAGGAACGCGGATTGGGCAGTCCGATAGCGCTGACCAGAACATCACCGCCGTCGATCACCCCCGCGACGCTCGAATCGTAGGCAAGATCTGCTGCGGGAGAACGGAATGCGGCGAACTGCCTCCCGTAGACGGTTTCGGCATCGATCTGCCAGGTGGGCTCGAGGACGGGTCCGGGTGGTACCTCGGTCGTGGTGGCCTCCGAGAATGTCGGTGTCATCGCTTCGCTGTCGGACGGCCGTTCGACGGGAACGTCCTGCTTCGATACCACGACGACTGCGGCGATGATGGACGCCACTGCAACCAGCACCGCAGCTGCTGCGCGGACATTGCGCGTGGTCGAATCCTTCACGGCCACTGCGCAATCGAAGCCTGTGCCACGGCGTCGAGAATATCGAAAGGCAACGGGTCCGGCAGAACCAGCGGTGCGTACTGCGTGCGATCGAGGTCGACCGTGGAGCGCACCGATACCTGCACCCCGGTCGGTCGTGTCACCATCACCGAACGCGTGAGCTGTGTGGTGCCATCTTCGGATGTCATGCTGTTCACGACATCGGCGTCGTAGCTCTCGACCACAGAACCGTCGGGGAGCGTGCGGAATTGGACGACGGGCCCGTACGCGTTCTCCGGATCGTACGGGTCTCTCGCAACCGGCAGCGCCGCTCCTCCCGACACGGAAATGGACAATCCGATATCGGTACCGACCACCTCGAGATCGGTGCACACCCCGGAACCGTAATAGCCCGGAACAAGGGACCCGATCGGTCTATCCAGCGGCGGAGCGGAAGGGAGCGACTCCCACGTTTCCGTCAACGCGTCGTTCGCCGACTCGACGGACTCGGCCCGAATCTCGGCGACGGTTCCGTCCTCGTCAGACAACATGCCGCCCGAAGAGACGGAGCAATCCTGCCGTGGAGCAGGAGTGTCGGCCGGAGCAGGAACCGTGACTCGCAGCTCTGGCCGTGCGGCAATGAGAGCCAATTCTGATGTCTCCAGCGGGAATTCGGCCGAATCGGTGTCGGTGAGAGTGGCAGTCACCTGCGTCCCGTCCGGGTGATAGGCGGTGGCCGTGCGGAAGTGCGATCGGTTACCGCCGTACTCGTACCAACTGTCGTTGGTGTCGACGACGGTGCCGTCGGGCACGGTGATTCGCGCATCGAGAGCGCCCGCAACACAGGTGGGGATACCGGTGTCCGACGGTCGGACGTCGACGCTTGCGTAGGCAGAAGAGCCGGCCCGAGCCAATGTTCCCGTCGCGCTGGTGCTGGGCTCGAAGCCCTCCGGCATGTCGGCGCCGAGGTCGTCTACAGGTTGAAAGGTCAGCGACTGGGATGGGGCGGCCAGCTCAACGGTGACATCGCTGGGCAAAGCGGCAAGCACTGCAGCTGACATGGCACCGGCTTTACCCGAGGTGAGCCAGGGATAGGCAGGGTTGTCGTACGACGGGGTGTCACCCCCGATGGACGACGTCATGAACAGTTCGCTCTCACCGGACGGGGGCGGCTCGACCTCCGAGCAGCCCGGGATGTCCACCGGATACTCGATCGGCTCGGACACGATGGAGTAGTCACTGTCGACCGCGGCCTCTTCGGTGGACACCGCATTTTCCGGTGAATGCAGCAACCCGGCCGCCACCACACCGAGCGCCACGACCGTGACGATCACCGATACGTCGATGATGGCGTCGTATCTTCTACCTTCGGGCACGGATCGACAATACAGACCCAGCGGAAGGTTTTTGTGCTTCCGAGCTGACGATCGGCCGAGTGCGAGAACCTATCGTTCCAGCTCATCGTCGCTACCGACCGACAGGTGAGCCTCATTCTGCCCACTTCGTTCACCCCCGATACACCACCGGGTGTTGGCATAGCCCCATCGATTCGACAGCACCAGGTGAGGGGTTGCGGTGGGCCGCATACAGCTCGAGTCCGTGTCCAAGATGTACGGCAACACACAGGCGATCGAGGATGTGGATCTCGATATCGCCGACGGCGAGTTCCTGGTTCTTCTCGGACCGAGCGGTTGCGGAAAGTCGACCCTGCTGCGTTTGGTGGCCGGCCTGATCCAGCCGTCGAGCGGCCGAATTCTTCTCGACGGCAACGACATCACCGCCGCTCCTCCGCGTAGCCGCGATCTTGCGATGGTGTTTCAGAGTTACGCGCTCTATCCGCACCTGACCGTCGCCAAGAACATCGGTTTTCCGCTTCGATCACGGAGGTTTTCCCGCACGGCCATCGCGGACTCGGTGGCCGCGGTCGCGGCAACGCTCGACCTGAGCGAGTTGCTGGGACGAAGACCAGCCGAACTCTCGGGTGGGCAGCGGCAACGAGTTGCGCTGGCAAGAGCCATGGTTCGAGATCCGGGTGCCTTCCTGATGGACGAGCCCTTGTCCAACCTCGACGCGAAGCTCCGCAGCGCCACACGCACCGAGCTGATCGAACTCCACCGGCGGATCGGCGCTACCTTCGTCTACGTCACGCACGATCAGGTCGAGGCCATGACCATGGCGACCCGAATTGCTCTGATGGACAACGGCCGCATCGAGCAGGTCGGCACACCGGCCGAGCTCTACGACACCCCCCGATCGACCTTCGTGGCCGGATTCCTCGGTGCCCCGCCGATGAACCTGTTCGACGCCACCGTCACCGAAAGTCGGGGCGAACTCCATGCTGTCGCGCCCGGCGTGAACATTCCTCTCGGGATCGAGGCCGACTCGCATCCCGAACACCCGATCGTCGTGGGCATTCGGCCGGAGAAGATGCAGGTCGTCGACACACACGCTCATGTGGAGGCAGTCGTCACCACTGTCGAGAACCTCGGCAGCGAAGAGCTGATCCACATCCGCGCAGGCTCGAACCCGTTGTGTATCAGAGCGCCTCGCCCATCCAACACCGAGCCGGGTGCCCCGGTCGCGGTATCCGTCCGCCCAGAGGACGTGCATCTGTTCGACCGCGACAGTGGTCGACGCCTGATGTGGACGCCCGAGAACACACCCGCCCGAACCGGCACACCCCTGTTCGTCGCCTGACCGACCATCCCTCGTCATCGAATGGAGACCCGACAGTGAAACGCACTCTCACAGGATCGGGAGCGCTCGTCGTGAGCGCTCTGCTGTTGACCGCATGCGGAGGGCTGGGAAGCACCAGTGCCTCTACCTCGGCGGCAGGATCGACTCCGATTCCCGAACTCGCACCGGATCAACCGGTGTCGATCGTCTTCGAGAGCTACAACTACGGACTTGCCGGTGCGTGGACGGACACCTTCGACACCCTGATCGCCGAGTTCGAGAAGCAGCATCCGAACATCGATGTCACCGCGCAGAAGCCGCAGGGCAACAGCCCCAATCCCGCCACCGACACGGTGTCGAGCATCCAGAGCCAGATGGTGGCCGGAGCTGCGCCGGACGTAGCGCAGCTCGGCTTCAGCGACCTCGACTTCACCATCAACCAGTTGGGAGCGAAGTCGCTCGACGACCTCGTCGGCAAGGACGAGGTGCAGCGCAATTTCGACGGCGCACGCCACCCTTACGCTCCCACGGCGCGAGTACTCGCCGATTGGAACGGCCAAACCTACGGAGTGCCGTTCGTCTTCTCCACTCCCGTTTTCTATTACAACGCAACACTGTTCGAGCAGGCCGGCCTCGATCCGGCGACTCCGCCCACCACCTGGGACGAGGTGGCGTCCGCAGCGTCGGCCATCGCGGCGAAGACCGGCAAGGGTGGGGTGTACCTGGACTGCCTCACGAAGTCCGCAAAGGACTGGTGCTTCCAGAGCCTCGTTCGATCCAACGGCGGCCGGGTGATCTCCGACGATCGGTCGACGCTCGAGTTCGACGAAGAACCCGTCATCGAAGCGACCACGATGGCGCGCTCCCTCGTCGACTCCGGAGCCACCCCCAAGCTCAGCCAGCAGCAGGGATACGAGGCCTTTGCCCGTGGCGACATGGGAATGATCCTGGAATCCAGCGCAATTCAAGGCACGTTCATCAAGGGCGCGAAGGACAAGTGGGATCTGCGCGCCACCACGATGCCGTCGTTCGACTCCAAGCCCGTCGTACCGACCAACTCCGGGGCATCGCTGTTCACCTTCGCCTCCGACCCCGCGAAGCAGCGTGCCTCGTGGGAGCTGATCGAGTTCCTGACCAGCGAGGAGTCCTACACCGCGATCTCGAAGGGGATCGGCTACCTGCCCCTGCGTACCGGCCTCGTCGACGATCCCGACGGGTTGAAGGACTGGGCCGAATCCAGCCCGTTGATCGAGCCCAACCTGACGCAGCTGGAGACGATGGAGCCGTGGGTATCGATGCCCGGCAACGATTATCTGCAGATTCGGGACGGCATGATGGACGCCGTCGAATCGATCGTCTACCAGGGAGCAGATCCGGCTTCGACATTGACGGCCGCCCGTGAGCAGGCGACGACGCTTCTCCCCGCATCATGACCGCGGCAGGAGTGGAGCCCGCGGAACGACCCAATGAGGCAGGAGTAGAGCCTGCGGAACGACCAGGTTCCGGGAGCTTCACACTGGTGCAGCTGACCGACACGCACCTACGTGCCGAGGGGGAACTGGTGCATGGAAGGGTCGACACCTTTGCGAATCTGAGGTCGGTGCTCGACCTGCTCGTGGCCTCCGGTCAGCGCGTCGACGCGTTGGTGTTCTCCGGTGATCTGGCGGACGACGGTGACCCGGCCGCATACCGCCGTCTGCGCGACGCGGTCGAACCTGTGGCCGAATCGTTGGGCGCTGCAATCATCTACGCGATGGGCAATCACGACGAACGGGCAGCGTTCGGTCGCGAGTTGCTCGACGAAGGCGACATGCCGGATCCGCATCGCACGTGGGACTCGGTGCACGTCGTCGACGGCGTACGCATCGTCGTCCTCGACAGCTCCACCCCGGGCCGGCACGACGGCCGGATAGAGCAGCACCAACTGCGTTGGCTCGCAGATCGATTGGCGACGCCGTCTCGGCGCGGGACGATCCTGGTGTTGCACCATCCACCGATCTCGTCGCCGGTGACGACGGTCGACTACCTGCGGTTGCAGAACCCCGACGACCTTGCCGAAACGATCGCGGGATCCGATGTGCGGATGGTCCTGTGCGGCCACGCGCACCACACCGGGGCGGGGTCCATCGGTGGCGTTCCGGTGTGGGTCGGGCCTGCGATGTCGTATCGCGTCGATACCGCTCCCCCGCTCGATCGGCACCGAGGCCTCACCGGCTTCGGCTTCAGTCGGGTCGATCTCCTCGAATCCGGCTTCGCCGCAACCGCGGTCGACGCGACGCCTGCCGCGGTGGTCTACGACGAGTCCAGGCAGTCTGTGCTGGCCAAGCTGGCGGATCTCTCGCGCCGGGCCGGGTGACGGGTGTGTTCGTCACCGTGGAGGACCGACCGCGCGAGATCGTGGTCGCGCCGAGAATCGAGCAGTCGGCGACGCCCGGCCGATGGCGACGGGCGACGCGGGCGGCGCAGCCGTACCTGTATCTGACGCCTGCCGTCGCACTGTTGATCGCGTGGACGTATCGGCCGCTGGTGCAGGCGGCGGAGCTGTCGACGTATTCGTGGAATCTCCTGCCGACCACACCGATGGTCCCGGTCGGTGCCGACAACTATCGGAGGCTGCTCGAGCTGCCGGCAGTGGGAGACTCACTCTGGCGCACAGCGATTCTGATCGTCGGGCTGCTTCCGTTCTCCATAGTCCTACCGGTGGTCATCGCGTTCGCCACGCGCAGTGTGAACGGACGCGCCCGAGTGGTGTACCAGAGCATCGTCTTCGCGCCGTTTCTCATCGCACCCGTCGCCGGTGCAGCCGTCTGGCAGTGGCTGCTCGATCCCGGTGCCGGCATCGTCAATCGAATGATCGGATCCGATCGCAACTGGATCCAGGACGCGGACACTGCGCAGTTCGTGATCATCGTGATCACCGGGTGGCATTTTCTCGGCTTCGCGGTGCTTGTGGTGTCCGCTGGAATGGCCGGGGTGGACAACTCCTATCAGGAGGCCGCGGAGATGGACGGCGCGTCGAAGTGGCAGATCGATCGGTGGATCGTACTGCCGTTGCTCTCACCGACGTTGGTGTTCCTCGCCCTGATGACCGTGCTGCTCAGTGCGCAGTGGACTTTCCCGCTCATCGACACCCTGACCCAGGGCGGTCCCTCTCGATCGACGACGAACATCTACTACCTGCTGTGGGACTACGGCTTTCGTACGTTCGACGCCGGCCTGAGCGCCGCCGCGGGAATCGTACTGTTCCTCGGATTCGGGGCGATTGCCGGTGGACTCGTCTGGCTTTCGGAAAGGATTGCGTTCCATGACGATTGACACTTCTCGCCTCCGCGGACACCTGGTGCTGGCCATCACCGCTCTGGCGTGTGCGTTCCCGATTTACTGGTTGTTCGCAACCTCGTTACGCCGACCCGAGGACGTCTACTCCCTGGCTCCGGTGCCGTGGCCTCTCTCCCTCACCAACTATTCCGACGCAGCGAACAAGGTGGACTTGTTCGGGCTGTTGGGCAACACATTCGCAGTCGCGCTCGTGTCGTCGACGGCACAGTTGCTGATTGCCCTGCTGGCGTCGTACGCCTTCGCGATGTACACGTTCAGGTTTCAGAAGTTGCTGTACCTCGCGTTCGTCGGTACGTGGCTGGTCCCGTTCCAGGTGACGATGTTGCCGAACTACGTTCTGCTGTACCAGTTGGGACTGATCAACACCCTCGCAGGCGTCGTCGTACCCACGCTCTGCTCCGCGTTGGCGGTGCTGCTGCTTCGGCAACACATGGCAGGCTTCCCGAAAGAGCTGATCTCGGCAGCGCAGATGGACGGGCGTTCGTCGTGGTCGATCCTCTGGACGGTGGTGGTCCCCAACCTCCGGCCCGCCCTCGCCGCCCTGTCGATCCTGCTGTTCATCAACTCTTGGAACGAATACTTCTGGCCCGCAGTGGTATTGCAGCGAAGCAACGCAGTACTGCAATTGGGTTTGCGTAGTTTCATGGGTACCGAAGGCACCGACTGGGGGCCGATGATGGCTGTCGCAGGAATGGCGTGCCTACCGGTGTTCCTGCTCTATGTCGTGCTGCAGCGCCACATCGTCGACGCGTTCGTGCGGTCAGGGCTGAAGTGATCACGCCGGTTCGATGCAGCGCACGAAGGCATCGACTGCTGGGTTGGACTCGTTGCCTCGCCAGACCAGATACAGGTCGATTCTCGGAACGGGGTCGAACAGCTTGACGGCCACGGTGTCGGCTCCGACGGCTCCCATGCCCGCCGAGGTCGCCCGGGACCACGACGCGAAGCCGACCAATGGTTTCACCGATACCACGTGCGCCGTCGCACCCGGATCATCGGCAGTCTGGGCAACGTGCAGGCCGATGCGATTGTCTGCGGCGGCCGCGAAGAGGGAGTCGTACATCGCCGGGCACTGCTCCCGGTCGAACATGACGCAGGATTGACTTGCCAACTCCGCGAACGGAACTCCAGTCCGGCCCGCCCAGCTGTGCGCCCGACCGACCACGGCGACGAGCGGTACCCCCTGAAGCACCCGGCGGTAGCGAAACTCCGGCGAGCCGGGTCGGCCGTACACGAACGCGACATCGAGGGTGCCGTCGCTCAGAGCCGCCAGCTGAGGGCCGGTTCGTTTCTCCCACAACGACACCACGACATCGGAGTGGTCACGGCTCATCCGAGCAAGTGCTTCCGGTAGCAGGTGCCGGCTCGCAGGCAGGTTGTACCCGACGTTGAGCGAACGTTCTTCGCCGATCGCGATTGCCCTGGTGACCTTCGCTGCCGTCTCCATCTGCCGAACAATGAGGCGCGCCTGACTCTCGAATTCCCGCCCCGCACGGGTCAGCGTCACCTCATGGGAAGTCCGGGCGACCAACGTCACTCCCAGTGACTTCTCGAGCTTCTGCAATTGGGCGCTGAGCGACGGTTGAGTCAGGTGCAGGCGCGCGGCGGCGCGTCCGAAATGCAGTTCCTCGGAGAGGGCAATGAACGCCGTCAGATGCCTGAGCTCCATGGTCTGCCCTTCGAGGTGTGATGTCTCGCCAGGGTATAGAGCGCACACAGCGGCACCTGAACGGAAGATTTACAGGTGATGCATTCTTGGACCGTGCGTGTCAGTGCACATCGGTCTGCAGCGCCGCCACCATGCTCGAGCCCGTCGCATATCGGCTGATCCATGTCCGCTTGTACGGCGTGGTAGAGATCGGGCTTGCCGCTCCACACCGTCGCTGCCGGAACGTTGTCGACATCGAGTTCGTGGTGCCAGGAGCCGTCGACGCGGTCGATGAAGTACGCATCAGCCACGTCCCACCATTCGCGATAGTCGCTACCGTACCGATCTTCTCCGGTGTGACGGCCCAGAGTTGCGGCAGCAGCAATTGCTTCGCACAGCACCCAGTGCAGACGATTGGTGACGACCGGCTTCCCTGTCCAGTCGGTGGTGTAGACGAAGCCGGGCGTCGGGCCGGGTTGCCATCCATCAAGCGCCGCACGGTGATACAGGGACGCGGCTGCGTCGACGAAGTCGTTGTCGCGCGGACCGTCGGTGAAAGGTTCGGCCTGCACGAGTAGTCGTGCCCACTCGAATCCGTGGCCGACGGTGGCACCGTAGGGCTTGAATTGGTTCGTGACGTCGTCACGGTTGTACTCGAGTTGCGGGATCCACTCGTCGGTGAAGTGCTCCGGGACGCGCCACTCGTTGGCCGCCGCCCATCGACATACGTTGTCGCAGATGCGCAGTGCGCGTTCGCGCCAGATCTCGGGCGCACCGGCGTCGGCGGCGGCCAGCATTGCTTCGACCATGTGCATGTTGGCGTTGATGCCGCGATACGGGTCGAGCTCGGTCCAGTCCACAGTCCATGTATCGCAGCACATTCCATACCGTTCGTCCCAGAATCGGGCGTCGACAGTATCGAGTGCCTCATCGAGAAGCTCTCGGCCCTGGGGGTGACCCACCGCGGTGGCAGCCGCCGCTGCAAGCACCACGAAAGCATGCGTATAGGCCGATTTGACTGCCTCGGGCGAGGACGCGTCGGCGCTGGACTCGAACCATCCACCGTTCCGGGCATCCCGCAGTGTCGACAGCAGTCCGCCGAAGACGCGATCGGCCTTCCTGCGGGATCCCGGTCGCCCGTTCAGGGACGCGAGAAAGTGCACGTGCGCCATCCGAGCGGTGATGTACGTGTGGGCCGGATGATCGAGGTCGGGGTTTCCGCGATCGTCCAGCCACGCGGCACCACCGGCGGGATGGTCGAGGGTGGTTCCGAATCGGAGGAGTCGAGACGCCTCGGTGTCGAGCCACAACCGGTGCGCGGGAAGCGTCCACCAGTTGCGAGTTTTCCCTGAAGCCATCCGTTCATTGTGCTCTGCACGCCGAACACCCGTCCGGTCTCAGCGAGAGACGTTGTAGCGCAGGTACATCCATCCCGACGCGGCAAACACCTTCTGCTCGGCGAGCGTCAGGTCGAGGTGGTGACCGACCGGAAAATACGGCTTGCCCCCGCCGAGGATGGTCGGTAGGAGGATGACCTCGAACTGATCGATCTCGTCGACCAGCGACTCCGCCAGAGCGGCACCGGCCACGGCAATGGTTCCCTCGGTCTCCCGTTTGAGGCGCTGCACTTCGGCGACGGCGTCGGCACTGCGCACCAACCGACATCCATCGGCAACGGAGTCCAGAGTGTCGGAGAAGACGATGCGCGGCGTGTCCACGTACAGTCGCGCGAACTCTGCCTCGATGTCGTCGCCGTCCGCTCGTTCCGGGGCCGTCCAGTAATCCTCCATGGCCTCGTACATTCGACGCCCGAACAGGAAGGCCGCAGTCTCCTCGGTCTGACGATTGAAGAAGCGATGCGTCTCCTCGTCGGGCATGGCGTAGTCGAGACTGCCTGCAGAATCCTCGACATAGCCGTCGAGAGAAACGATCATGTTGAACGTCAGAATTGCCATGTCACTCCTGGAGTCGGTTGGGGTCGTAGGTACTGACCTCGCCGCACGCAGTTAATCACCGGTCGCTTCACTTTCAATCGAAAACTCGCATCCGCAGGCTTGGGCGAACCCTTTATGCAAGCCCGAGACAAGGGGTGGAATGCCTGTTCGCCGGCCGTGCAGAGGGGGCCCAGGATTCGGATACAGACATACGGGGCACCCACTCCATGAGGGCAGCAACTTCGCTGGTCGCAATCTCGGAGGTTCTTATGTACCTGCACGTTCAGTCACTCATCCACGACATTGCCACCGACGAGCCCGATCCCGCCGCCGCCAATGCCCTTCAGGAAGGGCTCGGAGGACAGTTCGGCGAGATGCGCACCATGATGCAATACCTGTTCCAGGCCATGAACTTTCGCGGTGCAGCCGCCAAGCCGTACCGCGACCTGATCCAAGGCATCGGCACCGAGGAGATCAGCCACGTCGAGCTCATCGGCACCACCATCTCGCGGCTGCTCGACGGCTCGCCGGAGTATCAGGGCAAGCTGAGCGACCCTCTCGACACACCCGGCGCGGGCGGAGCGACTCCGTTGAATCTCGCTCTGTCGCAGGGCAATATCCACCACTACCTCGTGGGCGCGCAAGGCGCACTGCCGGTGGATTCGGTCGGCAATCCCTGGAGCGGAAGCTACGTCTACAACTCCGGCAACCTGGTCCTCGACCTGATGTACAACCTCATGCTCGAGTCGACCGGTCGCCTGCAGAAGTGCCGCATGTACGAGATGACCGCCAACAAGGCTGCGCGATCGACCATTTCGTACCTGATCGTGCGAGACCAGGCCCACGAGAACGGTTACGCGAAAGCCCTCGAGACACTGGGCGTCGACTGGAAGAAGACGCTGCCGATTCCCAAGACCAACGCCGAGAAGTTCCCCGAGGTCCAAAAGCTCGTCGAACTCGGGCTGCAGAGCAAGCAGTACAGCTTCGACCTGACCGGTGCATCCGAGGCCGGCCGCATCTTCCAGGGCATGTCCCCGTCGAAGGACGGCACGAATCTCGATGCGAGCGAGCAGGCCCCCGCCGGCGCTCCGATGGAAATCTCACCGGAACGGCTGGAAGAGTTTGCTCCCGGCCTGGACACGGACCTGATGGAACTGATTCAGCAGACCGCCGAGATGGAAATGGCAGAGATCGACGCCACGTTCGGAAAGATGAAGTAACTCTTTAGCTTTCGCAGCCCGGCCTCCACCGCACGACGGTGTAGGCCGGGTTTTTTCACGTCCAGTACAGAAGCTGCGCGTCGGGCAGAACGGACTCGAGTTCTTCGGCGAACCACGTCCGCATCTCCGACATGACGTCCTTCGGATAGACGTACTTCACGCCGCCGAATTTGTTTCGCTTCGCCGTACGGGAACCTTCGTCCATCTCGAGTTTCGTCCCCGGGTACCAACTCAACAGCACGTCCTTGCTGGACGGGGTGAACCGATGGGTGATGATCTCGGCAGTCAGGTCCAGATCGGGAACGTCACGCAATGCGCCCGCGACATTGGAGAGCAATCGACCGTACTGTTCACGCCACTGCGGGATCGGCATGATCGGAGCGATGGTCAGCCCCACTCGATATCCGGCCAGCGCCAACTGTCGTAGCGCCTGGATTCGTGCAGGCATCCGCGCGGTCCCGCCCTCGAATCGATGGGCGATGTCATCGGCGTTGACCGACAAGCGAACTCGGGTGCGACGCCGGTGATCGAGCGTTACCAATTCGGTCACGTCGTCGAACTTGGTGGTGAAACGTAGCGACACACCGTCGCCGTAGGTGCCTGAGCCGACCCTGCGCACGGCCTCGGCGAGCGATCCAGTCACATGCTCGATGCCCAAAGGATCGGTGTAGCAGGAGAGTTCGAAGGTGGTGCCCTCGTGTCCGCGCTCCTCGGTTCCCGAGGTGATGGTGCCGCGGCCAGCGTGGGTACCGATACCGGCCAAGACGTCGTCGAGATTGGCGAACACCCGAGTGATCGGTGGCCCGGACAGCGACCCCGCCAGATAGCAGTACTGACAGTGCGCCGGGCATCCCTTCGCCAAGTCGATTCGCCAATCCGCACTCGGCGGAATCGGTTGCGGCTTCAGCACGCTCGGTGGCGCTACCACCACTGCCATCGTCGTCTTGGCTCGCGCGTAAGTTTCTCGCTCGGTCTCACCACGCAGGCCGGTCAAGCGGTCCCCTGGCAAAACGTCGATCTCGGTCACTCCGGCGGCTTCGCACCGCCGGAGAATTTCCGCGGTGTGAGGAAGCTCGGAGGCGGATCGCGTGATCAGGACGCGAGAAGGCGTCCACAGTCGTGTCGGGGTAGCCAGAAAATCATTCATTACTCCTGTTCAACGTCCGGGGACGGTGGAACCTTCCCGATCACCGCAGCTCAGACGAGATATTCGTCGATCACACTCAGCAGGGCCCTGACCGCGGCACTGGGAGTCCGAGCTGTCGGGGTGGCGACGGCGAGGGGCCACCTCAGGTCGGCGTCCATGATGGTCTTCACGCGCACACCGTCGGTGCCGGACAGGACGAAACTGGGCAGGAGCGCAATGCCGAGCCCGTTGCGCACATAATCGGCACCGGTGGAGATGTCGGTGATCTCGATAGCCACCCTGCGCCGCAGACCCGCCGCGGCGAAAGCGCGGTCCGCCACCGCACGGTTGCCGAAGCCCACCGGCGAGTCGATGAAGTCGAACTCGGCGATGTCTGCCAGCGTCAACGATTTTCGTCCTGCCAATGCGTGATCGAGGGGAAGGGCGAGGTCCAACACGGACGAGGCGAGCTCGCGCACGTCGACTCCAACCGGGTGGCTGCCCGGATCGGAAACGAACGCGAGATCGAGACGGCCGTCGGCGACCGACTCCACCAGACCCTGCGTCCCCGATGCTGCTGCGCCGGTGAACAATTGAACGTGCGGGAACCTACGGTGATACTCCCCGAGCAGGCCCGGAAGATCGATCAAGCCGATGGAGGTCAGCGTGCCGATCCGCAGGGTGCCGCGCAGACCCCCGCGAACCTCGTCGACCACATCGCGAGCGTCACGCGCTGCATCGAGCACTGCGCGGGCACGCGGGAGCAGCGCGCTCCCCGCCTCTGTGAGTAGTACCCGTTTCGAGTTGCGATCCAGCAGCGAGGCGCCGAGCTCACGTTCGAGCGATTTGATCGCGGCCGAGACCGCCGACTGCACGATGTGCAGACGAGCGGCCGCGCGGGTGAAGTTCTGCTCCTCGCTCACTGCGACGAAGTACTCGAGGTGTCTGAGCTCCATCGATCGATCATCGCATATGCAGATGGTTGCGAGCTGTTTTCTTCGTTGGACGCGATGGTCGATGCGGAGGAAAGTGAGAACCGAACGATCGCACACAGACATCGGGAGCACCACATGTCCATCGCCACCCAGACACTCCTTCACCCACTGAACGCACCTGATTCCAGCTCCGCGCGTCGACACGGCGTCGGATTCTGGGTCGTCGCAGCCGCGTTCCTGACTGCCATGGCGTTCTCCACCGTGCCGAGTCCCCTGTACCCGCTCTACCAAGAGCGGGACGGCTTCTCGACCTTCATGGTGACGGTCGTGTTCGCCGTCTACGCCGTCGGCGTCATCGTGAGTTTGATTCTGGCCGGCCATGTCTCGGACTGGGTCGGGCGCAAGAAAGTTCTGATCACGGCGCTGTTGCTCGAATTGGTGGCAGCGATCATGTTCCTCTCCGGCACCGCTTTGCCGGTTCTGTTGGTGGCGCGCTTCATCACCGGCCTCGGAGTCGGCGTGCTCACCGCTACGGCGACGGCGTATCTGCACGAGCTGCACACGAAGCACCGCCCCGAAGCGTCGGGCCAACGTTTCGAGAAGGTCTCCACCGCAGCGAACATCGGTGGGTTGGGAGTCGGTCCACTCGTCGCCGGAATCCTGGCGCAGTGGGTCAGCGCTCCCCTGCACACCCCGTACGCAGTGTTCGCAGTATTGCTCGTGGTCGCCGTCATCGGCGTCGCCCTCGTTCCCGAGACGGTGGCCGAACTCCCGGTGCGGCCCGCGTACCGTCCTCAACGCATCGACGCCGACCACGGTGATCGCGCCGGTTATTTCGCCACTGCCGCCGCAGGCTTCGCGTCGTTCTCCGTGTTCGGTGTATTCACTTCGGTGGCACCGGGATTCGTCGCAGGAACCCTCGACCACCCGTCACGGCTACTCAGTGGTGCCACCGTATTCGCGGTCTTCGGAACCGCAGCGTTGGCTCAAACGCTGACCAGCCGCATGACGAGCACAGCGAAACTCGCACTGGGAATCTCGGCCGAGGCCGTCGGTCTGATCACGTTGGTGACCGGAATGCACGCGCTTAGTCTGCCGATGTTCCTGATCGGCGGAGTGATCGCCGGAATCGGCGCAGGCGTGCTCTTCAAGGCTGCAGTCGGAGCAGTTACCGCCATGGCGGCACCGGCTCAGCGCAGTGAGGCCCTCGCCGGACTGTTCCTCATCTCCTACCTGGGCCTGGGTATCCCTGCCCTCGGCATCGGAGTCGCCACCCTGGAAATGTCGGCAACCACGGCCATGACGGGACTCGCGGCCATCGTGCTGGTCCTGCTAACCGGAGTGGCAATGCTGGCCCGACGGGCAACGGTCGCTCGCTGATCAGGACAACGGTGTCGAAACGAGAGCAGCTGGGGCGCGTCGCCGCCTGATGTGTACCGCCGCACGCACGGCAAGTTGCGCCGCGCCCACAGCAGTCGCTACACCGAAATTCGACGACGTGTCGAGTCGATCGGAACACCGCTTCGCCAAGCTGTCTTTCGATATCGGACCCAGTTGCCCACGCGCCTCGACCGGGAAGTTCTCCGGAAATTCAGCGGTGAGCATGTCGGTCGGCCTCGGTTTCAACACGGACCCGCATGCGACCCTCCGGGGATCGGAGGAGTCGCCGACACGACTGCTCTTGTCTCCCAGCAGTTCTGTCCCCACAACGACCGACAAGCCGAAGGCGCAGACGACAAGCACTACGACGGACGTCCAACGCCAGATCTGCCGGGTTCGATCCATCGATATCTCGCGATAGCGCTTCGCCCACAGGACGAGGGCAACCACAGCCACCGCTGTCGCGGCGAATGTCCATCGCCACTCGCCGGTCATGGCGAACAGCGAGCCGTACAACGACACCGGAACCGTGCACCAAAACGCCACCGACCACGACCACGACCGGTCGGTGAGCTTCGCAAGGTCGGGCATAGCGACGGACTGTACCGCCCGATCGTCCACGCAGTGTCTGTCCACCTCAGCTCCGACAATTCCACTGCTGCTCGATCTCGGGTAAGAAGCTCTCATGCCTTTCGCCGACGAACTCATCGGCCCGGACGCAGCGCGCACGCTGTTTCGGACCATGCACACCGCCGCACCGAACGCTGATCTGTCGGTACTGCGAGGGGCGGCAGATCAATTGGGCCCGCTCGCGCTACGGGTGCGCGCCGATCTGTTACGCGATGCCCTTCTCTCGGGACTGCCCGGCAACTACGCGGAGTTCGCCCGCATCATCCGACTCGCTGCCGAGGATCCGGACTTGCAAGGCTGGTCGATCTGGCCCGTCACGAGCGCCGTCGCCATGAAGGCCGTCGACGAGCAGACCGATGCCGCATTCGACGACGGGTTGACGCTTCTCGCCGAACTCACCGGCCGACTCACCTCGGAGTTCGCCATTCGCACTTTTTTGCGAGCCGATCTGGATCGGTCGCTCGCAATTGCGCTGGAATGGACGCGATCCTCGGACGCACATGTGCGTCGTCTGGCATCGGAAGGCACTCGCCCATACCTGCCGTGGTCGGTGCGAGTCCCCGAGATTCTTTTGCGGCCAGGCGTCACGGTCCCGATTCTGGACGAGCTCTACCGGGACGACAGTGACTACGTTCGGCGTTCTGTCGCGAACCACCTCAACGACTTCAGCCGAGACGTCCCGGACTTGGTGGTATCCACCGCGTCCCGGTGGCTCGAAAGTCCGGACGCCAACACCGACCAGCTTGTGCGACATGCACTTCGGACGGTGATCAAGAACGGACACCGCGACGCACTCGCCCTGCTGGGGTTCGCTCCGGCCGACCTGGAGGTGACAGGACCTTCCGTCGAAATCGCGGAACTGCGGATCGGGGAGAGCCTGCGCTTCGAGGCTTCGATCCGCAATGTCGGCACCGAACCCGCCAAGCTCGCGATCGACTACATCGTTCACCACACCAAAGCCAACGGCGGGGTGACGGGGAAGACGTTCAAGCTGACGACGAAAACGATCGCGCCCGGTGAAAGCATCGACGTCGGTCGGCAGCATTCCTTTCGGGCGCTGACCACGCGCAAGTACTACCCCGGCCCGCACGCCATCGAGCTCCAGATCAACGGCGTGAGTTCCGGCCGCGCAGAGTTCGTGCTCGTGGATTCGAAGTAGCTGTGAGACAGAAACAGCGGCTATGCGAAGTGCATAACCGCTGTTCCGAAACGTGTCGGAGCCGCCTAAGAGAATCGAACTCTTGACTTTTCATTACGAGTGACAAATACGGAATGGTCCCCGCTCCGCTAGGGTACATACGACCTGCTCAGGCCCCGACCAGCTGCTCGCTGATTCCACGCAGGACTCGGCAACAGTCAGCATTCTGCGACCACATCACGTCCACGATCCGTCCTGCTCATCTGCTCAATCACGGCCGCGGGAAGGTCGATCGTTGCCGCGTATGTCACGCGCCCCAGACCAGATCGAACCACTGTTTCCGCCACAGACCGAACTCGTGTTCCCACCGATCGTTGTGGTCCTCGTGTGCCTTGAGCAGACTCCTGGTGGCTTCCCCGCCGTAGCGCTGTAATGAGTCTCTCCCCAATAGCAGTGAGATCGTCTTTGGGTACGAGGCACCTCGACTGACCAGCAATTTGGTCACGAAGGAGAAAAGCTCTTCTGCTGCGACTGCTGCGCGTTCGACAGCGGGCCCGTCCACGGTTTCGCCGGCGTGAACGATGCGGTGGCGCGGCTTCGCTACGTCACGCGAGTAGGCGGTGAGCGCGGTCGATGTCTTCATACTCCAGTTTCCACCCAGCCTTGAGGCGTAATTCCGTTTGATCCGATTCGCGAGGGAGTTGTCCCAGCCATCGGCCGCGTCGGCTGGCGTCATCCCCTCTTCCCACATCATTGCTGTGAGGAAATTATCGAGGGCCACTTCGCAAGCGGTCGCATAGGCCACAAGAGCCGCCGGATGGTCGCCACTTGCTGTCGCCGCGCCAGCCCTACCTACGTGATCTCGAACCACTGCTGCCGGTCGGCCGATAGACAACTGGTAGAGAGCCTGGCCTAGTACGACCTCGTCGTCGGCAGAAATCGGATCGCTCGAAACCAGATCCGCCATTGAGTGCTGTAGGAAAATCACCGGACCGTCGCTCCAGTCGACAGTCTCGGCCTTCCGTCTCCCTAGGAGCGTTGGAACAATTGACGAAAGCTGCCTATATAGAACATCTTTGAGCGGAATACCCGTCATCATTCTTAGCGCTCGGATTGTGTCAGCAACAAGCAGATTGGCCAGTGTAACGACGTCGAGAACGCCATCCTGCTGAGTAAACGCGGCGTCCAAGTCGTGCACCGGCACTACGCAGACCGCAACTGTCGTGGCACCAGGAACGTCGGGCTTCTCCGCGGTTGCAGGTTTCGTCCGAGTGTGGCCAAGGAATTCGTCGAGAACTTCTGACGCGATCAGTGTCAGTTCCACGATGGGATGGGTCGGCTTCTCGATACGACGCCAACCGATTTGAACAGGCAGCGGCGTTCTGAGCCAGCGCGAATCGTATGTGTCCTGCGCAATTCCGCGGTGCTGCAGGTAGTCGTCATTGACCATAATCGACGTAACCGTCTCGAGGTGCACGTATTCAGGGAGCGCTAGCGAAATCGCAACCCACTTGTCGAAGTCGGAGGCGGACTCGTGGTCATTCGTTGACATCGGCAGCCCTCTTGGAATTATCAGGGTGTTGATGCGGCTGTTGCACCGCGCCCCGCAGCACGTCGACGAAACTGGCCGTTCGCTCCTTTTCGCCTCGGCGGTCGGCAACGTCGACCGGGATTGACACCGGCTGCAAGTGTGCGAACGATAGCTTGATCGCCGGAATGCGGATCCATCGCTCTCGGCCAGCCGAAGACCTTGCAGATGTGTCTCCGACCAACGCCAGCTCAAGGATCGCGGAGAGTGGCCTGATCCACGCGGCGCGAACCCGAGCGACAGCAGGGTTGATCTGGCGATACCGCTCCTGTTCTTCGTCCAGCGTGTATGTGTCGGCGTCGATCTCGACGTCGACGTGGGCGAGGTGATGTGCCGTCGTGACCCACACGCGCCATGTGCACTTCTCGGAACCATCGGCCTGCCGAATACCCATGACGTACTCGACCCGCGACTGGGTGACCTCCTCATCACCCAAGAGCAGAGCGATCGAGTGGTGGACGATGCTCGGCGGATACCCGCCGATATCCGAGGCGAGGTACGGAGCGCTCTTGTTCCAAGCGTCGTCATTGAGTTTGTGCATGGCGCGGAGTGTAGGACCAACCACCGACAGGCTGCGCAGTTTTTGGCAGCACAAAGGCCCTCCGGCTGACCGAAGGGCCTTTCTACTGGAGTTCACGTCTACCCCTTGGGGTAGGCCGATGCGGCTGCCGTGGGGAGTTGGTACGAGATGATCGTGTACGGGCCTTCGTCGTCGAGAATGCTCGTCGACGGGCCGTGGGCCACCGAGGTGACAGCGGCCTGAAGGCCACCGTCGTAGGCCAGAGTGTCTTTGGGCCTGTACATGTTCGGAGCATCGGCAGTCTGGACTGGTTCCACTGCCGCGACGGTCTCAGCATTGTCCGACGTCCGCGTTCGAGTGATGCCTGGGTCGCGGTGTTGTTCTCGATCGCAGACACGGCCATTCCACCGATGAACACCACGAGGAAAATCACGCAGAGGGTCTGCAACGTCTTGTTCGGCTTCTTCGCCGCCGGCGACAGGGTCGCCACGGTGTGCGGTACGGGGCGCGACTGGACGGCTGGAGTCCACTGCGCACCGTCCCAGTAGCGCGTCAACGTGGGATCGACCGGGTCCGGGTACCAACCTGCGGCTGTCATGCGTAATGGTCACCAGAGAAGCCTGGTGGAAACCGGGTCCGTGATGCGTTGCACGTTAACGTCATTCAACCGGATGACATGGGCCAAGGCTCGTGCCACAGACGGGGCTCTATCAAAGCTTCGAGGCCTTCAGTCGGCCGGCGATCGTATTCAGCGCCGCCACACCCTTCTGCAACTGCGCTTCGGGTGCACGACTGCTCTCCACCCAAGTACCCGCCTTGACCACCCGCAGATCAAGGTGAAACACATCGCTGTACCGATCCGGCTCACCACGGGAGTTGGTATCCGCTGACTCGCAGTCGACTGTAACGGTGACCATTTGAGGCGGCTCTGTCGATTCGTCGAAGTCCCAATACGTGTTCCGCAGCTCGGCCCCTGGCATCAAGGTTGGGATTGGACCCGCATACCGGCGGTTGATGAACAGAGACGGGCTTTGCTGGCCTACATCGTCAGGTTCGTCTGAGAGTGGTGGGTCGAACGTGACGCGAACGTTCCGGGCAACGGAGGGACCGAAATTCCTGACTATCAGGTTGACGACGTCTCGAGCCCACCGGTCTGGAATGAGTTCCGCACCGACCATTGGTCGAGAACGACTCTTGCTGTCACGTTTCGACCGGCGCAGCGTTCTTATTCCAACTCCTGCAGCCGACACTGCGGCGCCCATCGATACAGCGGCAGCAGTGGCCGAAACACGACCCGTGTTGAACCAGCCCCACGCATCGCCCACCCACTCAATCGACATCAATGGAGAGTAGTCCGTCGCACCGACAGGGCCAGAACGATCGACCAACGGCCGAGACGGGACATCGACTGCTCGCGAACTGCCGCCACCGCGGACTTCACTTCGATAGCGTGTCAACACATGGGATTACGAATTACGTACCCAGACGGCACCACCGAAGTTCATCCACGCGTCCACTCATTCAACACGCACAGCGGACACCTTGTCGCACGCAACGAGGACGGACACGTTCTCTTCGAGTTGGACAACGTGGCCAGCGCCGTCGAGGTGACTCACTCACCCGACAATGAGCCCGAGGGCTGGCGTCAGCCCGGACACTAGCGCCAATAGGCGCTTTGTGTCACCCGTTGAGCACGTTGGTGACGGCTCTCGCACCGTGAACTGGATGGCCGTCAACCCGACCCACCTGCACTTATATCCGTGCCAGTATTGACTGCATATATCGTGAGAGATATAATTTTCGGGTGAAGAAGGTGGTGTGGATCGGTTCGTCCCAGGACGACATCCGAGCGTTCCCGACCGAGGTCAAACAGGACTTCGGCCGTGAGCTGCTGCGCGTCCAGCAGGGCGGGCATCCACACGACGCCACCCCGATAAAGACTGTCGGAAAAGGCGTCTACGAAATCCGGGTCCGTCAGTCCAACAACATATATCGAGTGTTCTATGTCGCATCCTTCGGCGACTACGTATATGTACTGCACTCGTTCGTGAAAAAGACGCAGACCACGTCACCTAAGGACATCGCCAAAGGTCAAGCCCGCTACACCACAGCGCAGCACCACGCGGCGGGGACCTGACACACCCAGCACTACTCACCCAGCACAGGACCCCCACATGAGCAACAACGACACGAAAGTCACCGTCACAGACGATATCTGGGACGCCCTCTACGAAGACCCGGTCGAAGCAGAACTGGTCCGGGTCAAGTCCACGATCATGGACGCTCTGCTCGCACACATGACTGCCCAGGGCTGGGATCAGACCGAGGCCGGAATGCATTTCAGCGTCACACAGCCACGGATCTCTCAGCTCAACACCGGGAAGCTCTCGAAGTTCACCACCGACGCTCTGCTCAAGATGGCCGCGAACGCAGGCCTGCACGTAGACGTCAGATTCCTCGAGACAGCCTGACCGAAGCTAGTCACTGATGGCCCCCACCGATTCACGTCGGTGGGGCCATTGCTGTCTGCCCAGACGAGACGGCCACGCGCACGCGTGCGCGTGTGCGCGCACGCGTGTCCAACCGAGACCGGACGCGACGTCCCTGGTCTCGGTTACACCCCCGCTTCATTCAGTCCTCTTGACCTGCTATTGCTCGCAGTTACCGAAGTGCCGGCTCCACGACCTTCGACCCCTCGCCGCGACGCTGATGTTGATAAACGGAGTGCCCCTCGCACTGGCGTCCAAGACCCTGCGTCACTCGCAGGTGTCGATCACGGCCGATCTGTACGACCATCTGACGCCTGAGGCTGACGCACTGGGGACAGCACTGGATGTGGCCGACGCAGAAAGGTCAGCCGAGAAGCAAGCTCGTGAGCGCGATGCAACCACATTGCGACCACATCAGCCGGCCTGACGCTCACCCGAGCAGGACATGAAGAAGCCCCTCACCGGATCCCGCTGGTGAGGGGCTTTCGTCTCTGAGCCGCCTAAGAGAATCGAACTCTTGACCTTTTCATTACGAGTGAAATGCTCTACCGACTGAGCTAAGGCGGCGTGCCTTTCGGCGTTGGTGAGTCTAACGGAGCATCACGTCGAAACGAAAATCGCCTCCCCTCGCCGGTCAGCCAGCGAGGCCCAATCCCTCTGCCGGTCCGCTGAGGATCGACTTGACGTGCCTGGTCAGATCGTCGGCGAGCACTTCCGTCTCGCCGGCTTCGACCGCGTCGAGCACCTGACGCACCACGTCTCGTGGGTCGTTCTTCGGCACGTCCAAATCAGCGATCATGTCGGTGTCGGTGTATCCCAGATGCACCCCGACGACGAGCGTCCCCTGGGGTGCGAGCTCGAGCCGAAGCGAGTTGGTGGCCGACCAGATCGCCGCCTTCGACGCCCCGTAGGCACCCGCGCCGCCGAGCCACGACAGCACCGAGTGGATGTCGATCAACGCCCCGCCGCCGTTCGCCTTCAGGATCGGCGCGAACTCCTGCGCAATTCGCAGCGCGCCGAACACGTTGGTCTCGAACACCGCGCGAACGTCGTCGATCGGTGTCGTCAGCAACGGTCCCGTTCCGGGAGCGCCGGCGTTGTTGAAGACGATCGATACATCCGACGCGATATCACCAAGCGCTGCAACGGAATCGGCGTCGGCGACATCGAGGGCAACCGGCACCACCCGCGGATCGGAGTCCTCTCGCGGGCTCCTCGCCGTCGCGTAGACCTTCGCGGCCCCACGCTCGAGCAACGCGTCGACCGTTGCTTTACCCAGACCGCGCTGACCGCCGGTCACCAACACTGTTGCTCCTGAAATCGACACCATGGTCGTCGCCCTTCCAGACAGAGGTCAAATGCTTTTGATTCTGTCATTCCTAGTTGACCCAAACGACATAGTCAAATAGGGTTCACATATGTCACCGAGCCGTTTGCCGTCGCCGACGGAGCGCTTTCGCCTCGCTCCGGCACCGGACGGTCTGAGCGTCGTTCAAGACCTGCTGAACACGCGAGCCATCGCCCCCTACGGCCTGCCCGATCTCATCGCCGACGGCGACACTGCATCCGCCACCTGGGGAGAGCGGCTGTCGGACGACGATGCGGCCACGCTCCGCGCGCTGCGCGCCGACGTCGAGGCAGCCATCGCCGGCGAGCTGGCGCCGATCCCCGCTGTGACCGTCGAACTGGTACCGGACTCCGATGGCTCCGTCCGACTCTCGCCCACCGGCACCGGTGCCGACTACATTGCGTCGCAGATCTGGGCCGAAGTACTTCTCGCCCAACAGGCAGACACGTGGCGTCGACTCAAGAGATGCAAGAACGAGGCCTGCGGATCTGCCTTCTACGATCGCTCCCGCAACAACAGCGGCGTCTGGCACGACGTCAAGACCTGCGGCAACGTTGCCAATCTTCGGGCTTCGCGAGCGCGGAAAAAAGCGCAGGTCTAACGCAGCACGTCGCCCAGCGTCGCAACCATCGCGTAGATGGCGAACTTCGGTTTTGCATTGACAGCCAACGACTCTCGGCATTCGAGGATCGCCTCGATACTCTTCAGCAACGCCTCGGGCGACACCGCTTTGGCCATGCGTTCGACTTGCTCCGCCATATCGGGGTGCGTCGCCGTGGCGGTCGATCCGTACGAGCGCGCCAACGCATCGCGGTACAGACCGACCAGATCCATCAGCGCTCGGTCCAACGAATCACGACCGGTTCTGGTGGCGCGAGACTTCTGCCGCTTCTCGAGATCCTTGAGCACACCGGCCGAACCGCGCAGCGCCCCCGCAGCACCCTTACCGGTACCGCCCGCGCCGAGGGCCGTACGCAATTCCTCGGTCTCGGCCTCGTCGCGGGAGGCACTCATCTCCTTGGCCTCGTCCTCGGCGGCCTTCACCAACTCCTCGGCCGCGAGGTACGCCTGATTGGGCCGCGCTGCAGCCGACGCCAGAGCCAGCGCACGTTTGCGCCGCGCCCGCGCGTCCTCGTCGGTGGCGAGGCGACGCGCCCGGCCCACGTGGCCGCCACTGATCGACGCGGCCCACTCCGCCGTCTCGGCGTCGAGCTTGTCGCGGGTCTGCAGCACCTGGGCGATCGCCGGCACCGTGGGCGTCACCAAGGAGACATGACGGCATCGCGAGCGCAGAGTCACCGAAATGTCCTGCGGATCCACCGACGGCGCACACAGTAGGAACACCGTCCTGGCCGGCGGCTCCTCGACGACCTTGAGCAGCACGTTTCCGGCACCTTCGGTGAGGCGATCGGCGTCCTCGACCACCACCACCTGCCACAACCCCGTACTGGGCCGACGCGAGGCGATGGAGACGATGTCGCGCATCTCCTTGGTGCTGATGCTCAATCCCTCGGGCACGACGCGTCGCACATCGCCGTGGGTACCGGCCATCGTCGTCGAGCAGGCCTGACAATGTCCGCACCCAGGTGAGCCCTCGGTGGTGCACTGCAGCGCCGCAGCGAAGCACAGGGCGGCGATGGAACGTCCGGATCCGGGCGGGCCGGTGAACAGCCACGAATGCGTCATTGCCGACGAATCGACCCCGGTGCGAGCGGCCACCGCGGCGGCCGTCAGGTCGGCCTCGACATCTTCCTGACCGACCAACCGATCGAACACACCCGCCATGACGCCAACCCTAATGGTTGGGACCGACTACTTCGGCGCGGGCAGGTACGGCTCGAGCGAACGCAGGATGTCCTCGGTCGTCGCGCAGGCATCGATCGGTTCCGCGGGTTCGAAGTCGATCTCGATGACGCTCAGGCTCACGTTGCCCGCCGAGGTCTCGGTCTGAGCGTTGCACGACTGGCTCGTACCGTCGTCGTCGAATTTCGAGGTGATTCGAAACAGGTCGAGCTCGGTGTCTCCCACCTTTTTCGAGCGGACGTCCTCCAAGCTCGGGATCGACTCGGGATTGTCGAACAGCATGAACTCGCTGACGGTCATGCTCACCGACAACGAGAAGTCCGAACTCGTCCACACGCAGACGCCGGATGTGTCGGGTGTCCGTGGCGTGACCGAGTCCTTCAGGTCGAGTGCACCCTTCGGGTCCAAGCTCTCGAGCGGCAGCGAGCACGGATCCAACAGCTCCCCTGCGGGCACGTCCGGCCTCGACGCCGAGGACGAGGGCGAGACCTGCGCCCCAGCGGTCGCCCGGCCCTGCACCTCCTGCGAGCAGCCGGCCAGCGTCAGCACTGTGCACCCCAGGGTCACGACCCCGATCATTCTGCGTTTCACGGCAGTGGGACGCGTCCCGACCGCAGAATGTTCCGCGCCGAACTCGAAGCTGTGGCGAGTTTCGGCCGTATTTCCGTCCACAACGTCGAGTTCGACGGCTACTCGCCGTCGGTCTTCTTCGCAGCAGACTTCTTGGCCGGGGCCTTCTTGGCGGGAGTCTTCTTGGCAGCAGCCTTCTTCGCCGGAGCCTTTTTCGCCGCCGCCTTCTTAGCCGGAGCTTTCTTCGCAGCGGCCTTCTTGGCGGGTGCCTTCTTCTTCACCGGACCGCGAGCACGCCTGTCCGCCAACAACTCCGACGCACGATCGTCGGTGATCGACTCCACGTCGTCGTCCTTGCGCAGGCTGGCGTTGGTCTCGCCGTCGGTGACGTACGGCCCGAAGCGGCCGTCCTTGATCACCATCGGCTTCTCACTGATGGGGTCGACGCCCATCTCACGCAACGGCGGCTTGGCTTCACCCTGACGACCCCGACGCTTGGGCTCGGCGTAGATCTTCAGTGCCTCGTCCAACGTGACGGTGAACATCTGGTCCTCGTCGGCGAGCGAGCGAGAGTCGGTGCCCTTCTTCAGGTATGGGCCGTAGCGACCGTTCTGCGCAAGGATCTCTTCCTTGGACTCAGGATCGACTCCGACGAGGCGCGGCAGCGAGAGCAGCTTGAGCGCATCCTCGAGCGTGATGGTCGCGAGGTCCATGGACTTGAGCAGTGAACCGGTGCGCGGCTTGGGGCCGGTCGCCTTCTTCGCTGCCTTCTTCGCCGGTGCCTTCTTGGCCGCAGCCTTCTTCACTGCAGTCTTGACGCCACCGCCCGAATCGTTGTCCTGGGGCACCGGCACGATATCCGGCTCAGGGGGCGCGGGTTCGGGTTCCGGCTCGGGCAGGATCTCGGTGACGTAGGGCCCGAAACGGCCTTCCTTGGCCACGATGTCGTGACCGGTCAACGGATCCACACCGAGCTTGCGGCCCTCTTGCGGTGTGGCGAAGAGCTTTTCGGCGAAGTCGAGCGTCAACTCGTCCGGCGGAAGATCATCGGGCAGATTGGCGCGCTGGCTGATCGGATCCCCATCGGGATCGTCGTCATTTTTGACCATGCGCTCGAGGTACGGACCGTAACGGCCTACGCGCACATGGATTTCGCGACCCTCGGAGTCGTCGAACAGGCGGATCGAGTTGATGGTGCGGGCATCGATCTCTTCGAGATTCTGACCCACCATCTTCTTCAGACCACCGGAGCGCGCCACCGAACCCTCGGCACCGGTCTCGCCGCCGAAGTAGAAGTTCTGCAGCCAATTGCCGCGTCGCTCACGGCCTCCCGCGATCGCGTCGAGGTCGTCCTCCATGCCTGCGGTGAAGTCGAAGTCCACCAGCCGTCCGAAGTGCGCCTCCAACAACGCAATCACCGAGAACGCCACCCACGACGGCACCAGTGCGCTGCCACGCTTGTAGACGTATCCGCGGTCGAGAATGGTCTTGATGATGGACGAATACGTCGACGGCCGACCGATTCCCAGCTCTTCGAGCGTCTTGATGAGCGACGCCTCGGTGAAACGTGCAGGCGGGTTGGTGGTGTGGCCGTCGGGATCGAGCTTGGTTGCCGTCACCGCCTGGCCAGCCTTCAGCGCGGGCAGACGCGACTCGGCGTCGTCGGTCTGACCGCCTGCCTCGTCGTCGACGCTCTCGACGTACGCCTTGAGGAAGCCGGCGAACGTGATGGTGCGACCCGAAGCGGAGAACGTGCACTCCTCGCCTGTGCCCGCGGTTCCGGTGATGCGCAGCGTCAGAGTGGTACCGCGAAGATCGGCCATCTGCGACGCGACCGTGCGCTGCCAGATCAGCTCGTAGAGCCGGAACTCGTCGGTCTGCAGTGCCGAGTGCAGCTGACCGGGGGTCTGGAACACGTCACCGGCGGGGCGGATGGCCTCGTGCGCCTCCTGCGCGTTCTTGACCTTGCGGGTGTACTGCCGCGGAGTCGGATGCACGTACTCGGGACCGTAGAGCTCGGTCGCCTGCGCCCGTGCCGCGGAGACCGCAGATGCGGACAGCGACGTCGAGTCGGTACGCATGTAGGTGATGTAGCCGTTCTCGTACAGACGCTGCGCCACGCGCATGGTCCGCTCGGAGCTGAAGCGCAGCTTGCGCCCCGCCTCCTGCTGCAGCGTCGACGTCATGAACGGCGGGTACGGCTTACGCGTGTACGGCTTGTCCTCGGCCGACGCGACGGTGAGGTCGACGCCTTCGAGAGCGTCGGCGAGGCGTCGGGCACGCGGTTCGTCGAGAACGGTCACCGACTCGGTCTTGAGCTTGCCGTCGGGTCCGAAGTCGCGGCCGGCGGCGACGCGGTTGCCGTCGACATTGACCAAACGCGCACCGAAACTGCGCGGCGTGGCGTCGGCACCGGCGTCGAGGGTGGCGGAGATGTCCCAGTACTCGGCACTGCGGAAGGCCATCCGCTCGCGCTCACGCTGGACGATGATGCGGGTTGCCACGGACTGCACTCGGCCTGCCGAGAGCTTCGGCATGACCTTCTTCCACAGCACCGGGCTGACCTCGTAGCCGTAGAGACGGTCGAGAATACGACGGGTCTCCTGGGCGTCGACGAGGTCTTGGTCGAGGTCGCGAGTATCGGCGGCGGCGGCAAGGATCGCCGGCTTGGTGATCTCGTGGAACACCATCCGTCGAACGGGGACTTTGGGGTTCAGGGTCTCGAGGAGATGCCAGGCGATGGCCTCACCCTCGCGGTCGGGGTCAGTGGCGAGATACAGCTCGTCGGCGTCCTTGAGCAGGCTTTTCAGCTCTGCGACCTTGCCCTTCTTCTCGGGCGAGACGACGTACAGGGCCTCGAAGTCGTGGTCGACGTCCACTCCGAGACGCGCCCAGGGCTCTCCCTTGTACTTGGCGGGAACGTCGGCGGCACCGCGGGGGAGGTCGCGAATGTGGCCCACGGAGGCCTCGACGACGTAGTTGCTGCCGAGGTAAGGGGCAATCTTCTTGGCCTTGGTCGGAGACTCGACGATGACCAGACGACGCGGCTCGGCGGAGCTGTCCCCCGTGCCGTTCTTACGTGCTGCCACCTTGCTGCCGAACCTTCCCTAGTGCGTTTTCACAGACAGATTTGCCCGTCCCACTCCTAACAGACTGACATACGTCGGGCAAATACTCGCAGATCAGTCATCGAAGTTCCTACTCAGCGTGTGGCCAATTGGTACGGGCGTCCACGTCGGTAGGAGACTCGCCGACGTTCTCGGTGAGACGCAACAGCCGGCGTCGACCGGTGATTCGAAGGCCCGGATTGGACCCGCGCGTGCCGATCAGCGTCGGCGCGATACCGGCCCGCATCAACGACTGAGCGAGCACCGCATGAGTCTCGGGTGCGTGCGGATCGAGGCCGAGCACGTATCGCTCCCCCTCCGCCTCGGGACGACCCGACGCGAGCACCCAGGCGCGCAGTTCCCGCGAACCCGGTACCCAACCGGGCGGAACGGCCTTGACAGCGCCCTTGGTCCACAGAGACGCCAATGCGGACAGTTCGGGCACCGACGCAGTACGCACGAGAGGCCGGTCCTCCTCCGATCGACCGAGCTCCGGCGTCAGACCACATTGCTCGATGAGTTCGGCGATGGCATCCGCGCGCCACTGCGCGTCGACCACGACGGAAATCCGGGCAGAACCAGAGGAGGTGACGACATGGCCGGTGGCAGCCAGCAGCCCAGCGAGATCGGTCACCGCGGGCGGCAACGATTCGGCGGAGAAGAAGGACAGCTGGTTCACAGCATGGACATTAGGACATCGACGCCCGCGCTCACGGCTTTCGACGCTCCCGGGTGGTTCGCCGAAACGAAACATCCCCCTTTTCGATCGGCTTCTGCAGACCGATAGAAAAGGGGGATGGTGGTTCTCGACTCCGAAAAGAAGAGAATCAGACTGCGCGTACGCCCGTTGCCTGAGGACCCTTGGTGCCCTGGCCGACCTCGAACTCGACGCGCTGGTTCTCCTCGAGGGTGCGGAAGCCGCTGCCCTGAATCTCGGAGTAATGAACGAAGACGTCAGCGGAGCCGTCTTCTGGTGCGATGAATCCAAAGCCCTTTTCGGCGTTGAACCACTTCACAGTTCCCTGTGCCATGCTTTTCCTTCACTTTCTAACACCGGATTCGATGGAGCGCACTTTCGGTCCATCGGGCCGGTTCCGACCGCTGCACTTGTATGAATCCCCCTCAGGATTCCCCCTGACGGACGAGCTCTCCCAGTACCGCGCCCGCAACGATAGATCCTGCGAGCGTAGAACGAACACAGAAGCTGCGACCGCGTCAAGTGAACCATGATCTCCGCATTCGCAACAGTCGAAAGTCGACCGTTTTCGAACATTTCGTCCGTATTGTTGAAAGTTACAACATTTGGAACGTCGAATGCTGCTCCCACCAGGGCAAGAGGGCGCTCCGCATGGTCCGCGATAGCATATAGAACCCAGGTCGCGAAGAGCCCGACGGCGCTTGTAGATCGAACGAATGCATGGAGACCGGCAGTGAGCGAGAACCATCCGCACGGCGGTGCGGATGCGCGGAGTTACGGGCAACGATTGTTGGATCGAGTGTTGGCGGGCTCGCCCGCGAGCGAGAGCCCGTTGACCCACGTTGCCGAGCTGCCGGCACGGGCCTCGCAATTCGCATCCTGGCCGTCGTGGGTCGGCCCGGAAGTGGTGCAGGTGATCACCTCTCGTGGGATCGCACAACCGTGGACGCATCAGGCGCGGGCGGCAACGCTCGCCGCCGAGGGCAATCATGTGGTGCTCTCCACGAGCACCGCATCGGGTAAATCGCTGGCGTATCAACTCCCCATCCTGACGACGCTCTCCGCCGATGCCCGGGCGACCGCGCTGTACCTGGCTCCGACCAAAGCCCTCGGTGCCGACCAGCTGCGCACCACCATCTCGATCACCGACGAATTACGTTCGATGTCAAGCGAACTCGCCGAGGTGTTCCCCAGCGCGTACGACGGCGACACCCCGATCGAGATCCGCCAGTGGGTCCGCACCAATGCACGATGGATCTTCACCAACCCCGACATGCTGCATCTCGGCATCCTCGGTGCGCACGAGCGGTGGTCGCGTTTCCTGCGCAATCTCCGCTATGTGGTGGTGGACGAATGCCATTACTATCGAGGCGTTTTCGGATCGAATGTTGCGCTGGTCCTACGTAGGCTGCGACGCCTGTGCGCGCGATACGGCGCGTCACCGGTGTTCGTTCTCGCCAGCGCGACCACCTCGGAACCAGGACGGGCCGCGAGCCGCCTCATCGGTGCTCCGTGCGAGGAGGTCACCGAAGACGGATCCCCGCACGGGGCCCGCACCGTCGCACTGTGGGAACCGCCGTTACTCAAGGAGATCACCGGCGAAAACGGCGCTCCGGTAAGGAAATCCGCGGGGGCCGAAGCGTCGCGCATCATGGCCGACCTGCTGGTCGAGGGCGCACGAACCCTGGCATTCGTGCGGTCCAGACGCGGAGCCGAGGTGACCGCGCTGGGCACGCAGAGAATTCTCGCCGACGTCGATCCGCAGTTGGTGCGACGCGTCGCCGCCTATCGCGCAGGGTATTTGGCGGAGGATCGGCGAAAACTCGAATCCGATCTGTCCGACGGCACATTGCTCGGAGTTGCCACCACCAACGCGCTCGAACTCGGCGTGGACATCGCCGGCTTGGACGCGGTGATCGTCGCCGGTTTCCCCGGCACCGTCGCGTCGTTCTGGCAGCAGGGCGGCCGGGCCGGGCGGCGCGGGGAGGGCTCGCTGCTGGTGCTGGTTGCCCGCGACGATCCCCTCGACACGTATCTGGTGCATCACCCGGCAGCCCTGTTGGACAAGCCCGTCGAGGCCACCGTCACCGACCCCACCAACCCGTACATTCTTGCCCCGCAATTGCTCTGCGCTGCAGTGGAACTGCCGATCAGCTTGGCCGAGGCGGAGGAACTGAGCGCCGAGTCGGTGCTCGAGGAACTGGAGCTGAAGGGCTACGTGCGCAAGCGTCCGCACGGGTGGTTCATCTCCCCCGAGGGGCAGCAACTGTCGCCGCACGGTGCGGTGAACATTCGCGGCGGTACCGGCGTGCAGGTGGCCATCGTCGACGGCGAGTCGGGCCGCATGCTCGGCACCGTCGACGGCGGACGTGCCCCTGCCACTGCGCATCCGGGAGCAGTGCACATCCATCAGGGCGAATCCTTCGTCGTCGACGAACTCGACCTCGATGCCGGCCTCGCGCTGGTGCACGCCGAGCAGCCCGAATGGAACACCTCCGCCCGCGAGATCACCGACATCTCGATCACTGCCGTGCACGAATCCATCGACTACGGCGAGGTACGCGTCGCGCTGGTGCAGGTGAACGTGACGCATCAGGTTGTCGGATATCTACGACGCCTCCCCTCGGGCGAGGTTCTCGATTCGATCGAACTCGACATGCCGGCGCAGACACTCGACACTCGAGCCGTCATGTACACCATCACCCCGGAGTTGTTGGAGCACAGTGGCATTCCGTTCGAGCGATTTCCCGGTTCACTGCATGCGGCAGAGCACGCGGCGATCGGATTGCTGCCTCTGGTGGCAACCTGCGATCGCTGGGACATCGGCGGAGTGTCGACGGCCTTGCACCCCGACACCGGCTTGCCGACCGTCTTCGTCTACGACGGATACGACGGCGGAGCAGGCTTCGCCGACCGCGGTCACGTGGCCATCGCCGACTGGCTCGAGGCCACGAAAGACGCCATCGTCTCCTGCGAATGCCAGACCGGCTGCCCCTCCTGTGTGCAATCACCCAAATGCGGAAACGGCAACGATCCACTGGACAAAGACGGCGCTGTTCGAGTGTTGACGGCGGTACTCGCGGCCATTACCCGAGAGGGCTGAACCCCCCGCCCCAGGGTTCTGCGGCAAACGCGCGCGCATTCGCGGAACGCTCGCGAAATCGCCTGGCCAGACGGGCGATTCCCCGCGCACCTGACAAACGCGCGCGCGTTTGCGATCTGGATACGGGCCTCGCCACGGCTCAGAGGCACTCGGCTCACCCCTCCCGAGTTGAGCCGCCCCGGTTCAAAGGGCCGAGTTCAGCAGCCCAGGTTCAGAGGCAAACGCGCGCGCATTCGCGGAACGCTCGCGAAATCGCCCGGCCAGACGGGGCGATTCCCCGCGCACCTGACAAACGCGCGCGCGTTTGCGGATTCGGGCGGGCGGGCCGAACACTCACCCCGGCCCCGCCCGCGCCGAGGCGATGGCGTCGGACATGCCGAAGCGCCCGAGAAACACCGGCTGACCCACCGTGACGATCACATCCCAGTCGTCGACAGTGCACTCCCGCAACCGAGTCTCCATTCGTCCCGCCAACACCCGCGCCGTCTCGCACGCATCCGCCACTCCACGATCGAGAGCACCCGCACCGGCCAACGCCGCGAGATCGGCCGCCGACTGCGCCTGATGACGAGCGCCCACCGCAGAACCGACGTGGATCACCATCACCACCACGACGATCAACGCCGACATCGCCAGCGCCGCCAACACCGTAGCCCCACCCTCGTCATCACGCAGGCCCGTTCTCATTCCGCTGCAACCGGTTCCGCCGCAGCAACCGCCTCGGCCGACAGTGTCAATCCCGGCAGCGGACTCGCCACCTCGACCCGTGCGACGAAGAACTCACCGTCCTCGGACACTGCGACCCGAGCGCCGTCCGGAGCAACCCGTTCCCCCACCGAAACAGCCTGCGTCGCATCTCCTCTCGCCGCCAAACGAGCCACCTCCCTGGCCGCGTCGACGCACCCGATATGCATCGTCACCGACACGATCGCCCCGATACACACCACGATCACCGCGACGATGGAAGCAATCGCGAACGCCGCCTCCACCGTCACGGCACCGTCGTCCGATCCTCGTCCGCAAGCGAGCGAGAGTCCGTCATTACCTGCGGTCAGACGGTGGTGTTGAGCGCCTTGTCGATGATCCCGGTCAACGCCGACACGATGCTGTCGCCCGTCACCACGGTGTACAGCACCGCCCCGAATGCCGCGGCCGCGATGGTGCCGATCGCGTACTCCGCAGTCGACATGCCATCGTCCTCCACCCCGAACAACATGATTCGTGTCTTCAACTCCTGCAGTGCGTTCTCGATCATCTCGATTCCCCTCCCTGTTCTCCGAAGCGGCAGTTCCGCAACGGAAGATTGTGTGCGCGGCGATCACAGCGGACCGCCGCCCAGTACGTTGCCCGCCAGTCCGATCACCACGGGAATGATGCCGAGGCAGATGAAGGCAGGCAGAAAGCACAGACCCAACGGCCCACTGATCAGTACCCCGGCGCGCTCGGCCGCAGCAGCAGACGCATCCTCGGCCCGGGTACGTTGCGTAGCAGCAAGTTCCGCCATCGCCGACGCCATGGACGACCCGGCTCGGGCAGATCGCCGTGCCATTCGCGCCAGGGCCTCGGTCTCGGGATCCTGCGCGACACTGTCCCACGCGGTCTCGGCATCGGCACCGAGCTCGAGTAGATCGGCGGCCTTGCGGAGCGCGACACCGAACGAGGCCGGAGCGGAATGAGCCGCTGCCGCAGCGGCAGTCGATATAGGCAACCCCGATCGCAAGCATGCGGCCAGCAGGTCGAAGGTGGTGGCCACCGCGAGCGGGTCGGGCTTCGGTGCATGAACGGCCTGGGCATCCACTCGGTCGTCGGGTGCCAGCCTGCGCAGCCCGCCACCGACCGAGGGCACGATGACCAATGCTGCTGCCAGGCAGAGCACCGTCGACCACATCACGTCGTCACCTTGCCGGTGATCGCGTCGGTCCACAGCAATCCGGCGCAGCCGAGCGCCGTACCGATGAGCAGCAGCATTCCACCGAGCCCACCGCCGAGCAGAATCTTCAGCGGATCGGCACCCATCAGCTGGCCCAGTGCCACGCCGAGTATGGGCAGACCGGCCAGCACCAGAGCCGTGGCGCGGGCACCGGCGAGCGATGCGTCGGTTCGTTCGCGAAACCTCCTGCGCCCCAGCATGTCGTCGCGAACAGCGTCCAGCAGCTCGGCGAGTGCGAGTCCATGGTCGTCGGCCACTCGCCACGCGGCGGCCAGCCGGCCGAGCTCGGCGTCCAAGAGCGAATCGGTTGCAGCAATACCGTCCGCAGCCCTGCCGCCCAGTCGAGATCGCGACGCTGCACCGCGCAATGCCGCCGACGCGATGCCGCCGCACTCGTCCGCCGCAACCGCACTGGCCGTGGCCGGATGAGATCCGACCCGCAGTTCGCCGATCACCACCTCGACTCCGGTTGCCAACCAGTTCAATTCGGTTGCGCGTCGGTTGCGTTCGAGCCGACGACGAGAGCGACGCCAGCCGGTGCCACCGGCCACGGCTGCTGCGCACACGGCCCAGATTCCGCCGAACCACCAGACCGACCCAGCCGCAGCAAGGGCGCAGCAGGCCGTGACCAACCACGACGGCGCGGTCGACACCCGTCGCCCTTCGCGGGGTAGTCGACGGAATCCACTCGGCCACAGGGTGACTGCCATTGCGAGTACCAACAGTGCCGCCGTCATCGGGCGTCACCGCATCGGCGGTCGAGTAGTTCCAGGAGCCGACCTTCACCCGGCGTGGCGTCGGCATCGGCAGACCAGGCCGGCACGATGTGTACTCGACCGGTCGGATCGACGTCGACCACTCCGATCTCCCGCAGTCGTCGGGTTCCATCGGCGCTGCGATGAACGTGCAGCACCACCTGAACTGCTGCGGCAAGTTGGCTGTGCAGTGCGTCTCGGCCCATTCCTCCCAGTGCAGCAAGGGCTTCGAGACGAGCAGGCACCTCGGCCGGCGAGTTCGCGTGAATGGTGCCGGCTCCGCCGTCGTGGCCGGTGTTGAGAGCGATCATCAGGTCGATCACCTCGGCCCCGCGAACCTCACCGACGACCAGGCGATCGGGTCGCATTCGCAATGCCTGACGCACCAGTTGCCGCACCGATACCTCGCCGACGCCTTCGACATTGGGCGCGCGGGCCACCAGACGAACGACGTGTGGATGCGCCGGCGCCAACTCCGCCGCATCCTCGACGCAGACGATCCGTTCGGCCGGGTCCACCTCGCCCAACAGGGCAGCCAGGAGCGTCGTCTTTCCCGCCCCCGTTCCGCCGACGACAAGAAACGCCAAGCGGCCTAACACGATTCGACGCAGCAACTCGTACCCTTCGGGGGTCACGGCTCCCGACGCACGAAGTGCGCCGAGTCCTTGCGTCGCGGGTCGCAGCACGCGGAGCGAGACGCACGTTCCGCCGCTCGCGACGGGTGCCAGCACAGCGTGCAGGCGGACACCGAATGCCCCCTGCCCGACGCCCGGTAGTCGACCGTCGACCCAGGGCTGCGCGTCGTCCAATCGACGTCCGGCCGAGAGGGCGAGTCGTTGTGCCAGGCGGCGCACCGCAGCCTCGTCGAGGAAACGAACTCCGGTGCGTTCGAGTCCGCGACCACGGTCGATCCACACCTGATCGGGAGCGGTGACCAGTACATCGGTCACCCCTGGCTCGGACAGCAGCGGCTCCAACGGCCCAGCTCCGGTCAGCTCGGTCTGCAGAACACGAAGGGCCGCAAGCATATCGGTGTCACCGATGACTCCGCCTGCTTCGGCACGGATGGCCGCGGCCACAGTGGCGGGGACCGGAGTCTCGGCCGATGCGGCCAGGCGATCTCGGACGCGGTCCAGCAAATCCGCGGTGACCACGGCGCTCATGCCGCCCACCGTTGACCGCCGGGCTTGTGCGCGAACGTATCAAGCACAGCGTTCGCCGCTGCAGCCAGCGGCGAACGCCGGCCGAGAACCAGACCTGCCCGTTCGAGACGCTCGGCCAACCCGGGCTCGGCGCGCATCGACGTCAACAGCGGCAGATCGAGGGCGACTGCGATGTCGTCAGCACGTAGCCCTCCCGGTGCAGGCCCCCGAACGACGACGCCGACGTTCGCATTTCGATCCGCCACGTGTGCGGCGACCGCCTCCGCAGACGTCACGGCTCGCAGTTCCGCCGGAAGGACCAGCACGACGAGGTCTGCCGCGGCATACACAGCGTCGGAGACGTCGCTGGGATGGCGCGGGGCGTCGCACACCACCAGATTCCCCGCTGCGCGTCCTGCGTCGAGCACAGCCGTCACCGCGACGGCCGAGAGCCCGGCACTGCGGTCGTCGGATCGGCCGAGCGCCAGCACCGACAACCCGTCCCGAGAGGGCAACGCACCGTGCAGGGCGTCGCCGGAGACTCGTCCACCCTCGACGATCAATCCGGACCACCGCAGACCGGGGGCGTTCTCCCAGCCGAGGAGCAGATCGAGGCCGCTGCCGTACCGGTCACCCTCGACGAGGAGGGAGCGCCGGCCCGTGCGGCTACCGCAGAGTCCGAGTGCGGCTGCGAAGGTGGATGCGCCGGCACCACCGCGAGCGCCGACGACGGCGATCACTCCACCGTCTCCCGTCGGCACCGATGCTGGTTCGCCGAGTAAGCGCACGAGGGTGTCCTCGTCCCACGGCAGGGAGATCACATGTTCGGCACCGAGCGATGTCGCAGTTCGCCAGACGTCGAGAGTCGGCGGCTCATCCGTAACGATGATGACGCCCGAGCGTCGTGAAAATCCCGTCGACAATGCGGTCTCCGCAGACGCGAAATCGATCAGAATATTCCCGGCGCGGTCCCAGATCGATCGCGGCGAGCCGGTACCGACCAGTAAGTTCTGTTCTTCCACAACACAATCCGCGGCTGCAGCGATGCGATACACGTCCTCGCGAAGACCACGAAGCTCGATCGACATCGCCACGGTCGGGTGCGCGCTTCGTGGTAGAGAGTGCGATTCCATGAGCCAAGCCTGCGTGAGAATTTGCTCGAGGTGCGCGCGACTTGGGGAAATGTGGATAGATTCGGCCCTGTGGATGAATTCCGGTACATCTGTACCAGTTTTGGGCCTACCCCGAGAAATGGGACGACCCTCGCCAGGGGGGGGAGGAGGCGAGGGTCGTCTGGTTCAGCCCCGGGGGGTCGGGCTGAACACCGCCCGGAATGAACCGGGCTCGTAATAAATACTACACCCGTGGACGTCCTTGTTTGCAAGTTCAACCGTCGGTTTTTCTCGACCGATTCGCGCCGAGTCGACCGATGGCACCGCACAACATTCACCGGTCACCACCGGCCACTATGGTGACAAACGTGACCCAGAGCGCGAGCAACGACGACGCCCCGGCCGGCCGACGCGGAACGCGCGTCGCGGCATTCTTCGACCTCGACAAGACGATCATCGCCAAGTCCAGCACACTGGCCTTCAGCAAGCCGTTCTTCGACCAAGGCCTCATCAATCGGCGCGCAGTCCTCAAGAGCAGCTATGCGCAGTTCCTGTTCCTGCTCTCGGGAGCCGATCACGACCAGATGGAGCGCATGCGCGCGCACATTGCCAGCATGACCGCGGGTTGGGACGTCGAACAGGTACGGGCCGTCGTCGCCGAAACCCTGCACAACATCGTCGACCCCCTCGTGTTCGCCGAGGCCGCCGACCTAATAGCCGACCACAAGCTCCGCGGACACGACGTCGTGGTCGTCTCGGCATCCGGCGACGAAATCGTGCACCCCATCGCAGAAATGCTGGGAGCCGATCACAGCATGGCCACGACGATGGTGACCGTGGACGGCAAGTACATCGGCGAGGTCGATTTCTACTGCTACGGCGAAGGCAAGGTCGACGCCATGAACTCCCTGGCAGCACAACACGATTACGACCTGACCTCGAGCTACGCATACTCGGATTCGATCACCGACGTACCGATGCTGCGTGCCGTCGGGCATCCCACCGCCGTCAACCCCGATCGCGCACTGCGCAAGGAGGCCGCGTCACGTGGATGGCCGATTCTGACATTCTCCAACCCCGTCTCGCTGCGATCGCGGATCCAGACCCCGTCCGGCAGGACCGTAGCGGCAAGTGCCGCAGCAGGTTTCAGCGCACTGGCCGCCGGAGCGATCACCTACGGACTGCTTCGCAGAAAACGATAGGCCCGAACCCCTTGATGTGAGGCGCGTCACGGGGTACAAATGTCTTACGGAAGAACGGAAGGCCAAGAACGAATCGGAAGAGAAGATTCGCTCTCCCGACCGGAATTCCCAGCACGGACACCGGCACCCACGCGGAGCTTGCCACCTAATGGCAGAAGCGCTGTGGGCCTGCGACATTCGCCAGCGATCAGCAAGAACCCTGCACCGGTTGCAGGGATGACCTCATCACTGTCGAACTCTCGCCGAGGCCACGTGGTAGTCCATCACAGCCCACCTGTGCACGCTTGGTAACCAGGCGCTCCGTGCTAACGGGCGGCGACGTCGACGCAAGTCGGCATCGCCGCCCTTTTACGTGCGTATGTCTACTGCGCAGCCTCGGCAATCGAAGTCGCCTCTGCCGCACCCGCTTCGAAGGCACCGCAGCACAGGATCACCCAGCTCCCCACGCCCGTTGCGGTGCCCTCGGCGAATCCCGACGCACCGTCTCGGTACGCGTTCGCCCGACGCATCCAGCTCACTTCCGGCACCCCGAGGTTGTGGGGGTCGAATCCCGAAGACGCTGCCACCAGTCGCGATGCAGCCCGCGCAACGATGCCGTCGGCCGATCCGAAAGCTTTGAGCGTCAACAATTCACCGTGCACGACGGCCGCGATCACCGGCGCAGGCGCAGAGGTTCCACCGGTCACCAACTGAGCGAGTAGGTCGAGTCGATCGCCGACACCAGCATCGCTGCGGGGGCGACCCAGATCGGAGGCATCGTCGACGAGATCGGCGGCGGCCAGCAGGTGGAGTCGAGCAAGGGTTTGCAGTGGTGCACGCTTCCACGTCGAGATCGTGTTCGGCAGCGCGTCACCGTCGAGGGCGGCAGCTACTCGTAGCGCACCCGCCAGAATGGGGTCGCCTTCTTCGCCGTCGCGGGGGAAATCCATCGAACCGCCCTCGAGTGTCGAGGACGACCGAGCCGCACGCACCGCAGCCTCGGCGGCGGTCGCGGGCCATCCACGACGATTTGCCTTGTGCCGATGCACGGCACCCAGGGCGTCGCGCGCACGTTCGGCGGAGTCGAGAACTCCAGGCAGTTCCAGCAGCGGGGCGAGGGGGTCCGTCACGACAGACGACGGTACCCCCTCCCACCGTGCGGCTACGCGCCCAGCTGTACCGAGCCACCCGGAATGGCTGCAAGCAGTTTCTGGGTGTATTCCTGCTGTGGGTTGTCGAAGACCGCATCGGTCGACGCCGCCTCCACGATCTCACCACTGCGCATCACCAGCACGTCGTCAGCGATCTGACGAACCACCGCGAGGTCGTGCGTGATGAACAGATACGTCAGTCCGAGCTCGGCTTGCAAGTCGTTGAGCAGGGACAAGATCTGCGCCTGCACCAACACGTCCAGAGCCGAGACTGCCTCGTCGCAGATGACCATCTCGGGTTCGAGGGCCAATGCACGTGCGATGGCGACACGTTGCCGTTGGCCACCGGACAGCTCGTTGGGGAACCTACGCATCACCGAGGACGGCAGAGCGACCTTGTCCAGCAGATCTCGGACCCTGGCCTCGCGTTGGGACTTCGATCCCACCTTGTGGGTGCGCAGCGGCTCCTCGATGGTGCTGAAGATCGAGTACATCGGATCCAGGGTGCCGTAGGGATTCTGGAAGATCGGCTGTACGCGACGACGGAACGCGAATGCGTCCTTGTTGTTCAACCCGGCGACGTCACGACCGTCGAATTTGACCGAACCGGCTGTGGGCTCGAGAAGTCCCAGAACCATCTGTGCCACGGTCGACTTGCCGGATCCCGACTCGCCGACGATGGCCGTCGTGGTTCCGCGTGCGACCCCGAACGACACGTCCTTGACGGCAGTGAACACGGACGACTTGAACGGGTTGCCGCCGCGGAGCTTGAACTCCTTGGTCAAGCCCTCGACGACCAACACTGTGTCTTCGGCGGGCGCAAAGGCAGACTGGTTCGATTCTTCCGCCACAACCTCGACAGCGACTTCCTTGGCCTGCTTGACGATTTCCTTGCGGACCACGGACGACTTCAACCGCTGCGACGCGAGAGACGGCGCGGCGGAGACGAGCTTGCGCGTATACGGATGCTGGGGGTCCTGCAGGATCTCCAGTGCCGGACCGGATTCCACGATCCGCCCCTTGCTCATCACCACAAGGTGTTCGGCTCGCTCGGCGGCCAGACCGAGATCGTGGGTGATCAGCAGAACCGCGGTCCCGAGTTCCTTGGTCAAGCCCTCGAGATGGTCGAGGATCTGACGCTGCACGGTGACGTCGAGTGCGGAGGTCGGCTCGTCGGCGATCAGCAACTTCGGACGCGCCGAGAGTCCGATGGCGATGAGGGCCCGCTGACGCATACCGCCGGAGAACTCGTGCGGGTACTGATTGACCCTCTTCTCGGAATCGCTGAGGCCGGCCTCCTCGAGAAGTTCGGCTGCGCGAACCCGTGCCGCCTTGCCCTTGGCGATCCCATTGGCAGCGAGCGCCTCTTCGATCTGAAATCCGATCTTCCACACCGGGTTCAGGTTCGACATCGGATCCTGGGGAACCAAACCGATCTGGCTACCGCGAATATCGACGAAGTCCTTCTCCTTGGCCTGCGCAAGATCGCGACCCTCGAACAGGATGCGACCGGCAGTCACGGTGCCGGTGCCGGGAAGCAGGTTGATGATCGAGTGCGCAGTCGTCGACTTACCCGAGCCCGACTCACCCACGATCGCGACGGTCTGCCCCGGGTAGACCGTCAACGAGACCCCGCGAACGGCGGGTACCGCACCGGAATTGGACCGGAACGAGACCTCGAGATCTTGGATGTCGAGCAGAGGCTGCTCCACCGCGATGCGTGTTGGATCCGTCATCGCTTCCTCGCCTTCGGATCGAGGGCGTCGCGCAGGGCGTCACCCATCATGATGAAGCCGAGCACCGTAATTGCCAGCGCTGCAGCAGGATAGAAGAGAATGGTCGATCCCTGGCGCAGGGTGACCTGAGCGGCACTGATATCGCCGCCCCAGGAGACCTCGGTGGGAGGCAGGCCGATACCGAGGAACGACAGCGTCGCCTCGGCCACGATGAACGTACCGAGAGAAATCGTCGTGATGACGATGATCGGCGCCATCGCGTTGGGCAGTACGTGCCGAATCAGGGTCCGCAGGCGCGTCAAACCCAATGCCTGCGAAGCCATTACATAGTCGTTGCCCTTTGCCGACAGCACTGCACCGCGGGTGATGCGAGCCATCTGCGGCCAGCCGAACAACGCCAACACCAGAATGACGGTGAAGATCGTGCGATCGGTGAACAGCTGCATCAGCACGATGGCGGCCAGGATCAGCGGGACGCCGAAGAAGATGTCGGTGACTCGTGAGAGCAACGAATCCGCAATTCCGCCGTAGAAGCCGGCGAGGGCACCGAACACGACTCCGATGACCAGCACCAGGAAGGTCACTCCGACACCGGTCAACACGGAAGCACGGGCACCGAACAGGACACGGGAGTAGATGTCGCAGCCCTGACGGTCGTAACCGAACCAGTGCCCCGATCCCGGACCCTGCATGCTGAACTGCAGATCGCAGAATCGCGGATCGGTACTGGTGAACAGTCCCGGCACCGCTGCGACCACGATGACGGCCAGGATGATGATCGCCGAAACGATGAACATCGGCCGAGTCCGAAGGTTCCTCCACGCGTCGGACCAGATGCTGGCGGGGGCGTCGTCGATGACGACCGCGTCGGTCTGCGACACATCGATGACCTCGTCGGCCTCGACGAAACGTGCTTGGCGAGTAGCGCGATCGGCGTCGACGCTCTTCGGTGTGATGGGATCAGACATAGCGAATCCTCGGGTCGAGCGCGGCATAGAGAAGGTCGACGATGAGATTGGCGACCAGGTAGACGACGATCAGCACGGTCACGAAAGACACGACGGTCGGCGCTTCGCCGCGGATGACGGCTTGGTAGATGGTGCCACCGACTCCGTTGATGTTGAAGATTCCCTCGGTGATGATCGCGCCGCCCATGAGGCTGGCGAGATCTGCTCCGAGGAACGTCACGACGGGGATCAGCGAGTTGCGCAACACGTGCACGTTGACGACGCGGCTACGCGAGAGGCCCTTGGCCGTCGCCGTCCGCACGAAGTCCGCACTGAGGTTCTCGGCCACCGATGTGCGCGTCAGTCGCACCACGTAGGCGAACGAGACGGCTCCGAGCACGAATGCCGGCAACAACAGGTTCGCGAAGCTGGTATTACCGCCTACGGTCGGCGGCACCCAACCCCACTTGATACCGATGAAGAACTGCGCAAGGAAACCGATGACGAAGATCGGTACGGCGATGATCACGAGGCTGACGACGAGGACCGTCGAGTCGAACAGCTTGCCCTTGCGCAGCCCTGCGATCAGACCGAAGCCGATGCCGAAGACGGCCTCGATGACGAGGGCCATGGAGGCAAGCTTGGCGGTGATCGGAAACGCTTGCACGAGAACTTCACTGACCGGGCGGCCGGAGAAGGACATGCCGAAGTCGAAGGTGAAGATGCCCTTCAGGTACAGCAAGTACTGCACGATGAAGGGCTGGTCGAGGTGATAGCGGGCGCGCAGTTGGTCGGCGACGGCTGGGCTGATCGCCTTGTCACCTGCCAGTGCCGCGATGGGGTCTCCCGGCAGTAGGAAGACCATGGCATAGATCAAGAATGTCGCCCCGATGAACACGGGGATCATCTGAAGTAATCGGCGTCCGATGTACCAGAGCATCGGATCACCTCCTTTGGAGGAAGGTGGACGTCACCGCAGAGGCGCAAGGATCAGCTGCAGCGGGGCGTCGAACGTAGATGTGGGGGAACGAGCACACGAGAAGGGCGGTAGGTGGAAGACCTACCGCCCTTCTCGGTCTCTAGAGCAGTGGAGCGAACGTGATCAGTTCTTCTCGATCTCGTTGTAGATCGGAATTCCGTCCCAACCGATCTTGACGTTGGTGACGTTCTCCGACCAACCGCTGGCCGCGTTGCGGTACCAGGTCGGCACGGCAGGCAGATCGTTGAGCAGGATTTCCTGAGCCTGGTTGGTCAGCTCCTGCGCCTTCGTCTTGTCGGTCTCACCAGCGGACTCACGGAGCAGACGGTCGAACTCCGGGTTGGAGTACTCACCGTCGTTGGAGCTGCCACCGGTCTGGTAGTTCTGCGCGAGGAAGCCGTACTGCTGCGGGTAGTCACCCTGCCAGCCCGAGCGGAATGCGGTCGCGATGGTGCGGTTCGTTGCTTCGGTACGCAGCTGAGCGAACGTCGGGTACGGGGCGCCCTGCGCTTCGATACCGAGCGTGTTGCGGATGCTGTTGCTGACCGCATCCACCCATTCCTGGTGTCCGCCGTCGGAGTTGTAGGCGATGGAGAACGTTCCGGACCACGGCGCGATGGCGTCGGCCTGTGCCCACAGAGCCTTGGCGCCCTCGGGGTCGTACTCGACATTGGCGACGTCGGAGAGATCGCCGGTCCAGCCATCGATGGCGGGGCTGGTGAAATCCTTTGCGGGAGTTCGTGTCTTGTTGAAGATCTGCTCGGTGATCTGGTCGCGGTTGATCGCCTTGGAGATCGCCTGACGACGCAGAGCGCCTTCCTCGCCACCGAAGTGCGCGAGGCGACCCGGGATGGTGAACGTCTCGATCGACGCGGACGGCTGATTCACCGTGCGGCCGGGCAGGTCCGACTCGAACGTGGTGACGGCCGAGGCCGGAACGTTGTCGAGAACATCGACGTTGTTCGAGAGCAGATCGGTGTACGCAGTGTCGAGGTTGCTGTAAAGAATGAAGCTCACTCCGCCGTTGGCGGGCTTGCGGTTACCGGCGTAGTCGGGGTTGGTGACCAGGTCGATCCGCACGTTGTGCTGCCATGCGCCTTCCTGGGCGAACTTGTACGGGCCGTTACCGATCGGGTTCTCGCCGAAAGCGGCGATGTCCTTGTAGGCCACCTCGGGTAGCGGGTAGTACGCGGCGAAGCCGAGACGATCGGGGAACGCCGCCTCGGGCTGCTTGAGCTCGATGGTGAAGGTCTTGTCGTCGACGACCTTCAGACCGGACATGGTCTGCACAGTCGGGTTCTCGGCGGCGACCTCGTCGTAACCCTGGATCGGATCGAAGAACGAGCCCTGCAGCTGCGCGTTGGTCGACAGCGCGCCGTAGTTCCAGGCATCGACGAACGACTTGGCCGTGACCGGCGTGCCGTCGGTGAACTGCCAGCCGTCCTTCAACGTAACGGTGTAGTTCTGACCGTCGGTGGTATCGATCGAGTCTGCGACCTCGTTCTCGACACCGCCCTCGGGCGTGTAGGAAACCAGGCCTGCGAAGATCGAGTCGACGACGCGGCCGCCGGTGTTCTCGCTCGTATTGGTGGGGACCAACGGGTTCTGCGGCTCGCCGCTCCACGCGTTGATGATGGCGGAGCCGTCTCCGGCCCCTCCGCCGCCAGTCGAATCGCTCGAAGAGCACGCCGTCACCAGCGCCGCTCCGACGACAACTGCAATTGCAGCTGACGCGATGCGTGTTTTACGCAAAGAAATCCTCCATCCAGATGTGAGCACGGGGTCATCCATGCTCAGTTCCTCGGGCGCGACGCCCGGGGATTCGTGGGCAACCGCAAGACACGGCATGTAAGCCGTATCAACGATCTGATGGGATGGACTTTAGACACATCCTGAAACGAACATGTGCAGTCCCCCGGATTTTGTTGACCGGTGAGTAGGCCGGAAACATGATCGAAACGTTTGAGCAAGTCGATTTCTCACAGTTCGGGCACAGCCGTCGTCGAGCCGGCTCACCGATGAGCCCATTTACCGCCCACCGTGCCAAAACAACCGATCACCGCAGATCAAAGGGTTGCAGCCGATTGCAACGGTGCGATCGCCATCACATGTGACTACCCTCACCAATAGCTCGAGACGGGCCTGCGAGTGCCGTTTCATGGGCCAAAAGCATCGGACGAAAGAGAGCTATTCGAGATGACGACCAGTACCTCCGGGACCGACGAGACCGCGGTTGCTTCCTACGCACCCTCGGCCGAGTTCTCCGCTGCGGCCAACGCCGGAGCCGAGCTCTACGCCGCCGCGGAGGAGGATCGACTCGGCTTCTGGGCAGAACAGGCCCGCCGGCTCCACTGGCACACCCCGTTCACCGAGGTACTCGACTGGTCCGATGCCCCCGTCGCCAAGTGGTTCGCCGACGGCGAGCTCAACGTCGCCTACAACTGCGTCGACCGACACGTCATCGACGGCCATGGCGACCAGGTGGCGATCCACTGGGAAGGCGAACCCGGAGACAGCCGCGACGTCACCTACTCCGATCTGCTCGCCGACGTCAGCCAGGCCGCCAACACCCTGACCGACCTCGGTCTCGTCTCCGGTGACCGCGTCGCGATCTACATGCCGATGATCCCCGAGGCCATCGTCTCCATCCTCGCCTGCGCACGCCTCGGCCTGACCCACTCGGTCGTCTTCGCCGGCTTCTCCGCCACCGCACTGCGCTCACGCATCGACGACGCCCAAGCCAAGCTCGTCATCACCACCGACGGCCAGTGGCGACGCGGCAAGCCCGCGCCCATCAAGGACACCGTCGACGAAGCGGTGGACGGCGCCGCGTCGATCGAACATGTGCTCGTCGTCAAGCGCACCGACTCCGAGGTTGCCTGGACCGAAGGCCGCGACCTGTGGTGGCACGAGACCGTCGCGAATGCGTCGAAAGAGCATGAGGCGCAGCCGTTCCCGGCCGAGCACCCCCTCTTCATCCTGTACACCTCCGGTACGACGGGTAAGCCCAAGGGCATCATCCACACCTCCGGCGGCTACCTGACGCAGACCTCGTACACGCACCACAACGTCTTCGACCACAAGGCCGGAACCGACGTGTACTGGTGCACCGCCGACATCGGTTGGGTCACCGGGCACTCCTACATCGTCTACGGGCCGCTCTCGAATCGCGCGACCCAGGTCGTGTACGAGGGAACTCCCAATTCGCCCGACGAGCACCGTCATTGGAACGTCATCGAGAAGTACAAGGTTTCGATCTACTACACCTCGCCGACCCTCGTTCGTACTTTCATGAAGTGGGGCAAGGAGATTCCCGATGCGCACGATCTGAGCTCGATTCGTCTGCTCGGCAGCGTCGGCGAGCCGATCAACCCCGAGGCGTGGCGCTGGTTCCGCGACGTCGTCGGCGGCGGCAGTGCGCCGATCGTCGACACCTGGTGGCAGACCGAGACCGGTGCGATCATGATCTCCCCGCTGCCCGGCGTCACCTCCACCAAGCCCGGCTCCGCGATGACCCCGCTACCCGGCATCTCCGCCAAGATCGTCGACGACGACGCCAAGCCACTGGGCAACGGCGGCAACGGCTATCTCGTCCTCGACGAGCCGTGGCCCGCCATGCTGCGCGGCATCTGGGGCGACATGGACCGGTACAAGGAAACGTACTGGTCGCGGTACGCCGAGGAGGGCTGGTACTTCGCCGGTGACGGTGCCAAGTACGACGAAGACGGTGCCCTGTGGGTCCTCGGACGCGTCGACGACGTCATGAACGTCTCCGGTCACCGCATCTCGACGTCCGAGGTGGAGTCGGCACTGGTCAGTCACCACAGTGTCGCCGAGGCCGCCGTCGTCGGCGCTGCCGACGAGACCACCGGTCAGGGCATCGTCGCGTTCGTCATCCTGCGCGGCGGTGAGGAGAACACCGGCGATGCCTTGATCGCGGAGCTCAAAGCGCAGGTCTCCAAGGAGATTTCGCCTATCGCCAAGCCGCGTGAGATTTCCATCGTCCCCGAGCTGCCGAAGACCAGGTCCGGCAAGATCATGCGCCGCCTGCTCCGCGATGTGGCCGAGGGCCGCGAACTCGGAGACGTCTCCACCCTCGTCGACCCGAAGGTATTCGAGGCGATCAAGAAGGGTCGCTGAGTGCCTACGGCAGTGGTGTGATCAAGTGCCCTCTGCGGCGCTTAATCACACCACTGCGCGCAGCGCACTCAGGTCGAACACCGTGCGATCGTCCACGGTCTGCGGAGTGAACGTCGCGGCCACCCAATCGCCGATCGCCGACGGCCTGTTCTTGTCGGTGCCCGCGAGGAAGTAGTGGATCTTGCCGGCAGCGACGTCGGCCTGGAATTGTTCGAGCGTCGGCGACGGATCGGTTCCGGAGAATCCGCCCACCGGCATCACTGGATCTCCCGTCGCCAGTTGTATGCCCGCGGCGGCGTTGGAACCGATCGTCGCCGCCACCCAGGTGTAATTCTGTGCGTCGGATTCGAGCAAACCCGTCAGTTCGGCGTCCGGAGCCTGGGCAGTGAATTGCGCCGAGCGGCCTGCACTTTCCTCTTGCGCATCGCTTCTGAATTTTGCTGCCTCGGATGGAATCGAGGGACCTGCCGAAGGGCCTCCCCCACTGTGCGGGGTGACCACGGTGTCGGCGACGTACGCCACCGGCCCGGCCAGAGCGACTGCCAGCGCGATCGCCCCGACTGCGATCGATAGTTTTCCCGATCCTCGGACCACGAGGGCGAGAGCAACGACTGCCCCCGATGCCAGGACAACCCAGCGCAACCACGGAACGAAATCCGGAGTGCGGGCAAGGAAGACGAACGATGTTGCAGTCGTGACGGTCGAGGCCAGGACGAGAACCGCACGCCACCAAACATTTTGGCGTCGTACCCACAGTTCGCGAAGTGCCGCACCGACGATGGCGGCTATCGCCGGGGCGATCACGATCGTGTAGTAGGAGTGGAAGGTGCCCGACATGAAGCTGAACACCAGCGCGCACCCGACGAGCCACAACCCCCACATCACGTACCAGGCCCGCTGAAAGTCCTGCCGAAAAGCTTTGCCGCGCATCACGATTCCCGCCACCACGAGCACGAGCGCTCCCGGAATCAGCCACGAGATCTGACCACCCTGCGCAGCCGCGAACAAGCGGGTGATGCCCGTCTGCGTACCGTGCCCACCCGGGTCTACTCCAGCTGAAAACGACCCCGCACTGCTCCCGTGTTCGTTGCCCGTCAACCGGCCCAGGCCGTTGTAGCCGAAGGTCAGGTCCAGAATGCTGTCGGTTTTCGATCCGCCGACCCACGGCCGGTCCGATGCCGGTACGAACTGCACGATCGCCACCCACCATCCCGCCGTCACGAGGACGGCGGCACCGGCGGCCAGCAACTGCAGGATTCGGGTTCCGAGCTTCGACGGCCCGAACGCTGTGTAGGCGACGGCCAGAGCCGGAACGACGAGGAACGCCTGCAATTGCTTCGTCAGAAAGCCCAGTCCCACAACAGCTCCGGCGAGGACCAGCCAACGCGTCCGACCGTCTTCGAGTGCCCGAAGCATCGCCCAGGCTGCGCCCAGCAGCGTCAGGGTGAGTAGGGCATCGGGATTGTCGTAGCGGAACATCAGCGCGAAGGTCGGCGTCGTGGCCAGTATCGCCCCCGCAATCAGCGCTGCCCCGTGGCCGAACCGGCGGGCAACGATCGCGTACATGATTCCCACGCTGAGCACCGCCAGAAGAACCTGCGGCAGCAGCAACGACCACGAGTTGAGCCCGAAGATGCGTACCGAGAGCTCCATGACCCACAGCGAGGCCGGCGGTTTGTCGACGGTGATCGAGTTCGCGGCGTCGGAGGAACCGAACAGGAAGGCCTTCCAACTCACCGAGCCTGCCTGGACGGCCGCCGCGTAGAAGGAGTTACCCCAGTGCTCGCGGTTCAGATCCAGGGAATAGGCCGCTGCCGTTGCGACGAGAAGGGCGGCGAGAGTAGGCATCGCCCATCGCGGCCGGCTCACATCGAGCCGGGCGGGGATGGTCGCAGGAGAAGTGGTCACGAACGATCACTGTTGCCCCCGATCCTGAAGGTCCGCTGCCTACTTCCTGGCAATCGACCGTCAATATCGACGACGGACAGCAACTACAGGTGAGCGGAAATTCGTAGCAGAGGTCGAATTTCCGCTCACCTGCGGCGCAGCCGCCCTACACGCTGTCGAGGGACTGATCCCGAGTTTCTTTCATGATCAGCAAGGCGATCAACGTCAACGCCGCAGCGATGGCGAGGTACACGCCCACCCAGCCGACGCCGTAGCTGCTCACCAACCACGTTGCGATGAAGGGAGCCACTGCGGCACCGAGGATCGACGCGGTGTTGTACGAAATTCCCGAGCCGGTGTAACGCACGTTGGTCGGGAAGAGCTCGGGCAGAACAGCACTCATGGGTCCGAACGTCAGGCCCATCAATCCCAGCCCGACGCACATGAACACCAGCATCTTGCCTGCCGACGCGGACGACGGATCGGCGAACCAGTGGAACGAGAGCCCGAACACGATGATCGCCGCAGTGATCACGATGAGCGTGGGACGCCGGCCGTACTTGTCGGCGAGCAGTCCGGCCACCGGAATCAGGGCTGCGAAGAACAGCACCGCGATCAGCTGCAGCTCCAGGAAGTCCGTGTACGGGATGGCCAACTTGGGACCGTTGACGTCGGAGACCTTGCCCGTTCCGTAACTGACCACCCACGTGGTCATGATGTAGAACAGCGTGTAGGTGGCAAGCATGACGAACGTGCCGATGATGAGCTGACGCCAACTGGTCTTGAACACCTGAGCCAGCGGAGTCTTGACCTTCTGGCCGCGCTCGACGGCCAGCTTGAACACCGGAGTCTCCTCGAGCTTGAGCCGCACGTACAGGCCGATGATGACCATGATCGCGCTGAGCAAGAACGGGATCCGCCAACCCCACGTGAGGAATGCGTGGTCGGTACCGGAGTTCGCGGAGTCGTAACCCGTGGCGATGACGATGAGCAGGAAGATGCCGTTGGCGAAGAAGAAGCCGATGGGCGCGCCCAGCTGCGGGTACATCGCCGCCCATGCTCGCTTGCCCGGCTTCGCAGTTTCGGTGGCCAGTAGCGCAGCACCGCTCCATTCGCCGCCGAGGCCGACGCCCTGCGTGAAGCGCATCAGCGCCAGCAGAGCCGGTGCCCACAGACCCGCCGCGGCGTAGGTCGGCAGGAGCCCGATTGCGAAGGTCGCGACGCCCATGGTCAGCAGGGACCCGACGAGGGTCGCCTTGCGGCCGATGCGATCGCCGAAGTGGCCGAACAGAATCGAACCGATGGGTCGCGCGACGAACGCCAAGCCGAACGTCGCGAACGACGCCAGCAGTGCTGTGGTGTCGTTGCCCGCCGGGAAGAACAGGCGGGGGAAGACGAGCACTGCCGCCGTCGCATAGATGTAGAAGTCGAAGAATTCGATGGACGTACCGACCATCGAGGCGATCACGATGCGCGACCGCGGCACCTGAGGTGCGGGAATTGCGCCGTCATCGGTGACGGCGTGTGTTGAACTCACGAATGCTCCTGAAGGGGGAAGTTCCCTGCAAATTACCTGATGAATACCTGAGAATTTCACGACCACGTCGCGTGCGTCGGCCGTTTCTGCAAGATCGCCTGGTTTGCCCCACCCGACGGCGAGGTACGTCCCTACAGGGCCGGGCGTCGCCCGACTGCCTCGAAACAGTTAACCTGCTACCCAGGCACTACTGTCGATACGATCCGCAAAACACGAGCAGAGCGATTACAAGGGGTCGAGAGTTGAGCGTCAGCAATGACAAGGGATACGGCAACGGAGTCCCGAACACGATTTCGTCGATACCTCTGACCGATGTCGATGCTCGCACCCCTGGTAGCGCCAGCATCGGAAATCTCGTCAAGGACGCCACCACTCAGGTCTCGACGCTGGTGCGCGCAGAAGTCGCCCTCGCCAAGGCCGAGGTCACCGGCGAGGTCAAGAAGGGTCTGCAGGGCAGCGTCTTCTTCATCATCGCGCTGACGGTGCTTCTGTTCAGCACCTTCTTCTTCTTCTTCTTCGCCGCCGAGCTGCTCGACGTGTGGCTCTACCGATGGGCTGCATTCCTCATCGTGTTCGCATTCATGGTGTTGGCCGCGGCGCTGTTCGGATTCCTCGGATATCGCAGAGTCAAGAAGCTCCGCAAGCCGGAGAAGACCATCGACTCGCTCAAGCAGGCGTCGTCGGTACTGCCCAACCAGCACGATTCCATCCCCGGAGTTCCCGGCTACAAGAAGTTGTAGCCCGGCGAACCGAGCAGTATGAACAAGCCCGATCCGTCCACCGTCCGCTATCCGGGGCAGTGGATCCATCGCGACATCCACGCCAACGGAATCCGGTTCCACGTCGTGGAAGTCGGCGAACACGCACCCGACGCACCACTTGTGGTTCTGCTGCACGGCTTCGCCGACTTCTGGTATTCGTGGCGGCACCAACTCGAGGCGCTCTCTCGGTCGGGCGTCCGCGCCATCGCCGTCGACCTACGCGGCTACGGCGACTCCGACAAACCACCACGCGGATACGACGGGTGGACCCTGGCCGGCGACATCGTCGGACTCGTTCGGGCCTTGGGTTACCCGCACGCCGCGTTCGTCGGCCACGCCGACGGTGGCCTCGTCTGCTGGGCCAGTTCGGCACTGCACCCACGCATGGTGCGATCGATGGTGCTGATCAACGCACCGCACCCCATCTCCCTACGCCGCGCCGTGCTGAAGGATTCCGCTCAGCGGGCAGCGCTACTACCGCACTTCGTTCGCTACCAGGTTCCGTTGCGCCCCGAGACACTGCTGACGCGCCGAGGCGGCATCGCCGTCGAGGAGCTGATGCGTAGCCGCGCCGGCTCGCAGTGGCAGCGCTCCGTGGACTTCGCCGACACCACCGCCAAGATGCGTTCGGCCATCCGCATCCCCGGTGCCGCCCATTGCGCGCTCGAATATCAGCGGTGGGCATTCCGCAGCCAGTTTCGTTCCGACGGCCGCCGCTTCATGGACGCCGTCGACGTACGCACCTCGATCCCCGTCGCCCAGATCAGCGGCGACCTCGACCCGTACGTCCTGCCCACCACCCTCGATCGGGATCGGCACTGGGCACCGGGTCTGACGCGTCGAACGGTGCGGGACGTGGGGCACTACGTGCACCAGGAGGCCCCCGACGTGGTGTCCGAGGAGATCCTGCGGGTCGTGCACGGTTCGTAGCGGGCTACGACATACCGTGCACGTGGGAACTACACGATGCAGTCGCCCGTGCCCACCGGTACCGGCGCAGCGAAGCCCTGCGCGAGTTCGTCGGCGATCTCCGACGCGGTCAGCACGAATCCGGTGTCAGGGTCGTCGACAGCGGCACCGAACACGACGCCGAGTACCTCACCGGACGAATTGACCAATGGTCCACCGGAATTGCCCTGCCGCACCGATCCACGCACGGTGTACACCTGCCGTTCGACGGTGCCGGTGCGGTAGATGTCCGGACCGCTGAGGTTGATGATCTCGCGGATGCGCGCCGGGCTCGCCGTGTACGGGCCACCGCCGGGGTAACCGAGCACGATGGCGTCGGCTCCTGATTCGCCGGGCGTCGCCGCGAACGGCAGCACCGGCGCCTGGAGCTGCGAAACCCGAAGCAGCGCAACGTCTTCCTCGGGATCGAACAGTACGACGTCGGCGGCAAGAGGTCCGTTCGGCGAATCGACGGTGACCTCGGACGTGCCTGCGACGACGTGCGCGTTGGTCATCACCAGGTCCGGTCCGACGACGAAGCCCGAACCTTCGAGCGCCTTCTGGCAACTCGGCGCGACGCCGTTGATCTTGATGATGCTCGACTGCAGCCGAACAGGAATCGGGCCCGCTGCGATCCCGGAGTCGGGTGCCGCGACGTCGGCGACCGGAGTGCGGCCGAACGGCCCGATGACGTCGGGCAATCCGGAGGTGTCGAGCAGCGCCGAGAATTCGTCGGGTACCTGCCGCAGCCAATCGGGTGCCACCTCGTCGACCTGGCCGAGAACCGTCGATCCGCGGACCGCGCTGGCCACCTCGGGCTGCGAGGACGACGTCAGTGGAATGGCGAGCAACCACGCGGCGGCGAGCACCGCCACCGCCTGCAGCCCGGCACCGATCGTGCTGTCCACCGATCGTGCTGCACGCGAATGGATTCCGCTGCGCAGCGCCCGCCCGAGCACCATCCCGGCCACTTCACCGACGATCACCAGCACCACGATCAACGCGATACCGACGAATACCCGCGTTCGCGAACCGTCGACGTGCTCGAGCACGTGTGGTGCCACCAGAATTCCGGCGACGGCTCCGAGAACGACACCGAGAAACGCCAGCGCCGACGCCACCGCCCCCTGCCGCCATCCCGACGTCGCCGCCAGCAGTGCGATGGCAACCACCGCGATATCGACCCACCCTGAACCCGTCACCGATCGAGCCTCGCTCCTACCGCAGTCAAGCTGGCCTCCAGATCGCGTATGTCCCCCGTGTCCCACTCGGGCTCCCAGCCCGATACAGCCAGCAGGCCCGCCAGAATACCGCCCGTGAATCCCCACACCAGCATTCCCTGCACCGCGAACGCGGGTCCCTGGTAGCCGGCAGGGTGGCGCACCTGGAATCGGTTGTCCGGATCGAGCAACTCGCGCAACGGAACTCGCACCACCCGCTCGGTCTCACCGGAATCGACGACGCGCACCGGGCTCGGTCGCTCCCAGTACGAGAGCACCGGAACCACGTCGAAGCGCGACGGCGGAACGTAGATGCCCGGCATGGTCGCCAGTGGTACGACGCCTGTCGGATCGAGTCCGGTTTCTTCCTGCGCCTCCCGCAGCGCCGTACCGATCGGACCGTCGTCGCCCGGGTCGGTGGCCCCACCGGGGAAAGCAATCTGTCCGCGGTGATCGCGCAGCGTCGACGCACGTTGGGTCAGCAGTACGTCGGCATCGGCAGGCAGTCCGCCGCGCGCAGCGGGATCGGCGACGGCCGAGCCGCCGAACAGCACGAGTACCGCCGCCGAACGGGTCCGGTCGGCGGGTTGCGCATGACGCTGCAGCACGGGGTTGGTCCCGGTGGTATCGGTCAGGCCGCTCGCACCACCCGCGACGTCGAGCATGCGGCCCAGCCAGTCGGGTGCGCTCACGAGTCGACTCCGAGGTTCACGCGCACTGCGTCGGCGATGTCGTCGACGCTTCTGAAAGGTTGAGGTAGCACCTTGGCGACAGTGCCATCCGCAGATATCAGAACGGACACGGGCAACACGTTCGGCGCTCCGACGGCCGCGACCACGCGCCCGGAGCCGTCCTGAACTCCCGGCAGGGTGACGCCGTAATCGGTGAGCCGAGTCAGTCCGTTGGCCTCGTTGGCGTCGTTGTGGACCGTCAACACTGCAATCTTCTCGCCCGCTCGCTGCGCGTATTGCTGCAGGTAGGGCAGCTCTTCCGCGCACGGCCCGCACCAGTAGGCCCAGATGTTGAGCAGTGCCGGGCGACCGGCGAGCACCTGACCGAGATCGACGTTCGAGCCGTCACCGATGCATTCGAGGGTGATACCCGTCAACGGGCCCGCCGCGGAAACGCCCGACGGCGTAGGACATGCGGCCAGCGCGGCTTCGCGCCGCAGCGGGGCGAGAGCCTCGGGGGTGTCGGCAGCGCGACGCTCGCCCGTGCTCGGTGCCCGCTGCCCGAGGCCTGGACCCTCCTGGGGCTGCACGCCCGGAACGTCGTTGCGCGGCCACAGCGCGTAGACCATGCCGACCACCAGGATCAGCGCGACCAGAGACCACCGCAGAGCAGCTTTGTTCACGGCACGATTCCGGCGAGGGCGAGGAGGTGTTCGGTTTCCGGACCCTTCACCAACGCAGCCGCGGTAGCGGGGTCGGTCGGACCCGTCCCGTAGGAGGGGCAGTCCTTGGCGAGGATGCATACCCCACACGCAGGCGTGCGGGCATGGCAGACGCGTCGGCCGTGAAAGATGACGCGATGCGAGAGGAGCGTCCACTCCTTGCGTTCGATGAGTGCGCCGACAGCGTGCTCGACCTTGACCGGATCCTGTTCCTCGGTCCACTGCCAGCGCCGCACGAGCCGTCCGAAATGAGTGTCGACGGTGATTCCGGGAACGTCGAACGCATTTCCGAGCACCACGTTGGCCGTCTTGCGACCGATCCCGGGAAGAGTGACGAGATCCTTCAGCGTCGCGGGCACTTCGCCGTCGTAGTTCTCCAGCAACTTCTGCCCGAGTCCGATCAGCGAGTTCGCCTTGTTGCGGTAGAACCCCGTGGTGCGGATGTACTCCTCGAGTTCGGTGCGGTCGGCCTCGGCATAATCGCGGGCTGTGCGGTATCTCACGAACAGTGCCGGGGTGACCATGTTGACGCGCTTGTCGGTGCACTGCGCGGACAGGATGGTCGCGACGGCGAGTTCGAGGGGCGTGGTGAAGTCCAGTTCGCAGTACACATGCGGAAAGGCAGTGTTCAACGTCCGGTTCATCCGACGGGCCCGGCGCACGAGCCCGAGATGAGTCTCCTCGCGTTTGCGCACGTCGGGGCGTTTCGGAGCTGTCGAATCCACCCCACAACTGTACGGACAAGAATGCGTAACGAACTACGCGAGCGCACCGAGCTGTGTTTGTATCGAGACCTTTTCGGTGTTAACTGGCCGGTATGCAAGGACTCGCCGTGGTGCTCTTTCCGGTACTACTCATGCTCTTCGCACTCGCGATGGAACGCGTCGAGTTCCGGCTCAGCAAGATCGGCGTCCGGGAGCAGGAAGTGCAGGAATTCCTCGATCAAGCAAGCACGTCCGAGGTCGCCACTCTGGCGAACGAGGGTTTTCCGCACGCATTGGCCCGATTCAACACCCGCAAGCGCCGCCAGACCCCGCCGCGAACGATCGATACGCGCGACGGCATGGTCGACCAACGCGCCAGCTGAACGACCGATTCATCCCAATGGTCGTGATTTCGATGAATTTCCGGTGAACGGGAACACACACGCGATACCTCTGGCAACCTGTGGTGGCGTCGATCACTCGGTTTCGACCGACTCGAAGTAGACTCCCCTGAGGTAATTGTTGTGTTTGATCATCGGATCGGCGTCGACGCCTGAACTGCACCGCAGTTCGGTGAGTGGCACGAACTGTGTACAAACGCTTTCGGTGATGCGGGTTACCGCGTCACCGACATCCCAAAAGGAGCGCAAGTGGACGACGTCCTGGCACGGGCCGGCATCTTCCAAGGAGTCGAACCCTCTGCGGTTGCGGCACTGACGAAGCAGCTGCAGCCTGTCGATTTCCCCCGTGGACACGTGGTGTTCAACGAGGGCGAGCCCGGAGACCGGCTCTACATCATCGTCTCCGGCAAGATCAAGCTCGGGCGACGCTCCCCCGACGGCCGCGAGAACCTGCTGACGATCATGGGACCGTCGGACATGTTCGGCGAGCTGTCCATCTTCGACCCCGGCCCCCGTACGTCCTCGGCCACCACGGTCACCGAGGTGCGCGCGGTGAGCATGGACCGGGCTGCACTCAAGGACTGGATCGACCAGCGCCCCGAGATCGCCGAGCAGTTGCTGCGCGTACTGGCCCGCCGGTTGCGCCGCACCAACAACAACCTCGCCGACCTCATCTTCACCGACGTTCCCGGACGCGTCGCGAAGGCACTGTTGCAGCTCGCCCAGCGCTTCGGCACCCAGGAAGCGGGATCGCTGCGCGTCACCCACGACCTGACGCAGGAAGAGATCGCGCAGCTCGTCGGCGCGTCTCGCGAGACCGTCAACAAGGCACTGGCCGACTTCGCACACCGCGGATGGCTGCGCCTCGAAGGCAAGTCCGTGCTGATCTCGGACTCCGAGCGACTGGCCCGCAGAGCTCGCTAGCTAGCCGTTTCGGCGAAGGTAGGCCAGCTGCGTTTTCACGGACATGCGCGCAGCCGGCCACAACTTCTTGTCCACGTCCGAGTAGACGTGACGTACCACCTGCATCGGTTTCGCGTTCTCGCCGATCTCGGCGAGCGCCGAGCGAACCTGATCGAGCCGCTGCCGACGGTGGGCGCGATACGCTCGCGCCACCTCGGCGGTGTCCGGCAACTCCGGCCCGTGCCCGGGAAGTACGGTCTTCCCTGCGCCCGCCGCTTCGAGCCGGTCCAACGACTGCAGATAGTCCGCGAGTGAGCCGTCCTTCGGATCGAGCACCGTGGTGCCGCGGCCGAGGACGGTATCTCCCGTCAGGATCGCGTCGTCCAGAACGAAACTGACCGAATCCGCGGTGTGACCGGGCGTGCTGAGCACCTCGATGCGCAGTCCGGCGGCCTCGATGACCTCGCCGTCGGCCAGACTCTTCGCATCGCCGTACAGAAACTCCTCCCCCACCGCCCGCACCGGTGCCCCCGTCTTTCGGTGAAACCGCTTCAGGCCTGCTGTGTGATCGGCATGGCGATGGGTCACCAACGTCAGTACCACCGTGCCCGACGCGGCGACGGCGTCGAGATGGCCCCGGTTCTTCGGCCCCGGATCGACGACGATGCACTCGTCCGACCCCGGTGCCCGCAGAATCCAGGTATTGGTCCCGTCGAGCGTCATCTTGCCCGGGTTGTCGGCCAGCAGAACCGACGCCGTGGGCGTCACCTGCCGGAGAAGTCCGTACGCGGGATGCTGGGGGTTCGAGGCGGCCATTGAAATACTGTAGGTCGCCTGCCCCAGGAGGTGTCCATGCGGACTACCGTCGACAGTCATGAAGATCGGACTCGTCGGAGCGGGACCCTGGGCCCGCAAGACTCAGGCCCCCTCGCTCCTCGCCCATCCGGCCGTCGACTTCGCCGGAGCGTGGGCCCGAAAGCCCGAGGCGGCGGCGCAGTTGGGCGCACCGGTCTACGAATCCTTCGACGCCCTGCTCGACGCAGTCGACACGGTGGCGTTCGCAGTGCCACCGGCCGTGCAGGCCGGATACGCCCTCCGCGCAGTGCACGCAGGCAAACATGTGTTGCTGGACAAGCCGATTGCGGCAACCGTGGCCGAGGCCGAGGAACTTGCTGAGGCCGTCACGGCAGCCGGCGTGCGGTCGATGGTGACGCTCACGCTCCGATTCGCCCCGGAGACAAGGCAATTCCTCGACGCGACCGCCGGACGCCCGTGGGCGGCGGGCTCGGGAACCTGGTTCTCCGGTGCCGTACTCGGCGGGGGATACGCCAATTCGCAATGGCGACACGACGACGGCGCGATCCTCGACATCGGGCCACACGTGTTCGATCTACTCGACGCCGCACTGGGAACCATTGCCCGCGTTGCCTATTCGCACCGCGAGATGGCGTCGGACAGTTGGACGGTACTGCTCGAACACGAAGGTGGCGCACGAAGCACCGTCCAATTGTCGCTGCGCACACCGATCATACCGTCGCTGATGCGCATCGAACTGAGCGGACCGGACGGAGTGGAGACACTCACCGACCGATCCACCCCGTCGACCGACTGCTACGCCGTCCTGCTGGACGAATTCCTCGAATCCGTCGACTCGGGAATCGACCACGAATGCTCCGTGCACCGAGGTCTGCACCTACAGAAAATCATCAGTGCGGCTGCGCCGCAGTGACATGTGCGGCTGCGCCGTAGTGGCGCGATAGAGCGCCCCAGAGAGCACTCGAGCACGCCACTGCGCGTCAGCGCAGTTCGACGATGAGCTCCACTTCGACCGACGCGCCGAGGGGCAGTTCCGCAACACCGACGGCCGAGCGAGCGTGCTTGCCTGCATCACCGAAGATCTCGCCGATGACGTTCGACGCGCCGTTGATCACCCCGGGCTGACCGGTGAATCCCGGCGCGGACGCCACGAAGCCGACTGCCTTGACCACCCGCGCGACCGAATCGATACCGACCAGCGCATGCACGGCCGCCAGCGCGTTCAAGGCGCACACCCGAGCCGCCGCGGTGGCGTCCTCGGCCGTGATGTCCGCGCCCACCTTGCCCGCGGACGTCAGGTTCCCGTCCACGATCGGCAGCTGGCCGGAGGTGTAGACCAACGAGCCCACCTGGATGGCCGGAACGTATGCGGCCAGCGGCGGGACCACGTCGGGCAGCACGATGCCCAGCTCGGACAGTCGTTCACTCCAGATTGCCATGGGCGCTCAGGCCTTGGGGCGCTTGAAGTATGCGACCAGAGTGTCGCCGCCGTTGGGTCCTGCCATGATCGTGACGAGCTCCCAGCCCTCGGAGCCGTAGTTGTCGAGAATCTGCTTGGTTGCGTGAATCAGCACCGGCGCGGTGAAGTACTCCCAGATGATCTTTTCGCTCATGACGCATGAGCCTATCGTTCGGTGCCGGTGGCGCGGTGCCGGAACTACAGTCGTCGAATGGATCGGCTCGATATCAAGGACGCTGTCTACCACTTCGCGCGTGACCGCGGTGATTCTCGAGACCAGTTCTCCCTGACGGTGTTCGACGCAGGCGATCGTGCCGCGCCCTCGTTCGAGGAGGTCGTCGCGCACATGGAGGCTCGTGCACCCCTCGTCCACGGTCTCGGGATGCGCCTACAGGAGGCGTTCCTGAATCTGGACTATCCCCGATGGGTACCCGATATCTCCCCGCCGGCTGAGCGAATGTCCGACCACGACCTCCGCGGCGCGTCGTGGGCCGAGTTCGAGGCCTTCGTGGGCGGGCTGCTTCGTGGCCGTCTCGACCTCAGAGAACATTCCTGGCACCTGCACGTGGTGCGAGGCGTTCGTCGTGCTCCGCTGGTGCAGGGCGCGGTCACGATAGTGATTCTGCAGGTCGGGCATGCCCTCACCGATGGCGTGGGGGTGTCCAGGATGGTTCGGTCATTGTTCGAGCCATCATCGGCGACAGCGCAGGAACTACCGCGAAAGACGCCCGTCGAACAGAGGAGCGCTGTTGCGGGCGTGCTCGGCGCGGTGGTCCGGGCGCCGATAGATCTCGCTCGATCACGTTGGGAGGCCCGTCGAGCAGTTCGCGCCTATCGGGGCGCACCACCCGGTCTACCTGCGCTGCCCGCCACGGCGCTGAACGGGGCCGTCGGGCCGGAGCGAGTCGTGCGCATAGTGCCGATGCCGGCGGAGGACGTTCGCGCGGGGACTGCGTCGGTCACGGTGTCCGCGCTCTGCGCCGTCGGCGAATGTCTCGACGAGTACCTGGGCGACGGTGACGGTCGGCTCTCCGACTCCGGAGGTACCGTCGCGGCGTTCGTACCGATGGCTCTGCCGTCGGACGCGAAGTGGCGGGCAGCGAATCGAGTAGTGGTGGGAACGGTCGATCTCCACGTCGACGAGCCGGATCCCGAGACACGGGCCGAGCTGATCACTGGGTCGCTGAAAAACGAGCGAGCCAGAGTCACGGCCGAACCACTACTACGCCTCGCGCGCGCGGACGAGCGGGTACCTGCGCCGATCGTCCGATTCGTGCAAGGACGTAGGTTCCGACAACGCGACCGCACACCCTCGCGCGTCGGCGCTCAGACAACGGTGGTCAGCGTCGACCGTGGCCGCGCGAGCCTCGAACTGTGTGGTTCGGCCGCGCGTTTCTCCGCAGGCTTCTCGTCTCTCGAGGACGGCCGGTGCCTAAATCACGGCTTCTTCGGTTTCGGCGACACGGTGACCGTCGCGACGGTGGCCTGTCCCGACGCGGTTCCGGATCTCGAGGCGTACACGCAGCGATTGGTCGACCGACTCCGCCGACACTCCGGGCAGAGTTAGAGACTTCGAGCGGCCGCCCGGGATCGACCTCTATATGGTCGAGGTGTGGGTACAGCCAACGAAGAGGGATGGCCGGCGAAGGCAGATGCCGCGCGGCTGCATTTCGTGTCCGGTAAGGGCGGGACCGGCAAGACGACGGTCGCTGCTGCATTGGCGCTGGCGCTCGCGGCCGGCGGTCGACGGGTGTTGCTGGTCGAGGTCGAGGGCAGGCAGGGCATAGCGCAGCTGTTCGACGTGCCGCAGCTACCGCCGCAGGAGACGCGCGTGGCCTCGGCCGACGGTGGAGGAGAGGTCTATGCGCTGGCAATCGACATCGAGACCGCGTTCCTCGAATACCTCGACATGTTCTACAACCTGGGCTTCGCCGGCCGCGCGATGCGCAAGATCGGTGCCATCGAATTCGCGACGACCATCGCACCCGGACTGCGCGACGTGCTGCTGACCGGCAAGGTCAAGGAATGCGTGGTGCGGACCGACAAGAAGGGCAACCGCGTCTACGACGAGATTGTCGTCGACTCGCCGCCGACCGGCCGCATCGGAAACTTCCTCGACGTCACCAAGGCCATGGCCGATCTCGCCAAGGGCGGGCCGGTCCGTTCGCAGAGTGAGGGCGTGGTGCGGCTGCTGCACTCGGCCGACACCGTCGTTCATCTGGTGACACTGCTCGAGGCGCTCCCGGTCCAGGAGACCGCCGACGCGGTGCGAGAGCTCGAAGCAGCGGACCTCCGCCTGGGCACGGTCGTCGTCAATCGCACCGAACCGACGTACCTGCCTGCCGAGTCGCTCGAGGCGATCGCCGAGGGCGAGATCGACGCCGCCGCCATTGCGGACGGGCTCGCCAAGACCGGAATCACGCTCTCCGACGCCGACTTCGCGGGTCTGCTCACCGAGTCCATCGAGCATGCGGCGACGCTGTCGGCTCAGGTGGAGAGCGCAACCACGCTCGACGAACTCGACGTTGCACGCATGTCGCTGCCGATGTTGGCCGACGGTGTCGATCTCGGCGGCTTGTACGAGCTCGCCGCCAAGCTGGCAGAACAGGGTGTCCGATGACTCGACCAGTAGCAACCGAACTCGACGTCGATCGCATTCTGACCGATCCCACGTCTCGGATCGTCGTCGTCTGCGGGGCAGGCGGGGTCGGCAAGACGACCACCGCGGCCGCGATGGCGCTGCGCGCTGCCGAGCAGGGTAGGCGCGTGGTGGTGCTGACGATCGATCCGGCTCGCCGTCTGGCTCAGGCCCTCGGTCTCGGCGATCTCGACAACAGCCCGCAGCCGGTGAAGCTGGGCGCGGACGCCAAGGGCGAACTGCACGCGATGATGCTGAACATGCGCAGCACGTTCGACGAGATGGTCATCGAGCATTCGACGCCGGAGAAGGCCGAGCAGGTGCTGGCCAACCCGTTCTATCAGACTGTCGCATCGTCCTTTTCGGGCACGCAGGAGTACATGGCGATGGAGAAGTTGGGGCAGTTGTCCCTGGATTCCTCATGGGATCTGATCGTGGTGGACACTCCGCCGTCGCGCAATGCGCTGGACTTCCTCGATGCGCCGCAACGGCTCGGCTCGTTCCTCGACGGCCGCTTCATTCGTCTGCTCACTGCGCCCGGCCGCGGTATCACCCGCGTGGTCACCAGCGCGATGAGCTTGGCGATGCGCGGCGTCTCCACGGTTATCGGGAGCCAAATGCTCTCCGACGCTTCGGCTTTCGTGCAGTCGCTGGATTCGATGTTCGGTGGCTTCCGCGAACGCGCAACGCGTACGTACCAATTGCTTCGCGAGGACGGGACCAGCTTCCTCGTCGTCGCCGCCGCCGAACCCGACGCACTGCGTGAGGCCGCATTCTTCGTGGAGCGGCTCTCTGCAGAGAAGATGCCCTTGGCCGGGTTGGTGGTGAACCGTACGCATCCGACGCTGTCGTCCGTGCAGGCGGACCACGCCGCGACGGCCGCCGATCTGCTCGATCGAATCGACGACCCCGGCGCGAATCTGACTGCCGCCGTTCTTCGTATCCACGCGCAACGTGCGGTGACGGCAGCACGCGAGGTGCGGTTGCTTCGACGCTTCACCGGCGCCCACCCACGGGTTCCCATCGTCGGTGTTCCGTCGCTGCCGTTCGAGGTGTCCGACTTGGCCGCGCTGCGTGCGGTGGCCGATCAGCTCACCCGCAAGGGGTAGATCAGCCGTTCCCGGCCATGGCGTGGGCCGGCCGGGACCGGCAGGGGGCTAGATAGCTGCTTGCTGCTGGCGCTGGGTCTCGAAGAACTCGGACCAGGAGTCGACCTCGGGGTGCTGCTTGAGCAGAGCCCTGCGCTGGCGTTCCGTCATGCCGCCCCATACGCCGAACTCGACGCGGTTGTCGAGCGCATCCGCACCGCACTGCATCAGAACCGGGCAGTGACGGCAGATCGTCGCGGCCTTGCGCTGCGCTGCACCCCGGACGAAGAGCTGGTCCGGGTCGGTGCCCTTGCAACGGGCGTGCGACACCCAGGCGATGCGTGCTTCTGCTTCTTCTACATCGAGTCGCGTCGGCGCGGTTGTCGTGTGCATGCGGATACCCCTTTGCGTAGCGGACGTCCTCACTGGACGGCCCGGAGGCTCGAAGTGGTTTGTACCTCGCCAGGCGAAGCACAAATTCTAGGAGCTGCCCCACATTCATTATCAAGTGTTATGCGAATCACACCGTGTCCATAATTTAGGTCAAAGCCGTCCCCGATTGCAAGACGGCAGGGTCACATTTCTGGTACGGCCGTCCCGAGCAGGGGCGCAGCGCACCGCACGTGCGGGCCTCCGCCGGTCCGAGCGGCACCCACGTACGCTGTCCTCTGTGTCAGTCGGAAAAACCGTGGCGAAGCTCGCCGGATGTTCAGCACTCGCCGGTGCATTGCTCGCCGGCGTGATGTTCCCCTTGGCCGGAGGGTTCGGGTACGCCTCCAACCGCGCCGCCGATACCGTCGACAACGTCTCGGCCGAGTTGGTCGAGGGCGCAGTGCCTGCTGTTTCGACCATGACGGACGTCAACGGCACCCCCATTGCCTGGCTGTACGAGCAGCGCCGCTTCGAGGTACCGAGCGACAAGATCTCCAACGAGATGAAGCTCGCCATCGTCTCGATCGAGGACCGTCGCTTCGCCGAGCACCAGGGCGTGGACTGGCAGGGCACGCTGCGGGCGTTCCTCACCAACACCACCAGCGGGCAGGTCCAGCAGGGCGCATCGACGATCGATCAGCAGTACGTGAAGAACTACCAGCTGCTCGTCGTCGCCAAGACCGATGCCGAGCGTCGCGCAGCGATCGAGACGACTCCCGCTCGCAAGATCCGCGAGATCCGGATGGCGCTGACACTCGACAAGGAACTGACCAAGGACGAAATCCTCACCCGGTACCTCAACCTGGTGCCGTTCGGCAACGCGTCCTTCGGCATCCAGGACGCCGCCCAGACCTACTTCGGCATCGACGCCAGCCAGCTCAGCGCCGTACAGGCCGCGATGCTCGCCGGCATGGTGCAGTCCAGCTCGGCCCTCAACCCGTACACCAACGAGGAGGGCGTGCTCGAGCGCCGGAACACCGTGCTCGACACGATGATCCAGAACCTCCCCGAACGCGCCGACGAGCTCGCCGCACTCAAGTCCGAGCCGCTCGGGGTGCTGCCGGTTCCCCAGACCCTGCCGCGAGGCTGCATCGCGGCCGGTGACCGCGGGTTCTTCTGCGACTATGCACTGCAGTACCTCGCCGACGCCGGGATCAGCCGCGAGCAGATCGACAAGGGCGGGTACCTCATCCGCACGACGCTCGATCCTTCGGTGCAGAACTCCACCAAGGCCGCGCTGGTCAGCAACACCAGCCCGTCGCTCGACGGCGTCGCCACCGTCATGAACGTCGTTGCACCGGGTCAGGATCAACACCGCATCCTCGCGATGGGCAGCAGCCGCACATACGGTCTCGACGCCGACGCCGACGAAACCGTCCAGCCCCAGCCGTACTCGCTGATCGGTAACGGTGCCGGATCGATCTTCAAGATCTTCACCACCGCCGCCGCGATGGAACGCGGACTGGGAACCAGCGCAACTCTGCAGGTCCCCCGTCGCGTCGAGGTCAAAGGCGTCGGCGACGGCGGAGCCCGGAACTGCCCGGCAGCGACCTACTGCGTCGAGAATGCGGGCAACTACCCGCCGGCACTGTCCATCACCGACGCATTGGCACAGTCTCCCAACACCGCGTTCGTCAAGCTGATCGAGTCGGTCGGCGTGACGCCCACGGTCGACATGGCCGTTCGACTGGGCCTGCGCTCGTACACCAACCCGGGCTCGTCGGGTGCCGAGCAATCGATGGCCGACTTCCAGAAGGACCAGAACCTCGGCTCGTTCACCCTCGGACCCACCTGGGTGAACCCTCTCGAGCTCTCCAATGTGGCCGCCACTCTGGCCTCCGGCGGCAAATGGTGCCCGCCCACCCCGATCGATTCGGTCTTCGACCGCGAAGGCAAGCCCGTCCCGGTAACCCAGCAGGCATGTGAGCAGGTCGTCGAGCCCGGGTTGGCCAACACCCTCGCCAACGCAATGAGCAAGGACGACCAGGCAGGCGGCACATCCGCATCCGCGGCCGGCTCCGTCGGCTGGTCGCTGCCGATGTCCGGCAAGACCGGAACCACCGAGTCGCACCGGTCTTCGGGCTTCCTCGGGTTCACCAACAACTACGCAGCCGCCGTCTACACCTACGGCGACTCACCGACGCCCAGCGAGATCTGCTCGTTCCCGCTGCGCCCCTGCGGGTCCGGCAACCTGTACGGCGGTAACGAGCCGGCCCGAACGTGGTTCGACGCCATGAGCCCGATCGCCACCAACTTCGGGCCCGTCGCATTGCCGCCCGTCGACCAGAAGTACGTGCGCGGCTCGTCCAACGGCCAGGTACCCGACGTCACCGGGCAGAGTCAGTCGTCGGCGACCGCGACCCTGCAGGGTGCGGGCTTCCAGGTGACAGTGGCCACGACAGCCGACCAGGCTGCCCGCGGCACGGTGGTGTCGACGTCGCCGTCGGGCTCTGCGGTCCCCGGATCGAACATCACGATCTACGTCAGTGACGGTTCGGTTCGGCCTGCCCCGGCTCCGGCACCCGCACTGCCGGGGATCCGGATACCCGACCTACCACCAGGAATCCAGATTCCGGCTATTCCCGGTCTCACGGCACCTCGCTAGTGCCTGCGGCAGTGGTGCGGTTATGTGCCCCAGAGGGCACTCAGCCGCACCACTGCGCGTAGCGCACTACAGGCGGTCTTTGACAGCCTTCGACAGTCGCGATCCGTCGGCCTTGCCTGCGGCGAGTCCCGACGCGATCTTCATGACCTGGCCCATCTGCTTCATCGCCGGGCGCTCCCCGAGGTCCTCGGCGACCTGAGCGATGGCGGTGTCGACAATGGTGGCGAGCTCCTCGTCCGTGAGTGGAGTCGGCAGATACTCGTTGATGATCTGCGCCTCTGCGTGCTCGTTTGCGGCGAGTTCGCCGCGTCCGTTCTGCGTGTAGATCTCGGCCGACTCGCCGCGCTTCTTCGCTTCCTTGGCGAGCACTTTGAGCACGTCGTCGTCGGTCAGGTCGTGGGCCTCCTTGCCGGAGACCTCCTCGGTCTGGATGGCGGCGAGAATCATGCGCAGCGTTGCCAGGCGGAGTTTGTCCTTCGCCTTCATCGCTGCGGTGAGGTCGGTACGGAGGCGAGCCTTGAGTTCGGACATGGCGGAAACGCTACGCGGCCCAGCCGCCGGCATGCACGTCACAGTCGCCGGCTCGCACGTCCATATCCGGTTGCTGCCGTATCGTGGATGAGGTGTCCGTTCACTTCAGTCCCTCGCTTCTCCGAACCTCGACGCAACTGCGCAGTGCCTCCACACAACTGCGCGGTGCCTCCACGCAACTGCGCTGGGCTGCAGAGCAGGCGCGAGACGCCGTCCGTGCGTCACCGCTGAAGAGTTCTGTGATCGGGACTGCGGGAGCTGCGGCGCTGGGCGTCGGATACGCCACACTCATCGAGCGCAACGCGTTCACGCTCCGCGAGACGTCCATGGCAGTGCTCGAGCCGGGTTCGGCGACGCTGCGCGTGCTGCACATCAGCGACCTGCACATGATGCCCGGCCAGCGAATGAAGCAGAACTGGCTGCGTGAGTTGGACCGCCTCGAACCCGACCTGGTCGTCAACACCGGAGACAACCTCTCGCACCAGCGCGCTGTCCCCAGCGTCGTACAGGCTTTGGGACCTCTGTTGGCCCGGCCGGGTCTGTTCGTGTTCGGCAGCAACGACTACTTCGCGCCGAAGCCGAAGAACCCGTTCAAGTACTTCGACAAGAACCACAAGCGCACCACCGGCGACTCGCTGCCGTGGCGCGATCTGCGGGCCGCGTTCTCCGAGCGCGGCTGGCTCGACGTGACCCACGTACGCCGCGAGCTCGAGGTGGCCGGGGTACGGATCGCGTCGGCAGGCGTCGACGATCCCCACCTGAAGCGCGATCGATACGACACCATCGCCGGTCAGCCGAATCCGTTGGCCGACCTGCGCCTGGGCATCACGCACTCCCCGGAGCCGCGAGTGTTGGACAAGTTCGCCCAGGACGGATACGACCTCGTGCTTGCCGGTCACACGCACGGTGGCCAACTGTGCCTGCCGTTCTACGGCGCTCTGGTGACGAACTGCGAGATCGACCGTTCGCGCGTCAAGGGTCCGTCGAAGTGGGGTGCGCACACCCAGCTGCACGTCTCCGCGGGGCTCGGAACTTCGCCGTACGCGCCCGCGCGATTCTGCTGCCGGCCCGAGGCCACCTTGATCACGCTGACTCCGGCCCCGAGAATGGGCCCGAAAAACGTCTCCGACGAGGGCGTTTCGCGTTCCGAGGCAGTCGTGAGTTAGACTTCTCCAGCGGTACACGGGGTGTGGCGCAGCTTGGTAGCGCGCTTCGTTCGGGACGAAGAGGTCGTGGGTTCGAATCCCGCCACCCCGACAGTTGGACCACGAAGGGACCCGCTCGATTCATTCGAGCGGGTCCCTTTTCTTTGCGTGATCGACGCTACTGTGAGTCGACTCTGCCGACCCCGAGCGAACGGATCTCACGACCCATGCCGACACCCACCCGCGTCCATGTCACCCACCGGTTCGTTTCTCCGCCCGAGGTCGTGTTCGCTGCACTGTCCGAGCACGAGAACCTCGGCCCACTGTTCCTGGCGAAGATCGGCCGCGTGCGCGACGGCGATACATCGCGCAATGGGGTGGGCTCTACCCGAAGCCTCAAGCTCGGGCCGTTGCCCGCGTTCGAGGAAACCACGATCACGTCCGAGCCGAACTCGCTGATCGAGTACCGCATCACCAAAGGTGGTCCGCTGCGCGGACACTGGGGCGTCCAGAAGCTCACGCCGACCTCCGACGGCGGTACCGAGCTCGACTACACTATCGGATTCGACGCACCCGTGCCTGGGCTCGCCGCGATCGTCGGCAAAGCGCTGACGTCGAGTATCTCGAAGAACCTGTCCCGCCTCGCTCCGTAGCCAATTCTGCGCGCAGGTATCACAATGTGCCCATGAACGAGAGCTTCGAGGGCGCATCGTGCACAGCAACGCTCGATGTCGATGCAGGCACGCTCACCTTCGTGCACCGGGGATGGACGGCGACGTCCGAGCAGAAGAAGCTCTCCCCCGTCGTCGTCCCGCTCGGCGGCATCGAGGCCGTCGAGCACGACTGGGGACGGTTCACCGGGTGGTTTCGAATCGTCAGACGTGGAGATCCACCGTCGCCGCGCAAGGTACACACCGATCCTCACGGCCTGACGTGCGGGGAAGATCCCGGGCCCTTCGCTGCGCTGGTCGAGGCGGCCGTCGCTGCTGCGGACGCTCTTCCGGTGCCGGTCGAACAGGCACCGCCCGAGCCCGTGCAGTCACCGGAACCTGTGTCATCTCAAGAACGCGACGGACCGTCAGTGGCCGGGAAAGTTGCGAAGGGGCTGGGAAAAAGCATCGTCGACGGGATGTTTCGAAGCTTCTGACTCGTCAGCAGCGTGACCCGAATGCGCTCCTGCAGTACGGTATCGGGCGATGACGGTGATCGATGCTGCCCGGCCGACCCTGCGCAAGCACAGGCTTCTCGACTGCGTTGTCGCGGCTGCGGTCTTCGCCTACAACGTGCCCGTGCAGGGATTCGTGGTCCCTGTCGGCGCGGTCTCCTGGATCGCACAAGTGCTGCCGATCGGGCTGTGCCTGCCGTATGTCTTCCATCGCCGTCGGCCCTTGTCGATGTTCTCGGTGGTTGTCGCGACCGCGTACCTCCAACTCGCGCTCGGGGTGGAGTTGCTGGTCGCGGATGTGATGCTCGTTCCCGCGCTGCACGCCGTCGCTCGCAGTCGACCACCGTCGACTTCGGTGACCGCGGCCGTCTCAGTGGCGGTGTGGACGATTGCGATGACACTGCCGTCGATGGAGCGCTACAGCATGTCGGTCGGTGACGTCGGGCTGCTGGTTCTGATCGTGGCAACGGCATGGCTGACCGGAACGCTGGCACGCGTCCGCAACGAGTACGTTCACAGCCTGCTGCTCCGCGCCGAGCAGATGGAGCGCGACGCTGCGGCGGCCGAGCGAACCCGAATTGCCCGCGAGATACACGACATCGTCTCCCACAGCCTGAGCGCGATCGTGTTGTTGTCGGAGGGTGCTGCAGGCACCGTCCGGCAGGATCCCGATGCGGCCGCTGCGGCGATGGAGACCGTCCGTGACACCGGGCGGGAAGCGATGACCGAGATGCGGTCGATGCTGACCGTTCTGCATTCCGACGATCCCGTCGGCAGGGTGCCTTCGCCGGGCGTCGCCCAGCTCGACCGCCTGATCGAGAGATCCCGAGCGGCAGGTATTCCGGTGGACTACTGCGTGACGGGCCGGCCGGTCGACTTGCCGGCAGGGCTGCAGCTGGTGATCTACCGTGTGATTCAAGAATCGTTGACCAACGTCGGCAAACACGCGGGACCTGCGGTCCGAGCTGTGCGAGTACACGTGAACTATGGACCCGCGAACGTGGAGTTGACCATTGCCGACGACGGCTGCGGAACCGGTACGACGTCCACGTCCGGATGGGGGCTGATCGGCATGCGGGAAAGAGTTCTGACGCAGGGCGGCACCTTCGATGCCGGCCCGACCGAGGATGGATTCGCCGTCACGGTTTCTCTGCCCACCGAGGTGGCCCGGTGACGATATCGGTTGTGCTGGTCGATGATCAGAGCCTCGTGCGCGCCGGTCTGAGGTTGGTGCTCGGGTCTCGTCCCGAGGTCCGGATAGTCGGTGAAGCCGCCGACGGACGCGAAGGCATCGAGGTGGTTCGGGCAACCACCCCCGACGTCGTTCTCATGGACGTCAGAATGCCGATGATGGACGGTATCGAAGCAACCCGTGAAATCGTGCAGGCCACGAACTCGAAAGTACTGATACTGACCACCTTCGACCTCGACGAGTACGTATTCGATGCTCTTCGGGCCGGTGCCGCTGGCTTTCTCGTCAAGGACGCGCCGATCGACGAGCTGATATCGGCAATTCAGCATGTGCGCGAGGGAGATTCGGTGGTCGCCCCGAGCGCGACGCGACGCCTGATCGAGCACTTCACCTCGGCCGCGACACCCCGAGCACGGTCGCTGTCCAGTTCCGCTGAGCAACTCGCGGATCTGACTCCACGGGAACGCGAAGTGTTGGTCCACCTGTCGAGCGGGCTGTCCAACGCGGAGATCGCCGCTGCGATCGCGGTGTCGGAGGCGACCGTGAAAGCCCACGTGGGACGCATTCTGTCCAAGCTGGGGGTGCGTGATCGCACCCAGGCAGTGATCGCCGCGTACGAGTCGGGGTTGGTCGGGCCGGGCGCCGGCGGCTGAAAGGTATACCTGGGTATACCCTCCGAAATACTCCTGTGGGCGGACGATTCTCCTGGCCGAATGCGGAACAGTCGGGGCATGGACATCGTCAGAACTCACAGCCTCGGCAAGCGCTACGACACGCACACCGTCGTCGACGACGTGAACCTTCGCATTCCTGAGGGCTGCGTCTACGGCTTTCTCGGTCCGAACGGATCGGGCAAGTCGACGACCATGAAAATGCTGCTGTCCCTGATCCGACCGACCTCGGGTGAGGTGGAGATCCTCGGTGAGCCGATGAATCACGGCACTCGCCGCGACTTGCTCTCGCACATCGGTTCACTCATCGAAGCTCCACCCGGATACGGACATCTGACGGGTGCGGAGAATCTCCGCATCGTGCAACGCTCACTCGGTTTGAGCGCAGACCAGATCGAGCGGGCGGTGGCCACTGTCCGCCTGCAGGAACACCTTGGCAAGAAGGTCAAGAATTATTCGCTCGGTATGAAGCAACGACTCGGGATCGCAATGGCATTGGCGCGAGAACCGCGACTGCTCATTCTGGACGAGCCGACCAATGGATTGGACCCGGCCGGCATCGAAGAGATCCGCGGACTGCTCCGCCATCTCGCCGAACACGGTGTGACGGTGATGGTCTCGAGTCATCTGCTCGGCGAGATCGACAAGACTGCGAACATGTTGGGAATCCTCAGCCAGGGTCGCTTGATCTTCCAGGGGACCCGGGACGAGCTCTTCGCCGCTTCCACTCCGGACGTACTCATCGACACCATCGATCCACAGTGCGCACGTTCGGTTCTGCCACAATGCATTCCGCTTCGGATCGAGGACCACACGCTGAGACTGTCCGGTATCGACGATCGAGGTACCGCACGGGTGGTGGCAGAACTCGTCGGCGCGAACATCGGCGTCTACGGTGTTCGGCGCAAGGATCAGTCGCTCGAGGACGTTTTCATGAATCTGACGAAGGGAGGCCGATTGTGACGACAGTACGCAACGAATTCGCCAAACTCAGGCACCTGCACATCGGCGCCATCGCTGCACTGATGGTGGCCGGAATCGTCGGACTGACCTTCGTCGGCGCTCTCACCGCGGCGACGTCTAACGATACGACCACGGTCTCCTGGGCACTCCCACTGGCCGGGCTGTCTCTGGCCGTCCCCATCGCCTCGCCCCTACTGATCGCAGTGATGGCCAGCCGCACAGTGGAAGTCGAGCACCAGTCCAATGGCTGGCTGCTGAACCAGACCAACGGAGCCGAGCGCGGAGCCCTCGTTCGCGCGAAGCTCGTCTCGACGGGCCTCGTCGTCGGTGCTGCGACGGTGGCGGCCAGCGCTGCGGGTGTATTTCTGGGAACCGCCCTCGGGGTGACCCAACCGTTGCCTGCCGGTCTGTGGTTGGGCTACACGGCGGCATCGGTGACGGCAAATATCGTGATACTTGCACTCCACCTGCTGATTTCGGCGCGAGTGGACAATCAACTGGTCGCGCTGGGAATCGGCATCGTGGGTACCGTCATCGCGATCTGCGCCTCCGGATTCCCGGCCTGGGCTGCACACCTGACTCCGTGGGGCTACTACTCCTTGGCGTCGGCCGCCGACTACCGGGGCGAGCAGGTGGTGACGCTGGACCCGTCCTACGCCAGCATCGCCGCCCTCGGAGTCGTCGGGGCAATGGTGTTCTGGCTCATGACCGTTCGACTCGATCGACAGGAGGTACGAGGATGAACGCGTACGCGGCCGAAATGATCAAGCTCAGGCGCTCGCAGGCATGGGCAGTCGTTGTTCTCCTCCCGCTGATCATCGCGGGGGTCGGAACGTTCAACACGATCGCGTCGGGTGCCGAGCTGGCCGACGGGTGGCGCACACTCTGGTTGCGCACAGTCGTGTTCTACGGCCTGTTCCCACTGGCACTCGGCGTCGCAGTACTCGCATCGTTGGCGTGGAAATCCGAACACCGGGGCGGGAATTGGAATGCTCTGATGAGCGGGCCGGTTCCGTCGGTGCGCATCGTGATCGCCAAGACCGCAGTGGTGGCAACGCTGACCGCGGCCATGAACGTCGTCATGCTGGCAACCGTGGTCGCTGTCGGCAAGGTTGTCTTCTCACTCGACGGCATGCTCCCGTCCGAGCTCTTCGCGACCAGCGCTCTCGTCGTGGTGGGGTCGCTACCGGTGGCGGCGCTGCAGTCCGCTCTGTCGATGAACATCAGGTCCTTCGCGGTGCCGATTGCCATCGCTCTCGTCGGGGCAGGTATGTCGGTGTTCGCCCTCACCGCCGAGTTGACCGGGGCCATTTTCGTGTTGCCCTATGCCGTGTCAACGCGCGCAACCCAGTTGGCCACCGGAACCTTCGGTGACTCCGGTTCGCTCACGACCGGGTCCGCATTGTCGGTACTGACGGCCACCGTAGTGCTCACGCTCGCAGTGGTCGCACTGACAGCCAGGGTGCTCGAGCGCAAGGACATTCACGTTCAGTGACAGCTCGAGACCCCGATCCGGACAACGGATCGGGGTCTCGTAGCGATGATCTCAGCTGGACGCAGCGCGCAGTTTCTCCAACAGGGGTCCCGCGGCCTCGGCGAGGAAGCGTTCCTGGGTCTCGTCACCCACCTGTACGAGTGCGATGTCGGTGTATCCGGCCTCCCAGTACGGCTTCACAGCCTCGACGATCGCGTCCAGGTCCGGTCCGCACGGAATGGTGTCGGCCACGTCCTCTTTCCGTACGAACTTTGTCGCTCCGGCGAATCCGGCTGTCGTCGGCAGATCGGCGTTGACGGCCCAGCCGCCCGCGAACCAACGGAATCGATCGTGCGCACGATCGACGGCGGCATCCTTGTCCGGATCCCACGAGATGGGGATCTGACCGATGGACCGCGCCGGTCCCTCGTGGTTGTCCGACCACGCCTTGACGAGATCGGCGTCCGGCTCGGTGGCGATGAGGTGATCGCCGTATTCGGCGAACCGCGCCACGGCCTTCTCACCGCCGGCCGCGATACCGATGGGCACACCGCCTTCCGGCAGGTCCCAGATCCGGGCGGAGTCGACGCGAAAGTGCTTGCCGTCGTAGGTGACCAAGCCACCCGCGTGCAGTGCCCTGATGATTTCGAGGGCCTCGACGAACATGTCCTGCCGCTTGTCGATGGACGGCCAGCCCTCGCCGACGACGTGCTCGTTGAGGTTCTCACCGCTGCCGAGGCCGAGGGTGAAGCGTCCGTCGGACAGGATCTGCATCGTCGCAGCCTTCTGCGCGACGACGGCCGGGTGATACCGGATGATCGGGCACGTCACGTACGTCATCAATTCGACGCGTTCGGTGGCCTGAGCCACCGCACCCAACGTGGTCCAGGCGTACGGCGAATGCCCCATGGACGAGAGCCATGGCGAGTAGTGGTCGCTGGAAACCTCGAAGTCGAACCCGACCCTCTCGGCACCGACGGCGTACTGCACCAGCTCTTTCGGGCCGCTCTGCTCGGTCATCAAGGTGTATCCGAAATTGGTCATAAGTGTCTCCTAGATAGTTGCGACGGAACCGGCGTCGACTCGGTAGTTGGAACCGTTGACGAAGCTGGCCCGGTCCGAGCACAGGAACGTGATCACCGCGGCGACCTCGTCGGGTTCGCCCCGACGTCCGAGCTCCATGTACGGACGCTCCTCGTCGAGGAAGCTCTCGATGGCACCGTCACGGTCGGTGCCTTTCTCCTCGGCGCGTTTGTCCATCATCGCGTCGGTCATCGGGGTGTGGATGAACGCAGGAGAGACGGCATTGACCAGCAATCCTTCCGAGGCATAGCTGCGCGAGAGCCCCTTGGCCAGGGCCAATACGCCGGCTTTCGCTGCGCAGTAGGGCAATTCGTCGTCGTAGGGCTGCACCGCATCCTCGGAGGTCAGCAGCACGATGCGTCCCCAGCCACCTCGGCGGAGCGCAGGCAGGAAGGCCCTCAGCAACCGGACGGGTCCCATCAAGTCGATGTCGAGGGTCGCGCGCCAGCCCTCCTCGTCGATTTCGTGAAAGAGGCCCTGGGCTCCCGTCACACCCGAGGACTGGACGAGAATGTCGATGTCGCCCACCGCATTCTGCGTCTGCACGGCCAAATTCTCGACGGCTTCGGTGTCGGTCACGTCCGCAGCGAAGGCGAACAACCGGCCCTCGGCAGCTCCGAGTTCGGCCGCCGCGGCGTCGAGCGAGTTCTGATCCTTGTCGCTGACGACGACCCGAACACCCTCGGCCAACAGCATTTTGGCGGTATGCCAGCCGATGCCGGAATCCGCCCCGGTCACCAGCGCCGTTCTACCATCGATTCCCAGATCCATACGATCCCACTTTGCGCTAGAGGTTGATGTCAGGCCGTGGCGTCGTGCGAACGCGCGATGGTCAGCGCCGCATTCACCAGGGCCAGGTGGCTCAGGCCCTGCGGGAAGTTACCCAGAAACGACCCATCCGAAGCATCGATCATTTCGCTGTACAGCCCGACGTCGTTGGAGAGTTCCACCAACTGGTCCATCAATGCTGTGGCCTCGTCCTCGCGGCCGACGCAGGACAGCGCCGATACCCGCCAGAATGCGCAGGCCACGAAGGTCACTTCCTCTTCGGCCACTCCGCTGTAGCGATACATCAGCGGTCCTGCACCGAGTTCTTCGCCGAGCGCATCGATGGTGGACGAAAGACGTTCGCCACGATCGAAATCCATCTCCGCAGCCAGCAGCACGGAGGCGTCGAGGCCCTCGGCCCCCGGGTAGGCAAGGTAGGCCTGGCGCTCGTCCGACCAGCACTGCGTCTCGACGTAGTGCCGGATGCGTTCCTTCTCGGCCTTCCAGCGGTCGGGTATCCCCGGAATCTCTCCCGATTCGGCGAGGTGCACCGCGCAGTCCAGCGCCTGCCAGCAGCCCAGTTTCGAGCTGGTGTAATGCTGTTCGTCCTCGAGCTCCCAAATTCCCGCGTCCTTGCGCTGCCAGGAATCGCAGGCCTCGTCGGCGATGGCAGCGAGCAGCCGTCCGGTCTGCGCGTCCAGAATGTTTCCCGCGTCGACGTACTGCCGGATGATGGAGAACAGGTCGCCGAAGATCATGAGCTGCAACTGATCCGCCGCGGCGTTGCCGTTCACCACCGGGCCGATGCCCCGCCAGCCGGGTACGTCGGGTTGCTCTGTCCCACCGGGCAATTCGCCGCCGAGGGTGTAGAACACGTTGACCAACGGATCGTTGCCCCGAATGACCTTCAGCAACCACGCGACCGCAGCATGAATCTCCTCGCGGAGACCGAACCGTTGCAGTGCGCGAATGGTGTACGCGGCATCGCGAACCCACGCGTAGCGGTAGTCCCAGTTCTTGCCGCCGGTCCGGTTCTCGGGCAACGAGGTCGTCGCGGCTGCAGCGATTGCACCGGACGGGCTGTGCAGCAACAACTTCAGCGCCAGCGCACTGCGAGCCACATGCTCCGCCCACGGGCCGTCGTAGGAGAACTCGTCGGACCACACGCGCCAGTTGTCGATGGTCCGGTCGATTCCCTCGTCGAGGTGCTGCGGGTCGGGTAAGGGAAGCGGTTCGTTCTCCGTCCCCACCACGCCCAGAACGTGCCGAGATCCTGCACTCGTACTGAAGACACCGCTGATGTCACGGTCCGCGACGTGCACGTCGTCGATGTCCAAAGTCCTTACGGCCAAGGTCAATCCGTCAACTCGGAGTACGGTGCCGTGCTCGGTTTCGTAGGCCCACGGCGATGCGATGCCGAGCATGGTGCCCGGTGCCACCGCCCAGGCGAGCTCGACGGTGCCGTCGAGACCCTCGACGCGGCGCGCCAACTCCACCCAGGGCAGGCGTCCAGCCACGCCGGTGCTCAACGAGTCGGTGACCCGAACAGAGCCGGAATCGGTACGGTAGGTGGTACTCAGAACGTTGGTCCCGGATACGAATTCACGCTGAACGGTGAACTCGTCGCGCGGCGTCAACTGGATGTACCCGCCGTTTCCGGAATCCAGCAGTGCCGCGAACGGCGGCGGTGAATCGAGATTGGGCACCGGGAACCAGTCGATCCGGCCGTCGTCGGCGATCATCGCCACGGTCCGGCCGTCGCCGATGGCTCCGTAACTTTCGATGGGGACGTAGCCGTCGACCCTCGCATACGGCTTTCGAAACTCGCTCAAGCACGTGCCTTTCCATCGAGGATCGGGCTGTCCGCGAGGTGAGCCAGCAGATCGGCCGGATCGTCGAACACGGCCACCGCGCCCGCGTCGAGCAACTCTCCGCGCGAGATGCCCCCGCTCAGGACGCCGATGGCACGAACCCCGGCGCGCCGAGCCGACTCGATGTCCCAGACGCTGTCGCCCACCATGATTGCGTTCTCGGCGTCGACGCCCGCACGGGACAGTGCGACACCGATGATGTCGGGTTCGGGCTTGGCGACCTCGGCGTCCTCGCCGGACGTCACCACTGCCACCGAATCCTCGACGCCGAGCAGATCGCGCAGCGTCGTCAGTTCGCTCTCGGGTGCGGATGTGGCCAACACCACCGTCAGACCACGAGAGTTCAGGTCCGCCAACAACTCCCGAGCACCGGGGAGAATTTCCAGATCGGCCGACGCCGCCGCGTAGTACTCACCGTGCAACGTCTTCGCCTCGCCGGCCAGGGCGCTGTCCGAAGATCCGACGAGCGTCTCGAGCAGCTTCGACCCGTCCATACCGATGGAGCGGTGGATACGCCACGACGGCACCGTTCGGCCCGCTTCACGGAACGCACGCGACCACGCGTCGACGTGCACGTAGTTGGAATCGACGAGGGTGCCGTCGATGTCGAACAGGACTGCGTCGACGGTCGGAGTAGCAGGCATGACTTTCGGATACCCGGGGGTGATGCGGGCAAACAACAGGCCCCCCGCCGCGAGCGAGGGGCCTGTCGAAGTGAAGAAATGCTAGCTGGCCTGGGCCTGCCACATCCAGTGCAGCTGCTCGAGGCGCGCCGTGATGGCGATCAGCAGGTCCTGCGTCACCGGATCTGCTTCGCCGGTGTCGGCGATGCGTCCGCGAAGACGCTCGACCACCGCGGCGAGATTGTCGACGATTGCCGGCACGACCTCGCTGTCCTGCGTCCAGCCTGCCCCGAAGCCCTTGGTTCCCGCTGATGACGACACGGTGGCCGCGCGGCCGTCGGGGCTGACGCCGATGGCGGTTGCCCGCTCGGCAGCTTGATCGGTGAATTCACGTGCAGCGGTAACCAATTCGTCAAGCTCGAGGTGCACGGACCGGAAGTTCTTACCGATCACGTTCCAGTGCGCCTGCTTCGCGATGAGCGAGAGGTCGATGAGATCGACCACGGTTCCCTGGAGCGCGTCGCCTGCGATCTTCTGCTGACCTGCGTCGAGGGTGCTGGTGATGGGGTTCGTCATGATGTGGCCTCCCTGCCGTTGGACGACGGTATGCATCGCACACCATTATTGTTCTCACTTCTGTACTGCACAATCTTGATCGAACAACCGCATGTGGACACGCGTTGTTCCGAGTCGACGCCATCATCGCTGTGACGCCGATCCCAGGCTCGATCCGATCAGACCTTCGCAGCCTCGTCGGCAGGATCGTCGACTGCGCCTGCACCGGTGGTCGGTGCGGTCTCGTTCTGCTGCGACCGAACGCCTTCCTCGACCTTCTTGCCGAGCTCGGGGTCGACGTTGGTCCAGTACTCGAACACCCGGCTCAGGACGGGCTCGCTGACGCCGTTGAGGACGTGCCCGACGATGTTCCCGACGAGACGCTCGCGCTGCGCGTCGTCCATGACCTCCCGAACCAAGGCTCCCGCTTGCACGAAGTCGCCGTCCTCGGGGTGCTCGATGTACCCGGTGCGCACGAAGCGAGGCTCGAAGTCCCACGCTCCGTCGTCGCCGTACTTGTTCGTGTCCGCAGAGGGGCCGCCGAACGAGTTCGGTGCGTAGACAGGCGTTTCCGGCGAATTGAACGAGTACCGCATGGACCCGTCCTTGGAGTACGAGTTCACCGGTGACTTGGGTGCGTTGACCGGCAGCTGCGCGTAGTTCGCTCCGATGCGGTACCGGTGCGCGTCGGCGTAGGAGAAGACACGTCCGAGCAGCATCTTGTCGGGGCTGAAGCCGATCCCGGGCACGGTGTTGGACGGCTCGAACGAGCTCTGCTCGATCTGAGCGAAGAAGTTCTCCGGGTTGCGGTTCAAGGTCATCTTGCCGACCTCGATCAACGGGTAGTCCTTCTGCGACCAGACCTTGGTGAGGTCGAACGGGTTGTACTTGTAGTTCTCGGCCTCGTCGTACGGCATCAGCTGCACCTTCAGGGTCCAGCTGGGGAAGTCGCCGTTCTTGATGGATCCGAAGAGGTCCTGACGGTGATGGTCGGGTGACGTACCCGCAACCTCGTCCGCCTTGTCCTGCGTCAGGTAGTCGATGCCCTGGTCGGTCTTGAAGTGGAACTTCACCCAGGTCTTCGTGCCGTCCTCGGCGATGAGCTGGTACGTGTGCGAACCGAATCCGTCCATGTGGCGGAACGACTTGGGAATGCCGCGGTCACCCATGAGCCACGTCACCTGGTGTGCCGACTCGGGCGAGAGGGTCCAGAAGTCCCACTGCATGTTGTTGTCGCGCAGACCGGAGTCGGGCATGCGCTTCTGGCTGCGGATGAAGTCCTGGAACTTGATCGGGTCCTTGACGAAGAAGATCGGGGTGTTGTTGCCGACCAAGTCCCAATTGCCTTCCTCGGTGTAGAACTTGAGCGAGAAGCCACGCGGGTCGCGCCAGGTATCGGGACTACCCTGCTCGCCCGCGACCGTGGAGAATCGCGCCAGCATCTCGGTCTTGGCACCGGGCTGCAGCGCCTTCGCCTTGGTGTACTTGCTGATGTCTCCGGTGATTTCGAGTTCACCGAACGCGCCTGCGCCCTTGGCATGCACGACGCGCTCCGGGACCCGCTCACGGTTGAACTGCGCCATCTTCTCGATGAGGTAGTGGTCGTGCAGAAGAATCGGTCCCTGCGTTCCTGCGGTCAGCGACTGGTCGTCGCTGGGGACGGGGATTCCCGAATTGCTGGTGGTCGGCTTATTGGTGATCGGGTTGGTCATGCAAAGCCTCCTGAGGGGCTGTATCGACATCGAAAAGGGCTGCTTCTCGAAAAATCTGTGAAACTGGGCGGCCGTCGGCTGGACCGCGTTGTCAGAGGGAATGCCTCGCGCAGCCGCTGCACAAACCCCAGAACACAATTTCGGCTTCGTCGACGACGAAACCGTGTGCATCCTCGGGTAGAAGGCACGGCGCGGCTCCGACGACGCAATCGACATCGACCACGACCTGGCACTCGCGGCACACGAGGTGGTGATGATTGTCCGCCGTCCGGCTCTCGTACAGCGCAGCCGAACCCGCTGGTTCGATGCGGCGCAGCAGACCTGCGTCCACGCAGGCCTTGAGCACGTCGTAGACGGCCTGAGTCGACACACTGCCACCGTTCTCGCGAACGGCAGCAGCGATGTCGTCGGCGTGCGAATGCGGTCGGGCTGTGACCGCATTCAGCACTGCAACTCGAGGTCCGGTGACGCGAAGACCGACCGAGCGCAACTGCGCTGCGGGGTCGACACGTTCGGTGAGCTGCATGTGGTCCAGTATGCCCCTAATCTGGACTAAGTCAAGAAAAGCGGTTCGCGGCTACCCGACCAGGCGCGCTTCACCCGTCCGCATCGACCCCGATACGATCTGCAACCCGAAAAACGTGCCCGACGGCATCCAACGACTCAGCGTCGGGCCCTTCGCATCCACCTCGACGCGGGCCAACCTGGCCTTGCCCTTCAGGCTTGCGGTGGCAACGGCCGAGCCGCCGGGCACCGGCTGCGCGAACCCGATCGATCCGATCAGGGGGAACGTCGGTCCGACGGCGCGGGAGTTCGTCCGCACCGACCACTCACCGCTGCTCACCCCGGCGACGCCCAGCACGTCGCCGTCGAACTCGGCGAGCACCTTCGGCAGGTGCCAGTTGGTCCGGCCGCCGTGTACCGACGTCGCCGAGTCGACGGCGATGAACGGCACCGCCATCCGAGGGATCTTCCCGACGTCCCGACGCAGAGCCGGACTCGCCAGAATTTCCCGGTACGGGCCTACCGGTGACGTCACATAGTCGACGACCATGCACATCGTGATCGGCAACGTCTTGGCACCGGACGGCGTGAAATCCGAAGAACGGGCGCGATGCCACCAGATCGTGGCACGCACGTTCGCCGGCCACGGAGCCGCAGGACTGACGGGCCACTCGGTGCGCTCGGTCTCCGATTCGGCGACACTCCACATCAGGAATCCCTCCCCACGACTGTCAGCGGAAGACGCAATGCACCCGGTGCTGAGACCGGAACGACCGGACGGACCGGCTGCGTGGGCGCAACCTCCTGGTACTCGCTGCCCACCGCGGGACGCTTGTCGGGCTCACCCTTGTTGGGCCACAACGCCATTGCCCGCTCAGCCTGGGCGGTGATCGTCAGGGACGGGTTGACTCCGAGGTTGGCGCTGACGGCGGAACCGTCGAGCACATGCAGCCCCTCGTAGCCGTAGACCCGCTGGTAGCCGTCGATCACACCCTTCTGCGGCGAATCGCCGATGGCGCAGCCGCCGAGGAAGTGCGCGGTCATCGGAATGTTCACGATCTCGGCGATCGACCCGCCCGGGTCGCCACCGATCTTGTCTGCCAGCAGACGAATTGCTTCGTGCCCCTGCGGGATCCACTGCGGTGGAGGATCACCCGCACCCGGCCTGCTGGTGAGGCGACGCCCGAACGGGCCCTTCTTGGATCCGAGCTCGAGCGAGTTGTCGTCGGTCTGCATCACCAACGCGATGACGGTTCGCTCCGACCACCGATGCACCGACAGGCTCCGAACCGCGGCACCGGGATGACGCAGCGCGACGCCGAGGGTCTTGAGTACGCGCGGCATCTTGCCACCGCCGTCGCTCAGCACGGTCTGCAACAGTCCGATTGCATTGCTGCCCTTGCCGTAACGCACCGGCTCGATGTGCGTGTGGTCGTCCGGGTGGAACGACGACGTGATCGCCACACCCTCGTGGTAATCCACCTCGCGGCCGCGGGCGGTGGCTGCGAGCACCGCCTCGGAGTTGGTACGCACCAGCGATCCGATCCGCTCGGACAGTCTCGGCAGCGAGCCCTTCTCCTTGGCCGCGAGCATCAGCTTCTGGGTGCCGTAAGTACCGGCCGAGAAGATCACCTGGTCGGCCGTGATCGTCTTCTCTCCGCGCCGCAACTTTCCACCGGTCCGACGCGTCACCACGTCGTAACCCGAGCCGTTCGGCCGCACGTCCACCACGGTGGTCAGCGGAAGAACCTGCGCGCCAGCATGTTCGGCGAGATACAGGTAGTTCTTGACGAGTGTGTTCTTCGCACCGACGCGACAGCCGGTCATGCACGCTCCGCATTCGGTGCAACCGGTACGCTCGGGGCCTGCGCCACCGAAGAACGGGTCGGGCGCGGTCCGGCCGCGATCGCCGAAGTAGACGCCCACCGGGGTCGAAGTGAACGTGTCACCGACGCCCATGTCCTCGGCCACTTCCTTCATCACCTTGTCCGAGGCGGTGATGGTGGGATTGGTCTCGACGCCGAGCATCCGGCGGGCCTGGTCGTAGTACGGATTCAACTCGCGCTGCCAGTCGGTGATGCCGGCCCACTGCGGGTCCTCGAAGAACTTCGCCGGTGGCTGGTACAACGTGTTCGCGTAGTTCAGCGAGCCTCCGCCGACGCCCGCTCCCGCCATCACCAGCACATCGGGTAACAGGTGAATGCGTTGCACGCCATAGCAACCCAGAGCCGGAGCCCACAGGTACTTGCGCAAACGCCAGCTGGTCTTGGGCAGCTCGTCGTCCTCGAACCGGCGACCGGATTCGAGCACGGCAACCCGGTAGCCCTTCTCTACGGCCCGCAGCGCAGCAACGCTGCCGCCGAAACCGGAACCGATGATCAAAACGTCGTAGTCGCTCATGCGGATACCACCTCGTTGTCTGATTCGAGAGCGTCTGGTTCGAGACTGTCGGAGACGAGCCGATAGTTCGAGACGTCGAACTTGCGTGTCTTGTTGCGGAACCGGAATGTGTACGTGGGCCACATCGTGGAGTTACGGCCGTTGGCGTCGAGGTACCAGCTCGAGCAGCCACCGGCGTTCCACACGGTGCCGTCGAGCGCTGAGTCGACCCACGAATTGTGCTGCCGCTGAGCGGATTCGTTGACCTCGACGGCCACGACCGTGCGGTCCTTCATCTCATTCAAAGCAGACACCACATAGTTGGCCTGCGACTCGAGCATGTAGACGATGGAACTGTGCCCGAGGTTGGTGTTGGGGCCGTACATCAGGAACAGGTTCGGGAAGCCGGCGACGGTGGTCCCGAGATGCGCCTGCGGGCTGCCGCCCCAGTGCTGCGCGAGCGTGCGACCGTCGCTGCCGCGCAACAGATGTGACACCGGAGGCTCGGTTGGCGTGAACCCCGTCGCAAAGATGATGGTGTCCACCTCGTGGTTGCGACCCGAGGCGTCGACCACGCCGTTCTCGGTCACCGATGTCAGGCCCGACGTCACCAGATCGACGTCCGGTCGGTCCAGCGTCGGTAGCCAATCGTTGGACAGCAGAAGCCTTTTGCAGCCGGGCGCGTAGTCGGGGGTCAGAGCCGCACGCTTTTCGGGGTTCTTCACCTGACGCTTCAGATTCGACTTCGCGAACATCTTCACCGCGGGCAGCATCCACGGGTTGTCCGCCAACACCGTCACGTAGGCCTCCCGGTAACCGTAGATCACACCACGCACTGCTCGGTGGGCCAACGGGATTCGCTCGTAGAGCGTGCGCTCGAGCCGGCCGATGGTGCGGTCGAGCCGCGGAATGACCCACGCGGGGGTGCGTTGGAAGACGGTGAGCCGTTCGGTGCGGTCGACGATCTCGGGGACGAACTGCACCGCAGACGCTCCCGTACCGATGACGGCGACGCGCTCGCCGGTGAGATCGTGCTCGTGATTCCATGTCGCGGAATGAAACACGGTGCCGGCGAACGCGTCGATGCCGGGCACATTCGGGATCTTCGGAGTAGAAAGCGCCCCGGTGGCGGCGACCAGCACCCGTACGCTCGTCGGTCCCTGCGACGTCTGCACCGTCCACCGCTTGTTCGTCTCGTCCCAGGTGGCCGACTGCAATTCGCAGTTCGTGACGATTCGGTCCTGCAGGTTCAAACGATCGACCACCGAACGCAGGTAGTCGAACAATTCCGGCTGCCGCGCGAAGGTGTGACTCCACTTGGGGCTCGGAGCGAACGAGAACGAGTACAGCGACGTCGGCACATCGCACGCACAACCGGGATAGGTGTTGTCGCGCCACGTTCCGCCCACATCCGAGGCTCGTTCGATGACGGTGACATCGGCTGCCGGGTCGTCGGCGAGGATTTTCGCCACCGCGGCGAGGCCTGCGAAACCGGCTCCGACGACGAGGATGTCCACGCGCGCTTCGAGACTCATGATGTCATCACCTTTTCGGACCAGATGGGAAGGAGCCGGTCGCGCAGTTGCGCGTCGGCTTCGGGAGTGCGGAACAGTGCCGAGACGGCCAGACCGCGGGCAAGTTCGACACTGAGTTCGATCGATTCCGGAGACATTCGGCTACCCATGACGATCTGAGCACCGCTCTGAATGGCCTCGGCGACGCGACGTTCGAGGGGAATCATGGCCTTGTGCAACGCCGGATCGGTGCGGGCCGCCACCCACAGTTCGAGGGCGGCGTAGAAGAGGGGCCCGGAGAATGCGTCGACGAGGATCTCGGGTCCGCGTTCGGGATCCGGTTCGGCTTCGAGGATCTCCGAGAGGCGGCGATCGACCAGATGCTCGACGGCCGATATCAGCAACGACTCCTTGGTGGGGAAGTGATGCAACTGCGCGCCTCGCGATACGCCGGCGCGCCGCGCGATCTCCTGGGTGCTGGTCTTGGCGAAGCCCAGTTCCACGAGGCAGTCGATCGCGGCGTCGAGCAGCTTCGCCCGTGTTCCTGCGGTGCGTTCGGCCTGCGTTCGGCGCTCGGTCGACCCGGCGCCGTCGAGCCCTGTGTCGGTAGTCACGCATGGGACAGTAGCGTCAAATCAACAAACAGTCCAGCCTGACTTTAAGTTGCCCTGGATTGCTAGATGCAGGCCTGCGCCCCGTCCATGACGCCGTGCCGGAACGCTTCCACACGCAGGAACCCACTGCCCTGACGCGACTCGTCACCGTCGCCCCGGAAGAGCAGCAGCGCCGCGATCGCCTCGTCCAGATCCCCGGGAGACAAGGAGTATCCACTGGTGGGACGGTTCTGCAGCAACACGCTGGCCGCCCAACTACCCGCGAAGCAATCGCCCTGCAACGACGTGTCCTGATTGTCGGCGTCGATCCCGGCGTGGGCCATCCCCGCCAACCCATACTGCGTGGCGATGAGCGCCGCGACGGCGAAATCCCCACCCTGCTCGTAGAACCGCGGCATCGCATCGACGGCGTCGAACCCCACGTAGTCGTCGGGCACGCAGTAGAACAACACGTACCCGGAGGCGGACTGACCGCCGCAATCGGGCGCATCGGACGGGTCGAACGCAACGACCGGTTTCAGCGGTTCCCACGGCCGCCCCGTCAACTCCGGGAAGAGCGCACTCCAGTAGTCCTCGAGATCTTTCGGAACACCGTCGATGATCTGCTCGAGCGGAGCGTCGCCGCCCCGGTCGGCGTCGGACTGGCTGGTGAACGGCAACTGCAGGACGGGAGGCGAGCCGTCGACGTACGGCTTGCAGTCCATCGGGCCACCGTCGAACCCGGTCTGGAACGAACTGACGCGGTCGAAGCCACTGCCGTGCGCGGACGCACTCTCGGCCGAACTCCCCGGCTCGTCACGCAGATACAGGAACCCTGCCAGCGCACTGTCGAGTTCGGCCTGGGACGGATCGAACGCGGTCGCGTCGGACACCGCATGTGCCGCCCACGCCCCGGCGAAACAGTCCGCCTGGATTTCGCTCGTCACGGTCATGCCCTCGAAATTGGCTCGGGCCTGGATCGCGTGCCCCCACTCGTGGGCCATCACCACGGGAATCACGAAGTCACCGAACCGTTGTCGAAGATCAGGAAGCAAACCCTCACTGTCCCAGGCCACTACGTCCGCAGTCGGGCAGTAGAAGGCGTTGCCCGCGATGTCGTCTGCCGACGACGCACACGGCGGCAAGTCCCCGGACGACGGCACCACCGCATAGAAGCCGCCGCTGACGGGTGAGTACTCGCTGCCGTACACAGCGGGAAATTGCTCGGCCCAATACGTCTGCAGATCGTCGATGGCGGCAGCGACGATCTCGTTCACCGGATCGGAGGCATCGCCCACGATTCCGGCCGTTGCGGACGCGTCGCCCGCGAGGGGTTGCGGCGTCGATTCCGTTGCGCTGCTGCTAGATTCCTCCGAACCGCCACACGCGGACAATGCCAACGCGACTACCCCGACCACCGCGAACGTCCTCACTGCTGACCTCATGGATGCAGACGCTAACCACCGAGGATTGGAAATGGATTGGAAGGTGCGCGCCACTTTCCAATCCATTTCCAATCTCCGGGTTCTACGATCCGGTCGGTTCAACCCCTGCTGTGCCCACATGAATGCTGTATCCGAAAAATCGAAAGAGGCCCGATGAGAATCTCTACTGTTGGTGTTCGTGGGGCGGCATGCGCTGCCATAGTGGTACTCGGGTTCACCGCCGCCGGATGCAGCAGCAACTCCGACACCGCGACGGCCACGACTTCGGCGGCCACAACGACGACGACTACTACGACCGAGGCAGCAGCCACCACCACGGTCAAGAAGCTGGCACCGGCCACCACCTCGGAGGCCCCCGCGGGCCCCAACCCCACCATCGCCGACTACATCGTCGACGCGGGCCTGACCGAAATCCCCGTCACCCGTGATGATCCCACCGCGCCCACCATCAACCTGGCCATCCCGGACGGCTGGGTCGACGCGGCCGAGCAAACCCCGGACTGGGCCTACGGTGCGATCATCTACCCCGAAGTCGCCGCCGACGAACGCACGCCGAGCATGATCGCCATCGTCTCCAAGCTCGAGGGCGACGTCGACCCACAGGCCATCATCGATTACGCCCCAGGCGAATTGAAGAACCTCCCCGGATTCACCGAATCCGGCGAAGGCAGCGTGTCGACCCTGTCGGGATTCCCGGCCTACCAAATCGCCGGCACGTACACCGACGAAACCGGTGCCGAGGTGGTGTCGGCTCAGAAGACAGCGATCATCACCGGACAGGACGGCTTCTACATCCTGCAGATCAACGTCGACGGCAGCATCGACCAGTTCGACCTGCTCGTCGACGCCACTACCCAGGTCGACGAACAGACCGTCATCACACCGTAATTCGTCGCCGAGCACGGTGGTCGGAGCTTCGACGCTCCGACCACCGTGAGACAGGTCCGCCCATGTCTGTGCCCGAAAACGGCTCTGTGTCCCCACTGAGCATCGGCCCCGACGAGCCGTACTCCGAGCCGAAACGCTTCGCCCGAAAACTGAACCCGCTGCGCTGGCTGGCGCTGGCGAACGGCACGCCTGTAGTGCTGAAACAGTTACTCCAAGTGGGCCTGATCGTCGTGTGGCCGTTGTGGTTCGTGTGGGTACTGATCCGCGCGGTGTGCTTCTTCGCCTTCTGGCTGCTGCTGTACCCCGTGCGGGTGAATCAGAAGAAGAACCACCCCGAGGACTACGCCCGAGCTCAGGCACGCCGGCTGCCCTGACGGCTGTTCACTCGACCCCTGGATACTGACGTCCATGCCCCAGGGAACTCACCGATGAAGAGTCTGTTCGATCTACCGATGACCGCGTGGCCGCACGAGCGCAACGCGCTCCATGTCTACGCACTTCCGCGGATCGACGGCAGTGTTCTCACCCCGATTCAGGACGCAATTCGCGCAACCGGTGTGTGCTCGGTTCAGCCGACGGAGTTTCTGCACGCCACAGTCACTCGAATCCCCGCCTTTCTCGACACCGTCCGCGCCGACACCGTGCGCGCTCTGCGCGAACTCCTGGACGAGGCGTCAGCGGCCCTGGCTCCGTTCACAGTCGACATGACCGGCCCTTATGTATCCGAGTATTCGGTCGGATACGAAGGAAGCCGCAGCCAGCAATGGGACAGCCTCGTACGGTCGGTACGCGCCTGCGCGGCAACGGCTCTCGGTGACGCAGCGATGCCGCCCGAACCCCACGCACCCCATATCTCCCTGGGCTACGGCACAGCCGACTCCGATTCGGAACCGTTGATCGCCGAACTCGCGGGACTCGATGCCCGGGATGACCGTCGCCGGACGGTGCGGATGAACATCTCCGAGGTGCGACTCCTCGCGGTCCACCAGGACTCCACCGCTGGGATCTACACCTGGGACACCATCAGCACGCACCAGCTGGGTGGGTAATCCAGCGATCAACGTGTGCCGGTCGCCGCCAGCACAGCAGCGAGCCCCGCCTGTACATCTCTGGCGAAGTAGTCGGAATTTTCCAGCGACGGAAAATGTCCGCCCGACGTCGGCGCCCTCCAGCGGACGATGTGCCGAAAGCGTTCCTGAGCCCACGCCCGAGGGTATTTCTCGATATCGCGCGGATAAGTGGTGATCGCTGCAGGCACATCCACCCGAAGATCCGGATCGAGGGAGTTGTGGCTCTCGTAGTAGATCCGAGCCGACGAGGCTCCGGTTCGCGTCAGCCAGTAGAGGGTGACGTTGTCGAGGATTCGATCCCTGGAGATCGTCTCGAAGGGACTGTCCTCGGTGTCGGTCCATTCCGCGAATTTGTCGAGGATCCAGGCGAGCAAACCGACCGGGGAGTCGACGAGGGAATATCCGATCGTTTGTGGACGGGTCGCCTGCTGCTTCGCGTACGCCGAGCGATGGTGCCAGAAATCGCCGGTCTCCTCCGTCCATCGGCGCTCATCGGCCGTCAAGCCTTCCGTGCTCAACCCGGGCGGAGCCTGCGCGAGCGTCGTATGGATGCCGAGGACGTGCTCCGGGAAGCGGCCTCCGAGGATGGTGGTGATCACGCCTCCCCAGTCACCACCGTGGGCCAAGAACTTGTTGTAACCCAACTTTCGCATCAACTCGACCCACGCGGCCGCGATCTTTTCGGTTCCCCATCCGGTGGTGGACGGTTTGTCGCTGTAGCCGAACCCCGGCAGCGAGGGGACCACGACATGGAACGCCGGCGCGCTCGAGTCTTCGGGATTCGCCAGAGCGTCGATCACGTCGACGAATTCGGCGACGCTGCCTGGCCAACCGTGACTCATGATCAGCGGAGTGGCATCTGCGCGGTCGGATCGGCGGTGCAGAAAGTGAATCCCCAGGCCGTCGATGACCGCCCGAAACTGACCGATCCCGTCGAGGCGCGCCTCGAATTTCCGCCAGTCGTACCCCGTGCGCCAATAGCCAACCACCTCCTCCAGGTCGGCAAGTGGAACGCCCTGAACCCACCGCTGACGGCCGGCCTCGGTGGAGGCCACCGTCTCGGCTTCCGGCAAACGCGCAGCGCTCAACCGGGCACGCAGGTCCTCCAGGTCGGTGTCGGATGCGCGGGCCTCGAAGGCGCGCACGTCGAGGCTTTCGTACGGCGGCATGTGTCTCCTGTCGGGTTTGTGAACCGGCTGAGCCAGTTCTACCTTTCGCCGCCCCGTTTCGCAACCGGCTAAGATGGTTCCATGCCTGAAGGGTTTCCCGATTTTCGCCCCGGTAACGTCCTGTCGACCGCCTTCACCGGGACGCTCACGGAACGATGCGGCGACCCTGTCGAACGCATTCCGGTGCCGCACCGGCTCGTCGACTGGTTGGCGATGAACGGGCTCGCCGTCGATACGTGCACCGACGCGCAACTGGACCAGGCACGCGAACTGCGGGAGGCGATTCATCTCGCCGCAACTGCTGCTGCAGTCGACGACACACTGCCCACGTCGGCCGTACGAACCATCAACGATCACAGCGTTCGCGGGCAGGCCGCCGCTGTTCTCACTGCCGAGGGCAACCAACGGTGGCTACTGAGCTCGCCGTCATCCGTCGAAGACGCCTTGGGTGTCATCGCGGCTGACGCCATCGGGATCATCGCCGGCGAGCGAGACGGCACATTGGCGCTGTGCGCGTCCCCGACGTGCCGGGCCGCCTTCTTCGACACCAGTCAAAGCCGTTCTCGTAGGTGGTGCGACATGAACACCTGCGGTAACCGCCAGAAGAAGGCCCGATTCGCAGCCAACCGACGAAAGCACGCTCCGTAATCGGCTCAACGTCGGGCACACTGGCCTGGAATCAGTGAACCCGAAAACGGAAGGTCGATGGAAGTGGTCGGTCGTTCGGTAAGCCCCGAGGATGTTTTGCCCGACGGAGCCGAGACGGCTTCGTTCGACGGATGCGAGATCCGCAAAGGAACCGTCGCGGCGTTCGTTGCGAACGCGCGAGCGCTCGACGACGCCGAACCCGGATCCGAGGTCCACCGAGAATTGATCGCCGCGTTGACCTCGCTCGCACCGCAACTGGCAGCCATAGGACTGTTCGAGGTTTTCGAGCCGCGGAATCCGCAGATCGCACAAGTGGTCGAGGCCGCGATCCACGCGCGCTGATTCACCAGTTTGCGAAGAACCACTGCGGGCAATGCTCCCGCCATGCCACTCGCCTCGCACGGTCGGTTCGACTACTCCCCCATCGGCGATCGCGTGCAGTTCGACTGGCCGGGTGGGGCGCGCCTCGCGGTGTACGTGGCTGTCAACTGCGAGCATTTTCCGTACGACGACGGCGAGCCCGGGTTGGGTTACACGCCCGCGATGGATCAGCCGAACACCTACAACTGGGGCTGGCGCGAGTACGGAAACCGAGTCGGCGGCTTTCGGATCGCAGACACGTTGCAACAGAGCGGAATTCGCCCGACCCTGCTCGTCAATACCGAGGTGTACGACCACGCCCCGCAGCTGATCGACACCTTCCGCGCCCTCGATGCCGAGGTAGTCGCGCACGGACGAACCAACGCTGTACAACCGAACGACCAAGACGAGGACGTCGAGCGCCGCTCGATCGAGGAGGTCACCGCCGCCATCGAGCGGCACGAGGGAGCACCGCCTCGGGGTTGGATGAGCCCCGGGGCCAATCCCAGCCGAGCGACCGAAGACCTGCTTGCCGAACGCGGCTACGAGTACACCCTCGACTGGCCCATCGACGATCAGCCGGTGTGGCTGAAGACCCGGGGAGGTCCGCTGCTCAGCATCCCGTACCCGCACGAGGTGAACGATCTACCGGTGTTCGTCCACCATCACCAGACCGCAATGACGTTCGAGCGCAACATCATCGACAGTTTCGACGAAATGAAGGCAAACTCCGCGCATCAGCCCGTGGTGTTGGCGATCTCCGTGCACACGTTCCTGACCGGACAGCCCTACCGCCTCCGACGGTTCCGCGCCGCGCTCGAGCACATGGCCGACAACAGCGACGGCGTCTGGTTCACCACCCCGGGCGAGATCGCAGCGCACTACCGCGCAGCAGTCGAAGCGCCGACACCGTCGAGCGAGACGTAGTCCACGAGAAGGGTTGCCGGAAACACCGTCGACGAGTCGGGATTGCCGGACATGGTTCCGCCTACCGCGAGATCGAACAGCACATGGAACGGCCGGTCGAACACCCAGGTCGCGCCGGACGGCAAGTCCTCCTGATGTATCTCGAAGTACGGCGTTCCATCGAGCGACCAGGTGACCGAATCGGCGCTCTTGTCTACGGCGTAGGTGTGAAACTCGGCCGACAGGTCGACCTTCGAGTCGTACTCGCCGGTGATTCCGCCGTCGTCGGAATATCCCGGGCCGTGCACCGTGCCGTTGACGATGCCGAGTTCACTGCCGATGATCTCGGCGACATCGATCTCTCCGTCGTCCGGCCACGCATCAGGAGAACCGCCCAGCATCCAGAACGCCGGCCACAAGCCCAGTCCGGCAGGCACTTTCATGCGCGCCTCGGCGTGACCGGTATCGAGAGTCACCGTCCCCATCGAGTTGATTCGTCCTGACGTGAACGGGCAGTCGTCGCCGGTCCAACACGGTGCATCCGTACCTGCCGGCGTAGGACGGGCGGTGATGGCGAGGTTGCCGTTGCCGTCGAGCGCCAGGTTGTCCGCACTGTCGGTGTAGTACTGCAGTTCACTGTTTCCCCAACCGTCGAACTCTGCGTTACCGATGTCGACGGTCCAGACCTTCGAGTTGGGTGCCGCCCCTCCCGGCCCTGAGAAGTCGTCCCTGAACGAAAACGGGCTTGGGTCGGTGGGCGTCGGTTCGGAGGGCGTCGGTTCGGAGGGCGTCGGTTCGGAGGGCGTCGCACAACTGGCTGATCCGAGCATGGAGAACACACAGACCAGCGCGACCGACCAGACTCTTCGTGACACGCGCCGAATATAAGCCGTCGCCCGCGCGGCTGCATTCCCACCTGCCAGACCGCGGCCGCTCGAACTCGCGGCAGGAGACCGGTATCGAGCCCTCTATCCCCGCGGCTGATCGGTCGAACCGTGTCAGGCCGCGCGTTGTTTTCGGCGGTGGTAGCTGGGGATGGGTTGTCTTCTGGGGTCGACGGATTCGGGTGGGATGGCGTAGGGGTGCCCGTCCTCACCCATGATCAGTTGCCAGTCGCTTTGGTGGACGAGTCGGTGGCATTCGCCGCAGACCAGGGCGAGGTTGTTCAGATCGGTTGTGCCGCCGTGTTCCCAGAATTTCACGTGGTGGGCTTGGCACCACTGTGCGGGGCGGCCGCACATCACGCAGCATGTGTCGCGGATGGTCAGCGCGATGCGTTGGTCGTCGGTGGCGAGTCTGGTGGTGCGACCGAGCGCGAGGGGGACGCCGTGGTGGTCGACGATGACGGGAGTCAGGTCGGCGTCGCAGGTGATGAGTTCGGCGAGGTTGCGGCTCATCGGTCCGGTCCAGTCGAAGTGGAACGGCCAGTCGGCGTCGGCAGGCCCGGGCGCAGACTTCTCCCCGGAACCATCACTACCGGCACCATGACCACGATCGGTTCTGCTGCGGTCGGCGGTGCTGCGACCCGCGTCGATGTCTCCGGCTCCATCGCGGTCGGAATCGCCGGCACCGGTACCGCTTTCGCGGTCACCGCTGCCGGATCGGCCGGCCCCGTAGGCGAGCAGATCCCGCAACGGCACGATCAGGTGCACCGACGCCCGCGCACCACCGGCCGTTTCGCGGGTGCTCCCGCGTAGGTGTCGGTCGAGTATCTGATCGAGTGCGTCGGCGCGGCGCTTGGACGGACTACGCGGGTCGCGTTCCCCGCCCGGACCCGGTTGCGGTGCGGTCAACCTCGACAGTGCGGTGAGAAGTTTCTCGGCCAACAACCGGTCGACACTGCCACCGAGCTGAAAGCGCCCGTTCGCAAGACGATGAACATCGAACCGGTTCAGGCCAGGGTTCTCCGACACCGGTACCGGCGGCGGTCCCGGCGGAACAGGTTCGGGCCCAGCCGGTTCCGGATGCCCAGCAGTGCTCGCGGCATCCGTGCCATCGCCAGCTGCTGAGCCGCCAGCATCATCCGAGTCACCCGCATCATCCGAGTCACCCGCGCCATCGGCGTTGTCACTGGCGTCCGCCCCCGCCACGGCCCCGCTCGCCTGTTCCCGTTCGCGTCGTTCTTTGTCCGCCTTCTCCGCCTTTTCCGCCTTCTCGTGTCGAGCTCTGGCGTCGTCAGCGGCGGAATGCGCCAGTGCTTGTGCACGGGAGGCGACCTGCCCGGCGGTGCTCCGCCGAGCGGTGTCGAGGAGTTCGGCGACCACGGCGTCGCGGTGTTGCTCGTCCAGGGAGGGGTCGGCAACCACCACGGTGTCGTAACCGTCCGCGATCGCGAACGCATGCGCGGCATGGATCTCACCGGTCGCGAGGGCGTCGAGAACACTGGGCCGGTCGGTGAGCCAGTACCCCAATGCCACTTGGCGGGTGGCGGACCCGTCGGTGATCCGTACCGACCGCGCGTACCACCGGGTGACGGTGGAGTACCCGAGCTTCATCGCCAGACCGCGCCGGTCCATCTCCGCCAGCACCGTGTATTTGGCTGCGGCGAGGGCACTTTCGTGCGACGACACGTCAGCGAGCGCGGAGACCAATTCCTGGTCCGCGAACCCCGACACATCCCCCGATGCCTTCACACCACGAAAGCTATACCCACCCACCGACAACTTCTTGCGGCGCAGTTCAGGGAGCGACAGTGCGGTACCGCAACATCATTTCGTGGTCCTCGTGGTCGAGCATGTGGCAGTGCCACATGTAGCCCTGCAACTCGCTCGAACCACCCATGTCGTGCCCACCGTGCTCTCCCCCGCCGTGGTGCGTGGCCGGGCCGGCGAAGGTGGCGTCGGGGTCGAAGCCGAGTTCGTCGGCCGTCGGGAATCGGACGAGGATCTGCGTGACGGTGCCCGGGTAGGTGTTGACGGTGTCTTTCCAGCCGGCTTCCCATGCCGCAGGCGGCACAGACGGTCCGGTGAGGAACTTCTCCACCGGCGGAGCCCAGCGGGTACCGAACGCGGGCCGGGGGAAGTCGCGTTGGTATGCGGCGAGGTCGATCGGGATTCGTCCCAGCGTCCGAAAGTGCGCTAGGTGCAGGTGAATTGGGTGCGGCTCCACCGTCGTGTTGACGATGTTCCACATCTCCACCGTGCCCTGCTTGGGCATCTCGATATCCGGGTCGGAGTACCTCAGGTTGTTCAGGTTCATCAACGTCATGTCCAGGTTGAGCCCACCGGACGGTTGATTGACGGTGACAGTGCGCGTGAATGTCGCAGTCGGCAACGGCGGCAACAGATCCGGCTGTCCCTTGCCTCCGCGCAACAGCGTCGGCATGCCGCCCCGGAACCCAGCCGCGGACGCGACGCGGAACTGGCAGAACAGCGGCATCGGCACCGCACCGAGCGATGCGGCCTGGGCGGGCGGCGGCTCGTCGTTGAGCAACTCGATCAGTGCGCCCGGTTCGACGGCCCCGAAGTCGACGAGGATGTCGGCGCGCTCGGCGGGCGCGAGTCGGATACTGGTGGCTTCCACCGGGGCGTCGAGCAATCCCCCGTCGTTACCTATGACCCAGAAGCGAAGTCGGTTGGTGAAGAACAGGTTCCACACGCTGTACGAACCGGCGTTGACGACTCGCAGTCGGTACATCCCCCGGGCGACTTCCATCGTCGGCCAGATCTTGCCGTTGACGACGCCCACGTCTCCGGTGCCGCCGCCTTCCCATTTCCCCTGCGGCACGGTGATATTGGAGCGAATGCTCATGCTGCCGTCGGGATTCATGATCTTTTCCTGCAGCACCAGCGGCAGCTCGAACTCCCCCGACGGCAGACCGAGTGCGTTGTCGGAAGTGCCGGTGTCCCAACGATCTCGGACCAGGTTCGTTCCGAGCAGGCCGGCGTAGACGTTGATGCGCGTCATCGACATCGCGTGGTCGTGGTACCACAGCCCCGCGGCGTCGTTGAGCCCCGGGAAGTTGTGTGTCATCGATTCACCCGGTCGCACCGGCATCTCGGAGTGCCCGTCGCTGGCCGGTTCGGTGATGCTGCCGTGCAGGTGCAGTGACGTCGGCGTCATCGTGCGGTCCATCTCGCTCATGCCGTGCAGCGAGGTGTCGATGTCGGCGGCGAGAGGATTACCGGTGGTGGTGTTCGAGTACTTCAGCGTCCAGGGCTGGCCTTGCTGCGACTCGATGGTGGGGCCGAGGTAGTCGCACTCGCCGTAGCCGAAGGTGGGCCCGGGCCGCAGATCGGCGTGGAAGGCGTGGGTGGAGCTGTGGGCGTCCAACGTCACCTGAGTTCCGCTGATCAGTGGCAACCGAGGCAACTCGTCGCGGAACGGCGTCAGCGGTGGTGAGTGGAACAGCAGCGGGCTCTGGCCGCGGAGAAAGTCGTCGGCCAAGGCCCGACGCGTCGTCGACGCCACCGGAATGGCAGCGGCACCGGCGGCTACCGCGGCCACGGCGAGCCCACGTAGGGCGGTTCGTCTGGACACAGCTCCGCTCACCCGGCCACCTCTCTCCTGGTTGTGACTGAGGCCATACTATGTGCACGTCGGCTTCCGCCGTCACCCCACACTCGGATCGTCCGGCACGTTCCTGCCGGTGGAGGGATCTATTTCGTCATGGCAACAATCACGTTCGAGCGCACCACCAGGCTGTTTCCGGGCTCTGACGCCCCGGCGGTGAACGAGCTCGACCTGCACATCGAGGACGGCGAGTTCCTCGTTCTGGTCGGTCCGTCCGGCTGCGGTAAGTCGACGTCGCTGCGAATGCTCGCGGGGCTCGAAGAGGTCAATTCCGGTCGCATCCTCATCGGCGGCAAGGACGTCACCAATTCCGAACCCAAGGATCGCGACATCGCGATGGTGTTCCAGAACTACGCTCTGTATCCGCACATGACCGTCGCGGAGAACATGGGCTTCGCGCTGAAGCTTGCGAAGGCCAACAAGGAAGACATCCGCGCTCGCGTCGAAGAAGCCGCGAAGCTGCTCGACCTCGAGCCGTACCTCGATCGTAAGCCCAAGGCGCTCTCCGGCGGCCAACGTCAACGAGTTGCCATGGGACGCGCCATCGTTCGTCAACCACAGGTGTTCCTGATGGACGAGCCGCTGAGTAACCTCGACGCCAAACTTCGGGTCCAGACGCGGACGCAGATCGCGCAGCTGCAGCGCCGGCTCGGCACCACCACCGTCTACGTCACCCACGATCAGGTCGAGGCCATGACGATGGGCGATCGCGTCGCAGTGCTCAAAGGTGGTGTGCTGCAACAGTGCGCCACTCCGCGCGAGCTGTATCGCACCCCGGTCAATGCGTTCGTCGCCGGGTTCATGGGCTCACCGTCGATGAACTTGTTCCGCGCCCCGGTCACCGACGGCGGCGTTCGCCTGGCCGATCAGGTGATTCCCGTTCCGCGCGAAACCATCGGTTCGGCAACGGAGGTGATGTTCGGTATCCGCCCCGAGCACATCGAGATCGCCGGCAGCGGCATCGCTCTCGAGATCGACGTGGTCGAGGAACTCGGATCCGAGGCGTTCGTATTCGGTCGCGCAGACATCAACGGCCACACCGAAACTATCGTCGCGCGGGCCGATTGGCGCAGCCCACCCGAGAAGGGCGATCGCGTCCACGTGCGTATCGACGACGCTCACGCGCACATCTTCGACGCATCGGCCGAGGGCCTGCGCCTCAACTGAGCATCCCCCGTCGTGCGCGTTTTGCGTAGCTGGAGCTACGCAAAACGCGCACGACGTCAGACCAGCAGTTCTGCGATCTGAATCGTGTTGAGCGCGGCACCCTTACGCAGGTTGTCGCCCGAAACGAACAGCGCCAATCCGCGGCCCTCGGGAACGCCGGGGTCCTGACGGATGCGGCCCACCAGGGATGCGTCCTTACCTGCGGCCTGCAGAGGCGTCGGCACATCCACCAGCTCGACACCGGGTGCCGATGCCAACAGCTCCCGCGCCCGCTCGACCGAGAGCGGGTTGGCGAACTCGGCGTTGATCGACAGCGAGTGACCGGTGAACACGGGCACGCGCACGCACGTCCCGCTCACCAGAAGGTCGGGCAATCCGAGGATCTTGCGCGATTCGTTGCGCAGCTTCTGATCCTCGTCGGTTTCACCGGATCCGTCGTCGACCAACGCACCTGCCAGGGGCAGAACGTTGAAGGCGATGGGCGCGACGTACTTGTTCGGGGCCGGGAAATCCACCGACGAACCGTCGTGCACCAGCTTTTCGACGTCGCCGATGACGGCGCGCGCCTGGGTGGCGAGTTCCTCGACACCGGCGAGTCCGCTACCGGAGACGGCCTGGTAGCTCGAGACGATCAAGCGCTGGAGGCCCGCCTCGTCGTGCAGCACCTTGAGCACCGGCATCGCGGCCATGGTGGTGCAGTTGGGGTTGGCGATGATGCCGCGGGGCGGGTTCTTCGCTGCCTCGGGGTTGACTTCGCTGACCACCAGCGGCACGTCGGAGTCCTTGCGGAACGCCGACGAGTTGTCGATGACGACCGCGCCGGCTGCAGCGAATCGCGGTGCCTGCTCCCGCGAGAGCGTGGCACCGGCCGAGAACAGGGCGATGTCGATTCCGGTGAGATCGGCGGTGGACGCGTCCTCGACGATGATCTCCTCGCCGCGGAACGGCAGCTTCTTGCCCGCCGAGCGAGCCGAAGCAAAGAATCGAACGGTGTCGGCGGGGAAGTTACGCTCCTCCAACAGAGTTCGCATGACGGCACCGACCTGGCCGGTGGCTCCTACGACTGCAACTGTGGTCATCTTCTATCGTCCTGTTCCTGCGTGTACGACGGCTTCTTCGTCGCCGCCGAGATCGAAGGCGGCGTGCAGTACCCGCACCGCGTCGTCGAGCTGGGTGTCGCTGACCAGCACCGAGATTCGAATCTCCGAGGTGCTGATCAGGTCGATGTTGATCGACGCGTCGGCCAGGGCCTCGCAGAACGTCGCGGTGACGCCGGGGTGACTCTTCATGCCGGCACCGACGAGGGAGACCTTGCCGATGTGATCGTCGTAGAGCACCTGCGCGAAGCCGATCTCGGCTTGGAGCTTGGTGAGCTTCTCCACTGCCGTCGGGCCGTCGGCCTTGGGGCAGGTGAAGGTGATGTCGGTCTTGCCCGTGTCGATCTTGGAGACGCCCTGGAGCACCATGTCGATGTTGATCTCGGCGTCGGCGACGGCGCGGAAGACCTTGGCGGCGTAGCCCGGCGAGTCGGGGATACCGACGACGGTGACCTTCGCCTCGCTGCGATCGTGTGCGACGCCGGTGAGAATTGCTTCTTCCACTGGAATGTCCTCCATAGATCCGGAGACGATCGTTCCGGGTTTCGTGGTGTACGACGAGCGCACGTGAACGGGAACGTTGTAACGACGGGCGTATTCGACGCAGCGCAGCATCAGCACTTTCGCGCCGCAGGCCGCCATCTCCAGCATCTCCTCGAACGAGACGGTGTCGAGGTGACGGGCATTGGGCACGATGCGCGGATCGGCGGTGAAGATGCCGTCGACGTCGGTGTAGATCTCGCAGACGTCGGCGTTCAGTGCTGCGGCGAGCGCAACGGCGGTGGTGTCCGATCCACCGCGTCCGAGCGTGGTGACGTCCTTGCTGTCCTGGCTGACGCCCTGGAACCCGGCGACGAGCACGATCGAACCCTCGTCGAGAGCGCTGCGCACTCGGCCGGGGGTGACGTCGATGATCTTGGCGTTGCCGTGCACGCTGGTGGTGACGACGCCTGCCTGCGAGCCGGTGAACGACCGCGCCTCGGCACCGAGCGAGTGAATGGCCATTGCGACCAGTGCGTTGGAGATGCGTTCACCCGAGGTGAGCAGCATGTCCATCTCACGGGCCGGCGGGGCCGGGCACACCTGCTGGGCCAGGTCGAGCAGTTCGTCGGTGGTATCGCCCATGGCCGACACGACCACGACGACGTCGTTGCCCGCCTTCTTGGTCTCGACGATTCGTTCAGCGACGCGTCGGATGCGTTCGGCGGTCCCCACCGACGATCCACCGTACTTCTGGACGATGAGAGCCACGCGTTTTACCTCCGCTGGATAGCCGACAACCGTTCGATTGTCCGCGGGTCACCTTACCGAGCGAATGCCCCGCGCAGTGGTCCGGGTAGCTCCGAGCTGGGATTTTAGGCCCCCTCGCCTGCTTTAACATGTTTCCGGTGACCATTCCCGAGCATCGCCCACCCCCGCCCGCGCGAGGTCTGCGGGTGCTCTTCGGGCTTCCCGCCGTCGGACGTCGTTGGCCGGGTGGACTGCGCTCGGCGCTGGCCTTCGGTGTCCCCGCGATCCTGGCGTGGGTTCTCGGCTTCCACACCGAGGCGCTCCTGGTGGTCTCGGGCAGTTTCGCGGTCATCTACGGCGAGGGCCGTCCTTACCGCTCGCGTTGGTGGGTGGTGCTGGTCGCTGGCGGCGCGCTGGTGGCCTCGGTGTGGCTCGGCGCGACGGCCGGGCAGGTTGCGCTCGACCTCGGAAACACCGGCTGGGCGCGGATGATCCCCGTGACCGTGCTCTCGATCCTCGCCCTCGTCGCGGTCTACGTGATCGCTGCGCTGCGTCTCGGGCCGCCCGGGGCGTTCTTCTTCGTGCTGGTGTGCGCGGTGTCGTCGTACATCCCCAGTGCCGATATCAGCGCCGTCCGCGGAGCGGCCTGCGCGATCATCGGGGTGGCGTCGGCGCTGGTGGTGGCGATGTCCGGGGTGCTGCGGGATCCGCGAGGTCCCGAGCGGGAGGCCGTCGGTGCCGCGGTGGGAGCGATCGAGAAATACACGAGCTCGCCGACGGCGTCCGCGGCCGATCGACATGCAGCCGCCTCGCGTCTGCACGCGGCTTGGGCTGCTGTGTACGACGCCGGGGCCGCCCGGTTGGCATCGCGGCCGGTACTGGTCCAGACACTGTTCGATGCTCATCTGACGTTCGCGGCGGCAACCGCCCGGAGCACCGATCCGGATCGGGCGGTCGACTCCGTGCCCGATCAGTTGCCGCTCGCCCGGCCCGGCGTCGGGTACCGGTTGCGGCGATCGCTGCATCGCGATTCCCACGCGGCGTCCACCGCAATTCGAGTGTTCTGCGCGGCGGCCGCAGCCGGCAGCATCAGCGTTGCGCTGGAGCTGAGCAGGCCGGATTGGGCCATCATGGGCGCGGTTCTGGTGCTGCAGCAAGGTCCCGACCGCGTGCACGGCACCTACCGGGGCATGCAGCGACTCGGCGGAACGTTGGCCGGGGTCGTGCTGTTCTCGGCGGTCTATCTTTCTCCGCTGTCGGGGTTGGCCGTCATCGTGGTGTTGATGGTGCTGCAGTTCGCGATCGAAATCTCGGTCGCGCGCAATTACGGCCTCGCAGTCACGTTCATCACCCCACTGGCGTTGCTGATGGGCACGATCTCGCATCCCGGGGCTCCGCTGGAGGGCATCGTCGTCGATCGGGTCGTCGAAACGACCGTGGGTGTCGCACTTGCGTTCGCAGCACTGTGGTTGCTGCTGCCCGGTGCCTTCCGACGCGCACTGCACTGGTCCGATGGTCGGGTTCTTCGGCTCGCCGCAGAACTGGTGACGGTTCTGCGCACCGACACCGTCACTGCGCCACACACTCTGACGCTCAGGCGCGACGTCCAGTTCGAGTTGGTCGGCTCGGCGCTCGCGGGTGCCGAAGCGGCACACAACGATCGGCGTTGGGCGCATCGAGTATGGACGCTGCATGCGACGGTCGATCGGCTGGGATACGAACTGCTCGCGCACTGTTGGACCGTCGGCGACGACGGACGAACGAACGACGTCGAGCGCTGGCAGCACCGACTCGACGAGGTCACTGCGAAATTCGAGTCGCCGACCCTGGGGTAGCCCTCCTGTGTGCGGTAGTACACTCAGCCCATGCTGCGAGCTCTCCTTCTTAACAGCCGCGACGGGGTCTGAGACCAGACTGGCTTCCCGTCGCGGGGTTCGTTGCGCCGGTCGAACACATTGCTCTGATCTGTACGGAGAGACGAAGACCATGTCACCAGCCGACGCATTCACCTCGGGATCTCGCACCATCACCCCGCCCTCGCGGCCCGCGCCCAGCGATCAGCCCGCGTGGAACACCCAGAAGAACTCCTCGATGCCCACCTTCCGTTATCGGCCGTTCGCCGAGGAAGTGGAGCCCATCACCCTCCCCGACCGCACGTGGCCGGACAAGATCATCGACCGGACGCCGCAGTGGTGCGCCGTGGATCTGCGCGACGGCAACCAGGCGCTGATCGACCCGATGAGCCCGGCGCGCAAGCGCCGCATGTTCGACCTGCTCGTTCGCATGGGCTACAAGCAGATCGAGGTCGGCTTCCCGTCGGCCAGCCAGACCGACTTCGATTTCGTCCGCGAGATCATCGAGGACGGCGCGATTCCCGACGACGTCACCATTCAGGTGCTCACGCAGTGCCGTCCCGAGCTCATCGAGCGCACGTTCGTCGCGTGCGAGGGTGCCCGCAGCGTCATCGTGCATTTCTACAATTCGACGTCGATCCTGCAGCGCCGCGTGGTGTTCCGGGCCGATCGTGACGTCATCAAGAAGATCGCCACCGACGGTGCCCGCAAGGTTCTCGAAGAAGCAGCCAAGTTCCCCGATACCGATTGGCGCTACGAGTACTCACCCGAGTCCTACACCGGCACCGAACTTTCCTACGCGAAAGAGGTGTGCGACGCGGTCACCGCGATCATCGATCCCACACCCGCCAAGCCGCTGATCCTGAATCTGCCTGCCACCGTCGAGATGGCGACGCCCAACGTCTACGCCGACTCGATCGAGTGGATGAGCCGCAATCTCGACCGCCGCGACAGCATCGTGCTGTCGCTGCACCCGCACAACGACCGCGGAACCGGTGTTGCTGCAGCAGAACTCGGCTACCAGGCCGGCGCTGACCGCATCGAGGGCTGCCTGTTCGGTAACGGCGAACGCACCGGCAACGTCTGCCTGGTCACGCTCGGACTGAACCTGTTCACCCGCGGCGTGGATCCGCAGATCGACTTCTCCAACATCGACGAGGTTCGTCGAACGGTGGAGTACTGCAACCAACTTCCCGTCGCCGAGCGGCACCCCTACGGTGGCGATCTGGTCTACACCGCCTTCTCCGGCAGCCACCAGGACGCCATCAACAAGGGCCTCGACGCAATGAAAGTCGCTGCGGACCAACAGGGTTCGGACATCGGCGACGTCACCTGGCAGGTTCCGTACCTGCCCGTCGACCCGAAGGACGTCGGGCGCACGTACGAGGCCGTCATCCGCGTCAACTCGCAGTCCGGCAAGGGCGGCGTCGCGTACATCATGAAGTCCGATCACGGACTGAACCTGCCGCGTCGCCTGCAGATCGAGTTCTCCCAGGCCGTCCAGCGCATCACCGACGGCGAGGGCGGCGAGGTCTCTCCCAAGGAGATGTGGGACGTCTTCGCCGAGGAGTACCTGACGCCGATCCGTCCACTCGAGCGCATCAAGCAGTCGGTCCAGGCCGCGGAGGTCGACGGTGGCACCGACATGATCACCGCGACGGTCAAGGTCGACGGCGTCGAGCAGGAAATCTCCGGCTCCGGCAACGGTCCGCTCGCCTCGTTCGTCGACGCACTGTCCACCATCGGTTACGACGTCAGCGTGCTCGACTACTCCGAGCACGCCATGTCCGCAGGCGACGACGCCCAGGCCGCCGCCTACGTCGAGGCCTCGGTCACCTCGCCCGCCGGTGTCGCCACCACGGTCTGGGGCGTCGGAATCGCGACGTCGATCACCACCGCGTCACTGCGCGCCGTGGTCTCGGCTGTGAACCGCGCGCTGCGCTGATCCGGACAAGCGAAAGCCGCCCACCCCTGTCACGGGTGGGCGGCTTCGTCGTATGTCAGAACTGCTGTCGGGACGATGTGCCGGCTGGGGCGCGGCGCATGTACAACCACGTCAGCACAGTGAACACCCGGCTCGTTACTCAGGCTAACTCAGACGGCTTCGCTGCGGTAGGTCCGATTTCCCGGTCGTCGCATTCACCTCCGCCGCGAAAGCGTCCAACACGGTGGAGATCGCGGGTAGTCGGCGCGCATCAGGACGCGTCGCGAGTTCGTAGATGCGCCCCGCCCGCACGCCCGACAATGGAATTCTGATCAAATCCGGATGCACGACGGCGTAGCGCGGCATCAGGGCCACGCCGTGCCCGGCCGCGACCAAGACCTCGGTGACGCGAAAGTCGTTCACTCGCTGCACTACTCGGGGTTCGACGCCCGTGGCGGCGGCCACCGACAGCAGCACGTCGTCGACCGGGAATCCTCCGCGCACGCTGATCCACTGCTCGTCGACCAGATCTCGGAGGTCGATCGATTCATGGTGCGCCAGGGCATGATCGGACGACAGCACCAGGTCGATGGGTTCACGCATGAGCGTCGTCACTTCGATGCGGGAACCCGCGGTCGAAGGCGACCGCTCGTCCCGGTGCGTGAGCACCACGTCGTAATCCGCCAGAAGTTCGGGAACCGAGGATGCAGGCAAGTCCTCGTCGCGGGCATCGATGTCGACCTCCGAGTTCGCCAGACGCGTCAGCACCCCGGGCAGCAGCAGAGCAGCACCGGACGGGAACAGAGCAACTCGCACGCGTCCCCGCGGGGACGCTCGGTATCGATCCATCTCGGCCGATGCGCGGGCGAGAGCGGCGAGCACGTCGTCGGTTCTGAGCACCAGTGCACGTCCGGCGTCGGTGAGTCGAAGTCGACGGCCGGCGGGTTCGAGCAGTGTCACCCCCGCCTCGCGGGCCAACAGCTTGAGCTGCTGAGACACTGCCGACGGTGTCATCGACAACGCGTCGGCGACAGCGGCAACGGTCCCGCGATCGGCGAGTTCTCGGAGGATCCTGAGCCGCTCGACGTTCATGCAGTAAATCTTAACTATTGCTGCGAATATATTCGATTGTGCTGATCATTTGTCACCGTCACGATTGACGGCATGACCACTCGCGACCGCCTCCTCGGACTGACCGTCGCCGTGCTGTGGGGCCTGAACTTCCTCGCCATCCGCGTCGGGCTCGATCACTTTCCGCCCTTCTTCTTCGCCGCGCTGCGGTTCCTGGTCATCGCGGTCCCCGTCGTGCTGCTCGTCCCACGCCCCAAGGTGCCGCTCAAATGGCTGCTGCTGTACGGCTTCGGGTTCGGCTTCCTCCAGTTCGCCTTCCTGTTCGCGGCCATGGCGGCCGGCATGCCCACCGGGTTGGCGTCGCTCGTTCTGCAGTCGTCCGCCCCGTTCACCGTCGTTCTCGGCGCGGTTCTGCTGCGCGAACACGTCTCCCGTAGGCAGGCCATCGGCATCGGGATCGCCGTGCTCGGCATGGTGCTGATCGGTTGGGACCGTGCGCAGAACGCCACCCTGCTGCCGGTGATCCTGACCCTGCTCGCCGGGCTCGGCTGGGCGTTCGGCAACCTCGGAAACCGACTCGCCAAGTCCGACTCGCCGATGACGCTGATGCTGTGGATGACCGTCGTGCCGCCGGTGCCGATGCTCGCCCTGTCCGCGATCGTCGAGGGGCCGAGCGCCGGGTGGAACGCACTGACGGAATCGTTCGGTCCGCAGGGCTGGCCCGGCTTGGTCGCGTTGGCCTACATCGTGATTCCCGCCACGATCATCGGCAGCGGCCTGTGGAGCATTCTGATGAGTCGCAACCCCGCCGGCCTCGTCGCTCCGTTCTCCCTGTTGGTCCCCGTCGTCGGCATCGCCGGTGCGTGGATATTCCTGGGTGAGGACCCGTCGATACTCGCGCTGATCGGCGGCGTCGTCGTGATCGGCGGATGCCTCGGCGGCATGGCTGTCCGCAGGCCCACCGAAGTGCTGGAGAAAGCGCCGGTGTGACGGGCCACCGCCGACATGAAACCGCACGCTCTTCTGTGCCAGACTCGGCGGATGGTTGAAGTGGGTGAGCGCAGACGTATCGGCGCACGTGGCCGCGTGGCACTGCGCGCGGCGGAGCTGGCGACCTGGGCGTCTCGCAAGGCAGGCCGGGGCAAGGGCTCGATGATCGGCGGGCTCGTCGCCCTCAAGATCGATCCGAGCATCCTCGGCGGTCTCGGCCGTGGTCGACGCACCGTCATCGTCACCGGAACCAACGGCAAGTCCACCACCACCAGAATGACGGCTGCGGCGCTGGCCACTCTCGGCGACGTCGCCACCCAGGCCGACGGCGCGAACATGGACGCAGGCATCGTCGCCGCACTGCACGCCCATTTCGATGCCGAGCTGGCTGCCCTCGAGGTCGACGAGTTGCACGTCCCCCACGTGTCCGACGCAGTGGACCCGGCAGCCATCGTGTTGCTCAACCTCAGTCGCGATCAACTCGACCGAGTCGGCGAGATCAACATGATCGAACGCAAGCTGCGCGCCGGCTTGGCCCGGCATCCCGAGACGGTCGTCATCGCCAACTGCGACGACGTCCTGGTCACCTCCGCTGCGTTCGACGCCCCGAACGTCGTGTGGGTCGCCGCCGGCGGCGGGTGGGCGGGGGACTCGGTCAGCTGCCCCCGTACCGGCGAGCCCATCCTGTGGGAGGGCGAGCACTGGTACAGCACCGGCAGCGACTTCAAGCGCCCGACGCCGGATTGGTGGCTCGACGACGAAAACCTGTACGGCCCCAATGGTCTCGTGCTGCCGATGAAGCTGTCGCTGCCAGGAAAAGCCAACCGCGGCAACGCAGCTCAGGCCGTCGCCGCCGCCGTGACCCTCGGCGCGAGCGCAGAAGATGCCGTCGCCGCCGCGTCGAGCGTCGACGAAGTGGCCGGACGCTACTCCACCGTCCAGTACGGATCCCATTCCGTCCGAATGCTTCTCGCGAAGAACCCCGCCGGCTGGCAGGAAGCGCTGTCGATGATCGACCCCACCTGCGACGGACTCGTCATCGCCGTCAACGGTCAGGTACCGGACGGTGAAGACCTGTCGTGGTTGTGGGACGTTCGCTTCGAGCACTTCGAGAACGTCGCCGTCGTGGCCGCCGGTGAGCGCGCAACCGACCTCGGAGTACGTCTGCTGTACGCAGGATCACAGCACACCACCATCGCAGATCCGTTGCAGGCCATCGCATCCTGTCCACCCGGGCGCGTCGAGGTGCTGGCCAACTACACCGCGTTCCGCGATCTCGGGCGGGCGCTGGCACGTGAGGTGAAGGATGTCTGAGTCCACCGTTCGCATCGGCCTCGTCCTGCCCGACGTGATGGGCACCTACGGCGACAACGGAAATGCGCTCATTCTTCGGCAGCGACTGCGGATGCGCGACATCGACGCCGAGGTCGTGCAGATCACCCTCAGCGACCCGGTTCCCGATTCACTCGACGTGTATACCCTTGGTGGAGCCGAGGATTCGGCTCAACGCCTGGCGACGCGTCACCTCACCCGATACCCGGGACTGCAGAACGCGGCCGCCCGCGGCGTTCCGGTGCTCGCAATCTGCGCTGCGATCCAGGTACTGGGCCACTGGTACGAAACATCCGCGGGTGAACGCGTCGACGGCATCTCCCTGTTCGACGTCACCACCGCACCGCAGGCCACCCGATCCATCGGTGAAGTCGTCACCGAACCCGCGCTCGACGGCCTGAGCCAAAAACTCACCGGTTTCGAGAACCACCGCGGCGGAACAACTCTCGGCCTGGATGCATCCCCACTCGCCAAGGTCACCCACGGGGTGGGCAACGGCGTCGGCGACGGACGCGAAGGCGTCGTGCAGGGCTCTGTGATCGGCACCTACATGCACGGGCCGGTACTCGCCCGAAACCCGGAGTTGGCCGACTACTTGCTGGGGCGTGCCCTGGGGACGACTCTCGCTCCCCTCGACTTGCCCGAGGTTGCGCAACTGCGCAAGGAGCGGCTCCGGTAGTGCCTGCGGCAGTGGTGCGGTTAAGTGCCCTGGGCGGCACCTAACCGCACCACTGCGCAGCACTTCTCGCACGCATAGGACTCATCCGTCCATCCTTCCCGCACCAGCACATCGCGCACCTCGCGGAACACCCCGCATGGGTCGGTCGACACTTCCTGCCAGCCGTACACCAACCGAGGGCGCCCACTGAGCTCGGCGGCGTTGTCTCGCAGACGGTCTCTGAACCTGACGTTTTTTGCCGAATGGAAATGCTGACCGTCGAGGCGAACGATCAGACCACCTTGCGAATATTCGACATCCTCGAACAACACCCGATCACCGACATGATGCGGTGCTTGACGACGCCCGGACGGCAGCCCATGAGCTTGCTCGACATCTATTGCATACCGAAACTCGAGAACGGACTGGACTCCTCCCGCGAGTAGGGACAGGGCGTCGAGCAGAATCTTCTTGTAGCGACGCGGCCTCCGCAGTTCGATCTTTCGACGCATCGCCGATACCGACACCCTGCCGTTGGTCATCGCAGAGACGAAGGCGGCGGCGGCCTCGTGCGCCGCCGGTGCAGACACAGCCAAGTCCAGGGCAGTGTCTTCTCTGCTCGTCCGACGTGGGTCGGTATCGACACCGATATGTTCGATGGCCAACGACCGATGCACCAGGACACCGGGATGGATACACGCGTTGCTCAGCGATGTCGGCCGCGCCAGGACATGACGCATCGTCGGCGGCTGGCTGATGGCGGAGCAATTGCGCGGCACGGTCACATGGATGGGACCGGTGGACTCCCTCAGCATTCCCCACAGGTGCGCGGCGGTGTTGTGACTGAGGATCGCACCGCTGCCTCCGTACAGCAGCGCCGCCTGCAGCTCCATCTCCCGGCTGAGTGGACCGTTGGTCAGACATATGACGTTGCGAAACACTCGCAACCACTGACCCGTCTCGACGCGGTGACGGATGGCTTTCGGGGTGACGCCCGACGCGCGCAACTGAACGGTGGTCACCAATCCGTGCTGAGCATCGAGGACAGACTGCGGTATCCGGATCGCGTCGTTTTCCATGGCGGGATGATGCACCAGGGGTCCGACAGTGGCTTCGCCAGTGGTGCGAAAAGGTGCCGCCCAGGGCACTTAACCACACCACTGCCGCAGGCACTCACATACGACGCCGCCCGGTCAGAGCCCGCCCCAGCGTGAGTTCGTCCGCGAATTCGAGATCTCCGCCCATCGGCAGGCCCGAGGCGAGACGGGTGATTGCCAGGCCGGGGAAGTCGCGCATCATTCGCACCAGGTACGTCGCTGTTGCTTCGCCCTCGGTGTTGGGGTCGGTGGCGATGATGACTTCGGTGACGTCGACGCCGTCGTCCTGAGTTCCCACGCGAGTCAACAATTCTCGGATGCGCAGTTGATCAGGACCCACTCCGTTCAACGGATCGAGCGCCCCACCGAGCACGTGGTAGCGGCCTTTGAATTCTCGCGTGCGCTCTACTGCCTGAACATCTTTGGGCTCTTCGACGACGCAGATCATGGATCTGTCACGTCGCGAGTCCGCGCAGATCCGGCACAGTTCCTTGTCCGAGACCGTGCCGCAGACGATGCAGAACTGCACGCCGTCGCGGATGCGCTGCAGTGCGCGCATGAGCCTGTCCACCTCGGGAGGCTCGACGCCGAGGAGGTGAAAGGCTATGCGCTGGGCGCTTTTCGGACCGACCCCGGGAAACTTCCCGAGTTCGTCGATCAGATCCTGTACCGGACCTTCGTACACTCTTCTCGCCTAGAAGCCGGGAAGACCGAGCGAGCCGCCACCGAGACCGCCCGCGAGGGGACCGAGCTTCTCGCTCGCAACGTTCTGCGCCGCTTTGGACGCGTCGGCGATGGCACCGATCACCAGGTCCTGCAACGTTTCGACGTCATCCGGGTCGACGACCTTGGGGTCGATGGTCAGTCCGACCACTTCACCGGTTCCCTTGACGGTGGCGACGACGAGTCCGCCGCCCGCCTGACCGGTCACTTCGGTTTCCGCGATCTCGGCCTGCGCGGCCATCAGCTGCTGCTGCATCTGTTGGGCCTGCTGCAGGATCGATGCCATATCGGGCTGCTCACCGGGTTGCACTGTGCCGTCCTCTCGCGTGGGTCGAAGCGAACCCCAGCGTAGCCGCACCGGCATCGCAGACGTGCCGCCGCGCCACCTCGCTGACGATCCGTCAACACTGAGATGCGTATCGTTCTGCAGATGGATGTAACGACGAACCACGAGGGACACCACTCCCCTCGTAGGCGTCGGGTAACGCCGGAGACCATGGCCGAGGCGGGGATCGAGCTGACTCTGCCGAAGGTCTCGGTGAAGTCGGTGGCCGAGAGCCTGGGCGTGTCGATCGTGGCGATCTACAACAACATCGACGACCTCTGTTCGCTCAAGGCACTGGTGGCCGAGGAGATCCTGCGCAGGTGGTCGGCTCCGCTTCCCGGTGACGACGAATCCATGCACGACGCGTTGTTGACGCTCGCCGCCGCGCTGCGCGAACTGGTCCACAGCAACCCGGGCATCGCGGAGTACCTGATCGGGCTGACCCCCAGCTCGATCGATGCCATTCGCATGGCCGACACCGTGCAGACCCGCTACCGGGTTCGCTACGACCTCACTCCCAAGCAGGCGACATGGGCCGTCATCACCGTCTGCGAACATGCACTCGCGCTGGCCGAGATGGTCTACAACAGTGCCCGACGCGATCGTGAGTACGACGAGGTGATCGCGGCACGTACCGACCTCGACACCCTGCCGGGGGCCTACGACAACGTCGACCGCGGCCCCGACGGGATGTTCCTGTGGTCGATGCGCACCGTCGTCGTCGGAACTCTGACGCTCATCGAGGCCCCCGACTTCGAGCAGGTCTAGATCAATTCGCGACGCAAATTCTCCAGCGTCGCGGCCTGGATCTTCTTCAGGCCGAGCGGAGCGAAGGTCTTCTCGAAGAATCCGCCGATTCCGCCCGCGCCTTTCCACTCGGTCGTGGTGGTGACCGTGGTGCCGGCGCCATCCGGAGTGACGGACCAGGTGGTGACCATGGAGGAGTTGGCGTCGCGTTCGGTGATGGTGGTTCCGGCGACTGCGACGGTCGCGGCGACGTTGCGCACGCGCTTCTCGGTGGCCTGCAGGGTCCACTTCGCCACTGTTCCGTCACCCTGCCCGCCCTGAACGACCTCGTAGTCGCGGTACTGCTCGGGCAGGATGCGCGGGCGCACGGTCTCGTAGTCGGCGAGCGCGGCGAGCACCCGATCCGGTGTGGCAGCAATGGTGGCGGAACTGGATGCACTGACCTGGGCCACAGAAACGTTCTCCTTCGATTGTGAACGGGATGTGGATCCATCCTGCCTCGCCACGCGGCCCCGTCCGGCATTGCGCCGATCGAAGTGTGATGTGCTTCACGGATCGAATGTCGCGCCGAGCAAAACGCATGCATGCTGCAACCATTTGTCCGATTCACCCGAATCCATCACGTGGATTCGGCAACAGTTGCGTCAAGTTTCACCGCTCGGACGCCATCGCCGGTGGATACCAGGCGGTACGAGATATAGCGTCTGTACGTGGCTTCAGTGAATGCTCTTCTCGGACGACGGCCAGAACCGAGAGAGAGCGGTTACGCAGCGCATCGGTCGGGTGTCGAGCAGTTGCTTCGCAGCTATCGAGCGATCCCTGCCGATGCGACGGTGCGTCTGGCGAAGAAGACGTCCAATCTGTTCAGAGCACGGTCGACCTCGACCGCACCGGGGCTCGACGTATCGGGCCTGAGCAAGGTCATCACTGTCGACCCGACCACACGCACCGCCGATGTCGCCGGGATGTGCACGTACGAGGACCTGGTGGACGCGACGCTTCCCTACGGTCTCGCTCCCCTCGTCGTCCCGCAGCTCAAGACGATCACTCTCGGCGGTGCGGTCACCGGACTCGGCATCGAGTCGACGTCGTTTCGCAGCGGTCTCCCACACGAATCGGTACTCGAGATCGACGTGCTCACCGGCAACGGTGAAATCGTCACCGCGACGCCGGAGGGCGAACACGCTGATCTCTACTGGGGCTTTCCCAACTCGTACGGCACCCTCGGGTACTCCACTCGGCTGAAGATTCAGCTCGAACCCGTTCTGCCCTATGTCGCGTTGCGCCACCTGCGTTTTCACGATCTCGAGACGCTTCAGTCCACGATGGACGCCATCGTCAACCGCCGTGAGTACGACGGAATCGAGGTCCAGTACCTCGACGGTGTGGTGTTCAGTGCCGACGAAAGCTACCTCACGCTCGGCGTCCAAACGGATGAGCCCGGCCCGGTCAGCGATTACACCGGTGCCGACATCTTCTACCGCTCGATCCAACACGCATCGGACACACCGAAGACCGACCGCCTCACCATCCACGATTACCTGTGGCGCTGGGACACCGACTGGTTCTGGTGCTCCCGCGCGTTCGGAACACAGAACCCGAAAATTCGACGCTTCTGGCCGCGCAAGTACCGGCGCAGTAGTTTCTACTGGAAGTTGATCGGCCTCGATCGCAAGTACGACATCGGCGATCGCCTCGAGAAGCGCAAGGGAAACCCGCCTCGCGAGCGCGTCGTGCAGGATGTCGAGGTTCCGATCGAACACACCGCCGGCTTCGTGGCGTGGTTCCTCGACAACGTTCCCATCGAGCCGTTGTGGTTGTGCCCGTTGCGTCTTCGTGAGCCGGCGGCACCAGGAGCGAACCCGGCACGGCCGTGGCCGCTCTACCCGCTCGAGCCGAAGCGCACCTACGTCAACATCGGTTTCTGGTCCTCGGTCCCCATCGTGGCCGGCGAACCCGAGGGCGCGGCGAACCGCGCCATCGAGAAGAAGGTGACCGAGTTCGACGGGCATAAATCGCTGTACTCGGACGCTTACTACACCGAGGATGAATTCGCTGTGCTGTACGGCGGCGAAAGATACATCGAGCTGAAGAATAAATACGATCCCGAATCCCGATTGTTGGATTTGTACTCGAAGGCGGTGCAACGCAAATGACGACGTTCAAGGACTCCGGCAATCGGACGGCGAACGGTGCCCAGAAGCTCAAGATCTCCGAGATCCTGGAACTGATCTCCGACGGCAACATCCCGTTGCGTTTCACCGCGTACGACGGCAGCACCGCAGGACCCGAGGACGCGAAGATCGGACTCAACCTCAAGAGCCCACGCGGAACCACCTATCTCGCAACCGCTCCCGGCGATCTCGGCATGGCGCGGGCATACGTCTCGGGAGATCTCGAAGCAACCGGCGTCCATCCCGGCGACCCGTACGAGCTGCTTGCGCTGATGGGCGACGAGCTCCACTTTCGACGCCCCTCGGCAATGACACTGACATCGATCGCCCGTTCGCTCGGCTGGGATGTGTTGCGGCCCATCGCTCCCCCACCCCAGGAGGCAATTCCGCGGTGGCGTCGTATCGCAGAAGGGTTGCGCCACTCCAAGACTCGGGACGCCGAAGCGATCCACCACCACTACGATGTCTCGAACGCGTTCTACGAGAAGGTGCTCGGACCCTCGATGACGTACACGTGTGCGGCGTTCGAGAGCGTCGATCAGTCTCTGGAAGCTGCACAGGAGAACAAGTATCGCCTGGTGTTCGACAAGCTCGGCCTGCAACCGGGCGATCGGCTACTCGACATCGGCTGCGGTTGGGGCTCGATGGTTCGCTATGCCGCTCGCCGCGGAGTGCACGTCATCGGTGTGACGCTGTCGCAGGAGCAGGCGTCGTGGGCGCAGAAGGCCATCGCCGAGGAGGGTCTGTCCGAGTTCGCCGAGGTGCGGTTCTCCGATTACCGCGACGTGGCCGAGACCAACTTCGATGCCATCTCCTCCATCGGGTTGACCGAGCACATCGGTGTGCACAACTACCCGTCGTACTTCACGTTCATCCAGTCCAAGCTGCGCGACGGCGGCCGACTGCTCAACCACTCGATCACCCGGCCGGACAATCGCGCGCACGCCAAAGCCGGCAGCTTCATCGACCGATACGTCTTTCCCGACGGCGAGCTCACCGGCTCGGGGCGGATCATCACCGAAATCCAGGACGTCGGACTCGAGGTTCGGCACGAGGAGAACCTGCGCGAGCACTACGCACTCACCCTCGCCGGGTGGTGCCAGAACCTCGTGGACAACTGGGATGCCTGCGTCGCCGAGGCCGGCGAGGGCACAGCCCGCGTCTGGGGCCTCTACATGGCCGGCTCACGTCTGGGATTCGAGCGCAATGTGGTTCAGCTGCACCAGGTGCTGGCCGTCAAACTCGGACCGAAGGGGCAGGCGGACGTGCCTCTGCGGCCCTGGTGGAACGGCTGACGGTTGTGAGCGCACTTGGGTTCATCCACCCGTCGCACGCAGGATGACCCGGGCCGTCTCGGTCGGCTGATCCCAGTGCGGGAAGTGACCGCACTTGTCGAACCAATGCAGGGTGGCGTCGGGGAATCGCTCCAGCGCCACGCCTGCCTGGCTGGGCGTCGTGACCTTGTCCTGGCGACCCCAGCCGATGAGCAGCGATCCCTGCAACGACCCTTTCGGTGCACCGAGCTGCTTCGGTCCGCGGATCAGAGCCTTGCGGGCGGCGTCCAGTGACGGCGAAGTCTTGGACGAAAAGCCCTTCAGCTCCCGTTCGACCAATCCGCTCGGCAGTTTCCACGGCGCGGCCGAGAACTGAGCCAGCGCAGCGGTTCTGGTGACCGGGTTGCCGGCCAGGAACGGAACCAGCGGCTGCACCCGCTTCATCAGCGCCAGCGATGCCGTGATCGTGGCGCCGAAGATCTTGACCTGACGGTCGTTCCAGAAGCCACCCGGATCGAGCGCCACCATCGAGCCGCGGTGTCCACGCCGACCGAGTTCGACGACCATGCGCGCACCCATGGAGCTACCGACCAGATCGGCGTCGGCGAGTCCTTCTCTGTCGAGGAACGCTCGCAGCGCGTCGGTCAGGGAAGCGATGGACACCTCGGGTAGCGGCGGTGTCTGCCCGAATCCTGGTAGGTCGAGGGCGATGACCTGCCGGTGAGCGGCGAGGGCCGGGACGATCGGATCCCAGTTGCCGTGCGAGGACCCGAGCCCGTGGACGAGGACGAGCGGGGTACCGGTTCCGGTTCTGACGTTGTGCATACCCCGCGAGGTACCCCGAGCGCGCCGAACTACACCTTCGGGCTGTAGTGCGAGGGGTGCGCACGACGTTCCGCGGGCGGAAGATTGCGGGCGGGTGTGTGCAGCAACGGTGATGTTCTCGGAATCCGGCCCTTGACGCGGTCCCATCCGGCGCGGCCTCGCGGATGCAGTCGCCGCCGCGGTGGCACCAGCATGAACGCCAGGTTCACTGCCTTACCGAACAGCGCGAGACGCTTCTCGTCCTGCGCCGACCAGCTGTAGCCGAGCAGCTCACGCACGGGCTGGTCGTAGAGCCCGACGGTGATCCAGACGAACATCCTCGCCACCGGACGCCGAAGCACGGCCCACACCGGCTCCGGGAGCCAGGATGCGTACGGCGGTGGTCCCAGCTTCGACAGGTCCAGCACTCCGCGCGCGGCCATGTTGTCTTCCAACACGTCCGAGCACATGTGATTCCAGTACGTCTGGAACTCGGGCCACGTCGCGGGCACCGACCGCATGTTCATGCCGTACAGGCGGTACCACTGCACGTGCTCGTCGAACATCTGCACTTTCTGCTCTTCGGTCAGTCCACCCATGAAGTGATCGGCGGTGAGCACCGTACCCATGAAGAAGGTCGCGTGGGCCCAGTAGAACGTGTCGGGATCGAGCGCGTGGTACTTGCGTCCCTTGGCGTCGATTCCCTTGATGTTCGTGTGGTAGCCCCGCACCTGCAGGGCGGTCTTCTCGGCGCGATCGCCGTCGAACACGACCCCGCCGATGGGGTACAAGGACCGATACAGGCGCTGCCAGCGCTCGTCGAAGAACGTCGAATGTTGCTCCACTCCGGCACCGAGCCCGGGGTGCATGTTCTGCATCGACCCGGCCCAGACGCCCTGCAGCATTCCCCGCCAGTCGCCGAAGTACTTCCACGTGAGCGATTCGGGACCGAGCGGGACGGGTCGATCGGACTGACTACGCATGTTGTCAGACTAGAGTTGACAACATGCGTAGTCAACAGCTGGAGGAACGCCGAACCAAGCGGTACGACGCGTTGCTCGCCGCCGGGGTCGAGCTCCTCGGCTCCCCGGACGGACCGGCCGTCAACGTACGGGCCGTCTGCCGCACCGCCGGACTGACCGAGCGATATTTCTACGAGAGCTTCACCGACCGCGACACGTTCGTCCGCGCGGTGTACGAGTGGGTGGGCGGCAGGGCACGGGACGCTTTGCTCGACGCCGTCGCACAGGCCGCCACTGTCGAGGACACCATCGCCGCGCCGGTCCGCTCATTCGTCGAACTCATCATCGACGAACCGCGTACCGGACGGGTGCTGCTCATCGCACCGCTCTCAGAACCGGCGCTGAGCCGCCGCGGACTCGACCTGCTGCCCGGTTTCGTCGAGTTGGTGCATGCACAACTTCCGGACACCGAGGACCGACAACTGATCGCCGTGGGAACCGTCGGCGCTCTGACCGCCCTGTTCATCGGCTACCTCGACGGCACGATCACCGTCACCCGCGAAGTGCTCGTCGCGCATTGCATTCGGCTGATTTCCGATGCCGCCGTGCAAGGATGACACCACCTCGACCAGAAGGAGTTCTTTCATGTCCGATCTCGACCAGTCGTTCGCCGATGCCCAGGTTGACGTCAAGAAGCTCACGACCAAGCCGAGCAACGACGACCTGCTGAGCCTGTACTCGCTCTACAAGCAGGGTTCGATCGGCGACGTCTCGGGTAAGCGGCCCGGACGGCTGGACATGGTGAACCGCGCGAAGTTCGATGCCTGGGCGAAGCTCGAAGGCACGAGCCAGGATTCGGCGAAGCAGCAGTACGTGGATCTGGTGACCGAGCTCCTCGCCGGCTGAGCCGAAGGCTATGGTCGAGTGCGGGGGTAACGCAACGAAGGGACCCGCATGAGACGCACCGACAGCGACGTCGACGAGGCCGATCTCGATATCGAGAAGCCCAAGACCCACGCGGCAGGCCCCGTCGCCGTTGCAGTGTCGATGAAGCGAGCACTCGGGCACATGGGCCCGGTACGCACCGCTCAGACGCTCCTGAAGCTGAACCAGGCCGAGGGCTTCGACTGCATGAGTTGCGCCTGGCCCGACCCCGATCCGGGCCATCGGCACGCCGCGGAGTTCTGCGAGAACGGAGCCAAGGCCGTTGCCGAAGAAGCAACGACAACCCGGGCGACGCCGGAGTTCTTCGCGCAGCACAGCATTGCCGAACTGGACGCGCACACCGAGCACTGGCTCGGCCAGCAGGGCCGGATCACCCACCCGATGGTCAAGCGCCCCGGCGGTACCCACTACGAACCGATCGAGTGGGACGACGCATTCCGCTTGATCGGCGACCAGTTGAATTCCCTCGCCACTCCGGACGAGGCCCTCTTCTACACCTCGGGCCGTGCCTCGAACGAGTCCGCGTTCGTCTACCAACTGTTCGCGCGCGCCTTCGGGACCAACAATTTGCCCGACTGTTCCAATATGTGTCACGAGTCGACGTCGTTCGCCCTGCAGGAGACCATCGGCATCGGCAAGGCCAGTGTCACCCTCGACGACGTCTACGGTGCCGAACTCATCGTTCTGGCCGGTCAGAACCCCGGCACCAACCACCCCCGGATGCTCTCGGCGTTGGAGAAGGCCAAGCAGAACGGGGCCAAGATCATCTCGATCAACCCGCTCCGTGAAGCGGGATTGCTCAACTTCAAGAATCCCCAGACCCCGCGCGGCATGGTGGGTCCCGGCACCGATCTCTCGGATTACCATCTTCCGATCAAGATCAACGGTGACCTCGCACTGTTCCAGGCCATCGGGTCGTTGTTGCTCGAATGGGACAGCATCGATCACGAGTTCGTCCAGACGTACACCGCCGGGTTCGACGAATGGCGCGAGCACGTCGCATCGGTGGACTGGGACGTGGTCACCGGCGCAACGGGCCTGACCGTCGAGCAGATCACCGAGGCTGCGAAGATGCTGCGCGACTCCAAGGCCACGGTGTTCTGCTGGGCAATGGGCCTCACGCAGCACCGCAACGCCGTCGCCACCATCAAGGAAGTCACCAACCTCGCTCTAGCGCAAGGGAACATCGGCAAGCCCGGTGCCGGGTTGTTACCCGTTCGTGGACACTCCAACGTGCAGGGCGACCGCACGATGGGAATCTGGGAGCGAGTTCCGGAGCATTTCCTCGACGCCATCGCGAGCGAGTTCGGATTCGATCCGCCCCGCAAGCACGGCCTCGACACCATCGATTCGATCCGAGCGATGCGAGACGGAAAAGCGCAGTTCTTCCTCGGCCTCGGCGGTAACTTCGTGCAGGCGACACCCGATTCCGAAGTGACGTTCGAGGCCATGCGGAAACTGCGCATGACCGTGCACATCTCCACCAAGGTCAACCGCTCCCACCTGATAACCGGAGAGACGGCGTTGATCCTGCCGACGCTGGGGCGCACCGAGAAGGACGTGCAGAAGTCGGGGCCGCAGTGGATTTCGGTGGAGGACTCGACCTGTTCGGTGCACTCCTCGAAAGGGCCGTTGAAGCCCGCCAGCGAACACCTGCGGTCGGAAATCTCGATTCTGACGGGCATCGCCGAGGCGACCCTGGGCGATCGCCACGGCATCGACTGGAAGGACATGCGCGAGAACTACAGCAACATTCGTACCCACATCGCTCGCGTGGTCAGCGGGTGCGCTGGGTACGAGGTCAACGTACGTCGGCCCGGCGGGTTCGTTCTTCCGCATCCGCCTCGGGATTCACGAACATTCGAAACCCCCTCGGGCAAAGCGCAATTCAGCGCCTCACCCATCGACGTTCTGCACGTGCCCGACGGCCATCTGCTGCTGCAGACGCTGCGCAGTCACGATCAGTTCAACACCACCATCTACGGCATGAGCGATCGATACCGCGGCATCGAAGGTGGCCGACGCGTCGTGTTCGTCCACCGCGAGGACATCGCCGCGCTCGGCTACCGTGACGGCGACTTCGTCGATCTGGTGACGAAGTGGGACGACGACGATGTCGACCGGAGCGCTTCGCACTTCCGCATCGTCGAGTACGACACCCCTCGCGGATGCGCGGCGGCGTACTACCCGGAGACCAATCCTCTGGTTCCGCTCGATTCGACGGCAACCGACAGCAATTGCCCGACCTCGAAATCCGTTGTGATCAAGCTCGTTCCCGCCGGTACGTCGGCCACTGCCGACAAGGGCGGACACCAGGACGAGATGCGTTCGGACGAGGGACACAAGAAGCATCCGCAGCCGCATCACCTGAGCTGACGGGCTTTTCGGAAGTGGGTCGGATTCAGCTCACGTCCCACTTCCGGAACTGCCGTCGCATCACGTCCTCGGCGGCCACGGCATCGCGTCGGGCAAAGGCCTCGAGCAGCTGCTCGTGGCTGCATACCGCATCGTCACCCCAGCGTTTGTCGCTCGCGTACACCCGCGGTGTGTATCTGACCGCGCCGAGGAGGAACCAGGCCAGTGTCGTTCCGCCTGCGACCTTGTTGACGAATCGATGAAACTCGAACTCGTAGCACTCCACCGATTCGGTGTCGTTGCGGGACACAGCCTCGCGTAAGCCCTCGTTGAATGCGGTCAACCGTTCCAGATGCTCGGGGGTGATGTTGTGGGCAGCACGGCCTGCGAGCGTGCCCGCAATGGTGCCCTGCAGCCAGAAGATGTCGTCGACGTCCTGCTCCGAGAGCTCGCCGACGCGGTAGCCGCGACGGGGCACTTGTTCGACGAGCCCTTCGCCTCGCAGCGAGACGAGCGCTTCGCGAACCGGGGTTGCGCTCACTCCCAGCTCCGCCGCCGTCTCGTCGATCCGCACGAATGTGCCGGGTCGCAATGCCCCCGTGACGATCTGCTGCCGGATGCTGCCGGCGACGTCCTCGGACAGTTGAGGCCTGCGCGATATTCGTCGTTTCGTCGACGCCTCTTCCCCGACGCGATCGACGCTCATGGTTGTGCTCCTGACGTCGAGGCGGCGGGGTTGTCGCAACCGACCGTGACGCATAGTGTGTCCTGGACAACATTGAATCACATCAAATATATGTGATGCGATCTGCTGGAGGATAGAGCCCATGACGGACCAGATCGATCGAACGACCGAGAACACCTTCGAAAGTCTCGATCCGCGAACGGGTCTGGCGTTGGCCACCTATCCGATCGCAGAACCCGCAGAGGTCGCCGGTGCCGTCGCCCGAGCCAGGTCGGCAGCCCGGTGGTGGGACTCCCAGGGCTTCGAGGGCCGCAAGCGGTGGTTACTGGAATTCAAGTCGGCCATCGCACGGGACGCTGCGAGCCTCGCTGCCGTCATCGCCGCCGAAACCGGCAAGCCCGACGAGGACTCGCTGCTCGAGGTGATGCTCGGCGTCGAACACCTCGACTGGGCGGCCCGAAAAGCGGAGAAGACTCTGCGGCAACGCAAGGTCGGATCAGGTCTGCTCGCCGTCAATCAAAAGGCCTACGTCGGGTACCGCCCGTTCGGCGTCGTCGGAGTCATCGGCCCCTGGAACTACCCGCTGTACACCCCGATGGGCTCCATCGCCTACGCACTCGCCGCAGGCAACACCGTCGTGTTCAAGCCGAGCGAACTCACCCCCGGTGTCGGAGTCTGGCTGGCCGAGAAGTGGGCGTCGCTGGCCGCTCCGCATCCGGTGTTCCAGACGATCACCGGTGACGGCTCCACCGGCACCGCCCTGGTCGAATCGGGCGTGGACAAGATCGCGTTCACCGGCTCCACCGCCACGGCCAAGAAGGTCATGGCCACCTGCGCGAAGTCGCTGACACCGCTGGTCGCCGAGTGCGGTGGCAAGGACGCGATGCTCGTCGACGCGGACGCAGACATCACTGCCGCAGTGGAGTTCGCGACCTTCGGAGCGATGGGCAACGCCGGCCAGACCTGCGCGGGCGTCGAACGCATCTACGTCGCCGCCCCGGTGTACGACCGCTTCGTCACCGAATTCACTACGGCGGTCGAGGCATTGAAGCCCGGCGGAACGAAGACCTCGTCGTACGGTCCGATGACCTTGTCCAAACAGAGCGAGATCGTCCGGGGCCAGATCGAGGACGCCCTGGCCAAGGGCGGCAAAGCTGTTGTCGGCGGCCTGGATTCATTGCACGGCCCGTACATCGATCCGGTGGTTCTCACCGGCGTACCCGAGGATTCGACAGCGATCACCGAAGAGACCTTCGGCCCGACGGTCGTCGTCAACAAGGTGCGCGATCTGGACGAGGGCATCGAACGGGCCAATGCGTCCAAGTACGGACTCGGCGCGTCCGTCTTCACCCAGGACGGAGCCGTGGGTAGACGCGCTGCGGAGAAGCTCGATTGTGGTGTGGTGACGGTCAATTCGGTTCTCGGCTTTGCCGGAGTCGCGGCGCTGCCGTTCGGCGGCACCGGCGACTCGGGATTCGGCCGCATCCACGGGGCCGATGGCCTCCGCGAGTTCAGCACCGTCAAATCGTTGACCGTGCAGAGTTTTGCTGCTCCGGTCAATCTACTGACGATGAAGCGAAAAGCGCGCAACATGAAGCTCTCGGTGCTGGCCCTGAAGCTTCGACACGGACGGGGCTGACCGTGGACATCACGCCGAAGAGGGGGCGCTTCGGCTGGTTGCGGCGCATCGAGGAACTCGATCCGGTGCGCGATTGCCATGCGATCCACCGCATCACAGCCGGTTACGAGTTTCCGTGGGACTATCAGCGCGCACTCGAATTCGCACTGTTCCGTACCTACTGCGTACCGACCATCTCGGCATTGTTGGCCAGGACCGGTGAATTCGAGAACCGTCCGCAGAAGCGCTACGACGACACCTCGCTGCTGATGGCCGAGATGCTCGAGCACGGGTACGACTCCGAGCGGGGGCGTGAATCGCTGCGGATGGTCAATCGAATGCACGGGCAGTACGACATCTCGAACGACGACATGCTCTACGTGTTGACGACGTTCATCTACGAGCCGATCGAGTGGATCGACACCTACGGGTGGCGTCGCCTGCATCCCAACGAACGACTGGCAACGTTTCACTTCTACTGTGAAGTGGGAAAACGGATGGGCATCAAGAACATTCCAGATTCCTACACCGAGCTCGCGCAGTTCAAGCTCGACTACGAGGAGCGCACCTTTCGATTCACCGAGGACAATCGACGGATCGGTACCTACACCCTCGAGCTGTACTGCTCGTGGTACCCGGCCGCGCTGACCCCGCTCGTGAAGCAGGGAGTGTTCGCGTTACTGGACGACCGGATGGCCAGTGCTTTCGGTTTCCCGACGGGCTCGCAGACCATCGAGCGGGCTGCCGTGCGGGCTCTGCGTGCCAGAGCCCGCGTGGAGCAATTCCTACCCAGGCGGACGCAATCACGGGCGACCGCCGACGCATCCAACAAGACCTACCCCGGATACCCCGTCGGCTATCGGCCCAGCGATCTGGGCTCACTGGCCTCACCGCGAGTTCGCAGTTGCGCGAAAGATTCGCCGGAAATCTCGGCGTAACTGCGAATTCGACGACTCAGAGGCCGTCCGCCCACACGCCGAACGCATCGCGAAATTCGGACGAGAGCGGCAGCGGTGCCAGAGCGATGTTCGGATCGGCAGGCAGCGGGCCGAGTTCGCCGAGCATGTGCGAGCTGTTGGCGAAATGCGCGAAGTCGAGGTCGGTGTGCTCCAGGCCGACTCGCAGGTTGTCGACCTGGCCGCAGGAGACGTTGAGATCCTTGTCCGAGCACGTCAAGAACGAGGAGTAGGTGTTCGGGAGCGCAGCAGCGAGATCCGCAGGATCGGTGGCGTCCGCTTCGCGCAGGAAGGTGGCGCCCTCACGCAGTCCGAGACCGTCGACGATCGGGTCCGGCTCGGTCGACAGCGGCCGTCCCCCGCGAATATCGGCGACGGCCTGGGCGAACCGGGATCGGGACGATGCGGCCTGCTCCTCGGTGAACTGACCTACCGCGACCGCCTGGTCGATGTTGCGATTCACCTGTGCAGTCAGCAGATCGAGGTAGCGGATGGCCAACGGCTCCAGCAGGCCGATATGGGTGAATGCCGCGTTGTCGGCATCGGCAAGTCGCAGTGCCGTCAGTGCGCCCTCGCTGTGCCCGATCACCGTCGTGCGATCGGGCCCGAACCCCGTGCGTTGCTGCAGGAAAGCCAGGGCGTCGGCGGCATTGGCCACCTGTGCGTCGAAGCCGGGAGGGTTGTTCGGATCCACACCGTCCAGTCCTGTTCGGCCGGTACCGACCTTGTCGAATCGCAGGCTCGCGATACCCCGCCGCGACAGCTCGTCGGCGACGTAGGCGGGAGTGTTCAGCTGCAGATCGTCGGAGTTTCCGTTGCGGTCGATGGGCCCGCTGCCCGGCAGTACCAATGCGACGCCGCGAGTCTCGCCCACCGGCGTACGAAGGCTGCCGTGGAAGGTGATGCCACCGGATTCGAAGCTCACCTCGGAGTCGAGCGCATCGTCCGGTGACCACGGCACGTTGATCGGAGCAGCGCCCGCGGTGCCCCCGCCGGCGAGAAGAAGCATCGAAGCGGCCAGCCCGGCCAGCAGTCGTCTGATACGCACCATGAAAGTCAGGGTAACAATCCGACCGCCCGTTCGGGTATGGGTCAGCTGCCGAGTACCGAATGCAGGATGAACCGGCCCATCTCGCCATCGGGTAGGTAAGGGCATGCCCGCAAGGTCACCGTGCGTCCCTGGAAACGCTCGTCGGCTTCGTCCAGAATGCGCACGCCGGCGGCAGCATCGGTGACGCAGAAACCATCGAGTGAGATGGCGAGGTCGTCGAATGCCGCTTCGGTGTCGGCGAAGCGTCCGGGACTCCCATTGAGCCGCTCCAGCAACGCAAGTGGCTCCAGCTCGCGCAGCGAGAATATGTCCCTGTCATCGAAGAACAATGGGCGCTGCTTCGCGGCAGGCATGATCTCGACGAGGCGGTCGGCCTCGTAACGCAGAACGAGACCCGGATCGCCACGAGTCTCGGTCACGCTGTCGACGGACGGGCCGCTGTCTGCAAACGCGGCGAGGAAGACCTGCTGTTCCTCTTCGCTCAGTGCGTGGCCGAACGTTTGCAGGGTGTCACGCAGAATGTCATCGGGCATTCGATCATTGCCCCGCCCGGTCACCGAGCCGTATGTGTCGGACAATGCGTCCACCTGTGCCGAAGACATACCGAATTCGAGCTTCCCCAGCCTCACGCACGGAGAAACCGTCCAGTCGGCGTCGACTCCCATCGCGATTCCCCTGTCTCGCACCGCGCGCCCGCTGACGCAGCGTACGCGGCTGATACGTGCACACTCTTTTCGATCGACCGCGCAGGTTTCCGGTTGCAGTACGGACGCATACGCGGAGGCGTCGGACACCCCCGTACACGAGGGCTCACGGGGCCCAAGTGCTGGTCGGGGCACACCCCGAATCGGATAGGACGTAGCCTGGCTGGGAAGGTTCGGTGGCTCGACCGGAATGACAGTCGTGTTGTTCGGTTAGATTGGGAGAGCCACCAGGCACGATGCAAGAGGGTCGAGACCTGTCAACGAGCGACGGGTCACCACAATCGAGGAGAACAGGCCATGGCTTTACCAGTATTGACACCGGAACAGCGCACCGCGGCGCTGGCCAAGGCGGCCGAGGCACGCACTGCGCGGTCGAAGCTGCTCGCATCCGTCAAGTCCGGCGAACTCAGCGTCGCTGACGTTCTCGCCAAGGCGGAGAACGACGAGATCGTCAAGAAGACCAAGGTGTCCGCCCTGATCAAGGCCCTGCCGGGTGTTGGATCCGTGCGCGCCGCACAGCTGCTCGAGCAGCTGTCCATCGCTGATACCCGCCGTATCGGTGGCCTCGGCGCAAACCAGCGCGAAGCGCTTCTGGCTGCCGTCGCATCCTGATTCACAACTTGCGATAACGCGCTGCCTGCAGGGCTAGCATTTCGACCATGAACGTCGAAGTGACCCTGCTGCCCGGAATCGGGGTGCGGAAGGATTTCGCCCTCGCTTCCGGGCGACGCATAGGCGTCATCACCCGCAAGGACGGCGCGAACGAGCTCATCGTCTCGCGCAAGGACGACCCCGATGCGACACAGGCGTCCATCACGCTGAGCAATGAGGAAGCGGCGGCCCTGGGCAATCTGCTCGGGTCGCCGCAACTCATCGCTCAGCTCGGGGAAGAGCATCGCGATCTCCCCGGAATCAACACCCGCCAGCTTCCCGTCAGGGAGGGCTCGCGATTCGACGGCCGCCCCCTCGGCGATACCGGGATGCGCACCAAGACCGGCGTCTCGATCGTCGCAGTGATGCGGGCAGGCCAGGTCCAACCGTCACCCACCCCCGGCTTCACCCTCGTCGCCGGCGACCTCCTGGTCGCCGTCGGCACAGCCGATGGGCTGGACGCAGCTGCCAGGATCCTTGCCGGTGCCTGAGACCGATCGGTTCTGAGCCGTGGCCGAGAGTGCACTCGCCCTGACCGAACTGGGCGCGGTGTTCTTCGCACTCGGACTGCTCGCTCGTCTCGCCGGCAAGATCGGCGTCTCCCCCATCCCGTTCTACCTGCTCGGCGGGCTCGCCTTCGGCAACGGCGGCTTCGTCACCCTCGGCGGCATCGACGAATTCAGTGAGATCGCCAGCGAAATCGGCGTCATCCTGTTGTTGCTGCTACTCGGTCTCGAATACACCGCCACCGAACTCGTCACCGGACTACGCCGCTCGTGGATGGCCGGTCTGGTCGACATCGTCCTGAACTTCGCACCGGGAGCCGTCGTCGCACTCCTGCTCGGGTGGGGCGGAGTCGGCGCACTGGTGATGGGCGGCGTCACCTACATCTCGTCCTCGGGCATCATCGCCAAGGTCCTCACCGACTTGGGTCGCCTGGGAAACCGCGAAACACCCGTCGTGCTGTCCATCCTGGTCTTCGAGGACCTGGCGATGGCCATCTACCTACCGATTCTCACCGCGGTGCTCAGCGGGGTCAGCTTCCTCGGCGGACTCGAAGCCCTCGGCATCTCCCTGTTCGTCATCACCTTCGTGCTGGTGGTGGCGCTGCGATACGGCAGATTCGTCTCCGCCGTCGTCGACAGTCCCGACCGCGAGATCGTCCTGCTCAAAGTCCTCGGTTCGGCTCTGCTGGTGGCAGGCATCGCGTCGGAACTGCAGGTCTCGGCCGCCGTCGGCGCGTTCCTGCTCGGCATCGCTATCTCCGGGTCGACGGCCGACAACGCCACCCGCGTGCTCGAACCACTCCGCGACCTCTTCGCAGCGATGTTCTTCGTGGTGTTCGGGCTCGCCACCGACCCCGCGACCATCCCACCGGTGCTGGGCTGGGCCGTCGTACTCGCCGTCACCACGACGGCGACGAAGATTGCGACGGGTTGGTGGGCGGCGGGCCGTCAGGGAATCGGGCGGCCGGGACGACTGCGTACCGGTGCGGCCCTGGTGGCGCGCGGCGAGTTCTCCATCGTCATCGCCGGACTGGCCGTCGCCGCCGGAGCGGTGGAAGGTGAACTGGCAGCTCTGGCGACGGCGTACGTGCTGCTGATGGCGATCCTGGGGCCCATCGCCGCCCGAGTCGTCGAACCGGTCGCGCAGGTCCTCCTCCGCACCAAGCCCGCCGTGTGATTGGCTTTCCGAATGGTGGACAAACGTCGAGCATCGGTTCTGCGCCGGCGGCCGCAGCTGTCGGAAGAAGTGGCCAGCCACGTCCGGCACCTCGTGATGTCCGGCGAAGTGAGCCCGGGAGATTTCATCCGGCTCGACGAGACGGCAGCCGAACTCGGTGTGAGCGTCACCCCCGTACGTGAGGCACTGCTGACGCTGCGGGGTGAGGGCATCGTCGAACTCGTCCCTCATCGCGGGTACAAGGTGTCGCCGCTGACGCCGAACGACATCGTCGACATCTTCTGGCTGCAGGGACGGATCGCCGTCGAGTTGGTGCGCCGCGCTGCGCCCAAGATCACCGAGGCCGAACTCGATCGACTCGCCGAACTCACCGCCGCACTCTCGATCGCCGTCGAGAACGGCAAACCCGAGGACGTCGAGAACTGCGAGTTCGAGTTCCACCGTGTCCTGAACCGACTCGCCGAATCAGCGAAGCTCGCGTGGTTCCTCAACAACGCGACCCGCTACACACCCACCCGCCTGTACGCCACCGACCGCGACTGGGGACGGGCGGCTGTCCGCAACCACGAGGAACTCATCGAGGCACTCGTTCGAAACGACATCGACGCCGCCTGCGAATTGATGAAGCAACAATTCACAGACGGCGCCGAGAGGTTGATAGCGCATCGGGCTTCGCCCTCGTGAGCGTTTTGCGTACCTGGAGCTACGCAAAACGCGCACGACCTAGCGCAGCGAGGCGGGAACCTGGAAGCGCTCGCCGTACTTCTTCGCCAATTCGTCTGCACGAGTGACGAATCCGGCCTGCCCTCCCGGATAGCCGACGACGTACTGGTGCACGCCTCCGGTCCAGGCCGGGAAACCGATGCCGAAGATCGAGCCGATGTTGGCGTCGGCGGTGGTGTTCAGCACACCCTCGTCGAAGCACTTCTGCGTCTCGATGGCCTCGATGAACAGCATGCGTTCCTTGAGGTCCTCGAACGGGATGTCCGCCGAACCCGACTTGAACGCATCACGCAGTCCGGGCCACAGCCCGGCGCGCTTGCCGTCCTCGTACTCGTAGAAGCCCGCACCCTTGGCCTTCGACGGACGCTCGAACTCGTCGACCATCTTGTCGATGACTGCGCCTGCCGGATCCTCGGGAGGAGTCTGACCCGCGGCGATCAGCGCGTCGTAGGTCTCCTTGCGAATCTTCTGCATCAGGTTGAGCGTCAGCTCGTCCGAGAGCTGCAGCGGCGCAGCCGGATAGCCGGCCTGCAGACCTGCCTGCTCGATGGTCGACGGCTCGACGCCCTCGCCCAGCATCGAGATGGCCTCGTTGATGAACGTGCCGATGACGCGCGAGGTGAAGAAACCGCGACTGTCGTTGACGACGATCGGCGTCTTCTTGATGAGCTGCACCAGGTCGAATGCCTTGGCCAAAGCCGCATCCGACGTCTTCTCGCCGCGGATGATCTCCACCAGCGGCATCTTGTCGACGGGCGAGAAGAAGTGGATTCCGATGAAGTCTTCCTGACGCTTGATGCCCTGAGCGAGGCTCGTGATGGGCAGCGTCGAGGTGTTGGAACCGAGCAGCGCCGTCGGATCGACGAGGTCCTCGATCTCCTGGAACACCTTCTGCTTCAACTCTTCCGACTCGAAGACGGCCTCGATGACGAGGTCTGCGCCTTCGACGTCCTTGGCATCGGCCGTCGGGTGGATGCGCGCGAGCAGAGCGTCGGACTTCTCCTGGGTGGTCTTGCCACGCGAGAGTGCCTTGGCCTCGATTGCCTCGGAGTACGCCTTGCCCTTCTGGGCCGACTCGATGGCAACGTCCTTGAGCACCACGTCGATTCCGGCCTTCGCACACACGTAGGCGATACCCGCGCCCATCATGCCCGCGCCGAGAACCGCAACCTTGGTGAAAGTGGTCTTCTCGATGCCGTCGGGGCGAGACTTGCCGGCGTTGATCGCCTGCAGGTCGAAGAAGAATGCCTGAATCATGTTCTTGGACACCAGGCCGGTGACCAACTCGGTGAAGTAACGCGATTCGATGGTGCACGCGTTGTCGAAGTCGACCTGTGCACCTTCCACTGCCGCAGCGAGAATCGCGCGCGGAGCGGGCATCGGTGCGCCCTTGATCTGCTTGCGCAGGTTGGACGGGAAGGCCGGCAGGATCTGTGCAAGCTTCGGGTTCGACGGTGTGCCGCCGGGGATCTTGTAGCCCTTGACGTCCCACGGGGCGACGCCACCCTCGGGGTTGGCCTTGATCCACGCCTTGGCGGTGGGCACCAATTCGTCGATGCTGCCGACCAATTCGTGAATCAGACCGATTTCGAGAGCCTTCGCCGGACGGAACCGGGTGCCCTGAGCGAGGACGGTCATGAAGCCGGTCTGGATGCCGAGAAGTCGCGTGATGCGGGCAACTCCACCGCCGCCGGGGAGCAGGCCGAGCGAGACCTCGGGCAGACCGATCTGAACGCCGGGAACATCGGCAGCGATGCGGTGATGCGTCGCGAGTGCGATTTCGAGTCCGCCGCCGAGTGCAGCGCCGTTGATGGCGGACACGACCGGCTTGCCGAGCTTCTCGATGCGTCGCAGCTGGCTCTTGACTTCCTGGACCTCGTCGAACACCCGCTGGGCGTCCTCGGGCTGCGCGGCGATGAGGGTGTGCAGATCGCCGCCGGCGAAGAACGTCTTCTTGGCGGAGGTCAGCACGACTCCGGTGATGCTGTCCTTCTCGGCCTCGAGGCGGTCGACCGTCGCGCCCATCGAGTCCTTGTACAGCTGGTTCATCGTGTTGGCGCCCTGGTTGGGGTCGTCCATCGTCAGAACGACGATACCGTCGGCGTCCTGGTCCCACTGAATCATGTTGTCAGACATCGTAATACCTCAGACTCGCTCGATGATGGTTGCGACGCCCATGCCGCCGCCGATGCACAGGGTGATCAAGGCGTATCGGCCGCCGCGGCGCTCGAGCTCGTCGAGCACGGTGCCGGTGATCATGGCTCCGGTGGCCCCCAGCGGGTGGCCCATGGCGATGGCGCCGCCGTTGACGTTGAGCTTCTCGTTCGGGATGTTCAGATCCTTCTGGAAACGCAGCACGACGGAGGCGAACGCCTCGTTGAGCTCGAAGAGATCGATGTCGTCGACGGTCAGGCCCGCGGTCGCGAGAACCTTCTTCGACGCCGGGGTCGGCCCGGTCAGCATGATCGTCGTATCGGCACCACTGGTGGCGGTCGCGACGATGCGCGCCCGCGGCACCAGGTTCAGGTCCTTGCCTGCCTGCTCGCTGCCGACGAGGACGAGTGCCGCGCCGTCGACGATGCCGGAGCTGTTACCGCCGGTGTGCACGTGATCGATCTTCTCGATCCAGTGGTACTTCTGCAGCGCCACGTCGTCGAATCCGCCCATTGCCGCGATGCCGGTGAACGCCGGGTTCAGCTTGCCGAGCGACTCGACCGTCGTACCCGGACGCATGTGCTCGTCCTGATCGAGGATCAGCAGACCGTTCTGGTCCGTCACCGGAACGACGGACTTGGCGAAGTAGCCACCGGACCACGCCGCTGCGGCGCGCTCCTGGGACTGCACCGCATAGGCGTCGACGTCCTCGCGGCTGAACCCCTCGATCGTCGCGATGAGATCGGCACCGATGCCCTGCGGAGCGAAGTAGGTGTCGTAGTTGGTGACGGGGTCCATGGCCCACGCGCCGCCGTCACTGCCCATCGGCACCCGCGACATCGACTCGACGCCACCGGCGATGACGAGTTCGTCCCAGCCCGAGCGCACCTTCTGCGCCGCCAGGTTGACGGCCTCGAGGCCGGACGCGCAGAAGCGGTTGAGCTGGAATCCGCCGACGGTGTCGGGCATCTTCGCAGCGAGCACTGCCGTACGCGCGATATCGGCACCCTGATCTCCGACGGGTGAGACCACACCGAGGATGAGATCGGAGATTCGGTTCTCGTCCATATCGGGGAAACGTCGACGAAGCTCGTCGATCAGGCCGGTCACCAGGGAAATCGGCTTCACCGAATGCAGGGAGCCGTTCTTTCCCTTGCCTCGGGGAGTCCTGATGGCTTCATAAATGAATGCCTCTGTAGTCACAGCGCGCAGTTCCTTCCACATTCTCGATCGGCGTCGCCGTCGCCGTACTGGCCGACCGCGTCGATGCGAGGCCACAACAGACCTCAGCTCATGTCACAGTAGGGCCATCGGCAGCTGCGACATAAGGACCGAAACGAGCGTTCTCCATGACCCGACGATCCACTTCAGGTTTGAACTATGTCGGCATGGGACACTCCCAAAGATCCGATCTACCGAGCGCGGAAGAAGACCGACCATGGAAACCGACAACCAACTGACCGTGGGCGCTCGCGTCAAAGTACGCATTCACACCACCGACGACGAAGCCGCGCAGGACGCCTACGAGAGCGGCGCGATCGTCGAGGACTTCGGCGTGCAGACCCCCGACACCACATCGAGAGACTGGGCGGTGGCCCGGCGTTGGGCCGTGGCCCTCGACAGTGGGCGACTGGTGTTCGCCGACAACGAGGACCTCACCGTCGGCTGAGTCACCCGTCTGTCAGGTCTCTTTGAGCGGTACGGCTCCCAGTTCGCTGACCAACAGCTCCATCGCGACGGTTTCCGGGTCCCGCCGGACCGTCGGATCTGCTGGCTCGGCCGCGGCCTTGAGCAGCTCTTCCTCGTCCTCCGGCGTCTCCGGTGGCGGTGGGCCTACCGGCTCGGGCTCGTCGGGATAGTCCGGCGCTTCCGGCATCGGAATGTCGTCCGCCCCGATGCCCGCCGAAGATCCGTCGCCCGCTGATCCGAAACCGTCCGACGTGGGGCGGGGAGCCCCTGCCTGGCTCGGCCTCGAGAACTTCGGCAGCGACGCGGGTTTCGCTGCCGGTTCATCTTTTTTTGCTGATGACGCTTCCGGTGGTGCCGCAGCACCTACCAGACACACCACCGACCATTCGACGCCGAACACGTCACGTAGGGCATCGCGAATGACGTCGGCATTGCGCGGCTCCTCGAGCCGCTTGGCCAACGGTGCCGAATCGTGGCCCAGCGTGATGGTGCCGTTCTCGACAGCGCGCACCGACGCACCGGACAACATCACCTCGACGGTCCTGCTTCGGTCTCGAACCTTCGTACGTACCTCGGACCACACCGCTCGCACCGCAGCCGCGTCTGGTTCGTTCGACGCGGCAGCAGGAACCGCGACAGGTGCGGGTTCCGCCTCGAACACCGGCTCCGGTTCGGGGCCGTAATCGTCCTCGGGCTCCGGCGGGAAATCCTCGTGCGACACCGACGGAACGGGGATCGAATCCTTCTGTGCAGGAGCGGGTTCCGGGGTAGCTGTAGGTGCCGGGGTAACCGCAGGTGCCGGGGTCGATGCGACATCCGACTTCGACTCGGGTTCCGTGGCCGGCGTGGCTGGTGCAACGGGCTCAGGCGCGGGGGCCGGCTCGGGAGTAGCGACCGGTTCCGGTGTTGCGACGGGCTCGGGTTGTGCGGGCTCGGGTGATGCGGGCTGTGCAGGTTCCGGTGTTGCGGTCGGCTCCGGTGCCGGTGTGGGAATCGATGCGGCGGGTGCCGGCGCGACAGAAGCCGGGGCAGGTGCCGCCGACTCTGCGGCGGACGGGCGTTGCGACGGTCGCTGGAACTTGCTCACCGGTGCCGGACCGGACGGTGCCTCGGCGGGTTGCAGCTGCGGTCGCGTCGGATCCGCGACTGCCTGCGCGACGGCGGCCTGCTCCCCCGCTGGGAGGGTGACGTCCAAGCGACGTTCGACGCGTTCGAGACGCTGCAGTACCGCCGATTCGGCATCGGAGGCCGAGGGCAGCAGCATGCGGGCGCACATCACTTCGAGCAGCAGACGCGGTGCCGTTGCTCCGCGCATTTCGCCGAGGCCCGAGTGCACGATCTCGGCGTAGCGAGTCAGCGTGGCCGAGCCCAGAAGATCCGCCTCGTCACGGAGTCGCTCGAGTACGTCGCCCGGCACGTCGACCAGACCGCGTTCCCCGGCGTCGGGCACGGCTTTCATCAGGATCAGATCTCGCATGCGGTCGAGGAGGTCGATGGCGAAGCGACGCGGGTCGTGGCCTGCGTCCATCACTTTGTCGACGGTGCCGAACAGTGCGCCTCCGTCGCCCGCCGCCAACGCGTCGACGGCTTCGTCGATCAGGGCGACGTCGGTGACCCCGAGCAGTGACAGCGCCCGCGGGTACGTGACCCCCTCGGGTCCGGCTCCGGCCAGCAGCTGATCCATGACGCTGAGCGAGTCACGGGGAGAACCGCCGCCTGCGCGGATGACCAACGGGTAGACCGCATCCTCGACCGGGACCTGTTCCTGGCCGCAGATCTTCTCCAGCAGAACGCGCATCGTCGACGGCGCGAGCAGCCGGAACGGGTAGTGATGGGTACGCGAGCGGATGGTGGGGAGCACCTTCTCGGGCTCGGTGGTCGCGAAGATGAAGACGAGGTGCTCGGGCGGTTCCTCGACGACCTTGAGCAGTGCGTTGAAGCCTGCCGGGGTGACCATGTGTGCCTCGTCGATGATGAAGATGACGTAGCGCGATTCGGCCGGGGCATACACGGCCTTGTCCCTCAGATCACGCGCATCGTCGACGCCACCGTGGCTGGCCGCGTCCATCTCGACGACGTCGAAGTTGCCGGGTCCGCCGGGGGCGAGGGCGACGCAGGAGTTGCACACGCCGCAGGGCGTCGACGTCGGACCTTCGGCGCAGTTCAGCGATCGGGCAAGGATCCGCGCCGAGGAGGTCTTTCCGCAGCCACGCGGGCCGGAGAAGAGGTAGGCGTGGTTGATTCTGTTGCTGTCCAACGCCACGCTGATCGGCTCGGTGACGTGCTCCTGACCGACGACCTCGGCGAACGTCGCGGGACGGTACTTCCGGTAGAGGGCCACGCCCGAAAGGGTACCGGCGACCACGGACACAGTTGCATCGCCGGTCATTGTCGGCCGGCGGATACCGCTCTGATGTTCATGATCGCGAAGCTCTCGCGAGTACTGGTCGATTCCGAGAGCGCGTACAACCAATTGCCGTCCTGCAGCGCGTCCGAAATCGCGTGCCGCACGATGGCTCCCTTCGAGTTCTGGTAGTCGATCGAGACGGGTGTGCCCTTCGCTGCGGCATCGGTCAACAGATCCAGTTCCCGCGGCAGCAGCCGACTGTGGGGAACGAGTGCAGACCGCACCCGTCCTTCGTCCACCGTTCCGCGCTCGCCTGCCAGCAGGAGTCGCGCCAACTCGCGTGGTTCGCGCCTGTGCTGGCGCGCGTGGACGGGCGGATGCTTCTCACGCGTGTTCTCGGCACGGATGCGAGGTGTGCTGTCGAGCTGGAGTTGCCCGGTGTCGGAATGCCGCACCGGGGAGTATCCGTGCCTGCGGAGTACGGCGATGGTGTCGATCGGTGTGGCCGAACTGACCAGCACGGTCGGGGCGAGGCGGTGGAACTGCAGCACGGCCAGCGACTCGTCGGTCTCGATGTTCGTCAGCAGTACGACGTCGTCGGAGACGATGGCGCAGGGGATCTTGCGCACGGCCAGCGAGCCGTAGGTGCGCCAGCAGTCTCGAATCGTGTAGCTCAGAGCCTGCGGAACCTCCGTGTCGGCCATGTCGGCCAGGGCATCGATCAATTCCTCGCCGGTACCGCCGGTGTCGAAGAAACTGCGGATCGATGCCGGGGTGAACCGCCAGACCGATGCGACTTCTCTCGACTCGGGCTGCGCGGCCGCGCCGAGTATCGACGCCACCTCGGTGCTCGGCGGTCCGGTCACCACCACCGTGGAATCGGGTAGCAGCCGGACCGAGAACGGCACCCAGTCGGCCATGTCCTGCAACTGCGCCGACAGAGCCGCAGCGATGTCGCGAGGGTCGCCGTCTCTACCTGCGGGAAAATCCGTGAGGATGCGGCACAGATCGCTCGGCGCGCCGTCGGCCAGTACTCCGAGTCGACCTGCCTCTGCCCAGAGCGCGGCCACATGACCCGGCCCGGCGCTTGCCGAGACCACCGGGATGTGCCAATCGAGGTACCGGGCGAACTCCTCGCTGCCGTGCAGAACCGTTGCCGGCGAGTCGGCGTCCTCGTATCGAAGGAGAGCTGTCAGCGCGGTTGCGCGAAGGTCCGCGGCCGCGGGATCGTCGAGCATCTTCCTGAGCACCGGCACGGTCTTCTGCGAGGCGCGAGGTACTCGGTGGGTGGGCGTGAACGGCGTACACCACCATGCCGCCACCAATGCGGCCGCCTGTTCGGCTCGCGTGCTCGTCGACCATCTCTCGTAGGTGGAGGTGAGGGCGAGCCCGGTCTTTCCGCGTTCGGTCAGCAGCCCGGCTTCGCGGGAGAGCATCAGCATCAACGCGGTGTCGTGTTCGTCGGCAAATCCCAGCCGCGTCGTCAGCGACCGGAGATCTTTGGCACTGATGCCGCCCGTCTTCATCATCGTCAGATCGTCCGTGTCGACAGCCGTCAGCAACGCCTGCGTGTGCTCGCAGAATTGCAGCAGGGCGATGGAACGAGTGCGCCGGACGTCGCCGGACGAGAGCACCCGAGCGGCAAAGGTCGGCGGGGTGAGTTCGATGGGTAAACGCCAATCATGCCCTCGCAGTGCGATGCTCACCTCCAACGGCATCTCGACGCGGTGTCCGTCCAGTCGATACAGCAATCCCCGCCCAAATGCGGCCGCGCCTGCGGTCGGCGGGATGTCGAAGATCAGTGAGACCGGCTTGCCATCGACGAAGCGAGACAACATTTCTCGCATCTCTGCGGGACCGCCGTCGAACAATGCCCGGATACGATCGGGTGTCATCGCGGCGGCAACAGCGTCGGCGCGTGCCCCTCGATCGAGCGCCGCGTCGATGCCGAGAAGCGACATCAGCATCAATCGATCCTCCTCGACGGCGCAGCGCGAGAACAACTTTCGCTGTCTGCGAGCAAGCCCGAACGGGTGCGCGAACACCCCGGACAGATCGATGGGTCGATACTCGACGGTGCCCGTCTCGACCGAGGTGTGCGGCCAGATCAACCCGTAGGCCGTCAGCGTGGCGAGAGCTGCCTCGACATGCCGGGTCTCGTTGACCGATCCCTCACTCGTCCAGTGGCCGATCTCCGCGCGGCTCAGATCGCCCATGAGCGCGAACAATTCGAGGAGGGCGAGCGCACCACTGTCGAGTCGACGCGGCAGCATCGACACCCTGGCCGGGGCACCGAGAAGCTGTGCGAGCAAGCCGAACGAGCGTGGTGGCGGGTCGGTGGCGACGTCCGGCCGACGGCAGAGCAGGTCGGTCAGTGCGTCCTCGTCCAGAGACGCCAGCCAACCCTCGTACGTCCCGATATCGTCGGTCATCTCGCCCCCCGGTGAAAGTTCTGGTCACTGTAACGACCGGCACCGACAGACTTATTTGTTCTTGGCCGCGGCTTTCGCTGCCTTCTTGAATTCACGTACTTCGAGCAGTGATTTCTCGTCCACCACGTCGGCGATGGATCGACGCGCACCGTCGTCGCCGTACGCTCCGGCGGCCTTGCGCCACCCGTCGGGCGTGACGCCCATCTGCTTGCCGAGCAGCGCGAGAAAGATGCGGGCCTTCTGATCGCCGTATCCGGGGAGCGCTTTGAGTCGCTTCAGTACTTCGGCACCGTTGGGTTCGTCGCGGGTCCAGATCTCCTGCGGCTTCCCGTCGTAGTTCTCCACCAGAAACGCCGCAAGCCCCTGGATTCGCTTGGCCATCGAACCGGGGAACCGGTGGACGGCCGGAGTCTGCGCGCACAAGGCTGCGAACTCTTCCGGGTCGGCGTCCGCGACGGTGTCGACCTTCAGATCACCGAGACGGTCGACGAGCTTCTTCGGGCCGGCGAACGCCGATTCCATCGGCACCTGCTGATCGAGCAACATGCCGATGAGCAGCGCGAACGGATCCTCGGCGAGCAGTGCATCGGCCTCTGGATCGCCGACGAGGTGCAATGTGCGAGACATGGCCTCGATCCTGCCATGCACCGTCCACGATGATGAAAGGCTCGGCTCATGACGACGAACGAGATTTCGCAAAGCCGATTCGACTGGGCCGATGAGGATGACCGCTTCGACCTGGGCCTGTGCTTCACGCTCGTGCGCTCGACGGATCCCGAGGCTGTGCTCGCGGTGTTCGCGTCGGTGAATCCCGCAAAATCTCGGAAGCCGGCCGACATGGATGTCGACGACTGGTCCGATTCCCTCCCCGACAGCGACATGGCGAGACGCTATGCCGGCGTAGCTGGCGACTGGGTCTGGGTACTCGAAGAGTTCACCATCTCAGGCTTACTGCCCCCGGTTCCGGAGAAACTGTCCGACACATTCGGCACCAGCATCACCGTGCAGTGGGATGTGAATGGACTTTCCACCTTCGTGTACGCAGTCGACGGTGTGATCGAGCGGCAGTTCGAGCTCGGTCGCGAGGCCGACCCCACCGACCGATCTGCGCCCGACGGCTACCTCGACGAGGAGGACGGAATCGACTGGGAGCGATGGATGTCCGGTGGGCTCTGCCTTCAGGCACGGCTTGCCGGAGTGGTAGCGCTGCCAGCCGATCCGATCGATCCCGCCATCGTCGAAACATGCAGCGAGGGTTGAGCTCAACCGCATACCGGAAGGGAATCGCGTCGCGTTTCGACCCACGCATGTAGCCTCAAAGCACGGTGACCCGACGCCCGCCACGCCTCGTCGTGCGGACTCCCCTACTGCGTCGGGAAATGCATGAACGCGTCGTCTCCACGCACCCTCCGAGTATTCGTTGCAGGGTGGGTCATACAGGATGGATCCTTTCCCCGCGCATCGGTCGGCGATCTCGCCGACGTCGCCCTCGAGCACTACTCGCTGGCAGAAGCACCTTCTCCGTGCGACGAAACACGCACTGCCATCGCCAGACCCGCCTACGGCCGAGCACCCAGAATGCACCGCGATGGGCGTCTACTGTGGCTTCACCTCGTCTACGGCGACGGCTGGAGCGCACGGTGGTGGAACGACAAGCCCACCGACGGCGAGGTCACTCTGACCGGAACGTACAACGCGATGCTCACCGACTTCGGCGTGGACGCGCCACCCCACGTCCACGGCCGCATCCGCCTGATGCATCTAGTGGACAAACAAGTTCGACCGATCGAAAACGGCTGGACCACCATCGACGGAACCGACCAGCTCACTGAGATCGATGCCATTCCCGTCGCACACGACTGGTGGCCGTCCAAAGACACCGAAGACGGCGACTTCGCCTCGTCGGGTGTACTGATCGACATCGATCTCGACGACAACCCCTCTTCGCTCAGACCGTTCGTAGCTGGAGCTGTGACGATCAGGGGAGACTCGATCTGGGTAATGCACTCGTCGGACCCGGTTCTCTTGCAGGTCGACACGGCGGGCGCAGTTCCGGTCATCACTCGCTATCTGCTGCCGCTGACCATCGAACCTTCGGTCGACCGCTGGTCGCGTCGGATACACGCTATCGAACACGGCTTCTGGATCACCTCCGAGCACGATATTCATCTGTGCACCATTTCTCCCGAGGGTGAGCTGAACATCGAGCGGCATACCACCGAGGGCAGCTGGGCCACCGCGGTCCACGAGGGGCAGCTGTATCTCCTGGGGTGGACACGGTCGTCCATGAACAGCAACCGACGTCATGGAGTGATCAGGACCTATCCGGATGAAGAGCGAGTTCGATTGCTGGACAGAGTTACCCGACGCATTGTGCCCGTCGACGGCCCCGACGAAATCCGGGCTACCCGAGCAGATCGCGCTATAGCGCCCGACGGCACGCAGTGGTCCGTCGACGGCACAAATATGTTGCGCCGCTTCGGCTCCGACGGTACGGCGTCGAAGATCGACCTGACCGCCGAGTCGGAGACGGTTACTGTTCGATCTACAACACCGGAAGCGTTCGCCGACCCTGCCAACGCCGGCGTCGTCGCCTCCATCACGGTCGACGCCTCGCGCCTCGTTCCGAAAACACCGCCGAACCCGTAACGAACAAGTCGATGGCCTGGCCCATGAAAGTCGGATGACATTTCACGAGCTCACGACTTCGAACTGCTGGCTCGTCGTGCCAGCACCGCAGTTCTCACGACAACGACAGCCAGTGCAACCACCGCGCAGATCAAGGCCGGATACACGATCAAGGTTGTTCCCCACCCAGTGTGCTCGAAGATCACCGTGCCGCTATCGGAGTCGCGGCCGGCGCATTCTCGACCGAGAGGCCACCAGGACTGCCGGTCCTCGACTGGAAAGGGCTCGACCTCGAAATCCGGTGGACGGTACCCGAAATGCTCGGGAAAGGCCCCTCGACAACCTGATTGGCTTGCCCATCGATAGCTGAAACCCCAAAGGGTCAGGAAAGCAATGCCGAGGGGGAGCCACACCAGCGTGACAGCGGCCTTGGAAAAGCCGTCACGTGAACGAACAGCCGCAATCGATACCACCACCATAATCAAGAGTCCGGCAATGAAGATCACGATTCTCAGTCGATCGATCCGGCTGCAGCCAACGCGATTCCCTGCAATACCGACCTGTCCACAACGGTTGCGGCAGATGCGATCTGTACGTCAACCCGGGTGCCCGACGGCTTGACCACGATATTGGACTGCGAGCGGTCCCCGACGGGCACCCCATCGATCCGCACACCACCACGCCGCACAGAGATTCGCACGGCCGCAGCCTAACGCGGCTCCGACTCGACCCGATCAGGTGCCAGGAGCGAAGCCCGCAGGAGCGACCCAGTCAGGTAATCGACACCAGCTGGGTGATGTCGTCGAAGGGCAAGGGTCCGTCGACGACGGCTCCGACGACGGCGCTGTTGAGGATGATCGATCCGCCGTGGTTGTCGAGGAAGGCGGTGTCGGCTGCGTCGCGTCCGGTGGCGATGCGCACCAGGGTCGATGGCGGCGCGAGGCACGTGGCGTCGACCACTCGCCATTGGCCTTCGACGAAAGCTTCGGCCACTGCGTGGAAGTCCATCGGGTCGCAGCCCGGCGCATACACCGCGACCAGGCGGGCGGGGACGTTGACGGCGCGCAGCAGCGCAACCACGAGGTGGGTGTAATCGCGGCATACTCCGGCACCGGCGAGGAGGGTGTCGACTGCGCCGTCGATGGGGTCGCTGCTGCCCGGTACGTAGCTCAGACGGGCACCGACCCAGGACGACACCTCGGCGAGCAGTTTCTCGGACGGCGGGTAAGAGCCGAATTCCGTTGCGGCAAAACCGAAGAACTTGTCCGCCTCGGAGTAGCGGCTGGGCCGAAGGTACAACGAGAGGTCGTAATCGGACACGGGAGCGGGCTCGGTGTTGCCGTAGATGGTGGCCGAGTACGACGCCTCGAGCTTGCCCGCTTCGCAATGGAGCTTGTGAATGCGTGTGCCGTGAGCACCACTGATCTCCTGCGCTTCGACGGGCTGACCGTCGAGCGTGAACGAGAGTGCTTCCCACACATCGGTTCCCGGGTGCGGTGCGACCGCGATCTGGAACTCGAGGGTGCTTGCCTCGGTCACGTCGACATCGAGGTACGCAGAGACGTCACGTTTCATCGTGCCGATCCTGCCACCTTCGAGCCGTTTGCGCAGACTACGACTCGTCGGTGGGGCGATCGCCGGTCACCAGGAAGATGACCCGTTTGGCGACCTCGACCGTGTGGTCGGAGTAGCGCTCGTAGAACCGGCCGAGCAGAGTGATGTCCACGGCGGCCGGAACGCCGTGCGGCCAGTCGGGTGCAGAGGTCAGCATGAACAGACTGCGATGCAGTGCGTCCATTTCTTGATCCTGGATCCGTAGGTCGGCGGCGAGTTCGGCGTCTCTGGTTTCCAGTACGCGCTGAGTCGTCTCGGCCTGCGCGACGGCAACGCGGCCCATCTGCTCGAACACACCCTCCACCTCGGGCGGCAGCACGTGCGCGGGATGGCGACGACGGGCCAGTTCGGCGATGTGCACGGCCAGGCCGCCCATCCGCTGCAGGTCGGCGACGATGTTGATTCCGGAGACCACGCGTCGTAGATCGTGGGCAACCGGTGCCTGCAGGGCGAGGAAGCCGAAAGCTCCGTGCTCCCATTCGACGGCGAGTATGTCCATCTCTTCGCGGTACTCGATGGTCTGCTCGGCGAGGACGATGTCGGCGGTCAGCAGGGCGCGGGTGGCGTCGACCATTGCCTTCTCGGCCATTCTCGACATGTCGGACAAATTCGACGCCAACGTATCGAGTGTTTCGGTGTACACGTCCCGCATGACTTACCCAACCCCTACCGCTGTTGCCCTCGATGTGGGGCCAACAGGACCTACCCCGAGTGGCATCTTTCTACACCCGCGCCGTTCTGTGGCAGCCTTCGTCGCATGAACATTGTGAAGTCGGTCATGCTCTTCGCGGTCGCAGCGGTGTTCGAGATCGGCGGGGCGTGGCTGGTGTGGCAGGGAATCCGCGAGCATCGCGGATGGCTGTGGGTGGGAGCGGGGGTGATCGCGCTCGGTGCCTACGGCTTCGTCGCGACGCTGCAGCCCGATGCGAACTTCGGACGCATTCTTGCCGCGTACGGCGGGGTGTTCGTGGCGGGATCACTGCTCTGGGCAATGGTGGCCGACGGCTTCCGCCCCGATCGCTGGGATATTGCCGGATCCTCGATCGCGCTGATCGGCGTTGCCGTGATCATGTACGGCCCGCGGTGAGATGCGCGGGCCGTACTTCAGCAGATCAGCAGTTGGACGGAGCGGGAACTCCGTAGAAGCGGTCCTTGATCCAGTTCTGCGCCTCGCCGAGGCCGAGGATGTCCGGAATCAGATGCCCTGCACCGGATCCCGGGACGATGGCCGGAACCTGCGCGGCGCTCAACTGCACCGTCGCACCCTTGCCGCACCAGTCACCGGCGAGGCCGACGGCCTGTCCGTGAGGCACGATGTCGTCGGACGTGCCGGACTGGATCAGCACCGGAGCGTTGGGTGTGCGCATGCCGATCTTGTTCTTGGCCAGGATCTCCTGAGCGACGGGCAGCCTGTCCAGCACCACCGACAGCGGCTCACCGGTCTTGGTGTATTCGTTGGTACGGTGCAGCCCGACGTTCAGAATCGTCTCTCCGACACACTGATTCGCGACGAGGTTCAGCATGGCCTTGCCTGCGTCGTTGATGTTCTCGTCGACGATCGGCTGCAGGCCGGGGTCGGAGTTGAGCAGACCGTTGAGGGTGTAGCCGATCACGCCGGTGAGAATGGTGCCGTCGACCTGCTCCAGGGTCTGCTTCAGATCGGCAGGAGGCGCGCCCGCGTACGTGCCGACGAGGTCCATCTCCGGCGCGTACTCGCCCGCGAGTTCCGCTGCAGCAGCGGCGGCTCCACCGCCCTGCGAGTAACCGTATGCAGCGACAGGGCCGTCTTCGGAAATCTTGGTGCCCTGCAGATTCTGAGCCGCGCGGGCCGCGTCGAGCACAGCGTGAGCTTCCGATGCGCGGTTGACGTAGGTGTGTGCGCCCGGGGTGCCGAGACCCTCGTAATCGGTGATCACGACGCCGTACCCCTGCGAGAGCAGGGCGTATGCCGCGAGCACTTCGTACTCGACCATGAAGCCGAGCGGCGGGGTGTACGTGATGAGGTTATTGAGCATCTTCGACGGCGCACACTGGTCGCCCTGGCCCTGAGTTCCCGGGGCGAGTACGACGAGCGGACGTGGTCCGGGCCCGGTCCACGGCGCCGCCGGATCGATGTACGTGCCCGTGACGGCATTCGCGTCGTCGTTGGAATCTGTGCTGCGGTACATGATTCGCGTTGCCGCACCGGGCAGCGGGCCACCGATTCCGGGGACCGAGAGAGCGAGATGCGAAGGCTCCGAACGGATCACGTCACCCGGAGCGCCTGCGGGCAGCGGGCTCGGCGGTACGTAGAAGTCGGATTCGACGGTCGAACCCGTCGACGATCCCGAAGGCGGGGCCGCAGAGGCAACCGGATTCGCCATCCCGATGAACACTGCAGACACAGCGACTGCCGAACACATGACACGCATCGAACGCAACGAATCCCCCAACGTAGATCCCCAGCTCCCGAGTTGTCGATACATCGGGTAGCACTCAATTCCGTAAGGGACCCTACGTGATCGATCGCACATCGCAAAGGGGTTCGTGACCCACGTCCGAATTGCTCAGCGTCGGCGACGATGCAACGCAGTTTTGGCAACGTCGACTTCCTCATTGGTGAACGGGCGCCCCGGCAGCGTCGACCGAGGGACGCCGTCACCACGAAGTCCGTCGAGCAACACGGTGAAATACCGACGCCAGTTGGATGCGTCGACGGCACTGGAGAATTCGACGCTGGCGCCGATCATCCCGAGTACCGGATAGAAGTCGGTGACCGCGATGTCGGGGCGCAGCTGACCTGATGCCCGAGCCCGATCGACGATCTTCACGAAGAACGGATCTATCCGCTGACGTACCTCCGCGATGCCGCGGCAACCCTGATCGGACCCGAGCACGACGTCTCCGAGTCCGCGATCGAGTGCCATTCCAGCGCACACATCACCGAGGAACTGCACCAGACCGTCCCACGCATCCTCGGTCTCCAGCGCTCGTTCGGCAGTGCGAAGCATGTCTTCGAGACGCTGCTCGAACACGCCGTCGATCAGTTCTTCTTTGCATGAGAAGCGGCGATAAACGGTTCCGACACCCACCTTGGCATGCGCTGCGACGTCGTCGAGAGTGATGTCGATTCCGTGTGAGGCGAACAGTTCGCGGGCCGCGTCGACAATGCGTCGACGGTTGCGCTCGGCGTCGGCCCGGAGGGGCTTCGGTGCCGTTGTGTCGGCTCTCACACTCATTCGATGTCCGTTTCACCCGATAAGCGGAGGATATTCCTCCACTTAGCTGTTACCTTTGCCTACCTCCGGAGGATACACCTCCGCATAGCCGAACCGAGGACTCATGACCACCCTTTCATCGGAGAACGTGGGCGACGCGACGTCGACCACCACACCGGCGGACGAACGTGCGCATCGGAATCGCTGGCTGATTCTCGCCACGCTCGGCCTGGCCCAGCTCATGGTCGTGCTCGACGCGACCATCGTGAACATCGCACTCCCCGCCGCCCAGCTCGACCTGGGCTTCGACAATGCAAACCGCTCCTGGATCGTCACCGCCTACGCCCTCGCGTTCGGCAGCCTGCTCCTGCTCGGCGGACGCCTGAGCGACCTCTTCGGTCGCCGCAACACCTTCCTCATCGGCCTCGTCGGCTTCGCGCTGATGTCGGCGGTCGGCGGCGCAGCCGTCAACTTCGGCATGCTCGTCGCCGCCCGCGCCGGCCAAGGCCTGTTCGGTGCCTTGCTCGCCCCCGCAGCGCTCTCGCTGCTGGCCACCACCTTCACCGACACCAAGGAACGCGCCAAGGCATTCGGAATCTTCGGTGCCATCGCCGGCGGCGGCGGCGCACTCGGCCTACTTCTCGGCGGCGTCCTCACCGAATGGGCGAACTGGCGCTGGAGCCTGTACGTCAACCTGTTCTTCGCTGCGATCGCCTTCGTCGGCGGGTTCCTGTTCCTGGCCAAGCACAAGGTCGACGTCCGGCCCAAGCTGGACATCCCCGGCACCATCGCAGTATCGGCAGCACTGTTCTCCATCGTCTACGGCTTCGCACACGCCGAGTCCGACGGCTGGAGCAACGCAGTGACCCTCGGCTTCCTCGCCGCAGGTGTCGTTCTCCTCGCAGTGTTCGTGACCATCCAGATGCGCGCCGAGCACCCGCTGCTGCCGCTGCGCATCGTGCTCGACCGCACCCGCGCGGGATCGCTCCTCACCGTCTTCATCTCGGGCGCGGGCATGTTCGCGGTGTTCCTGTTCCTGACGTACTACCTGCAGAACACACTGAAGTACACACCTATCACCACCGGGTTCGCGTTCATGCCGATGATCGCGGCGTTGATCCTCACCGCGACACTGTCGACGGCGCTGATTCTCCCCCGATTCGGACCCCGCATCCTGATGACGACGGGGCTGATAGTGGCCTCGATCGGCATGGGACTGCTCACTCAGATCGCCATCGACAGCAGCTACGTCACCCACATCCTGCCGGGGCTGATCATCATGGGCCTCGGAATCGGTGCCTCCATGGCACCGGCGATGCAGGGCGCGATCTCGGGCGTCGCCCCGGACGACTCCGGCGTGGCATCGGCAACGGTGAACACGATGCAGCAGGTGGGCGGCTCGATCGGTACGGCGCTGCTCAGTACCGTCGCGGCCAACGCGGCCACCAGCTACGTCAGCTCCAACATCGCCACGGCGACCGACGCGGCCTTGCTGCAGGCCAACGCGGAGATCGCCAGCTACACCACCACCTTCTGGTGGGCGTCGGGCATCTTCCTACTGGGCGCAGTGCTCTCGGCCACGCTTCTGAAGAAGGGACCTTTGCCCAGCGCTCCCGAGGGTGCGGTAGTCGTCGGGCACTGAGTGCCTGCGGCAGTGGTGCGGTTGAGTGCCTTCCCTGGCACCCAACCGCACCACTACTCTTCGAGCAGCTTTTCGGTCGCGGCCAGCAACACGCAGGTCGCGACGCCGTCCATCGACTTCTCCAGCTCACCGAGCGAGGGGAAGCTCGGGGCGAGGCGAATGTTCTTGTCTTCCGGATCTTTTCCGTACGGGAAGGCCGAGCCGGCTGCCGTCAGAGCAATTCCGGCGTCCTTTGCCAGTGCGATAGACCGGGCGGCCGTGCCCTCGAGCACGTCGAGACTGATGAAGTAGCCGCCCTTGGGTTCGGTCCACGACGCGATCTTCGACGCACCGAGGCGGTCCTCGAGAATCTGCTGCACCAGCGCGAACTTCGGGGCCAGGATCTCGCGATGCTTGGCCATGTGGGCCCGAACACCGTCGGCATCCCCGAAGAAGCGCGCGTGACGAAGCTGATTCAGCTTGTCCGGTCCGATGCTCTTCTTCCCGAGGTGCTTCTGGTACCAGGCGAGGTTCTCCTCGGAACTGCCGAAGAAGCTCACACCAGCTCCGGCGAACGTGATTTTCGAGGTCGACGCGAACACGAACGGCCGGTTGGGGAACCCTGCCTCGGCGGCCATGCCCAGGACGTCGTACGACGGGGCAAATTCCTCCGTCAGTGGATGCACCGCGTAGGCGTTGTCCCAGAACAATCGAAAGTCGGGCGCAGCAGTTGGCATGGTGGCCAGCGCGCGAACGACCTCTTCGGAGTAGACGGCGCCGGTGGGATTCGCGTAGTTCGGGACGACCCACATGCCCTTGATCTGCGGATCCGACGCCACCAGGGTGGCGATCTCGTGCACGTCGGGACCGTCGGGGCCCACGGGAACAGGGATCATCTCGATGCCGAAGCTCTCGGTGATGGCGAAGTGCCGGTCGTAGCCGGGAGCCGGGCACAGGAAGCGCACGTTCGGCTCGGCCGACCAGGCTCGCGGGGAGTCGGGCAGACCGTGCAGCAGCGCCCAGACCACGAGGTCCTGCATGATTTCGAGGCTGGCGTTGTTGCCGGCCAGCAGGTTCTTCACCGGAATGCCGAGCAGATCACCGAAGATCGCGCGCAATTCCGGCAGACCGGCGAGGCCACCGTAGTTGCGGCAATCGGTACCGTTGCCGTCCTTGTAATCCGCGCCCGGGAGTGTCAGCAATTCGGCAGCGAGATCGAGCTGCTCGGGAGACGGCTTGCCGCGGGTGAGATCCAGTGCCAGATTTTCGGTCTTGAGCTGCGTGTACTTCGCGCTCTGCCGCTCGTGCTCGGAGGCGAGCTCCTCATGGTTCATCAGACCCAACTGGGTTTGCGCTGGCATGCGGAGCGGCCTCTCGGTGACTGGTTCCCCGGACAGTGTCGATGTCACTGAAGTAAAGGGGACCCCGCGCACCCGGCAGAGCCCATTGACCCTTGCTGCCTTCCGGCCCTGGGGGAGTTCACAGGATGCGCGCCGCGCGGGATCCGTTTGGAAGTGTAGCCGCCTACACGATGGGGTCGCATCACCACCCTTCGCGCCTCCCGATTTGGGAGATGGTGGGGGTAACCGGGTAAGCTCCCCCACGGAGGATTCGCCTAGTGGCCTATGGCGCTCGCCTGGAACGCGGGTTGGGTTAACGCCCTCAGGGGTTCAAATCCCCTATCCTCCGCCAGAGAAGCCCCCGTGACACGTCACGGGGGCTTCTTGCTGTTCGGGGTGTTGCCATTCGCCCGCTCGACCGGCCCCTCCCCGTTCGCGCGCCCACCCCGTTCGCGTCAATGGACCCTTGCACCGGTCAGACGTATGCAACGGTCCATTCACGCGGCGGCTCGCCCTGCGTCAATGGCACATTGCCGCGCCCAGACGTATGCAGTGGACCATTGACGCGGACGGTGGGCACCGAACCTAACGAGCCGACCAACCACCGTCCATGGTGTACGACGCTCCGGTGACCATGCCTGCGTTCTCGGAGGTCAACCAGCCCACCAGTGAGGCGACTTCGGCGGGTTCGACGAGTCTCTTGATGGCGGCCTCGGTGAGCAGGACCTTCTCCAGTACCTCGTTCTCGGGGATGCCGTGTGCCTTGGCCTGGTCGGCGATTTGTTTTTCGACCAGCGGCGTTCGCACGTATCCCGGGTTGACGCAGTTGCTCGTCACGCCGTGGGCCGCACCTTCGAGGGCCGTCACTTTCGACAGACCTTCCAACGCATGTTTGGCGGTCACGTAGGCGACCTTGAATTCCGAGGCCCGCAGCCCGTGCACCGACGACAGGTTGATCACGCGACCGAAGCCGCGAGAGTACATGTGCGGCAACGCAGCCCGAATCAAGAGGAATGGAGCCTCGACCATCAGAGTCTGAATTCGACGGAATGCGCCCGGGTCGAAGTCGACGATCGGTGCGACGGTTTGGATGCCTGCGTTGTTGACCAGAATGTCGATTTCCAGCCGGAGCTCGTCCAGCGCAGTGGTGTCGAGCAGGTCCACCGACCACACCTCACCACGGATCTCGGACGCCAATTCCTTTGCGGCCACGTCGTTCACGTCGGCGACGGTGACGCGCGCACCCCGGCCTGCGAGCTCGCGTACGCACGCAGCCCCGATGCCGGACGCTCCCCCGGTGACGAGGGCGGAGCGTCCGGTCAGGTCGGTCACCGCTTTACACTCGGATCGAGCAGGCCGGCCTTGGCCAGTTCGGCCTCGGTGGCCAGGTTCTTGGCGTCGGCGATGTCGATGCTTTCGAGCGCCAATCCCTTTGTCTCCCTGGCGACGACGACGGCAACCACGGTGATGGCGCAGGCCACGGCCAGGTACACCGCGATCGGCACCGACGAGCCGTAGATGTCGAGCAGCTTCACCGCGATGATCGGAGCAAGCGAACCCGCGACGATCGAGGTGACCTGATAGCCCAGGGACACACCGGAATACCGCATCCGCGTCGGGAACATCTCGGCCATGATCGCGGGCTGTGTGGCGTACATGAAGGCGTGGAACATCAGGCCGATGATGATGGCCAGCAGGATCACGACGTTGTGGCCGCTGTTCATCATCGGGAAGGCGAAGAAGCCCCACGTTGCCGCGGTGAGTGCACCGGCGAAGTAGACCGGGCGTCGACCCACGCGGTCGGCGAGCTTGCCCACCAACGGAATTGTGCAGAAGTGAATCGCGTGAGCGATGAGCATCCACCACAGGATCGTGCTGGTGTCGGTGCCCACTTCCACCTTCAGGTACGTGATGGAGAAGGTGACGACGAGGTAGTACATGACGTTCTCGCCGAAGCGCAGGCCCATCGCGGTGAACACTCCACGCGGGTAACGCTTGACGACCTCGAAGACGCCGTACGACGCAGCCTTGATGACCTCGGCCTGCTTGTGGGCCTCGAGGAAGATCGGGGCGTCGGAGACCTTGGTGCGGATGTAGTAGCCGACGAACACGATGACAGCGGAAAGCCAGAACGCGACTCGCCAGCCCCAGCTGAGGAAGGCTTCTTCGGACAGGGTTGTCGTCAACACCAGCAGCGCAACGGTGGCGAGCAGATTGCCTGCGGGAACACCGGCCTGCGGCCAGCTGGCCCAGAATCCGCGGGATTTGTTCGGGCTGTGTTCTGCGACGAGCAGAACCGCGCCACCCCATTCGCCGCCGACGGCGAAGCCCTGGATGAATCGCAACGTCACCAGCAGTGCCGGCGCCCAGTAGCCGATGGCCTCGAAGGTCGGCAGGCAGCCCATGAGGAACGTGGCACCACCGACGAGGACAAGACTGAACTGCAGCAACTTCTTTCGGCCGTACTTGTCTCCGTAGTGACCGAAGACGATCCCGCCCAACGGACGTGCGACGAAGCCGACGGCGTACGTGACGAAGGCGGCGAGGATCGCGTCGAGCTCACTGGTTCCAGCGGCGAAGAAGATCTTGCTGAACACCAGAGTTGCGGCGGTTCCGTAGAGGAAGAACTCGTACCACTCGACGATGGTGCCTGCCATCGATGCCCCGACGACCTTCTTGAGGCCTGCGGGGGTGGCATCGGGGTCCGGTTCGGACCGTCCTGCCAGCGGCTGGTCGACGCTCATAGCTTCTCCTGTGTTGCTCGGCACTGCGTGTCGATGTTTGTGACAGACCACACATATTGCGGTTGGGTCTGAGTATTGGTGCAGATCTTTTTCTGCGCAAGGGGCATGCGCGCAGGTCGGATCTGCAAAACTGCAGACATGACACGCGGTGGCGGGAAGATCCCCAGCGCCGACGACCTGCTGGTACTGCTCGCCGTCAGCCGAACCGGCCGCTACAGTTCCGCGGCCGACGATCTGGGCATCAACCACACGACCATTTCCCGACGCATCGCCGCGCTCGAGGACACGCTCGGCGGCCGAGTGCTGACCCGGGCGGGCGGAGGCTGGGAGCTCACACAGCTGGGCCGCGGCGCACTGGCCGCTGCCGAAGCCGTCGAGGATGCCTTGCGCACGCTGGTCTCCACCGACGCCGGCGCGTTGGAGGGTGTGGTGCGTATTTCGGCGACCGACGGCTTCAGCGCGTACATCGCGGCTCCGGCCGCGGCGCGGGTGCAGCGCACGCATCCGCGGGTGTCGGTGGAAATAGTCGCCGTCACCCGGCGCGCGTCGCAACAGCGGTCGGGTCTGGACATCGAGATCGTCGTCGGCCAACCGCAGGTACATCGCGCCGAGGCGATCCGGCTCGGTGACTATCGCCTCGGGCTGTACGCATCTCGGACCTACCTGGAAGAACACGGAACGCCGCAGATCCCAGCCGAGCTGGCCACGCACCCGTTCATCTACTTCATCGACTCGATGCTGCACGTCGACGACCTCGATCTGGCCCCCAACTTCACCCCGACGATGCGCGAATCGGTGACGTCCACCAACGTGTTCGTCCACGTCGAAGCCACCCGAGCGTCCGCCGGTATCGGACTGCTGCCGTGCTTCATGGCCGACCGCCACCCCGACCTGAAACGAGTACTGCCCGACGCCATCGCGGTGAAACTGACCTATTGGCTCGTCACCCGAAGCGAAACACTGCGACGGCCGGAGGTGTCGGCGGTAGTGGACGCAATTCGCGCCGTGGTGAACGAGCAGCGATCGGAATTGCTGGGGGACGGCACCGCGTCACGCACCCGACCGAGCCCGTAGCTGATGCTAGGCTAGCCTAACTATCGGTCCGGGGGAATCGTTCGCGTCGAGCGGGGAGCCTCGGTGGCCACACACAGGTGAGGCACATGCCAACTCGCCGGAGTACAGACACGGAGATGAGCCAATGCGGGTAGTGCTGTTCGGTTACCAGACCTGGGGTCACAAGACTTTGGAGACTCTTCTGAAGTCGCGCCACGACGTCGTCGCGGTAGTGACGCATCCAGTCAGTGAGCAAGCGTACGAGAGTATTTGGTCCGATTCGGTCGAGGATCTCGCACGGGATCACGGAGTCGAGGTGCATCTGGCGAAGCGTCCGGACGGGGTGTTGGTCGACAAACTTCGACAGTGGGCACCGGACATCATCGTCGCCAACAACTGGCGGACCTGGTTGCCTCCGGAAATTTTCGCGATGCCCCGGTACGGGACAGTGAACCTGCATGATTCGCTACTCCCCGCGTTCACTGGATTCTCGCCGGTGATCTGGGCCTTGATCAGCGGTGCAGCCGAGACCGGACTGACTGCACATCGAATGGACGGTGAACTCGACACCGGAGACGTCATCACCCAGCGGGCGGTGCCGATCGGACCGACGGACACCTCGACCGACCTCGTCGAGGCGACGATCGAGCTGATCCCCGAGGTGCTGTTGGATGCGCTCGAGAGTATCGAGAACGGAACGGCCACGTGGACGCCGCAGGATCTGTCGAAGCGAACCTTCTTCCACAAACGGCATGAATCGGACAGCTGCATCGACTGGACCTGGTCCGCCGAGGACCTGGACAGGCTGGTGCGCGCAATGTCGGATCCGTACCCCAACGCGTACACCTTTCACAAAGGCCAACGGATTCGGATCATCGCCGCTCATGTCTCGGACGGCATCTACGGCGGAACGCCGGGTCGCATCTTCATCAAGGAAGGCACGGGGATGGTGATCGTCTGTGGCCCCGACGCCCACCGCGGTACCAACCACGGACTCGTCATCGACCGAGTACGCACGGAAGGTGGGGACGATCTCGACGCGCTCGACTATTTCGTGACCGGCGGTGGCTATCTCACGCCCACGGCATGAGAGTCGACGTGGAGGACACCGTGACCGGCGGGCGCATCGTCCGTCGAACACTGACGCGCAACGTGCGCCGAGTGAGCGTCGGAACGCTGCTGATCTGCATCCACCAGCTGGCCGAGACTGCAGTTCCGATCACGCTTGGGTGGATCATCGACTCGGCGATCACCTCGGGCGACCCCACGTGGTTCGCCGTCTCCATCCTCGGACTCGCAGCGTTGTTCCTTTGTCTGACAACGGCTTACCAGTTCGGTATGCGGTCTCTGAACGTCGCTCTGCAACACGAGGCGCACCGCATCCGGATGGAGGTCACCGGTCGAATTCTCGACCCGAGAGGCCTGGACACCTCTCTGCGGGGTGGTGAGCTACTCACCATTTCGAGTACCGACGCCGAACAATCGGCGTGGTTCCTGGATCTGTTCCCGCGTATTGCGGCCGCAGCGACAGCGGTCGTTGCCACCGCCGTTGCGCTGATGATCATCGACGTTCCGCTGGGGCTGGCCATCTTCATCGGCACCCCGATCTTCGTCGCCGTGCTCCAGCTCGTGGCACCGCGGGTGACTCGGCGCGCGGCCGAACAGCAGCGGACGGTGGCCGAGGCGACCGCACTGGCCACCGACCTTGTCAGTGGACATCGGTCGATCGAAGGTATCGGTGCGGAAACCGAGGCAGCGACCCGCTACCGACGTGCGAGCGCGAAAGCCCTTGGCGCGGCGCTGCTCACGGCGCGATCGCTGGCGACACAATTGGGGATCACCACCGGCGTGAGCGCGGTGGTTGCGGCAACCGTCGCGGGGCTGGCCGGCTACTTCGCTCTCGTCGGACGGATCACCGTCGGCGAATTGATTGCCGTCGTCGGCCTGGCTCAATTCCTCATCGAACCACTGGGTGTGCTGTCCTCGATCCCCGCGGTCGTAGCCCGCGCACGGGCGTCGGCCGATCGTGTTGCCCTGGTACTCGGGGCGGATCGAATTCTCGATCACGGCACCGAACACATCATGGGACAGCGCCTCGATCTCGCCTTTCGCGGTGTCGCACACCGGTCCTTGCAGGCAATCGACCTCGACATCGCTTCGGGGGAGATCGTGGCAATACTGGCGTACGGGCCCGAGGACGCCGAGTCGATCGTGGCCGTCCTGTCCGGCCAAGTATCGCCCGCTGACATCGCCGGCGATGTTCTGCTCGCAGGTATCCCCACCCGGGACATCGACCTCGCCCACGTTCGAGCGTCGATTGTCGTCGAGCCACACGTCTCGGACCTGTTCGCGGACACCGTGAAGAACAACATCACCGCTGGACGTGGACACACGGACCGAGACCTCGACGGAGCGCTCCGCGCCTCGGGTGCAGACCAGATAGTGGCAAGTCATGCGGACGGGCTCGAACAGCGATTGACCGAGCGTGGCGCGAATCTGTCCGGGGGACAACGGCAACGTATCGCTCTGGCTCGGGCCCTGTTCGCGGAGCCTCCCGTACTGGTGTTGCACGAACCGACCACTGCGGTGGACTCGGTGACCGAACATGCCGTTGCTCGGGGTATCGCGACGCTCCGTCACGGCCCGACCGTGCGGACCCCGAAGACGACGATCATCGTGACCACCAGTCCTGCACTGCTGTCGGTCGCCGATCGGGTCGTGGTGCTACGTGACGGTCGAATCGCCGCGGACGCACCCCATTCCGTTCTCCTCGAACTGGCCGACGACTACGCGGAGGCTGTACTGCGATGACCCACGACACCCGTCTGCCCATCGCAACCGCCGGACGATCGTGGTCGTGGCTGCGCGGACAACTCGCGGCTCGACCCGGCCTCGTCACGCTCACTCCCCTGGTCGGCATCGTCTCCGCCGTGTCTGCTCTGGCACCGATCCTGATTCTCGGGCGACTCGTGGACGAGGTCGTCGCGGGCGCACCGGCAGGCCGGATCCTTCTGGTGGTGGTTCTGGTCATGATCGCTGCGGTCGTGAACGGGGTGTTCGCCGGACTGATGGCCTACCTGGTGGCGAAAATGGGCGAAGGCGTCGTCGCGCATCTTCGCGAGAACGTGGTCGGCCGTGTTCTCACCCTCCCCACCCGTACGGTCGAACGGGCAGGCCGCGGAGATGTGCTCTCGCGCATCAGTGACGATGTGTCCCAGGTGACCCGCGCGGTCACCGGGGTGCTGCCCGCCGTGGTGAACGCGGCGCTGCTGATTGCGGTATCGGTGGTCACGATGTACGGCATCGACTGGCGTCTCGGGCTGGCCGGCTGTTTGGCATTGCCGTTGTACGTCACCGCACTTCGGTGGTACCTGCCGCGCAGCGGCCCTCTCTACGCAGCCGAACGCGCCGCGATGGGCGATCGATCCCAGGCGCTGATCAGCAACATCCAAGGCGCGCGGACGGTGCGTGCGTACCGCCTCGAAGACGACGCCATCGCGACGGTGGAGACGGAGTCCGAACGAGCCAGAGACTTCTCGATCGCGACGTTCACGCTGCTGACCCGCTTCGTCGGTAAGGAGAACCGCGCGGAGCTGGTCGGCCTGACCATCATCTTGTGCACCGGATTCCTTTTGGTACGAAGCGATGTCGTCTCACTGGGCGCGGTCACCGCCGCAACGTTGCTGTTCCATCGCCTGTTCAACCCGCTCGGCACGGTGCTGTTCCTGTTCGACGACATCCAGTCGGCCGGTGCCAGCCTCAACCGCCTGGTCGGTGTGGCAGACATGGCGTCGACGCGATCGACTGGCACCGATGCCCAGCCGCGCGACGCCACGTTGGAACTGTCCGACGTGACATTCGCGTACGCGACAGGCGGCGACGTTCTGCACGGAGTCACGATCACCGTTCCCGCGGCACAGACGGTGGCAGTGGTCGGTTCGACAGGTGCAGGAAAGACCACTGCCGCGCTCCTCGCGGCCGGATCCCTCGAACCGGACAGCGGTTCGGTCACGTTGGGCGGCATAGCGTTACGCGACCTGGGCACCGATCGTCTCCGACGACATGTTGCGATCCTGTCGCAGGACGTGCACGTCAGTGCCGGCTCCCTCGCCGACGATCTGCGGTTGGCCGACGCCGATGCGGACGAAGCCGCGCTGTGGGACGCCCTCACTCGGGTCCGTGCCGCCGATTGGGTTCGGGCGCTACCGGACGGTCTCGACACGCGTATCGGGGAGAACGGCCATCCGCTCAGTGCATCCCAGGCACAGCAGCTCGCACTGGCGAGGCTGGTGTTGTCCGATCCTCCCGTCGCGATTCTCGACGAAGCCACCGCGGAGGCCGGCAGCAGTGGCGCTCGCATGCTCGAAGAAGCAGCATCGGCAGCGACCGCAGGCAGGACCACGGTGATCGTGGCGCACAGGCTGACCCAGGCCGTGTCCGCCGACACGATCGTGGTCCTCGAGCACGGTCGAGTCGTGGAGTCGGGCACCCATTCCGATCTCGTCGCAGCCGACGGCCGCTACGCGCGCCTCTGGTCGGCATGGGCAGGCACAACAGATGTCGAGTAGACGCACCCCCGACAAGGAGACCCGGATGACCATGCTCGACGCACCTCGAATCACCCCCGCGCAGAGGGCAGTCTGGACCGCCGCCCAGATCGACGACGGCGAAGGCACGTACTCGCTGGCGTGGCGACTCGAGCTGCCCACGACGACCGATCTCGACCGTTTCCGGGGTGCTCTCCGAGACACACTCGCCGGATTGCCGCATCTCGATCGCGCGTTCACCCCGTCCTCGGACGGCGACCTCGACATCGTCGACGCGATACCCGGACGCATCGAGACCCGCACGACGACTGGATCGGACACCCGTATCGATGTGCTGGTTGCCGACGCACGGTCGAGGATCGGATCTCCGGACACGGGCCCGATGCACCATCACATCGTCGCCGCCGCCGACGACGGGCGGCTGTGGTGGATTCAGGCCTACCATCACGTCGTGATCGACGGTCGCTCGGTCGCCGCACTCACCGAACGCGTTGCCGACGCCTACAACGATGCCCGGACGGACCCGCCGAACCGTCCTCGAACCGACACCGCGTCGCCGAGCGAGGACCGAGAATACTGGGAGGCGGTGGTCGCGGGCCTGCCCGAAGATCAGGGCCTGCTCGAGCACACGGGACTGTCCGTATCGCGTGCAGCGATCGACCTGCCGGAGAACATCGTCGAGCGAGTACTCGCGTTGGCCGCTCTCTCGGGTACATCGCCGCGTCGCGCTCTCGTCGGTCTACTGAGCGCGTACGCCGCGACAACGAGACAAGCAGGGCGGCAACCCATTCGGCTGGCAACCGGTGGTCACGCCCCGGCAGAATCTCCGATCTCGATGACGTCCACCGTCGTACCGTTCGTACTCGAACACGACAGCAGAAGAACTCTCGTCGACGTGCTTGGCGACGTCGATTCCAGCCTGACCGGGATGCGACCGCACACCGCCGTCGCACCTGCCGTGGTGACGGAGTTGCTGCGGCTGCGCCGAGGGGACTCTGCGCTGGTGGCTCCGGGAATCAATGTACTTGTCGCCGAACGTGACTCGATGTTCGGCAATGAGCGAGCGCGGCTGCGTCAGTGCTGGCTCGGTCCCGTGACGGACCTCGAGTTCGTGGTGGAGGGCACCATCGACCGCGCGAACCCCCGATCGTCCTGGCTGGCAATGGAAATACGAGGTACGAGCGCAGGCAACGAGATCCGCGCCCATGCGCACGCGCTGGCGGTCTTCCTGGACGCCGCGACTACCGCACCGGATGCGCCGATCGATTCGTTGCCCCTCTCCTCATCCCAGCACCTGCAGACGCTCGTCACCGACGTCAACGAGACCGGCCACTGCCTCGCCGACCAGGATGTCGTGGAGATGTTCCAATCGTGGGCGGACCGGACGGGCGACGCGACCGCCGTCGTAGCGGGCCGGACTCGTCTGACCTACTCCGAGTTGAGGCAGCGCTCCAGCCAACTCGCGCACGCGTTGGTGGCGGCAGGCGTCGGACCGGAAGCACGCGTGGCCATCGACATGACTCGGTCCGCCGAGATGGTCGTTTCCGTCATGGGCGTCCTCGCCGCGGGAGCTGCGTTCGTTCCCTTCGACCCACAATGGCCGCAGGCCCGTAGGAGTGCGGTTGTCCGTGACGCGGGCATCAGCGTGGCGTTGCGCGGACCGGGTAGCTCGAAGTCCGACGAGGACACAAAGGTGCTGTCCATAGCGGTGGCTCTCGATCGATGGGAGCACGAGAGGCGACCTTCCGTCCCGCCGTCTGGGGTGCTCCGTCACGGAGCCGGTCTGGCATACGTCATCTTCACCTCGGGTTCGACGGGCCGACCGAAGGGGGCCATGATCCGGCACGAGGCCATCGCGAGCCGGATGAGATGGCAGATCGAGCACATTCTGAAAGTCGGCCCTGGCGATGCCAGTTTGTTCAAAGCTCCTCTGGCATTCGATATTTCGATCAACGAGCTACTACTGCCCCTCTGCTCGGGAGGAACCGTGGTCGTGGCGGGACCCGGCGAAGACCGAGACCCACAGCGATTGTTGGAGTTGATATCTCGTGAACGGGTGACGTTCGTATATCTCGTCGCCTCCATGCTCGATGTACTTCTCGAGACCAGCGCCGGCACCGACGCGATGGCAGGGGTTCGCCATGTCTGGTGCGGCGGTGAAGTTCTCACCCCGGAACTGTTCGCGCGGTTCCGTTCTCGCATGAACGCAGCCCTGTATCACGGGTACGGGCCCGCCGAGGCGACCATCGGGGTGTCCCACGTGGTGTACGACGGGACCGGATCCGACCGGATATCCACCTCGATCGGAGCGCCGAATCCGGGTTGCCGGTTGTACGTGCTCGACGACCGCCTTCGACCGCTCCCCATGGGCATGGGTGGTGAGCTGTACGCGGCGGGAGACCTGCTCGGACGCGGTTACGTCGGGGCATCGGACATGACTGCCGCGAGATTCGTCGCAGACCCCTTCGCCGTCGAGGTCGGCGGGCGTGCCTACCGAACGGGCGACCGCGCTCGCTGGACGGAAGGCGGAACACTCGACTTCCTCGGCCGAGCCGACAACCAGGTCAAGATCCGAGGAATGCGCGTCGAGCTGGAAGAAATCGAGGCCGCTGCCGCCACGCATCCTCGCGTTCGCGCCGCCGTCGTACTCGTGCACGCAGCGGCATCACCGATTCTCTGCGGCTACGTGGTCCCGACAGACGACGCGAACCCGAACTCGGACAACCTCTCTCACAGTGTTCTCGAGCATCTGGCAACACTGCTGCCCCAGCACATGATCCCCGCACACCTGATGGTGCTCGATGCCTTTCCCACGACCGTCAACGGCAAAGTCGACCGGCGTGCCCTGCCCGTCCCGGACGTGGGAGCAGCGTCGTCGGGGCCGCTGACCGATGCGCAACGGCAGTTGGCCGGCCATATCGCAACCCTGCTGGCCCGTGACGCCGGACCGCAGGCGCTGGTGGACTCCATGGGACCCGAGAGCGACTTCTTTGCCCTCGGCGGAGATTCGCTGGCCGCGATGCGTCTGGTCACCCGAGTGAATCGGGATCCGAACGTACGGATATCGGTGCGGGCAGTGTTCGATCACCCGACGGTCGCGGCGCTGTCCACGTACATCGACACAGCAGACCCCACCGGCGCGATCTCCACCGCAGCGGACGCGTGCCCGCTCGCCGATGACAGATCGAGCAACCACGAAACGGTGGAGATCGACACGCGTCCCCGGCCGATGAACGCCGGAGAGCGTCGAATGTGGTTGGCGGACAGACTCAGCGGACACGGAGGAACCTACACGGTCCCGCTGGCGTTTCGGGTGTCCGGCGCCCTCGACCTGTCTGCTCTCGAACATGCGCTCGGCGACGTCACCGCACGTCATCGGTCACTCCGGTCGTTGTATGTCGAGAACGACGGCGCACTGACAGTAGAGGTTCTCGACCCGAGCGACCAACGCTCGGCTCCTGCCCTGCGGCACCGCGTTGTGCCGTCTTCGAGTGCGTCCCAGGCGATCGAGCAATTCCTGCGAGAACGATTCGATCCGTCGGAGTCGATTCCGCTGCGCGCCGTCGTGTTCACGCACGACGACGAGAAAGAGTGCGCGACGGTCGTTCTCGCCCTCCATCACATCGCCACCGACGAGTGGTCGGAACCGGCACTGCTACGCACCCTCTCGCACGCTTACGCCGCACGGAATTCCGGCCGGATACCACTTGACCTCGGCGAAGCACCACCCCATCGGGCGGCGGTCGAAGAAGTTCACGATGCCGAGATCGCTTCGTGGCGAGCTCATCTGACCCCACTGCCGCCGGTGCTCGAAGTACCGGGCTGGCGCGCTGCACGCCACACCGGCGCACGTCCGGGCCGGACGATCCGACGCGTCGTCGCCGATGATGTGGCGAAGGCCGTACGGGACACGGCGCGCACCTGCGGGGCCAGCATGTACATGGCCGCTCAGGTAGCCACCGCGATCGCACTCCGGGCGTGCGGCTCGGGCGAGCAGTTCATGACGGCGTCGCCCATGTCGATCCGGTCCACGAACACCGACGTCGACATGACCGACGAAGTAGGTTTCTACCTGAACACCGTGCTGCTCCGTGCGGATCTACGCGGAAACCCCACGCTGCGAGAACTGTTCATGCGTGCCCGCGATCAAACGCTGCACGCGCTCGCGCATTCGACGGCACCGTACGAGGACGTCGTGGCCGCAGTGCCGGCGCTGCGAGAGCAACCACCGGTGCGCGTGATGGTGATCCACCAACCGCACCGGGACGGCGGGGGCAGCCTGGCTCTCGGCGACCTGAGCACCGAACGGCTTCCCGTCGACACCGGGACGGCGAAATACGACGTCAGTGTCACTCTGCAAGAGAATGATTCGGCGATCGGACTCACTGTCGAGTACGCAACCGACGTCGTCGACACCGACGCCGCCGACACACTGATGCGGCGAATCGAGACGGTGTTGCGCCGGATGCCGGCATCGCTCGACGTTCGGGTCGGAGCGCTGGATCTGCTCGACGCTGAGGATCAGGCCACGCTGTCCCGACTCGACGGTGCGCGAGTGGACATCGAACCGGACCTGACACTCGACAGGATCATCACGCGCACATCCCCGGTGGCCGACGCTGCACTGATCTTCGACGGTCGTCGCCGAGATCTCGGTTCCGTCCTCGGCCAGGCGGCCGCACTGGCTCGACTGATCATCGACTCCGGTCACGGACCCGAGGACGTCGTGGCGGTCGCACTCGATCGGTCACCCGAATCGATCATCGCACTCCTTGCCGTGACCTTCTCGGGAGCTGCCTATGTGCCCCTCGATACAACGCTTCCCGAGGCACGGATTCGCTACCTCCTCGAGGACTCCGGTGCCGCCACCATCGTCACCACCGCCGATATCGCTGGGCGCCTGCCTGCTTCGGATGTGCCGCTGATCGACCTCGCCGAGCCATCGGTGGTGACCCGGCTGGCCTCGATGCCGACGCATCCGGTTGTCGACGCCGAACGCCGACGCCCGCTGCGCGGTCACCATCCGGCGTACGTCCTGTACACGTCGGGTTCGACCGGACGACCGAAGGGAGTCGCGGTCTCCCATTCCGCAATCGTGAATCGATTGCTCTGGGCCGCAGAGCATCACGAGATCACCGCTGCCGACGTGTTCCTGCAGAAGACCCCCGCGTCGTTCGACGTCTCGGGCTGGGAGATCTTTCTCCCCTTCGTCACCGGAACGTCGGTCGTCGTGGTGGAGGCCGGTGGCCACCGAGATCCTCGGCGTCTTGCAGACCTCATCGCGACGCACGGCGTGAGCATCGTCCACTTCGTTCCCTCGATGCTCAGCGAATTCCTCACCGCGGCAACGTCCGAACCCTCGAGCCCCGTCCTCGACGCCAGGGCACTGCGGCTGATCGTGTGCAGCGGAGAGCCGTTGACGTCGCAGCACGCACAGTCGGTGGCGGCAGTCTTTCCGCGGGCGACCCTGCTGAATCTGTACGGCCCCACCGAAGCTGCAATCGACGTGACCGCCGAGAACGTCTCGGCGCGCGGTCCGGTCGCGGGTCTGGCCGTCGCGATCGGCTCGCCGGTGTGGAACACCCACTGCCGCATACTCGATCACACTCTCACCGAGGTGCTCCCCGGTGCCGAAGGAGACCTCTACCTCGGCGGCGCGCAACTGGCCCGCGGCTACCACCGCAACACTGCACTGACCGCGAGCAGATTCGTGGCCGACCCCCGTCCCGGCGTGCCCGGGGCACGTCTCTACCACTCCGGCGACCGCGCGCGGCAACGACGCGACGGCAGTATCGAGTACCTCGGCCGCACCGACGGCCAGATCAAGCTGGCGGGCCAACGCATCGAACTGGCCGAGGTGGAGGCCGCACTGCTCGCTCATCCCGGCGTCCGGTCGAGCGCCGCGGCCCAACAGATCACGCCTGCCGGGCCACGACTCGTCGGATACGTCGTCGCAGAATCAGGAAAGACCCTGTTGGAAAGCGATATACGCGCCACGGTCACGCGTATCCTCCCCGCGTCATGGGTTCCGGCTCGCATCGCGATACTGGACGAGATCCCGCTGACCTCGAGCGGAAAGCTCGACCGCAACGGGCTTTCCCCCATCGACTTCCGTGTCGACTCCGCGTCCGGTGATCGCGCACCGACAAGCGCTCGCGAGATCGCAATTCGTGCCAGCATCGCCGAAGCGCTCGGCATCGATGCCGACGACATCGGAATCGACGACGACTTCTTTCGAATCGGCGGCGACAGCATCAGCGCGATCCGTACGGTCACCCTTGCTCGCAGACACGGCTGGCGTATCACCGAAATGCACATATTCGACCTCCGCACGGTCGCGGCCCTCGCCGAGGCCGCCCTCGAAGACGAGGCGACGAACACCCCTGCGCACGAGAGCTCTTCCCGCGCTGACATTGCTGTTGCTCTACCGGATCTGGCGAAGGCCGCCGTGAAGTCCGGTCTGGACATCGACAACCGCATCGAAACGGTGCGGGCCGATATCCCCGCCCGCGCCGACGTGACCGCGACCGACCTCGATGTGGAAGTTCGTCGGGCGACAACGATGTTGATGGAGACGTTTCCTGCGCTCCGCACCCGCATCGACCGCTCACGTCGCAGATTGTGGAAGGCCTTCGAGGTACATCTCGACGCGGTGGACCTCGGGACCGTCGTGCACATCGCCGACGAGGACAGGGCAGGGCAGAAGCCTGCCGATGTGGTGCACGGGATCGACGTCGACACCGGCCCGTTGCTCCGCGTCCACGTCGAAAAAGGCGAGAGCGACGGGTGGTCCGCACAGCTGTCCGTTCATCACCTCGCACTCTCGGAGGACCTCACCGCGTCGACAGTGGCGGAACACTTTCTCGACACCCTTGCATCAGGAGTTCACCGATGACGCACACCCACGCATCCGCACGCACCGGCCCGGCGTCGAGTGCACAGGAGCGGATGCTGTTTCTCGACCAGATGGAAACGGACCGCCATGCGTACACGATGCCGATCCACCTCGATCTGACGTCGGATCCGGATCTGGACGTTCTTGCCGATGCCCTCTCGGATGTGGCGACACGTCACGACTCACTGCGCAGTGTCTACTCGAACGACTCCGGCAGAGTGCTGCACCACCTGAAATCCGACGCTGCGGTCGAGGTAGCGGACCGTCGGGGTGAGCCGTACAGTCCGCGCACGTTCGACCTCGCCGCCGAAATCCCCTTCGCCGCCGACCTGTACGACCACTCGCGATTGGTCCTGACGGTGCACCACATCGCCGCCGACGGCGGTTCGGTGCCGATCCTGTTGAACGATCTCGAGATCGCGTACGCCGCGCGCGTGAGGGGCGAGGCGCCGGTGTGGGCGACTCCGGCAGTGGACTACGCGGACTACGCAGCCGATGAAGATGCCGCCGATGTCGCCGCGTCTCGACCCTTCTGGACGACGACACTCGCAGATTTTATCGAGCCCGTCGATCTTCCGCTCGATCGCGCTCGCAGCGAAGTACCGTCGACCTCGGGGCAGATCATCGAGACGGTTCTGCCCGCCTTCCTCGCCGACGACATCGAGCAGTTCTGCGCCACCAATCGAATCAGCCGATTGATCTTTCTCCAGATCGTCACCGCTCTCGCGCTGCGTGCCCACGGCAGCGGCGACCGGATCCCGATGGGGACCGCCGTCGATACCCGGCCACCGGACGCTCTCATGGACGCGGTGGGGCTCTACGTGAACACGGTCGTGTTGCCGACCGACCTCACCGGCGACCCCACCGTTGCCGAGTTGAGCGCGCGGACGAGGAGTTCGACGCTCGACTGTGTGGACAATCGCGCTACCCCCTTCCACGAGGTCGTCGACTGGCTCCGACCCGCGCGAACCCCGGGTGTGCATCCGCTGTTCCAGGTGATGATCGCCGAAGTGGACACCAGGCCGAAGCCGGTGTCGCTGGGGCCCGTCGACGGAGTCCTTCGCCCGCCGGACGACGCGTCGGCGAAGTTCGATCTGATCGCCGCAATCGGTCCACGAGGTGAATCGGGGCAACTGGGCCTCGATATCGTCTACCGCCGAGAATTGTTCGACGACAACACTGCTCGGACGATTCTCGACGACATGGTGCTGATCGCGGCTCAGGCGGTCGCAGATCCGACTCGGCGTATCTCCGAACTGGTGACCCGACCGGACCAGCCGACCTCGCACCACATCCCGAGAGACGGTCGATCGCGTCCCGGCAGGTGGACACGCACGCTCACCCTGTCGCATCCGCAGGTCCGCCGCGCCCAAGCAGCGCTCATCGGCCTCTACCTTCGGCACGACGCGCTGTGCACCGGATTCGATGCCGACGGCGACAGTCGTCTGCGTGCCTTGCTGCCGGTGACCGAGATCCTCGAGAGGTCTCGGATCGCCGGGCAAGGATCGGCCTTCGGGGGTTCCGCTGCGGCGGGTCTTCGTGCCACCTGGATCTCCGAGAGTGCTGTGCACGTCGAGATGACCTACGCGGTGGTCGACGAGGAGTCGTGGCCGTCCATCCTCGATGCACTGACGAGCGATCGATCTGCGGTCGGTGTGTCGGCGGCTCCCTCGGCGAGGTGGGCGCTTCTCGATCAGGTTCTGGCAGAGGACCTTTCGATCGTCGACCACGCCGAGTCGTGGCTGGATGTCGTCGATGCCGCTGCGGACGTGATCGACCGCCGAGGCACACCGACGGCCCCGACACCGGTGGGGTTGTCACCGGCGAGCGGTGGTGCCGACAGCTCCGCGGCATTGTCGACAACCGGGCTTGCGGGCATCGTCGAAACTCGGACGACTGTCCTCGAGTCGGTGCGCGAGGTGATGCCGGACGTCCTCGGACTCGAGTCGATGGTGGTGTGGGTCGAAGAATCCGATCGAGACCGAGGTACCGAACACGGTTCCAGGACAGTGGGTTCCCTGCGTCGCGGACTCCCCGTCGTGATCGACACCGAGACCGGAACCATGCTCGGCGCAGATGCCGACCCCGAGCACGCCGCGTCCTTCGGGGTGGCCGCGCACCTCAGTGAACACACCCCCGGGGTGTTCGACGACCTACCGAAAGCCGATCTGCAGGTCCGCATCCATATCTCGAGTGCCGACGGATACCAGCCTGCGCAGACCGCCTCGGAGCCGGGAATCGACGTCAGGTTCCTTCGAGCCGACACCGGTTCGTGGTCGTGCGTGTGTTCCGTCTCGGGACTCGCGGACGCAGATGCGGCATTCTGTGCCGCGCGTCTGGCCACGGCCATCGCGACCGGAGTGAATGCGGTGGGTTCCGGGGTCAACCCTGTGGCGGACAGCGCCTTTGCGGACGGTATCGATCGCAGCACCGACGCGGCCGGACTCGATACAAGGGAGCGTCGACACGTGGAGTCGATCCTCGGCCCGCTCCGAGCGATCTACCCGACGACGTCGTTGCAGGACGGCCTCCTCTTCCATCAGCAGCTCGGTGGACAGGGCGAGGGCGTGTACGTTTCGCAGACGGTGATGCGGCTCTCCGGCTCGCTCGATACGGATCTGCTGCGGCGTGCCGCCGACGCAGTTCTCGCGGCACACCCGCAGGTCGGTGCGGGGTATGTCCAACTCGGCGAGCGCACCGTTGCCGCGGTGCCGAGGGCGGTCAGGATGCCCTGGGCGACAGGAGATCTGCGACATCTCGACGTCGATTCGGCTCGGGCGGAGCTGACCCGCTTCGAAAAGAGCGAGGCTGCAGGCGGATTCGACCCGTTGCAGCCGCCACTCGTCCGACTGGGCGTGGTGTTGCTCCCCGAAGGCGAGAGTGCGATGGTGTTCACCATCGAGCATCTCGTTCTCGACGGGTGGTCGATCTGGAGATTTCTGCGGGCAATTCTCGACGAGTACACCACGCCCGGGCACGTGGAGACGATCCACCGCGCGTCCTACGACGACTACGTGATGTGGCTTCGAACTCGCGATCGTGATGCGGGCCTGCAGATGTGGCGACGCCAGCTCTCCGGTACGCCCGGACCGACGCTGCTCGCTCCACGACGCACAGCGACTTCGGTCGATGCGGCCCGTTCCGCGAACACCGTCTTTCACCTCGACCGCTCCCTGACGCTCGAGGTGAAGGAACTCGCCGCGCAGACCGGCGTGACGGCCAGCATCGTCTACGAACTGGCGTGGGCGCTGACGCTGCAGAAGTTCACCGGCCAGGACGACGTGGTATTCGGCACCGTGGTGTCCGGTCGACCGGCCGAAATCCCCGGTATCGACGAGCTTCTGGGGTTGCTGTTCAACACCGTTCCGCTGCGGGTGCGGATCGATCCCGCACTCGCTGTTCGTGACCACCTGGCCCGTATCCAGGACGAGCGGCGACCACTGCTGACCCACCCGTACCTTGCGCTGTCCGATCTCGAGGAGTGCGCCGGACATCGTGGATTGTTCGATACGTTGTTCGTCTTTCAGAACATCCCGGTCGTCCCGCCCGACGAGCGCCTGGGCCCCGATGGCGGACTTCGGGTGATCGATCAAAGCCTGAGCGATGCAACGCATTACGCAATGACGGTGGTGGTCGCACCGGTGGAGTCCGGTGCCCGCGTGAGGATGATGCATCGACAGGAGGCGCTCGACGATGCCCAGGCAGCGGCGGTCGCCGAAACCTACCGGGCGGCCCTGGCGGCGCTGACGGCAAGGCCGGACGAAGCAACGGCCGGCATCTCACTTCTCACCCCACGCGAGCTCGCGTGGACGCAGCGACACTCGGGCACACTCGGCTCGGCGGTACCCGAACGAACGGTGTGGGATCTGTTCGCCGCACGCGCTGCCGACCGACCGAGCGACCTGGCGTTGGTGGCCGGAGATGTCCGGTGGAGCTTTGCCGATCTGCATTCGCGCGCAGTGAACCTCGGGGCGCTGCTGCGATCGCACGGCGTGGTCGGGGAATCGCGGGTCATGCTCTTCCTTCCCCGCACCGAACTCATGGTCGAGGCACTGTTCGCAGTCTTCGCCGCAGGAGCCGCCTACGTTCCGGTCGACACGGAGATGCCCCAGGACCGCATCGAGTACATCGTGCGCGAATCACGCCCACACGTAGTTCTGACGACGAGCACGCTGTCCGGAACCCTGCAGGCGATCACGACAGAACAGGCCACTGCCGTCGTCGAACTCGACACCGACGGCGTCCGAAACCTGGTGTCGGCGGCCGTCGACAACGAATCGACCCCGATCGGCATGCTCACGCGGCGTCTCGACCAGCTCGCGTACATCATCTACACGTCGGGATCGACAGGTCGCCCCAAAGGTGTTGCGGTCCCATACGGTGGGCTGACCAACATGTTCGTCAACCACCGCACCGAAATCTTCGAGCCCGTCGTCGCACGGGCCGGGCATCGGCAACTGGCGATCGCGCACACCACCTCCTTCTCGTTCGATGCATCGTGGGAGCAGTTGTTCTGGCTGCTGGAGGGGCACACCGTGCACGTCATCGACGAGCAGACGCGCCGCGATCCGGCCGTTCTTCTCGAGTACTTCGACGCGGAGAAAATCGATGCCTTCGACGTCACGCCGACCTACGGAGAGCATCTGGTCGACGCCGGTCTACTGACTCGCCCGCGGTGCCGAGCAACGCCCCAGGAGGACGGCGACGCTGCGGGCCTGGTGTTCGTCTCGCTCGGCGGCGAGGCGGTGGGAGACCGCCTGTGGTCGGATTTACGAGAGGCACCCGGGACCGGGGGGTACAACCTGTACGGGCCTACCGAGTACACCATCAATGCACTCGGTGCCGACGTGCAGGACCGGTCGACGCCGACACTGGGTCGGCCCATTTTGAACACGACCGCGCACGTACTCGACACGGCATTACGGCAATCGGCACCCGGGGTCATCGGTGAGCTGTATCTGTCGGGTGCAGGTCTCGCCCGCGGATACGATGGACGACCTGCGCTGACCGCAGAACGTTTTGTGGCAAACCCATTCGCCGACAACGGTTCTCGTATGTATCGAACCGGCGATCTGGTGTCTCGCGATCCGGACGGGTTGATCTCCTATCACGGACGCGCGGACAACCAGGTGAAGATCAGAGGGCACCGCGTCGAAACCGGTGAGATACAGGACGCGCTCCTCCGGTTGCCCGGAATCGTCCGCGCCGCGGTGACCGTGTTCGAGCGGGCAGGCAACACGGAGCTGGCTGCGTACGTCCTGGTCGACGACACCAAGCCGTCGGACATCACCGCGTCTTCGGTCAAAGACGGCCTGCGGGAACTGATCCCGACCTACATGGTCCCGGCATCGGTTCAGGTGGTCGACAGCCTCCCGATGACGGTCAACGGGAAGCTCGACGTCGCGGCGTTGCCGTCACCGTCGGAGAACACCGAGTCGGTCGATCGTCCGAGAGGCGATGTCGAATCATTGATCGCCGACGCGGTCCGAGATGTACTGGGCGTGAACGAGATCGGCAGGGATGACGATTTCTTCGCGTTGGGTGGGCATTCGCTGGCCGCCGTACGGTTGGCATCTCGCCTGCGCACAGTGGATCTCGAGCTCGGCGTGCGCGAGATCTACGCCAACCCGACAGTCGCGGGACTGGCACGGGCGGTGATCGACGGCGGCGGAGACAGCATGCTCGCACCGTTGGTGGTGTTGCGTCAGGCCGGCGATTCCGCGGTGTTCTGTCTGCAGCCGGCCGGCGGTCTCAGTTGGTCCTACATCGGAGCCCTGCGGTTCCTCGATCCGTCGATATCGGTGTACGCCATTCAGGACCCGGCATTGCAGAGCGGCGACGAAGCGATCGAGTTGACGTCGGTCGAAGCACTGGTCGACGACCATGTGAAGCGGATCCGAGCCGTGCGACCGCACGGTCCGTATCACCTGCTCGGATGGTCTTTCGGAGGGCAGCTCGCACATGCGATCGCTGCGCGTCTGCACCAGCAGGGCGAAGTGGTGGCCTCGCTGGTACTGCTCGATTCCTACGCGGACGTCGCCGAGGCGGACACGGCCGAACGTGAGGAGTTGTCGCAGAACGGTATTGCGGAGGCCCAGATCGCTTTCCGTCGCCACGTGCAGACGGACCCGCTGCTGTCGAGCTTTGCTCCCGAGGTGCAGGAACGGTTGGTGCGCACCCTCGGCCGTCATCTTTCACTGTCGATACCGCCGACCGTCGGCAGGCACGCGGGCGATGCCCTGCTGATCGGAGCTTCTCGGGGAACCCCACTGGAGATGCAGCGGCGGCGGGACCGTCAGTGGAGGGACAGAATCACCGGGACCTTGGAGGCACACTCCGTCGACCTCGAGCATGCGCAGCTGGGTCAGGCGCACAATTGGTCGGTGTTCGGGGAACAGGTGGCCGACTACATCTGGGCCCGTATCCGCTGAAACACCCCCCACCTCGGGGGTACCGAGGTGGGGGGTGTTTCGGGTCCGATCCGACTCTGTGGATCTAGACCGTGGTCTTGTCGATTGCCGCTGTCAGGGCGACGATCTGTGCGGTGTAGCTCGCGTAGTTGTTGGTCGCGTCGGTAGTCCAGTCGGCGATGTTGCCGGCCTTGGCCGCGTTCACCAGAGCCCACGTCGGCCGGTCGGCCTCCAACTCGGCCAGCGGGGTCGAGTACGAACGAGTGTCCAGCAGAATGAGATTGGGCTGGTACTGACCGGCATTTTCCCAGTTCACCGGCGTGAAGGATCCCGAGTCGGCGGCGCGCGGAACGTCGGACTCCAGAAGGGTCAGACCCCAGTTCTTGTAGTCGCGCAGTTCGGGAAACTCGTCGTTGATCGCGACGTAGTACTGGTCCGATGGGGAAATGGCCATCGCGGTCAAACCAGGCTTGGCTGCGATCGATTTCTTCAGGTCCGCGACCGCAGAGTCGTAGGCGTCACGGTCGGCCCTGGTTGCTTCGGTATCGACGTCCGCACCGAGTGCCGTGGCCAGGGCCTCGTAGTCCTGCAAGCTCTCGGACGAGGGCTTCTGCGCAGACACCGCGAGGAACGGCGCAACCTGCTCGAGCTTCTTGGCGAGGTCCGACGTTTCCAGACCGAGGCCACCGTACGCGTCGCCTGCGTACCAGCCGGTGATGATCACATCGGGGTCGAGGGCTGCGACCTTCTCGACGTCGATGTCGCCGTACGCCTGTCCCACGCTTTCGATGCCATCGAGATCGAGGCCGCGCAGTGGGATCGACGACTCGAAGGAGCTCCCTCCCCAGATCCCGACCGGTTCGATGCCCAACGGGATCAACGCTGCTGCGGCCTGTTCGCTGGCCACGATGCGTGACGGGACCGCGTCGAGCTCGACTGTCTTTCCGCGGCCGTCCACGTAGCTGAAACCGGGCTCCGAGGCGGTCTTGTCCGCCTCTGCCGGCCCGTTGTCGGACGAGGAGCATCCGCTCAATGCGGTGGTACCCACCACGGCGAGCACGGCGAATGCCGTCGTCAGTGTGCGCCGAGAGGCGCGAGTTCGAGTCGGGGAAATCCTGAAGGTCCGCATACTTTCCTCATCGTCTAAGTTAGGCAAACGTTGCCTATGTTGGAAGACTAGCCAACTCGACTGCGGTTCGGTGCAGTCGGTTCACCCCCCGGGTGCGCACCGCACGCAGCGTCGCACTGGAAATGCTCCTCCGCGGCATCCGAAACTACGATGTACCCATGCCCGTCGGACGCTTCGCTCCCAGTCCCTCGGGCGATCTGCATCTCGGCAATCTTCGAACCGCATTGTTGGCATGGCTGTTCGCTCGCTCCACCGAACGTCGGTTCGTGATGCGCGTCGAAGACCTCGACCGAGTGAAGGCCGGCTCCGAACAACGTCAGCTCGAGGATCTCGCAGCGATAGGACTCGACTGGGACGGGCCCATCATGCGTCAATCCGAGCGCCGGGAGATCTACGACGCCACGATTCGCACGCTCGGTGCGGCCGGGATGACCTACGAATGTTTCTGTACACGTCGGGAAATCCTCCAGGCGGCTTCTGCTCCGCACGCACCCGACGGGGCCTACCCCGGAACCTGCCGGGATCTCACCGCGGACCAGAAAGCAGCCAAGGACCGACCACCCGCTATCCGATTGCGTTCACAGACAAACGAATTCACGATCGTCGACCAACTGCACGGCCTGTTCCGGGGTCAGGTCGACGACTTCGTACTCCGAAGGTCCGACGGCGTCCCTGCCTACAATCTGGCGGTGGTCGTCGACGACGGCGCGCAGGGCGTCGACCAGATCGTGCGCGGCGACGACCTCCTCACCTCCGCCCCGCGGCAGGGATACCTGGCGAAGCTCCTCGGGCTCACTCCAGCCACCTACGTCCACGTGCCCCTGGGCCTCAACGTCGAGGGCAAGCGTCTGGCCAAGCGTGACGGCGCGGTCACGCTGCGCGAACGACCCGACGCGTGGGCACTCATCACCGCCTCCCTCGGTATGCCCGACGCGAGAAACGCCGAGGAATTGCTCGAGCAGTGGAAGCCGACGCTGGTGCCACGCGAACCGTGGGTGTTCGACCCCTCCACCACCTGATCCGTGAGTCGGGGATTCGCGCCCATCGTCGTGTGGGTGCTTGGATCGAGCGGTGACTACTACCGAACACACCGCCCCCGACGGCGGCACCGAGTCTGGGCAGGCCACGTTCGCTCACATCAGCAAGGGGTACTACGCCCCCATCGTCGCGCTCTTCGTGGCGACGCTGCTGATCTCGAACGTGGCCGCCAGCAAAGGTGTCGCCTTCTTCGCCTCGTCCGACGTCATGCTCGGACCGTTCCAAATCCTGCCGATCAACACCGACGGCGCGTTCTTCCTCTTCCCCCTCGCCTACATCCTCGGCGACGTGCTCAGCGAGGTCTACGGCTTCAAAGCCACGCGCCGCGCGATCTATCTGGGATTCGGCTCCCTGCTGCTCACCTCCGTGTGCTTCTGGATCGCCATCGAACTTCCCGCCGCCTCGTTCTACGAGAACCAGGCCGCCCTCGAATCCGTCGTCGGCGTCGTCCCCCGGCTGGTTCTCGCCGGTCTCGCCGGCTATACCGTCGGGCAGCTACTCAACTCCGTCGTCCTGGTCAAGATCAAGGAGCGCACCAAGGAAAAGCACCTGTGGGCGCGACTGATCGGGTCGACCATCGTCGGCGAGTTCTTCGACACCCTGATCTTCTGCTCCATTGCTGCCGGAGTCATCGGCATCAGCACATGGACCGACTTCGTCAACTACGTCATCGTCGGATTCCTGTGGAAGACGCTGGCCGAGGTCATCGTCATGCCGATCACCTACCGCGTCATCTCGTACATCAAGAAACGCGAACCGTCGTACCAGGAGCAGTAGGACCCGGCCGACATCCGTAGAAGATCCTCGACGTGGCCTATCCTCGGGGTAACGACACGAGCGAGGGATTTCGAGTGCGTAGAGCGTCCGGGCAATTGGAGGAGTCGATCCTCGAATTGCTCGGCGTTCACACGGAATTGTCGGTGGCCCAGGCACGCGAGCATCTCGGATCCGATCTCGCCCACACCACCGTCATGACCGCGCTGGTGCGGCTGCACGGCAAGGGCCTCGTCGATCGTGAAAGGCGTGGGCGCTCGTTCGTCTACACACTCAATGCCCCGGTTCGCGAGATCCCCGCATTGCGAGCAGCGATGCGAATGCGCACCGAACTCGGCGCGAGACCCGAACGCGCCGATGTGCTGGCCAGCTTCGTGGCCTCACTCGACTCCGAGGACGAGGCGACGCTGCGCAGTCTGTTGGCGAAGGCCGACGAACCACGGTCATGACACTGCTGCTGGTCGTCGCAATCCTCCCGTGGGCGCTCTCGCTCACGATCCGGTTCGGAGCCGAGCACATCGACCGGCGGCTGAGCCCGCAGACGGCCGTCGTCCTGTTTCCCCTACTCGCCGTCGTCACTGCATTCGCCGTGGCGTCGTCGATGGCCGCACTCGCAGCGGTGCTGCTGGCGTCGGGCGAGACAGTTCAGGTGGTGCTGGGGATCGCCACCACGGCATGGATTCTGTGGCGCTTGTTCGAGGTGGCACAACATGTTCGACGCGTCATCGTCGGATCGTCCGTCGCATCCGAATTCGGTGTCGAGGCACGCGAATCGGGAGGCATCGTCCTCGTCGAGACCGATATGCCCGACGCGTTCGCCGTTCCCTCCGGCGGCGGTGCCGTCGTGATCACCACCGGGCTTGCGCACGCATTGTCGGACAACGAGTTACGTGCAGTGATCGAACACGAGCACGCGCACCTGCGGCATCGACACAGCTTCTGGATCCAGATGTGCGAGATTGCGGCGCAATTCGATCCGATTCTGCAGCCGATCTGCGCGAAGGTACGGCACGCCGCCGAGCGCCAAGCGGACGAGAGCGCAGCCGCACACGGTCGTCCGGACACGTTGTCCGCCATCGCCAGAATCGCTCTGCTCCGCGCCCACATCGAGCGCGGCCCGCGAACGCTCGCCGGCACCGGCGGAGATGTCGTGCGTCGTGTCCAGGCCCTGAGCGAGCCACCGCCGCCGCGTCAGGATCGCAGAGTCTTCGCGGCCGGACTGGTACTGATCCTTGCGTTCGCGGTCATTTCGGCATCGCTGTTCGACGTCGTTCAGGACGTCATCGCACCGGAGGCGGGCGAAGTCGCCACCTCCGTCTTCCGCTGACGCGGATCAGATTCCGGCCACTCCGGCCAATTGGCCGATCGCGTAGGTGACCGCCATCGCGATCGCACCACCGATCACGATTCGAGTCACTGCAGGACGACTCGGCGCTCCACCGAGGCGCGCGCTGATGGTTCCGGTCAACGCCAGAGCAAGCAACACCACGACGAACGTGACCGGAATACGTTGCGAGGCAGGAAGAAGCAGGATCGAGAGCAACGGCAACAGGGCACCGCTGATGAACGACACCGCCGACGATCCGGCTGCTTGCCATGGATTGGTCAACGCATCGGGGTCGATTCCCAATTCGATGTCCACGTGCGCGGCGAACGGATCGTGATCGGTCAGTTCCTGCGCAACCTTCTGCGCGGTCTCCGCGGACAGCCCCTTGGCCTCGTAGAGTGCAGCCAGCTCGGCCAGCTCCTCCTCGGGCTCCTCGGCCAGCTCCCGCTGCTCCTTGATGAGCAGCGAACGCTCCGCGTCGCGCTGCGTGCTCACCGAGACGTATTCGCCGAGGGCCATCGACACCGCTCCGGCGACAAGACCGGCAATGCCCGCCGTGAGCAACGACCCGCGATCGGTTGTGGCCGCGGCCACGCCGACCACCAGGCCTGCGGTGGACACGATGCCGTCGTTCGCGCCCAAAACCCCGGCCCGAAGCCAGTTCAACCGACCCGACAGATCACCGTGGGGTTCGTGCTCGTGCAGCGCCGGTTCCACCTCAGCCATTGCCGACCGCCGTCACGTCTTCCCACGCGGCACGCGCGCCGGACTCTCCGATTCTGTACACCTGCACGATTGTCGTCGCTCCGATCACTACGGCCAACACCACCACCGCAAACGACTGCCACCGCACAGGCGCGTTGCCGCGTCGCTCGCGTAGATGCAGGAGCACCAGTGCTGCGGCGACGACGACCAGACCGACGGAGAAGTAGATCATCCAGTCACCGATCTCGGTGTGCTGTTCGACCGCTGCCGTCTCGGGGACGCGCTTCTCGAGCCACTCGCCCGCCTCGGTCGTCAGCGGAGTCAGCACCAGCGTGAACACCGCCAGGACTGCAATGAGCCACACGAGTTTGCTGCGCACACCGGTCCAGATGCTGGCGCCGATGGCGAGGATCGCGGTGAGCGGTGCCAGCACCACGATGAAGTGAATCAGAAGGAGGTGGGCCGGTAGACCGTTGATCGTGGACATGCGTTCTCCCGCAATGCTCGACAAGTCGCGTGCACGTCACGCACGATTGATGCTACACAGTGTGTAGTAGTTCGGTTGACGGAGAATCCCTCCATGTCGATGCCGGATCGGCCACGATCGCCCGCACGATCTCCTCATAGCGACGACCGAATTCGACCACCGTCGACTCGTCGAACAACGCTGTGGGATAGACGATATCGACCACAGTCTCGATGGGATCATCTTCGCCGTCTCGATGGTCAGTGACGTGAAAGTGGAGATCGCACTTGGCGATGTCGAGAGGCTGCGGCGTGACCTCTAAGCGTACGTCCCCGACGGAAAGGGTCGCGGCGCTGAAGACGTCCAACGACATCGCCACCTGAAAGATCGGGTGCCGCCCGTCCGTCGAGTCGGCCGCGAGATCGGCGACGACGTCCTCGAACGGAACGGAGGCATGGTCGAAGGCCAGTAGTTCGCTCGCACGGGCCAACTGCACGATGTCCTCGACGGTCGTGGCCGCGGCGATCTTCGTCCGGATGGCGACGGTGTTGGTGAAGGTTCCGACGAGTTGCTCCAGCCTCGGGTCGTCGCGACCGGCTACCGGGGTTCCGATGACGATGTCGGTGGATTCCGTGGCCTGGGCGAGCAGAATCAACAGTGCTGCGCGAAGAACGGTGAATCGTCCTGTCCCGCAACGCTGTGCCAGATCGGTCATTCTCTCGGTGGTGGCTGCGTCGAACCGAAGCGACGTGCGAGCGCCGGAGAAGTCCCAGTACTGCGTACGAGGGCGGTCCAACGGCAAGTCCCTCGAGCCGGGTACATCCGCCAACTCCGCGCGCCAGAAGTCGAGATCGGCAGACACGTCGCGTTCGGCGGCCCAGACGCTGTAATCGGCGTACTGCAAGGATAATTCGGGCCACGACGGTACGGTGCCGGCAATCCTGGCGTGATATGCCAGGAGGAAATCCGACGCCAAAAGCCCCAGTGACCAACCGTCCGCTGCACTGTGGTGGACGGAGCACGCGAGCACGTGGTGATCGGGCGCTACTGCGAACAGGCGAGCCCGGATCGGAAACTCGGTGCGCACGTCGAACGGTTGCTCGAGCGTGTTCAACACTGCGGCGTCATCGAAGTCGACAACATCGAGGTTCGATACCGCCCTCGCCGAATCCGGCTCGACAACCTGCACCGGAACCCCGTCGACATCCGGGTAGCGCGTCCGCAGGGTGTGGTGCCGATCGATCAGGTCGGTCATCGCCCGCAAGGCTGTCGCGCAGTGGAATTCCCCGGAAATCGTGACCGTGAACGGCAAGTTGTACAGCGGTAGGTGGGCACTTCGATCGATGTGGCGTTGCTGCGGCGCGAGTGGAATTGCGTCTACCCCCCTCGACATTCCGCGTTCGGGCCGCGAATTCTGCTGACGCCCGGTAAGTCGACGTTCGTCGATGCGTGCTGCCAAGGCCTGAACGGACGGGGCACCGGCCAGGTCTCGCACACCGACGACCACCGAGGACTCGGACCGCACCGATGCGACGACTCTGCTCGCCGCCAGCGAGTCGCCCCCGATATCGAAGAACGAAGCGGCGCAATCGATATCATCGATACCGAGCACGCGCGCGAACGCTGCCGCCACCATCTCCTCGGTGGCACCGGACGGCTCGATCGGAGTACCGGTCGCCGGAGTGGTCGGGGTCGGAACAGGAAGGGCGTCGCGATCGACCTTACGATTGACCGTCAGCGGAACCTCGTCGAGAAGCGAGATGGTCGCCGGCACCATGTGGGCGGGCAATCTTCCGGCGAGATCGTTACGAATGCGCTCGGTGTCGAGCACGTGTCCGGTGCGCGCGGCTACGACATACCCGTCGAGACGCAGATCCCCAGTCCGACTGCGACGTAATGCCGATGATGCTGCAGCGACACCCGGATACGCGCGCAACGCAGCGTCGACCTCACCCAGTTCGACGCGATTTCCCCGGATCTTGATCTGGTCGTCGGTGCGGCCGAGGAACTCCAGTGTGCCGTCGCCGCGTAGACGCGCCCGATCTCCACTGCGGAAGATCCGAGTCCCGCTGCTGCCGAACGGGTTCGCAACGAAGCGCGCCGCTGTATCCGCAGTGCGACCGAGATATCCGCGCGCGACACCGGAAGTCTCGATGTAGATCTCGCCGACAGCGCCCGACGGAACGGGCCGCAGTGTGCGATCGAGAAGGTGAATCACCGCCCCCACCATGGCTCGACCGATTCCGTCCGCGCTGCCCGGGTTCAGTGGTGCGGTCATCGTGACACTGCAGGTCGTCTCGGTGGGGCCATAGGCGTTGAGCAGTCGTCGACTCACCGACCAGCGGTCGACCTTATCCTGCGGCGCCGCCTCACCGCCGATGATGATGGTCCCGACACCTGCCAATACCGAGGGATCCAATGTCGACAGAGCCGAGGGCGTGATGAGCAGGTGTGTAATTGCCTGCTGCACGATCAGATCGGACAATTCAGCGCCCGCGTAGCTACCCGCAGGCGCGATCACCACTGCCGCGCCTGCGGTTGCTGCGGCCAGCACCTCGACGATGGCTGTGTCGAATCCGGGCGAAGCGAGGTGACAGACTCGTGAGTCGACGTCGAGGTGGTAGCTACTCCTGATCTGTTGCACCAACGCGGCGATGCCGGCGTGGGTGACGACGACGCCTTTGGGAGTGCCGGTGGAGCCGGAGGTGTAGATGATGTACGCCGCGGGGTGCGGTGTCGGCGGCGCGGCTTCGTCTCCCGGGCCACCCTCCGCGGGAACGTCATCGAGGTTCAGCCACTCCACGTCACCGATTTCGCGGCCGACCGTGCACAGGCCCAACACCGCCCCGCTGTCTCGCACCACGAACTGCGCTCGCTCGCGCGGGTAATTCGGGTCGACCGGAACGTACACAGCGCCCACTCGTGCAATTGCCCAGAACGCGACGACCCCCTCGAGGGATCGGCCGATGCGAACGGCGACCCGGTCTTCGGTACCGATTCCTCGGGCACTCAAGGCGCATGCGAGTGCGGCGACTCTCGCGCCCAACTCTGCGTAGGTGACCGAAAGATGCGCCTCCTGAATCGCAATTCGATTGCCGTGCTCCATGATTGCCGTCGAGAACACGTCGTTCAGCGATCCACGATCCGTCACGGCCTCTCCCACCGACGCAGGCGTCATGCGCGATTCTTGGGGCAGGAACAGGTCTAGATCTGCCACGGCCGTATCACCGTGGGCGGACTCGGCGAAACGTTCGAGAAAGTGCAGGAACCGAGCATGGTGGCGCGCCAGGTCGCTCGGTGTGTAGGCGGCAGGATTGGCTTCGAAGTCGATACGAGGACGCGCTCCCCCTCGCCCGGGATAGATGTTGACGGCAAGATCCGACACCGGGCCTGTGGTCAGAATGCCGATCTCGCCGTCGAAGTCACCGACGGCCACGGTGTTCGCGAACATCATCACGTTGATGGTCGGCCCGAAACGCCCTGCGTGCAGGGCATTCCCGATCTCGGACACCGGCGGCCTGCTGCGCTGATGCCGCAGCACGGCCCCGATCGCGACCTCGGCCGACTTCACCACGTTGTTCACCGTCGCCGATCCGATGCCCGGCAACCGCAGCGGCACCACATGCGACAACGACGATCCGGCCGCGCGCAGCATTGCTGTCGGCCGCGCCGACACCGGCAGCGACAGACCGACGTCGTCCACCTCGTTCATGCGCGAGAGGAAAGCAGCGAATGCCGCGATCACCACGGACGACGTGGCATGACCTCGAACGGTCGGAGAGATCGACCGATCCTCGCCGACGACGATCGGCACCGACGCATGATGAGCACTCCGGCCCCAAGGTGCGGCATAGCCCAGGTCAGCGGACTCCCAGTGCGCCCGATCGCGCCGCGCACGGGCGGATACGCGGTAGCGCTCGTCCTCGGCGAGAAGTGCCGCCGGAGTCGTGGGATCGATCCGCGGTGGCTCGACGCCGTCCTGCATCGCGGCATACAGGTCCGCCGCACGCTCGAGCACCTTCATCGAGGAATACCCGTCGAGTGCGATGTGGTGCGCCCTGGTGTACCACAAGACGCGTTCGTCACCGATTCGAAGTAACCGTAACCGGACGAGTTGGCCGTCCATCGACAACGGAGTACGGCAGTCCTCGTTCATCCACCGCTCGGCCGCGTCGTACGGACGGTCGTGTCCACGAAAGTCGAGGATCTCCACTGCCTCGGTCTCCCGCGGAACGAAATGCTGGACCGGCGTCCCGTCGAGCTCGGCGATTCGCATCGTCGACGACATGAACTCCCGATGCGCCCTGCTGCCACTGGCAACCAGGGTGTCGACGTCGACGGCACCGACGATGTCGACGTAGTACGCAATGGCGAAGGGCACGTCGGGCATGAATTGCTGAGCCATCCAGATATCGGCCTGCGCCGAAGTCAAAGGCAAGGCGTCGAGCATGGTGGTCCCCCCACGGCGGTCTTGGCTACTACATGTGTTGTAGTACCAAGCTACGCGCAGTGCGGGCGGGACGCCGAGGAGCGAATTGTGCAACCGTGAGAGTCGGGGGGCTCAGCCGCCCAGAAGGGCCAGGTCCGGCGCTCCGGAATAGATGCCGTCCAGGCTCAGCAATGGCACGCCTTTCGCAATTGCGCATGCGGCGATCCAGCGATCACCGGTGTGGATTTTGGCGTGTAGCGCGTGATCTGCACTCTTGCACGCGGCGTTCAGTACTGCGTAAGCGTCGACGACCTCGCGGTCGATGGAGATCGTCGGAGCCGAGTCCAGCTTGTCCCGAGCTGCCGCTACTCTGCGCTCACCCCAGTTGCCCGCGATCGCACCTGCAAGCACTTCCGCCCTTGTCTGGAATGCGATGACGACCTGAAGCCCGGCCAACCGTGCGCGCAGGTCCGTAACTGGGTGACCGCGATGTGCAGCTCTGGCCGGGTCGATGTACAGAATGCTGAAAACATCGGTATCGAGGAGAGCAGCTCCCGGGCTCGAGGGTCTGGTCATAACCCGAGAGCAGCGAAAAACGCGTCAGCTTCGTCGTTGCTCACACCGTCGATTCCGCCGGGCTCGATACCGGGGGCATCTGCCAGGATGTCGCCGAGGGGGACGGCGTCCGAGACCCCTGTCTCCGCGACAGATTCAGGAAGCGCAGCAATCCTCGAGTTCAACAGCCTCTTCAACTGTCCGTCCGCGCCGACCTCCGGCGTACCGGTCACAGTCACATGCCTGCCGAGCAACGGGCCGAGTTCCGAGTCGTCGGCCACATCAGGCAGAGCGACTTGGTTGCCGACATCGTCCTCCACCTGAAAGCGGTGAGTGTGCAGATTTGCCGAATACAGGCGACCGACGAAAGTGCTGAGCTCGATCGACAAACTGGTAGCGACCTCCCAGGTCTCGGGTCGCAGTGCCGTCGTAGTAAAAGCCTGTCGCGTCAGCCCGCCCGCTTTGAATTCGACTTCCGGGGCAGCGCGGCGAAGTGCCGATGCCAACTCGCCCGCGGCGTGCGACAGCGAATCACTCACCCAATCCGGCCGATGGTCGAGACCGATGGACTCCACCAACTGCGCGAATTTGGCGTCGAAAGCTTCCTCGTCTGCCAGATCGAAGTCCAACGCATCCGGCCCTGCGCCCGCTCGGCGGACGAGCAGCCTTGTACTACCAGGGGCCAACCCGACGACCAGATTCGCGACGCGGTGAACCCGTGCTGGGGCGCGCCCCAGCGGATCAGCATCGGTTTCGCTTCGGCCGATGTTCATCGCTACCGATTTGAGACTCTGGACGAGTGCAATCAGGTCGTCGGCGTCCAGCTCGCCCTCGGGGGCATCCGAACCGCTGAGTCGAAACTCGAATTGAGTGGTCATGGTCATCAACTCCGCTCTGGCTCGCCCGTATTTCACCAACTTGTCCATTGTGCTCGATCGCGGCACATCCGGCGTAGGAGATTGTTGCGGTTGCCTCCGACACGTCGATTCCTTCGAGGCGGTGATGAGGCCCCGGTGTCATATGGTGAACCTCGTGCCGCCGAACAACCACTATCACCATTTGATGTTCGGCCCTGCGGCGATTGCGCGGCAGAAGGTCGACGGCAGTTACAACGCGTACGGCTCGCACACCGAGCGACCCGACGACGGCCCGACGCCTCTCGACACTCGCGAGAAGGCCATGATTCGCGCGCTGGATCAATTCCAGATCGCCACCGTCGCCGAGACCGGATGGCCCTACATCCAGTATCGAAGTGGCCCTAAGGGGTTTTTGCAGGTCCTCGACGATCACACCTTGGGCTTTGCGGACTTCGCCGGCAACCATCAGTACGTGACGGCGGCCAATCTCGATCACGACGATCGCGTCGCACTGTTTCTCGTGAATTACCCTCTGCGGCAACGACTCAAGCTCTACGGGCGGGCTCGCACCGTCGAGAAGGCCGAAGACCCCGAACTGCTGGATCGTCTGAAAAAGATCGGCGACCTGACCGTGGCCGCCACGTGCGAACGCAGCGTCGTCATCGATGTCGAGGCCTTCGACTGGAACTGCACCCGCAGCATCATTCCCCGCTACGACGCCAATTACCTCGCGGAGCTGTCCGAGGTGTACCAGCGCAAGGCGGCCGAGCGGGAACAGGAACTGCTACAGCGGATTTCGGAGCTAGAAGATCAGCTCACGCAGTCTTCGGTGCATAGAAACGACCCAGAAACTCCGTCTTGAACTCGGCGAACCGTCCCTGCTCGATCGAGGCACGAATGTCGTCGACGAGCTTCACCGTGAAGCGCTCGTTATGGATGGTGCACAGCGTCGAGGCGAGCATTTCCTTGGCCTTGAACAGGTGATGGATATAGGCCTTGGTGTAGTGCGCGCAGGTATAGCAGTCGCAGTTCTCGTCGATCGGGGTGAAGTCGCGTCGATGCTTGGCGGTGTTGATGTTGAAGCGCCCCGTCGGCACGTAGATCGCCGCATTGCGCGCTACCCGTGAGGGATTGACGCAGTCGAAGGTGTCGGCACCGTTCTCGATGGCGACGAAGAAGTCGTCCGGCTCGCTGATACCGAGCATGTGACGCGGCTTGTGTTCGGGCAGTTCCTCGTTCACCCACCGGGTGATGGTGCCCAGGTTCTGCTTCTCGAGTGCGCCGCCGATGCCGTAGCCATCGAATCCTCTGCCGCTCTCTCCGGTGATGGTCTCGAGATCGTGCGCGGCCTTGCGCCGGAGATCCTCGTACTGCGCGCCTTGGACCACCCCGAACAGCGCCTGGTACGGCTTGTCGGCCCGCTCGATGGTGAGTCGTTCGTGCTCGAGGACGCATCGCTTCGCCCACGCCTGAGTGCGATCGACCGATTTCTCTTGGTATCCGCGGGTATTCATCAGCGTGGTCAGCTCGTCGAACGCGAACATGATATCTGCCCCGAGACGGTGCTGAATCTGCATCGACACCTCGGGGGTGAAGCGATGCTTGGATCCGTCGAGATGGGACTTGAACGTCACGCCGTCGTCGTCGACGTGCGCCAGGCGCTCCTTGCCCTCGGCGATGACGTCGTCGGACTGCACGCGGGTGGCGTCCATCGAGATGACCTTCTTGAATCCGACTCCGAGTGACATCACCTGAAATCCGCCGCTGTCGGTGAACGTCGGCCCGTCCCAGTTCATGAACTTGCCCAGCCCACCGGCCTCGTCGACGATGTCCGAGCCCGGCTGCAGATACAGGTGATAGGCGTTGGCGAGCACCGCCTGCGCGCCAAGTTCCTTCATCGCCTCGGGCAGCACCGCTTTGACGGTCGCCTTGGTTCCCACCGCGATGAACGCGGGGGTGGCGATGTCGCCGTGCGGGGTGTGGATGGTGCCGGTGCGCCCGAGCTCACCGTCGAGCCGGGTGCCGATATCGAAGCCGAAACTGGAGGAACTCACCGAGTCAGTATGCCGCTGCGCGGCAGTGGTGCGGTTAAGTGCCCTCTGGGGCACCTAATCACGCCACTGCGGCGCCAGCCGCATTCAAGCGGAAGTACGCACCCCTGGCTGCGAGCAGTTCCTCGTGATCACCCTGCTCGACGATGCTGCCGTTCTCCATCACCACGATGGTGTCGGCGTCGCGGATGGTCGAGAGCCTGTGGGCGATAACAAAACTGGTGCGATCGGTGCGCAGCTTGGCGGTGGCCTTCTGCACCAGCAGTTCGGTGCGGGTGTCGACGGAGCTGGTGGCCTCGTCGAGGATGAGGATCAGCGGTTTGGCCAGGAAGGCGCGGGCGATGGTGATGAGCTGCTTCTCACCGGCGCTGACGTTGTTGCCTTCCTCGTCGATGATCGTGTCGTAGCCGTCGGGCAGAGAGTGCACGAAGCGGTCGACGTAGCTCACTCGCGCGGCCTCGAGGATTTCCTCCTCGCTCGCGCTCGGGTCGCCGTAGGCGATGTTCTCGCGAATGGTTCCGCCGAACAGCCAGGTGTCCTGGAGCACCATTCCGGTGCGGGCCCGCAGCTCTTCGCGGGTCATCTTTCGAGTGTCGACGCCGTCGAGGGTGATTCGGCCGGAATCTATCTCGTAGAACCGCATGATGAGGTTCACCAGGGTGGTCTTGCCCGCGCCGGTCGGGCCGACGATCGCCACCAGGTGCCCGGGATCGGCCACCAGAGAGAGGTTTTCGATCAGCGGGCGGTCGGTCGAGTAACCGAAGGAGACGTTCTCGAATTCGACGCGTCCACGGCGCTCGTTGGGTCGTACCGCATCGGCCGGATCGGCGTCTTCTTCCTCGGCGTCGAGGACCTCGAAGATGCGCTCGGCGGACGCCACGCCCGATTGGACCAGATTCACCATTGCACCCACCTGAGTGAGCGGTTGCGTGAACTGACGCGAGTACTGAATGAACGCCTGCACCTCACCGAGCGTGAGCGTGCCCGATGCGACCCGCAGTCCGCCGACGACGGCGATGACCACGTAGTTGATGTTCCCGAGGAACATGATGACGGGCATGATCATGCCGGAGATGAACTGCGCTCTGAAGCTCGACTGGAACAGCTTCTCGTTGCGGTCGCCGAATTCGCGTTCCACCTCTGCCTGACGGCCGAAGGCCTTGACGATCTCGTGCCCGGTGTAGGTCTCCTCGATCTGAGCGTTCAGCTTGCCGGTGTGCTTCCACTGATTGACGAAGTGCGGCTGAGACCGCTTGGCGATGACGGCAGTGACCGCGAACGAGGCCGGAATGGTCAGTACCGCAACGAGAGCCAGCAGCGGCGAGATCCAGATCATGACACCGAGGATGCCGAGGACGGTCAGAATTCCCGTGATCAACTGACTCAGCGTCTGCTGCAGACTGGTCGAGACGTTGTCGATGTCGTTGGTGACGCGGCTGAGAGTCTCACCGCGGGCATTGTTGTCGAAGTACTTCAGCGGCAGTCGATGCACCTTCGCTTCGACGCTCCCGCGCAGCAACAGGATTCGACGTTGCAGCGCGATGTTGAGGATGTATCCCTGCGCCCACGCCAACACCGAAGACAGCACGTACAGAACGAGAACCCACATCAGCACGGTCCCGACTGCGCCGAAGTCGATTCCGGCTCCAGGAGTCAGATCCGTACCGGACACCAGGTCCGCGACGGAGTCGTTGCCCTCCGCGCGGAGCTGGTCGATGGCCTGCTCTCTGGTCTGGTCGGAATCGAGCTCTCGGCCGACGACGCCGTTGAAGATCAAGTCGGTCGCGTGCCCCAGCACGGTAGGCGCGGCGACGGTCAGCACCGTGCTGGCGATACCGAATGCCAGCATCACCGACAGGAGCACCTTCTCCGGGGCGAGCAGGCCGATCAATCGCCGCAACGAGCCCTCGAAGTTTCGAGCCTTGGTACCGGGCACCACAGCTTTGGCGACGGGGGCGTCGTCCTTGCCCTCCACCTTCTCCACCTGCGCGGTCACAGTGCACCCACGGCGTGCTGCGAGTCGACGATCTCGGCGTAGGTGGGGCAATCGGCCATCAATTGGTCGTGGGTACCCACACCTACCGGCTTTCCGTCGTCGAGTACGAGTATCTGATCGGCGTCGATGATCGTCGAGACACGTTGAGCTACAACGATCATGCATGCATCTCGCGTCACCGGCCGCAGCGCCGCACGCAGATTCGCGTCGGTGGTGAGGTCGAGCGCGGAGAACGAATCGTCGAACAGGTAGATGCTGGGTTTGCGCACCAGCGCGCGAGCGATGGCGAGGCGCTGCCGCTGACCACCGGAGACCGTCGTACCGCCCTGTGCGACGGGGGTTTCCAATCCCTCGGGCATGGCGCGGACGAAATCGGCTCCCTGCGCGATCTCGAGTGCCTCCCACAGTTCGGCGTCGGTGGCATCGGACTTGCCATAGCGCAGGTTGCTCGCGATGGTGCCCGAGAACAGGTACGGCTTCTGCGGAATCAGACCGATCTCGGAACGCAGCAGATCCAGGTCGAGTTCGCGGATATCGACTCCGCCGACGCGTACCTCACCGCCGGTGACGTCGATCAGCCGCGGAATCAGGTTGACGAGAGTGGACTTTCCCGAGCCGGTGCCGCCGATGATGGCGGTGACCTTGCCTGCCTCGGCAGTCAGGTTCACTCCACACAGCACCGGATATTCGGCTCCGGGGAAAGAGAATTCGGCGTTCACCAGCTCGACCGTTCCCGGCGAGGACGCGAACGTCTTGGGCTTGTCCGGCAACACGACCGAGGATTCGGTGGCCAGCACTTCGCTGATGCGATCGGCACACACCGATGCGCGAGGCACCATCATCGCGATGAACGAGGCCATCATCACCGACATGAGGATGAGCATGATGTAGCTCAGCAGCGCTGTCAGAGAGCCGATCTGCATGGTGCCGTTGTCGATCGCGTGGCCACCGAACCAGATGACGGCCACGCTGGTGACGTTGCTGATGAGCATGACCGTCGGGAACATCAGGGCCATGAGCCGTCCGACGCGCAGCGCGGTGTCGGTGAGCGCGATGTTGGCCGCTCCGAAACGGTCGATCTCGAAATCCTCGCGAACGAAGGCTCGCACCACGCGGATGCCGGTGATCTGTTCACGCAGAACACGATTGACGGCATCGATACGCTTCTGCATCGAACGGAACGCAGGCACCATCTTGACGATGATCAGGCCCATCGAAATCGCGAGGCCGGGAACCGCGATCAGCAGAATCCAGGACAACCCGAGATCCTCGCGCAGAGACATCACGATGCCGCCGACGCACATGATCGGGGCCATCACCACGATGGTGAACCCCATGACGATCACCAACTGCACCTGCTGAACGTCGTTGGTGTTGCGGGTGATCAGCGACGGCGCACCGAACTGACCGACCTCACGAGCAGAGAAGGTGCCGACGCGATGCAGGATGGCACCGCGCAGATCGCGTCCGACACCCATGGCTGCACGAGCACCGATGAACACCGCGGCCACGGAGCTGATGATCTGCACAGCCGATACCAGCAACATCACCCCGCCTGCCGAGAGGATGTAGCCCGTGTCACCGGTGGTGACGCCCTTGTCGATGATGTCGGCGTTGAGGCTGGGGAGGAACAGTGCCGCCAGCGTTGCCACCAGTTGCAGCAGAACCAGCGCGACTATCGGCAGCTTGTACGGGGCCAGGTAGGTGCGCAGCAGGGGAATCAGCATGATGGCCGAAGATTACTCGTACACATGGATATCAGTCTCTCCGTTTCGGGCTGTACGGGCAATCTTCGGCCGGTCGATGCTGGGTGTCAGGCGTCCTTCACCGGCGCCGTCTTCAGCTTGGCCCCTTCGATGTCGACGTTCGGCAGGATCTTGTCCAGCCATTTCGGCAGCCACCAGGCCTTGTCGCCGAGCAGCGCCATCACCGACGGAATCAGCACCATGCGCACGACGAACGCGTCGAAGAACACCGCGGCGGCGAGCGCGAATCCGATGGACTTGATGAACGAGTCCGGCTCGGCGATGAACGCGGCGAACACCGAGATCATGATGACTGCGGCCGAGGTGACCACGCGTGCGCCGTACTTGAAGCCGTTGACGACGGCATCTTTGGCGGCGGCTCCGTGGACGAACTCCTCACGCATTCGCGACACGAGGAACACCTGGTAGTCCATGGCCAGGCCGAACACGACACCGATGAGGAAGATCGGCATGAAGCTGACGATCGGCTGCGGGTTGGAGATCAGGCCGAGCCCGCCCTCTTGGAAGATGAACACCGTGGCACCGAAGGTCGCGAGCACACTGAGCAAGAAGCCGACAGTTGCGGTCAGCGGCACCAAGATCGAGCGGAACACCAACATCAGCAGCACGAATGCCAGGCCGACGACCACTGCCAGGTACGGGATCAGCGCACTCTGCAGCCGGTCGGAGATGTCGATTCCGATTGCAGTCTCGCCGGTCACTCCATAGGAGACGCCCTCGCTCTGCTGCAATCCACTTTCGGCGTCGCGAAGGTTGGTCACCAGGGCTTTGGTCTGGTCACTGTTCGGTGTGCTCGACGGAGTCACCAGGATCTGAGCCGTGTCACCCGCGGGGTTGACGGCAATGATCTGTGCGTTGGTGACGTCGGGTTGACCGGTGATCGTGTCGACCACCTTGCCGAACGACGCGGTGCGATCGGCTTCTGCGACGCCGGACGCGTCGGCGATGACGAGCAGCGGGCCGTTGCGTCCCGGTCCGAAGGCTTTCTCGGTGATGTCGTATGCCTGACGAGCAGGCGTGGAGGGGTCCGAGGTGGCGATGGACGGCAGAGCGAGCGAGAGGCCGGTCGCCGGGCCCGCGATGACGCCGAGGAGCACGATGCCTCCGACGAGGCCGAGGATCGGCCTCTTGACCAGGAATCGAGCCCAACGGAGTCCGTTGGTCGGAGTGGCCTTCGGGTCCTCCGGGTCGGTGGTGTTGACGAACTTCAGCTTGCCCGCGAAGGCTTTGCCCTTGTAGACGCCGAGCATGGCGGGCAGGAACGTCAACGCGATCAAGACGGCGACCAGCACGGCAAAACCTGCGGCCAGACCCATCTGCGACAGGAAAGGGATGCCGACGACGCGTAGCGCGACGAGGGCGATCAACACGGTGGCACCGGCGAAGACGACGGCCGAGCCTGCGGTTCCCACCGACCGCCCGACGGCTTCCTCGCGATCGTCGGTCAGCGTCAGCTCGTGTCGATAGCGGGCGAGGATGAACAGGGAGTAGTCGATGGCGACGGCCAGACCGATCATGATGGCCAGGACCGGGGTGAACGAGGACAGATCGGCGAAGCCGGAGGCCGTGGTGATCGCCAGACTCGAGATACCGATGCCGACGACCGCGGTGATCAGCGGCAAGCTGGCGGCGGCGGCCGAACCGAACATGATGAGAAGAACGATGGCAGCGACGGCAAGACCGACGAGTTCCGAACTTCCACCGGGCGACGGGTTCTCCTGCGCGACGGTGCCGCCCAAGATGACGTTCAAGCCTGCATCGCGGGCCGGCTGCGCGGCGGCGTCGAGATCGCTACGAATCTGATCGGTGACGTCGGCGAGATCGACGTTGATCGGCGCGGTAACGGTGCCGACGTTGCCGTCGGGACTCAGCGGCGAGGTGGCGGCCGCATCGGCCGCTACCTTGTCGGCCGGGGTGCCTGCCTCCGTAGCCGCCTTGGTGTACTGCTCGATGATCGACTGGTTGGCCGCAACCGGATCGGCAAGTGGCGGTGCACCTTCCGCCGGCTTTGCCGCGTCGACCTTCTCGATCTCGGCGATGGTGGCGTCGATCGCCGAGGTGTACTGCGGGGTGTCGAGAGACTGGCCGTCCGGTGCCTGGAAGACGTACTCGGCGTTGACCGCTTGCAGCGGGTCTTCGGCTCCGCCGAACCGCTCCTCCTGCAGGTCGAGTGCGGCCTGAGCGGGTGTTCCGGGGATGGAGAACGAGTTGACCGTCGGTGCGGACAGCGTGGCTGCGCCAACTCCGGCGAGAACCAGAATCGCCAGCCACAGTCCGAGGACGATGCCCTTGCGTCGGTACGCGAATCTTCCGATTCGGTAGAGATAGGTAGCCACTGTCAAGCTCCTCGGTTGGGTTCGGGTAGTCCGGCTCGGAGTTGGTCGAAGGCGTCCTCGATGAGTGCCCTCGGTGTCGATGCACCTGCGGAGTCGGTGATCCAGATGTTCAAGGCAGCGGTCACAGCTCCACCGACGGCCATCTGGAGCAGGTTGGGGTAGAGGTCGGTGTCGATATCGGTACCGGTTCGCTCCGCGATGGCTTCGCCGAGTTTGCGGGTGAGCGACTGGTGCATTTCGAGCTTGCGGGCCAGCAGGGCGGGGTTGGCTTCGATCAGCCGCGCCGCCGCGAAGGTGTCGTCGAGGTCCCGGCCGGGATCGGAGACGAGGTTGATTGCTATGTGCCGCAACGAATCCCATATCGGTTCCGTCGAGGGCCTGGCTCGCAGGAGCTCGAACCATTCGAGAGCCGACGCTTCGATGTGATGGAGAACTGCTTCTTCCTTGTTGGAGAAGTAGTTGTGGAACGTGCGGGTGGAGACTCCCGCCTCGTGCGCGATGGCGTCGGCGGTGACCGCGTCGAAACCATGTTCTTTCCCCAGACGCACGGCGGCCATGCCGAGGGCGTCGCGGGTGGCGGCCTTCTTCAGATCACGAAGGCCCGTCGGAGAAGTCACGACTACCAACCTACGGAACTTGCACGACTCTGCAAGTTTGCAGTGATGTGCAATTTTGTCGATCTCGCCACACGTTGGCGCAGATATGACTCAGGTCACCGACGCGCCCATGCTGTCGGCTCGCTGATCAGCTCGCCGACGAAGTCCGGAAGATCGTCCCCCACGATGTCGGCCAACGACACGGCCTCGAGCACCGCGCGCAGATTCACGCGCACCGCCAGCCACACCCGAGTGAGCGGCTCGGCCGGACCGGCATACTCCGCATCCTCCGGCCGCTGCCCGCGCACCGACGCCAGAGGCCCCTCCACGGCACGGATCACGTCGGCAACAGAGATGTCCGACGCCTCCCGCGCCAACCAGTACCCGCCGTCGGGTCCCCGCCTACTGCACACCAGATCGGCACGACGCAGATCCGAAAGCACCGATTCGAGGAACTTGTGCGGAATGCCCTGCGCTGTGGCCAACGCTTCCGCTTTCGCGGGCCTGCGCCCACCGACCGCTGCGAGCTCGACAAGCGTCCGAACCGCATAGTCCGCTTTGGCCGTGATGTGCACGCTCAATTCCTACCATCACACTAGGGAATTAGCGAACATTCGACGGCACATATCGATGCTCGACGGCACCTCGCCCATCAGGCAGAACCCACTGGGCAGCACACGAAGGTCGTCATCGGTTCGAGATCGAATCACCAACGGTCAGGAACCTTCCGGTACCGCCACGACCACCTCGTTGCGACGGAACGGCGCCAAGGTCCATGGAGGATCGTAGAACCAGGTCATCGGCTCACCCAGCATCTCTATGTCGTGGGCGCGCAGCGCTTCGGTCAGCTTCGCCATCTGCGGTTCGATGTCGCCCCGGCCGCGTCCACCGCTGAAACGCAGCACGGCCACGGTCTCCGCCGGAACAGACGTCAACGTCACGCGGTCGTCGTCGGGCGTGGGCAGCGTGTCGATCGTCCACTTCGACGGCATGAAGAACCGGACGACCCAGCCGTCGCTACCGGGCGTGCTCGACACCGGTGCAGTCATCGCAACCTTCTGCGAGCCTTTCGGCGACTGACTGACGGGAGCGGTCATCGCGACCTTCTGCTTGCCACCGTTTCCGCCGAAAATGTACCGGGCAAGGCGTCGGAAACCCTCCTGGCGCGCCTCCTCCTCATCGGCGTCGACCGTGGTCTGCGCCGCGATTCGCGGCTCGTAACGACGTATTTCCACCGCATCGGTCAGTCGACGGCTCGTGTGCGGCGGTTCTTCGGTGCCGACCCGAATTCCGACGACGCCCAACACGGACTCGCCCACCTGTCCCACTGTGGTCGCAATTTTCTTCAACAAGTCCGACTCCACTCTCTCGGCTATCGGGTGCGCCACTTCCACGGTACGAGCCGCGGTCCTGGAATCAAGTTCGGATCGGGGCGGAGGTCGAGGCGCGGCATTCGACTCCATCGCGGACGTACCATCTCGTTCTCGATCCCGAAGAAGCGTTACACTCGATCTCTAATTGTCACGCTGGGAGGGTCTATGACCGAGTGGATCGGTTCGGCATGGAACGCACTGCCCGAACCCCTGCGCGATCCCGTGGCGCTGGCCATTCCCGCATTCGCGCTGTTGCTGACGATCGAGTGGATCGCCGCCGCCAAGCTGGAGGACGGGCACCGCGGTAGCTACTCCGCCAAGGATGCGCGGGCCAGTATGAGCATGGGCCTGGTGTCCATCGCGACCACCACGGCGTGGAAGTCCTTGGCCCTGATCGGTTACACGGCCGTCTACGCCTACATTGCGCCGTGGCATCTTCCTGCCGACGCCTGGTACACGTGGGTGATTCTGATCCTGGGCATCGACGTGCTGTTCTACGGCTATCACCGCATCGCGCATCGAACCCGACTGATCTGGGCAACGCATCAGGCTCATCATTCGAGCGAGTACTTCAACTTCGCGGCGGCCCTACGGCAGAAATGGAACAACAGCGGCGAGGTCATCATGTGGCTGCCACTCCCCCTGCTGGGCATGCCGCCGTGGATGGTGTTCGTCGGCTTCTCGATCAACCTCGTCTATCAATTCTGGGTGCACACCGAGCGCATCGACCGCCTGCCGCGCCCGTTCGAGTTCGTCTTCAACACGCCCTCGCATCATCGCGTCCATCACGGCCGCGATCCGCAGTACCTCGACAAGAACTACGGCGGCATCCTCATCATCTGGGATCGCCTGTTCGGCAGCTACGCCGAGGAAGTCGAACGTCCGCACTACGGCCTGACCAAACCCGTGGACACCTTCAACATCTGGACCCTCCAGACACACGAATACCGCAACATCGCTCGGGATGTTGCGGCATCGCGGTCGTGGAAGGAACGCGTCGGATACCTCGTAGGACCGCCGGGATGGACGCCTGCGGCCCCGCGAGGACGCGCTACTGCCGACTCAGATTGATCAGGAAGTCGACTGTTCCCGAGTCCTCCACGGTGACGAAGCCCAGCGACGGCGGTTCGATTCCGTAGTCGGCCCACGTCGTAGGAACTGCGCCCGACGCGATGAGCGTGTCACCGGACTGCAGCACCTCCATCTGCACCGAGACCGGACGCGTCTGATCCTTGAGCGTCAAAGTGCCCTCGGCAGTGACGGTTTCGGTGGTGCCGTCCTTGGGCAACGAGGACAGGTCGATCGGCGAGTCGATCGTGAACGTCGCCGTCGGATACGTTGCGGTGTCGAAGATGTTGCCGCGGAACTGTCCGTCCCGCCGATCGCTGTCGGTGGTGATCGAATTGGTCTGCACCACAACCTCACCGGCCGTGAGCGAGTTGTCGGCGATGGTGACGGTGCCGCCCACCTCGGCCGTCGACCCGACGACGGTCACGTCGGAACCGTTGAGAACCTCGTCGACGGTGTAACCCGCTGCGGTCTTGTTCGACGCGTCGCCGGGGGTCACCGTCCAGGTTCCGTTCAAATCTTCGGTCGTTGCAGCCTGAGCGTCGGACGTCGAAACCGTCGCGGCCGGGGCGTCATCTTCCTGCAACGATGCATAGATCTTGGGGCCGAAGTACAGCCCGAGCGCCACTACGGCGACGACAACTACTCCTACGATCCACCATTTCTTGGTCATGACTGCCGATGATAGTTGCAGCTTCAAGCCGATGGGGAGTGAGCGAGCTGGTAAATCGCTGAGAGTTTTGTCCGTTTGCCCTGTGAACAAGTGTCGGTGTCACCGGGCACAATGAAGCGTATGGATCCGGTGGACGCACTTCGTGAGATCGGCTTCTGGCTCGAACGCTCGCGCTCGGACACCCACCGCGTCAAGGCATACCGTCGGGCAGCCGACGTGGTCGAATCTCTCACGCCTGCACAACGCTCCGAGCACGAGAAGGCAGACAGCTGGTCCTCACTGGCCGGTATCGGTGCCAAGACCTCGCTCATCATTCGTCAAGCGCTGACTCAGGACGTTCCCGACTACCTGCTCGAGCAGCGCAACGCGGCCGAACCCATCGGCAACAACCAGCTGCGCGCGGCATTGCAGGGCGACCTCCACACCCATTCCAACTGGTCCGACGGCGGCAGCCCCATCGAGGAGATGATGCGCACCGCCGCGAGGCTCGGTCACCGATATTGCGCCCTGACAGACCATTCGCCGCGGCTCAAGGTCGCCAACGGCCTCACGGCCGAGCGCCTGCGCACGCAGCTCGACGTCATTGCCGAATTGAACGAGCGGCTCGCACCGTTCCGCATCCTCACCGGAATCGAAGTCGACATCCTCGACGACGGATCTCTCGACCAGGACGAGGGCCTGCTCGCCGAGCTCGACGTAGTGGTGGCGAGCGTGCATTCCAATCTGCGCGCCGACTCCAAGACCATGACCAAACGCATGGTGACCGCCATCGCCAACCCGCATGTCGACGTCCTCGGCCACTGCACCGGCCGACTCGTCGAGGGTGGACGCGGCACCCGGCCCGAATCGACGTTCGATGCACCGGTGGTGTTCGAGGGCTGCCGCCAGTTCGGCACCGCCGTGGAGATCAACGCCCGGCCCGAGCGGCAGGATCCCCCGGAGCGCCTGATCGACATCGCGCTCGAACGCGACTGCCTGTTCTCCATCGACACCGACGCACACGCGCCCGGCCAGCTCGACTGGCAGGGCTACGGCGCCGTCCGCGCCGAAGCGCGCGGCGTGCCCGCCGAGCGTGTGATCAACACCTGGCCGCTCGCCGAACTGCTCGATTGGACGGCTCGGAGCGCGTGAATCGTCGTCACTTCCTCTCCGGGCTGCTGACGGTCACATTGGTCGGCTGCAGTGGTGCCGACACCGATTCCTCACCGAGTACCGCCGAGACGTATTCGGCTGCGGTACAACCGGTATCGGGCCCGGCCGGGGATCCCATCCGGCTGAAGTACGGGTACCAACCGGACAACATCGGCGACCTGTATCTGCCCGACAACACCGCCGACTCGCTCCCGGTGGTGGTGATGATTCACGGCGGCGGCTGGCAGCAAGACCTCGACCTGTCGTACTTCCAACAGATGTCGACGGCCATCGCCGATCAGGGCATCGCCGTGTGGAACGTCGAATACCGTCGCGGACCGAACAATTGGGCCAACACCCTCTCCGACGTCGACGACGCCACCGAGGCGCTGGCAACCGTCGTACAGAATGCAGCCGACGGAAGGCTCGACCTCGACCGCGTCCACGTCGCCGGTCATTCGGCCGGCGGCCAACTCGCCGCATGGGTGGCGGCCCGACACCTCATGCCCGTCGACGCACCAGGAGCGGAACCGCGAATCCGTCCGCGCAGCGCCACCATCATGGCCGGCGTTTTCGACATGAAGCGAGCGGCCGACATCGGTGGAGACAAATTCGTGCCCGCATTCCTGGGCGGCATGCCCAACGAGGTGCCAGGGCGGTACGAGATCGCCTCTCCCATCGAGTACCTTCCCCTCGACATTCCGCTGACCGCGCTGCACGGTGATGCCGATCGAACCGTCTCGGTGAACCAGAGCCGCGTCTACGTCGACGCAGCGAAGAAGGCAGGCAGTACCGATCCCGAACTCGTCGTGCTGCCAGGAGCCGGACACGGTGCGTTTCTCGACCCGAAAGATCTCGCCTGGTCGACGGCCCTGAGCACCATCACCGGACGGGCGCAGACCCTGCTCTGAGCCGCAGGTGATACACATTTGCGATGAACCGAAGAATCGCGACCGGATTGCTCGGGCTGATCGTGGCCATCTCGGTGGCGGGATGCAGCGACGAGCCGTCTACCGAGGCGGCGTCCACGACAGCTGCCGCAACCACCACGATTTCGGCTACGACGACGATGCCTGCCACAACGACGGTCGATGCCCCCGCACCTGCGCCCGCTCCCGTGCCCGCCGACCCTTACGTTGCCGAGGCACCGCCCGCCGCTGATCCCGCTGCTCCGAGCGAGGCGACCTCCGGCGTCACCGGTGAAGACCTCTACCAGCAGACCTGCACCCAGTTTCTGCCGTCCATCGATGCGCTGGAGCAAACCGGAATATCCGATCGCGCCAAGTCCGTCGAGGGTCTGCGCACCGAAATGACCACCGCCTCCAGCTGGAACACCGTGCCGCCTGCTGATCAGGGCGAAATTCTGCGTGGACTCGACGCTGCGGGTGCGGGGCAGTGCTGAGCTTCTGAGTCTCTCCGCACTCGTTCGGGTGCCCGGGCTCGGTGATCCCGCAAACGCGCGCGCGTTTGCCACACGCGCGCAGAATAGACCCGCGATCGGTGGCGAATCCGGACGCGTCTGACGAATGCGCGCGCGTTTGCGATAGCTCCTGGGCCGAGGAGCACGGCAACCCCGAACTTGACGCCCGTCGACCCGCGCACTCCTGCCCGCGCCCACTTCCGCCCGGTCACCCCGCCCGATGGTTCCGCCCACTGATCCCGCCCACTGATCCCGCCCGGTGATCCCGCAAACGCGCGCGCGTTTGCCAGGTGCGCGCGGAGTAGTGCCCGGATCGGTGGCGAATTCGGACGCGTCTGACGAATGCGCGCGCGTTTGCGAAGACCCCGGGCCCACAAAAAACTCCCCACCTGCGTGAACAGGTGGGGAGTTGTGGCGGTGGCGGAGGGATTTGAACCCTCGGACGGGGATTACCCGTCACACGCTTTCGAGGCGTGCTCCTTAGGCCGCTCGGACACGCCACCGCAGAAGACTGTACCGGAATGACGGCCTGAGGCTAAATCGCCTGCTCAGCGCGTAAAACTAGTGCCCGGTGAGCTTGTCCTTGATGTTCGAGGCTGCGTCCTTGACCTTCTCGACGCCGTCCTTGATTGCGGCCGAGGCCTGGTCGCCCTTGCCTTCTGCTTCGAGGTCCTTGTTTCCGGTGACCGAACCTGCGGCTTCCTTGGCCTTGCCGCCGAGGTCTTCGGTCTTGTTCGAGATCTTGTCGTCGAGTCCCATAGCTGTCTCCTTCGCAGAGGTTGGAGCGCGTCTTTGCACCCCGTCCTCCACACTCCCGAAAACGCAGTGACCCGGCTACCTCACCCCTCACCTCGAAACGCGATCGTTATCTTTGGCGAGCGAAGAACCGAGTCAGCACCTCGGCGCATTCGGCCTCCAGCACACCGCCGCGCACCTGAGGCCGGTGTGTCAGACGTCGGTCTCGCACCACGTCCCAGAGCGAGCCGACGGCACCGGTCTTCGGTTCCCAGGCACCGAACACCACAGCTCCGACGCGGGCCAGGACCAGCGCTCCGGCGCACATCGTGCAGGGTTCCAACGTGACAGCCAGCGTGCAGTCCTCTAGCCGCCAGCCATCGCCGTGCACGGCGGCTGCTCGACGCAACGCGATCACTTCCGCATGTGCGGTGGGGTCGCCCGACGCCTCCCGTGCATTGCACCCCCGGGCGATCTCACGTCCTGAGGCGTCGAACACGACGGCTCCGACGGGGACGTCGGCGTCCGATGCTTCAGCGGCAGCCGACAGGGCTGCTCGGATCATGTCCGCGTCGGACATCGGCATCGGTTACCGCCGCAGCTTGTCCACTGCTGCGGCGAACTCGCTGTCGAAGCCCAGGCGTTCGGCGATGGACTGGAGCTGCTCGTCGGGGTAGTCGTCGGTCTCGGCGACGATGATGCCCAGCACTGCCTCGGGGAGGCCGAGGTCGGCGAGCAGTGCGAGGTCGCCTTCTTCGTAGGGTTCGATGTCGTCGAGTTCGTCGGGGTCGACGTCGGGAATCTCGATGTTGAGCGCATCGAGGACGTCCGCGGCGATGTCGTAGTCCACTGCGGCAACCGCGTCGGACAGCAGCAGACGAGTGCCGTTCGGTGCCGGACGCAGGATGACGAAGAATTCCTCGTCGACGTCGAGCAGTCCGAACACCGCTCCCGAGCTTCGCAGTTCACGCAGTTCGGTCTCTGCCGCCGACAGGCTGGTCAGTGCGTCGTCGGACAGCGGCGTCACGGTCCACTTGCCGTCCTCTCGGACAACTGCAACGCCGAATCCCTCTAGGTCGTCGTACTCCGATGCGGATGCGCGGTTGTTGTTCGCGCGCTGTGCGGCCATGCGCGCAACGGTAGTCCGGTATGGGCCTGTATTCGAAGTCCACCTCCCGTCGACGCCACCTACCTGTGCCAATCTGATCGGGTGACTTCTTCTTCGGTGTGCGTTCTGGGTCTCGGACTGATCGGCGGGTCGATCCTGCGCGCGGCGCACGACGGCGGCCGTCAGGTGTGGGGATGGAACCGATCGGCCGACGCGATCGCCGGGGCGGTGGCCGATGGGTATGACGTGGGCACCGACCTGACAGCTGCGCTGACCAGGGCGGCAGCGCAAGACGCGTTGATCGTCATCGCGGTTCCGATGCCTGCTGTCGACTCCGTTCTGGCGGCAATCGCCGAGCATGCACCCGCAGCTCCCATCACCGATGTCGTCAGCGTCAAAGCCGAGGTTGCCACCGCCGTGGCCGCCCGCGGACTACAGGCCCGCTATGTCGGCGGCCATCCGATGGCCGGCACCAACCAGTCGGGCTGGTCTGCCACCGATCCGACCCTCTTCACCGACGCGGTGTGGGTGGTGGCAACGGACCCCGGTGTCGACGCCGACGTGTGGGTCAGGGTCGCCCAGCTCGCCCTTGACTGCGGTTCGGTGGTGGTGCCGGCCGAGAGCGTCGAGCACGATCGCGCCGTCGCCCGCATTTCCCACCTACCGCATCTGCTGGCCGAGGCCCTGGCAATCGTGGGAGCGACAGGCGGACCACTGGCGTTGGGACTGGCGGCGGGTTCGTTTCGCGACGGGACGCGGGTGGCGTCGTCGTCGCCGAATCTCGTCCGGGCAATGACCGAGGGAAACGCCACCGCTCTGCGAACCGCGCTGGACGAGGCACTGACCGCACTGACAGCCGCACGCGAGGAACTGGACGAAAATTCCACGAAAACGCTGGTCGACGCCGGACATGCAGCGCGCCTGCAGTACGAGCAGCACCAGCGCTTCGAGATCGACGACGTCACCCCCGGCGAGCCGGGATGGCGCGTAAAACTGCAGGACGCGGGTCGGCGCGGTGGCGTCGTGCGTCAGATCCGTTCGGCCAGTCCCGGGTAGTCGAGGACGAAGCCGTCGGCATCGACCGTGACCGACGACGTCGACACCGGCGAAATGACGTGGATGCCCTCGGAACCGCTGCTGTAGGTCAGCGTGGCCGCTTGGATGCTGAGATCGAGCAGGTTGACGTACACAGTCGGCACCTCGAGGTCCTGCACCTGGGTGTGCAGACCGAATCGACGGATCGGCAGAGTGTTGAAGAACGGGCTGAGCACCATGTCGACGTCGAGTGCGCCGCTGTAGGTCGAACGCTGGTGGCTGGCACTGTTCTCCACCATCCAGTAGCCCTCGTCGTCGCGGCTCACGGACGCCTGCCGATCACCGGAAGCGAGCGAGGTCCGCACCGAGAGGCGCTTGGTGACGCCGTATTCATCGGTCACCAGGTCGTAGGACGCACTGAAGGCGGGATGATCGCTGCACGCAGCACCGATGATGCGGCCGGCAGCCTTGATGCGATTGCCCGAGAGCTGCACGCGCACGGATTCCATGCGCGGAACATCGTGTGCTCGCCACGTCAGGATCGAGGGCCAGGTTTTCGCGTCGGTGGAGCCGGTCGCGGGGACGGAGGCATGCTCTGCACCCGATGCTTGAGTGATCACCCGCCTACGGTATGCGACGAAGCCCCCCGAAGAACAAGCGGACGCAACTTTTACCGCCCATTACTAAGGTGATCCCCGTGACGACAGAGAACGCAGGCGGCGGGCAGTTCGATTTCGCGCACTCCGAGCAGGCAGCGAAGAGCCGACAGGACAAGGCGAAAGCTCTGGCGCGCTACGTGTGGGATCGCGGCATCACCGGTGCCGAATTGCTCGATCTCACCGACGCCGTCCGCAGGAAGCTGGCTCGTGCCGCCGACCTGCACCCGCCGAGCACGATGGAGACGTGGACCATCGTGGCCGAGTTGCTCGACCGAAAATCTGCCTGGGCAGCCGAGCACCCCGACCACGACGGTGCGACGCCCCAGCACGCCGACGAGAAGATTATGTGGGTCAAACCGCCCATCACGCCCTGGAATTAGACGAGCGAGTCCTCCCACGCCTCGTGCAGGTGTGCAAACCGTCCCTCTCCCGCAATGAGGTCCTCGGGGGTTCCGTCTTCGACGATGTCGCCGTCGGACATGACGAGCACCCGATCTGCGATGGCCACCGTCGAGAGACGGTGCGCGATGATGAGCGCCGTACGTCCCTGCAGGATGGTCTCGAGTGCACGCTGAACGAGCCGCTCACTGGGGATGTCCAGACTCGACGTCGCCTCGTCCAGCACGATCACCGACGGCTCGGCGAGGAACACCCGCGCGAAGGCCACCAATTGCCTTTGGCCCGAGGACAATCGACCACCACGCTTGCGCACGTCGGTGTCGATTCCCTCCGGTAGCGACGCGATGAACTCCGTCAGTCCCACCGCCTCCGCGGCTGCCCGCACCTCGGCATCGGTCGCGTCGGGGCGTCCGAGTCGGATGTTGTCTGCCACCGATCCGGAGAACAGGAACGACTCCTGCGTCACCATGACGACGTTGCGGCGCAGGTCCTCGTCGCTGATCTCCCGCATGTCGACGCCGTCGAGTCGTACAGCTCCGGCCGTCGGATCGTAGAAGCGCGCCAACAGCTTTGCCAGTGTCGACTTGCCTGCCCCGGTCGCTCCGACCATCGCGACCACCTGCCCCGCAGGCACGTGCAGCGAGAATTCCGGCAGCACGACGCGTTCGGGGCCGTAGGAGAAGTGCACGTCGTCGAACGTGATGTCGCCCTTGGCCGTTCCGATCTTCACCGGGTTCGTCGCCGCCGTCACCGATGGCTCCTCCTCGAGCACACCGGAAATCTTCTCCAGCGCAGCCGCTGCGGACTGGTAGGCGTTGAACACCATCGCCAGCTCGTCGAGCGGCCCGTAGAACCGACGCAGATACAGTACGTAGGCCGCGAGTACACCGATGTCCATGTGGCCGTTGATCACTCCCCAGCTACCGAACACCAGGATGATCGCGAGCGTGACGTTGCCGATCCACCGCACGATGCCGGTGTAGCTCGCCATGCCGCGCAGCGCTGCGGTGGTGGCGTCGCGATACTCCGAATCCTCGGTGCTCAGAATGGCGTCGTTGCGGCCCTCGCGTCGGAACACCTGCACGGCACGGATGCCGCCCATCGACTCCACGAAATGGACCACGACGCGCGCAATCGCGACCCGTGTTCGACGGTATCCCTGGCGTTGTCGCCGCTGCGACCACCGGGTGACGAGCACCAGCGGGACGAAGCCGGCCAGCACGATAATCGCCATCGGAACGTCGAGGTACACCAGGATGATCGCGATCGACACCATCGACAGGATGGCCGTCAGCGCATCGTTGAGTGCGCTCTCGAGCAGGGTCTGCAGCGATTCGACATCGCTGGTCAGTCGTGAGATCAACCGCCCCGAGGTGTATTTCTCGTGGAACGACAGACTCAGTTTCTGGGCATGGTCGAACACCCGTCCGCGGAGGTCGTACAGGATGTTCTGGCTCAGCCGACCGGAGACGGTGAGGAACGCATAGGTGGTGATCATCCCGAGCAGACCGAAGCCGGTGTAGCCGCCCACCGCCCACAGCAGCGGACCCCAATCACCCTGTCCCGCAGCGCCGACGCCGTTGTCCAGGGCGTAGGCGATGAACAACGGACCCGCCACGTAGGTGATGTTGTCGACCAGAATGATCAGAAAAGACAGCAGGGCCTGCTTCTTGTACGGCCGTACCAGCGAGACGAGCAACCGACGAGAACGCCCGGCCAACACCAGGTTTCCGGTGGCGTCGACCTCCGATTCCTCGCCGCCGACGCCGCGCCAATCTGCAGCTGCGGTCTGCTCAGCCATGAACCGATCCCATCACCTCGCGGTACCGCGGCGATGACGCCAGCAGTCCCTCGTGCGTTCCCTGTTCCACAATTCTTCCGTTCTCGAGATACAGCACGCGGTCGGCCAACGCAGCGGTCGACGGCCGGTGCGCCACCAGCACTGTCGTCGAGTGCGCCAACACACGCCGCAGTTCCTTCTGCACTTTTGCCTCGGTGTCCACGTCGAGTGCAGAGAGTGGATCGTCGAGCACCAGCACCCGCGGCTTGCCCAGCACCGCCCGTGCCAGAGCGAGCCGCTGCCGTTGCCCGCCGGACAAACTCATCCCCTGCTCACCGATTCGGGTGGCCAGACCCCACGGCAACTGCTCGACGAAATCCGTTGCGTGCGCGATCTCCAACGCCTCGGCGATCTCGGCATCGGACGCGCCGGGCGAACCGAGCGCGATGTTCTCGCGCGCACTGGCCGAGAACAGCACCGGATCCTCGAACGCCACCGAGACGATCGAGCGCAGATCCGCCAACCGCATCGAGGCCACGTCGATACCGTCGATGGTGATGGAGCCCTCGGTGGCGTCGAACAGACGGGGTACGAGGTTCGTCAGCGCGGTCTTTCCGCTACCGGTGTTGCCGACGAGCGCGACCGTCTCCCCCGGCTCGATCACGAAGCTGACGCCGGTCAGAAGCGGCGAGGACGCGTCGGGAAAGGTGAATCCGACGCGATCGAATTGCACTCGGCCACGGATTTTTTCGGGCAATTCGACGGGATCGTCCGGGTCGGTCACGGTTTCAGGAGTATCCATGATCTCCCAGTACCGGTCCGCTGCCGTGCGTGCGTTGTTCAGCTCTGCCAGTAGGTAACCGAAGGATTCGATCGGCCACAACAGAAAGGTGACGATGGCGATGGCCGCGACGAGCGTGCCGACCGTCATGGTGCCCTGCACGATCGAGTACGTACCCACCGCCAGGATCGCGCCGATGGTGATCGGCTGCAATCCGACGATCACCGCCCAGATGATCGCGAGATAGCGCACCTTCTTCAGCTCGGTGCCGCGCAACGTGCGGGCCTGACGCAGAAACTGCTTGCCCAAGTGCGCACTTCGGCCGAACGCTTTCAGCACACGGATGCCCTGGATGGATTCCTCGACCGTCGTCGTGACGTCGCCCGCCTGATCCTGAGCATCGCGGGCCACGACGCGATACAGCGTCTCGAACCTGGTACACGCGATCACCAGCGGGATCGACGTCACCAGCATGATCAGCCCCAATTGCCAGGACTGCACCAGCAATACACCGATACCCACGACGAGTGTGACGGCGTTGATGATGATGAACGGTCCGATGAAGGCCATGAACCGTCGCAGCGAACCGAGGTCTGCAATGGCCCGCGAGAGCAGCTGACCCGATTCCCAGCTCTCGTGAGCCGAGACCGACAATCGCTGCAACTTGTCGAATACCGTTGCGCGCGCCGATATCTCGAATTGACTCGACGGACGGGAGACCAGGTAGCGCCGAACCCAGATTCCGAGCGCATCGACGGTGCCGAGCAACAGGACGAATGCCGCGGGCCACCACACTGCAGAGAAATCGCGGTCGGTGATGGGGCCGTCGATGACGCGTTGCATCACCAGCGGAATCACCAGGCCGGTCATGGTGGCGATCAGCGAGACCACGATCGAGGCGATGTAGAACCACTTGTACGGCAGCAGAAACGGCGCGAAACGACGCAGTGAGCTGGGCGCCTTCGGAGCGTCCGGATATGACTGATCGAGGGTTCGGGTTTCGGGATCGAGCACACCCGTAGACACAGGTTCTTCTCCTTATTGCTGTGTTCGCATGGTTTCACCACACAGCCGCTGATTCCAACCGATTTTTCGGCCCTCGCATTCCAGTGTGAAAGCTCGAGCCTGGTCGAGGTCAAGCGCACCGACTCTCGAGTAACGTAGGACCGTCGGGCGAGAGAAGGGCACACGTGAGCGCACGGTCGATGGTCGGGTTGTTCGCGGGGATCGGTGGTCTCGAGCTGGGGTTGGCCGACGCGGGGTGGACGACGCAGTTGCTGTGCGAAATCGACCCGGGAGCCCAGGCCGTCCTGCGAGCGCGGATGCCCGAGACACCCCTGCACACCGACGTCACCACCCTCCGAAGCCTCCCCGCCGACACCGAACTCGTCGCAGCCGGCTTCCCGTGTCAGGACCTCTCCCAGGCCGGACGTACCGCGGGCATCACCGGTGCCCGTTCCGGTTTGGTGGATGAGGTGTTTCGGCTGGTCTCGCGTCGACGTGGTCCGCGATGGCTGCTGATGGAGAACGTGCCGTTCATGCTGCAGCTCGGACGCGGGGCCGCCATGCGCCACATCACCGACGCACTCGAAGACCTCGGCTACATGTGGGCCTACCGCGTCGTCGACGCCCGGGCGTTCGGTTTACCGCAGCGTCGCCAGCGTGTGGTGATGCTGGCCTCGCGCACCGACGATCCGCGGGAGGTGCTGTTCTCGCAGGATGCAGGCCCGTTGCCCGACGGCGACCCGACCACGCAGCCGTGCGGCTTCTACTGGACCGAGGGCATTCGCGGTCTGGGCTGGGCGGTCAATGCTGTCCCGACGCTCAAGGGCGGATCCTCCCTCGGCATCGCCAGTCCCCCGGCCGTTCGCCTACCGTCCGGGGAGATCGTCACTCCCGGCATCATCGGTGCTGAGCGTCTGCAGGGCTTCGATCCGGAGTGGACGTTGCCGTCCGTGCAGCAAGCCGGCGTTCGCAGCGGTCACAGGTGGAAGCTCGTCGGCAATGCCGTCAGTGTGCGGATGGCGGCGTGGGCAGCGAGCGCGCTCGACGATCCCCGGCCGTACGACGCCTCGAACGATGTAGCTCTGTTGCCTGGTCAAGCCTGGCCGACCGCCGCGTGGGGGCGCGATCGCAGTAGCTACCGTGTTGCCGTCTCGACCATGCCGGTGCACGAGCCTTACGAGGACCTGATCAATTTCCTGGACGACTCGAAGCTGCTCTCGGCGCGGGCGACGGCCGGATTCCTCAAGCGCGCCCGAGCCGGCAACTTGCGGTTCGCACCAGGCTTTCTCGACGACCTCGACGCGCACCTCGAGCGCATGGGCGGGTACGCCGAGCGAGTTCCGGTGTGAGCGCAGACCGGCCCGGCACCGACGCCAAGACCAGTGCGCGACTGAGCAAGCAGAAACGACGCGACACCAAGCCAGAAGTGGCGCTGAGGCGGGCACTGCACCGTCGGGGCCTGCGATATTTCGTCGATCGCGCACCGTTGAAGGGCATGAGGCGTCGGGCAGATCTGGTCTTCCCCAGGCGCAAGGTCGCGGTCTACGTCGACGGCTGCTTCTGGCACAGTTGCCCGGTGCACGCGACCAAACCCCGCAACAACGCACAGTGGTGGGCCGACAAGCTGGCCGCGAACGTCGCCCGCGATCGCGACACGGACGAGAAGCTTCTCGAGCAGGGCTGGCGCGTGGTCCGCATCTGGGAACACGAGGACCCCACCGTCGCCGCCGACCGCGTCGAGAACGAACTTTCGGCGGAGTGAAACCTCCGGCACTCCCCGCGCGTCCAACCCCATGATCGGTTGATTCGAGTACGGGGGACGAATGACGCTGCGTAGAAATTGGCTGCTTGCTGCAACGGCGCTGGCACTGACGGTATCGACGAGTGGCTGCGCGGCGGTGGTGCTCGGCAACGCATCCCCCGCATCGCAGAACCGGTACGGGTTCGAGATGTCCGAGGTGGATCAGTACTTGTCGGAGTCGGCGGCCTTTGTCCGCAGCCTCGATCCTTGCGGGTTTCTCACCGAGGACGACCTTGCCGCCTTGGGCACTCTGGTTCAGTTGCGACCGGACGGTGAGTTGAGTCAGTGCACAGCCGAGCTGGCCACTGGGCGATCGAGCGCCCCCGACTCCGTCACGATCGATCTGGACAGCTATCAGCCGTTGGCCGAGGACTCCGACGTCGAGCAGGTCACGATCGGTGGCGTGCAGGTGTACGTCAACGATTCGTCAGGCGATCTGTGCCGCATCACGTTTCCGCTGCGTGAGAAGTTCGACGGTGCCATCGAAGGGCCGATGGAAAGCTTCCATACCGAGTCGGGCCGCAGCTACGCCATGATCGACGTGTATCGCGCCGACGGCGACGCGTGCACCGCTGCGAAATCCGTCGCCGAGACCGCACTGCGACTACTGGACGATCCACCTCTGCGAGCCGGTTCGAAGTACGACCTCCCACTCGCCGCGAAAGATCCGTGCGCCGTGCTGGGGCGCTTGCCCGAAACGTGGACGGTGGACCGGTGGAGTCCTGCAGCAGATCCGTACCGCTGCAACTTCACCGTGTCCTCGGCCGCGTTCGAGGACAACTTCGCCATGCTCGACGTCGCGCTGACCTACGTCGACGGCGACGTGGATTCGACAGACCGCGAGACCGTCCGACAAGGCGGTTATTCCGTCGAGACACGCGACCTGGATTCGTCGTGCCTCGCGGACATCGTGGTGGGCAACCCTGTGCTCGGCATGCCCGAGAAGGACGACTCTGCTGCACGCTACGCACGCACGGTTCCCACGGTGTCCGCCATGATGGACGACTGCGACTCCGCGGCCGCACTGGCGGTGGCAGCTGCCGACGTACTGACTGGCTAGCCTTGGTCGGTGCGTTCGAGAACTGAAGGTGTGGACATCCGCCGTGTGGTCGTGGCGGTCTGCTTGATCCTCGCCGGAGCGCTGTACTCCGCGTGGGTGGCCGAGTTCTTTCTCGACACCGGTCTCGACCCGGCCACATCGTTTCTGAGCGAACTCGACGCCCGCGATCAGCCGTACCGCGAATTCTTCTCCACCGCAGACGTCGTCACGGGCTCGCTGATGATTCTCGCCTCGGTCCTCGGCTTTCTGGCAACCCCACGCCGACGGCTTGTCGTCACCGGCTGGGTGGCGTCGGGCATCTTCGGTATCGCGACCATCGCCGACGCGAAACTCCCCCTCGAGTGCGTGGCGGCCGACGATCCGAGTTGCCCGATCGAGCCGAGCGGACTGTTCCCCCAACTCCACCATCTACATGCCCTGACCAGCACCATCGCGGTGTTCGCGATCTTCACCGTCATGATTGCGTTCACGTTGGCCGCATTCCGATACCGGCTCTACCCTCTGCTGCGCACGGTGGGCCTGGCAGTCCTGATCGTCACGACGCTGGCCACGGCGTGGCTGTTGATCGCCGACAATCTTCCCGGCGATCACGGCCTCGGTGTTGCCCAGCGGGTCCAGGTGGGCGGAATGTCGGCGTATCTGGTGGTGCTGGGATGCGCGCTTAGACTCGGCGTATGTCCTTCATCGCAACCGAACTCAACGGTTCCAAAGTAGAGCAGTATCAGCAGCTCACCGAGCAGGCCCGCGGCCTGGTGTTCGAGGAATCGAATCTCGTCGCCAACGCCGCCAATCTTTCTGCGCTGGTGTATCACGCTCTGCCCGAGGTCAATTGGGTCGGTTTCTACTTGTATGACGGCACCGAACTGGTAGTCGGCCCGTTTCAGGGGCAGCCGGCATGCGTCCGGATCGCCCTGAGCAAGGGTGTCTGTGGCGCGGCCGCGACCACTCGTGAGACTCAACGCGTCGCCGACGTTCACGCCTTCCCCGGCCACATCGCATGCGATGCCAACACTCGCTCCGAGGTCGTCGTACCGCTGTACCAGGGCGACACCCTGATCGGCGTGTTCGACCTGGACAGCCCCGTGCCGAACCGCTTCGACGCCGACGATCAGGCCGGCCTCGAAGCGATCGCGGAGGTCTTTCTCAGTTCTCTCGGATAGAACTTGCTGCTGCCTCGAAGAACCAGGCCATGACCAGTGCACCGGGATCGACGACGCCTCGCGCGGCCTCACCGACGTAGCTGGCGCGCCCCCGATTGGCGGTCATGTCCTCCGTCGATTCGGCTCCGGTCTTCGCGGCGTCGGCGGCGTCTTGCAGGGTGCCGCCGTCCTTCTCGAGTGCCTCGACGGCCGGGGCGATGGCGTCGACCATCGTCTTGTCGCCCACGCGCGCGCCGCCGAGTTCGGTGATGCTGTCGAGCCCGGCCCGGGCGGCCTGTCCGACAGCCGCGAGATCCGGCTCGGAGTCCAACATCGTCCGGTAGAACTGGCGGAACCAGATTCCGAACAGTGCGCCGGAGGTACCGCCGGCGTGGCCCAGGTACGCCTCACTCACGGCCTCGAATACCGTTGCTGCCGAGTAGTTTTGCTTCACAGCGTCCAGATCGAGCTGCTCGAGTGCGGCCATCATGTTGGTTCCGAAATCGCCGTCGCCTGCCTTGCGGTCCAGCTCGGTCAGTGCCGGCTCCTCGTCGAGTACGCGCTTCGCCCACGCCCCGATCCATTCCGAGACGAACGCCGACACCTCGCCGGTGTCGGATGGCTCGAACGACGGTCCGAATCCGCCGCGCTGGCCCACCGGTTTCGCGCCACGACTCTGCACGTTGGGCCAACCGGGTGCGTCGGTAGGTGCGTCCCAGAGTTCGAGCAGTTCGTCGTCTGCGCGAACGAGGGTGATCGACGCGCCGCCCATGTCGAGCGCCGTGACGAAACTGCCGACGAGGGAGCGAGAGATCTCGATCCCTTTGCCGTGCAGGTATTCCGAGAGTTCGCCGAACAGCAGGTGCAACTCCAGCGGGTGCGTTGCCCCGAGCCCGTTGACCACCGCGATCACCGATTCGCCCGAGGCCAATCCGAGCGAGTCCACGATGGGATCGGTCAGTTTCGCGACGATCTCCTGAGCGGGCAGTCCGGGTACGCGGTCGGTGCCACGTTCTCCGTGGATGCCGATGCCGAATTCCATCTCACCGGACGGCAAGTCGAACGACGGTTCGCTTGCACCCGGCAGGGTCGGCGGGTGCAGGGCCACGGCCATACTGCGTGAGTTCTCCGCTGTCCGACGCCCCAGCGCGACCACCGCCTGCAGACTGTCACCACGTTCTGCCGCTGCGCCGCATACCTTTTCGACGACGATGGTCGCTGCGGTGCCCCGTCGGCCCGGTCCGTCCTCGCTCTCACTGGCCACGTCGTCGTCGACGAGAACGACGTCGGCCGCAATACCGTCCTCCTGCAACAGCTCTCGGGCAATCCTGAAGTTCATCACGTCGCCGGTGTAGTTCTTGACGATGTGCAGCACGCCGCCGCCGGAGTCCACGGCCTTGGATGCCTCGTGCACCTGGAGGGCGTTGGGTGAGGTGAACACCAGGCCGGGGCACGCGCCGGTGAGCATGCCGCGGCCGATGAACCCGGCGTGCAGTGGTTCGTGGCCCGATCCCCCACCGGACAGCAGGGCGACCTGGCCGTCGGATATCCGATAGCGGCGGGTCAGGAATCCGGGGTCGGAATGCCAGGCGATGTCGTCGGTGGACGCGACGAAGCCGCGGAGGGCGTCGGCGACGAATGTTCGAGGGGAATTGGAGAACATGGCTCCACCCTAACTACCTGCGCCTCGTCCCTTCGTCGGTTATGCGGGACGGATACAGTCGGGGCATGAGTACCGAGACCTGGACGCTCGACGCATCGGACGGCGGGCAGTTGGCTGTTCGGACGGATGTCACCGGGAAGGCTTCCAAGATGGGGCACCGCCTCACGATTGCGTTGACCTCGTGGACTGCGAGCGTCGAGTGGTCCGGGGACACACCCACCGCGGTTGCCCTGACCGCCGAGGTGAGTTCACTCGATGTGGTCCATGGCGAGGGTGGACTGACACCCTTGATCGGACCCGAGAAGATGGTGGCGAAAGCCAACGCGCTCAAGAGCTTCGACGCCGACCGATATCCCACCATCGAATTCCGTTCGACGGAGATCACCGTCGTCGATTCCGGGTTTCGGCTGGGCGGCACAGTGGAGATCCATGGCGTTTCGCGGGACATCGCCGTGGACGTGTATGTCGACGACCTCGGCGATCGATGGCACATCGAGTCCGAAACTGTTGTGCGTCAGTCGGATCACAAGATCACCCCGTACTCGCAGATGTTCGGAGCCATGAAGGTGGTGGACGAAGTGACCGCAATCTTCGACGCCGAGTATCGAAAATCCGCGTCGTAGGTCTTTCCCATTCCCCTGTCATGCTGGACACTACGGCGATGAGTCGAAATCGATGGATGATCGGATCGTGCGTCTCGGCACTGGCGCTGACGGTGGCCCTGACCGCTGGCTGCAGCAGTCCAGCCACGTCACCCGATGGACCTCCCGGAGTGAACGTCAACGGCGTGGGAGAAGTCCAGGGCGCACCCGATACCTTGACGACGCAGATCGGCGTCCAGGCCACGGCCGAGGACGTCACCGCCGCCATCGAAGAGGCCAATGCTGCAGTCGGTGACGTGACGGACGCCGTGATCGCGGCGGGCGTCGCCCGCGAGGACGTCCAGACTCAGCAGGTATCGATCGATCCGCAGTACTCCGGCGCACTGCCTGGCGGTACCTCGGCCATCTCCGGATATCAGGCCACCAACACCTTGCAGGTCACGGTGCGCGATCTGTCGAAGGCGTCAGCAGTCCTGGGCGACGCCACCTCGGCCGGCGGAAACGCGACCCGCATCTCCGGGGTCTCGTTCCGGATCGACGACGATTCCGAACTGATCGCCGATGCTCGGTCCAGGGCGTTCGCCGATGCCCGCGACCGCGCCGAGCAGTACGCCACGCTGGCAGGCGGCGAACTCGGTGACGTTCTGTCGATCACCGAGTCGATCACCGGCCAGGAGCAGCCGAGGGCCCTCGGCGAGTCCGCCAGTTCGTTCGACATGGCGGTGCCCATCGAACCGGGACAGCAGACGGTCAGCGTGTCCGTGTCGGTGAAGTGGGCGTTGAACTAGATCTGGCCGGCCGGCGGTGGCAGGCGGTAGTTCACCGGCGTCGCCGAGAAGTCCACCGGATTGCGGACGCCGTCGGCCACCGAACCGGGAACCTGCACCCGAGGTTCGAGTCCGAGTGAATCCGCAAATGCGAAGGCCTCGTCCAGGGAATTGACCGGCCCTGCGGGAACGTTGCGGGCCATCAGTTCTCGGTACCATTCGTCCGCGGTCCGCGTCTGCAGCGCCGAGTTCAGGATGTCGACCAGCTGATCTCGATGTTCGACGCGGGCAGAATTGGACGAGAAACGCTCGTCTGCAGCGAGTTTGGGCTCGTTCAGCACCTCGACCAGTGCCTGGAACTGTTGGTCGTTGCCCACCGCCAACGCGAGTGGCCGATCCGCGGTCTCGAATACCTCGTACGGCACGAGAGACGGGTGCTTGTTGCCCATCGGGACCGGTACGACGCCTGCACCGAGATAGGCGGAAGACTGATTGCTCAGTGCCGACAGCACCGAGGCCATCAATGAGGTGTGTACCTGTTGTCCTGCACCGGTGTTCGATCGATGGTGCAGTGCGGCAAGGATTCCGCTGAGTGCATGCAGTCCGGTGACGATGTCGACCATCGCCACGCCCACCTTGGTGGGCGTGGAGGCGTCGGGGCCGGTGACGCTCATCAGCCCGCCGACTGCTTGAACCACGAGGTCGTATCCCGGCAGCGCTGCTCCGCCGCCGGTACCGAATCCGGTGATCGAGCAGTAGATCAAACCAGGATTCGTCTGCGCGAACGTCGAATACCCCAGACCCAACCGGTCCATGGCCCCGGCTCGGAAGTTCTCGATCAGGATGTCTGCGCCCGCTACGATCTCCCGTGCCTCGGCAACACCGCGCTCGGACTGCAGGTCGATGACTCGCGATGTCTTGTTGCGGTTGACAGAGTTGAAATACGTTGCTGTACCGGCGGAGTCGTAGGGCGGACCCCAGGAGCGGGTGTCGTCGCCGGTTCCGGGTCTTTCGACCTTGATGACCTCGGTGCCCATGTCGCCGAGCATCATCGTCGCGTACGGCCCGGCGAGTACGCGAGAAAAATCGGCGACGACGAGGCCTGCGAGTGGACCGGTGGCATGCGTCATCGGTCCACTGTATGACTCTGCGACTCACGCGACCGCGAAAGACCTCTTCGCCAAGCCGAATTGGAAGCCGGTGATGGCCGTGGTGACCGGTGCCTCGGGGTTCTCGGCTGCACCGAGGGTGACGAACAGCGGAGTGAAGTGTTCGACGGTGGGGTGGGCATACGGCATTCCCGGTGCGGCGTTGCGGAAGTCGGCCAGCGTCGCGACGTCACCGCGCGACAACGCGTCGGCGGCCCAGAGATCGAAGTCCTCGGACCACGTCGGCACGGTGTTGGTCGCGAAGTTCTCTCGGGAGAGGAACGGCAGTCCGTGCGTCATGAACCCCGAACCCATCACCAGCACACCCTCGGCACGAAGTTTTTTCAGCGCAGCACCGATCGCCATGAGCCGATCGGGCGCATGCGTCGGCAGGCTCAATTGCAAAACCGGAACATCGGCGTAGGGGTACATGACTTTCAGCGGCACCCACGCGCCATGGTCGAGTCCACGAGAGGAATGGCGGTGCAGGTTCTCCGACGCGGGCAGCGCAGCGGCCACGCGTGCGGCCAGGGCTTCGGCGTCGGGTGTTCGGTATTCCATCGAGAAGTAGCGCTGGGCGAATCCGCCGAAGTCGTAGACGAGCGGAGTCGCCGCCGCCGATGCCGACAGGCTCAGCGGGGCCTCTTCCCAGTGCGCGCTGACGATCAGAATTGCCTTCGGCTTGGGCATCGACTGCGACCAGGTGAACATCTCGTTCATCCAGAGCGCGTCGTCGAACACCGGAGGTGCGCCATGACTGATGTAGAGGGCGGGCATCGGCCCGTCGCTCGGGGTCCACAGCGGCTGCGACCGACTCGCGGGTGCGGCATCGGCAAGAAATGCGTCGAACGCTGCTCCCGCGACCGGCGGGTTGATCACGGATGTCATGGCGGGTCCTTCGAAGTACTTAAGTTGAACCTTCAACCTAGCACTGAAGTCGACTTACGGCAACGCCACCTCGCGAGCCCGCGCGACCTACAGTGGCCAGGTGCCCAAGGTGACCCTGTCGCAGTACCCCACCCCGCTCGAGCCCGCTCCCCGCCTGGCCGCGGCGTTGGGGCTCGGTCCGAACGATCTGTGGATCAAGCGCGACGACCTGCTCGGGCCGGGCGGCGGCGGAAACAAGATCCGCAAGCTCGAGTGGCTCTGCGGGGCAGCGATCGAAGCCGGGGCCACCACACTCGTCACCAGTGGTGCGGCCCAGAGCAATCACGCCCGGCTCACCGCTGCGGCGGGCGCACGACTCGGCCTCGACGTGGTACTCGTTCTGGCCGGCGCACCCGAGCCCAACGAATCCGGAAACATCGTGCTCGACGGCCTGTTGGGAGCGCGGATCGTCTGGGCGGGCACCGACTCGCTGGAAGAGCGAGCCGCCGAGACCGCCGCCGCACTGGGCGAGGGGGCAGCGCTGATCCCGTTCGGCGGCACCTCGCTGGACAGCGTCGAGGGCTATGTCTCGTGCGCCGACGAGATCCTGGCCGAGATCCCCTCCGTGAACACCATCGTCGCAGCGGTCGGATCAGGCGGAACGATGGCGGGGCTCGTCCGACGCCTCGGTGCCGAACGCGTACTCGGCGTCGACTGCGGCGCCGTCTCGGACCCGGTGGATCGCGTACTGCATTTCGCCGACCGGCCGATCGATCGGGAGCAGTTGAGATTCCGGCACGATGTCGTCGGCGAGGGGTATGCGGTGCTGTCGGATTCCGTCGCCGCAGCGATGACGATGGTCGCCCGCACCGAGGGACTCGTGCTCGATCCTGTTTACTCCGGGCGCGCCGCTGCCGGTCTCGTTGCTGCCGTGCAGGATTCGACGATCAAGGCAGGCGAACGAACCGTGCTGCTGCACACCGGCGGATTGCCGGGACTGTTCGGCCACCGCGGCACAGTCGAATTCGGCCTACGTCAGGCCGGCTATCGACACTGAAGACACGTCTATTCCACGACGACGCGGTGGCGTCGAACATGATTCGACCGATGGCGCGAGAAGCGGCACGGGCCCGGCTAGTCGGGGAAATCCGCGCTCCGAGATAGCGACTCGTTCGACCGGATGTCGCTCAGTTTCTGTTCCAGCGCGTCGATGACGGCGTCGTACCCGCTGTTGCCCAGGATCAGCCGGCGTGGCGGTGGGTCCTGGGTCATCGCTGCGATCACCGCACGGGCACCGCGATGCGGATCGCCCGGTTGCACCCCGTTCATGTCGACGAAGGCAGCCCGCACCTGTTCCAGCATGTCGTGGTATTCCGGAATCGCCTCCGCGACGGGTTCTTCGGCGAATCCGGCGTATGCGTTCGTGCGGAAGGCCCCTGGTTCGACCGCCAACACGGAGATGCCGTGCTCGGCGACCTCTTGGCGCAGCGCATCGGTGACGGCTTCGATCGCGTATTTCGTGGCGCTGTAGTAGCCGAATCCGACCGCCGCCAGAAGCCCGGCCACTGAGGACACGTTGACGATCCACCCGCTTCCGCGGGCGCGCATACCTGGTAGCACTGCGCGCGTGACGGACAGCACGGCGAAGAAATTCAGCTCGAACATTGCCCGTATCGAGGTCTCGTTCATTCCCTCGATCGATCCGTACCAGCCGCGCCCGGCGTTGTTGACCAGCACGTCGATACCGCCGAAATGGTCCTCGGCTGTTCGTACCGCTCGTAGCACCTGTGCCGCATCGGTGACGTCCATGGGCACGACGAGAACGCGGTCTCCGTACCGCTCGGCCCACGACTCCAGTTCCCCCGGACGCCGGGCGGTGAGCACCACGCGGTCCCCCGCCTCCAGCGCTACCTCCGCGTACGCCATACCGAAACCGCCCGGTGTGCCACCGGTGATGAGCCATCGTTTGCTCATGGCTCGATCACCAACCGATCGATCAGCGCGCCGTCCAGGCTGAAGCGGTAATGCAGGTCGACGACTCCCCCGGGGAAGTTGCCTTCCAAGTGCTGCGTGATGTCGACAGCGGTACCGGTCGTGGTCGCTCCGGTGAATTCTGTTGTGTAAGTGTACTCACTCTCACTGACCGAGGCGGTCAGCCAGGCCTCGATCTCGTCGCGGCCCGAGTGGTCGTGTCCCTCATCGGTCACGACGGCATCCGCGGTGAACACGGTGAGCGCACGAGCGCCGTGTCGGGCGTCGAGTGCGGTCATGAACTTCTTCACGTTGTCCGGGAGTCCATCCCAATCTGTGGTCATGGCACCACGGTGATGCCTCCCCCAGGGGGAATGTCAACACCGGGTCGACGCAACGCTCAGGAGGACCCTCTACGACACCGGCCAGCACTCGAGCAGATTCCCAGAACTGTTCGGCCACAGCGGCGCAGTCGAATTCGGCCTACTCAGTCCGGCTGTCCTCACCGAAGGCATGACTACTCCACGACGACGCGGCCACCACCGGGCAGGTTGGGAGTGTCCGTCGTGATCGTGAGATCGACGCGGCCGACGCCGGTAGCGAGAGTGATCGGCTCGGTCGACATCCCACCCGCCGAACCGGATCGCCCATTGTCGATGTTCGTCCACACCACGGTCACCGGAACCGGCAGCAGACCCACCGCGGACGAGCCCATGTCACCCGCACCCGAAATCTTGCTCGCGGTCGTGACGGTGACTTTCCCTGCCTCAGCACCCACCGTCGCTGTTGCCTCGACCGGGCCCGATCCGAAGCTCACGCCGTGCTGAAAGAACACGAAGGCTTGTGCTGGCCTGAGTTCCGTGACGGTCGCGGCCGACCCGATCCCCGCCGACCCAAGCGTCAGGGCTCCCGCAACCAACGGTGCCGCCACGAGGCGAGTGACTACTTTTCTCGAAAACACGATGCTCCCCATTTCGTTGAATTCGTCCAAGGTTCGAGAACATCATGTAACGGACCAGAAGGTATGTAAACCCCTCGGGTTCTAGGCTCGGCTGTATGCCGGATGCTGTCTATCGCGCGCCCATGCCCGGCGGTGTCGAGCGTGCCCTCACCCATGGACTCTGCGGGATGTCGGCTGATGACGAACGATCACTACGACGAGTCGAGCGCTTCGAGCAGGTGCCGGACGGGTCCTTCGTCTGGACGCGGACCCAGCGCGGGGAGTTCTTTCTCGGCCGAATCTCCGGCCCACTGCATGAAGATCTCGGAGCCGACGCGGTGGCGTCGAGCATGGTCTTCGTGCGTGACTGCGAGTGGACCGGCGCGCCGGTTCCCGAGCACGAGGTACCCGCCGCCACGCTCCGCACGTTCGCGCGCGGCGGGCGAAACTTTCAGCAGACACACGACCCGAAGGTCGCCGCAGAGTCGGCTAGCGTGTGGCGAGCGCGAGGTCGCTGACCTGGGGATCGACCTGCACGACGGAGTAACCCTCGATCTCGAACTTGTTCTCACCCTCGGGCGGCCCCAGCACAGCGCGGACGATCAGCGTCGCGGCGGCAGCGACGAGTGCGATCGCGATGACCACCGCTGCCACGATCAGCAGGGTCCGGGGGCCACCGAACAGGTTCTTCGAGCTCATGCGTCCATCATGACCCACGCCGACCACAGCTCGAACCTGCGTCGGAAAATTGATACATCTGTTGATCAGGTGACTCCCTAGCTACAGTGGTTCCGTGACCGACTCATCCGAGCCTGATTTCTGGTCGTTCATCGAGACCGCCAACACCACGCTGGCCCGGGACTACGGGTTCGAGCATCAGCTGGCCACCGAGGTCCTACTGACACTCAACCGAGCGTCGAACATCGTCACGTACGACCTGGAGTCGACGGTTCATCGGCCGCGAGGCTGGTCGTGGTCGTCGTTCCGACTGATGTTCGTCACCTGGTTGGCGGGTCCGATCGAGCCGAAGCGGGCGGCGGAGCTGACGGGTATGAGCCGCGCCGCTGTATCGAACCTGTCCAAGACCCTCATCGCCGGCGGACTGCTCGCCAGCACCCCCGACGAGAAGGACGGTCGTTCCGTGCGTCTCGCCCTCACAACGCAAGGGCATGACGAGATGGTCGCGACGTTCGCCGAACAGAACGAACGGGAGAATGCGTGGGCCAGCGCGCTCACCGAACCCGAACAGCGGATCCTGGTGATGCTGTTGACCAAACTCATCACCCATCGCAGCCAGTTCGACGTCCGGGGACGCAATTGAAGGTTGCGTAGATCACGTCAAAGTAGTTAATGTATTTACTATAAGCGGTGAACAGAACACAGGAGCGACGACGTGGCCTATTACCGGCAGCTCGGATCGATACCGCCGAAGCGGCACACCCAGCACCGAACTCCAGACGGGAACCTCTACTTCGAGGAGCTGATGGGCGAAGAGGGCTTCTCGTCGGACTCGTCCCTGCTCTATCACCGTCACATACCGTCGGCAATCGTCGACGCCACGGCGTGGGAGCTCCCCGACCAATCGACCACGCCCAATCATCCGCTCCTGCCGCGGCACCTGAAGTTGCATGACCTGTTTCCAGAATCGGCGGTGGCGGACACCGACGTCGTCACCGGCCGACGCCTCGTCCTCGGCAACGCCGACGTCAGACTGTCCTATGTCGTCGCTTGCAAACCTTCTCCGCTGTACCGTAACTCGATCGGTGACGAGATGGTCTACGTCGAATCCGGTTCTGCGACAGTCGAAACGGTGTTCGGAATCCTGGAGGCACGGCAGGGCGACTACGTGCTCATCCCACGCGCAACGACACACCGCTGGATTCCCGACGGCCCCCTGCGCGCGTACGCCATCGAGGCCAACAGTCACATTGCGCCACCGAAGCGGTTCCTGTCGAAGTACGGCCAGTTACTCGAGCACGCCCCCTACTGCGAGCGCGATCTGCACGGACCGTCCGAGGCCCTGCTCGCCGACGGCACCGACGTGGAAGTGCTTGTCAAACACCGTGGTTCGACGGGCATCGTCGGAACGCGGTTCGTCTACCCGAATCATCCGTTCGACGTGGTGGGGTGGGATGGCTGCCTCTACCCGTACACGTTCAACATCTCCGACTACGAACCGATCACCGGCCGCGTGCATCAACCGCCGCCGGCTCACCAGGCTTTCGAAGGGTCCAATTTCGTAATCTGCAACTTCGTGCCGCGCAAGGTCGATTACCACCCGCTGGCAATTCCGGTGCCGTACTACCACTCCAACGTCGACTCCGACGAGATCATGTTCTACGTCGGCGGCGACTACGAGGCACGCAAAGGCTCTGGCATCGGGCAGGGTTCGATCTCGGTACATCCGGGCGGTCACGCTCACGGGCCGCAGCCGGGAGCGTACGAACGCAGCATCGGTGCCGAGTTCTTCGACGAACTGGCCGTCATGGTCGATTCCTTCCGCCCCCTCGAACTCGGCGAAGGTGCGCTCGCATGCGAGGACACCGGCTATGCGTGGACCTGGGCCGGCCGGGGACCGAACCGATGATCCCACCGTTCTTTCGTCGACTCTGCGACGACGCCGCCGTCTTCCCTCCCGGCAACGCGCCTCTCGATGTTGCTGTGCGCCAACACCTCGAGTACCGGGACAGTGCCTTCGCAGACCTGGTGGGCCCGTTGGTCGTTCCCATGGATCGGGTAACCGAGCTGAACCTGGGTGCACGGATGAAGGTGGCGTTGACCGCACCTGCCGGCCCAAGAAGCGTAGAGGCAGGCCTGCGCGCCGCTGACCGCACGGCCGGGGTGACCGTCGTGGCCATCGAAGTGGCAGTTCCCGACGGCACCGACATCGATGCCTTGCGCACCATCACTCAGGACATCGACATCTACGTCGAGATACCCCGAGATGCCCGACGCGACGACATCTTCGATGCCGTGGACGAGCGCGGGTATCGTGCCAAGTTCAGGACCGGGGGCGTCACCGCCGACATGTATCCGAGCGAGCACGAACTCGCGTCGGAAATATATGAGGCCGCGAAGCGAGAGATCCATTTCAAAGCCACAGCCGGACTGCATCGTGCAGCTCGAAATACCGATCCCGACAACGGCTTCGAGCAGCACGGTTTTCTCAACGTGATACTTGCCGCAGAAGCCGCGCACAGCGGTGCTCGGGTCGGCGAACTCGAGAAGATATTGGCGATCCGGGACGAGGAGGTCCTCGCCCGCCTTGTGTCCGGTGTCGAAGGCGAACGCGCATTCGCATCGTTCGGTACCTGCAGCATTCGTGAGCCCCTCGACGACCTCGTCCGGCTGGGCCTCGTCCCACCCCTGTGAGCCCCACCCCCGTACATCAGGAGCGCCGTCCATGACGCACATCGATATCCCCGCTGATTCCGAGTTCGGAATCGACAACCTGCCCTGTGGGGTATTCAGTACTTCCAGTAGCGATGCTCGTGTCGGAGTTCGTTATGGCGACAACGTGATCGACCTGTACGCGGCTCTTGACGACGAAGATTTCGCGTCGGCGAGCCTCAATGCGTTCATGGCGCGCGGTCGCAGTCGGTGGGTCGAGGTCCGCGAGTGCGTCACCGACATGCTGATCGCTGGCACGACCCCCGCGCAGGCAATCGTGTCGGTTTCCGATGTCACGATGCACCTACCGTTCGAGGTCGCCGACTACGTGGACTTCTACGCCTCGGAACATCACGCAGCCAATCTCGGTCGACTCTTTCGTCCCGATGCCGAACCGCTCCTACCGAATTGGAAGCATCTGCCCGTTGCATATCACGGCCGGGCCGGCACGGTCGTCGTCTCCGGTACCGATGTCAGGCGGCCGTCCGGTCAACGCAAAGCACCCGACGAGGCGTCGCCCACGTTCGGTCCGAGTCGGAGACTGGACATCGAAGCCGAGATGGGCTTCGTCGTCGGCGTTCCGGCGGATGGACCCATCTCGCCGAATGATTTCTCCGAGCACGTGTTCGGTGCTGTCATCGTCAACGACTGGTCGGCTCGCGACATCCAGGCCTGGGAGTACGTACCGCTGGGGCCGAACCTCGGCAAGAGTTTCGCGACGTCCATCTCACCGTGGGTGGTACCCCTGCTCGCGCTCGAACACGCGAGGGTCTCGACGCCGGTTCAGGACCCCGAGCCACTCGAGTACCTCCGCGAGTCTCGTTCGTGGGCACTCGATATCGACCTGACGGTCTCGTGGAACGGTCACGTGGTTTCCCACCCGCCCTACGGTGCAATGTACTGGTCACCCGCTCAGATGCTGGCCCACGAAACCGTCAACGGCGCGACCAGCCGGACGGGCGACCTGTTCGCCTCGGGCACCATCTCCGGACCGGAGAAGAATCAGCGCGGCGCGTTCATCGAATTGACCTGGGGCGGTGCAGAACCCGTACAACTCGGTGCGGAGACCCGAACCTTCCTCGAGGACGGTGACGAGGTCGTCATCGCCGCGAGCGCTCCGGGGCTCAACGGGTCGCGCATCGGGTTCGGAGACGTCCGTGGCCGCATCGTGCCGGCCTGAGCGACTGCTACCAGTCCGATCGGACCACGAGGGACTGCTCGATTTCGAGTGCAGCGTCGCGCACAGCCTGGCCCCACAGCTGGCCGGCCGACGTCGGCACCCTCTCTACCGGACCCGCGACGCACACGGCGGCAACGATGCGCTCGTCTCGGCGGACCGGTGCACTGACCGAGGTCAGCCCTGGGGTTCGCTCGGACACCGACTCCCACCACCCGAGTGCGCGACTGTCGGCGTCGCCGTCGAGATCGCCGGCCAACACGTGACCGGCCGACCCCGCTCCGAGGGGAAGTAGCGCCCCCACGGGCAAGGATGCCCGGAGTTCGTGCTGTGAATCCTCCGATACCAGGCACAGTCGATGCGATCCCCGCAGTACCCACAACTGGGCGGATTCTCCGGTCTCCTGCCGCAGGCGCCTGAGAATCGGTACCGCGAGCCCGCCGAGGGTGGAGGTGCCGAAGCGATCACCGGGATGAAGAAGACCGTCGTTGTCCCGGCGGAGCATCGAGTACCGCACCATCTCGCCGACCAGTCGATAGACCGTCGATGCAGACAGCCCCAGCATCTTGGCGAGGTCACCGGTGGTCCGAGGGCAAGCCTCGACGGCGTTCAGAATTGCCGCGGCCCGAGCCAGAACCCCGGTAGTGGTGTCGGCGCTGCCGTCCGTCACTGCTGTCGACCTCCGTGTTCGATTCCCGCATCGCGCCGGCTACACGGCCGACACTGCTAACGCAGCATAGGTGTCGGACCGGCCCGCGACGCCGTCAGCAGGGCCGAGCGCCACGATGGAGAACGGCCAGATCGCGGTAGCTGAGCGCGTTGGCTGTGCAGTGCTCTACCTCGTCCTCGGTCGATTCCCGCCGACCACGGCACCGTTCATGATGACGGCCATACCGACCTGCGTCGGCAATGCACGTCACAGTGGTTGTCATTAGTGATCCAGCACACTATGGTCATTCCTATCAGGAGATAATGCAGTTATCAAATAATGATAATCGCAATCTTCACTCGGACCTACTACCCAACTGCAGGGAGTGACCACCGGTGTCCACCACCATCGAGAACGGCCCATTGCACGGAATCCGTGTGATCGAGCTGGGCAACTTCATCGCCGCACCATTCGCCAGTCGCCTCTTCGCCGACTTCGGTGCCGAGGTCATCAAGATCGAACGCCCCGGCGTCGGCGACGAACTCCGCGGCTGGCGTCGAAGCCGCGGAGACACCTCCATGATGTTTCGGACCATTGCCCGCAACAAGCATTCGGTGACCCTCGACCTTCGGACCGACGACGGCCGCGATCTGGCGTTGCGACTGATCGAAACTGCCGACGTCGTCGTCGAGAACTTCCGACCCGGCACACTCGAGCGGTGGGGACTCGGACCCGAGCGCCTACAAGTAGTCAATCCCGACGTCGTCCTGGTACGGATCTCGGGCTACGGCCAAACCGGGCCGCATCGCGATCGCGCCGGATTCGGCGGTGTCGCAGAGGCTTTCGGCGGACTTCGGCACGTCACCGGACACGCAGATCGCGAACCGGTGCGCCCGGCAGCACCCATCGGCGATGTCCTGGCCGGACTCCACGGCGCTGTCGGTGCCCTGGTGATGCTGCTCGCTCGCGAACGCAGCGGAGATCATTCTCGACCCAAGGTTGCCGACGTCGCACTCTACGAGGCAGTGTTCATGGCCATGGAATCGCTGGTCCCGGACTTCGACGCATACGGCACAGTTCGCCAGCGCACTGCGGGCAATCTCCCCGGCGTCGTCCCCAGCGGGATCTATCCGTCCCGGGACGGGAGCGTCATGATCGCCGGCAACTCGAGCAGCGTGTTCGGACGGCTCATGACGGCGGTGGGCAGAGCAGACCTGGCCGCGGACCCCGACTTGGCCGACGGCGACAAGAGATTCCAGCGCGAGGCCGAGCTCGACGGAGCGATATCCACGTGGACCTCGGCGCGCCCTACATCGGTGGTCGTCGACGAGCTCGGTGCCGCAGGCGTTCCCGTCGGAGAAGTATTCGACGCGGGCCAGATCGCCGAGGACGAGCACTTCGTCGCCCGCGGCATGGTGCAGCCTCTGAAAGTCTCGGTGGAACAAGGCAGCACCGAGGAAGTGCGCTTTCCCGGAGTGGTTCCGCGTTTCGGAGATACCGCCACGGCCGTCAGGTGGGCGGGCCCGGATCTGGGCGAGCACACGGACGATGTCCTCGGCCGTACGCTCGGTCTCACCGAAGAGCAGCTCGACGATCTGCGCGCCAGGAAGGTGATCTGAGATGCCTCGCGTCCACATCACCGACGTCTATCTCCGCGACGGTTTGCAGGACGAGAAGTGCATCGTCCCCACCGCGGACAAGCTGGCGGTGCTCGACGCCACCCTCGCGTCGGGCATCACATCCCTCGAGATCGCGTCGTTCGTCTCTGCCACCCGAGTGCCGCAGATGGCCGATGCCGAGGAGGTCATCTCGCGCGCACCCCGCCGAAACGGAACCCGTTACAGTGCATTGACTTTGAACAGTCGTGGAGTCCACCGGGCTGCCGAGACGGACATCGATGTGATCCAGATCGTCACGTCCGCCAGCGAGGGCCACAGCCGCGCCAACGCCGGCCGCTCGCCCGACGATGCCTTGCGCGATCTCGGTTCCGCGGTCGCGCTGCACCCGGACCGCAGGTTCATCGGCGGAGTCAGCACCGCCTTCGTGTGCCCGTTCGATGGCGTCATCACGTCCGAGCGGCTGGTCGAGGTGTGTGAACGCATGGCCGACACCGGTGTATCGAGCCTCGGCCTGGCCGACACGCTGGGGATCGCCACCACCGATCAGGTACTGACCGGTGTCGAGGCTGTCCGAACGGCGTTGCCCGAGTTGACAATCAGCCTGCACCTGCACAACGCTCACGATCAGGCCCTCGAAACAGCGGTACGTGCAGTGCTCGACCTCGAGATCGGATACTTCGACAGCGCACTCGCCGGGTACGGAGGTTGCCCCTTCGCCCCGGGCGCACACGGAAACCTGGCCACCGAGCAGCTCGTGGACACGTTCCATCGCGCCGGAATCGACACCGGTATCGACACTGCAGCTCTGGCCGCCGCCGCCGATCTCGCTCGTGCAGTGGTCGATCGCGCTCTTCCCCTCCCCACACCCGCTTCCGCACTGTGATCAGGCGGGCTCCGGCCCGCGCATCGCCGCTTCCGCTGCGGCACAACCTCATCCTCCGTCCGAAAGGCCAGCCATGGTCTACGCAATCTCGATCGTCGCCCTCATCGCCATCTTCACGGTCGCGACGATCACTCCCATCAACATGGGCCTACTCGCCTTCGCCGGCGCTTTCCTCATCGGCGGCGCCATTTCCGGCATACCCATCGACGACATCATCGACGCATTCCCCGGAAGTACTTTCATCATCGTCGGCGGCATCACCTTGCTGTTCGCCATCGCCAAAGCCAACGGAACCATCGACGTCGTCATCGATCGATCCCTCCGACTGGTCGGCGGTCGACGCTGGGCCATCCTGTGGATGATGTTCCTGCTGTCCGGTCTGCTGATGGCCCTCGGATCCGTTCTCGCCGTCGGGATGCTGGCACCGATCGCGATGCCTTTGGCCAAGCGCAACAACATCAGCCCCTTCCTGATGGGCATGGTCGTGAGCCATGGCGCTCTTGCGTGCTGCTTCTCCCCGATCAACCTCTACGGCGCTTTCGTCAACGGCTTGATGGACTCCACCGGTGTGGGCTCACATCCGCTGGCCCTGTTCCTCATCCCGTTCGTGCTCAATACCCTCATCGCCCTCGTGCTCTTCCTCGTTCTCGGCCGCGACCTCATCAAAGACCGGACGCGTGCGTTCGATGTCCAGGATCTGCGCGACCAGGAGGGCGGACTGCCGGTGCCGTCCGGACCGCGTCCGGGCCACACCGGGTTGCCCGAGGGCAGCGGCGGCGGCACCGCAGTAAAAGTCGAAGCCGATCCGATCGAAGCCGCCTCCGTCACAACGGTTCCCGATCAAGCCGTTCCCCTGACTCGAGTGCGCGTACTCACGCTGCTCGGCATCGCTGCCCTGGTTCTGTTGTCCGTGACCTTGGGTGTCGACATCGGAGTCAGCGCAATCTGCGTCTCGGTAGTGTTGTTGCTGCTGGCTCCGAAGACTCACCCCAAGGTGGTCGACAACATCGCCTGGCCTGCAGTGGTTCTGGTCTGTGGCGTCCAGACCTACATGACGGTCATGACCCAGAACGGCACGCTGGGATTCCTCGGCGACGCCGCTTCGGCCCTGGGATCACCGCTGCTGACGGCACTGATCCTGTGCTACGCGGTGGCCATCATCTCGGCGTTCGGATCGTCGATCGGCACCATCGGCATCGCTCTCCCCCTCGCTGCACCGATGCTCGCCGCCGGCGAGCTGGGCGCCATCGGATTCGTTGCCGCCATCGCTTTCTCGGCGACGGTGGTCGACGTCAGCCCGTTCTCCACCAACGGCGTGATGGTCCTGGCCGAGGCACGAGTGGACGACAAGGCCCGATTCCAGCGAAAGATGCTGGGGTACTGCGGCCTCGTCGTTCTCTTCGCCCCGCCGACGGTCTGGCTACTGACGGTGGTCGCACCATCGGTCGTCTGACTCGACGGAACCGATACGCCCCTGCCTGCCGCCCTCACTCACGCGAGGGTCGGTAGGCAGGGGCTTTCGGCGTTCTGTCGGTCTCTGCGGTATTCAGCAACGGCATCGTTCGGAACTCGACCAGTTCCGACAGCACCACCACACTCGTCGACCGCGCGATCGTACGAGACTGGTTGAGCACGATCAGAGTTCGCTGCAGATCGTCGTGCGAGGCCGCCGCGACCCGGCACAGCACATCACCTGCACCGGTCGTAGCAAAGGCTTCCAGGACGCCCGGGATCTGCTCCAGAACCGCGACGACATCGCCCAGCGCACCTTGCGCGATCTCCAGCGTGACGAATGCCTGAACCCCGTAACCTGCTGCAGCCAAACCGATTCGCGGGCGATAGCCGGTGATGACACCGCTGTCTTCGAGTCGCTGCAACCGTGCCGTCACCGTTGCCCGCGCCACACCCAGCGTCCGTGACAGCTCGAGCACACCGATTCTCGAATTATCCTGCAGCGCAGCGAGTATTGCGCGGTCGAGCTTGTCGAGCGTGGGTTCCATCGTGCACCTCGGCAGTGTTCGTGTTTTGTAGGCATATCGTATAGCAATACCGATCATTGTCTGCGCTATCTGTACAGCTGAGACAGTAGAAGCGGGGTCGATTGACGGCGTAACTGGCAGATGTTTTGCTCGACGGAACAACTGGTCGACACCACACCACCTCGGCAATCTGGGAGATTCAATGAGCCTCGACAACATCCTCAACGACGACGAACGGCTGGCCGATCTCGACGCCGAGCAATTGCGTCAGCTCGTCGGTCTGGTCGAGTACGACGACAAGCGGGACCCTTTTCCGGTCAGTGGGTGGGACGCCATCGTGTGGGTCGTGGGCAACGCGACGCAGACCACCCACTTCTTCCAGTCCGCTTTCGGCATGGAATTGGTGGCCTACTCCGGTCCGACGACCGGCCAACGCGACCACCACGCGTACGTACTCAAGTCGGGCGCAGTGCGATTCGTCATCAAGGGAGCTGTCGACCCCGACAGCGACCTCGTTGCACACCACACGCGCCACGGTGACGGCGTCATCGACATCTCGCTGGCCGTCCCCGATGTGGATCGATGCATCGAGCATGCACGGGCGCAGGGCGCGAGCGTGCTGCAAGAACCCACCGATGTCACCGACGAGCACGGCACGGTGCGGCTTGCGACCATCGCCACCTACGGCGACACCCGCCACACCTTGGTCGACCGATCCCGATACACCGGTGCCTACCTTCCCGGTTACGTGCCGCGTACATCGACGTTGCAGCGACCGGAAGGCGCCCCCAAGCGCATCTTTCAGGCCCTCGATCACGTGGTGGGCAACGTCGAGCTCGGCAAGATGGACGAGTGGGTGGACTTTTACCACCGCGTCATGGGCTTCACCAACATGGCCGAATTCGTCGGAGCCGACATCGCAACCGACTATTCGGCTCTGATGAGCAAGGTTGTCTCCAACGGCAACCACCGGGTGAAATTCCCGCTCAACGAGCCGGCCGTCGCCAAGAAGCGCTCGCAGATCGACGAGTACCTCGACTTCTATCGAGGCCCTGGAGCACAGCATCTGGCACTCGCGACCAACGACATCCTGTCCTCGGTCGATGCCCTGCGCGCAGCGGGCGTCGAATTCCTTGCCACCCCCGATTCTTACTACGAGGACCCGCAACTGCGGGCTCGCATCGGCAATGTCCGGGTACCGATCGAGGAGCTGCAGCGGCGCGGAATTCTCGTCGACCGAGACGAGGACGGCTACCTCCTGCAGATCTTCACCAAACCACTGGTCGATCGCCCGACGGTGTTCTTCGAACTAATCGAACGCCACGGCTCACTCGGCTTCGGCATCGGCAATTTCAAAGCCTTGTTCGAGGCCATCGAACGCGAGCAGGACGCTCGCGGCAACTTCTGACTCCCGATCTGTTCGACGCCGCCCACTTTCAGCGTTCCGTGGGCGGCGTCGGGCGTCCCAGACCGCCTCGGTCCTCGTCGAAGGTCAGCGCCTACCTGACGACTTCACCACCCTTGATCACCACATCGATATTGTCGAAGATGTGGAAGTCGTCCACGGTGGCCACATTCCGAATCGCGACCATGTCGGCAAATCGACCGGGCTCGACAATGCCGACATCACCGGATCCGAGCGCATCGGCAGCATTTACGGTAGCGGACTGCAGTATTTCCATTCCGGTCATCCCTACATCCGAGAAATCTTTCATCTGTGCCGCGTTCTCTCCATGGGGGAAAATGATGGCATCCGTACCGTACGCAATCGGCAGCTTTCGTTCGACGGCCTCACGCAAGGCGTCCATGGAGAGGTCGACTGCGTCGTGCACCTTTCGCCGTACTTCCTCCGGAAAGCCGGACGAGGCTCCTTGATCGTCGACCCAATGAATGAGGTACGTGGTGGGAACGTAAATCGTCCCGGCTTCTTTCATGGCATCGAAAATCTCACTGCCCGATATGTACGATCCGTGGTCGAGAGTTCGTACGCCTGCCCGCACAGCGCGAAGCGCCCCCTCTGTACCGTGGGCATGCGCCGCCACAGTCTTGCCGTAGTGCCGCGCCTCTTCGACGGCCGCATGAATTTCCGCCTCACTGAATTCGGGGGCACCCGGTGTGGTACCGGCGGCGAAACCAGCGCCGGTAGCAATGACCTTGATGAAATCGGCTCCCCCGTGGATCAAAGTACGAACAGCTTTTCGGACCTCGTCGACGGAGTCTGCCACTCCGATCCGAAAATCCCGAGGAAGTGGAATGTCGAGGGCAAGATCGGTGATTTCTCCACCTCCGGTAGACGAGGTGACATAGCCTCCAGCCGCATGAATTCGAGGTCCCGTTACGATTCCTCCATTGATCGCGTCACGGAGGTCGCAGTCGAGGAATGCACGAAACGTGCCCATGTCCCTTACGGTCGTAAAACCTGCTTCGAGTGTCGTTTTCGCGTTGCGAACCCCCTCGAACAGCGCCCATCCCGCGGATTTGGTCAAGTACGGCATGTAGCTTCCGTGATCGAGGTTGCCGATGAGATGGGTATGCAAATCAATCAGACCCGGACAAACCAGGTAATCGCTCAAATCGACGACATCACTGGTAGAAGTCTGCACCGCCCCCCAGGGCTTGACATCCACGATGCGGTCCCCGTCGACAATAACCGCTTGATCACGCAAGACCTCGCCGTGGCGAACGTCGGCAAGGTGGCCGGCTCTGACAACAGTGCTCATGATTAGTGCTCCTTGATTGGTATTTCGAGATGTACCGAAGTGGTGGGAAAGGACCGATCGACGATTCTCCGAGTCGTTTCTCGAGTAGAGGCCGAGGTCACACGCGGTTACTTGCTTTCCAGGGCCATCGCGCGGCAGATCGGACGTCGCAGCATGATCAACAGCAATGCAGCTCCCAATCCGAGGGCAGCGTTGGCCCAGAAGAACCCACCCGCCGAGTCTCCGGTATCAGCCGGGTAGTACTGAGCGATGACACCGGAAAGGGCGGCAGCTATGGAAAAGCTGAGGTAGTGGACGGACAGCAGTTGTGACTTGTAGGCGGGCGGGGCGAGCGCAGTCACGGTAGAGACACCCGATGGTGCCGCAACCAGATCGGCCGCGTAGAAGCAGAGCACCACGATCAGAACAACAAGTATCGGTGTGGTGCCCGTCGGGCTCATCGAGAAGGCACCGAGCAAGCCGTATCCGGCGCACATGATGAGCAGCCCTATCGCGTACTTTCCGACCACCGAAGGCTGGCGAGATCCCAGCCGTTTCCACAGCACGGACACCACGGGGAACAGCGCCAGCGTGAAGATGGGGCCGATAGCAATTGCAGTCGAAGGCGGGAGTTCCCAACCGAAAACCTGGCGGTTCGTGTGGACGTCGGCGTGCACGGAAATCGAGGTGTAGAGCTGCAGAAAGAACATTACGATCAGGATCGACGCACCGAAAATCGGGAGGTATCCGATGACGCGCTTCTTGTCCGCAGCGGTGACTTTTTTCGACTTCAATATCGAGATCAGGTAACAGAGCCCGACGGCCGAGGCCAACACTGCTACCACGCCTGCTGATTGCGAGACGTCCACGGCACCTGACGCGATGAGTGCAACTGCCGCAGCTACCAGAACACCGACGATGAGGACAGTTCGCACGATAATGCCTGTCGATGCCGGATTACTGGCAAGAAGTGCGTCGGGGGTCAGGGTTTGGGTCCTCCTGGTGGTCAGGTAGATGCCGAGTCCGACTGCCATTCCCACTGCAGCAGCACCGAATCCGGCATGGAATCCCCAATTCTTTTGCAGGAATGCTGTGGTTGTGGCACCGAACAGCGAGCCGAGGCTGATGCTGACGTAGTAGATGGTGAACCCGATTTCGCGGCGTGGGTCCTTGGCCTCGTAGAGGGTGCCGATGATGGTGCCGGTCGATGTCTTGATCGCACCACTGCCGACAGCGACGAATGCCAGACCCACTACGAGGCCCGAAATCCCTGGCAGCAGCGCCAGGCTGATGTGGCCGGCCAGAACGACTATCGCGCCGACCACCAGCGTCCGCTCGTTTCCGAGGACTCGGTCGGCGATCCAACCACCTGCGATCGTCGACAGATAGATGATGCCGCCGTAGCCGCCGACAATTGCTGTTGCCGCGTTCTGCGGCATTCCCAGACCGCCGTTGTCGGTGGTGAAGTAGATGTAGTAGACCAAAATGGTCAGCATCCCGAAATACGAGAATCGCTCCAGCACCTCGAAGACGCCGATTGTGTACAGCGCTCGTGGGTGAACCGAGGCAGGCCGACCCCACCTTCCGGTGGGCTGTGGAAACTGTTCATCTGTGGTTGACATGGCCATTTCGTGCAACTCCTAGAGGATTCGAGAGTCCATGAAGATCAGTGGGTGTTCACAACCGCGCGTTTCGGCGCGTAAGAACGAGAGGGTCGTTTCAGTGGGCGCTGCACTCAGCCATGGTCCCGCGGTATGACGTCGTGCCATTCCAAATCGCGCACCACCGTGTGATCCTGCTTGGCTGTCAGTGTCGCGTCGACGATGAAACTCTCACTGTTGCAGGAGATTTCGGTGCGTGTGGTGACCGATGTCGACCAGAGTCGGCGTTGCAGTGTTTCCTCGACCGTCATGATCGACACGGCGGACAACGGATCGCCATCGGTGATGTGGTCTTCCTGTGTCATTCTGAAGGTAAGTTGGGCACCGTCGGACATGAACGGCTGCGTCGCAATCTTCGACGTGCTTCGCCGTACCAGCTGGCCGGAGCCGAGATCATGCAGAATGGTCGTCGAATTCTCGTCGGTGTCCGCATTTGCTGCCCAACTTCCGCTGACTGTCTCGTGGGCGGGGGTCGAGGTGTAGAAATCCGACACCGGAGGGGTGCTTCCGGCGAGAAGTCGCGGCACCGACAGCGAAAGACGACTTCCCTCGACCAAGGTCAAGTGGGGCGTCTCGGGAGAAGGCCACATCCACGGCCAGTAGTTGGACGAGAGCGAGAGCCGCAGCCGGTGGCCTGCGGGCACCGTATATCCGGTGCCTTGGAAGACGATCTCGACCGGCACGTCTCGGTCGCACGGCAGTGGGGTGGGTCGTTCCTGTCCGTCCCGCATGGTCAGGTTCAGCATTCCGACGCTGATCAAACGCGAGGTGCCGTCGGGTAAGACATCGCACAGCCGTGCACTCAGTGTCGCAACCGTTGTTTTCGACGCTACGGTCAGCCCGACGGTGATCTGGCCGAGGATGTCGATCGCCTCTGTCAGAACAGGAGAATCGAACGTGGTGGATCGCCCGTCGTCGGCACGCTGATCCCTTGGAAGGTCTGTTGCTGCAGACTTGAACGGAGCAGAGACACCGCCATCGAGACCGATGAGGCTGTCACCGCTGATTACACAATCGGCGTCCAGAGTGACGGAGTCGGAGCGCAATCCGGTCGACGAGCCGGAGAACTCGAGAGCTCCGACCGCATTATCGGGCCAGCTCTTCAAACCCACCCATTTGCCTTCCTGGTGGCGAAAGGACGTCGACGGCGCGGCGGACTCTTCCACCCAGACGTGAAAGGAGGGCTCGTCCATGATTCCGTTGTCGTCGCCGCGAAGCCAGTGGTCGAACCACCGAATGGCTTCGGATACGAACTCCAACCGCGGTCCTATGCCGGCTTCCTGCGGCCAGGCATGTTCCCAGGGCCCGATCAGACCTTTTTTGGGTCCGCCGTAGTTCTTCATGAGGCTGAGCACGCCGTCGCGGTATCTGTCGTTCCATCCGCTGACCGCGTAGACGGCGCAGGTCATACTGTCGTAGCCGTAGCGAGCGGATCCATGGGTCCAGTACTCGTCTTTTCTCTGATGGCCTAGCCACTTCAGGACCGGTGGCTCGAACGCGTCGAGTCTCTGCTCCCAGCGCTCGAGCCATGCGTCTTCGCCGACGAATCGGGGGTCTGGCGGCAATGTGACGACGCCCGTGCACATTTGAGCCCATGCAAGGCCTTGATCGTGGACTGCGCCGCCGATTCGGTGGACGTCCTGTTCGAAGCGGTCGTCGGCGAACCCTGCCGCGATGACTGCTTTGAGCCCGGGCGGGTTTCTGGTGCCGAGTTGCAGGGCGTTGAAGCCGCTGTACGAGATGCCGATCATGCCCACCGATCCGTCCGACCAGGACTGGTTTCGTATCCACGCGACGAGCGCCTCAGCGTCATCGAGTTCTTCCGCGGAGTACTCGTCGGTGAAAAGACCCTTCGAGTTTCCGGTGCCCCTGATGTCGACGCGAAGTCCCACATAACCGGCGGCGGCGAGCGGCTGGTACCAGGAATTGTCCCGGTTCGCCCGGAGGTCGGTCAGCCGGTAGGGAAGGTGCTCGAAGATCGTCGGAGCCGGTGCCGTCAGGTCCGCGCGATACCACCGGCGGGCTGCGAGCCGCGCCCCCGTGAGAAGTTCGATCCACAAGTCCTCGACAGTGATCTGTGGCTGGGTGGTCATGCTGTCCTTTCTTGGCCTGAGAACGACGTCGTCGATGCCACGAGGCCGAGTGCCGACGTCAGGGCCGGTCCGTCGAATCGGCTTCACGCATCTAAAGAGCATGTAATGGTCATCGGGAGGACGCCGGCTGTGGCCGGACAGTCCAACTGCTGCTACTGCTGCACTTCTGTGGGCGAGCAGGTCACGACATGTTGAGCGAAGCGGTGACTTTCGACGCCCCGGTGGCGTACCTACTCACCCCCGCGAGCTCCCGTAGACGGGTTGCCCTCGAGCCGTCGAGTCCGGGTACCCACACGTGAAACTCCAACTGACACAGCTTAATTGGGTCACAAACACGACAACGATGTTTTCGTATCTTTTGTTACAAGAACTGAGCAGAGATTAACCGTCATCGGAGGATGTGTCAACAGTCACATAGGGGTGATATTCCGGTTACGTGCAAGAAACACGACGCGGTCCGAACTAGTAAAAGCCGTCCAAAAAGTCCTTCAATGCCCGCTCGATGCGATCCTCGTCGCCCGTACTCAGCAGATCGACCACGGCACCACTCAAGACCGCATTCAGCAAAGTCGACTTGGACACGGCATCGATTCGAGCGATGCCGGTTTCTTCGGCAATCCAGTCCGCGAAGTATTCGATCCAGAACCCGAGCAGGTCCGGCCTGCGCTCGGGTTCGACGTCGGTTTCCGCCGACATCATCGCTTCCATATTCAGTCGCGTGGAGACCAGATGACGGCGGTCGCTCAACCACCAGGCCCACACCTTGCCCATGCATCGTTTCAGGTCAGGATCGACGCGACGGGCCGAATCAAGAAAGGTCAACGTCACGTCTCTTGCTCGATCGAGGGCGGCCGCGACCAGCGCTTCTTTCGATCCGAACTGGTAAGACAGGGTATTGGTGCTCACGTTCATCTCCGACGCCAGACGCCTCAGAGTCAGGTTCGCCAGACCATGTTCGGCCAGGTACGCCATAGCTCGATCGAGTACGACTCGGCGGCGATCAGGATCCGGCGGTCGACCCATTGCTTGCTCCAGACCCTCGACAACTGTGCGGTCCCAATCTGCCACAGGCTCGTCACGGCCATTACGCCCAACTGCTTGACAGAGTGATGAGCACTACGTCACGCTGTCGATCAACGAGTTTTGGTAACAAGCGTTATACAATCCTCGCCTTACCTCCCGACCAGGTCGGCCTATGCGAGCCCGAGGGGCAGCCATGACACCACGTGCACAAACGCTTCATCGGTCGTCGACGTCCGACGTGGTCGATCAGTTGTCGAAGGGCCGGCCCGCGGTCTTCTTCGACGAAAACGGCGACGGAGTGCTCTTCTTCGCCGGCAGCCGCTCGACAGTCTCGTTGCTTCACTTCGCGATTCGTCATTCGACCGGGCTGATTCTCGCCCTGTTGCGCCACGACAGACTCGACCAACTGCGAATCCCGGACCAACCCGTTTTCGCCTCGGAACAGAGCGCGCTGAATTTCACCGTCGCCGTCGACGCGGCCACCGGCGTCACGACCGGAATCTCGGCTCATGATCGGGCGCTCACCCTCCGAACCCTGGCAGATCCGACATCGACGCCGGCTTCCGTCACCCGCCCGGGACACGTCCTGCCCGTGCGATGCGAGGGCACAAACCGAGATTCGGACTTCTCGAGAGCACTCGATCTGGTGGCGCGCGCGGACAGCCGCAGCCTCGCGGCAGGGGCCTGCCATCTGGTTGCCGACTCCGGCGAAACCTTGCGAGGCTCGTCTCTCTCGGCTTTTGCGCGCACCCACGACCTCGTTCTGTTGTGAGCAATGGCAGTACCTGCCCGTCGAATCTCTCGCAGCATGAAAGGTGCACATGACAACTCCGACCGCACGCTTGGATCCCACCGACAATCGCACCTTTCGGCGCGTTCTCGGAACACTTCCGACGGGGGTTGTCGCAGTCACCGCCAACGCCGTCGACAGCGGACCCGTCGGCATGGTGATCGGATCCTTCACCTCCATCTCCATCGACCCCCCACTGGTGGCATTCTCGCCATCCAAGACATCGACATCGTGGCCGAAGATCAACGGCTCCAGGCACTTTGCGGTGAGCGTCCTCAGTGAGAATCAGCATGCCGTGTGCGCAGCGATAGCATCGAAATCGCCCGACAAGTTGCGGCAGGTAGCCCCTCGCGACGGTGATCGTTCGAACGCGCCGCTCGTGGAAGATGCGCTGGCGTGGATCGAGTGCGAAGTAGGAGCCATCCACGAAGCTGGTGATCACTGGATTGTGGTGGCACGAGTTCTCGAATTCGATATCGGTCCGGCCGACAAACCACTGATCTTCTTCAAAGGAGAGTATTCGCAAATCTCGACATGACGTCCGCTCAAAAGAACGAAGGAATGACATCGCATCGGCGGTGACCTTCTTTCGATTGCTCGTGCAGCCACATTCCGAAGTACCGATGACAGGAAGAAACGATGACCGATAGTGACTCGCAGGACCGCAATATGATTCTGGGCGCGGTTCTGTCACCGACGAGTGTCCATGTCGCTGGCTGGCGGCACCCCGACGCAGTGTCCAACGCAGGCGCAGAATTCGAATTCTTCGCCGACAGTGCACACACCGCAGAGAAGGCACTGTTCGATTTCGTGTTCTTGGCCGATGAGCTCTGCGCCCCGACAGCGACACCGGACATGTTGTCTCTCGACCCGGTCATCTATCGGTACGAACCTCTCACGCTCGCGTCGGCCCTCGCCGTGGTCACCAAGCAGATTGGCATCGTGGTCACCCAGACGACCACGTACAACGAGCCGTACCACCTGGCTCGCAAACTGGCGTCCATCGACAACTTGAGCGGCGGTCGAGTGGGGTGGAATTTGGTCACATCGTACGTAGAAGCCGAGGCTCGCAACTTCGGAAGCGGCAAGCACGCCAGCTACCAAGATCGCTACGCTCGCGCCGCGGAGTTCTTCTCGGTGGCCAGCGGCCTGTGGGACAGCTGGGACGATGACGCATTCGTGCTCGACAAAGAGACAGGCACGTACTTCGATCCGTCCAAGATGCATCCTCTCGATCACGAGGGCGAGTACTTCAGTGTCGCAGGCCCTCTCAACATCAGGCGCACACCGCAGGGCCGTCCTGTCGCAGTTCAGGCCGGCGCCTCCGAGCCCGGTCTCGAGCTGGCCGCAAAGCTCGCCGAAGTCACGTTCACCGCACAACAGAATCTGGAATCGGCCCAGAGTTTCTACAGTGACATCAAACGCCGCGCAGCTCTCAACGGCCGTCCCGCAGATTCGTTGAAAGTCGTTGCAGGCCTGTGCCCCATACTGGGCGGCACCGAGGCCGAGGCTCAGGCGAACTACCGAGAACTACAGGGACTGATCCGGCCCGAAATCGGCCTCGCACGACTGTCGCAGCTGTTGGGATTCGATGTCTCGCAGATGCCGCTCGACGGGGGCCTTCCCGATCGCATTCCCGAAACCAACTCGTACCAGAGCCGACAGCGATTGATCGTCGAAATGGCCCGTCGCGAGAAGCTGTCACTTCGGGAGCTCTACCAGCGAGTGGTCACCTCCTACGGACACAGCACTGTGATCGGCACGCCGGAGATGCTCGCCGACCACATGCGTCAGTGGCGAGAGAAGAACGCCACCGACGGCTTCATGATCTGCCCTCCGGTCATGCCGAGCGGACTGCACGATTTTGCCGAGACAGTAGTTCCTGAGCTGCAGCGAACGGGACACTTCAGGACCGAGTACTCCGGCAGTACATTGCGGTCGCATCTCGGGCTGGCGCGTCCCGACCGCGGTCAGCCACTCCCTCGACGATCGGTTGACGCCGTCGGGTGACTGTCGATTGGTAGAACGCCACCGCGTGCACGGAATTGCGGCGACGCCGCAACCACTTTTCCAAGACACAACTGGATCCGCATGGGCGCGTTGGACAAGTGGCCGCCGGGGGTCCGCGTCTTCTGTCATTCGTCTCCAATTGTGAAACTGCAGAGACATTTTCGGCGAGGACTGGTCACACTATGAAGACGCACCCTCCGTCGCCGCGGGCACGAACCGGGACTGCTCGGAGTTGTCTGCGTCCACCCATCCATCGAACATCAAGGGGTACATCATGAGTATCGACAGCGCACTGAACTGGGACGGGGAAATGACGGTCACCCGATTCGACCGGGAGACTGGTGCCCATTTCGTCATTCGACTCGATTCGACCCAACTCGGACCAGCGGCCGGAGGCACCAGAGCCGCACAGTACTCACAGCTGGCGGACGCCCTCACCGACGCCGGGAAATTGGCGGGGGCGATGACGTTGAAGATGGCAGTGAGCAACCTTCCGATGGGCGGGGGGAAATCCGTGATTGCGCTTCCCGCGCCGCGTCATTCGATCGATCCGAGCACGTGGGCACGTATCCTCCGAATCCACGCCGAGAACATCGACAAGTTGTCCGGCAAGTACTGGACCGGACCGGACGTCAACACCAATTCGGCCGACATGGACACTCTCAACGACACCACCGAGTTCGTGTTCGGACGGTCGCTCGAACGCGGCGGCGCGGGTTCGAGCGCGTTCACCACCGCCGTTGGCGTGTTCGAGGCCATGAAGGCGACCGTCGCGCACCGTGGGTTGGGGTCACTCGACGGTTTGACGGTCCTGGTCCAGGGCCTGGGCGCAGTTGGAGGATCACTGGCTTCCCTGGCCGCCGAAGCGGGTGCGCAACTCTTGGTGGCAGACACCGACACCGAGCGAGTAGCGCACGCTGTTGCGTTGGGCCACAAAGCGGTTGCCCTCGACGACGTTCTGTCCACCCCGTGTGATGTCTTCGCACCCTGCGCGATGGGCGGCGTCATCACCACCGACGTGGCGCGAACACTCGACTGTTCCGTCGTGGCCGGTGCCGCCAACAACGTCATCGCCGACGAGGCCGCTTCGGACATTCTGCACGGACGCGGAATTCTCTACGCACCCGACTTCGTGGCCAACGCCGGCGGTGCCATCCACCTCGTAGGGCGCGAGGTACTCGGTTGGTCCGAGTCGGTTGTCCACGAGCGAGCAGTTGCCATCGGCGACACTCTGAATCAGGTCTTCGAGATCTCCGACAACGACGGCGTCACCCCAGACGAGGCCGCCCGCACTCTCGCTGGACGGCGCGCCCGAGAGGCCTCGACAACGGCAGCGACGGCCTCGTAATCGATCTCGGATTCTGACGATCGACCATCGGCCCTCATCTGGCGCGAACGGTCACTGATGGCCGAGCGATCAGGCCGCTCATGCGACGGTCGGCGTCCCGTCCAATCCGCCTCGGTCTTCGTCGAAGATCAACCACGTGCGGGTTGCGCGAACACCGTCGAGCGATTGCAGACCCTCGAGCACCACTCGCCGCAAGCTCTCGTTGTCCGGCGTTCGGATGAGCACCAGGACATCGAAATCCCCGCCCAGCAAACTGAAATGATCGACAAATTCCATTGCGCGCAAACCATCGGCGACGGTGCGCCACGAATCCTGGCGGATCGACAGCGCGATGAACGCGGACGTACCCAGCCCGGACGCCGCGTGATCCACCTGCACCGTGAATCGTTCGATGATTCCCGATTCCTTCAGCCGGTCGACACGGTTGTAGGCATGTGCGCGCGAAATGTGCACGCGGTCCGCCAGCACCCGCATCGAGAGTCGACCGTCGACCTTGAGTTCCCGGAGAATTCGTCGATCGACGTCATCGAGCTCCACCTCACCGCGTACCTCCACCATTCGTCCACTCACACCCTTTCGATTCCGTCTACACAAAGACGTTTTTGCTGAATGTTCGACCGGTATCTACTGATTGTCCAACGTTGACCACTGTTGGCTCGCACCTTGCCAAGACGAGTACAGAATCACTGTACAAGCCGATCTCAGGAGAATGCCCCATGACGACCGTCGAGAAGGTTCCGGCAACGTCCTATCAACAGTTCATGCCCGCCGACCGTCCGGTGCAGTATCTCGCACCGGACGGGACGGGTGTCGACAGCGCCGCACGCTATGCGCGGCCGTCGGACGAACGCCTGCTCGAGATGTACCGCTCGATGGTCCACGGCCGCCGATTCGACCAGCAGGCAACGGCATTGACCAAGCAGGGTCGACTCGCGGTATATCCCTCCTCCCGCGGGCAGGAGGCCTGCCAGATCGCCGCAGCCCTCTGCCTGGGTGAGCAGGACTGGATGTTCCCCACCTACCGCGACTCGATGGCTCTCGCCGCGCGTGGCGTCGACCAGGTGGAGTTGCTCGGCATGCTCGCCGGCTACTGGCACTGCGGTTACGACCCGACCGCGTACAAGGTTGCTCCCCAATGCACGCCTCTGGCAACACAATTACTTCACGCAACCGGTTTCGCGTACGCCGAGGCCAAGCAGGGTCGCGACACCATCGCTCTCGCATTCTGCGGAGACGGTGCCACCAGCGAGGGTGACTTCCACGAGGCCCTCAACTTCGCCGCCGTGTTCCGAGCTCCAGTCATCTTCCTGGTCCAGAACAACGGATTCGCGATCAGCGTTCCGCTGGCGCGCCAGAGTGCGGCACCGTCGTTGTCGCACAAGGGTGTCGGCTACGGCATCGGTAGCGAGCAGGTCGACGGCAACGACCCCGTCGCGATGATGGCAGTGATGGACGAGGCCGTGAAGTACGTCCGCGCAGGCAAGGGACCGGTCGTCGTCGAGGCCCACACCTACCGCATGGACGCACACACCAATGCCGACGACGCCACCCGCTACCGCAAGGCCGACGAGGTAGAAGGCTGGTTGGCCCGAGACCCGCTCTCGCGCTTGGATTCCTACCTCGAAGGCCAGGGCGTTCTCACCGACGAGCTCCGCGAGCAGATGACCGTCTCCGCCGACGCCGATGCTGCAGCCTTGCGCGCCGGCATGAACGTCGAGCAGGAGGTCGACCCCGAGGACCTGTTCCGGTTCGTCTACTCCTCACCCACCCCCGGTCTGACCGAACAGCGCAATCAGGTCGCCGCCGAAATCGCAGCAGGAGAACTGTCATGACCACGATGACCATGGCCGGAGCACTCAACGCAGCCCTGCGAGATGCACTGACCGAGGACGAGAAGGTCGTCGTGTTCGGCGAGGACGTCGGCACACTCGGCGGCGTCTTCCGCGTCACCGACGGCCTCACCCGCGACTTCGGCGATGACCGCTGCTTCGACACCCCCCTTGCCGAATCGGGCATCGTCGGATTCGCGATCGGCATGGCGATGTCGGGCTACAAGCCCGTCGTCGAGATGCAGTTCGACGCCTTCGCCTACCCGGCATTCGAACAGATCGTCTCTCATGTGGCCAAGCTGCGCAACAGAACTCGTGGCTCACTCACCGCGCCGATGGTCATTCGAATTCCGTTCGCCGGCGGTATCGGCGGCGTCGAGCATCACTGCGACTCCTCCGAGGCCTACTACGCGCACACCCCGGGCTTGAAGGTCGTCTCCCCGTCCACCGTCGCCGACGCGTACTCGCTGATGCGCGACGCCATCGCAGATCCCGATCCGGTGATCTTCCTCGAACCGAAGCGACTGTACTTCTCCAAGGACGACATCGAGCTGGGAAAGACCCAGCCGATCGGCACAGCGGTCGTGCGTCGAACCGGTACCGACGTCACACTTCTCGCTTACGGCCCCACCGTGTCGGTGGCCATGCAGTCAGCCGAGTTCGCGGCCGACGACGGCCGTAGCGTCGAGGTGATCGATTTGCGATCGCTGAATCCGTTCGACGATGAGACCGTCGCGGCCTCGGTACGAAAGACCGGCCGCTGCATCGTGGTCCAGGAGGCGCAAGGTTTCGCCGGCGTAGCCGCCGAGATCGCGTCACGCGTCTCGGAGCGCTGCTTCCATTACCTCCACGCCCCGGTCCTGCGGGTCGCCGGACTCGATATCCCCTACCCCGCACCGAAGTTGGAGCACTTCCACCTACCGTCCGCAGACCGTGTGCTCGACGCGATGGACCGGCTGCAGTGGAACGACGCCCCAGATCTCAGCAAGGCGGTCTCGGTATGAGCATGCAGGTATTTTTGCTCCCTGACCTCGGTGAGGGACTGACCGAGGCCGAGATCGTCGAGTGGAAGGTCAAGCCCGGCGACACCGTCACCATCGATCAGGTCGTCGTCGAAGTGGAGACCGCGAAAGCGTCCGTCGAGGTCCCGTGCCCGTTCGAGGGTGTTGTTGGCGAACTGCATGCGGCCGAGGGCACGTCACTCGCGGTCGGAGCGCCGCTCATCAGTATCACCGGCGGTGCCGTCGCCGATGTTCCCGCAGCCCACGAGCGCTACCGCGAGGAGGAGCGCGCGGGTTCGGGAAATGTGTTGATCGGGTACGGCACCGGGCACGGCCCCACCGGTCGTCGAAAAAGAGCTTCGCATGTGAGCGGAAACTCGACCCAGGCTACGAATTTCCGCTCACATGCACCGAAGGTGCTCTCCCCCATCGTCCGGAGCATGGCACTGCAGGGTGGCCTCGATTTAGCCACCATCGCGACTGCTGGTGGCCACGGGGTCATCACCCGCGCGGACGTCGAACGCGCGCTGGCCACGCCAGTTACTCCCTCGCGCGAGGGGGTCACGCGCATCCCGATCACCGGTATTCGTAAGACCATCGCAGACAAGCTCTCTCGCAGTCGCGCCGAGATTCCGGAGGCCACCGTGTGGGTCGACGTCGACGCGACGGCGCTGATGCAGGCCCGACGCGACCTCGACGCCTCCATCGACGGAGTCAAGGTGACACTGCTGGCGGTTCTCGCCAAGCTCACCATGATCGCGCTGGCCAAGTTCCCGGAGCTCAACAGCACGGTCGATACCGCCGCGGGCGAGATCCTGCGGTACGAGAACGTCGGACTGGGCATTGCCGCGCAAACCGATCGCGGACTGATGGTTCCCGTTGTACCCCGGGCCGACAAAGCCGATCTGAAGGAACTCGCCGAGCGGCTGGCCGAGTTGACCGAACTTGCCCGAACAGGTTCTCTCCCCGCAGCACGGCTGAGCGGCGGAACGTTCACCCTCAACAACTACGGCGTGTTCGGGGTCGACGGTTCGGCTGCGATCATCAATCATCCCGAGGCCGCGATCCTGGGCATCGGACGCATCATCGACCGCCCGTGGGTGGTCGACGGCCAATTGGCCGTCCGCAAGGTGGCGCAGCTGTCGTTGGCGTTCGATCACCGCGTGTGCGACGGCGGAGTGGCAGGCGGGTTCCTGCGCACCGTAGCGGATTTCGTCGAGAACCCCGTCGTGGCATTGGGTTCCGTCCGATGAGTGACGTCGACGTACTCATCCTTGGTGGCGGCTCCGGCGGATATTCCTGCGCTCTGCGCGCCGAACAGCTCGGCCTCTCGGTCGCACTGATCGAGGAGGACAAGCTCGGGGGCACCTGCCTGCATCGCGGCTGCATCCCCACCAAGGCGCTGCTGCACACGGCCGAGGTGGCCGACGCGGTACGCGGTTCGGCTCACGTCGGCGTCACCGCTTCGCTGACCGGTGTCAATATGCTTGCGGCACTGGACTATCAACGCAGCGTGGTCGCTGGTCTGTACTCCGGGCTGCAGGGCTTGCTGAAGCGTCCCGGCATCGAGATCGTTTCCGGCCGTGGCCAGGTGGTCGGTCCTCGCACAGTAGAGGTGAACGGTCGACGGATCACCGGATCCTCGCTGGTCCTTGCCACCGGCTCGTATTCGCGCACCATCCCGGGAATCGAGCTTGGACCTCGCGTTCTCACGAGCGACGGCGCTTTGGCGCTCGATCGAGTTCCGGAGTCGGTTGTCGTGCTCGGCGGAGGTGTGATCGGTATCGAATTCGCCAGCATCTGGGCGTCTTTCGGTGCCGAGGTCACCGTCGTCGAGGCACTCGATCGCATCGTTCCGGGTGAGGACGAGTGGTCCTCGAAACAGCTCACCAAAGCGCTACGCAAGCGCGGCATCGACATTCGCACGGGAACCAAGGTCGAGACCGTCACCGAATCCGCCGACGGCGTCGCGGTGGCGTTGTCATCCGGGGATACCCTCGCGGCGGATCTCGTCCTGGTGTCCGTCGGCCGCGGTCCCCGCACCGAGGGCCTCGGTCTTGCCGAGCACGGCATCGCCACCGAGCGCGGCTTCGTCACCGTCGATGAATGCCTGCTCACCACAGCCGAGGGCGTCTATGCCGTCGGCGATATCGTCGCGGGGTATCAGCTGGCGCACAGAGGTTTTCAGCACGGCATGTTCGTTGCCGAACACATTGCCGGCCTTGCGCCTGCGCGTATCGACGGTGACGTCGTTCCGCGAGTGACGTACTCGCATCCCGAGGTCGCGTCGGTCGGTCTCACCGAGAAGGCCGCGGAGGAAAGGTACGGCACGGTGACGTCGATGGTCTACGACCTGGGCGGTAACGGCAAGAGCCGAATCCTCGCCACCGCAGGTGGAGTCAAGGTGATCCGCGCACGAGACGACGGCCCGATCGTCGGCGTCCACCTCGTCGGTGATCGCGTGGGTGAATTGATCGGGGAGGCGCAACTCGCGGTGGCATGGGAAGCGTTGCCGTCCGAGGTCGGCAGTTTCGTACACGCACACCCCACGCAGAACGAAGCATTGGGCGAGGCAATGATGGCCTTGTCCGGTCGGCCGTTGCACGCGCACGGTTGACCTGAGCCAGGACGACTCGTCGCTTCTGCCGTAATGGTCGGGGTACAGGGCCATTCCTCGAAACCCGGCACTGGACACGAATTCATCGGCCACGATGCCCGCCGCCGTGCGCGGACCGGAATGTGGTTGCACTCCATGCGTTCTGCACGATCTCGAACGCCGGAGCATCCTTGCTTACTACCCGGTCCCGATCAAGGTTGGGTGACCGCCTTTCGCTGGTCGGCATGAGTGAGAGCTTCGACGGCGATCAGTGTGGCCATGGTTGCGGCGACGAGGATCAGGGTTGTGTGGCCGGGAACCTGAAACCCGATGGCCCACAGGAGCGCTAGCACTCCCATGGCCAGGAATCGGCCCAGGTAGATGCGCATCCCCAGCACCACTCGGAAGACGGCGTGCGTGAAGAGGTACAGGATGATGCCGCCGATGAGGGCGAGAAGGGTGGATGCTTCGAGGGGGTCTGTCAACGTGTGACTTTCGCCGGTACCGGCATATTGCACCACCTTTTTCAGGCCGAGCGCAGTCAGTACGATTCCCAAGATCATCGGCAGGTGAAGGATCGAATAGGCGTTGCGCGCCAACCGCGCTCGGGTCTCGGGCGGCTCCTGCTGCAGCCGGTGCTCGGCGTGTGCAGCGGTGACGTCGAAGTAGATCCACCACAATGAGGTGGCCACGAACAATCCCAACAGGGCGGCCCCGACAATGGGCCAGCTCATCGCATCCCCCTCGACGGCCACACCGATCGCGAGGATGGACTCGCCCAGCGCGATGATGATGATCTGGCCGTGCCTCTCGCTGAAGTGAATCGTCGAACGGAGCTGCCACCCACGTGCCCCGCCGAGTGCAAGCCCGACGAAGTCCGCGGCCACGGCACCGATCCACAGCCACGTCTGCGCAGCACCGTGCACAGCAGCCGCCGAGAACATCAGCGCAGTTCCGGTCAGCACGGCCGGGGCGAAGCGGATCAGCTGTCTGCGCATGACCGGGTCGGGTGCACTCAACCGCCAGTACATCCCCAGGTGCAGCGCCCGGAACACCAGGTAGCAGACAGCGACGGCCAGTGGGCCGTCGAGCCCGCCGGCCGCGTCGTGGAAGGCCTCGGGTATCGACAGCGCCAGGATGAACATTGCCGCCATCGCCGTCAGCAGCAGATTTCGCATCGCGCTCGAGTGAGCGAGCGCCATGTTGCCGAGCCACGCGTAGCCGGCCCATCCCGCCCAGATCAGGGCGAGCAGGAGCGTGCCACGCAGGATGGACTGCACTCCGAAGTCATGGGCCATGGCCACGGTGATCTGAGTGATGGCGAAGACGAAAACCAAATCGAAGTACAGCTCCAGCGGTGCCACGCCTGCGGTGTCACTGTTGAGCGGCACACGTCGGTTCCTGACCGCATGCCCGCGGCCCTGCACAGCCCGGATCACGGTCAGCGGACCTGAGCCAGCGCGACGGCGTCCGGGCCGGCGGGGAAACGCAGGGTGCCGGTGGTGTCGTGGACTGCGCGCCATACCGCTTCGGCGACGTCGGTGGGTGTGGTGACATTGCCTTGGACGCTGAAGGCCTCGAGGATGGGGCCGAAGAAGCCGGCATACGTCTCGGGCAGATAGGGACTGAGGTCTCCCCCGTTGGCCGTGAAACGGGTCGTCGGGCAGTAGCCGGGTTGGACGAGCTTGGCCTGCACGCCGAATTCGGCGAGTTCGAGTGCCAGCGACGCGGTGAAGCCTTCGGTGGCCATTTTGCTGGCCTTGTACATGGCGGTGAGGGGCATTGCGCCGAGGACGACGCTGGAGCTGACATTGACGATGACACCTGAGCGACGTTCGCGAAATTGAGGGATGACGGCTTTGGTGGTCGCCATGACCGCGAAGGTGTTGGTCTCGAACAACTCGCGGGCCTTCTCGACCGGCATGGCTTCCACTACACCGATGCCTCCGATTCCCGCATTGTTGACCAGTACGTCGATGGGGCCTGCCTTTGCGAACGCGGCGGCGATGCTGTCGGGGTCCGTCACGTCGAGCTGCAGGATCTCGATGCGGTCGGATTCGGGAAGAACGTCCTCGTGTGGAGTACGCATGGTGGCGAGGACCCGCCATCCGTGCGAGTGGAAGTAGCAAGCGGTCTCGAGGCCGTATCCGGAGGAGGCTCCGGTGATCATGACTGTTTTCATAACCAGAACCCTATGCAGCCTCAACCGGACGATCTATAGTTAACCATCCGGTTTTCGTTATCAATCGTCCGCACTGCCAGTCGGATCGCGTAGATGTCAGGAGTGTTCGGTGACAGATCCTCTCTCCGAGGTCGTGCAAATGCTCAGGCCTCAGGGCGTGTTCTCCAAGCGCATCTCGGCAGCGGGTGCGTGGGGCGTCCGCTACACCGCGTTCGGGCAGCCCGGATTCTCTGTCGTGCTCGAGGGGAGCTGTCGCCTGGCGGTGGACAACGAGCCGGAGATCGTGCTCGAGCAGGGCGACTTCGTTCTTCTGCCGACCACCCCCGCGTTCGAGATGACGAGCTTCCACGACGTCGAGCCCGTCTCGATGGACCCACGCCAGATGACCGGCGACGACTTGGACGCAGATTATTCGGACGGTGCAGAACCCGAGGTCCGCATCCTGGGCGGCAGTTTCGTCTTCGATTCACCCGACGCGGCTCTGCTCAGTTCGTTGCTGCCGCCCGTCGTCCACGTGCGCGGCGTCGAACGCTTCCATGCGCTCGTTTCGCTCGTAGCCGACGAAGCGCTGCAGGACCGGCCCGGGCGGGCCCTGGTACTGACGCGACTGGTGGAGATCCTGCTTGTCGAGGCACTTCGGACGACGGTCACCCCACAGACACCGCCCGGGCTGCTCCGCGGACTGGCGGACCACAAGCTCGCCCCCGCCATTCAGACCATGCACGAGCGTCTCGACACGCCGTGGACAGTCGCACAGCTGGCCACAGTCGCCGCATTGTCGCGATCGGCGTTCTACGAGCGCTTCAACCGCCACATCGGAATGCCGCCCATGGAGTATCTGATGGCCTGGCGGATGGCGGTGGCCCGCGACCTTCTTCGGCAAGACGACCTGGGGATCGTCGAGGTGGCACGCCGAGTCGGTTACGGCTCGGCCAGCGCCTTCAGCACGGCATTCAGCAGATACACGAGCGAATCCCCCAGTGCGTACGCGCGAAGGACCTCTCGCGGCCGAGCGGAAGCGCCCAGATTGCAGGCGGTCTGACCTCGGTTGCTCACGAGATCTGGTGACGGGATCCATCGAATCGATTGCCGCTGCGCACAATAGCTCCGCGCACTCTGGCCTCTTCCATCCCCCTTCACCATAACTGCGCGATGGGGGCTTGCGGCAAGACCCCCAACGGCGCGCCCAATCGTCCGGCACATCACGACACAAGGGGGCTATCGATGGCAGAAACGGCAGACACACCACCGCAGTTTCGGGTGCATGAATCGGGTGCCTACTTTCACGGCACCAAAGCCGACCTGCGGGTTGGGGACTTCCTCACCCCGGGTTATCGATCCAACTACCGTTCCGAGCTCGTCTCGAACAACATCTACATGACGAAGGTTTTGGACAACGCAGTTCTCGCGGCCGAGATGGCGGTCGGACCGGGCCGGCCCCGGGTGTACATCGTCGAGCCGGACGGCCATGTCGAAGACGACCCGAACGTCACCGACAAGAAGTTCCCCGGCAACCCGACCCAATCCTTCCGAAGCCCGAACCCGGTCAAGATAGTCGGCGAGATGCTCGACTGGGTCGGACACTCGACCGAGTATCTCGACAAGTTCCGAGCAGGCCTGGAAGAGCTGAGGCGAACCGGAGCCGACGTCATCTACGACTGAGCAGCCGGCCGGCCGATTTCAATTCACCTCCCTTGCACGTGGCCATGGTGCCTGGACCGAAACCCACAGAATTGTTCACACCGAGACCGCCGGCAGGAGGGACTTGTGCGCTCCGCGGCGTACCTGTGGGTATGATTTACGCTGCAGCGCAGGAGATTTCGACTGAATCTGGAATGTAGAGGACATCGCGCTGTAGCCAGTGGTCACGTAGGCCAGTGGCAGCCGGGAATGAATATTCGATGCCTGTCGACGCCTGGGTGACATGACGGATCATCGAGCCCCAATGACATCCTCGCAGACCGCCTGGTCTGTATTAGGGTGTGCGCTATGTCTTCGGTTTCGTACGGCCTTCGGTTGCGGCTTCTCGTCGGCACGGTTGTTGCTCTCTCGGCAATCTCGTCCGTACCGGCTCACGCGGAGACACCCCATTCCGGCATCTCACCACTGACGTGCGCAGGCTGGTCGGTCGACACCGTGGTGAGTGGACTCGACGAACCGGAGAATTTGGAACCCGACGGTGCCGGCGGGTTCTACATATCCGGCGCTTCCAGCATCGTCCACGTGGATGAAAACGGCCGGCTCCAGCCAGTTCTCAGCGATCTCGCGGCTCCACGAGGAATGCAGTTGCACAACGGAATCCTCTATTTCGTTGCCGGCCCTGGGCTTTCCCAGCTCGACACCCGTGACGGCAAGGTCAGCGCGGTGACCGACATGGCGGCGCACGGCCTTCTGCGGCTACCGAACGGTGACTTCCTGACCACGGACGTCGGCGTCGATTTCGGTTCTCCCTCAAAAGGTTTGACCCGGTACGATCCAGACACCGATGCCGTCGAGGTGAACTGGTCGCCCGTCCCTCGATCGGAAGGGTTGGCGCTCAGTCCGGACCACAGCCGGGTGTATACCGACGATCTGTTCACCGGCCAGGTCATCGAAGTGCCACTCGCAGACCCGGACAACTGGTCAGCGGTAGCCACTGTGCCGGGAGCCTTTCCAGGTCTCGACGACCTGACCATGTCCGACGCAGGCATGCTGTACGCCGCTGCACACGTGGAGGGTTCGGTCTACGGCATCGACCCGGAAACCGGTGCGACGTGCGTCATTGCATCCGGCCTCTCGTCCGGATGGACGGGACCGAGCTCGGTACGCATAGGCCCCTCAGCCGACGGGTGGGCCCTGTACGTCACCGTCTTCGACGGGACCCTCCGTCGCCTGACTCCCCCACCCGGCGTGGACCTTACGCCGGTAACGCCTTGACCTCGAGTTCCGACTTTCGCGCAGGAAATGAAGAGGACGCAATGAACGACGCATACCTAGCACCGAACACGCCGTGACCGGATTCCGGTGATCCGATCTACGGTTCGGGATCTCGACGCGAGAAGGACGGATCCGACACGTTGACCCTCGACTGTTTGTATATCGACGGGTCGCTGGCCGACTGGCTCGGTCGCCCCCATCCCGGTGACATCGAGGTCCGGAGTGCGCTCGTACCTCGCTAGGCCGTGACCTTTCGATGTCGAATACGGGCTCTCATGGTTGTAGAGACAACCGCAATCATAACGTAACGTTCGGTCGTTTCCTAGCGAAAAGTACTGCATGAGAAGCAAAATCAAAGCAGTAGTACGCGTGACTGTCGTTGCCGTCTCCGGCCTGGCCGTCGCCACGATCATCGGCCCGGGCATCGCGCAAGCAGACCCACAGGATTGCGCGATTCGCCACGACGCCTTCAGCGCGTCGGCAACGTGCTTCGACACCGGTGCCCCGGCGGGCAGGGAGTACACCCTCGCTGTCGAGTGCTGGGGTCTTCACGGCATCCCCAACCGCTTCCCGTTCTATGCGGTCGGCCCTTACACGTCGTCGACTCGCTCATTCGTACCGACTGACCAAGCATCGGGTAACTGCAGCTCGAGTTGGGGCATGCCCACGTTGAATGTCGGCGTGGTCACCGGTGCCCACGTGGAAATCTATCGCCAGTGACGTTCGGGGTGAGATTGCCGGCCCGGACTCAACTGGGCGTTGACGTCCGAAACGTCGACCGCTATTCGTTCTTGCATGGACCACCCGAAAAGGGACAACCGGTCTGATTCGGATGACAGAACCGGTATCGAACCCATACGATCGACCAGTGACCCTCGCTCAGCGCGCCCGAGTTACCGCACTCGTACTTCTGCTCGCAGGTTCCGCAGCATGCAGTACCGACGGGACCGCGAGGCCGGAGAACGACACGGCGGCGAACGCTGACATCGACACCATGACCGACTGGTTTCCTGCCGCATCCGAGTACGAAGCCGGGACGTTGTTCCGATCCGTCGATCGATCGGAATTCGCTGCCGTTCTGGACGAGGTTCCGATCGTGACCCCACCAGAGTGCGGAGACCTTGTGCGCACCAACTCTGCGGCGCTGGCCGAATTCATCCGGGCCGCACCGAAAGTGACGGCGCAGTTCGCCCGCACGAGCGACTCCCATATGGGCGCGAGCATCTTTGTTGCCGATCAGGAACTGGACCTCGACGGCGACCGCACATTTGTCGAACGCTGCCCGAAGACCGATATCTCGAAGTCCGGCGACGACACCGGCACCCAATCTATCGATGTGTCGGACCTACCCCGTGAGTTGCGCGAGCGCTACGGCGTCACCGACACCTTGTTCACGAAGAACGCGTACACCAACACGAAAGACGGAGACACCGCCTCGAGCACGGTGTTCACCTCGACTGTCGTGGTGCGGGGGTACACCGTGTACCTCAACGTCGAGTACGCCACCGGGGTCAGTGTGGACGGTGACTTCACGCCCCTGCGTGATGCGGACAAAGACGAAGTCATTGCTTTGACGAAGTCGATGGTGGACAAGATCAGCCCCAAGTGACAATTCGACGCCGAGCAGAAAGCTTGCCGATCAGGGGGCGGCCGGTCCAGCTCGGTCGTTGGATCGATCATCGACGCAATCCGCCCCGACAGTGTCCTTTTCAGTGGTTTCTACCGGCGGACACGCCACTTCGACGAACGCCGTCACTGGCGAAATGCAAACGGCTCAGCCCTGCGCCGCAGCGGCGAGATCCCGAAAGCTACGGCTTATCGCCGAAGCAACAACTGCCGCAACTGCACTCGGTGTGCTGTGCGTGGTCATGAGTAGGGTCCAATCGAGTTGGGCATCGGCAATAGGCCGGTAGACGGTCGGATCATTACGCCGCGGCGTTCGGTAAGGGCCCAGAGCTATTCCGAGCCCGGCACTGACGAGGTGCTCCACAGTCGAATGGTGGCTCACCTCGTAGGCGTTCCGCAGCATGCCGTCCGGGAAGTATCCGTCTGCGAACTTCCGGAGAAGGTGGCCATGCGGAAGGAGAATCACTTGCTCATCGATGAGCTGATCCCGTGTGATCGAACCGACGGCGGCGAGTCTGCTGCTGCTCGAAACGAGTAGCCCGATCGTGCCGGTCTGAAGCACCTCATGTTCCTCGACAGGAGTGGCGATGCCGGATCGGGCGACGACGCCGATCTCGGCTACACCGCTGCGTACGGCTTCCTCGATCGCAGACGGCAGGAGTTCGGTGAGGGTGATTCCCAGTCGGGGGTGAGTCGACTGCAACTGTTGAAGCGCTGGGATAACTGCGGGTGCGATTGCCGCGCTCACAGCGGCGACTCGTACACGCCCGGCTCCACCAGCCGCGAGTTCCGCAGCCTCCTGGTCGAGTTGCCCGATCGTCGCGAGCACTCGGGTGAACCTCGGTATCAGTTGCTCGCCGGCTCGAGTGAGGGTCGCACCCGCTGCCGACCGCTCGAATAGTGCCACGCCGAGTTCGACTTCGAGACTGCGCACGTGTTGCGACAGAGTCGGCTGACCTAGATACAGCTGGCGCGCCGCCTTCCGGAAACTGCCGTTTTCCGCGATGGCGAGTACCGCCTGGATTTGTCTGATCTCCACCGCGTGATCTTATATATCGATCACGTATGCCACATCTGCACACTTCCGGTGATCACAGGTGTATCGCACACTCGAAGTTGATCTCGGCCGCTGGAACGCAGCCAGTCAATCGACGAGGAGTTCGTATGCCCACAGCGCAAGTCACCATCGGGGCCGCTACTGCGGGTCCCCTGGCCATGACCGTTTCCACAGGCGAGCATTCCTACCTGCTCGATGAGCCCACGTCAGTTGGAGGGGGAAACCTCGGTGTGAATCCCGTCGAGGCCAGCCTGGGGGCGCTTGCCGGTTGTTCGGGCATCACGTTGAAGGCCGTCGCGAAGCACGCGTTGGGGATCACGGTGGATGACGTGGTCGTGAACGTGGTCGCACAACTCGACCCCCGAGGGATGGCTCTCCAGGAGGAAGTCGAGATGCCGTTCCGGTCGGTGCATCTGCGTTACAACGGACGCACCGATGCCGACGCTGGGCAGATCGATGAGCTCAGGGAGCTGGTCAATAAATTCTGTCCAGTCGGCAAACTCTTTCGAGCGGCGGGCAGTGAGGTCACCGAAGAATGGGTGATCGCTCGTGCGGGCGACGGGGCTCAGCAGTGAGTACCTCGAAGTTCGACGCCATCGTTGTCGGTACGGGCCCCGCTGGTGCCACCGTCGCGCGAGACCTCGCATCCGCCGGTCATCGTGTGCTGATCCTCGAGTGGGGAGATGAAGCGCCCGTGACAGGGACGCTCGAGCAGACGATGGAGCAGCTGATGTCCCCGGGCAGAGGTGCGTTCGCGGTCGATGGTGTGATGCTGCTCCGTGGCGTGACAGTGGGCGGTAGCTCGATCTACTACTACGGAACTGCGACCAATCCGCCGTTCGATCTCTTCGACCGGTACGCGGTCGATCTGCGCTCGGACGTCGCATCGGTTCGCGAGGAGCTCCCTGTGGCTGAGCTCCGCGAGGACCTCATCGGCCCGAAAGCAACGCAGATCCAGACCGCCGCCCAGCGGCTCGGACTCGACTGGCGTCCCCTGGAAAAACTTATCTACCAGGACCGCTGCGAGTCCAGCGTTCCGATGGGCTTCTACTCAGCACCAGCGTACGAAGCGAAGTGGAACGCCCGGATGTGGGTCGACGAGGCCGTCACCCTGGGAGCGGAGCTGAGAACGGGGGCGTTCGTCTCGGCGGTCGAGTGCCGAGATGGACGCGCGACAGGCGTCGTCTACGACGCGGGCTCCGGCACTGAGGTCGCGCATGCCGATATCGTCGTCGTCTCAGCCGGCGGGGTCGGGACGGCACGAATCCTTCAGGCAAGTGGCGTGGGCGGCGCAGGCGAGGCGTTCTTCCACGACCCGTTGGTGATCGTCTCCGGCGTCGTGCCGGGCCTTGTAGCCCCACCCGACATTCCCATGTCGGCGGGAACCCACTTCGACGATGAAGGGTTCATGCTGACGGATTTGTGCACTCCGGCCGAGAATCTCGCGGTGCTCGCTGCCGGGGCAGGAGTTGACCCATCACGTTACCCATCTGAGTCAACTCTCCAGATCATGGTGAAAATCAGGGACGATCTCGCGGGGTCGATCGGCTCGAACGACATCACCAAGAAACTCACCGCAGCTGACGTCGAGCGCCTCGAAAACGGATGCGCGATCGCGGAGGGGATCCTTCGTGAAGCGGGGGCCACCGACATCTTCCGGGGAGGCATCTCCGCTGCACATCCGGGAGGCTCAGTCAGAATCGGCGAGTCCGTGAACGCAAATCTGGAGACTTCGATCGAAGGTCTCTATGCCTGTGACGCTTCGGTGATACCCGAGCCATGGGGACTGCCACCCACGATCACATGCATGGCATTGGGCAGGCGATTGGCACGGCACCTTTCCGGCGGCGCTGACCGGCGGTAACCGCAACGGTCGACTCAGCGGCCCCACAAGAGCCGGGGGTGTGTGCTGCCCACCCCCGGCGACACACAGCACAACCAATCAAAAGCGAATTCGCATGCGGCAACCGCACCGACCCGAACAAGGGAAAACACCATGTTTTTCGAGTTGTCCCCAGAACAACTGAAACTGCGCGACACTGCACGGCAGTTCGCCGAGGACCACCTGTACCCGCTGGCAGAGTCGGTGAAGAAGACCCCCGATCCGTTCGAGCGGGCATTGCTGGCGCGACCGGTATTCGAGAAGGCGGTCGCAGCCGGCTTTCTGAAAGGGCTCATTCCTGCGCCGTTCGGTGGTTCGGCCACCAACGGTGTCGACACATCGATGGTCATCGAAGAATTTGCCTGCGCAAGCCCCGACTTCACCATCAGTCTCGCAGGTTCGACGCTTGCCATGGCCCCAGTGTTCGAGGCAGGCACGCCGGACCAGATCAAGCGGTTCGTTGCCCCGTTCCTCGCCGATAGCGGAAGTCCCGTTGCGGCAATGGCATACAGCGAACCCGGTGGTAGCGCCAATTTCGACGCCGCGACACCAGCCGAGGGCACGCGAACCACCGCCGTCGTCGACGGCGACCACTGGGTACTCAACGGCGAGAAAATGTGGGCATCGCACCTCGGCGGATGGGACGGTGCCGGCCCGGACATGATGAGTGTCGTATGCCGCACCCCTGCAGGGCTATCGATCATCGTCGTCGAACGCGAACACCTCTCGACTGGGTTCAGCGTCCTCGAACACCTCGACCTTCCTGGGTTGAAAGGATGCCTGACCTCGCGAGTGAAATTCGACAACGTCCGCGTTCCGCTGGGAAATCTGATCGGCGAACAAGGGCAGGGAGCGGATCTGACACGCAATGCCTTTCTCGCCAGCGGTGCGTCCATCGCGTCCTTCTCCGTCGCGGCCATGCGACAGGCGTTTGCCGCCGCTTACGCCTTCGCCGTCCGCGAGAAGCGTGGCGGTGCGGTTCCGATCATCGACCACCAGGCCGTTGCGGACGTACTCACCGACTGCAAGGGCAAAATCGAAGCCACCCGTCTCCTCGCGTGGCGAGCACTCGATGCCGCGGCCTCACGACACCCGTCCGCGTTGGAGCTGGCCTTGCACGCAAAGATCTTCGGGTCCGAGACAGCGGTCGACGTCATCACCGACCTGATCAAGATAGTCGGCGTGGAGTCCTACAACCCGCAGATGCCGCTCATCGGTTACCTAGAGGACGCACTCGCGTATCCGGTGATCGAGGGAAGTAACACCGGTGTCCGCCGACGCCAGATGCAGCAGCTCATGCGGACATCGGAGTGGAATCCTCTATTAGCCTCCGGACTGTTATGAACAGCGCAAATCGGGATGCCGAGTACCTAGTCTCGTGAGCTCTCCCCAGACCACCGACGCGGCGTACTACCTGCCGCTCGGTGTCACCGCCGGATACGAGCACTTCACCCCGACCCAGTCGACGGTGAGCGTGTGGACCGACTCCATGCAACACGGCGGTCCCCCGTCGGCGCTCCTCGTTCGTGCCCTCGAGGGACTGACTCAGGTCCCGGGGATGTCGATCTCTCGGGTGACCGTCGACATCCTCGGGGCGATCGGGTTGTCGCAGAACCGAACCCGCGCGATTGTGACCCGTCCTGGTCGACAGATCTCGCAAGCAACCGCCGAGCTCGACGTGCTCGGGCCCGACGGCCGATTCCGCACCGCCGCGCGGGCGACCGCCTGGTTGCTTGCGTCGACAGACACGGCCGAACTCGTCACACCGTCCGAGGTGTTCGGGGCCGCCACCGAAGACACGGCCGGTGGAGCGCCGCCGGACTGGATTGCGATGGGCTGGGCGACAACCGGGTTCATCTCCTCGGTCGACTTCCATCGTCTCGGCGCGGGATCTTCGCGGCCGAATCTGACGTGGCTTCGTTCGCGAATCCATCTCGTCGAGGGTGAGACCGCGTCACCGCTGTCCCGGTTCGCTTGCGTAGTCGACATCGCCAACGGTCTCGGCAGCACCCTCTCGCCCCGCGAGTGGACGTGGATGAACACCGACACCACCATCCACCTGCACCGTCCGCCGACCGGCGAGTGGTTCGGCGTCGACGCCCAACTCGTCCGCGGCGAACGCGGGTTCGGCTACACCGCCGCAGACCTATTCGACCAGGCCGGGTCGGTGGGACGGTCGAGCCAGACGGTGTTGCTCACCCGACTGCCCGTTTGAGCGGCGACACCGACACCACCTACCGGAACACCGCACCCCATCCGAGGAGATCTGCAATGGCAACACCACCGACCGAGACACCCACCGACATTAGAGCGAGACCCGAGGAGATCTGGTCGATCATCGACGAGGATCCGGTCGTTTCCCGCTGTCGCTCCGCCGAATTTCCTCGGCGGCCCAGATGAACCCCACTGGCGGCGGTTTCTCCAGACCCCTGCCCGCCGGGGTCGGCCAGGCCACACGTGCCGTCCGCGGGGGTCTGAACCGGTCGGCGTTCGAGGAGAATGCCGAGGCCCTTTATCTCACTTCGGGTTTCGTCTACGAGAGCGCCGAGATCGCGGAGCAGGCGTTCGCCGGCGACATCGACTACTTCGTGTACTCGCGCTTCGGAAACCCCACGGTGGCAATGTTCGAGGAACGGCTGCGGATCCTCGATGGAGCCGAAGCCGCCTTCGCCACGTCCAGTGGGATGTCCGCGGTCTTCACTGCGCTCGGCGCGTTGCTGAAGTCCGGCGATCGACTCGTCGCATCGCGCAGCCTGTTCGGATCGTGCTTCGTCGTGTGCAACGAGATCCTGCCGCGCTGGGGAATCGACACCGTCTTCGTAGACGGCGACGACCTCGACCAATGGGAGCAGGCGCTATCCGTGCCCACCACCGCCGTGTTCTTCGAGACGCCGTCGAATCCGATGCAGTCCATCGTCGACGTGCGGAAAGTGACCGAAATGGCGCACGCCGAAGGCGGGAAAGTAGTGATGGACAACGTCTTTGCGACACCCATCCTGCAGCGCAGCGTCGACCTCGGTGCCGACGTCGTGGTCTACTCGGGAACCAAACACATGGATGGACAGGGGCGTGTGCTCGGGGGAGCAATCCTGGGGTCGCAGGAGTTCATCGACGGGCCGGTTCGAACACTGATGCGCCACACCGGTCCGACGCTCAGCCCGTTCAACGCATGGACCCTACTCAAGGGCTTGGAGACCATGCCGCTACGCGTGCGGCACATGAACGCCTCGGCGTTGGCAGCGGCAGAGTTTCTCGAGGCACAGTCCGGTGTGCAGTGGGTGAGATACCCGTATCTACAGTCACATCCGCAGCACGACCTCGCAGTCTCGCAGATGAGCGGCGGCGGCACGGTCGTCACATTCGAAGTCGAGGGCGGCAAGGCACGCGCTTTCGAGTTCCTCGACAATCTGCGCATCATCGACATCTCGAACAACCTCGGCGATACCAAGTCGATGACCACGCACCCCGCAACCACCACACACCGCAGCCTGGGCCCGGAAGGGCGTGCGGCAGTGGGAATCACAGACGGCGTGGTGCGCATCTCGGTGGGGCTCGAGGACATCGAGGACCTACTCGACGACATCGCGGATGCATTGGGTCGGTCGACTACGACCCGTTTGCGACGGACCTGATGGTCGACACGCCCCCCACCACAACGCTGTACCCCATACAAGGAGATCTGCAATGGCAACACCACTGATCGAAGCATCCACCGACATCCAGGCCAGCCCCGAGACGGTCTGGTCGATCATCTCCGATCTCACCCGCATGGGCGAATGGAGCCCGCAGTGTCGCAAAGTCATCATCCGCGGCGGAGCAGTCCGCGCAGGCTCGAAGATGATCAACATCAACAAGCGCGGACTGCTGGTGTGGCCCACCACCGGCAAGGTCGTAACCTTCGAGCCCAACCGCGAGATCGCCTACCGAATCACAGAAAACCACACGGTGTGGGGCTTCGAGATCACCCCGTCCACCGACGGCGTGACACTGACCGAACGCCGCGTGGCTGCGGACGGTGAAACCACCGGCCTCTCGGCATTTCTGGTAGACAAGGCGTTCGGCGGAAACGACAACTTCGAGCTCGAACTCGAAGCGGGCATCAAAGAGACGTTGGCCAAGATCAAAGCTGCCGCCGAACGCGGCTGAAATCTGGATCGCTCTCCATGATCGGGCCAGCGATGATCGATCGGTGAATCCCTTCGCGGTTTCGGAAAAAGCTCCAGCGATGTGGTCGGCAAGGACGTCGGCGGGCGGGCCGGAGATCGATACGCGGCGGCCTGCGTCGGGCGACACGTTCTTCACGGGCAGTCCATGCGACAACGAAAACCCCGAAACCGCCATGGTTTCGGGGTTTTCGTGACTGGATGGGTCAGACGTTCAGATCCTCGTCTTTACGATTCTTGATTCGCGAGGTCGCGACGAAGGAGATGGCCGCCAGGATCATCAGGTAGATCGAGATCGACATCGAGGTACCGGTTCCCTTGAACAGCGCCTCGGAGATCGTGGGCACGAAGGCCCCACCGAGCACGGTGCCGATGGCGTAGCCGATGGATGCACCACTGAATCGCACTGCTGCGGGGAACATTTCGGCGTACAGTGCCGGCTGAGGCCCGTACGAGAGCCCGAGCCCGACGGCGAACAGTCCGAGGGCCAGGTAGATCCAGTGCAGCTCACCGGTATCCACGAGCAGGAAGAACGGGATGGCACACAACACCATTGCCGCGTTTCCGAGGTTCATGATGGTGGTTCGGGCGTAACGATCGGACAGATGTGCGCCCAGAAGCGTGAACACTCCCCAGACCAGGGCCGCGAATAGACTGGCCACCAACACGTCCACGCGAGCGAGACCGTGCTCCCTGGTCGAGTACGCGACGATGAATCCACCGACGATGATGTACCCGTTGCCGTTGGTGCCGATGAACGACAGAGCGGCGAGCATGACCTGCTTCTTGTTGGTGCGCCACAGCGAACGGACCGGAGTGTGGTTGCGCTCCTTGCGTTCTGCGAGTTCCTTGAATACCGGAGTCTCCTCGACACGGCGTCGGATATAGAAGCCGACGAGGATCAGCACGAAGCTGATGAGGAACGGAATGCGCCAGCCCCAGGCCTCGAACTGCTCCTCGCTCAGCAGACCGGTGCACAGCGCCAACGTGCCCACGGCGATGAGCATGCCGAGCGGAACGCCCATCTGGGTTGCGGCACCGTAGATTCCACGCTTGCCCTTGGGTGCGTGCTCGACGGCCATCAGCGCCGCGCCGCCCCATTCACCGCCGGTGGAGAATCCCTGCAGGATGCGCAGCACGATCAGGATGATCGGAGCCCAGATGCCGATGGTCGCGTACGTGGGCAGCAGGCCCATTCCGACGGTGGCCGCACCCATCAGGGTGAGGGTGGCGATGAGGACCTTCTTGCGGCCGATCTTGTCGCCGAAATAGCCGGCGACGATGGCACCGAGCGGACGGAAGATGAAGCTGATACCGATCGTGACGTATGCGACCAACTGGCCGGCCGTCCCCATCGGCGCGAAGAACAGGTTGGCGAAGATCAGCGACGCCGCCTGGGCGTAGATGAAAAAGTCGTACCACTCGACGGTAGTGCCGACCATGCTGGCCATCGCGGCGCGGCGATGCTCGCGCGACACCCCGGTAGGCGTCTCGACCTGTGTTGACATCGACTTGTCTCGTTTCGTTCGGGCTGCGGCGCTCGGTCGTCCGAGCAGCAGTTCGCAGTGTCGTGGGGCGTGGGTCGCGGCCGCGTGCCGCTGATACTCCGCGACCGAAAATCCGGATAAAACTCACCGTCCATTCGGTCGGTAATCACTGTGACCGGCGACACGTGGGTTTGTCAAGGCGGTGGAGGTCACGACTGCAGGCCGGTGATGGAGTTCGTCGAAAACTACCGACGGGAGCGCCGGTGTTCGTCCGAAACGACGCAGACACCGCACGTGACGGCGGTCATACTCGAATCCATGACTGCCCTACCGTCGACGGTCGATTCCGTCATCGTCGAAGAGCTGACACGTGCACTCGGTTCCGACGCGGTGGTGACCGATCCGGACGTGCTGGACAACTATCGCCACGACGCCGCAGCGCTGTGCGAATTCACCCGGCCGCTGGTAGCGGTGCTACCCACCACCGGGGCGGATGTCCAGGCCGTCATGAGAATCGCCTCGGCGCACCGCATTCCTGTGGTACCCCAGGGCGCACTGACCGGCCTGGCGGGTGCGGCCAACTCCAGCACCGGAGCCATCGCACTCAACACCCGCCGAATGAACAGGATCATCGAGCTCGACGTCGTCGACCGCGTCGCCGTCGTGCAACCCGGCGTGACGAACAAGCAACTCAAAGATGCTGCCCGAGAACAAGGTCTGACGTACTTGCCCGACCCGTCCAGCTGGGAGGCGTCGACCATCGGGGGCAACATCGCGACCAACGCAGGAGGGCTCTGCTGCGTGAAATACGGAGTGACCGCGCGTTTCGTCCGTGGGCTGCGCGTCGTGCTGGCCGACGGCCGAGCGACCTTCGTGGGTCGGCGCACCGTGAAAGGTGTTGCAGGTCTGTCCCTTGCCGACCTGTTCGTGGGCTCCGAGGGCACCCTCGGTATCATCACCGAGGCCACGCTCGGCCTCGACTTCCCCAGCGCGACTCCGCTGACGATGGCCGCAACGTTCCCGTCCACCGTGGCCGCCGGTGAAGCCGTCACGAAAATTCGTGCCGCAGGTATCACCCCGAGTCTGTTCGAGTTGTTGGACCGCACCACCGTTGCCGCCATCGATGCCTATGCGCGCATGGACTTCGGGACCGACGCCGCCGCAGTGCTGATCGCGCAGTCCGACATCGGCGACGGCGCCGTGCAGGAACTCGAAACGATCGCCGCGTTGTGCACCGAATGCGGCGCGGTGGACGTTGCTGTGGCCGAGGACGAGGTCGAGTCGGAGCAGCTGGTTCAGGCCCGTCGAATGGCGTATCCCGCGCTCGAGCGCCTGGGTTCACCGCTGGTCGACGATGTGTCGGTACCCATTTCGCAGCTCGCCACGATGATCGACGAAGTCGGCCGTATCGCCGAAAGCACCGGCATCGTCATCGGTGTCGTCGGCCACGCCGGTGACGGGAACATCCATCCGACGGTCATCGTCGACCCCGTCGATCCGGCGTCGTTGGCCAAGGCTCACCGAGCATTCGACGAGATCGCGGCCTTCGCTCTCTCACTCGGTGGAACCATCACCGGCGAGCACGGAGTAGGACTGCTCAAGCGCGACCTTCTGGAAACCGAACTCGACCCGGTCGCAGCCGAACTGCAGCGGGGCATCAAGGAATTACTCGACCCCCACTACCTGCTCAACCCGGGCAAGGTCCTCACTGCCCGGCTCTGAGCCGGAGCGACATCCACACGAGCAAGCGGGTATCGGGATCATCGAGATCGAGATCGAAGAGTTCCTTCGTTCGCCGCAGCCGGTAGCGAAAGGTGTTGGCGTGCAAATACAGCGATGCCGACGCTGCGGCGACGTTGGACTCGTGCGCGAGTAGCGCCAGTACCGTCGCGGCATAGAAGGTACCTTCGGCGGAATCGTAGGACAGCATTCGTTCGACGGCCGGAAGCGCCAGCTGCACGTCCGAGAACGCGTCGGCCGCCCTGTTCAGGGTGACCGCCACCCGCCTCTGCTCGAACGTCGTTGTCTGCGAGCCGTCTTCGATCGAATCCAAAGTCCAGTGGGCATGATTACGCGCCACCGCAGGCCTGGAATGCGGCCCGCCGATCGCGAATGTCACCGCCGCACCGAATGCACTCTCCGCCCGTCGTCGAACCTCTTCGGCTTCCTCGGTGACGAGGCGAATGTCCTCCGATGCAACGACGAGAAACGCGGTGTGCTGCTCGATGACACACCCCGAATCCCGATTGCCGCCGAAGGTGAGTTCCAACAGACCGACGAGCTGCATCAGCAGGGCCTCGGGTCGAGCGGAGGCCACTCTCGCCGCAAGCACCACGTACTGGCTGCCGGGCGGGGTGACGACGGCAGGATCGGTCAGCAGTGCACGCGCCCTGGGGTTGTGGGGCGACGTCGGACGGAGGCGAGAAAGTAACAGCGGCACCGCGGCCGCAGCAGCGCGAGTCAATGCGGTCACCGCGTCTCGATCGGGCGGACCGGACAGAGCCGCGGACACGATGCACCAGATGGATCCGAGGTACTCCCCGTCCGCCGAAACGGCCACCGCCAGTCGCGGTAGGGCGCCCGGAACATCGACCACATGGACCGTCGAACTTCGCCGGAACTCCGGATCGATGTGGTGCACCATGTACCTGGCCGGAACCTGCTTGCCGAGAATCCCGTCGCGCCGCACGTCGTCGATCGACTGACCCGGAACAGACGAGTACGCAACGACGTAGCCCTGCGGATCCATCACCGAAACAGCACCGCCCACAGCCGTGGCAGTTGCGTCCGCCAGCGCCGAGAGATCCGCAGTGCTCACCGATTCACAGTACTTCCACCTGGCGAGTCGCTACCGCGCTATCGTGCGGCTGTCGCCTCGGAATTCTGCGATCAGCTCACCTCGGCACGTCACCGAGACGTCATACAGACCGTTGCGGCCGAACCGTGCGCGCTCGACGGCGTCTGCGACCAGGACGTCACCGGTCTTCGTCGGACGTAGGTAACGGATGTCGCAGCGGGCCGCTACGGCCGAATCCTCGTGGGAGTTGCAGGCCATCGCGAACGTGGTGTCTGCCAGCAGAAACACGTAACCGCCGTGCGTGATGGCATACCCGTTGACCATGTCCTCGGTGACGACCATCGACATCCGGGCGTGCCCCGGTGACAGCTCGATCAATTCGATACCGAGCTTTCGGGACGCGGCATCGGCCTCGAACATATCCCGTGAGATCGTCGAATCCGTCACGGCCGCAGCACCGATCGCTCGTTCTGGGTGAACATCGTGACCCCGCCGGTCGCGAAGTTGCGCAGATCCTTGCCTGCAGCCTTCATCTCGGGCGAGGCCAGCCCCGTCTTCAGCGATGCCTCGTCCGCGAAGTGCAGGCCGGCGATCGCGTAGTACGGAGGTGGGGACTCGTCGAGTGAGTCGAGCGTGCCCCAGGTGAAGTCGATCAGACCGGGGACAGCACGAGCGAGGGGCACGTGCACCTCGGCGTAGTGACGATCGAAAGCGGCTGGGTCCTCCGGCATCCCGTAGCAGACGGCGACTCGAATGCTCATGATGCCGCCTCGGGCTTCGCGACGAGCGTCAGCACGTCGTAGGTGGCGACGGGATCGCCCTCCTGGTTGACGACCACTGCGTCCCACCGTACTTCGCCGTAATCGGCGCTTTGACGCGGGGTGATGAGCTTGGCCGTCAACGTGACCGTCAGCGAATCCTCTGCCTTGACCGGCGTCAGGAAACGCAGGCTGTCGACGCCGAAGTTGGCGAGTACGGGGCCCGGGGCCGGGTCGACGAACAGCCCGGCTGCCAGCGAGACCACCAGGTAGCCGTGCGCAACGATTCCGCCGAACAGCGGGTTGGCCGCTGCCGCTTCGGGATCGGTGTGCGCATAGAAGGTGTCGCCGGTGAACTCGGCGAAGTGATCGATGTCCGCTCGGGTGACCTGTCGTGGGCCGCCGACGATGGTGTCGCCCAGCTTCAACTCGCCCAGGTTCTTCCGGAACGGATGAACGTCGCCGGTCGTCTGCTTCGCGCCGGTGACCCACTTGTTGCCGATGGCCGTCAGGACGTCCGGTGTTCCCTGAATTGCGGTGCGCTGCATGTGGTGCAGGACGCCGCGGATACCGCCGAGTTCTTCACCGCCGCCTGCGCGTCCGGGGCCACCGTGCACCAACACCGGCAGCGGCGAGCCGTGACCGGTCGACTCCTTCGCGTCCTCGGAGTTCAGCACCAGGATGCGTCCGTGGTACGGAGCACTGCCCAGCACGATCTCGCGCGCAACGGCGGAATCCTTGGTCACGAGAGATGCAACCAGAGAGCCCTTTCCGCGGGCCACGAGATCGAGCAGATCAGCGGTGTTGTCGTATCCGATGACGGTCGAGACGGGTCCGAAGGCCTCGATTTCGTGGGGTTCGGGTGCAGACTTCTCTCCGGCCTTCAGGAGTACCGGGGCCATGAATGCGCCCGCTCGCTGATCCACCGTGTCCGGATCGCCGTAGACCACGGTGGCCGACTTCGTCAGTCCACGAATGGATTTGAGGACCTCGTCGCGTTGGTCGATGCTGGCCAGCGCACCCATGGTGACACCATCGTCCTTCGGGTCACCGACGACCACCTTGTCGAGCTTGGCTTTCAACGCCTCGATGACAGCGTCCACCGAGTCCTGTGGAACCAACACGCGGCGAATTGCCGTGCACTTCTGTCCGGCCTTGGACGTCATCTCGATGAAGACGCCCTTGACGAACAGATCGAATTCCGGATCGCTCTGTGCCACATCGGAACCCAGGATGGATGCGTTCAGCGAGTCGGCCTCGGCGGTGAAGTGCAGTCCCTCGCCGACGACGTTGGGGTGTGAGCGCAGGGTAGCTGCGGTATCGGCCGATCCGGTGAACGCCACCGAGTCCTGGCCGCCGAGATGGTCGAGTACGCCGCGGGCACTGCCGCAGAGCAGCTGGACCGAACCCTCGGGCAGCAAGCCCGACTCGATGATCCGGCGGAACACCAGCTCGGTGAGGTATGCCGTTTGGCTGGCGGGCTTGATGATCGACGGCACACCGGCGATGAAGGCGGGTGCCAGCTTTTCGAGGAAGCCCCAGACCGGGAAGTTGTAGGCATTGATCTGCACGGCGACGCCGCGGCGCGAGGTGTAGATGTGCTGACCGAGGAAGGTGCCCTTCTTGCCGAGCTGCTCGATGGCGCCGTCGAGATGGACCGTTTCGTTGGGGAGTTCGCGTCGAGCCTTGCTCGCGTAGCTCAGAACGGTGCCGAATCCGCCGTCGATATCGACACCGGAATCTCGCACGGTGGCTCCGGTGTGCCGAGAGAGCTGGTAGAACTCCTCTTTGCCGGCCAGCAGCGTCAGGCCCAGTTGTTTCAGCAAAGCCGCGCGTTCGTGGAACGTCAGAGCGGCAAGCGCCGGGCCTCCGACGGTGCGGCCGTAGTCGATCATGCCTGCGACATCGAGGCCGGTGGACGACACCCTGGCGATCTCGCTGCCGTCGACGGCGCTCAGCAGCGGCGCCCCCTCGTCGGTCGCGCAATACCACGCTCCCTGGGCATAGCTTTTCAGAAGTCTGCTCACAACGCCTCCATCTCACCGTACGTTCGGTCGGTAATTACCATCGCCGTCCGACGCCGAGATGTCAAGGTTCGGCCGGCCTAGGTGCGGCGGAGCCCGTCGAAGGTCAGTGCCACGACAGCGTCGGCGAGTTCTTCCACCGATCCGCCGGTCCGCGGGCGGTACCACTCGATGAGCGAGTTGACCGTGCCGAACACCAGCTTGGACGCCAGCGCCGGATCCACACCGGGACGCAGGTCGCCCTCTTCGGCCGCTGCCACCACGAGCCCGGTGACGAAGGAGTCGAATTCGCGTCGACGGGCCAGCGCCCGGCGTTCGACGTCGGTGTTCCCGCGAACGCGCAGCAGCAGCGTGACGTAGGGAAGTTCGGCACACAGGATGTCCACGCTGCGGCGCACCAGGTATTCGAGACGGTCTATGTATCGCCCGGTCGTCGCCCGGTCCTCGGTCGTCACCGCGAAAAGAGCGTTGAGCGCCCGTGACAATGCGAGTTCGAGCAACTCCGATTTGCCCGATACGTGGTGGTAGATCGAGGACTTGGTGATGCCGAGCCGCTTGGCCAGCACCTCCATGCTGGTGCCGTCGTATCCGCGGTCGTTGAAGACCTTGACCGCCACGGCCAACAAGGAATCCAGGTCGTATCCCGGCCGGCCTGGCAGTCCGGTCTTGCGCGGCGCGCGTGCGGTTGTCATGTCCACATCTTCTCAGCCGATGGCCGATTCCACAGCACCATGGGCAGCAGGTCTTGCCAAACGACCGAATGTTCGGTTATCTATGACGCAACCGTACGAAGGAGATTCCCAGTGGGCGAAGTATTTCTCGTGGCCGGCGCGCGGACGCCGCACGGACGCTACGGCGGAGCGCTGTCGACCGTGCGCCCCGACGATCTTGCCGGGATCGTCGTCGCAGAGGCCGTCCGTCGAGCGGGCGTGCCCGTCGATCGAATCGACGAGGTCATTCTCGGGGCCGCGAACCAGGCAGGCGAGGACAATCGAGACGTGGCCAGAATGGCGGTTCTGCTCGCGGGGCTCCCCCACACGGTTCCGGGTTACACCATCAACCGCTTGTGCGCGAGCGGCCTGACGGCAGTGGCCAACGCCGCGAACACCATTCGCGGCGGCGAGGCCGACATCATCGTCGCCGGTGGCGTCGAATCCATGACACGTGCGCCCTGGGTCATGGCCAAGCCAGGGACGGCGTGGGCCAAGCCGGGAGAGATCTTCGACACCGCTCTCGGGTGGCGCTTCACCAATCCGACCTTCGCCGCACACGACGCCGGGACCGATCCCAAGATCACCCTGTCGATGGGCGAGACCGCCGAGGAGGTCGCACTCAGCGAAGGCATCACCCGCGCCGAGTCCGACGCCTTCGCCTTCCGCAGCCAGCAGCGCGCCGTCGCCGCCCAGGACGCAGGCCGCTTCGCCGACGAGATCGTGTCCGTCTCGACCGAGAACGGCGACGTCACGGAGGACGAGACACCTCGGCGCGGAACCACACTGGAAAAGCTCGGCACGCTGAAGACCGTGTTCCGCAAGGACGGCATCGTCACCGCGGGCACCTCGTCACCCTTCACCGACGGGGCGTCGGCGCTGGTGGTGGCATCCGAGGAGGCCGTGAACAAGTACGGCCTCGAGGTTCGCGGCCGCATCGTCACCAGTGCGAGCGCAGGAATCGCGCCGCACATCATGGGGCTCGGTCCGGTGCCGTCCACGAAGAAGGCACTCGCTCGCGCCGGGTGGTCTGCCGACGATCTCGGTGCCGTCGAGCTCAACGAAGCCTTCGCGGCGCAGTCCCTCGGCGTCATCCGCCAGTTGAAGCTGAACGAGGACATCGTCAATGCCGACGGCGGGGCGATCGCACTCGGCCACCCTCTCGGCTCGTCGGGCGCGCGAATCCTGTTGACGCTGTTGGGCCGGATGGAACGCGAGAAGGCATCACGCGGTCTCGCAACACTGTGCGTCGGCGTCGGGCAAGGCGTGTCGATGTTGATCGAGGCACCGTGAACACACTCGTCGTAGAGGAACTGGCCGATCGCGTCGTCGTCACGCTTGCCCGTGAGAAGCAGCGCAATGCGATCGACGCCGAGATGATCGGTGAGTTGCACGAGGTGTGCGGGCTCGTCGAGCATGATCCGAAGATCGTCGTTCTGACCAGTGAGGGCGAGCACTTCGCCGGGGGTGCCGACATCAACCAGTTGCGCGCGCGTACCCGCGACGACGCGTTGCGCGGCATCAACCGAAACCTGTTCGACCGGTTCGCTGCACTCCCCCTGCCGACGATCGCCGCGGTTCGCGGCTACGCCCTCGGAGGTGGAGCCGAACTGTCCTACGCCTGCGACATCCGCATCGCGTCGCCGACGGCCGTGTTCGGCAATCCCGAACCGGGACTGGGCATCATGGCCGCTGCCGGTGCCAGTTACCGGTTGCCGACACTGGTGGGTGTGTCCGTTGCCAAGCAAGTTCTGCTCGGTGGCCGAACACTCGACGCCGACGCAGCCCTGCGCTCCGGCCTGGTGCTGGACGTCGTCGACGAGCCGTTGGCCGCCGCGCACGCACTCGCGGATCGCATTGCGAGACAGGCGCCCTTGGCCTTGACGCTGACGAAGAAGATCCTCGACGCGCCCGGTTCACATCCATGGGCCGACGACATCGCGCAGGCCGTGCTGTTCGAGACCGAAGACAAACAACGCCGGATGACGGCATTTCTGGAGAAGAAAAAATGACAGTTCCCTCGAACGCAGGAGTGGAGCCCGCGGAACGACCGAAAAGAGTGGCCGTTGTCGGTGGCGGACGTATGGGTGCGGGGATCGCGCAGGTGTTCGCAGCCCTCGGTTCCACCGTCGTCATCGCCGAAGCGGCCGACCAAGCTGCCGCTCTCGGTCGAGTCGAGACGGGCCTGGCTCGGGCGCACGAGCGCGGCAAGCTCAGCGAGGACCCTTCGGTGATTCTCGCTCGGGTGTCCACTGTCGCCGGGCCGGCCGATCTCCCTGCCGAGCTCGATCTGATTGTCGAAGCGGTGCCTGAGATCCCGTCGCTCAAGGTCGAGGTCCTCGCTCTCGTCGACAAGATCGCCGGGCCCGAGACCGTTATCGCCTCCAACACGAGCTCGATCTCGATCGCCGAACTCGGCGCTGCACTGAGTGATCCGAGCCGCTTCATCGGCATGCACTTCTTCAATCCTGTTCCGGCGTCGACTCTCGTCGAGATCGTGCGCGCACCTGTCACATCTGCGGACGTGGTGGAGCGCGGACGGCAGTGGGTGTCGTTGCTCGGCAAGACCGAGGTGCTCGTCAACGACTCCCCCGGCTTCGCTACCTCTCGGCTCGGCGTCTGCCTGGGGCTCGAAGCCATTCGGATGTTGGAGGAAGGCGTCGCCGACGCCGAATCCATCGATCGAGCAATGGAACTCGGCTACAAGCACCCGATGGGTCCGTTGCGGTCGACGGACCTCGTCGGGTTGGACGTGCGGCTCGCGATCGCAGAACACCTGGCGTCGACACTCGGCGACAGGTTCACTCCCCCGCAGTTGTTGCGAGACATGGTTGCTCGCGGCGACATCGGACGCAAGTCCGGTCGCGGCTTTCACGATTGGACGAACTCATGACGGTACGGTTCGACGTCGCCGACGGCCTGGCGACCATCACTCTCGCTCGTTCCGAGGCGCACAATGCGCTCGACGTGACGACGAAGGTCGCCCTGGCGGAGGCGGTTCAGAACGCCGCTGCACCCGGGGTCCGCGCTGTGCTCATCACCGCCGAGGGCAAGAACTTCTGCGTCGGCCAGGATCTCGGTGAGCACGTCGCCGCACTCGAGGCCGACCCTGCCACGGCGATGGATACCGTCGGCGAGCACTACAACCCGGTGATCAGAGGACTGGCTGCGCTCGAGGTGCCGATCGTCGTCGCCATCCCCGGTGCGTGCGTCGGCGCTGGTCTCGGGATCGCACTGGCCGGAGACATCCGGGTTGCGGGCACCAAGTCCTCCTTCGCGACGGCGTTCACCGGCATCGGCTTGGCATCAGACTCCGGTTTGAGCTTTGCGCTGGTCGAGGCACTGGGTTCGAGCCGAGCGGCCGGCCTGATGCTGCTCGGCGACAAGGTCACCGCCGCCCAGGCCCTCGATTGGGGTCTGGTGCACCGCGTCGTCGACGACGCCGACGTTCTCGAGACCGCCCACACGCTGGCCACGACGCTCGCCGCCGGCCCCACCCAGGCGTACCGGCAGGTCAAGTCGCTGATCAGGAGGCCCGGGCTCTCCGACGCCCTGGACCGCGAGGCGCAGGCACAGACTGCGCTGGGCCAGACCGTCGACCACAAGGCCGCCGTCGACGCGTTCCTGAACAAGAAGAGGTAGTGCCTGCGGCAGTGGTGCGGTTGAGTGCCGCCTGAGGCACTTAACCGCACCACTGCGGCGAAGCCGCACTTGTGCCGGGGGTCACTTCGATGCATACTGGTTACCAACCGATCATTCGGTAATGAAAGTAGGACTTATGACCACGTCAAACACCCTGTCCGCCGAATCGCTGCAGGACGGGTTCGACGAGACCATTGCCCACGAGCAGCGCGTCGAGCCCCGTGACTGGATGCCCGACGGCTATCGCAAGTCGCTCATTCGACAAATCGCCCAGCACGCGCACTCCGAGATCATCGGAATGCAGCCGGAGGGCAACTGGCTCACCCGCGCGCCGTCGCTGCGCCGCAAGGCGATCCTGATGGCCAAGGTCCAGGACGAGGCCGGCCACGGCCTCTATCTCTACTCCGCGGCCGAAACCCTGGGAGCGGACCGCGCCGACCTGACGGTCAAGCTCATCGAGGGCAAGCAGAAGTACTCCTCGATCTTCAACTACCCCACCCTGACGTATGCCGACGTGGGCACCATCGGCTGGCTCGTCGACGGCGCAGCGATCTGCAACCAGGTTCCCCTGTGCCGCAGCAGCTTCGGTCCGTACGCGCGCGCGATGATCCGCGTCTGCAAGGAGGAGTCCTTCCACCAGCGCCAGGGTTACGAACTGCTCGCGACGATGATGCGCGGCACCGACGAACAGCGCGCGATGGTTCAGGAATCGGTGAATCGCTGGTGGTGGCCTGCACTGATGATGTTCGGCCCGCCGGACGACGAGTCCCCCAACACCGAGCAGTCCATGAAGTGGGGCATCAAGCGCCACACCAATGACGAACTGCGCCAACGCTTCGTCGACATGTCGATTCCGCAGGCGAAGGCACTGGGCGTCACGTTCCCGGACCCGGATCTGAAGTGGAACGAAGAGCGCAAGTCGCACGATTTCGGCGAGCCCGACTGGTCCGAGTTCATGCAGGTGATCAAGGGCAACGGTGCCTCCAACGTCGAGCGCATCGCGAGCCGTCGGGCAGCGCACGACGGCGGTGCCTGGGTCCGTGACGCCGCCACCGCATTCGCCGAAAGGAACGCAGCATCATGAGTGAGTTCACCGCCGAGGGCGGCCACGGAGCGGTTCCCACAGAGGGTGTTCCGGTCGAGCCGAAAAGAGAAGCAGTCAAGGCTGATTGGCCACTGTACGAGGTCTTCCTGCGCGGCAAGCGCGGCCTGAACCACGTGCACGTCGGATCGCTGCACGCCGCCGACGACCACATGGCCCTGCGGCACGCTCGCGACGTCTACACCCGTCGCAACGAGGGTGTGAGCATCTGGGTGGTTCCGTCCAACTCGATCGTCGCGTCGTCGCCGTCGGAGAAGGATCCGTTCTTCGCGCCGAGTGGCGACAAGGTGTACCGCCACCCGACGTTCTACGAGATCCCCGACAACGTTCCCCACATGTGAGACCCACTCCGCTGCACCACCATTCATTCGAGGACAAGCACTCATGACTGATCACGACAACGCCTACGAGGGCCTCGTCGACGAGGATTCGCACGGGCAGTGGGCATTCGGAACGAGTTTCGACGACCCGCTCGCCGGCGTCGACACCACCGTCCCCGACGACGTCGACCTGAAAGCCCTTGCCGCGTACTGCCTCATGCTCGGCGACGACGCGCTGATCAGCTCGCAGCGCCTCGCCGAGTGGAGCACTCGCGCACCCGAACTCGAAGAGGAAGTCGCTCTGGCCAACGTCGGTCTCGACCTCCTCGGCCAGGCCCGGTTGCTACTGGCCCGCGCCGCAAAGGCCGACCCGACGGTGGTGCCGGTCATCTCGGAGACGTCCCCTGCACCCGCGGAGGATGCCCTGGCGTTCTTTCGCGACGAGGCGGACTTCCGCAACGTGCGGCTCACCGAGCTCGACAACGGCGACTTCGCGAAATCCCAGGTTCGTCTGCTGGTGTTCTCGACGTGGCGTCTCGCCGTCTTCACACGTTTGCAGGACTCGCGCGACCCGGTCCTGGCTGCCGTTGCGAACAAGGGCGTCAAAGAGTTGACTTACCACCGCGATTACGCGGCGCGATGGGTCGTCACCCTGGGTTGCGGAACCGACGAATCGAAGCGACGCGCTCGTGACGCCGTGACGCGCATCTGGCCGTACGTCTCCGAACTGTTTCTCCCCACGGACGAGGAGATCGCACTCGCGAAGGTCGGTGTCGCCGTCGACCCCCGTGATGTCCGCGAGGAGTTCGATTCCGTTCTGGCACAGGTGCTTCACGCCGCAGAGCTCGAAGCGCCCGAGGGCAAGTCCGTCGGTACCATCGGCGGCCGCGGTGGCAGGCGAGGCATCCACACCGAAGCGTTCGGGCCACTGATCGCCGAGATGCAGGTCGTGGCGAGGGCACATCCGGAGGGAGTCTGGTGACAACGATGGAACGAACGGCACGCGAGATCGCTGCCACCGTACTGGATCCCGAGATGCCGCTGCTCACCCTCGACGACCTCGGTGTCCTACGTGATGTCGACGTCCGCGAGGACGGCAGCGTGCTCGTCACCATCACCCCGACGTATTCGGGCTGCCCGGCCATGGCGACCATGCGTGACGACATCGAGCACAAACTTCACGACCACGGTTACACCGACGTCGAAATAGTGACCAGCTTGACCCCGGCCTGGAGCACCGACTGGATCTCCGCGGAGGGCCTACGCAAACTCCGCGACACCGGATACTCCACACCGGGTCCGGCCCCGGCGCGCACCTCCGGTCCCGTACCGCTGACCCTCACGGTCAAGCCGCGGCAGCTCATCTGCCCACAGTGCAGCTCCACCAACACCCGACTCACCTCCGAGTTCGGGGCCACTCTGTGCAAGGCACAGTACCGGTGCGACGACTGCCTCGAACCCTTCGACCACGTGAAGGAAATCTGATGACCGTCATTGCCGAGCCCGAGCAGAAGAATCTGCGGAACAAGCCTTTTCACACGTTGACCGTCGCCGACGTCGAATCGCTGTGCGACGACGCCGTGGCCGTCACGTTCGATGTGCCCGACGAGCTGCGCGAGGAATTCGACTTCCGCCCCGGCCAGTCGCTGATGCTCAGCCGCACCGTCGACGGCGTCGAGCACCGTCGCTCCTACTCCATCTGCGCGCCTGCGGGCGCGCGTCCCCGCGTCGGGGTCCGTGAGGTCTCCGACGGCTTGTTCTCCTCCTGGCTCGTTCACGAGGTCAAGGCAGGCGACCGCATCGACGTCCAGGGACCGAGCGGCAACTTTCACGCCGACCCGGCCGCGGCCGGCAGGCACGTCCTCATCGCCGCCGGTTCCGGCATCACCCCCATGCTGTCGATCGCGTCCTCGGTTCTCGCCAATCCGGAGGCCGAAGTCGTTCTGCTGTACGGCAATCGCCGGACCCGGACCGTGATGTTCGCCGAGGAGATCGCCGACCTCAAAGACCAGTACGGCAGCCGATTCGACGTCATTCACGTGCTGTCCAGGGAGCCTCGCGAGGTGGAACTGTTCAGCGGCAGGCTCGACGCCGAACGACTCCGCGAGATCCTCGACACCGTTATCGCGACACCGGACATCGATCATTTCTGGCTGTGCGGCCCGTTCGGGATGGTCACCGATGCCCAGCAGGTCCTGGCAGACCTGGGCGTGGCCAAGAGCAGCGTCCACGCCGAGCTGTTCTACGTCGACGACGTGCCTCCTCCCCAGGAGAAGCACCGCGAGCCGGGCATCACCGGGCCCAGCAGTGAGGTCACGATCATCCTCGACGGCCGCGAGGTGAAAGGTGCACTGCCTCAGGACGAGTCGATTCTCGATTCGGCCGAGCAACTGCGCTCCGATCTCCCGTTCGCCTGCAAGGGAGGCGTGTGCGGCACCTGCCGCGCGAAGGTGACCTTCGGCGAGGTGGACATGCGTCGCAACTACGCACTCGAAGACAACGAAGTTGCCGCCGGCTTCGTCCTCACCTGCCAGACGTTCCCCGTCAGCGACACCGTCACCGTCGACTTCGACGCCTGAGACCACGAGAGAGCAATCATGACCAGTGTGCTGTCCGCCCCTACAGATACTCCCGACATCGAGTTCGCTTCTCGGGACCGCATTGCGACGCTGCAGCTCGAGCGCCTGCAATGGTCGCTGCAGCACGCTTACGACAATGTGCCGCACTACAAGAAGGCCTTCGACGACGCAGGAGTCCACCCGACCGATCTCGAGGATCTGTCGGATCTGGCGAAGTTCCCGTTCACCGCCAAGAAGGACCTACGAGAGAACTATCCCTTCGGGATGTTCGCTGTGCCGCAGGACAAGGTGTCGCGCATCCATGCGTCCTCGGGTACCACGGGTCGTCCGACCGTCGTCGGGTACACCGCGAACGACATCAGCAACTGGGCGGATCTCATCGCGCGCAGCCTTCGCGCGGGTGGTGTGAAGCCGTCCGACAAGGTGCACGTGGCCTACGGCTACGGACTGTTCACCGGCGGCCTGGGCGCGCACTACGGCGCAGAACGATTGGGCTGCACCGTCATTCCGATGTCCGGGGGCATGACCGATCGGCAGATCCAGCTCATCGAGGACTTCGAGCCCGACGCCATCATGGTCACCCCGTCGTACATGCTCACGATCGTCGACGCGATGATCAAAAAGGGTATCGATCCGGCGAAGACGTCACTGCGGACCGGAGTCTTCGGCGCGGAGCCATGGACCGAGGAGATGCGCAAGGAGATCGAGAAGACCCTCGACATGGACGCCGTCGACATCTACGGCCTGTCCGAGGTCATGGGACCCGGCGTTGCGATGGAATGCGTCGAAACCAAGGACGGACTCCACATTTGGGAGGATCATTTCTACCCGGAGGTCATCGACCCGGTGACCGGCGAAGTCCTGCCCGACGGCGAGGAGGGTGAGCTGGTGTTCACGTCGTTGTCCAAGGAAGCGATGCCGATCATCCGTTACCGCACCCGCGATCTCACGCGGCTGCTGCCCGGCACGGCCCGCACGATGCGACGGATGCAGAAGGTCACCGGCCGTACCGACGACATGATCATTCTGCGCGGAGTCAATCTGTTCCCGACGCAGATCGAGGAGCTGATCCTGACGGTTCCCGCTCTGGCACCACAGTTCCAGTGTGTGCTCGAACGCGCCGGACGCATGGACTCACTGACCGTCCTCGTCGAAGCCCGACCCGACGCCTCGCTCGACACGCATGGAACAGCCGCGGCAACGTTGAAGAAGCTCGTCAAGGACCGTATCGGCGTCAGCGTCGCGGTCGACGTCGTCACTCCGGGCGCACTCGAGCGGTCCATCGGCAAAGCCCGCCGTCTGATCGACAACCGACCTTCCGTTTGACATGAGCCCGGTGGCACAGGATTTCGAGCAATGGCGCGAGAACGTCTCGACGGCGTTCGTGCCGCTCGATGCTGTGTCGACCGGGCCTTCCTCGTTCGAGGGCACGCTGGTGTCCTCGACTCTGGGCGCGTTGCAACTGAGTGAGGTGACCGGCCGCGAGGTCGACGTCAGGCGTACGCGCGCGACCATCCGGCGTTCTGATCCGGGCCTGATCAAGGTGGGTCTGCAGTTGGGAGGGTGCGGCTCGATCGTGCAGAACGACCGCGAGGCCGTGCTGCATCCGGGTGACTTCGCGGTGTACGACACCAGTGCACCGTACGAACTGCACTTCGCCGGAGACTTCGAGATGTTCGTCGTGATGTTTCCGCGGGACGAACTACGCATCGACTCCCGAGAACTGACGGCTGTTGCGGCCCGGCGTATCGAGGGTGCTCACGGTGTCGGAGCGTTGGTCTCGCCGTTTCTGCACACGCTGAGGCGCACCGCGTTCGACGGCACCCTGCCCACCACACCGATGCTCGAACACGCCGTGCTCGATCTACTGTGCGCCGCCCTCGACGATGCCGCGCCACACGAGACCCCGGGCTCGACACTGTTGATCGAAGCCAAGAGTCTCGTCGACACCCACCTGTCCGATCCCGCTCTGTCCACCGCCTCCATTGCTGGGCGACTGCACATTTCGACGCGGTATCTGCAGAAATTGTTCGAGTCCGACGGCCGCACGGTGGCGGGCTGGATCAGGTCCCGTCGACTCGACCGTTGCCGTCGCGAACTCCGGGATCCACGCTGCGCTGCGGACAGCATCGGAACAATCTGTGCGCGTAACGGTTTGGTCGACTCCTCGAACTTCTCGAAGCTGTTCAAAGAGACGTACGGCGTGTCGCCGCGCCACTACCGCGTCGGGTGAGGGCGTAGTCCGCCCTCACCCGATCTGCGAGATTACTTCCCGAGGATCAGATCCGAGGCCCGCTCGCCGACCATGATCGACGGAGCATTGGTGTTGCCCGACGGCACCGTGGGCATGATCGACGCGTCAGCGACCCGCAGGCCTTCGACGCCGCGTACCCGAAGGTCTGCTCCGACAACGGCATCGGCGTCCGAGTCGGCTCCCATCTTGCAGGTGCCGACCTGGTGGTGATAAGTACCGGCAGTCTGTCGAACGTAGGCGCGTAGGTCGTCCCGAGTGCGCGCGCTCGGTCCCGGAACCACCTCTGCCTTGCGCCACGGTGCGAACGCGTCGGATGCACCGATCTCGCGACAGATCTCCACCGCGTCGACCATGGCTTCGAGGTCGTAGGGGTCGGCCAGAATGTTCGGATCTGCCAGTGGCAGTTCACTCGGATCCGAGGACGCCAGACGCAACGTTCCGCGAGAGCGCGGAGCGACGATGCCGGGTGCGATGGTGTAGCCGTTCTCGGGCACCGGGTATCCGTCTGCCGGGTACGGAATGTGCATGAACAGCGGCTGTAGATCCGGCGCGGCACCGGCCCATCCGGTGCTCCGCGCGTACAGCTGAGCCTCGAGCAGGTTGTTGGTACCGGCGGCGAGGGGTTCGAGCGACTCGTAAATGTTGCTCAGCAGTAGGTGGTCGTGCAGGTTCTCGCCGACGCCCGGAAGGTCGACGACGGTCTCGATGCCCAACTTCTCGAGGTGACCCGACGGCCCGATTCCACTGAGCATCAGTGCCTTCGGGGACCCCAGAGCCCCGCCGCACAGGATGACCTCGTGATCGGCGAACGTTCGCTGCGGTGTGGAACCACCGAGTGCGTACTCGATTCCCACGGCGCGACCGTCCTCGAGCACCACCCGGTGCACAAGCGCTCCGGTGGTGACCGTCAGATCGGGGTTGTCCAGTACCGGGCCGACGAAGCTCTTCCATGCGCTCATCCGCTCGCCGTCGCGCGTGGTGGTGTGGTTGTAGCCGGCGCCGACCATCTCGTCGGCGTTGAAGTCGTCGATGAGTTTGTGGCCGTGCTCGACTGCCGCATCGACGAAGGCTGCGGCCAGCGGATGCGGAGTGCCCATGATCGACACCGGCAGCGGCCCGTCGCCGCCGTGGAACTCGGTGGCCCCGAGCTCGTGCGACTCCGAACGCTTGAACAGCGGCAGTACGTTCTTCCACGCCCACCCGGCATCACCTGTTGCCGACGCCCACGCGTCGTAATCGCTCGAATGGCCTCGGACGTAGATCATTCCGTTGAGAGACGAGCTACCACCGAGTACGCGTCCGCGTGGCCAGAAGATCCGCCTGTCGTTGGCGTGCTTCTGCGGCGTGGTGAACAGCCCCCAGTCCTGCGATCCTCCCAGTAGCGTCGGCCAGCCCTGCGGCGAATGAATCGCCGGATCGGTATCGACGGGTCCGGCCTCGATGACATGCACGGTGTGCCCGGCATCGAGAAGCCTTCGGGCGATGACGCTTCCAGCTGATCCTGCTCCCACTACGATGTAATCCGTCGACATGCGCTTCTTCTTTCTGTTGTGACCGTCGCCACAACAGTGTCCGAAATCGACACGGCAAACATGTCGCTGCGCGCACACATTCTGGGTCAGATGCGCACCGCTTGCGCTTCCGTCAGAGCACCATCGGGGCCATTCCCAGGATCATCAGTGCGGAACCCGCGGTCACTCGTCGTCCGGGCGGGTTCTTGCGCAGCAGCTGGATCGTCACGGCCATCCACCCCATCAGGAGCAGGACGGCGGCGATCCTCGGATCCGACGCGGTCCCGTGCTGATGTTGCGTCGCCGTCTGCGGTTCCGAGTGAGAGTGCATGGGCGCCAGCATCATCAGCAGCACTGCCATGCAGGTCAGGTCCACAGCGCACGGGATCGATCGCGTTCTGTTCGGACGGTGTGCGGTGACATGTACGGCAGCCGCAACCAGAGCGAATATCGATATCAGAACCACGGATGGATTCGTGCCGAATGCCACCATGGCGGCCATGACGGTGCCCATGCAGAGGTGCGCCCACCGCACCCGCCCCGTGTGGTTGCGGCGTCCGATCAGCGGAAGCACCGCACCCACCGCGCCCAGCGCCATCAGCACCGTCATGACCATCGGTGTCAGCCCGTCGTCTCGAGGTCCCGAGCGCGAGATCCGGTCAGCCGAGCTACGAGAAGACCGCCGACGAAGAAGACAGTGACGACGATCAACAGCAGGGCAGCGAGCACACCGGAACCACCGATCAGCAGAGTGAAGTTGTCCAACACGAGACCGAGGATCGCCATCAACCCCACGGTTCCGAGCGCCGGGGCGACAACGGTGTGCCAGATGCGCGTATCCACGGTCGATCGACGGAAGAAGGCGATGATCGCGCCGCCGGTGAGGATCATCAGTACCAGGATGCTCACGGTGGCCAGACCGGACATCCAGGTGAACAGTTCCAGCACCGGGTCTGCGCCTGCTGCTGCGAAAACCACGAGAACCACTGTCGCCGATGCGGTCTGGAACACCGATCCCATGTGCGGAGAGCCGTGCCGAGCGTGGGTGCGCGCCAACATCGACGGGGCGACACCCTTGCGGGCCAGTGCGAATACGTACCGTCCGATCGCATTGTGGAACGCGAGCAAGGCGGCGAAGAGACTGGTGACCAACATGATTTCCATGATGTCTGCCGACATCGGGCCCAAGTACTGGGCGGCAGCGGCGAAGGTCAATCCCGCCGTGTCGTCGGCTGCGGCCTGAGCGACGGACGCACTGCCGAAGGCGAGCACCACGGCCCAGCTCGACACCGCGTACACCAGTCCGATGGTGACGACAGCGGCGTAGGTCGCGATCGGAACGGTCCGGGTGGGGTTACGCGCCTCCTCGCCGTAGATCGCGGTGGCCTCGAAGCCGATGAACGACGCGATCGCGAACATCAGGGCGATTCCCGGCGATCCGCTGAAGAAGGCCGAGGGAGTGAACGATTCGACATCGATGCCCGCGGCACCGCCCTTGGCGAACACCGCGACCGACAGGATCACGATGATGCCGATCTCGAGCACCAGCAGCACCCCGAGCACCTTGGCACCGAGATCGATGCTGCGGTAGCCGAGCAGCGCCACGATCGCGACGAGACCGAGCGCCCACAGCCACCACGGCAGGTCGGGTCCGCCGTACTTCACGACCAGGCTGTCGACGGTCGATGCGGCGAGGCCGTAGATGCCCGCCTGAATGGCGGTGTACGTCAGCAGCGCCAGACCCGCGGCGCCGAGGCCCATGGTTCTCCCGAGCCCCTTTTCCACGTAGGCGTAGAACGCGCCGGTGTCGACCATATGTCGGCTCATGGCCGCGTACCCGACGCTGAAGATCAGCAGGACGATCGCCGCGACGATGTAGGCGAGCGGTGCGCCCGCTCCGTTGCCGGTCGCGATCATGACCGGCAGCGCCCCACCGATGGCGGTCAGCGGCGCTGCAGCGGCGATGACCAGAAACACGATCCCGACGACGCCGATGGAGCCGCGTAGCGCGCCTGCCGTCGAATTCGATTGGCGCTCAGACATTCTGCTCACCGCTCTCGCAGCTGGAGGAGGCGCAGTGCGTCGACGTCGTTCTCGGCACATCGAGTGTCGGGTTGCGATCGAAGAATCCTGCAGGCTTGAGCTTGAAGCCGGTGTAGTCCACCGGCATGATCGGCCAGTCCTCGGGTCTCGGGAAGTGGGTGAGCCCGAAGGTGTGCCACAGCACGATGTCCTCGTCGACGAGACTGCGGTCGGCCGCGACGAACGCCGGCAGACCGGCTCCACCATGGTGCTGGTTGACGAAATCGCCCGCGGCATAACGTTCGTTCCGGTCGAACTGCGTCACCCAGAGATGCTTGGTGGCGAAGGTGGCGCGTCGCGCGATCGACGAATTGTCGTCGGCCAGAAGCAGGGGCTGCCCCTCGGGGTGCAGCGTGTATCCGACGGGCCTTCCGAGCCGGCTCAGCGAGGTGGGATTGGTGACGTGCCAGACGCGGCCCACCGTGCCGTCGGCGATGCGTTGCGCCTCGGATTCCGTGGTGAGTGGTGTGTGTTGCAGGGCAAAGGCATTGCCGTGCAGGTTGTCCGGCCCCATCGGCACTCGGCGGGTCTCGATCTCCTCGACGGAGTTGCCGATGCCGTCGATCATCATGTCGAGTCGCGCGCTGAACAGGTGCTGGTGGCACGGCGCTCCGAGTCCCGGGGCAAGCTCCGTTGCGTACGGGTAGTCCCCACCGGGATGCCCGGAGGTGAACACGATTCCGGTTGCCTTGACCTCGAATTCGATGGTGCCGTCGAGGTAGAGGTACCAGAAGAAGCCGTAGTCGTAGTTGCCGATGGTGGTGAAGAAGGAAATCACCAGTCGGCGCTGGCGACGGGTCTCCTGCGAGCCGGCCCACAGATCGGTGTGCTTCCACAGCACCCCGAAATCTTCCTCGTGCATGCACACTGCGTTGGTCAGAGTTTTGGGGTTTCCGAATTCGTCGGCGATCACGGCGTCGAAGTACGTGATATCCCCGACGCAGTCGCACCCGAGCTCGAGTGAGTTCGCGTACCGACCCACCAGATACTCACCGGTGTCGAAGTAGTTCTGCCATGACCGCACCGGCGACGGATCACCATAGGGGACAACCATTTCGGATATCGAAGCGCGATGAATGATCGGCCGGACGGTACCGCCGTCCTCGAACCCGATCTGGTGCAATACCAGACCTTCACGCACATCGAAGCCGACTCGGAACGACCACTTCTCCCAGTCGACGCGATTGCCTGCAACCGTGAAACTCGGACCATCGGGTTGGGTGATCTCGATCGGTTTCTGCGTGGTGCGCAGCGGGCCGGTGACGGACAGATCGTCGAAGTTGCCCGACTCCTCCGGGATGGGAACCACACCCAGGTCGACAACCTTGTCCACCGTCCGTTTCATCACGTCGACGAAGGCGACCAGCCCGTCGATGGGATGGGCCCACGCGTGATCGGCGGGGTGGTCCTGCCGAAAGGCCAAGCCGCGCAGTATGCGTCGACCGTGTTCGCCCGGGTAGTCGAAAACGCCTGCCGACAGGGGTGCCACCCGAACGTCGGCTACGTCCAGTCCGCGTGTGGCCAGCGCAGCGAGCCAGTCCGGGTCGGTGGAGAGCACGCTCTCGACGAGCTCGAATTCCTCGTCGAGTACCGGCATCTGACCGTCACGGATGGCGTCGAGTCGAGTGGAGCCGATCACCTGACGCTCGTCGAGGGAGACGAGAAGGTCGACGGCATCGGGTGTCGAGATCTCGTGCAACAGCACCCGGAAGGTGCGTCGGGTGGGCGGTTCGGCGACATACAGCTCTGCCTTCTCCGGTTCGTCCAGTCCGACGTAGACGAACCTGGTTGCGGCGGTGACGAATCCGGCGGCGTCGACGATGTCTCGAACCTGGGCGATCTCATCTTCGGTGGGTAACGACAAGGCGTGGTCGATTGCGTGGGGTGTGAGGGTTGGCATGAGTGTTCCTCGGGGTCGGGTGTTGGTTCTACAGTCGTTGAATAACGAAGGCATGCGGAAGAGTGCGAGTCGCCCGCACACAGGGTGGTTACAGCTGAGCTATGAACCGGTCGAGCATCTCGAACTGCCGGTCGGCAGTGGTGTCATCGGGGGTGAGCACGCCGAGGATCTGCATGCCCATCATCATGTTGAGCAACATTTCGACGGCAAGCTCGACGTCGAAGTCGCCGGCGTCGCCTTCCGCGCGAGCCTGCTCGAGAAACTCCGCCATCCGCGCCCGCCACGACACCAGGGATCGATGGTTCGTGTCGTCCATGTGCTCGTCGTACATTGCGCGCTGCCAGAGCGAGACTGCGATTCTCGCCTCGAGCAGTGTCTCCTCGGTTGTCGGCATGACCTCTCGACAGAAGATGCGGAGGGCATCGAATCCCGTTGCGTCGCCGAGGGCTTCGTCGATACGGCGGTTCGTTGCCTCGAAGACGTGCTCGAATGCGGTTCGGAGAATCTCGTCCTTGCCCGCGAAGTAGTGGCTCAGCGCACCGTTCGTGTATCCAGCCTCGGTCGCGATGTCCCGCATGTTCGCGGCATCGATCCCCTTGGCAGCGATCAAACGCCAGGTTGCCGCGGTGATCGCGCGGCGGCGTTCGTCGTGATCCACGAGCTTCGGCACAGCCCTACGGTAGCGGCTCCCTGCTGGGAACTAAGGCTCGGGCATCGTCATCATCGCCTTCCGATCCGTTCGGCCGTTGTTCTACGTCCGTTGAACTAAATTCTGCGACCTGTTCGTTACGAATCGCGCGTTCTTCCGTAAACACCGCGTTACCCCAGGTGAGCGGAAATTCGTAGCAGGGGTCGAAGTTCCGTTCACCTGGGTCGTTCCGCAGGCTCCACTCCCGCTCACCTGCGTGAGCTCTAGAGAACGATCGTCACGACTTTCTCCTCGGTATTGGCCTCGATGCCGGCCCAACCCAACTCTCGCCCGGTGCCGCTCGATTTCATGCCACCCCACGGGAGGGCGGGATCGATTGCCGCCCAGCCGTTCACCCATACCGCACCGGAACGGACCTGCGCAGCCAGAGTGTGCGCCCTCGACACGTCACGGGTCCAGATCGAGGCCGCGAGACCGTAGGCGGTCCCGTTGGCGATCGTGATCGCCTCCTGCGGAGTGTCGAACGGAATCACCGTGCCGACGGGCCCGAAGATCTCCTCCTGCGCAATTTTCATGTCGTTGTTCGCGTCGGCGAAGATGGTGGGCTCGACGAAATATCCGGCCCCGTCCGGGCGGCCACCACCGGCCGCTACGCGCGCGCCGCCGTCGCGTCCGGCCTGAATGTATCCCAGGACGCTGTCGCGCTGCTTCGCGTTGACCAGTGCGCCCATCGTCGTCGACGGATCGAACGGGTCGCCCAGCACCTGAGCCGACGCCGCGGCAGACAGGCCGTCGACCACCTGGGAGTACAGCGAGCGGTGCACCAACACTCGGGTGCCGGCCGCGCACACCTGACCCTGGTTGAAGAACAGTCCCATCGCGGTTCCGTTGATCGCTGCCTCGAGGTCCGCGTCCCCGAGAATGATCTGCGGGGACTTGCCGCCGAGCTCGAGCGTCGTTCGCTTGAACGTGTCGGCAGCCTTCTTGGCGATGAGCTTGCCGACGCGCGGGCTGCCGGTGAAGCTGATCTTGTCGACGTCAGGATGCCCGACCAACGCGTCGCCGGTCACTTCTCCCAGTCCGGCAACGACATTGACGACTCCGGCAGGTATTCCCGCCTCGTCGATCAGCCGAGCGAGATGCAGGATCGACAGCGGAGCGTCCTCCGGCGGTTTGACGACAACGGTGTTTCCCGCGGCCAGCGCGGGCGCGAGCTTCCAGGCGGCGATCATCAGTGGGGTGTTCCAGGGGACGATCATGCCGATGACGCCGACGGGCTCGCGCACGGTGTACGAGTGCGTCGGCTGCCCGAAGTAGCCTGCCGTGGGGATCGAGCTTCCGGTGATCTTGTCGGCCCAGCCGGCGAAGTGCCGGAACGTGGCTGCAGCGTTGGGAATGTCGAGCATCGCCGGCTGACCCACCGGCTTGCCGACATCGAGAGCCTCCAACCGTGCCAACAGATCCCCGTCGCGCTCGATCAGATCGGCAATTCGATTGAGTAGCTGTCCACGGACCGCGCCGGGCGTTGCACCCCATTCGCCGCCGAGCTGGGCACGGGCAGCACGCACCGCAGCGTCGACGTCCGATGCCGTGGCCGCAGCGACCTCGGCCAGCGGCTCCTCGGTGGTGGGGTTGACATCGGTGAAGGTTCCTCCGTCGGACGCGCCGTGCCACTGCCCTGCGATGTAGAGCTCGGTGGCGGTGTTCGCGGGCAGCGACGGGGCCGCCGATTCCTGAAGTGCAGTCATGTTTTTCGCTCTCTCTTCCGATGCCGACGCAGGCACCTCTCGCATGTCTGCTCCAGACTGCGCCCGAACAGGCACGAAGGTCTTGTGTGATCGCGCACACATTGTGCGGCAGATGCGCACCACTGATCGACCGCGGCCGAGCGGCCGGCGATGACGATCGTGTGTCGAGGTGACCGGTTTCGGTTTCGGCTGTGTTTCGCAAGCCTCGGCTGCGACGGAGAGTCAATTTTTCCGACACTTCGAGGCCATCCGAAGCGCTCTCAGCAGGCAAAACTAGGGCACTCCCCACCGAAAGGCCCCACCATGGAACACCATCGATTTCGCGCGGCAGCCGTTCAAGCCGCACCGGTATTTCTCGATCTCGACGCCTCGATCGACAAGGCCGTCGGCCTCATCGAGGACGCGGCACGCGCCGGAGCCGAGCTCGTCGCTTTTCCCGAGACGTATCTGCCCGGATACCCCTGGTACATCTGGCTCGACGCACCGGCATGGGGGTTTCAGTTCACGCAGCGCTATTTCGACAACTCGCTGGAGTACGGGACACCCCAGGCCGACCGAATCACCAAGGCGGCCCAAGACAACTCCATCATGGTGGTGGTGGGTCTGAGCGAACGCTACAAGGCCAGCCTGTACATCGCGCAGTGGATCATCGATGCGGAGGGAAAGACCGTCGCCATGCGCCGCAAGCTCAAGCCGACCCACGTCGAACGCACCGTGTACGGCGAGGGAGACGGCTCCGATCTGTCGGTCTACGACACCGATCTCGGACGCGTCGGCGCATTGTGCTGCTGGGAGCACCTGCAACCCTTGTCGAAGTACGCGATGTACGCCCAGAACGAGCAAATCCACGTCGGTGCGTGGCCGAGTTTCTCTCTCTACACCGGCGCGGCGTACGCCCTGGGACCCGAGGTCAATACCGCGGCCAGCCGCATCTACGCCGTCGAGGGCGGGTGTTTCGTCATCAGCCCGTGCGCGACGGTATCGCCCGAGATGGTCGAGATCATGTGCACCGACGACGCCAAGCGCGCCATGCTCACCGCTGGGGGTGGCCACGCCCGCATCTTCGCCCCGGATGGTCAACTGATGCACGAACCACTGGCACCCGACGCCGAGGGCCTGGTCTATGCCGATATCGACACCAGCCTGATCTCCATCGCGAAAGCCGCCGCTGATCCTGCCGGTCACTACTCTCGGCCAGACGTGACGCGGTTGTGGCTCGACAAGACTCCCGGCGACCGCGTGGTCTCGGGGGCCCGGCCCACCACGAACGCGCGCTACGACTTCACCGAGGAGGTCGCCGCGGAGGTGCGCCTGGAGATCGCCGAACAACTCGCTCGCGACGAGGACACAGCCCGTGTCTGAACTCGAATCGGCAGTACCCGCCCATCTCGTCCAACCCCGATCGTGTCCGCGGAGAACACCGGAGGCATACCAACCGCCCTTTCCTTCGTACGTCGCTCGCTTTCCGGTCTCGACCGAGCGAGTGGTGATGGCCTACTTCGGAATTCAAGGCCACCCCGACGCGATCCCGTGGGGAGAGGACGGTCCGGCCCGCAAGGATCGGGCGCGATACACCGACGAGGAAGGCATCGCCACGACGGTGTTCATCGGCTACTGGGACGATACGGACGCCTTCGACCGATGGTTCGGTTCCGTCGGTCGGCACTGGACGAGCGTCCGGGGTCGCTTCGTCGAGATCATCAGACCGACCGTCGATCGCTACGAAACACTGTTCTCCTCCACCGGACGCATGGAAGGTGTTGCGACGCTGACGGATTCTCTCAGCGGAGAGATCGAGGAACACGCGTACTGGGGCGGAGTCAGAGATCGAATCCCGTTGTCGCAGAACGACCCACTCACCTCGGACGGGGAACCGGATTTCATTCGCGACGGCGACAGAGTCACAGTTGTTCCCCACCACAACATCTGTCTCATCAGATCGGGACAGGATTGGGCGGACACTGCGGGCTCCGAACGAGAGATGTATCTGCGCGACGTCGAGCCCGTTCTCCGTGCCGGGATGGACTTCCTTCGAGACGACGGCCTGGACATCGGCTGCTTCGCCAATCGATACATGACCGTCGTCGACGAACACGGCACAGATACGGACAAGTCGTTCGGCATGAGTTGGTGGCGCAGTCTGGGTGATCTGGAGTCGTGGGCCGAGTCCCATCCGACGCACGTGGCCATCTTCGGTGCGGCGCTGAAGTATCTGTCCACGATGGGGCCCGCGGCCTCGCTGCGGCTCTATCACGAGGTCACCGTCGCGGCAGCCGACGAGCAGTACTTCGAGTACTTCGGATGCCACGACCGCACAGGTCTACTGCGTAACGCCCCCGAGCGTTCTAGTCTGTGACGAGACGGGAGGTACCTGACATGGGCGATCCGCTGCGCACCGACTCGGTGGACCGTGCCGACAGTGTCGACTTCTGGACGGCGGCCGTGAGCCGAACATACGTCGATCTCGAGTGCACGATTCCCGAGGACGCGTCGGCGATCACCGGGCGCATCGAATCCACCGGGCTGGCAACGCTCGGTCTGTCGCGGGTGACCGCTACGGCCCAGAACGTATTGCGGACGCCTGCAGGTATCTCCCGGACCAGTGAGGACTACTTTCTGGTCAGCGTGCAGACGTCGGGCACCGGGCTGATCGCGCAGGACGAACGGACGGCCGTACTCGAGCCCGGGGATTTCGCGCTCTACGACTCGACGCGTCCTTACAGCCTTCGCTTCGACGATCCCTTCTCCCAGTACGTGCTGATGCTTCCCGGTGCAACGCTGCGAACGCTCGTCAAGGACACGGGATCGCTGACCGCGCGGGCGGTCTCGGGACGCCACGGCGCAGGCAAGCTCCTCGTCAGCATGATCTCGTCGATCATGGACGACGTCGACATGAGTGCGGCGTCCGCCGAGGCCGTGTCACAGAGCGTCGAGTACATCCTGGTAGCGGGCCTGGTGGGGCTGACCGGAGTCGAGAAGCCTGCTCCCTATGCGGCGTCCGAACGGCTCGCGGAAATCAAGCGTGCCATGACTGCGCGACTACGAGATCCGGACCTGACGGTGACAGAAGTGGCTGCCTCCCTGCACTTGTCGTTGAGTACGGTTCATCGAGCGTTCGCCGGTGAGCCGTGTACCGCCAGTGAGTGGATCTGGATGCAGCGTCTGGACGGCGTCAAACGGGCGCTGTGCGAGCCGCAGAATGCCCGCACCACGATCGGGGCACTCGCGGCATCATGGGGTTTCACCGACCCCGCGCACTTCAGCCGAGCATTCCGCACCCGATTCGGCTGTACTCCCAAGGATTTTCGCGACACCAACCGCAGTTGAGCGGGCCGCTCAGATTCCGAGCGACCCGGCCAGTGTCGGCCAACTCTTGGGTAGCTGTTCCACCCAGTACGGCCACGAGTGGGTTCCGGTGTCCTCGAAGTCGAAGGTGGCGGGAATGTTCAGCTGCCCGAGTCGGTCGGCAAGCCGGTGGGTGCAGTAGTTCGCACCGACCTCGATGATGCCGCCGATGACCACTCGGTCCAATGCCGCTACGCTGTCGAAGCTTTCGTGGCGTCCAGGAGCTCCCGTTCCCACCGACACGTACACGTCGGTGCCGCGCAAGCTCTCGGCATTGACCACCGAATCGTGTTGCACCCAGGCAGGATCGAGAGGCCCGCCCCACATGTTGTCGGCGTTGCCGCCGAAGGCTGCGACGATCGCGCGGATACTCGCTTGTCCCATGGGCTCCGAGGACGCGAAGCAACCGCTGTACGACGCCACCCCGGAGTAGACATCGGGGTTTCGTGCGGCCAACATCATGGCCGACTGTGCACCCATGGACAGACCCGCGATCGCGTTGCGTCCGTTGCCGTCCACGGCCGCGTCGATCAGCGGGGGAAGTTCCTGGGTCAGGAACGTCTCCCATCGGTAGCGGCCGAGTTTCGGGTCGTCCCGTTGCCAGTCGGTGTAGAAGCTGCCCGGTCCGGCCAGCGGTAGAACGACGTTGACGTTCTTGTCCGCGAAGAACTCGGCGGCTTTGCCCTTGCGGAGCCACATGCTGTTGTTCGGATCCTCTTCGCCGATTCCGCTGAGCATGTACAGCGTCGGCCGTGATCCGGTTTTCACCGCCGGGGTGAGGACTTGAACCTCGACTACAGCCCCCATGGCGGGCGATTCCACGCTGAGGGTTCGCAGGGTCTCGGAGGTGATCGACGTGTCGACGATCCTTGCGACCGGCGCGACAGGGTCCGCGGTGGCCACACCGACCGAGGACAGGGACAGCACTGCGGCGATGACGAACGGAGTCAAGATGCGTCGACGACGCATGGCGATCCTCTCGGAATTTTTCACAGGAAACAGCGAATCGACATGGAGCATTGCACAACAACCGACCGGATGGAACGGGGAAGACGAAGACGTCCGGTTCGGACCGACCGGGACTCTGGCGATCTGCAGCTGCACGAGCATCTGCCCTGATTTGCAACGCTTTTCGGGGACGACGTTGTCGGAATCCTTGGTCCATTCGCCCACTAATAGTTAGTGCACTAACGAATCTGATACGTTGGGCCGTGTGACGACCACCGAAGATCCACTCGCGCTCGATCGCCAGGTCTGCTTCGCCCTCGCGGTCACCAACCGCGCGGTGCTCTCGGTGTATCGGCCACTACTCGAGCCGATGGGCCTGACCCATCCGCAGTATCTGGTGATGCTGGCGCTGTGGGGCGACTCGCCGATGTCGGTCAAGGCCATCGGATCTGCACTGCAACTCGACTCGCCAACACTGTCGCCTCTGCTCAAGCGTCTGGAGTCGATGGGTTTGCTCACCCGCAATCGAAGCGCCGAGGACGAGCGCGTTCTACTCGTCTCACTCACCCCGGCTGGAGCCGCGCTACGCACGAGAGCCGAGAAGATTCCGCCCGCCGTCGTGGCGAAGCTCGGCGCGTCACTCGCCGAACTCGAAGAACTGCGGCGCGTCCTCACCCGCATCAACGACGCGGCCATCGCAGCAGGAGCACTGTCGTGAACACTCGCCCGACCCGCACCCGTCCGTCCCTCGGTCAATGGCTGGGCTACGCCGTTCTCGGCCGCAAACTCCCCGACGAGATGCAGGAGTGGGTTCGACGCGACCTGGTCGGGCCGAGAGCGACTCCGCGTCACATCCTTCGGTCGATGATTCCGTTCCTGCCGATATTCATCGGATTCTTCGTCCTCTTCCCGGGAGCAATCTGGCTGCGAGCCTCGATGGTGCTGCTCAGCCTGCTGCTCGCACTTTTCTACACCGCCGCGTACATGGACCAGAATCGCGCCCGACGCCTCGAGATCCACGGCCTTCCAGCCGACCTGAAGAGCGAGAAGAAGACGGCCGAACTCGAACGAGAACGCGAGAACTATCGCCGCAATCACTGAGCTGCACGGCGAACGCCCGGTGCGCAGGCGTTTCGCAGTTCGGACACAGGGGTATCGCGCCCTGCATGCCCTCCTCATCCAGTCTCCCGTACCCCTTGGGCGTCTCGCGTCTGTCGAACGACGGTGCCAACCTTGCCGTCTACTCCGAAACAGCGGATTCGGTGTCCGTGGTCGTGATGAACGACGACGGAACAGAGCGCAGTACAACACCGTTGACGCAGATGACCGGACACGTTTTTCATGATCTGGTTCCCGATGTCACGCCCGGTGCCCGCTACGGTCTGCGCGTCGACGGACCGTGGGATCCCGCGTCGGGACTGAGGCACAACTCGGCCAAATTGCTTCTCGACCCGTACGCCACTGCTGTCAGCGGCCAGGTCGACTGGAACGAGTCGGTCTTCTCGCACCTGCACGACGAGCCGGAGACCCGCAACGACGAGGATTCGGGTCCGCACATGCCGTACTCCGTTGCCGTGCAATCGAATTTCGACTGGTCCGGCGACGAGTCACCGCGCACACCCCTGGACAAGACGGTCGTCTACGAGGTGCACGTGAAGGGATTCACCGCTACCAATCCTGATGTGCCCGAGGATATTCGCGGAACCTACGCCGGCCTGGCGCATCCGGCCGCGATTGCGCACCTCAAACGGATCGGCGTCACCGCAGTGGAGTTGCTGCCGATCCACCAGTTCGTCCAGGATTCGCATCTGCTCGAAGAGGGCCGGCGAAACTACTGGGGCTACAACTCGATCGGCTTCTTCGCCCCGCACAACGAATACAGCAGCAGCGGCGACACCGGCGGCCAGGTCGACGAATTCAAAGCACTGGTGAAGGCCATGCACGACAACGGCATCGAGGTCATTCTCGACGTCGTCTACAACCACACCGCCGAAGGCAATCACCTCGGCCCCACACTCTCGCTCAAGGGAATCGACAACGGCTCGCACTACCGACTCGTCGACGACGACCGGAGTGCGTACTACGACACCACCGGTACCGGTAACAGTCTCAACGTCGGCCACCCCGCTGCGCTGGCACTCATCCTGGATTCCTTGCGGTACTGGGTCACCGAGATGCACGTCGACGGATTCCGCTTCGACCTCGCCAGCACGCTGACCCGGCAGGACTCGGACCTGAACGTGCACAGCGCATTTCTGAGCATCGTGCACCAGGATCCGACGCTCGCTCCGGTCAAGCTCATCGCCGAACCGTGGGACACCCAGGGCTATCAGGTGGGTGGATTTCCGGCCCGCTGGTCGGAGTGGAACGGTAAGTTCCGCGACGACGTGCGTGACTTCTGGCGCGGTGAGAGCGGAGCGCTGCCGGCCCTGGCCCAGCGCGTCACCGGCAGCCCCGACGTCTACGAGAGCACCCGCCGACCCACACTGGCGAGCGTCAACTTCATCACCGCACACGACGGTTTCACGTTGGCCGACTTGAATTCCTACGACGACAAGCACAACGAGGAGAACGGCGAGGACAGCCAGGACGGCGAGTCCGACAACCGCTCCTGGGGTTGCGGTGCCGAGGGACCGACCGACGACGAGGGCGTCAATGCACTTCGGGCCCGGCAGCAACGCAACCACCTCGCGACACTGCTCCTGTCAGCCGGTGTTCCGATGATCCTCGGCGGCGACGAGATGGGCCGGACGCAGAACGGCAACAACAACGCCTACTGCCAGGACAACGAGGTCTCCTGGTTCGACTGGAGCACAGCCGATCAGGACCTCGTCGACTTCACCACCCACCTCATCGCGCTGCGCAACGAGCACCCGGCGCTGCGCCCCACCTGGTTCCGGCACGACAGCGATTCCGAGGAAGAAGGAGCCGGTCCGGACACCGTCGACTTCTACCGCGCCGACGGTGAGAAGTTGAGCGACGAGGACTGGTCCGACGGCAACGCCCACAGCATCCTGGTGCTGATGCGTGGCGGCGAGGGCGACGCATCGTTCGCGTGGATGGTCAACGCCTCACCCGGAACCGTCGACTTCACATTGCCGAAGGGAACGTGGACGCAGTCGATCTCGAGTGACCCGGATCAGGCCTACGAGGCCGGCGGCCCATCCATCCTGATCCGCGAGCATTCGTTCACGTTGTTGCAGGGCTGACCGGTCCATCGTTCGAGGACCCGCTTCCAGTCTCCGGATTCGGAGCGTCCGGCCCAGGCGATGTAACCGTCGGGCCGGACGAGGGCAGCCGGTCCCTCGTCCGACCGGTGCACGACATCTGTTCTTGTGCAGTCTCTTTCGCTGATCAAGACGAAATCACCGTTGCGCAGCGCCTCGGTGACGGTGCCGCCGGTCAGCGGGATGCCCGCAGCGCGAGTTCCCACCAGAGGGTGTTCGCCCTTTCTGTGCGCGTACGAGATTCCGACGCCCGAGAACATGCCGGCGATCTTGTCCACTGCGCGTGGCTGACGGAGAATCCGGGCCGAGACAGCGTTGCGTAATTTCTGCGCGATCACCGAGCGCAACAACAGCATTCGGATCGTCGCCCCGCTACTGCGAAGCACGAGCTTTCCGACCGGATGTCGTTCGTCGTGATAGGTGTCGAGGATCTTCTCGTCGGCACCGCCGAGAACGGCGGCCAGCTTCCAGCCGAGATTCATCGCGTCCTGGATTCCGGTGTTCATCCCCTGACCTCCTGCAGGCGAATGCACGTGCGCAGCATCGCCGGCCAGGAACACTCGGCCCACTCGATAACGCGCAACCTGTCGCTCGTCGCAGGAAAAACGCGAGCTCCACCGCACCTCGCTCCATCCGTAATCGCTTCCCACCGCCCGGCGGAGCACCTCACGCAGTCGGGACTCTTCGATCGGCGCATCCTCGTCCGACTCGTCGTTGCGGTCCCACGCGATCACGCGGAACCATCCGTCGCCGAAGGGTGCCACGAATGCGAAGCAGTCCTCGCCCGCATCGACGTTGATCAGCCCGTTGGGTGGATCCGTCAGCCGCACGTCGGCGAGCATGATCGACCGCAGCAATTCCTTGCCGGGAAAGTCGAGTCCGATTGCGCCGCGGACGATGCTGCGGACCCCGTCCGTGCCCACTGCGTACGACGCGGTCCATTCCTGCTCGTTGCCGTCCGCGTCACGACCGCGTACGAGGACGCCGCTGCCGTCCTGTTCGAGACCCGTGACCGTCACTCCGCGCAAAATCTGCGCCCCGGACTTCCGAGCGTGCGCTTCGAGCGTCGCGTCCACGTTGCTCTGTGGCGTGACCAGCACAAACGGGAACGTCGAAGGCAGCATGCCGAGGTCGAGCGTCAGACCGTTCCACAGCTTCAATCCCGAAGCGTGAATTCCGGTCGCAAGCAGATCTTCTGCCAGCCCACGACTGTCGAGGACTTCGAGTGTGCGGGCGTGCACGCCGAACGCCCGCGACAACGGCGACGCTGCAACGTGCTTCTCCAGCACGGTCACCGATCGGCCTGCACGTGCGAGTTCCCCGGCCAGCATGCATCCGGCCGGGCCTGCGCCGACGACAACGACATCCGAATGGGTCATGGCACTCTCCCGAGGTGGTCTGCTCACAAGGTCAACGGTTGTTGACTTGCGACGATAGACCTCCCGAACGCCGCGGTCAACGGTTGTTGACTTAGGCTGCGCACATGGCCGAGAAGCAACCACGATCCGCAACCGCCACCCGCGCCCGCATCCTCGACGCCGCGCGGGCGCAATTCGCAGCCGACGGCTACGACCGCACCACCATGCGTTCCGTCGCGGGTACAGCGGGAGTCGACGCGGCGATGGTCGTTCGCTACTTCGGAACCAAGGAAGCACTGTTCGCCGAAGCCGCGACCTTCGTCCTCCATATTCCGGACCTGACGGGCGTCGCGCCCGAGGATCTAGCGAACACACTGATGCCCAAGTTCTTCGAGATCTGGGAGCAGGACGGAACATTTCTCGCTCTGCTCCGCGCCGCAGCCACCAACGCCGCGGCCGCAGCGACGATGCAACAGGTATTCGCCACGCAGGTAGCGCCTGCCCTGTCCGCGGTCGCGGTGGACCGGCACGCCGAGCGCGCTGCGCTCGTCGGATCACAGGTACTCGGCCTGGTGTTCGCTCGCTATGTTCTCGAGATCCAGCCCCTGGTGGACATGAGCCACGAGCAGCTGGTCCGGTGGGTGGGGCCGACCCTGCGGCGCTACCTCACCGAACCCCTCTGATCGACGGGCCGGGCCACTCAGGCGGCGGGCAGCACCTTCGTGAACAGCACAGCCCCGGTCCCGTCGCACAGGTTGACGGTGAGTTCGCGCGAATCCCCGTCGATGAGAACCTCACCGAAATGCTGAAACGCGTCGAGCGGCGACGCGTTCGGCTCCGGTGGCGCATGCACGAACACCGCCTCCGGGCCGAAAGTACCGTCCAGGTCGTTGGGACCGAATGCTCCGGCGTTGAGCGGCCCGCTGACGAATTCCCAGAACTCGCGAAATTCCTGGTATGCGGCGCGTTCCGGCGAATAGTGATGCGCTGCTGTGTAATGCACGTCGGCGGTGAGCCAGACGGTGCCGCTGACATCGTTCCGGTCGATGGCGGTGAGCACCTGCGCGATGTCGGTCTCACGGCCCAGCGGCGCACCGGGGTCGCCGTTGCCGACACCTTCCTGCGCGGTCTTTCCATCAGGCACGACGAGTCCCAGGGGCAGATCGTTCGCGATGATCTTCCACGTCGCGGTCGAGCGGGACAGTTCGTCGATCAACCACTGACGCTGCGCCGAGCCGAGGATCTCCCCTGCCGCCGCGGTGTTCGCACCGTTCGCGTCCTTGTATGTGCGCATGTCGAGGACGAAGACGTCCAGCAACGGCCCGTACGCGATCTTGCGGTACACCCGGCCGTCGACGGCTTCGGTGGGCGCGATGGGCAACCATTCGTGAAACGCCTGCAACGCTCGCTGCGACAACAGGTTCACGTCCTTCACCGTGTACTGCTCGAGGTCGAGGATCTCACCGGGGTACCAGTTGTTGACCGTCTCGTGATCGTCCCACTGGACCATTTGGGCGACAGACGAATTGAAGCGGCGGTAGTTGTCGTCGGTGAGATTGTAGGCATACTGGCCGCGGTACTCGTCGAGCGTCTCGGCGACCTTGGACTTGGCCTCGCTCATCGTGTTTCGCCAGATTCGGCCGTCGGGCAGCGTCACGCTCTCCTCGAGCGGGCCGTCCGCATAGATGACATCGCCGCTGTGCAGGAAGAGATCGGGCTGCCGGTCGGCCATCGCCGAGAAAATGGTCATTCCGCCGATGTCGGGATTGATGCCGTAGCCCTGGCCAGCGGTGTCACCACCCCACAACAACCGGATATCGGACGGGCTCACCGGAGCTGTGGAGAACACTCCGGTGACGGGTTCCGATGTCGCGCCGTCCTCACCCTCGAGCGTGACGCGGTAGTGAACCTGCTGTCCCGCAGGCAATCCGATGAGGCGCAGCACTCCTGTGCCGTCGGACTGCGGAGTCAACAGTGGCCCGCGCATCGTGGTCACCGAGGAGAACGAGTCCGTGGCGGACGTATCGACGATCATCGTCGCCGGAGAATCGGAACGTGCCCACACCAGCGCACCGTCAGCGCGCACATCGCCGCTGGCGACTCCGTGTGTCAGCATCGGCCGGGTGCGAACCAGCGCCGGGCTGCACGCCAGCAACGGCGTGGCAGCGGCACCGAGAGCGGCATACCTGAGAAGGGATCGACGGGTGAGCTGCATGCCGTCCACCGTCGCGCATCGATATGAACGGCTCGTAGCGCTCAGGGAGACAGAGAGGTCCGGTGGGTAGGGCCGACCCTGAGCCACTACCTCACCGAACCTCTGTGACGACGGCTCAGCTCACCCCGAGGCGAACGTCCGGCGCTCCGAGGCGCGCCGCATCGGCAGTGTCGTCGTCGGGCTGCTCCTGCGAGTCTCGTTCTGCCAGAACGCGAAGCCGATAGTGCTCGACTTCCTCGGCCACGTGCTGCGCGTCCCAACCGAGAATCGGTGCGACGAGTTGCGCCACCTCCGCGGCAGCTGCTTCACCGCGATCGGGTACCTCGATGGAAATGCGCAGACGACGGGTCAGGATGTCGTCCAGATGCTGCGCGCCCTCGTTACTGGCGGCGTAGACAGCCTCGGCCCGCAGATACTCCGGCGCGCTGTCGAGTGGCTTCCCCAGTTCGGGATCGGCGTCGATCATGTCCAGCAGCTCACCCATCAGAGTGCCGTACCGACCGAGCAGATGCTCGACGCGTGAGACGCGCATACCGGTGCGTTCGGCCGTCAGTCCACGGGAATTGAACGCGCCCAGATAGCCGTCGGCACCGACGAGCGGAATGTTCTCGGTGACACACTTCGGAACAGTGCGTTCGAGCCCGTGCACCGCGGAATCGACTGCGTCCTTTGCCATCACGCGGTAGGTGGTGTACTTGCCACCGGCGATCACCGTCAGTCCCCGCACCGGACTGGACACCGCGTGTTCACGAGAGAGCGTGCTCGTGGAATCGGATTCGCCGTACAGCAACGGTCGAAGTCCCGCGTACACCCCGACGACGTCGGTTCGGTCCAAAGGGTCTGCCAGCAGCTTGTTCACATGGCCCAGGATGTAGTCGATGTCGCTCTGGCTCGCGGCCGGATGGGCCAGATCGAGCTTCCAGTCGGTATCGGTGGTGCCGATGATCCAGTGGCTACCCCACGGAATGACGAACAGCAGACTCTTCTCGGTTCGGGTGATGATGCCGGTGGCACTGTTGATGCGGTTGCGCGGCACCACCAGGTGTACGCCCTTGGATGCGCGGACCTGGAACTGACCACGTCCACCCACCATCTGCTGCACCTCGTCGGTCCACACACCCGCGGCATTGATGACCTGCTTGGCCCGCACCTCGAAAGATCGGCCCGTCTCGAGGTCGCTCGCCACGACGCCGACCACCTTGTCGTCCTCCCGGAGGAAGCCCGTGACGCGAGTGCTGTTGGCGCACAACGCACCGTAGGCAGCCGCGGTACGGGCGAGCATCATCGTGTGTCGTGCGTCGTCGACCTGGCCCTCGTAGAACTTCACCGCGCCGCGAATGGCCGAACGCTTGCCGGACGGGAACGATTCGAGCGTCTTCTTCTTGCCGAGGTGCTTGTGGTGACTCGGCACGCCCCGTCCGGCACCCATGACGTCGTACACGCCGATACCGAGCCCGACGTACGGGCGATCGATGACCTTCTCCAGCGGGTAGATGAACGGCACCGGACGAGCGAGGTGCGGACACAACGTGTTCAGTACCAGTGAGCGCTCCTTGAGCGCCTCGAACACCAGCGAGAAATTGAACTGCTCGAGGTAGCGGAGGCCGCCGTGGAACAGTTTGCTCGAGCGGCTGGACGTGCCGGCTGCGTAGTCACGCGCTTCGAGCAGACCGACTTTCAGCCCGCGCGTCACGGCGTCGAGTGCGGTGCCCGCTCCGACGACGCCACCGCCGATCACCAGGATGTCGAGCTCTTCGGCTTCCATCCGCGACAGCGCATCGGCGCGCGCCTGTGGACTCAAAGCCGTTGTGGTGGAACTCATTCTTCATCAACCCAATCGAGAGTACGTGTTACTGCTTTCTTCCAGCCCGCGTAGAGCTTCGCCCGCTGGTCTTCGTCCATGGACGGGGTCCACGTCTTGTCCTCGGCCCAGTTCTGCCGGATGTCGTCCTCGCTCTCCCAGTACCCGACGGCGAGGCCGGCAGCGTATGCCGCTCCCAGAGCAGTGGTTTCGGCTACGACGGGGCGCACCACCTCCACGTTGAGGATGTCCGACTGGAACTGCATCAGGAGTTCGTTGACCACCATGCCGCCGTCGACCTTGAGCACCTCGAGATCGACACCGGAGTCTGCATTCATGGCCTCGATGACCTCGCGCGTCTGGTACGCGGTGGCTTCCAGTACGGCACGTGCGAGGTGCCCCTTGTTGACGAATCGCGTCAGTCCCACGATCGCGCCGCGGGCGTCCGCTCGCCAGTGCGGGGCGAAGAGACCGGAGAACGCGGGGACGAAGTAGGCACCGCCGTTGTCGTCCACCGACCGTGCGTCGGTCTCGATGTCCGCGGCCGTGGAGATCATGCCGAGGTTGTCGCGCAGCCACTGCACGAGCGAGCCCGTCACCGCGATGGAACCTTCGAGTGCGTACACCGTGGGCTGGTCACCGATCTTGTAGCAGACCGTGGTGAGCAGACCGTTCTTGCTCATGACCTTTTCGGTGCCGGTGTTGAGCAGCACGAAATTGCCTGTGCCGTAGGTGTTCTTGGCCTCACCGGGAGACAGGCAGGCCTGCCCGAAGGTGGCTGCCTGCTGATCGCCCAGGATGCCGGCGATCGGCACTCCACTGAACGGTCCGCGCTCACGCCCGGTGCCGTACACCTCGGAGCTGGAACGGATCTCGGGCATCATCGACATCGGAATGTCCATGTCCGCACAGATGCTCTCGTCCCACTGCAGAGTGTCGAGATCCATCAGCAGGGTGCGTGAGGCGTTGGTCGGATCGGTGAAGTGCAACCCGCCGTCGGTACCGCCGGTCATGTTCCACAGCACCCAGGTGTCCATGTTGCCGAAACACAATTCTCCCGCTTCGGCTTTCGCCCGTGCGCCGTCGACGTTGTCGAGGATCCACTTGATCTTCGGGCCGGAGAAGTAGGTGGCCAAGGGCAGTCCGGTCTTGGCGGTGTACTTGTTGGCGTCGCCCCCACCGAGGGCGGTGGCGATGCGATCGGTACGGGTGTCCTGCCAGACGATGGCGTTGTAGATCGGCTTGCCCGTCGCACGATCCCACACCAGCGCTGTCTCACGCTGGTTGGTGATACCGACTGCGGCGATGTCCTCGCGCGTCAGATCCGCTGCGGCCATGGCACCGGCCGCCACGGCGCGCACGTTGTCCCAGATCTCCGACGCGTCGTGCTCGACCCACCCGGCCTGCGGAAAGATCTGCTTGTGTTCCTTCTGGTCGACCGCGACGACGGTGCCCGCGTGATCGAAGATCATGCACCGCGTCGACGTGGTTCCCTGATCGATCGCGGCGATGTACTTCTGTGCGCTGTCGGTCATGGCTTCTCTCCTGTTGTCCGGTTATCTGCTGGGAGTCGAGATGCTGTCTCAGGCGTCGAACCTTCTTGTTTGCGTAGGTTCTTTCCGATGAGCAGGTCGTACAGGAACACTCCTATCGGTCCGCCTACGAGAGGTCCGACGATCGGGACCCAGAAGTACAGGCCGCCGTATTGATCTCGCCACGCTCCACCGTATCCGGTGATGTACGACGCCAGGCGAGGTCCGAAATCTCGAGCCGGATTGATCGCGTATCCGGCGTTGGTCGCCCACGCGAAGCCGATCGCAACGACGATGAGGCCGACGATCAGCGGAGCCATGTTGGCCATAGGCGCGGTGCCCATCGAATCGGTTACTGCCACAATGAGAAACAGCAGGATCGCGGTGCCGATGATCTGATCGATGAGCGCCGAGCTCACGCTGACGGGCAACGTTCCGTTTCCGGGGAGCGTGGAGAAGATCGTCTGAGTGGCGGTGGTGTGCCCCGGGTCCACTGCGTTGATCATGTCGTTGTAGTTCCAGCGCACCAGCAGTGCGGCCACGAAGGCACCTGCGGTCTGCGCGAGGATGTACGGCGCAACCATCTTCCAGTCGAATCCGCGGAAGAGTGCGAACGTGATCGTCACGGCGGGATTGAGGTGCGCACCGGTGATGCGGCCCGCGACGTAGATGCCGAACATCACGCCGAGCCCCCATGCCCAGGCGATCGAGTCGTGGTCTCCGAGACTTCCCGATTCACCGCCCGAGACCACCTGGGCGACGACTCCGACGCCGAACAGAATGAGAATCATGGTTCCGGCGAACTCGGCAGCCATGTGTGCCGGCAGTCCCCATTCCGGTTCCTTACGTGCCATTGTGTAGCCTCCGCAAAGTTGGTGATGCACGCCACAGTGCGTGCCGTTTGCCACGGTAGACGGCCTGCACTGCGTTGCACAGCTGGTGCACATATGTGCAAATCGGTCGTACACTGGCAGCGGTGACGGACCCACACATTGCGCCCGAATCGGATCTGCGAACCGGCCATGCCACCCAGGCGGCGCGCCTGTACTACTTCCAGGACATGACGATGGCGGCGATCGGCCGTGAGCTGGGCGTTTCCCGTTCGACGGTCTCGAGACTCATCACGTTCGCGCGGGCGTCGGGACTGGTGGAAATCAAGATCTCGACGCCACTGGGTCAGGCACCGCGAATCGAGCGAGCTTTTGCCGATCTGTACGACATTCGTGCACATGTCGTCCCCGTCGCGGAGACCGTCGACGAACTGCAGCGCCTCGACCGTGTCGCCACCTTCGCGGGCCGCTTGCTGACGTCGTTCTTCGAATCCGACATGGTGATGGGCGTCGCCTGGGGAACCACCGTCAGCGCCGTCAGTCGCAAGCTGGCTCCCAAGCGAACCCACAACTCGACCGTCGTGCAGCTCAACGGCGCAGCGAACACCCGCACCACGGGAGTCTCCTACGCCACCGACATCGTCCGAACATTTGCCGATGCGTACGGCGCTGTGGCACAGGGTTTTCCGGTACCCGCGTTCTTCGACTACCCCGAAACTCGCCGACACCTGTGGCGCGAACGCAGCATCAAACGAGTCCTCGAACTGCAGGATCGGATGAACCTCGCTGTGTTCAGCATCGGCGTCATGAGCGGCGCCGTGCCGAGTCACGTCTACAGCGCCGGCTACCTCGAACGCGAGGACCGAGCCGAACTCCAACGCGACGGCGTCGTCGGGGACATCGCCACGGTATTCCTGCGTTCCGACGGCAGCCATGACCGAATTGCGTTGAACGACAGATCGAGTGGACCGAGCCTGGACCGACTCAAAGTGGTGCCGCGTCGGGTCTGCATAGTCGCCGGAGCGTCCAAACTCGACGCACTCACCGCCGCGATGCGCGGCGGACTGATCACCGACCTCGTCATCGACGACATCAGCGCCGCGCAGTTGATTCTTCGCTCACGCTGACCCCTGTGAGCGGTACTTCGTAGCGGGGGTCGAACTTTCGTGCACCTGGGTGACCCTCTTGCGCTCGAGCGAATCTCGTGTCACTCTTTTGATCATGACAACCGGAAAGGCGGACACCGCCTCCCTCTCGTGAGCGCCGTGCCGTTGCCGTCGACATTTCCCCGTCGCGGCACATTCAGTGACAATCCCGATATTTACGCCGAGAACATTCGTGCGGTCTGTGCCCAACGCGACCGATGGCTCGGCTACGGCCTGAAGGCCGGTCCGGCCGACAGATCGGTCGCGGAAGGTGCTGTGGCACAACTGTATCGACTATCCGGATTCGACGAACCCGACTTCCACTGGGTGCCGTCACCCCGAGCTGCAGCCACATTCATCGCGAGCCGGCACTTGGCGAGGACAACAACGCTGCCCACCGCAAGCATCGAGGTGGATGCCAGTATCGCAACCCTGTTGTCCGATTCTCGGCACCGCATGGACCGCATCATCGAGCGCCGCCATATCGAATGGCCGAGGGAACACCGATGGTCCGAGGCCAACGGCCGGAACGACGTCCGAGCACGCAGCATCGTCGCACGCGGTACACCGACCGAGGCGGCCCTCGCCGGTATCAGCCCGGACCCCATCGTCGACCGAACCGTCCGTAAGTCGTTGCACACCAGCCTGTTCGACGGAGTCGCCGTCGCCATCCGCACGACCACTCCCCGCCCCTTCGGCTCCATCACCTGGTACGGCCAGCAGGAAGCTCATCGCGTCGCGTACTACGACATCTTTCGGCACTTCGGCCTGCTCTCGTTCGGACGCGAGGACTGCGAACTGCTCGATATTCAATCCGCCCTCGTCGAGTCGACGGGATGGTGGTGGGCGTTCGAGAACATCGCAGTGATGTGCGAACGGCCTACTGCCGTACACGTGGAACCGTTGCCCGATTCGCTGCACGGTGAAGTGCGGCTGCACAATTCGATCGAGCCGGCGCTGAAGTTCGGCGACGGTAGCGCGGTCCACGTTCTGAGCGGCACCGTCGTTCCGAGCTGGGTGATTCACGATCCGACCGTCGAACGCATCACCGTCGAACGCAACGTCGAGGTCCGGCGCAGCGCCATCGAACGAATCGGCTGGGATTCCTATCTGGACCAGGCCGGTTTACGACTGGTCGACACCGACGACGATCCGGGAAACCCCGGCTGCACACTGCAACTGTTCGCCACACCCGCCGGCTGGGGAGGCGAAGGCCGAATACTGCTTGCCGTCAACGGCTCTCGTGAACGAGACGGCGAGCGTCGGCGTTATGGGCTTCGCGTCCCCGGCGCATTCGCGTCCGCAGTCGACGCGGCGGGCTGGACCTACGGTTTGGCCGGAGCCGACTATGCCCAGCTTCTCCGCAGAACCTGACAACACATCCCCGACTACACACCCCCGACTACACACCCCCGACTACACACAAGGTGACCCACATGAACTCGAACATCACGCTGTCCTCACTGACCGACCTCACCGGTCTCGACGTTCTCGACTACCTCGACAAGGAGATATCCGTGCCCGTCATCGACGGGTTGCAAGCTCAGGGCGACTTGATCGTCGTCCCGTACGCACTGCTCGACGGCATCGTCGTCCCCACCGAACGGACTCGCAGTGAGAAGGTGCCGCTGTCCGGAGTCGAACTACTGCGCAGTGCAGCGGGTGGCAACCCCCACAGCCTGGTCTCCGACGGCGGGATGTGCTCGTGGGCGAGTCCCGTCCACGACGTCCGGGGTCTCGCCCTCGGTATTCTGACCAACTCTCGGACGGCGTACCTCATCCACCCCGAACACGGAGCCACCGGAATTGCCGCTGGACGATGGGTCATCGGTCGCCAGCGCGAAGGTGCGGGCGGCTGGTTCCATTCCCCTGCGCTCGTCGCCGACTGAGACTGTCGTGGCCTACATCACATTCGAGCCGAGGTGCTAGGTCCATCTCACAAACCGATCTTCGGTAGTAAGTGTGACGTTGTGTACCACTAAGGTTCGCGACATGGCTGCTGTTGTCGTTTCGGTTCTTCCATGACCGGCTCCCCCTCACCGGTGCAGAACCGACTCCTCGGGATCGCTCTCGTCGTACTCATCGTCGTGTTCGTCGGGTGGAGCGTCACCTCGTACAACAAGACGTTCAAGGACGTCGTGACGGTATCGCTCGAAACCGACAGCGTCGGCAACGCACTTCCCCGCAATGCGGACGTCAAGGTTCGCGGCATGATCGTCGGCGAAGTCCGATCGGCGACGACGTCCGGTGGCGTCGTCACCTCGGAGTTGGCAATCGAACCGGACATGGCCGAGATGATCCCGTCGAACGCGACCGCGCGGCTGCTGCCGAAGACGCTGTTCGGCGAACGCTACGTCGCGTTGGTGTTGCCCGACGGCAGGCCCGCCTCGCCGATCACCGAGGGCACCGTGCTGAAGCAGGACCGCAGCGGCAACGCCATCGAGGTCGGGCAAGTCCTCGACGGCCTGTTGCCGCTGCTCCAGGCGGTACCGCCGCAGGATCTGTCGAACACTCTCGGTGCTTTGGCGCAGGGCCTGAGCGGTCGCGGGGAGGAACTCGGCCTCACGATCGACCGGCTAGAGAACATCTTCGCCGGGCTCAACACCGAGCTGCCCGCGATCCAGGAGGACCTGCGCGGTCTCGCCGACTTCTCGCAGACCTACTCCGATGCGGCACCCGAATTGATCAACGCACTGGACAACCTGCGGACCACCGGCAATACCGTCGTCGAGAAGCGTCCGGCACTCGAGGCGCTGTACTCCTCGGTGACATCGGCCTCGGGTACGACCGCTGATTTCCTCGATGCCAACTCGGCCGACCTCATCGGACTGGCCGCCAACTCCCGCGAGGCGCTCGAGGTCCTCGCCGAGTTCTCCCCGGCCATCGGCTGCACGGTCGCCCAATTCGCCGAGGGTGCCAGGCGCGGCAGGATCGTCACGGGCATCGGCGACGAGTACCCCGGCATCAACGTCTCGATGCCGTTCGTCAACCCGAAGGGTCGGTACCTGCCGAATCAGGACGAGCCACGACTGTTCGAGCAGGAACGCCCACCCACCTGCTACTCCCCCCTCGACCGCTCGGCGGGCGAGTATTTCCCCCAGTATCCGGGCGGCTCACCCAACGACGGCTCGTACCAGGTGCCGTCGAGAAACCCCGGCGAACAGGACATTCCGTCACTTCCGGTTCCGCAGCTCTCCCCTGTGCCCGCCTCGTACGCCGGCTCGATCACCGAGCAGCAGACCTTGGCCGTCGTCTACGGCGGGGCAACGGGAATCGAGCCCGCAGACGTGCCCTCCTGGACGACGACGATCGGTGCTCCCGCGCTCAGAGGAACGCAGGTCACGTTCGAAGTAGGACCTACTGATTGAATGGTCCGCATGCCCCGTCGACGAGCCCGGCGGGTAACGATTCAGGAGTGAACATGCCAGCCGATACGAACGCCACCGGATTCTCGATCCAGTCCTCCAACGACGGTCGCGCAGCTGTCATCGCGGTCGCCGGCGAACTCGACGTCACCACGGCTCCCGCCCTGTCGACCGCCATCGACGCTCAGGTTGCCACCACACCCGCTGCCCTGATCGTCGATTTGAGCAAGGTCTCGTTTCTGGCGTCGGCAGCGATGACGGTGCTGGCAACCGCGCAGAAGGATCACGGGCACAGCCTGGCGTTCTCGGTGGTCGCCGACGGACCGACCACCAGCCGTCCGATCAAGCTGATGGGACTCGACCAGGAATTCGCGCTGCACGACGACCTGGCGTCAGCTCTCGCCGCTCTCGACTGACGACACTCCCAGCGCCATCACTGCTGCGTCGTCGGCCAAACCGGCACCGAAGCTGCTCAGCAGCACCCGTAGACCATCGACGATGACGGCAGGTGATGCCGGTGCATGGGCCGTCGCGAACTCCAGCAGAGCGCCGTCGTCGTCGTAGCGACCTGCGCCGACTCTCGCCTCGGTGAGGCCGTCGGTGTAGAGCATCAGGGTGTCGCCGGGCCCCAACGTCACCGTGGCCGGAACGAAGCGGGCGTTGCGCAGAATCCCGACGAGTTGACCACCGGTCATATGCACGTAATGCGCGCTGCCGTCGGCCCGCATCACCAGTGGGGGTGGATGACCTCCGCTGGCCATCGAGACCTCGAAACCTCGGTCCGAGCGGCTGAGTACTCCGAACACCGCGGTGCAGAATTGCGCTTCGTTGTCGCGGAACTCCTGTCGCAGAACCGAATCCAGATTGTGCAGAACCGCGACAGGGTCGTGGTCGTACACCGCGGCAGCGCGCAGGGTGTACCGCGTCAGAGACGTCACAGCCGCGGCCGACGCACCCTTGCCGCACACGTCGCCGAGGAAGAACCCCCATCGGTCGTCCGAGAGCGGGAACAGGTCGTAGAAATCGCCGCCCACCTCGTCGCTCGATGCCGCGTGATAGTGAGCGGCCGCGGTCATCCCCGACGGCGGTAACAGAGTCGGCGGCAGCAGCGACCGCTGCAGCGTCTTCGCCAGCAGCTCCGCCCGCGTTCGTGACTCGAGCAGCTCGCGTTCGTAGGTGCGACGATCCCTGGCGTCGAGCGCGGTGATGCGAATCAACACCGGCGTGCCCGTCTCGTCGGTCTTGACGTTCGCGGTCACGAACACCGGCAACCGTCGGCGATCGGCCGTCACGAAGTCGAGGGCGATGCCGTCGAGCTGGCCGTACATACGCAGAATCGGACCGAAGTGAGTTTCGTAGTGGATCCGTCCACCCACGGTGAGCAGTTGAGTGAAGTCGGTGCCGATCAGTGAGTCGACCTCGTAGCCCAGCCAGTTCGCCAGCGTCGCGTTCAGCCGCGCAATGTTCATGTCGGGATAGACCGACAGGTAGCCACACGGTGCGTTCTCGTAGAGATCCTCGGCATCGAGATCGTGAATCACGACGATCTCACGAAGTCCGCAATCGCCTCGGCGGTCTGTTCGGGCGCGGTGACGTGCGGGCAATGGCCACTGACGTCCAGGGTCGTCAGCACACTGCCGGAGATGTGATCATGGACGAACCTGCCGACCTGCGGCGGTGCAATCGAATCGCGCCGGCAATCGATGATCGAGGTGGGGAGAGCCACTGCCGCGAGATCCGCGCGGTTGTCGGACAGGAACGTAGTGCGAGCGAAGACCCGTGCGCACGCCGGATCGGTTCGGCAGTAACTCGCGGTCCACATGTTCTCCAGCTCCGGCCGATCCGGTGCGTTCACGATCACCGGCGCCATTGCGGCGGACCACCCCAGATAGTTGCTGTCCAACGATTCGAGCAGCTCGTCGATGTCCTCGCGGCTGAACCCGCCGCTGTAGTCGCCGTCGTCGATGTATCGAGGTGACGGCGTCAGCAGTACGAGCTTGGAAAATCGCTCGGGAGCTGCCTGCACCGCGAGAACACCCATCATCGACGCCACCGAGTGACCGACGAACGTGACGTCGTGAAGATCCAGTTCGACGACGATATCGACGATGTCACGGGCGTAGGCGTCCAACGGCGCGTACTTCTCGGCGTCCCATGCAGACGGGTCCGATGCACCTGACCCGACGTGGTCGAAGAGCACAACCGAGAAATTCGGAGCCAGGATGTCGGTCACCGAACGCCACAGCGTCTGGTCGCATCCGAACCCGTGCGCCAACATCACGACCGGGCCGTCGGCAGCTCCGACGACCCTCACGTTGTTTCTGGTGCGCGCGCTCACCCGCACAGTCTGTCACCTGACTCGGACACCGGGGAGTGAGACTGCTCCGAGAGGGTATGGCACTTGTCTACAGAAACGAGAATCTCATGCGAGTGCTGGTCACCGGTGCAACCGGCTACATCGGGTCACGGTTGATCCCGGTCCTCCTCGAGCAGGGTCACGACGTGCACGCGGCCATGCGCGATCCGAGCAAGAAATCGCGCTTCGCCTGGGGCGCGCAGGTCTCCGCGGTCCATTTCGACCTCGACGATCACGAGACGTTCGACACTGCGACCGCCGATGTGGACGCCGTCGTGTACCTCGTGCACTCGATGGACGACGGCGACTTCGTCGAGAAGGATCGCCATGCTGCGCAGTCCATAGCTGCCGCGGCCGAGCGCAACGGCGTACAACGAATCGTCTACCTCTCCGGACTCATCCCCGACGACGGCACACCGCTCTCGGATCATCTGCGCTCGCGGCTACAGGTGGAGGAGACGTTCCTCGACAGTTCCGTCGACGCCACCGTGCTGCGCGCGGCGATCATCCTCGGATCGGGATCGACATCGTTCGAGTTGGTACGACGCATGACGGAGCGACTCCCGCTGACGCCCATCCCGACGTGGATGCGCAGGCAGGTTCAGCCGATCGCCGTCGTCGATGTGGTCGCCATCATCGCTCGCGCACTCGGCGACACCGCGCGCCCCGGGACCTTCGACATCGGCGGCACCGAAACCATGAGCTACCCGGAACTGCTGCAGGCGTACGGCAGCGTGGCAGGTCTTCGCCGCGCTCAAATTCCCGTGCCGCTGTTGCCCATCGGATTGGTGGGCCGGGCCGTCGCCGCGATCACAGCGATGCCTCCCGGCACGGTGGTCTCGTTGGTGGAGAGCCTCACTCACGACATGGTGGTTCGACGCGGCAACGCGGCAACGGAGGTGTTCGCCGAACCGGATACTTCGTTGATGAGCGTTCGCGAGGCCTTGGCGCGTTCCATCACCGTCACCGCCGACGAGGGCACCGATGCCCACGCCGATCCCCAGGCCGCCGCCGACACCGACCCCGAATGGGCCGGTGGAGTTGTCGATATCGTCGACGGCCGTGTGCGGCAACGGCCGTCGGGCATCGTGGGAAAGGCTCTGCTCGGAGCGACCCGCTAGGCGAGATCCCCGTAGTGGTGCGCCCACGGCGCGGCTCGTTCCAACTGTGCTGCGAGTTGCACGAGTACGGCTTCGCCGCCGAGTGGCGCGGTGAAGTGTGCGCCCATCGGTAGCCCCTGGGGCGTCCAGTGCAGCGGAAGCGAGAGCGCCGGACGCCCGGTGACGTTGGCCAGCTGGGTGTAGGGAATCCACGAAATGTTGTCGTCGATCATCTGATCCACGATGCCGGTGTACTTGAGGAGGCCGGCAGTTCGGCTGCGCAGCAACAATTCCGACGCCACCTCCAGCGGCCTCGCGAGATCGAAAGCGCCGATCTTCGGTGGCAGTTCCGCGAGCGTCGGTGTCAGCAGCAGATCGTATGTGTCGAAGTAGGTGGCGAGCGCACGCACGTGCACGTGTCGGCCTTCCACTGCCTCGAGGTAGTCGACGCCGCTGGCCGACCGTCCGAGCGCTGCCATGATGCGGGTGTCTCGCTCGAATTTGTCGTCGCCGCACCCGGTTCTGCGCTTGACCTCGTCCATTTCCCACGCCAGATACGTGAACCAGGCAAGCAGGAACTCGCGGTTGAGCGCTGCATCGTCGTACGGCGCCGCTTCGAGAAGTTCGACGGTGTGGCCGAGGTCCGTCAGTGTCTTCGCCGCCGATTCCATGGCTGCGACCGCCTCCGCGGCCGGCGTCGGATTGACCGACGTCCCCGCGTACATGCCGATACGCAACGGTTTCGGTTCGATGCCGACACGCGAGAGGAAGCTGTCGGTGGGGTGTGCGGAGGAGTAGCCGGCAGTCGGCTCACCGCCCGCGAGCACGTCGAGCATCGCTGCCGTGTCGCGTACCGATCTCGATACGACCCCCTGGACCGCTGCCCCGTGCATGGGCTCGCCGAAGGTCGGACCCGACGGCACCAGTCCACGGCCCGGCTTGAGCCCGACCAGTCCACAGCACGAGGCCGGAATTCGGATGGATCCGCCACCGTCGTTCGCACCTGCCACCGGCACGATTCCTGCCGCAACCGCCGCAGCGGAACCACCCGACGATCCGCCCGGAGTTCTGGTGCGGTCCCACGGGTTTCGGGCCGGACCGAACGCTGCCGGTTCGGTGATCCCCTTGGCCCCGAACTCCGGCGTGTTCGTCTTTCCGAAGATGACCACCCCGGCATCGAGCCAGCGTTGCACCACAGTCGCATGCTCGGGCATCGGCAAGTCGGTGAGCGCACGCGATCCGCTGGAGGTGGGCAGTCCGGCGTAATCCTGGGACAGGTCCTTGATCAGGAACGGCACACCGGCGAACGGGCCCTCCAGGGTCCCTGCCAGCCGTTCCTCCGCCTGCTCCGGCATCGGCCGCACGATTGCGTTGATGGCCGGATTCACCGACTTCGCCTGCGCCGATGCGCAATCGAGTAGCTCCCGTGCCGTCACGTCACCTGCGGCCACCAGCTCGGCCAAACCCAGTCCGTCGTACGTTCGATACTCGTCGATGCGCATCCCGCCACCTTAGATGTTGGATCTGTCGTCGAGTTCGCAGTTACGCTCCGATTCGGACCGGATTCTCTGCACAACTGCGAACTCGATGTGCAGTTCAGAACACACCGACCGTCGGAACGACGATAGTGTCCCCACTCGAGAGAGAGAGAGAGAGAGTGAGACCACGTCGATGATCGACCCCGAACAGGTGGACGACGGGTCCGACGCCTTCGAGTCGGCCCGCCCGCGACTGTTCGGCGTTGCCTATCGCATGCTGGGCAGCGCCGCCGAGGCCGAGGATGTGGTCCAGGACGCCTGGCTGAAGTGGCAGGCCACGGACCGCACCTCCGTACGCAGTTCGATCGCCTTCCTCACCACGGTCACCACGCGTTTGTCGATCAACGTCACCCAGTCGGCGCGAGTTCGGCGCGAGTCCTACGTCGGCCCGTGGTTGCCGGAACCGATCGACACGCGTGCCGATCCAGCATTGGGCGCGGAGAACGACGCGGCAATCGAGTTGGCTGTTCTCGTTGTGCTGGAAAGAATTCCGGCGCGCGAGCGTGCCGCGTACGTTCTACGTGAGGCGTTCGACTACCCGTACGGCCAGATTGCCGACATCCTCGAGACAACAGATGCCAATGCGCGCCAATTGGTGACGCGGGCACGCAAGCATCTCGCCGACACGCGTCGGGAACCGGTCGACTCCCAGGACCACCGCCGTCTGCTCGACGCCTTTCTCGCCGCAGCGCAGCAGGGTGACCTGGAGTCTCTGGAGAGAATTCTGGCGCAGGACGTGGTGAGCCTGTCCGACGGCGGAGGCAAGGTCGATACCGCTGCCCGCATTCCGGTCGCCGGACGTACCCGCGTCGCAGCATTCGTCGCCGCGTTCTCCTCGCACTTCTGGGTGGGCGCGGAAACCAGATTTGCCGAGGTCAATGGCAAAGCCGTGGTTCTGATCACGAGAGATTCGGTGGTGACCACCATGTTGACGATCGACGCCTCCGAGAACGGCATCGAGCAGGTGCTGTGGGTGATGAATCCGGAGAAGCTTGCCGCGTTGTCCGGCTAGCTGTCACATATGCCGGTGCTGTCCTGTCTTCACTGTGACCGGTAGCCACCGAGCGCGACCGGCTCGCTTCGTAGGTCACTGCCCTGCGGCGAAGAGAGGCTTCTCATGAAGATCGTTGTCATCGGCGGAACGGGTCTCATCGGCTCTGCGGTCGTCACCATTCTGACCGAACACGGCCACCACGTAGTTGCCGCATCTCCGAAATCCGGGGTCGACACCGTGACAGGCGACGGCCTCGCCGAGGTCCTCGTCGGCGCGGATGTGGTGGTCGACGTATCCAACTCGCCGTCGTTCGAGGATGCGGCGGTGTTGGATTTCTTCACTCGTGCCACCACCAACATCCTCACGGCTGAAGCGGATGCGGGCGTGCAGCACCACGTCGCACTGTCCGTGGTCGGTACCGACCGACTTCCCGACAGCGGCTACATGCGCGCAAAGGTGGCTCAGGAGAGTCTGATTCGCGCATCGGCGATTCCATACACCATCGTGCAGGCGACGCAGTTCTTCGAGTTCTTCTCCGCCATCGCACAGGGTGCAACCACGGGAAACGAAGTCCGACTGAGCCCGGCCCTTGTCCAACCGATCGCGGCGCACGACGTATCGGCCGTTGTCGCTCGCGTCGCACTCGACACACCGCGCAACGGAATGATCGAGATCGGTGGCCCGGAAGCGTTCGGGCTCAACGAGTTCATCGAGCGCGGCCTGAAGGCGCGCGGTGACAGCAAAACCGTCATCGCCGATGAGCAGGCCCCGTACTTCGGTGCGCTGCTGCACGGGCGCGAATTGATTCCCGCCGACGGCGCGGAGTTGGCAGGCACAACGTTCGAGGCCTGGCTGGACGCCTGACCCCCCGTCGAACTCGAAGTTGTGGATGAAAACCAGCCGAAAAGCGTCCATGACTTCGAGTTCGGCAGGAACTACACAGCAGCGGCCGCGAAACCGATTCTGTTGAAACGCTTCTCGCGGGCGATCATGCGCATCGACGGGTCTTCGGAGATCAGGTCTGCCAGCTCACGGTGCAGTACCGCACCCACCCGATCGCAGAACTGCTGCGATTCGTCTGCCGCGTCGGGCAACTCGGGAATGATGATGTCGACGACGCCGGCCCGGAAGAGATCGAGCGAGCGCACGCCCTGCTTGGTGGCCATCTCCGCGGCATGGGCGGTGTCTCGATGCACGATGGCCGACGCCCCCTCGGGCGGCAGCGGCGAGAGCCACGCGTGCTGAGCAGCGAGAACGCGATCAGCGGGCACCAGCGCGAGTGCCCCGCCACCGGTCCCTTGGCCCAGTAGCAATGACAGCGTTGGGGTTTGGAGATCGACCATGTCGGCGATGCACCGGGCGATCTCTCCCGCCAGGCCACCTTCCTCGGCCTCCTTCGACAGCGCTGCGCCGGCCGTGTCGATGACGGTGACGAGCGGGAGCTTCAGATCCTGCGCCAGACGCATGCCGCGTCGGGCCTCTCGCAGCGCAGCGGGGCCGAGCGGTGTTTTCGTCGTCTGCCCGCGGCGGTCCTGACCCAACAGCACGCACGGCATGTCGCCGAACCGAACGAGGGCCAGGATCAGACCGGGATCGGACTCACCCTGACCGGTTCCGTTGAGCGGCAGCACGTCTGCGGCCGTGCTGAACAGCAGCTCGCGGACACCGGGACGATCTGCTCTGCGGGAGGCCAGAATCGACGTCCACGCAGGCACGTCCTCGATCTTCCACTCGAGCGCCTCGACCGTGCGGGGGCGATACGACGGAATATCGGTCATGATGCGCAGCGCACGATCGACGATCTCGCCGAGTTGCTCGGGCGGGCGGATGGCGTCGATGAGCCCGTGCGCCTGCAGGTTCTCCGAGGTCTGGACGCCCGTGGGAAACGTCGCGTCGTACAGCGCCTCGTAGACGCGGGGCCCGAGAAAGCCGACGAGGGCACCGGGCTCGGCGACGGTGACGTGTCCGAGCGACCCCCAGGAGGCGAAGACTCCGCCGGTGGTGGGATGGCGCAGGTAGACGATGTACGGCAGGTTCGCGGCCTTGTGCGCGGTGATCGCCGCGGTGATCTTGACCATCTGCAGAAACGCGACGGTTCCCTCCTGCATGCGGGTGCCACCGGACGTCGGCAGCGCGAGCAGTGGCAGCCGCTCGTCGGTCGATCGGTGTACGGCCGTGACCAGCCGTTCGCCCGCTGCAACGCCGATGGAGCCGGCCAGGAACGCGAACTCACCGAGCAGGATGGCAACCTTGCGCCCCCGGATGGTCGCGGACCCGGTGAGGACGGACTCGTCGAGATCGGTTTTCTCCCGGGCCGCTTCGAGTTCGCTCGCGTACTGGTCGTCGATGATGTAGTCGGCGGTCGGGGTGTCCCATGAGTCGAAGCTGCCGGAATCGATCACCAGGTCCAGGAGTTCGAGGGCGGTCATTCTGGTCATCGGATCGCTTCCTTCAGCCAGTCGCGGACGAGCTCGTCGTCGGCACCCAGTACCGGCGGCGCCAGGTGATTGGTTTCGGTGACCTCGGTGCCGTCGGCCTCGAAGAAGCGCAGCGGTGGCCCGGGCAGAGTGACGGTGCCCAGTGTCGCGTGCTCGACATCCACCAGCAGACCCTGAGATTTGGTCTGCTCCCACTCGTAGACCTCCTGGATGTTGCGCACTTTGCCTGCGGGAACACCGATCTCGTCGAGGAGTGTCAGCAACGGCTCGGTCTCGTAGGTACGGAAGATCTTGGAGACGAGTTCGATGACGCCGTCGCGACTGCCGACGCGTTGCGGGTTGGTGGCCATCCCTTCCAGATCGGGATCGATACCGAAGCCCTCGCAGAACCGATGCCACAGGCCCTCACTTCCTACCGAGATCTGCACTGCCCCATCCGAAGTCGGAAACAGGCCGTACGGGCAGATCGACGGGTGATGATTGCCCTGTGCTGTGCCGATCTCGCCGGCGACGGTCCACTTGGTGCCCTGGAAGGCATGCACTCCGACAACGCTGGCGAGCAGCGAGGTACGAACGACCTTGCCGCGTCCGGTGCGGTCGCGTTCACGAAGTGCGGCGAGAACGCCGAAGGCTCCGTACATTCCGGCCAGCAGGTCCGCGATGGGAACCCCGACGCGCTGGACGTCCTCGGGGCTCGAGCCCGTGAACGACATCAGTCCCGCCTCGCCCTGGGCGATCTGGTCGTAGCCGGAGCGGCCCCCCTCGGGGCCGTCGTGGCCGAATCCGCTGATCGACAACACGACAACTCTGGGATTGATCTCGGCGATGCGTTCGGGTGAGAAGCCGAGACGGTCGAGGACTCCGGTTCGGAAGTTCTCGAGCACTACGTCTGCTCGTTCGATCATGCGCTCCAACGCTTCTCGGCCGTCATCGGTTTTCAGGTCGAGTGCGATCGATCGCTTGTTGCGGTTGGCCGAGAGGAAGTACGTCGATTCGCGTTCGGCGTCGTGTGGCGTGACGAAGGGGGGACCCCACACTCGGGTGTCGTCGCCGCCCTTGGGGGTCTCGACCTTGATGATGTCTGCGCCCAGGTCTCCGAGCATCATCGCCGCGTGCGGGCCGGCCAGGGCGCGGGTCAGATCGACCACCACAGTGCCTTCGAGCGGTCCGGTTCTGCCTGTCGTGTTGAGGGGCATCGCATTGATCCTTTACGTCGAAGCGGGGTGGGGTCGAGACGCCCATCGAGGGCTCGAGTGGATTACTGGGCCAGTGGCCTAGCCAATTCAATTGGAACAGCGAACCCAACAGAAGTCAAGGAATGATCTTCGAGCCTTTCCCCAGCTCAGCTGCATGATGGCGGCACGTCGAACACACGTGCCGCCATCGTGTAGACCCGAATTCCGAGTTGCGTGTTGCTACAGCCAGCCGGGTACGACCAGCAATCCCCAGGCGATCAGCGGCCCGATGATCACGACCAAGGCGCTGTATTTGAGGATCTGCTTGTAGAAGACGTCGCGGTCGATGTCCCGTGCGTTGGCGAGCACCAGGGCTCCGTTGGTCGAGAACGGGCTGACGTCGACGATGGTCGAGGCGATGGACAGCGCCACTATGACTCCGATGGCCCCTACTTCGCCTGCGAGCAGGAACGGAACGGCCAGCGGGATCGTGACGCCGAGGATCGCGGTGGACGACGCGAAGGCCGAGACGATGGCACCGATGTAGCAGAGCAGCAGCGCCACGAGCAACGGGATGCCGATGTCGGCAACCGAATCACCGACGTACTCCACCGTTCCGGCCTCCTGCAACACGCCGACGAACGTCAGCACACCACCGATGAGCAGAACCGTCGACCAGCTGATCTGATTGATCGCGCCCTTCTGCGCCTTGGGCGATGCCAGTGCGAGGATCACGGCCACCGTCATCGAGATGAACCCGACGTCGAGGTCGAGGACGAGCGAGAAGACGGCGAGCGATGCCAAACCGATGAGCGTGAGAATCTGATCGAAGGTGACGGCCTTGACCGCGGTGGCCAGGGGCGGTGCGTTCTCGACGGTGACCGTCTGACCGGACGGACGAGGCGTCGACGATCCGAAGCCGCGCATGACCGTTCTCGAACCCGTACCGCCGACGCCGCCGGTGTCACCGTCAGGACGTGTGCCGTCCTGATCGTGCACGCTACGGCCGATGAGAGAGCGTCCACCGAGGAACATGAACAGCAACGCGCCGATTGCGGCGTTGAAGAACAAGCTTCCGAGAAAGAGCGTGAGCGGGCTGTTGACCAGGCCTGCCTTCTCGGCGATGTTGTTGACCGTGACGCCGTAGATGCTGATGGGTGAGAATCCGCCTGCCTGCGCGCCGTGGATGACCATCATGCCCATGAGCAGGGCGTTGATCTTGTAGCGGGCGGCGAAACCGAGGGCGATCGGGGCAACGATGGCCACCGCGGCAGGCCCGAGCGCTCCGATCGAGGTGAGGACGCCGGTGATTCCGAACATCACCCAGGGGATCAGTGCGACCCGGCCCCCGACGAGGCGAACCGCTCCCCGAACGAGGAGGTCGACCGTGCCGTTGTTCTGTGCGATGGCGAACAGATAGGTGATGCCGACGAGCGTCAGAAACAGGCTGCTCGGGAAGCCGGCGATGATGTCGTCGGTACCCATGCCCACGGCAAGAGTTCCGACGAAGAACGCCGCCACGAACCCCAACGCACCCATGTTCACGGGGAACACGGTTGCGGCGAGGAACATGACGACGAGCGCAAGGATGGGTATCAACTCGGTCGACATCGGAGGTCTCCGGTCCGTCTCGGTGTCACCCGAGCGGCTGCCCGGGATCTCCAGTGGCTAATTGGACTGGCCACTGAGTCAATAGGGACTCAACCAGTGAAGTGGATCACTTGTCAAGGGTTCATGTGTCTGCCGTTACTCTCGCGTCGACGGTTAGGGTGAAGGTCCAGAGGAACAGAGAGCGAGTGACACAGTGGCTGAGCAAATTCGCCCCGTGACCCGGCCGCGGTTGTACGAGGTCATCGTCGAGCAACTGTGCAAACACATCGCCGATCGCGACATGAACCCCGGCGATCGCCTTCCGCCCGAACGCGAACTGGCCGGTCATCTGGGAGTCAGCAGGGCATCACTGAGCCAGGCCCTCGTCGCACTCGAGGTGCAGGGAATCCTCGCCGTCCGCCACGGCGACGGTGCCGTGCTCGTGCGACGACCCGTGGGAGACATGGCAATCCGCGCCCTGCGTGAACACGCCGACCGCCTGCCCGAGGTGATCGAGGCCCGCGAAGCACTCGAGGTCAAGCTCGCCGAACTGGCAGCAACGCGTCGCAGCGACGACGAAATGGCGGCAATCGACCACGCCGTCGCCGTCATGGCCACCGAGATCACCGACGGCGATCGCGGCGACTCCGGTGACGAACTGTTCCATCACGCGATCACCGAGGCGGCGCACTCACCGTTGCTCGCCAGGCTCATGGGTGAAATCGCCGGCTTGATCCGCGAGACCCGCATCGAGTCGTTGTCGCAGTCCAACCGCCCCCAGGCCTCGCTCGAACATCACCGACGCATCGCCGAAGCCGTGCGCAATCAGGATCCGGTCGAGGCGGGACGGGCAATGGCCGACCACATCCGCCTCGTCTCGGACGTTGCGTTGCTGCGCTCCGCCGACGGCTAGAGAGCACCTACCGAACTCGAAGCTGCGGATGATTCAGGACGCGAATCCGTCCACAACGTCGAGTTCGGCAGGGTGAGCGCTACCCACTGTTGACATCCGCGGCACCGTCGGGCAATCATTATTGGCACAGCGCCAATTAATCCCGAATGCGCTTCGAGCCAAGGACCCACCATGACTGCACTCGCAGACCGCACCAGTGACGACCTCGCGACCGAACTGGCCGATGTGCGCCGGCTCGCCCAAGGATTCTTCGAGAAAGAGGTCGCGCCCCACCGCGAGGAATTTGCGGCAGCCGGAAGCCCCAGCCGCGAGGTCTACCGCAGCGCCGGAAGCCTCGGGTTGCTCGGCATGTCGGTGCCCGAGCAGTACGGCGGAGGTGGCGGCGACTTCCGCCACGAGGCGGTGCTGTTCGAAGAGCAGGTTCGATCCGGCGATTCGGCCATGCAGCTGGGCGTGCACAGCGGCATTGTTCCGCACTACATCCTGGCCTACGCCTCCGAGGAGAAGAAGCAGCAGTGGCTGCCGAAGCTGTGCTCGGGCGAGTGGATCGGTGCTATCGCCATGACCGAACCGGGCACCGGCTCGGACCTGCAAGGCATCACCACCCGAGCAGTGCGCGACGGCGACGACTACGTCGTGACCGGCGGAAAGACGTTCATCTCCAACGGAGCTCACTGCGACCTGATCATCATCGCCGCCAAGACCGATCCGTCCGCGGGTGCCCGCGGACTGTCATTGCTCGTCGCCGAGGTCTCCGACGCCACCGAAGGTTTCCACCGCGGACGCGTGCTGCACAAGATCGGCCAGAAAGGCCAGGACACAGCAGAACTCACCTTCGACGGCCTTCGTGTTCCCGCCGCCAATCTGCTCGGTGAAGAAGGTCGCGGCTTCGCGCAGTTGATGCAGCAACTCCCCCAGGAACGCCTGATCTGCGGCATCGCTGCCGCCGCGATGATCGACGCCGCCGTCGCCCAGACCGTCGAATACACCAAGTCACGCAACGCGTTCGGCAAGACATTGTTCGATCTGCAGAACACCAAGTTCGAGCTCGCAGAATGCGCCACCATCGGCCGCGTCGTCCGCACCTTCGTCGACGACGCCATGGCACAACACATCTCGGGGAGCCTCGACGTCACGACCGCAGCGATGGTCAAGTACTGGACCACCGACCGACAGTTCGAGGTGGTCGACCGTTGCCTCCAGCTCTTCGGTGGCTACGGCTACATGGAGGAATACCCCATCGCTCGCATGTTCGTCGACGGCCGCATCGCCCGCATCTACGCCGGTGCCAACGAAGTCATGAAAGACCTCATCTCTCGCTCTCTGTAGAACTCGGCTCGCTGCCCCAGAAAGGCAACACCATGGAGGCATTCCTCTACGACGCAGTGCGCAGCCCACGTGGCCGCGGTAAGAGCACCGGCTCACTGCACACCATCAAACCGGTCGATCTGGCCGCGAACACGTTGTCCACGTTGCTCTCTCGACACTCACAGCTCGACCCGGCCCTGATCGACGACATCGTGCTCGGTGTCGTCACCCCGGTCGGCGACCAGGGTTGCGACATCGCCCGAACCGTCGCGATGGTTGCCGGACTGCCGGACAGTGTCGCCGGCGTTCAGCTCAATAGGTTCTGCGGATCGGGCCTCGAAGCCGTCAACACTGCGGCGCAACGGGTTCGGTCCGGATGGGATCGGCTCATCGTCGCCGGTGGCGTCGAATCGATGTCCCGTGTTCCCCTCGGTGCGGACGGCGGCGCGTGGCCGTGCGACCCGCTGACCAACTACAGCAGTTACTTCGTTCCTCAGGGCGTCAGCGCAGACCTCATCGCGACGATCGAGGGGTTCGATCGCGACGAGGTCGACGCCTTCGCGGTGCGCAGCCAGCAGCGCGCGGCGCACGCCTGGTCGATGGGGCACTTCGAGAAGTCCGTCATCCCGGTGTTCGACGCCAACGGCCGACTGATGCTCGATCACGACGAGATCATGCGACCCGACACCACCACGGCCGATCTCGCGGCCCTGAAGCCGTCCTTCGCTCGGATGGGCGCGCTCGCCGGGTTCGACGCTGTCGCCATGCAGAAATACACCGAGGTCGAGCGCATCGATCACGTCCATCACGCCGGCAACTCCTCCGGCATCGTCGACGGCACCGCGATGGTTCTGATCGGCTCCGAAGAGGCCGGTCGCGCAGGCGGATTGACCCCGCGCGGACGCGTCGTGGCCGGTGTCGTCGCGGGATCGGACCCGACATTGATGCTCACCGGACCGGTTCCGGCAACCCACAAGGTGTTGGCCGCAGCAGGGCTCACCCTCGACGACATCGCGGTGTTCGAGGTCAACGAGGCCTTCGCCTCGGTGGTGCTCAACTATGCGAAGAAGCTGCACATCGACCACGACCGCATCAACGTCAACGGTGGCGCGATCGCGATGGGCCACCCACTGGGAGCGACGGGCGCAATGCTCACCGGCATGGCGCTCGACGAACTCGAGCGTCGAAACGAGCGCTACGCACTGATCACGCTGTGCATCGGTGCCGGAATGGGCGTCGCCACCATCATCGAGCGCCTGTGACCACTCCGCTGAAGACCAACCCCCCGAGGACCGCCGTGAGCACATCGACTGCCGTGACAACACCGACCATCACCGGCGAGATCGGCAGCGACCGCGTACTGGTACTGACGATGGACGACCCGACGCAGTCCACCAACACCATGAACACCACCTTCGGTGAATCGCTCGAGCAGACGGTCGATTGGCTCGAGGCCAACCGTGACGCGTTCGACGGCGTCATCGTCACCTCGGGGAAGGACACCTTCTTCTCCGGCGGCGACCTCGAGCTGCTGCGCGACGCCGGCCCCAACGATCATGCGCGCATCGCTGATGCCCTCGATTTCACCAAGGACAAATTCCGTCGCCTCGAGAAGCTCGGCAAGCCGGTGGTCGCTGCTCTCGGCGGCACTGCTCTCGGCGGCGGCTTCGAGATCGCCCTCGCCTGTCATCGTCGAATTGCATTGAACAACAGCAGGGCTCGGTTCGGCTTGCCCGAGGTGACCCTCGGCCTCCTCCCCGGGGCCGGTGGCGTCACCAGAACGGTCCGCATGTTCGGCATCGTCAAGGCGCTGACTCAGGTGGTGGGCCAGGGCCAGCGGTATCGGCCGGAGCAGGCACTCGAACTCGGGCTCGTCGACGAAGTAGTCGACTCCCACGAGCAGATGATGGCCGGCGCTCGCGCCTGGATCGTCGCCAACCCCGAGGCCGTACAGCCCTGGGACAGGAAGGGTTTCGATATTCCCGGTGGCACCGCCGCTTCTCCTGCAATTGCCGCACAATTGCCTGCCTTCGCGGCGACGGTGCGCAAGCAGGTCAAGGGTGCGCCGATGCCGGCCCCGATCTCCGTAGTTGCTGCGGCGGTGGAAGGTTCGGTTCTCGACTTCGAGTCGGCCTCGCTCGTGGAAACCCGACACTGCACCTCACTGGCCTGCGGAGCGGTCTCGGGCAACCTGATCCAGTCGATGTTCTTCGATTTGGGATCCATCAACAAGGGCGGCTCTCGTCCGAGCTCCGAGCCGCACCGGGTGCCCGAGAAAGTGCTGGTGATCGGTGCCGGAATGATGGGTGCCGCCATCGCCTACGTCGTCGCCTCGGCCGAGGTCCCCGTCGTCCTGCGTGATGTCTCGATCGAATCCGCTGAGCGCGGAAAAGATTACGCCCGTTCGATTCTCGGCAGGGCCGTCGCGAAGGGGCGAAAGACCCAGGCCGACGCCGATGCGGTGCTCGCGCTCATCACGCCCAGCTCCGACGCGGCCGACGCCGAGGGTTGCGACCTGGTCGTCGAGGCCGTGTTCGAGGATTCCGCCGTCAAGCAGGGTGCTTTCGAGGCCGTCGACAAGTATCTGACCGCCGACGCGTTGCTGTGCTCCAACACCTCCACGTTGCCCATCACCGAACTGTCGCAGGGCGTTTCACATACCTCGGATTTCATCGGGACGCATTTCTTCTCCCCGGTGGACAAGATGCCGTTGGTGGAAATCGTGGTGGGAGAGCACACCAGCGATTCCGCCCTGGCCCGCGCGTTCGATTTCGTTCGCCTGATCGGCAAGACGCCGATCGTCGTCGGAGACAGTCACGGCTTCTTCACCACCCGCGTCATCGGGCGGTTCATGGACGAGGCGATCTCGCTGGTTGCCGAGGGTGTGCACCCGGCCACCGTCGAGCAGGCCGCACTGCAAGCCGGTTACCCGTCCGGCGCGCTGGCCCTGATGGACGAGATTTCCTTGACCCTGTCCCGGCACATTCGGGAGGGCATGGCCGAGGCCGCCCGCGTCGACGGTCGACCATGGATCGTCTCGAGGTCCTACGCTCTGGTCGACCGCCTGGTCGACGAGTTCGATCGCCCCGGCCGCAAGGCAGGACGAGGTTTCTACGAGTACGCCGAGGATGGCACCAAAGCGGGATTGTGGCCGGGTCTGGTGGAGCACTACCACCGCCCCGATCACGGAATTCCGTTCGAGGACATGATGGATCGCATGCTGGTCGCCCAGTCACTCGACTCGATCGCGTGCCTGGACGAGGGTGTTCTGCGCACTGTCGCCGACGCGAACATCGGCTCCATTCTCGGCATCGGCTACCCCGCGTGGACCGGTGGTGTGCTGCAGTTCGTCAACCAGTTCGACGGCGGACTCCAGGGATTCGTGCGTCGGGCGGACGAACTGCGAGCGCGTTACGGAGATCGGTTCGTCGTGCCGAGGTCGCTGCGCTCGCGCACCGAGCGGTACCTCTGACGCGTCGCCGCGTCACCTCGGTGCGATCATGAGAACCATGCCGGCTGCGAGTACCCCCAAGTGGAATCGACTGGAACCGGACGAGCGACGGACGCAGATTCTGGCGAGCGCTGTTCGCTTGTTCGGTGACAAGCCGTACGCCGAGGTGTCGATGTCCGACGTCGCTGCCTCGGCCGGGGTGGCGCGGGGGCTTATTCACCACTACATCGGCAGCAAACGCGATCTGTACCTCGAGAGCGTTCGCTTCCTGGTCACCGTGCCGCCGATCGAGGAAGTACACCTGCCCACGGGTTCTCTGGAAGAGCGCGCCAGGGGCAGTGTGCACTGGCTGGTCGGGGTCATCGAGACACATGGCACTGCGTGGGTGTCGATGGCGAGCGGTTCGGGCCTCGACGAACAGGTGGCGCTGATTCTCGACGAGGCCGACGACCTCGCGGCCGAACGTGTGCTCGACGCAACGGCATTCGAGGGCAGAGGTGACGCCCGCCGATTGGCGACCTCGGCTGTGCGCGCATTCGGCGGCATGGTCAAGGCTGCGGGTCGTGAGTGGTTGGTGCGCGGCACCCTCACGAGGGAGCAGGTCGAAGTTCTATTGACCGACGTCCTCGTCACGGTCATCGGCACGGTGCGTTCCCTCGACGAAGATCGAGAACGTTAGCCAGACAATCTATTTCGTCGATGGCCCAGAGCGGAAGCGCTCGGCTCGCCTATTGACACTGTGCCAATAAGGTGGAACTGTGACCGTATTCACCTCGGGCACCCTCGCCCCCTCTCGACAAGGGACTCGCCATGTACCTCACTCAGGGCCTTCACCGCTCCGCGGCCACCACACCGAATCGGGCCGCAACGGTGTTCGGCGATCGCGTCAGGACCTTCACCGAACAGATCGACCGCGTGGCGAGGTTGGCTGCTGGCCTGCACTCCATCGGAGTCGAGGCGGGCGATCGAGTGGCCATGCTGGCGTTCAACAGCGACCGGTACTCGGAGTACCTGCTCGCGGTCCCGTGGGCCGATGCCGTGCTCAATCCCGTGAACATCCGTTGGTCGCCCGTCGAGGTCGCCTACGCCCTGAACGATTCCGAGACGAAAGTCCTGTTGGTCGACGACACCTTCGGTGCCATGGTGCCGGCCCTGAGCCCGGCCTGTCCCACCCTGGCGACAATCGTCTACTGCGGAGACGGAGCCACCCCCGAGGGCATGGTCTCCTACGAGGACCTGGTCGCGTCGCACGATCCCATTCCCGACGCGCGCCGCAGCGGCGACGCGCTCGCCGGTCTCTTCTACACCGGCGGCACCACAGGCTTCCCCAAGGGCGTCATGCTCTCCCACGCGAACCTCGTCACCTCGGGCCTGGGAACCGTCGCGACAGGACAGCTGCTCGACGACGCCTCCGTCCTGCTCCATGCCGCCCCGATGTTCCACCTCGCAGACCTGGCCGCATGGGTGGGTCAGGTCATGCTCGGCGGCACCCACGTCATGGTTCCGTTCTTCGAGCCGACCGCCGTTCTCGGCGCGATCGCGAAGCACTCCATCACCGATGTGCTGTTGGTACCGACGATGATTCAGCTCCTGGTCGACCACCCCACGTTGAGCGAATTCGACACCTCGTCGCTGAGCCGGGTGCTGTACGGCGGATCCCCCATCTCCGCGGGCGTGCTCGAACGCACCCTCGCCCGGCTTCCGCAGGCCCGTCTCACTCAGGCCTACGGCATGACGGAACTCGCACCGGTCGCGTCACTGCTATGGCCGGAACACCATGTGGGAGAACGCATCGGCTCGGCCGGACGCGCGGCCCCACACTCGGAGATCCAGATTCTCGGACCCGACGACGAGCAGTTGGCCACCGGATCCGTCGGCGAAATCTGTGTTCGAGGTGGACATGTGATGCTGGGCTACTGGAACAAGCCGGAGGAGACGGCCGCTGCCATTCGCGACGACTGGATGCACACCGGTGACGTCGGCTACCTCGACGCCGACGGATTCTTGTTCGTGGTCGATCGCCTCAAGGACATGATCATCACCGGTGGCGAGAACGTCTACAGCGCCGAGGTGGAGAGCGCACTGAGCCTGCATCCCGCCGTGTTGGCCTGCGCCGTGATCGGTGTTCCCGACGGCGAGTGGGGCGAGCGCGTTCACGCCTGTGTCGTGCTGGCAGAGGGCGCCTCGCCGACCGTCGACGAACTTCGCGAGCACACCCGCAGCTACGTCGCCGGATACAAGACGCCCCGCACCATCGAGTTCGTCACCGCACTGCCCATGAGCGGGGCAGGCAAGATCCTCAAGCGCGAACTGCGAGATGCGCACGTGGCGAAGGACGCGCTCGGAGCGTCCCTGTGACCACCGAGGTAAGGGCCCGCGCCACCTTCGATTCGGTCTCCCCCATCGACGACGGACCGGTTGCCTCGTTCACCGTCGATTCGTCCGATGCGGTGGCGCGAGTGGTCGGTCTCGCTCGCACCGCACAGCGCACCTGGTCCGCTCTACCGCCGCGCACGCGCGCGCGGCACCTGCGAGCATGGCGACACGAAATCTGGAGTCACCGAGCCGAATTCATCGACCTGATCCACCGTGAGAACGGAAAGCCGGCCGAGGATGCGCTGCTCGAGATCGTACTGACCCTCGAGCACATCGCGTGGGCGGAGAAGCAGGCACCGCGATTGCTCCGTTCACGCAGGGTCAACCCCGGATTGCTGCTCGCGAACTACTCCGCGCACGTGGACAAAGTCGCACTCGGCGTCGTGGGTGTCATCGGCCCGTGGAACTACCCGCTCTACGCACCCAACAGTGCGATCGGCTCGGCCCTGGCTGCAGGCAACTGCGTCGTGTTCAAGCCGAGTGAGTTCACCCCCGCCGTGGCGGCCCGCTACGTTCGCGCCTTCCACGAGGCCAATCCGTCTCTGCCACTCGGTATCCTGTCGCTGGTGACCGGGTACGGGGAAACCGGTGCGGCCCTGTGCCGCTCGGGTGTGGACAAGATCGCGTTCACGGGCTCGACGAGAACCGGCTCGAAGATCATGGCGACGTGCGCCGAAACGCTCACGCCCGTTGTCGTCGAATGCGGCGGCAAGGACCCGGTGATAGTCGCGGCGGACGCAGATATCGCAGCTGCGGCCGAGGCGGTGGCCTGGGGCTCGTTCAGCAACGGCGGCCAGACGTGTGTGGGAGTGGAGCGCGTGTACGTCGAGCGCAGTGTCGCAGCACAATTCACCGGTGCACTCGTTCGGCATGCACGCGAGATCACCCCCGGAGGCGACAAGTCGGCCACCTACGGACCGATGACCATGCCCAGCCAGATCGATATCGTCCGACGCCACCTCACCGACGCCGAGGCGGCCGGTGGCCGAGCACTGATCGGTGGCCTCTCCTCGATCGGCAGGCGATTCATCGGCCCCACCGTGTTGGTGGACACACCCGAGAGCTGCTCGGCCGTGCGGGAGGAAACATTCGGCCCCACGGTCACCGTTCGTGAGGTCGACAGCATCGACGAGGCGATCGAACTGAGCAACGACCATCGGTACGCCCTCGGCGCATCGGTGTTCTCCCGCAAGCAGGGCAAAGCAATTGCGGCGCAACTGGCGTGCGGTCAGGTCACCGTCAACTCGGTGATCGCGTTCGCCGGAATGGGATCGGTGCCGATGGGCGGCGTCGGTGCCAGCGGTTTCGGCCGGGTACACGGCGAAGAAGGATTTGCCGAGTTCTGCCGCACCCACAGCCGCGTCACCAAGTTGTTCGACATCCCCGGATTCGAGCTGGTGACGTTGCGCCGTCGACGGTGGGTCATGCCGCTGATCGACCGACTACTCGGACTGCGTCACCGCCGCTGAGCGCAAACCAGTGCTCACAGGCCTGCGCGTTCGAGAATCTCGTCCCAGGCGATCTCCGCTTCGGCGTCACCGACGCCGGTCGCCGCGATGCGCTCGTAGTCGTCGATCAGTGAATCGGCAACGCGCTCATACCGTTCGAGCCAGACTTCTTTGTCGTCACGCCAATACCCCACGATGGCGAGCCGGTCCGCCGGGAAGCGCAGTTCACCGCGCATGTACTTTCGTACAGCTCGGCCTGCCGATGCCTCCCCACCGAACCAGACGTAACCATTGCCCTCCGGTATCTCGTAGGCGCGGACGGCATCGGAGAGTTCCGACGGTGCGCGTCCGTTCCCAGCGACCCGCCACTCGACAGTGATCGAGGTATCCGACCGGACATCGAGAACGTCGTCGGCATGGGCGACCTCGGCAATCGCATGGGCTCGCACGCCCGCAGGCAATTGCTCGAGGGCGCGGCACAGTGCCGGCAGTCCAGGCAGATCGGCGACGAACAGCATCCAGTCGGTGCTGTCCGGGGGCTGGTACCACGACCGCGTTCCCCACATTCCCAGCGCCTGCCCCGGTTGGGCCGTGCGGGCCCACTCGGCAGCGATTCCGCCGACGTGGTCGACGAAGTCGATCCAGATCCGGCCCGATTCCCAGCGTCGCACCGTGTAGTTGCGGCATTCACGGGCCACGCCGTCGTGATGAGCGAGAACTCCGTTGCGACGGGTCATCTCGGGCGGCGCACTCTCCCCGTTGGCAGGGAAGTAGAGGTGCACGATCTCGTCGGGCACCCCACTCGACTCGAACCCGTGCGTACCGGAGGAATCGAATACGACCCGAATCAGTGACGGGGACAGTCGAATCGATTCGAGCACTCGTGCGGTGAGGTACGCGCCTTCATCACGTTGACGGGCCACGACGATGCCGTCAACTCTGTTCGGCGGGCTCGACGAACATCGTTTCGATGTCGTCCACAATTTTGCCGAGGCCGATCGGGTCCGAGGAGTTCCACACACTCGCCGAAACCCAGTGCACTCGATTCTGCTGCACGGCAGGCAGTGTGGCCCACAGCGGCGCGGTGCTGATCGCGTCCCGTTCGGCACCGGCACCCTCGTCGGTGTACACGAACAGGGTGTCGGCGGAGGCAAGCATGTTCAGCGTTTCGTCGGTGATGTCGATACGGAACAGGCTCGGATCCTGCTGGCCCTCGGACTGCGCCATGCCCAGACCGCGGAATGCGATGCTCTCGCCGGTACCGACTCGGATGGAGTACTCGCCCCGCTCACTCAGTCGGACTGCGGAGACCGGCTTGTCGGCGAGGCCCGCGTCGGCGACCCTCTGCTTCAGTGCAGCCATCCGATCGGTCAATCCCTGCATGAGGTCCGTAGCCACGTCCTGCTTACCGAGTACGTCCCCTAACGAAGCGACTCCGTGTGACACATCCTCGAGCGACACCCCGTCGTTGTACGCAAATCCGTAGGTCGGGACGCCACTGGCTGCGAGTTTGTCGTAGATCTCCTTGTTCCACGCCTTCTCGCCCTCGCCGTCGTACCCGGCGACCACGACGATCAGATCGGGATCCTGAGCCAGAATTGCCTCGACGTTGGGATCGAAACCGCCGCCCTCCCCTGCGATGTTCTCGATGTCGCCGATCCTCTCGTCGACGTGCGCCGGCAGAGCGAGCGGATTGAACGACGCAGCAACAGGTTTCGATTCGAGCGAGAGCATCAGTGCCAGGGAGATCGGATCCGCTGCAACGACTCGCGCCGGCTCGGCGGGAACTTCGACAGTGCCGAAGTAGTCCTGGACCGTCCTCGTGTCGGACGCACGCTCCGACTCTGCCTGTTCCGAGGATGCACTCGAGCACCCGGCGAGGAACAGCAGCGACAGAGCGACGCCCACTGGGACGCATGACCTGAGAGAGCGCAGCAACATAGTTGCCAAGCCTAGCCTAACCGAACACTACCGCCGACTGTTCGGCCTACGGGCCCACTCCGACGAGCAACGGCACGATGCTTCGGTGCGCAAAGGCGAGCAGATCCTCGTAGGAATCGAGCGGGGCAGCGGCCGCCGGAGTCAGCAGGATCGAATGAACAACGCGTACAACGATTTCCGGCGCATCAGGGACCGCGAAGGTATCGGCCTCCAGCTCGCCGCGCGCGATGTGCGCGGCAGCGTTGATCGCGGGCACGAGCAATGCCGATGCATTGATGGTCAACTGCTCGAGCACTACCGAACTTTCGGAATCGAACATTTTCAACAGCACCGGATTCGTTCGCACGGAGTCGATCGTCGTCGCGAAGCCGTGTGCTGCGCGATCCGCACGTGACGTCTGCTTCGAGGCCGCTGCCGCCACCGCCACGAACAGTCGGGACGATTCCCGCCTCATGACGGCCCGCACCAGGTCGTCCTTGGATCCGATCCGGCGATAGACGGTCACTCGATTGATCTTGGCGCGCTTGGCGACGTCACCGATCGTGGTGCGGGGAATTCCGACCTCACCGAACAATTCCAGGGCGGCATCGAGAATCGGCCCGTCGTCACCATCTGGATGCATCGTTCGATCCTAACGTTTGCCCTGCGATTGCTATGCGACATTGCAACACTTCTTGTTGCTATGTAGCATCTGAGTCAGCAGCATCACCATCTCGAAGAACGGAGTTTCGAAATGTCTCGGAACAAGACGGTGGACTCGAACGCGCAGTACAGCGACGAGTCATACGCGATCGTGGCGCGCGCGGTGACATTCGACTGGTCGGGAGTTCCGTTGCAGTACATCCCCCACGAGTGGTACGCCACCCACTTCTGGAACGTGATGCACCTGGTGCTGCCCGAGGGCGAACGCGCGATGGCGGACGTGTTCGCCCGCGCCCTGCCGTTCATCGACGACCGCAGGCTGCACGAGGAGGTCGTCGGATTCGTCGGCCAGGAAGCAACGCACGCGTCCTCCCACGAGAGCTTCCGCAACTACCTCGTTGCACACGGAGTGGACATCGAGCCGATTCTGGAGCGCATCCGTTTCGCCGTGGGCGTGGTGTTCGGCGACCACGGACTCACCGGTCGCGCAGGCAAGGCGTGGCTGAACGAGCGCCTCGGAATCTATGCGGCCGCAGAGCATTTCACCGCAGTGGTGGGTGAATGGTTGCTGGACAACACCGAATTCGACCGGCTCGGCGTCGACCCCACGATGCTGGACCTGCTCCGCTGGCACGGCGCGGAGGAACTCGAGCATCGCAACGTTGCATTCGACGCGTTCCAGTACGTCGACGGTGGCGGATTCCGCCGGGCCCGAACCGCCGTGATCGCCAGCGCCGGATTGGCCGTGCTGTGGTTCAGCACCGCCGCGTACCTGTACAAGAATTCCGTAGCCACGCCGCGAACCGGAAAACGCCGAATCCGTGCCCCCTGGCCGGTCGCCTTCGCTCGCGCGTCACACAAGCACCTCATTCCCGGCCTGTCGTTCCTGTTCGTGCAACTCGCGCTGTACATCCGACCGGGCTTCCACCCGTCGAAGATGGGCGACATCGACAAAGCCGTGCAGTATCTGGCGGTCTCCCCCGCGGCCCTGGCGGCCCAGCAATGACGAGTACTCCCGTGGTGGCGACTCCCACTCACAGCCACTTGGGCGAGGTCATCGTGACCTCCCCCGGCATCGGACTGCGTGCCGTCGGTGCCGCATCCCGGCTGTACGCCAAGCTCGTCACCGATTCGTCGATCGTGACGGCCCTGTCCCCGGCGCGGCCGCGGCGAAGCGTCGGATACGAGTTCGAGACCGTCGTCGACGAGACGATCGACGAGGCCGAGGATGTGCGCTCACTGCTGTTGTCTCGCAGAGACGGTGCGCCGCTGCCGACCTGGCTGCCGGGTGCGCACATCGACGTCACCACGCCGTCCGGCTCGCTGCGGCAGTACTCGCTGGCCGGCCGCCCCGGTGGTGGCAGCCGCTATCGCATCAGCGTTCGCAAGATTCCCGGCGGGAGGGCATCCACCGAGATCCATACGCTCACCCGCGGAGATGTTCTCCGAGTTCGCGGACCCCGCAACGTCTTTCCGATGGCCGAGGCCGAGCACTACCTCTTCGTGGCCGCCGGCATCGGCATCACACCCATCCGGGCGATGATCGAACGTGCCGTCCAGAACGGGGCGCGGTGGACGTTGTACTACCACGGCCGCTCGCGGGCAAGCCTGCCGTTCGTCGCCGCACTGCAGCAGTCGGCACTGACATCACGCGGTCACATCATCATCAAGACCGACGACGTCGACGGCTTTCCGATTCCCACCGACATCGTCGATCTCGGGATGGGGAATTCCGCCATGTACGTCTGCGGGCCCGCGGCACTGTCGACTACGCTTCGTATCGAGGCGCGCCGAAGTACGGCAATCCGTGAGTTCCACACCGAATTGTTCGCGCCCGCACCGGTGATCGACGGCGAGCCGTTCGTGCTGAAGCTCGACCGATCCGGTGAGACCGTCGACGTCGGCGCACAGGAGACCGCTCTCGACGCCCTTCGCAGATCGAGGCCGGACCAGCCGTATTCGTGTCGCCAGGGCTTCTGCGGGGCGTGCGTCGTCGGACTCGTAGGCGGACGCGTCGAGCATCGCGATCGTGTTCTGAGCGAGGGCGAGCGGGAGAACTCGCTCACCCTGTGTGTCTCTCGCGGTGCCGCCGACGGCGAAGTCCTCGTCCTCGATCTGTAGAAGGAGCCGAAACCTCATGACCGAAACACTCTCCGACAACACCGATTCGACGGTGCCGCAGATCGACGTCGCGATCATCGGCGCGGGTTTCGGCGGCCTCGGTGCCGCCATCGGACTGGAGCAGGACGGCCGCGGCGACTTTCTGATCTTCGAGCGCGACGCCGCTGTCGGTGGTACCTGGCACGTGAACACCTATCCCGGTGCGCAGTGCGACATCCCGTCTGCCCTCTACTCGTTCTCTTTCGCGCCCAACCCGGACTGGACGCGGCTGTACCCGCTGCAGCCCGAGATCGAGGCGTACCTCAACGACTGCACCGATCGATTCGGAATTCGCGATCGCATCCGCTTCGGTCACGAGGTGCTCGACGCCACCTGGAACGACGAGCAGGCCCGCTGGGTGGTGCGGACGAGTGCGGGAACGTGGTCTGCACGTATCCTCATCGGGGCGCTCGGGCCGTTCAGTGAGCCCGCCACGCCCAAGATCGAGGGCCTGGAATCGTTCTCGGGCACCGTGTTCCACTCCGGGAAATGGGACCATCAGAGCTCCACGAAGGGTCGCCGTATCGCTGTCATCGGCACCGGAGCATCCGCGGTGCAGTTCGTTCCGCGGCTGGCACCCGAGGCCGCACACCTGACGCTGTTCCAGCGCACGCCCACGTGGATTCTCCCGCACCCCGACCGGCCGATCTCCGAGTCCGGCAGATCCTTGCTGCGACGGTTCCCACCCCTGCAGCGGGCCATGCGCCGCACGTTCGATCTGTTCCAGGAGGCATTGGTTCCGGGACTTATCGACCATCGCTCGTTGCTGGCACCGCTCACGGCACTCGGCCGCGCCCACCTGCGCCGTCAGGTGAAGGATCCCGTTCTGCGCGAAAAGCTCAGTCCCGACTACCGATTCGGCTGCAAGAGACCCACATTCTCGAACAAGTTCTATCCGGCACTGTGTCGAGAGAACGTCACCGTCGAGACCACCGGCATCGCCCGGATCGCGCCCGAGGGCATCGTCACCACCGACGGCATTCTGCACGAGGTGGATGTGATCGTTCTCGGGACAGGTTTCACCGTCTCCGGTCACACCGGGTTCCGCCGTATCGTCGGCCGCGACGGAAAGTCGTTGGCGGACAGGTGGCCCGACGGCGAGATGTCGTCGTACCGGGGTACCACCGTGCACGGCTTCCCGAACTTCTTCATGTTGCTCGGGCCCAACTCGGTGGTGTACACCTCGCAGGTGGTCACGATCGAGGCTCAGGTGAACTACATCCTCGCAGCGCTGCGCGCCATGGATACCAATGCCATTGCGGCACTGGAAGTGAGCATGCGCGCGCAGACGACGTTCGCCGAACACACCGACAGAAAACTCGCGGGATCGGTATGGAACTCGGGAGGCTGCAGCAGCTATTACCTGAGTCCGTCGGGCCGCAACGTGACGTACTGGCCAGGTTCGGTTCGAAACTTCACCCGGCGAATGTCCACCATCGAATTGGGCCATTACCACTGTCGCAGTGCAACTTTCGACATGGTCTCTGACAGTCCTGACACGGCGCTCGTGACAACGAAGGATCTCGCATGAAACACCGTATCGAGCTCGCAGGCAAGGTTGCGTTGGTGACCGGTGGTGCACGGGGAATCGGGGCTGCCACGGTGGCGGCATTGGTCGCCGCGGGGGCCTCCGTTGCAGTGGTGGACCGCGACTTCCCGACGAAGGCACAGAACTCCGAGCAAGTCCTTCTCCTGACCGGCGACGTCACCGACCCCGACGCGATGGTGGACTGCGTCGCGAGGACGGTACAGAGGTTCGGAGGCCTTGACGTCGTGGTGGCCAACGCCGGCATCACGCCGCCACCGGCCACGATCAGGGCGATCGACCGAGAAGTCTTCGACTCGGTGATGGCGGTGAACTTCGGGGGCGTGCTCAACATCGTGCGTGCTGCTGCCGACGAGATCGTCGCGAGCGGTGGCCATATCCTGCTGATCTCGTCCTGCGCCGCCTTCACCCCCGGTATGGGCGGCTCGGCGTACATGGTGAGCAAAGCTGCTGTGGAACAACTCGGCCGCGCCCTGCGCATCGAGCTCGCCGCCGTCGGTGCATCGGCCGGTCTGGCGTACTTCGGTGTGGTGGATACCGATCTGGCCCGCCATACCCTGGACACCGATCCGCTGGGTCAGCGAATCGGTGGATTCCTCCCCTGGCCACTGAACAGACGGTTGTCTTCCCAACGTGCAGCCGATCTACTCGTCCGCTCGGTTCGGACGCGTCGAGCTCGACTCATCGCCCCCGCCCAGTGGACGCCGTACTTCTGGTTTCGCGGCATGCTCAATCCGGTTCTGGAGTGGAAGCTCGGCCGAGATCGAGAAGTTGCGGACATCATTCGTGAGCTGGAGAAGTCTTATGTCCGCTGAGCTTTCAGAGCTCTTCGCTCTTCACACTCGGCACGTCGGACATCGGCGGTAGTTCTCGCGCGCATAGCTCGCGTGCATCGGCGTCGGATACCCCGAGCGCCAGCAGCACGCCGTACGCCATCTGGTCGACGGCCTCGACGTCGCTTCGCTCCGGTTGCTCGAGCAGTAGTTGCCCCATACCCAGCAGTGCGCCTGCGACCAAAGCGAGCGACAGCTGAATATCCGGCACGCGGAAATACCCGGCAACGACGCCGGCGTGGATGTCCCTCGCCGCGCGTGGACCGAGACCGTGCTGCGAGGTGATCAATTCGGGGCCGGAGTGGATGAGAACCCGACTCAACTCCGGCTGCAGGCGAAAGAGGCGGCCGGTGATTCGGAACGATCGCGTGAAGGCTTCCACGGGGTCGGCCGAGCTGTCGGTCAGCGAATCGAGATAGTCGCCGAGTAGTTCGAGAGCGCCATCGACGGCGGACTGGAACAGCTGCTCGCGGCTGACGAAGTGGTTGTAGAACGACCCCATCCCGACGTCGGCTGCCTGGGTGATCTCGGCGATCGGCGCGTTCAATTCGCCGCGAGCGATGAAGCCCTGTGCGGCGGCGATCAGCGCTCCCCTGGTGCGGGCTTTACGGCGCTCGAGTCGATTCGGGGCTTCTGTCATGTTCCCTACTTCTGTCTGCGCTGGTCGACGCCCTGACTCTTCCTCACCGCTGACGATTTTGTCAATAACCTTGACTGACGGTGCACTCATAGGTGACGATATTGTCACTGACGAGGAGGGCTGATGGGACACGACGTCGACGGCCATAAGAACATGCACGTGGACCAAGGCGCGCTTCCCGGCGAGCATCCCGGGCGCGCGAAAGATCCGATCATCAAAGCGCGCGACATAGCGTGGCTCGAGTTCCGCAAACCGGACCTGGCCAAGGCCGAGGCTTTCGCCGTAGCGTTCGGCTTCACGGTCTCGCTGCGCACGCCGGAGGAGATCCATCTCCGCGGAACCCACGTCGGCTCGCCGTGCGTGATCATCCGACGCGGCAAACGAACCAGATTCGTCGGCGCTGCCTTCGCTGCGGCCGAGGACGCAGACGTCGTGCGACTCGCCGACTCCACCGGACAACGTGTGCAGCGCCTGCCCGACACCCTGGGCGGAATCGCCGTCACCCTCACCGATCCGGGTGGACAACCGGTCCAGGTCGTGTCCGGATACACCGAACACCCGGAACTGCCAGGGCAGGACGCGCACACGTACAACTTCGGCGACCCGCGGTATCGGGTCAACGCGACTCAGCGTCCGCCGCTTCAGCCGGCGCGAGTCCAGCGTCTGGGACACGTGGTGCTTCAGCGCGTCGATTACCTCGAGAACCTGAACTGGTACCTACATCACCTCGGACTGATCGTCAGCGACTTTCTCTACTACGACGGCCAGCGGGATCGCGGACCGGTGATGAGCTTCATCCGCTGCGATCGGGGGAACACCCCGTCCGATCACCACACGCTCGCAATGACTCTGGGCCCGTCGGACCGTTACGTGCACTCCGCGTATCAGGTGTCGGATCTCGACGCCATCGCCGCCGGCGGCGAATTCCTCACCGAACGCGGATACAAGCATTCGTGGGGCATCGGCAGACACATCCAAGGCAGCCAGATCTTCGACTACTGGCGCGATCCCGATGGTTTCCTGGTGGAGCACTTCAGCGACGGCGACATGTTCGACAATTCGCTCGAGCCCGGATGGGCCCCGATGACTGCGTCCGGACTGGCCCAGTGGGGGCCGCCCGCGTCGAAGGACTTCCTCGGAATCTCCCCCAGCAAGGCGTCATTGCACGAACTGAAATCGATCATCTCCTCACTGCGCAAAGACAACGAGTTCGACACCGAACGCCTTCGTGGCCTGATGAAAGTGGCATCCTCATGAGCATCGCCGTACTCCGCACCGCCGACGCCTGGTGGGTCGAGACCCCGACCGGAGCGTCGCGAATCGACACCTCGGCGGTCACCACTGCCGAGCTGCTCGCCGATCGCCCTGCGATCGAGGCCGCACGTTCGGGTACCGATACCGTTGCGGTGGAAACGTTGTCGCTGATCTCGCCGGTCACCGCACCGTGTCGAATCATGGCGAACATGACCAACTTCGTCTCGCATGTGAAGGACTCGGGCATGAATCCCGAGACGGTGCCGCTGACGTTCTTCCGCAAGACTTCCGGATCCATCAGCGGTCCGACCGACGACATCGTCAAGCCGCCGCACGTGAAGCTGCTCGACTACGAAGTCGAGATCGGTCTGGTGTTCGGCAAGACCCTCACCGTAGGAACCAAGATCGACGCCACCAACGTGGCCGAGTACGTTGCCGGCCTGGTGATCACCAACGATGTCTCGGCGCGCGACGTCCAGTTGCCCAAGACCCAGTTCTACGAGGGCAAGTCGTACCCCACCTTCACACCGGTCGGGCCTCGCCTGGTGCTTCTCGAGCAAGGCGAGTTCGATCGATTCGGCGATCTCGCTCTGACGCTGCGGGTCAACGGTGAAGTGCGACAGGACAGTACGGTTGCCGACATGATCTACCGTCCGGTCGAGTCGCTCCAGGCCCTGAGCAGGTTCCAGCGGATCGACCCGGGCGATCTGCTGCTCACCGGCACTCCCGGCGGCACCGCGTTGAAGGCCCCCGCCAAACCGATCGAAATAATCGGATCTCTGGTGCCGCCGGCGCTCAAGTGGAAGGTCTTCTTCAAGAAGCAGGCCAAGAACCCCGCTTTCCTCAAAGACGGCGACGTACTCGAACTGACCTCCTCCACTCCTGACGGCTCCCTCGATCTGGGAGTGCAGCGCACCCGGGTCTCCTACCGATGACCGGCGGTGGGCCCGCACAGGACGGTGCACACTATCCAGTGGTGATCGTCGGTGCCGGGCCGACCGGCATGACGGCTGCACTACTTCTGGCTCAGTACGGCGTCCCGTGCCTCGTGCTGGATCGGTGGGCCGATGTCTATCCTCAGCCTCGCGCTGTACATCTCGACGACGAGGTCTATCGGATTCTCGGCGATATCGGCCTGGCCGAGGACTTCGCAGAAATCTCCCGTCCCGGACGAGGTTTGCGGCTGTGCACCAAAGAGATTCGGACACTCGCCGAGTTCGAGCGAGATCCGGACGATCGGCCACACGGCTATCCACAGGCCAACATGTTCGATCAACCCGATCTCGAGCGCCTCATGCGTACTCATCTGGCGCGATTCGACAGTGTCGACATGCGCGGCGGGTGCGAGATCACCGACGTGCAGAACCTGAAGGACTCCGCCCGAGTGTCGTACACCTCCACCGAGGACGGAACGCCCCACTGGGTGACCGCCGACTACGTGCTCGGTTGCGACGGTGCGAACAGCGTCGTGCGCAGGTCCATCGGCTCGAAGATGCAGGACCTCGGTTTCGAGCAGCGGTGGTTGGTGATCGATATCGAGACCGACGTCGACCTCGATCAGTGGGACGGCGTGCACCAGGTGTGCGATTCCGAGCGATCGGCAACGTACATGCGCATCGGCACCACCCGCTATCGCTGGGAGTTCCAGATGCTCGATGGCGAGACCCTCGACGAGTTCACCGACCTCTCGGCCATCCGCCCTTTGATCACACCGTGGTTCGTTTCCGGAGACGTCCCGGACATGAAACTGATTCGCAGCGCCGAGTACACCTTCAAGGCGCAGGTAGCCGATCGGTGGCGTGATCGCCGGGTCTTCGTACTCGGCGACGCTGTTCATCTGACGCCGCCGTTCATCGGTCAGGGAATGGGTGCCGGCCTACGTGATGCGCGCAATCTGGTGTGGAAGCTGGTCGGCGCGCTCGACGGCCGACTCCGCGACGCCTCGCTCGACAGCTACGAGATCGAGCGAAAAGCGCACGCGAAGCACATGATTCAGCTCGCGGTGGCGATAGGATGGGCGATGACCGGCGGCAGCCGACTCACCGGCATCTTGCGAACCAACATCGCACCGGCCCTGGGCCGCCTACCGTTCATCGGCTCCAAGGTGACCGACAGCGCCACACCACCCCTCACCCGCTCCGACTACGTGCTACGCGCACCGACCCAGGTGCGTGCACTGGCCGGCGCGCTCTGCCCGAACAGCCCACTGGACAACGGCACTCGCCTCGACAGCGTGGCGCCGGGACAGTTCGTGTTCCTCTCGACCACACCGCTGACCGTCGATCAACGACGCGAAGTCGAGCGTCGGGGCGCGGCGGTCGTCGAAGTCGCGGCGTCGTCCGATCTCGGCGAGTGGCTTCGACGCGGTCGAGCAGTCGCAGCCATCGTGCGCCCGGATCGAACCGTCATGGCGTCGGGCAAGTCGGTACCGTCCCTGCACACCAAAGTGCCGAGCACAACGCTGTGCCGAAAGGAACGCCCCGAACCCACAGCGGCGAAACCGACTGCAACCAGAACTACTTCCCCCCGCATTGCAACGAAGAGGCGTAGATGAACACCGCACTTGTCACCGGAGCGACGTCCGGTATCGGCCAGGCCGTGGCCGAGGTTCTGATCGCCCGCGGTTACCGCGTGATCGGAACGAGCCGCAATACCTCGTCGGTCGCAGACCCGATTCCCGGCGTCGAGTACCGGGATCTGGACCTCACGGTTCCCGAGTCCATCAAGGCCTTCGTGGACGGGATCGCCGATATCGAGGTGGATGTCCTGATCAACAACGCGGGTGAAAGCCAGTGCGGCCCACTCGAAGAGCTCCCCATCGAGGCCGTGACGCGGCTCTTCCAGCTCAACGTGTTCGGTGCGATCGAGTTGACCCAGGCCGTTCTACCGGGCATGCGTGAGCGTGGCAGCGGGAAGATCGTCATGATCGGGTCGATGCTCGCCAGCTTCCCTCTCGCCTATCGTTCCTCGTACGCCGCCACCAAGGCCGCGATCAAAGGGTTTGCCACGGCAGCGCGCTACGAGCTCAAACCGTTCGGAATCGACATCACCACAGTCGAACCCGGCTCCATCGCCACCGGGCTCTCGGCCCGTCGCACCAAGTACTGCGGCCCGCATTCGCCCTACCTTCGTGATTTCACCACGGTGATCTCGCAGCTGGACGCCAAGGAGGCCGTGGGCATCACAGCCGAGCGCGTGGCCCTCACAGTGCTCGAAGCCATCGAGGACAAGAAGACGTTGCCCATCTACGCCGTCGGCAGCAACGCTCCGGCCGTATTTCTGGCGAAGAGGTTGCTGCCGCGCAGCGTACTCGAGGCATTCACTGCCCGGGCGTACGGACTACCGAGCAAGCGGGCTGCCCACTAGCGGAACAGATTCTCGACGAACGGGATCGTGTCGGCCTGCGACTGGACGAAGGCACCGCTGTGGTCGGCGTTGTATGCCCTGAAGGTCACCGGCTGACCGTTGGCCGTGAGGCGGGCGACGTAGGCTGCGGTGGTCGGGAACGGAACGTCGATGTCCTGCAGTCCGTTTCCCATGAAGAAGGGCTTGTCGAATCCGGTTTCGGGCATCGCCATGTAGTCGTCGAGCACGCCGGTGAAGTTGGGCAGGCCGGTCAGCGGCGCGGTGAAGAAGTCGCCGATCGTCACACCGTCGAGCTGCTCCTCGAAATCCGACACGCACGTCGTCTCGGCCAGGTCTGCGTACTTCTTCCCGAGTGGGGTCAGGATGTTGTCCAGCCCCAGCTCGGGATGCGCGTAGCGCAATGACGCACCGATGTACGCGACGTAGGCGGTCAAACCCGACGGTAGCTCCACCGGCGGAACGCCCGGTCCACCGATCGAGATCAATTTCTCGATGTACGCGGGAGTTCCGGTGCCGACTGCCCCGCGGTAGTCGAGATCCGGCCCGCCGAATTCCGTTGCGTACCGCGCGGTGTAGATCGCTGCTCCTGCGCCCTGCGATTGACCGACGGTCACCCAGGACCGCGAGAGGTCATCGCTGTAGTTGCGGCCGGCCTTGACCATGTCCACGACGTTGTGCGCCGTGGTTCGACCGTCGAGATACGTTGGCAAACCAGGTGTTCCGAGCCCGGCATAGTCGCTGGCAACGATGGCGTAGCCCTGCGCGAGCCAGTTCCCCAGGTACGGCAGATCTCGCTCGGCGTAGGCCGGACCGATCAGCGACGGCGCACACGAGTCTCCGAGCCCGGACGTGCCGTGTGCCCAGGAGATCACCGGCCAGCCACCCTCGGGCGCAGTGCCCGGCGGGAGAAAGACGGTGCCGGTGCTCAGTGCCTTCTCGCCGAAGGTGTCGGTGGTGACGTAGGTGAGTACCTCGGCCGAGGCGGCGCCGGGCACCCACAGGTTTCGGTCGAGCTCGCGAGTGGAGACGACGTCGCCGATCTCCTGCGTGATCGCCGGCGCAGCCGAAGCCGGGGCGGCCAGCGCGGCAGAGACCATGCTCGATGCGAGCGCTGCGGCGACTGCGAGGGCACCGATCCGACGTGAGGTCACAGGGTCTCCATTCCGTTAGAGTGCGCGGGCGCACCGCGTTCGTCGATGCGCGCCACCTTGTAATACACGACCGCGCCGATCCATACGACGAAGAACGTCCCGACGACGAGTTGGCCGGCGAGCTCGAGATCGACGACGGCGACGGCGTCCCACACTCCACCGGTCAGCTCGAATTGCTCGGCGAGCAGGCTCAACAGCTGCACCGTGCCGATCACCAGGGCCACGAAAACGGACAGACCCGTCATCGTCATGTTGTAGTAGATCTTGCGCACCGGGGTCACGAACGCCCAGCCGTACGCCTTGGACATGAAGATGCCGTCGATGGTGTCCATCGTGGTCATGCCCGCGGCGAAGAGGACCGGCAGTGCGATGATGGCCATCGGTGGGAGCCCACCGGCGATGGCCGTCGTGCCGGCGATCGCGAGGAGTCCGACCTGCGTCGCGGTATCGAATCCAAGTCCGAACAGCAGGCCCAGTGGGTACATCTGCCACGAGTGGTTGATGAGCTTGTCGTAGCGGCCCCGGAACAGCCGGTTCATCAGCCCACGCTTGGCCAGCAACTCGTCGAGACCTGCTTCGGTGTACTCGCCCCGTTTCGCGCGTCGCCACACTCCGACGATCCCGGCGAGGACGGCGATGTTCAGCGCGGCGATGAGATACAGGAAGGTGCCCGAGACGAGGGTGCCGATGATGCCGCCCACCCCGGAGAACGCATCCTGGAACGCCGTCGCCTGCGACGCGACGAACGCTATCGCGGCGACGAAGACGAACACGACCGTCGAATGACCCAGCGAGAAGAAGAGCCCGACGGCCAACGGCCGCTTGCCTTTCTGCAACAGGAAGCGGGTGGTGTCGTCGATGGCGGCGATGTGATCGGCGTCGAACGCGTGCCTGAGCCCGAGGGTGTACGCCAATACGCCCGCCCCCGCGTACACGAGTGTGCCGTCGGCTCCGGTGAGCCCGTGGATGCTCGGGATGGAGTCGTAGTGCGAGAACAATCCCCACCCGATCACGTGCAGCGCAACCACGAACCCGGCGATCGCCAGCAAGCGGGGCACTTCGTCGCGAGTGAATCGACTCTGCCGTCGGCCGATCTCGGCGCGCGATAGCTCAATCGTCATGTCGTTCATTGTCGCCGATTCAGGCGGGTATGCCGACTCGCACAGTAGGTGACCTCAGCGCCCACTATTCGTGTCTGCAGACGGGATCGCGAACCTCGAGTCGAATTGTGGGCGCTGAGGTCAGTGCGACACGCCCAACGCCCCGAGCACCATGGCGCGCAACACCGGCCTGGCGCTACGTGACGGAGTGCGCCCCGCGCTGTACGGCGTCGAGTTGATCAGACCGAACACCGCGTGTGCCGTGGTTCGAGCGTCGGCCTCGTTCAATTCCGGGCCGACGGCACAGAGCACCCCGACCCACAGTTCCACGTACTCGCGCTGCATCCGGCGCACCTTGCGTCGAGCACCCTCGGGCAGGCTTTGCAGGTCGCGGTCCTGAATTCGGATGAATGCCGGTGTGTCGAAGGCGAAGTCGAGGTGAAACTCGACCAACGCAGACAAGGTATCCACGGCAACCCCACCACGGTCGACCACCGCACGGCCACCGTTGAGCAGATACTCCGAGATCCCCACCATCAGTTCTACGAGCACAGCCTCTTTGTTGGGGAAGTGCCGATACACGGCCGGGCCACTGATACCGACTGCCGCGCCGAGATCCTCGAGCCGCACCGAGGTGAACCCACGTTCGGCGAACAGTGATGCCGCGGCGTCGAGCAACTGCTGCCGACGCTCGGCCTTTCGCTGCTCACGCACTGTCGCCGGCTTCGGTTCCAAGCCCACCACCCCCTCGACTCTGGACTCTCGGTTAATCGTAGTTTACTATGATGTCAGTTATCAACCATTAACTGAACTGCCGGCGTCCAACCCCTAAGGCGTACATCTCATGGCGATCGATACAGCTGCCAATCGGGCAGACCACGAGCTTCTCGGCGCAGAGTTGGCAGAACGACTCGCCACGGCGGCGCTCGGCGGCAGCGAAAAGTCCCGGGAACGCCACATCGCGCGAGGCAAGCTCCTCCCCCGCGACCGTGTCGACGAGCTTCTGGATCCGGGCAGTCCGTTCCTGGAGATAGCGCCCCTGGCCGCCAACGGTCTCTACGACGACGAATGCCCCGGCGCAGGGGTGATTGCAGGCATCGGCCGCGTCTCGGGTCGCGAATGCGTGATCATCGCCAACGACGCCACCGTCAAGGGCGGCACGTACTACCCGATGACGGTCAAGAAGCATCTGCGCGCGCAGGAGATCGCACTGCAGAACACCCTGCCGTGCATCTACCTCGTCGATTCGGGCGGCGCATTCCTCCCGCGCCAGGACGAAGTCTTTCCCGATCGCGACCATTTCGGCCGCATCTTCTTCAACCAGGCGACGATGAGCGCCAAAGGAATTGCGCAGATCGCCGCCGTCATGGGCTCGTGCACCGCGGGCGGAGCGTACGTACCGGCGATGAGCGACGAGGCCATCATCGTCAAGAACCAGGGCACGATCTTTCTCGGCGGCCCACCGCTGGTGAAGGCCGCAACCGGCGAGGTCGTCACCGCGGAAGAGCTCGGTGGCGGCGATCTGCACTCCAAGATCTCCGGTGTCACCGACCACCTGGCAGAGGACGATCGGGATGCCCTGCACCGCGTCCGCCGAATCGTGTCCACCCTCGGGCCCCGCACCCCGCGTCCGTGGGATCTTCTCCCCACCCGTGAACCCGTCGCCGACCAGACCGAGCTCTACGACGTCGTCCCCACCGACCCCCGCACTCCGTACGACGTGCGCGAGGTGATCGGCCGCGTTGTCGATGCCGGCGAATTCGACGAGTTCAAGGCCGAGTACGGCAAGACACTCGTCACCGGATTCGCCCACATCCACGGCCATCCCGTCGGAATCGTCGCCAACAACGGCGTGCTGTTCGCCGAATCTGCCATGAAGGGCGCACATTTCATCGAACTGTGCGACAAGCGCAGCATTCCGCTCGTGTTCCTCCAGAACATCACCGGATTCATGGTCGGCCGAGACTACGAAGCAGGCGGTATCGCAAAACACGGCGCGAAGATGGTGACCGCCGTCGCCTGTGCCCGCGTCCCCAAGATCACTGTCGTCATCGGCGGTTCCTACGGCGCAGGCAACTACTCCATGTGCGGCAGAGCCTATTCGCCCCGCTTCCTGTTCATGTGGCCCAACGCTCGCATCTCGGTGATGGGCGGCGAACAGGCCGCATCGGTACTCGCCACCGTGCGCAGCGAACAGCTCGACGCAGCAGGCAAGCCCTGGAGTGACGAGGATCAGAAAAAGTTCAAGGCCCCGATTCGCGAGCAGTACGAAAGCCAGGGCAACCCCTACTATTCGACGGCTCGCCTGTGGGACGACGGCATCATCGACCCGGCCGACACCAGGCAGGTTCTCGGACTGGCACTCTCGGCGTGCGCCAATGCTCCGCTCGAGCCGGTCTCCTACGGCGTTTTCAGGATGTGACAGGAATGACCACGATGATCGACACCGTTCTGATCGCCAACCGCGGCGAGATAGCCGTCCGGGTGGCACGCACGCTGCGCCGCATGGGAATTCGCACCGTCGCTGTCTACAGCGACGGCGATGCCGACGCCCGCCACGTCCGCGAGGCCGACACCGCGGTACGCCTCGGTCCCGCCAACGCTCGCGAGAGCTACCTCGACATCGACAAGGTGATCGCGGCCGCGAAGGCCACCGGCGCTCAGGGGATTCATCCCGGCTACGGATTCCTCTCCGAGAACTCCGAGTTCGCGTCTGCCTGTGCCGCAGCCGGTATCGCGTTCCTGGGCCCACCGGCCAAAGCCATCGAAGTGATGGGCGACAAGATCGCTGCAAAGGCCGCCGTCAGCGCATTCGGAGTCCCCGTCGTCCCCGGTATCTCTCGTCCCGGCCTCACCGACGCCGATCTCATCGCCGGTGCCCCGGACGTCGGATTCCCGGTGCTGGTGAAGCCCTCCGCGGGCGGCGGCGGAAAGGGAATGCGGCTGGTCGAGCGCGCCGAGGATCTCCCCGCTGCATTGGCGAGTGCTCGCCGTGAAGCGGCCTCGTCTTTCGGCGACGACACCCTGTTCCTCGAACGATTCGTGTTGCGGCCCCGACACATCGAGGTTCAGGTTCTCGCCGACGGTCACGGAAACGTCATCCATCTCGGCGAACGTGAATGCAGCCTGCAGCGTCGGCATCAGAAGGTGATCGAGGAGGCACCGTCGCCGCTGCTCGACGCGCAGACTCGAGCTCGCATCGGTGAGGCCGCCTGCAACACTGCGCGCAGCGTCGACTACTCCGGCGCGGGCACAGTCGAATTCATCGTGTCGGCCGATAGCCCGGACGAGTTCTTCTTCATGGAGATGAACACCCGTCTGCAAGTCGAGCACCCTGTCACCGAGATGGTCACCGGCCTCGACCTCGTCGAATGGCAGGTTCGGGTGGCGTCGGGCGAGACGCTGACCATCACCCAGGACGACATCACCCTCACCGGGCACGCGATCGAGGCCCGCGTCTACGCCGAGGATCCCGGTCGCGGGTTCCTCCCCACCGGCGGCACCGTCGTCGGACTTCGCGAGCCCGCCGCACCTGGGATTCGCGTCGACTCCGGTCTGGCTCTCGGAACCGAAGTGGGCAGCAACTACGACCCCATGCTCTCCAAGGTCATCGCGCACGGCCCCGATCGCGCGACGGCGCTGCGCGCGCTGGATCGGGCGCTCGCGGACACCGCGGTACTGGGGGTCGTGACCAACATCGAATTCGCACGTTTCCTGCTCGCGGACAACGATGTTCGAGCCGGCAACCTCGACACCGGGCTGCTCGACCGTCGCGTCGAACACTTCTCCCCCGCCGAGGCGACCGACGAGGCTCTGATCGCCGCCACCGCGGTGCAGTGGCTCGCCGCGTGGCAGGCAGCGGGTCAGGACATCTGGGGAACGCCCTCGGGTTGGCGAGTCGGCGCGCATGCTTCGTTCCATCGTCGTCTCGCGTCGGGAGGTCGGACGGCACACGTGGCCATCACCGGCACTATTGCAGCGGCAACGGTTGTCGTCGACGACGGACCGCCTCGAACCCTACGGGCAGTGACCGCCGAGGATTCCGTCGATCTCGTGATCGGCGGACTGCGTGAATCGATGACCTTCGCCCGAAGTGGCTCGGCCACCTGGATTTCCAGCTCACGCGGCACCTGGCGAGTGGATCGGATCGCCGAGCCGAGCGTCCGCGAGGACGACGCTCACTCCGGTGACGCCGAGATCCTCTCGCCGATGCCGGGTTCGATCATCGCGATCGGAACAACCACTGGCAGTGCGGTCACGGCCGGTACGGCCATCGTCGTCGTCGAGGCGATGAAGATGGAACACACTCTCACCACTCCGATCGACGGCACCGTCGAACTGACCGTCGCAGTCGGGGATAAGGTCCGCGTCGATCAGATCCTCGCCCGAATCGTTCCCACCGACCCCGAAGAGGATCAGCCATGACCGACCACCTGTCGTCCGCGAATCTGCCCGACGAATACCAGCAACTGGTGAAGTCCGTTGCCGACTTCACCCGGACAGTTGTCGCGCCGGTCTCGGCGAAACACGATGCCGAGCATTCGTTTCCGTACGAGGTCGTCGCCGGGATGGCCGAGATGGGCCTGTTCGGTCTCCCGTTCCCCGAGGAATTCGGCGGGATGGGCGGCGACTACTTCGCACTGTGCCTGGCGCTCGAAGAACTCGGCAAGGTCGATCAGAGCGTTGCGATGACGCTGGAGGCCGGCGTCTCGCTCGGCGCGATGCCGGTGTACCGCTTCGGCAACGACGCACAGAAGCAGGAGTGGCTACCCAAGCTGACGGCAGGCAAAGCTCTGGCCGCGTTCGGCTTGACCGAGCCCGGAGCCGGCAGCGACGCGGGCGGCACCAAGACCACCGCCAGGCGCGACGGCGGCGACTGGATCATCAACGGCAGCAAGCAGTTCATCACCAACTCCGGTACCGACATCACCGAACTCGTCACCGTCACTGCTGTGACGGGCGTCGACGAAGCGACCGGACGCAAGCAGATCTCCTCGATACTGGTTCCCACGAACACCCCCGGCTTCGTCGCCGAAGCGGCCTACAACAAGGTCGGATGGAACGCCTCGGACACACACCCACTCAGCTTCACCGATGTTCGCGTGCCGCAGGAGAATCTGCTCGGGCAGGAAGGCCGCGGGTATGCCAACTTTCTGCACATCCTCGACGAGGGCCGTATCGCGATCGCTGCGGTCTCGGTCGGTGCCGCACAGGGCTGCGTGGACGAGAGTGCGAAGTATGCCAAGGAGCGTGAGGCCTTCGGAGCACCGATCGCACGTAATCAGTCAATTTCGTTCAAGATCGCGCGCATGGAAGCCCGCGCCCACACCGCGCGCACCGCGTACTACGACGCGGCCGCACTGATGTTGGCGGGCAAACCGTTCAAGAAGGCAGCGTCCATCGCCAAGCTGGTTGCCTCCGAGGCCGCCATGGACAACGCGCGCGACGCGACCCAGATTCACGGTGGCTACGGCTTCATGAACGAGTACGTCGTCGCTCGCCACTACCGCGACAGCAAGATCCTCGAAATCGGTGAAGGTACAACGGAGGTCCAGTTGATGCTCATCGCGCGGAGCCTGGGACTTTGAGCGACAAGCGAATTCGCCAACGTGGCCTGTGGTTCGAGGAGATGGAACTCGGCACCGTCTACGAGCACCGACCGGGCCGCACCATCACCGAGGCCGACAACACTCTGTTCACCACGCAGACGATGAACACCCAGGCTCTACACCTCGACGCGGCCTACAGCGAGACAACAGCTTTCGGGCAGAGACTCGTGAATTCGATGTTCACCGTCTCGACCCTCGTCGGCCTGTCGGTGACGCAGCTGACCCAGGGCACCATCGTGGCGAACCTCGGCTTTTCGGAGGTGTCGTTTCCGAAGCCGCTGTTTCACGGCGATACCCTGTACGCCGAGACCGTGATCTCGGACAAGCGCGAATCGAAATCTCGCCCCGGCGAGGGAATCGTGACCTTCACCCACACCGGCAGAAACCAGCACGGTGACGTCGTCGCCATCGCTGTCCGCAAGACCCTCGTTCGGATGCAACCAGCGGAGGACGAGTCGTGAACTGGATTCCGCCCGGTCCAGCGTGGCTGTTCTGCCCGGCCGACCGACCCGACCGGTACGAAAAAGCCGCAGCCCGAGCCGATGTGGTCATTCTCGACCTCGAGGATGCCGTCGGCGCGGCGGACAAGGCCGGTGCTCGCGAGTCCGTGACGACCACACCGCTCGATCCGGCGCGCACGATCGTTCGTATCAACGCACACGGCACCGAGGATCAGGCTGCGGACCTCGAGATGTTGAAGCAGACCGAGTACACGACCGTCATGTTGCCGAAATGCGAATCAGCCGAACAGGTTGCGGCACTGGCACCGTTGAACGTCGTCGCCCTGATCGAGTCCCCGCTCGGTGCGATGACAGTGTTCGATGCCCTCGCCGCGACAAACGCAATCGGCGTCATGTGGGGGGCCGAGGATCTGGTGGCCGCCATGGGCGGCAACTCGAGCAGGCACCCAGGTGGGCAATACCGCGATGTGGCACAGCATGTTCGGTCTCAGGCACTGCTCGCGGCGAAGGCGCGGGGACTGTTCGCACTGGACTCGGTGTTCCTCGACATCGAGGATCTCGACGGCGTACGCGCAGAGGCCGAAGACGCCGTGGCCATTGGCTTCGACGGCAAGGTTGCCATTCATCCGAGCCACATCCCGATCGTCCGCCAGGCCTACGCGCCTACCGACGAGGAAATCGACTGGGCCACCGCCGTGCTCGACGCCGTCGCACACAACCGCGGCGTCTTCACCTTCCGTGGGCGGATGATCGACGCTCCAGTGCTCGCGCATGCTCGACGCATCATTGCGCGCAGGCCACAAAGCTGATCACCCCAGGCCGATCACACCTCGGGCAGCGGCGCGTCGGGCGAGACGATTCCCTGCGTGCGCAGCGCTTCCCAGAATGCGGCCGGAACTTTCTCGGTCGAGGCCGCGATGTCCTCGGCGATGCGGCTGGGTCGTGTTGCCCCCGGGATGACGGCTGCCACTGCCGGATGCGCAAGCGAGAACTGGAGTGCGGCGGATTTGATGCCGATACCGTGCTCGTCGGCGAGCGCCTTGATGCGCGTGACCTTGTCGACTATCTCCTGCGGCGCTTCCTGGTACTCGAAATGGTTGCCGCCGGCCAGGATTCCGGAGCTGTACGGTCCACCGACCACGATGTCGACGCCACTGGCCAAGGCCGAGGGCAGCAGGCGCTGCAGCGCGCGAGAGTGATCGAGGAGTGTGTACCGACCGGCGAGCAGGAAGGCGTCGGGCTTCGGTTCGTCGAGATCGAGCGTCATCTCCAGCGGCTCGACGCGGTTGACGCCCAGGCCCCAGCCCCTGATGACGCCCTCGTCGCGCAGCCGCGTCAGCGCTCGGAACGCACCGGTGCGGGCGGATTCGTACATCTGCAGCCACTCGTCGCCGTAGAAGTCCTGGGCTATGTCGTGGACCCACACGATGTCGAGTCGGTCGGTCTTCAGTCGCGTCAGACTGTCCTCGATGGACCGCATCGTGGCGTCGGCGGTGTAGTCGTTGACCATCGCGTTGGGTCGGCCGTGCTCGAAGAGGTTGCCCTTCTCACCGAACTCGCGGGTGGCCGGATCCTCGATCGCGTCGGAGATGACGCGGCCCACCTTGGAACTGAGCACGTACTCGTCGCGGGAATGCTCGGCCAGTACCTCGCCGAGGCGAATCTCGGAGAGACCTGCACCGTAGAAGGGGGCCGTATCGAAGAATCTGATTCCGTGATCCCAGGCCGCTCGAACCGTCGCCGCTGCCTCGTCGTCGGGGATAGCGCGGAACATGTTTCCGAGCGGTGCGGTGCCGAATCCGAGAGCGGAAGGCAGGTACTGGGAGATGGTCATGGGGTGTCCAATCGTCGAAGCTCAAGCGGGTAACAAGCGTCAACAATAGTTGCATACGCTGATTAATTGCAAGCGCGGTATGGTGTGGGGACGAGTTCGGCACGAAAGGCACGGCAATGACCGCACACGACCCCGCTCTGACTGCGTTGGCCCAGAACTGGCTGGCGCTTGCCGTACTGCACGGCCGCATCGAAGGTCGCATCGAACGCGCGCTCCAGGCGAACCACAACCTCAGCGCACGGGAGTACTGGCTGCTCGACGTCCTGGGCAGGCAGCACGACGGCGAGGGCGGTCACTTGCAGATGAAGCAGGTGGCCGACGCCATCGTGCTGAGCCAGAGCGCCACGACCCGACTGGTCACACGCCTCGAAGACCGCGGATTGCTCACTCGCTACCTGTGCCCTACCGATCGACGCGGCATCTACACCGACGTCAGCGAAGAAGGACTCGCGCTGCTCGAGACGGCCCGCCCGACGAATGACGCAGCATTGCGGGACGCCCTCGACGAAGCGGCACACGAACCGGAGCTGATCCCCCTGGTCGATGCCGTCCGACGGTCCGCGAGCTGACGTCAGCTCAGCTGGTTCAGAGCTGCTCGGGTCGTATCGGCGACCAACGGATTCATGGCCGGTGAGTCTGCCGCACCAGACGTCGTTGCACTGAGCACGACCAGCAGGACTCTCCTACCGTCGGGCCCGAACAACAGTCCCGCATCGTTGGACACGCCGTAGCTTCCCGTTCCGGTCTTGTCCGCCGAGGTCCACTGCGGGGGAATCCCAGCACGAAACCGAGCCGCTGAGGTTTCGGTGCCGGCCATCCACGCCAGCAGTTGCTCGCGCGAGGCCGAAGTCAGCACGTCGCCGTCGAGCAGGGTTCGGTAGCCGGCCGCCAACGAGTTGGGCGTCGTGGTGTCCCGAGGGTCGCCGGGAATTGCGGTGTTCAGCTCCGGCTCGATGCGGTCCAGTCGGAACTCGGTGTCGCCCAACGAGCGAGCGAACTCGGTGACGGCCGCAGTTCCACCGGCCTCACGGATCAGAAGATTGCCGGACGTGTTGTCGCTCTTGGTCAATGCGGCCGACGCCAGGTCGGCAATCATGACGACCGATCCCGGAGCCCAATCGACAGCCGAGCCGGGCACCTTGTCCTCCGCGGTGACCGTTCTCGTATCGGACAGGCTCAGAGTCCCCTTGTCGACGGCCGCGAGTACGGCACCGACGGCATAGACCTTGAACGTCGAGCAGAACGCGAAACGCTCGTCGCCGCGGTATGTTTCGGTCGAACCGGAGGTCAGATCGATCGCACTGACACCGACGCGAGCGGCGTCCCTGCTCTCGAGGTCGAGATAGTCCTGTTCGGTGTGGACCTGCGACGCGCTCGCCTCGGCCCTCGGCGGTTCGGCGGTGGTGGTCGGCGAAGCACATCCGACCCCTGCGGTCAGCGTCGCAGCGGCTATCGCAAGGATCAGTGCAGTGGGTGTCGGGGTACGCATGCCGACAGCCGATCACACTCGGACACTCTCGGGCCAAGTCGCGAGCGCTGGTCAGATCATTCCTGTTCGGTATCAGAGCAGGTGAACGTGTTTCAATAGCCAGGTGGATCTGATTCGCCATCTCGAGTATTTCGTCGCCGTCGCCGAAGAACGCCATTTCGGCAGAGCCGCGGCCACTCTCGGAGTGACGCAGCCGCCCGTGTCCAGGGCAATCAAGGCTCTGGAGAACCATCTCGGTCTCACCCTCGTCGAGCGGACCCCCGATGGCGCTGCCATCACCGAACACGGTGCCGCGCTGCTGCCCCGCGCCAGACTGATCGTCGACGACTCGCGCCGATTGACCTCTGCTGCACAATCGCTCACCACATCCGGGACCATTCGAATCGGCCTGGTACCTCAGCTCGACGACGCGATAGCCACACGCATCGCCGCGTCCGTCGGCACACGGGCGCGCGTCGAGACCGCTGCTGCGGTGTCGTTGCTCGACCGCGTGCGCTCGAACGAACTCGACGTCGCGGTGATCGATCATCCGGTGGTGCTCGACCGAGTCGTGGCGGGCCCGGTGATCACGCTGCCTCGGCGAATCTGCGTTCCCGCCGGACACCGTTCGGCACAGGCCGAGCGCCCTCGCCTCAGAATGTTGTCCGACCTCGCCTTCGCTACCACTCCGCGTACTGCGAACCCACCTGCACACGATCTGATGCTCGACGCGTTCCGCCGCCGTGCACTCGATCCAGAGGTATTGGTGGCGAGAACCTTTCGTGAGCTGACCACGGCCGTGGCGTCCGGTCGATGCTTCGGCCTCGTCCCGGCCTCGAGCCCGACGCTCCCCGGCACCGCGCACCTCGACCTCGCGGCCGAGGACGTTGCGCTACGCGTCCGGATCATTCATCGCGAAGCCGAGGCCGAATCGATCACGCCGTTGATCGATCGAATCCTGTTGCAGGCCAGTAGATGAAACTCGTTCGCGAGCAGCTTCGTGCGGTGTTCGCCGACGCCGGATGCCGCGGTTGGGTCAGAGCCGAACGCATCGACGGCGTAGGGCCGACCGTCGACCTGGAGGGCGATGATCCGGTCGTGGCCGCATCGGTGTGGAAGCTCGTCCTGCTGGTTGCCACATCACGCGCGTTCGACGAGGGTCGCTTGACCGCAACGGATCCGGTGCGGCTGGTTCCTGCGCAGTGCAGTCCCGGGCCTACGGGAATCTCGAGCTGCGCCGACCCGGTGACGATGAGTTGGCGCGATGTTGCGCGATCGATGATCACAGTGTCCGACAACGCCGCTGCCGATGCACTGCTCGGTGCAGTGGGGCTCGATGCCCTCACGAATGTGATCGACAGTCTGAGACTGGAGAACACACGAATCGTCGGTGGCACACAAACCCTGGGTGATCAGATCGTCCACGACACGGGGCGTTTGAGTACAGACGAGGCGGTAGGACTGCTCGCAAGCAACTACACCGTGATAGACAGTGCCGGTTTCGATCCCGCGTACACCTCGTCGACGACGCCCCGCGACATCAACGTGGTTCTGCGTGCCATCTGGTCGGACACGGCCGCCTCTCCCGCGCAGTGTAGCTACATGAGAACCGTTCTGACGCAGCAAGTGTGGCCGCACAGGATTCGAAGTGGCATTCCGTTCCCGGATGTTCAGGTGGCAGGCAAGACGGGCACCATCGGACCCATCCGCAACGAGGTTGCGGTGGTGTCGTTTCCGGGCGAGCACCCGGTGGCGATTTCGGTGTTCACTCGGGCAGCGCGAATGGATCTGTTTCTACCCCTTGTCGATCGAGCCATCGGAGCGGCCGCCCGAATCGCGGTCACGGCCGTGCGTCAGGCACCGCACTCGGGAACACCCTGACCGGAACGGCACCACGTGAGCACCCCAGGCGCATCACCCAGGCCGTAAGTCATCAGGACCCGAGTGCCGTTGTATCCGATGCTCGGCGACGCCTCGAACGTCCCTCCCTCGTACAGGCTTCCGCCGAGACCGTCGCCGGAGAGGAAGGTGCGCTGCACCAGTGTCACCACCACGCCGTCGTCCCCGTTCGCACCGATAGGGGTCCACGTTGCGGTCCACGTCTCGACATCGCAGCAGCTGGTCCCGGTGGTGAACGTGCTGCTCGCGGGGTCCGGGTCGAGATGAAGGACACTTGCGTGCCGCTGCCAATCCCCTACTAGCGTGGGAGCCTGACCGTCCGAACTGGAAGAGTCCGTCCGAACAGGATCGCCGGCTGCAGTCTCGGTCGGCTCGGGTCGGTCGTCGATCGGAGCCGGTTCCTCGACCGCTGTGTCGACCTCTGTGGCAGGCGCAGCCATCGCGGGCGCGGTCGACGATGCGATGGGTCCGGGCGTCGTCCGCGCGGGCGTGGAATCCGCGCCGCATGCGCCGAGGGCAGCTACCGCCACCACGGCCAGCACCGCCGATCCTACCGAAGTACGAACTCTCATGACGTCTCCCTCTCGCGACGGACGTTGCGTTGGTTGTATCGCCGACAACGAGGGTCTGTTACCTGCGCTAACAAGATCACGGTTCGATAACGTATCGCCGGCGTCATCGACGTCAGGCCCACACCTACGCGTCAGTGACGCGCTCGCCACAGGCTCCAGCCCGCTGCACCGGCGGCAACTGCAGCAACAGCGCAGACCCCGATCAGGGCGATCAGGACCGGTGAAGTGCCGTCGTCTGCGGTCAGCTCGCGAGGTTCACCGAACTGCTTCACCGTCGCGGCGCGGGTCAGCTCATTGTCGGAAATCGTTGTTGCCGAGCATGAATCGACGGCCCACTGCGCGTTCTGCGCGCCATAGGTTGTCGCGAAGACGAGGTACTCCTCCTTCAGGTCGAAGGTGGTTCCACACGCGGAACCCTCGCTCGCGGTGGATACCGTCGTCTTCGCGCCGACATCGCCGCGGAAGATCTCACGGACATCGAAGTCGTAGTAGACGGTGAAGTCCTCTCGACGCTCGGCGACCGCTGTTCCGGTGAACACCGCGTTGTCCCCCGAGGCGAAGTCGGCAACTTGCTGCTCGGCCTGAGTTCCGTCTGTGTAGTAGACACACGAGCAGGCATGAGCGACGCCCGGCCGAGCGAACGTCAATGCCACGCTGAGCGGCGCGACCAGAGCGACGACGAGAGCACCGCGAATCACACGCTTCATGCCGGCGAGTGTCACACGAGATCGAGCATCAGCGCTCGGTGATCGGACACTTCCGGACGTGCGACGATCTCGAAATTCCGCACGGCGGTCGGCGACGACACCAACAGATAGCCGGCATTGCGAACCGGTTTGCGATAGATCGATGTCCGAGTGTCGGCATCTCCCACGAGATCGGTCATTCCGTGCTCACCGAGGAGCGTGAACGTCTCACTCGACGGCAGCAGGTTCAGGTCGCCGCACAACACGGTGACATCGCTCGTCGAGCGGGCGTTCCGCACGATGTCCACGAGTATTCGAGCCTGCTCGAGGCGAACCGCATTGTCGCCCTTACCCATTGGAACACGCAGGCCGTGCAGTTGAACGACGGAGACGAACCTGCCTGCAATTCGATCGCGGACGGTGACCGTCAGAGCAGCTCTCGGGCGGTCGTCGACGTCCCAGACCGTGTGGTCGACGAAGTGCGAATGGACGAATCGGGCGTCGATTCCTACGACCGGTAACTCGTCCCGTACCCATGTCGCGATCCCGAAGTCCTGCCGCAGTTCGAGGCCGTCGCCGTCGGTGACCGGCCCGGCATCGTTCGCGACGAAGTACGGCGTGTAGCCGGCGAGCGCCGCCGAGACGTCGTCGAACAGATTCAGACGCTGCGGCAGTGTGCGCTCGCCGTCGGCGAACGTCGCCCAGCCCGATCGATGCGGAGTTCGGGTGACCTCCTGAAGGCAAAAGACATCGGCGTCAACGGTTTCGAGCCAGGCCACCAGGTCGTCGTGCATCGCGCCGCCCCAGGCATTGATCGATACGATCTTCACGGCGTCATGATGGCAGAGCGCGTCGAGATGGGACAGTCGATTTCGTTGCGGCCGTCACGATCCGCGAGACGAGGGCACAGGACGACGAAGAGGACTAGGGTTGGCTTCATGAGAGCGTTCTGCAGTATCCCAACGGCCAGGTTGTGACGGCGCAGTCGCGCCTTCGCGAAGAATTGGCGTCGGCAATGGCGGACGCCGGAAACGGACTGTCCGCGGCCGACCGGCTGTGCGTGGCATGTGTCGAGCTTCTCCCGGTCGACGGTGCGGCGATCTCGGTAATTCATGACGGCGTGAGCCGCGGCACCTTCGGATCCAGTGGTGAATTCAGCAGAAAGCTCGACGAGTTCCAGTTCACATTCGGCGAAGGGCCGTGCTTGGACGCGGTGTCCACCGGCGTCCCCGTTCTGGTGCCGGATCTGGCGGATCCCGCCGAGCGGCGGTGGCCGGCATTCACTCCCGCCGTTCTCGACGCCGGGGTCAATGCAATCTTCGCTCTGCCCACGGCAATTGCCGCCGTGCACATCGGCGTACTCGATCTCTTCTGCACGAAACCGGGCCCCCTGTCGGAGACCGACTTGAGCGCAGGCATGTGGGCTGCCGAACTTGCCGCGCTACCTCTGTTGGATCTGATGAACTCGGATCTGGATTGGGAGGCGGCAGGCGAGGGCGGTGACGGCTGGGACCAACTCGCCTCACTCGAACGCGTCGAGGTGTACCAGGCGACAGGCATTTTGATGGGTCAGCTCGACCTGGACTCCGTCGAAGCCCTCGCCCGATTGCGGGCCCACGCCTATACGAGCGGACAGACGGCAAGCGAAGTCGCCTGGGACATCATCGAACGTCGGCTCAGGCTCGCTTCCGACGACAAACCCACCTCTGGGTACGACTCGGGAAGCATCGGATGAGCATCGACCGCGAGCACGGAGTGACCGAAGCCTTCGTGAGACTGGCCAACGGTCTGGTGGGTGAGTTCGACGTGATCGAGCTGCTCAGTGGCCTGACCACCGAATGTGCGGAGTTGCTCGACATCGCGTCGGCGGGGTTGCTTCTGGCCGACGAGCGGGGCGTGCTGCACGTGGTGGCAGCGTCCTCGGAAGCGACTCGCCTGTTGGAAGTCTTTCAGCTTCAGCGCGAGCAGGGCCCGTGCCTCGACTGCTTCCATTCCGGGCAGCCCGTCAGTGTTGCCAATCTCGAGGAGCAAAGGTCGACGTGGCCGCAATTCGTCGAGGTCGCCACCTCGGCAGGTTTCGCCTCGGTTCACGCAGTTCCCATGCGACTGCAGAAGAACGTCCTCGGAACCCTCGGCTTGTTCGGATCACGTTCGGGCGCACTCGATCACGACGATCTGGAACTCGCCCAGGCTCTGGCCCACGTGGCCAGCATCGCACTCGTACATGGTTCCGTGCCCCCGGACCCGGCAGCGATCGGTGCACGACTGTCGTCGACCTTGCGCAATCGCGCCAGCCTCGAGCAGGCAAAGGGCCTGCTCTCGCACGTGGGCGCACTCGACATGGACCAGGCGTTCGGCGCGCTACGCCGCTACGCCCGCGAACAGTCCGTGCCGCTCTCGCAGGTGAGCGACGCCCTGGTCCACCGAACGCTGGACGCTCGGGAAGTCCTGGCGAACGTCGCCGGAATCCGGAGCGACAAACCCGGGCGGTAACGCATTGTGTGCGTTGTTGTTTCGGCTCCGAAAAGAACCCGGTCTCGGCGTAGCGAAGTGGCCGCGGAGTTGACAAACCACCGAGCCTGTTATCAGATGAGGGGGCTGAGAACACAGCCGACCCGGGATCGATGACGTTGCCTGCAGGCCAATCATCGACAGAGACATTCTTCGCCCGGTCCTGAGTGGTGCGGAGTAGCTTCGTGCTTTCACGATCGCGGTACCGATGGTTCGAGCTCAGCGCTCCAGGCGCATTCACGGAACCATCGGCAGCCCGAAGGGCGGAGACCAACGATGGTCGATCTCGTTGCGCCTCAGTGCCCCCGTCGCGGTACCGCTACGACGACCCAGTGCGGTTGCATCGGAGCCTCTGCGCAATCCACCGGTGCCACCGCCCGATCCCGTGACGAACGGTTCGGCAGTATCCGGTCCTCCGGGCACATTCGGTCCGATGCTCAGACATTCGCGACCGTAGCCCGCGAACTGTACGCGCAGCACGAGAGCATCGAGAACACGCTCGCCGCGATCACCTCGGCCGCCCTCCGTGTCGTTTCCGGTGCCGACAGTGCCTCGACGACAATGCTTCTGGGCAATGGCAGAACCGAATTCCGTGCGCCGACCGACCAGCTCGCAGCTGCGGCCGACAGCATCCAGAGCGATGCCGACAACGGCCCGTCACTGCTCTCGGTCCGCCTCGACGAGACCGTACTCGCCTGCGATGTGCGCACCGATATCCGATTTCCGACGTTCACCGCCGAGATAGTCGGACGCACGATGATTCGATCTGCCCTCAGCGTGCCCCTGAACACCGGCACGGCTGTGGTCGGCGCGTTGACGATGTATTCGCTTACCGCCGGCGCTTTTTCGGCGTCTTCGGTGGATGCGTCCACCGCACTTGCCACACACGCCGCGTTGGCTCTCACACTCAGCACGCAGCACGAGCAATTCGCCCGCGCGCTCACCTCTCGTGACCAGATAGGGCAGGCGAAGGGAATGATCATGGAGCGATACAACACCGACGCCCGGCAAGCCTTCGACATACTGTCGACAATGTCGCAGGACACGAATACCCCGGTCAATGCACTCGCCGCGCAACTCACGCGCGGGGAGTTCCATCGACCCGACATCAACTGAACGACGAAGATCTTTCGTTCGACGGCACACGAGCAGGCCAGATACAGAGGAGTCACACGATGCACCCAGATGCCACTGCGGGTCGAGCACTCGCCGACCCGCGAGTGCGGCATCTGCGCGCTGCCCCACGGGGTTCTGCGATCGACCACGAGAGCATCGATGCAATCCTTGCCGATCCGCGGTCGGTACGTCCGGTGTATCAACCCATCGTGGACCTCTCCGACGGTGACGTCGTCGGTTACGAAGCTCTCGCTCGATGGCCCCAGCATCCCCTGGTGGACCCGGCCGAGGTGTTCGAGGCCGCTGCCGCCAGGGGTATCGCGACGGAGTTCGACTGGACGTGCCGATCCGCCGCCCTCGACGGCGCTCTCGAGGCAAATCTGACTTCCCGCCGAAGCCTGTTCCTCAACGTCGAACCCTCTACTGCGAGAATGCTGCCGGACCGCGCGCACACCAGAATCCGCGATGTCCTCGGCCGACTCGACATCGTGCTCGAGCTCACCGAGCGGTCACTGCTGTCCGACCCGGCGAGTGTGTTGCGGCTGGTCGACAGGGCGCGACGCAGCGGCTGCCGCATAGCTCTCGACGACATCGGCAGCCATCCCGACTCCATGGCTCTGCTCGAATTCATCGCACCCGACATCATCAAGCTCGATCACGCTCTCGTACAGCGAGATCCGACTCCCGAGCTGGCCCGCATCATCGCGGCTGTCACGGCGCATGCCGCGTCGACCGGAGCCGTGATTCTGGCCGAGGGGATCGAGACCGACGATCACCTCGAGCGCGCCCGAGCCTACGGAGCCGTGCTGGGTCAGGGCTGGATGTTCGGGCGGCCTGCACCGCTGCCCTCCTCGAGCACCACCGCCGACGAGATCGCAGAGCCGCGGCCACTGCGGAGCTATTCCTTACCGCTGGTCACCGACCGGGTACCGGCGGTACCGTCGGAGTTGTTCGATGCCGCACTGCCGGCGATAGGGCGAAAACCATTGGTGGCTGCTCTGACTCGTCAGATCGAGCGGCATGCCGGGCAGACGCACGAGCCGTTGATGATCCTGTCGGCCTTCCAGGGCGCACAGTTCTTCGATTCCACTGTTGCGCAGCGATATGCCGATCTGGCGGCCGCCAATACGTTCGTCGCGGCGCTGGGCGTCGGTATGCCGCCCGAACCCGCTCTGGGCGTGCACGGGACGGAACTGCACCCAGGAGAGCCGTTCACTCGACAGTGGACGATCGCCGTTGTGGGACAACACTATTTCGCTGCGGTCATCGCACGGGACCTGGGCGATATCGGAGCCGAGAACACGCGTCGATTCGAGTTTCTGCTCACCCACGACAGACGAATCGTCGTTGCCGCGGCCCGTTCTCTGATGTCTAGGGTCATCCCGCCGTTTCCGCCACACGTCACTCTGTGACGCTCACGGCGCACTCCACCCCGGGTGGCTAATGGCCGGTGCGCCGGGCCTGCGCGCGTCGTTGCGCGTCGTCGAAGATCGATTGCGCGACGACCGTCAATTTGATGCCGTCCCGCTGGCTCATCGCGCGTAAGCGCGCGAACGCCTCTGTGCTGGTACATCCGCTGCGGCTGACGATGATGCCGATCGCGTGGTCGATCACTTTGCGATTGGTGAGCGCCGTTTCGAGCTGATGTGTGAGCAGCAGCGCGTTGGCCAGGGTTCGTGCGTTCTCCACGGACACCGCCGCGGGCACTGCGAACAGCTCGCCGAGATTCATCGCGCGGTCGTCGAAGGCGTTCTTGGCGTGGGCGTAGACATTGATGGCACCCAGGGTTTCGTTGCTGGTCATCAGGGGCAAGGACAGCGCACTGTGCACTCCGAGGCGGCCGATCCTCGGACCGAAACGCGGCCATCGAGCATCGCCGCCCAGCGAGCCCGAACGTACGGTGCGCCCCTCGGCGGCCGCGAAGATGCACGGGCCCTCACCGAGGGCGTACTGGATCGTGTCGACTTCGACGACGAAATCATCCGTTGCCACGATGGTGTCGCGCCGATCACCGTGCTCGAGGGTCAAGCCGGCACCATCGGCACCAGGTATCGCCCGCACCGCGAATTCGGCAATGTGAGTGAGCATCTGCGGCAGCGAGAGGCTGTTCATGGCCAGTTGCGACAGCGAGGTCAGACTGTCCCGCAAATCGTCGAGTTCGTCGGCTTCGGCAGAGGCGCGTCCGTCATCGACGTAGTCCTGCGCCATGTGGAACCTCGAATCGGTCTGATGTACGCCTGTATCGCGTGAAGAATTTCCCTTTCCAGTCTAGCGGCCCCTCGAAGACGAGCGGTGACACCGCCGAATTGCCGAGAAGTGGCCCTCCCGGTTGACAACTCGTGTCGGTGGGTGTCGACTGGGAATGCTGAGACCACCAGCCGATCCGGGATCGACACTTTCGCCCTGTGCAGGGTCATGGTGTCGCAACAGTTTTCGTCGCCCGGCCTGTGACAATCGTTTCGCACTTCGGACATTCCTCGACGGCCGTATCTGTATCGACATTCGTATCGACGATGCAGGCTCTACCGCTCGCAGGGGCAAGGCCATCACATGAACGAGTTCCACGCCCACGAACTGATCGACTTCGCCGTTCGCTGGATTCCTTACGGCGGCGCAGGCGACGAAGAAATCTGGGTTGCTTTCGGCTTGAACGCCGCCGGCTACCGTCGCCGACTGCACGCTGCACTCGAATGCACCTCCCACACGGCGCTCGACGATGCGACCCGGGCACACCTGCAACTGCAGATCCAGCTACGCACCAGTACGCCCCGTCCACTCGTCGGACAGTAGAACAACACCAGCCGACCGGGGGCCCAGGTGTGGGAACGTTCTGCACGGGTACCCGGAGCATCAGGGAAGCTGGTGAAAAAGACGCTGATTCCTTTCGTACTCTGCGCAAGTCGCTGTCGACGGTGCGCTTCCAACCGAAAGGGACAACGATGTCCAACAGAAATACTGTCATCCGTTCACTGCACGATCTCGGTGCCGCTGCATGGTTCGGTGGCACTCTCATGGGCGCCGTCGGCGTCAACGGAGCCTCCTCCGCAGTGCACGATCCGCGTGACCGGGCGCGAGTTGCCGCCGCGGGCTGGGCCAAATGGGCTCCGGTCAACGCCGGTGCGATCGGCGCACACCTCATCGGCGGTGCGGGAATCTTGCTGGCCAACCGTGATCGCGCTCGCCATCAGCAAGGTGTCACCGCTAACACCACGATCAAGATTGCCGTGACCGGTGCCGCGTTGGCCGCGACCGCCTACAGCGGCGTACTGGGCGCGAAAACAACCGAGGCGCAGGGCCATTCGATCGAATCTGCCACCGAGCCGACGTCGGGAACACCGCGGGAGGCCGCAGCCGCACAGAAGCAGCTGCAGTACCTGCAGTGGGCTCTACCGATCCTCACCGGAACACTCGTGATTCTGGGCGCACAGCAGGGCGAGCAGCAGCGGCCGTCCGAAATCCTTTCGGGCATCGCAGGCAAACTGGCAGCTCGCGCACAGGGCTGACCGAAAACGGCTGTGCAGCAATGCACGTGGCGCACGTACCCCGCGGAGCACATCACCGCGGGGTACGACGCATTCAAGCGTGTGGAGAGCCCGACCGGGATCGAAAGACGTCCCCCTCGGTATTCGCCTTCGGCTCCGCCGAGGTACCCCAACGCCATAGCAGTGGTCCGACCAGCAGATCGAACAGGCCGGGTACCACCGCGAAACCGGCCGCCGCAGCCTTGTTCACCAACCCGAACACTGCATCGGCATCGCGCTCTCGCTGTGGGTTTCGCACAACCTTGTTCACTGCGCGCGCGATGACCTCCGGCGATGCGACGGGCGGAGGCGGTGCACCCGCTCGGCCGATGAACGACGCGGCCTGCTGGTAGATCGGTGTGCGCACAGCACCGGGAGCAACAGAACTGACGAACACACCCGGGTACTGTCTGGCTTCCTGCTGTAGAACGCGCGTCAAGCCGCGCAGGCCCCATTTGGACGTCACGTAGCCGCTCATCCACGGCGCTGCTATCCGGCCGAGCAGCGAGCCGATGATCACCAAGTGGCCCGACTGCTGGTCACGGAACACACCGAGTGTCGCGCGGGCGACGTTGGCTGCGCCGAGGAGATCGACGGTGACGACGGCATCGAACACCTCGGCGGGAGTGTCCAGAAACGTTCCGTACGACATCACTGCTGCCGAGTGGACGCAGACATCGATGCCGCCGAATTGCTCGACGACGTCATCCACGACGCGGGTGAAGTCCTCGCCGCGGGAGACGTCCACGGGCATCACCGCAACCGCAGCGGCACCGAGGTCGACGCATTCGGTCGCCACGGACTCCAGTCCTGCCAGCCCCCTGGCACACAGCACGAGTCGCGCACCCTGTCGCGCGTTCAGATGTGCTGTTGCGCGGCCGATTCCGCTCGACGCACCGGTGATGAGCACTACCGGGTATTTCTGGAGATCAGGCATGCATTCCACGCTCTCGATGAGAAGAAGTTCGGCACGCCGGATTCAGCATGTCGCGGGTCCGGCCATGAAGGTGCGGAAGACTGCATCGAAGCGCTCCGGCTCGTCCAGGTGCGGGAAGTGCCCAGCGCCGGGCACCACCTCGATGGCAGTTCCTTCGGGCATGTGGTCACGCACTGCGTGCGCGTGGGCGAGAGGAATGATGGCGTCCCGCTCTCCCCACACCAACAAGGCCCGCACGTCACCGAACGACGCCAAAAGCCTCGTGGCACTCACTGTCTGCCCGCGGAAATCGATGACGGACCGAGCGGTGGACAGGAAGGCCCGGCGGGCCGCGGGGTCTGCCATCGACGCGAAGTTTCGCCACGCCCGCCGATCGCCTGCCCCCCATCTGAACAACCTCAACCGTGTCAGCACGCCGAGAACCCCACCGAGCAGTGCTCGGCTGGCGGTGGAGGCGGCCAGGGGTATGGCCATTCCGCTGCCCGGTAGAGAGGCTGCTCGCAGAACCGGATTCACGTCCTGACCCAGCCCGCCGCTGGCAACCAAACAGATACCGTCCACCATCTGAGGAAAGAGGTAGAGCATCTGCATTGCCACCCCTCCCCCGTAGGAATGGCCGACGACGGTCACCGTGTCGATGTCGAGCGCCGTCAACAGATCGCGGACTGTCGCGGCGTGCGCGCTCAGTGAATAGTCACCCGGAATCTTGTCCGACTCACCGTGACCCGGCAGATCCACCGCGATGATGCGGAACCGATCGGCGAGACCGGCAATCTGCGGATCCCAGTCGTGGAGCGTGCCCATCAATCCGTGGATCAGAACCACTACGGGACCCTGTCCCTGATCGATGTACCTCACTCGATGGCTTGCGAGTTCGCGGGTGAGCGGTACTGGCTTGGTCTCTGGCACGTCGTCGATCACGGGCCCTGCCCTTCGGTGCTGTTGTCGAGACCGATGCGACAGCGCGAGGAGACGGTCGGTCGGCCCGAAGCGAAAAGGGAACTCCAAGACGCGCAGCACGTTCGATTCCTCGATGGTGCGCGAGAAACGTCGTCGAGACGTCTGCGGCGTGGACCGGCCGTGTTTTTTGACCTTCACAGCAATACCCGTACAGCGCGATGACAAACGGAGGTGCTGCGCAACGAGCGTGCGGCCGAGCGAATCGCGGCCGCTACTACAACAGTTTCCTGATCGCGTTCTCGAACCCGGCGACGTGTTCGAGAGTCAGTTCGGCAGCGGTCTCGGCGTCGCCGTCGATGATGGCCTGCAAGAGAACGAGGTGTTCGCGAACGTGGCCTGCGACGTTCGGTAGGCGATCGAGAAACAGGCACCAGATACGGGTGGCATGCGCGTCGAGGCTGACCAGGATGTCTTCGAGGTGCGGGTTGCCCGACGCCCGGTAGATCTCCCGGTGCACCTGAACATCCTTGCGGAGAACCTCGCGTGGGTCGTCACCGTCGTCGATGCTCGCGATCGACGACGCGAGTTCCACCAACCGGTCCCGCGATGCGCGCGTGGCCGTCCGAGCCGCACGCGCCGAGGCCGCCGGCTCGAGCTGCTTGCGAATCTCGGAGATGTTGGCCAGATCGGTCATGTCGACGGCGGTGGCGAAGGTGCCGCGTCGGGGATACGCGACGACGAGTCGCTCGCGTTCGAGTCGCTTGAGTCCCTCCCGAATCGGCGTTCGCCCCAACCCCAATTGCTCGGCGAGCCGATCGTCGTTGATGGGCTCGCCCGGTCGGATCTCCAGCATGATCAGCTGCTCACGCAGGATTTCGTAGGCGCGATCTGCATTGGTTCCCACGGGCGGCACCGCATCGATCACCAGCGGAATTCCGATTGTCATCTTCGCTTCTCACTCCCGGTCGATGCCCGCCCTTGACGGCCCTGCTTTGTGATCTTACTCTATTGGCATCTTGATATATCAGTTCCAGATCATTGATCTTCCAGAAGGGCGGCCATCTTGACGCAGGACTTCGCACCGACGGCGACGGCACCGCACCCGAAAGGCGTGACCAACCGCGTACTCGCCGATCTCGATCCCGAGGTGCACCGCGCAATCAGTGCCGAGCTCGGCCGCCAACAGAACACACTCGAAATGATCGCAAGCGAGAACTTCGCGCCGCTGGCGGTGATGCAGGCACAGGGTTCGGTGCTGACGAACAAGTACGCCGAGGGCTACCCCGGCCGGCGCTACTACGGCGGTTGCGAAAACGTCGACGTCGTCGAACAACTCGCGATCGACCGGCTGAACACCCTGTTCGGGTCGCAGTTCGCCAACGTGCAGCCGCACTCCGGTGCACAAGCCAATGCCGCTGCCATGGCGGCACTTCTGCAGCCGGGCGATTCGATCCTCGGTCTCGCACTCGCCCACGGCGGACACCTCACACACGGAATGAAGCTGAACTTCTCGGGCAAGCTCTACGACGTCTCGGCCTACCACGTCGGCGAGCACGACCACCGCGTCGACATGGAGGAGGTCGAGCGCCTCGCCCACGAACACCGTCCCAAGCTGATCATGGCCGGCTGGTCCGCCTACCCTCGTCACCTCGACTTCGCCGAATTCCGCCGTATCGCAGACGAAGTCGGTGCCTACCTGATGGTGGACATGGCGCACTTCGCCGGACTGGTCGCCGCGGGCCTGCACCCATCGCCGGTACCGCACGCACACGTGGTCACCTCGACGACACACAAGACGCTCGGCGGTCCTCGCGGTGGCGTCATCATCACCGACGACGCCGCCCTGGCCAAAAAGTTCAACTCCTCGGTCTTCCCCGGCCAGCAGGGTGGACCGCTCGAGCACGTCATCGCAGCCAAGGCCGTCTCGTTCAAACTCGCTGCCGAAGAGGACTTTCGGGAACGACAGGAGCGCACCCTCGAAGGCGCGAAAATCCTGGCCGATCGACTCCTCACCGACGACGCAGCCGCCGCAGGCATCGACGTGGTCTCGGGCGGCACCGACGTCCATCTCGTTCTGGTGGACCTGCGCAAGTCCGAGCTCGACGGCAAGCAGGCCGAGGACAGGCTGCACCATGTCGGAATCACCGTGAACCGCAATGCAGTTCCGTTCGATCCACGACCGCCCATGGTCAGCTCCGGCGTCCGCATCGGAACACCCGCGCTGGCAACGCGAGGACTGGACGCCACGGCATTCTCCGAGGTTGCCGACGTCATCGCGCAGGCATTGCGTCCCGACACCGACGACCGCGGACTCGATGCACTACGCACCCGGGTCGAAACCGTCGCCGCGCAGTTCCCCCTCTACCCCGACCTGACGGAAGGCTACCGATGACCGCCCCCGCACGCCCACCGGGCGCACATCTGCCCGATCACCCGGACTTCCTGTGGCGCAACCCCGAACCGAAGAAGTCGTACGACGTCGTGATCATCGGCGGCGGTGGCCACGGTCTGGCCACCGCGCACTACCTCGCCAAGAACCACGGCATCACCAATGTCGCTGTGCTCGAGAAGGGTTGGCTCGCCGGCGGAAACATGGCGCGCAACACCACCTTGATCCGCTCGAACTACCTGTGGGACGAAAGCGCGCGTATCTACGAGCACTCGTTGAAGCTGTGGGAGGGTCTTGCCGACGATCTCGACTACCCCATCCTGTTCAGCCAGCGCGGCGTCCTCAACCTCGCGCACAGCCTGCAGGACGTGCGCGACAGCGTGCGACGCGTCGAGGCCAACCGACTCAACGGCATCGACGCCCAATGGGTCGACCCCGACGAAGTCAAGAAGCTGTGCCCGATCGTCAACATCTCCAGCGACATTCGCTACCCGGTACTCGGCGCGACCTATCAGCCCCGCGCCGGCATCGCGAAGCACGACTACGTCGCCTGGGGATTCGCCCGACGCGCCGACGCGGCCGGTATCGACATCATCCAGAACTGCGAGGTCACCGGCTTCACCACGGACGGCAACCGCGTCACCGGTGTGAAGACCACGCGCGGCGACATCGCCACCGGGCAGGTCGCTCTGTGCGCGGCCGGGCACACCTCCACGCTGACGGACATGCTCGGCATCAAGACTCCGCTGCAGAGTCACCCACTGCAGGCCCTGGTCTCGGAATTGCTAGAGCCGGTGCACCCCACGGTGGTCATGTCGAATGCCGTGCACGTGTACGTCTCCCAGGCGCACAAGGGTGAACTGGTGATGGGCGCAGGCGTCGATTCCTACAACGGCTACGGCCAGCGCGGCGCATTCCACATCATCGAACGGCAGATGGCGGCCGCGGTCGAGTTGTTCCCCGTTTTCGCTCGCGCACATCTGCTGCGCACCTGGGCCGGAATCGTGGACGTGTGCCCCGACGCCTCGCCCATCGTCGGTCGCACCCCGTTCGACAACGTGTTCCTCAATTGCGGCTGGGGCACAGGCGGATTCAAGGCCACTCCCGGTGCAGGCTGGTGCCTGGCCGACACCATCGCCAACGACGAGGTGCACGAGTACATCGCACCGTTCAGTCTGGACCGATTCGTCACCGGCGCGCTGGTGGACGAGCACGGCGCAGCCGGCGTGGCGCACTGACACTTGCCTTCCGGCACACGCATCACCGAACGAGAATCTTGGAGTGGCAATGCAATTGATCGAATGCCCGTGGTGCGGGAGTCGAGAAGAGACCGAGTTCCACTACGGCGGACAGGCGCACGTCGCCTACCCCGAGGAGCCGTCGGCGCTGACCGATGAACAGTGGGCGCATTTCGTGTTCTTCCGCGACAACCCCAAGGGGCTCTTCGCAGAACGGTGGAGCCACAGTGCCGGCTGTAGGCGTTGGTTCAACGCCGTCCGCGACACCGCCACCTATCGAATTCACAGTGTCTATCGCCTCGACGACCCGAAGCCGGTGAACCCATGACCGCATTCCGCACCGCGTCCGGCGGCCGTATCGACCGCACGAGCACCTTCGACTTCACGTTCGGCGGTGCGACCCTGCAGGGACATCCGGGAGATACGCTGGCTTCTGCGTTGCTGGCCAACGGCATTCATCAGGTGACGACCAGCATCAAGCTCGGCAGGCCACGCGGATTCACCGCAGCATGGGCCGAGGACACCGGCGGACTCGTCCAGATCGAGGAGCCGTTCCCCGAGCCGATGCTGCTCGCCACGACGATCGAGCTGTACGACGGTCTGGTCGCCCGCGGCATCCCCGGGCAGGGCCGGCTCGCCGAGATCTCCGACTCCGCCAAGTACGACGCCATGCACGCACACGCCGATCTCTTGATCGTCGGGGCAGGGCCGGCCGGTCTGACGGCCGCTCTGGTCGCCGCGCGCAGTGGCGCTCGGGTGATCCTCGTCGACGACCAGAGCGAGTTCGGCGGTTCCCTTCTCGGCTCCGACGACGTCATCGACGGCCGGCCCGCACTGGACTGGGTGGCCGACACGGTGACCGAGCTGTCCACGTTTCCCGATGTCACAATGCTGCGCCGCACCACCGCGTTCGGTTCCTACGACGACGGCTTCGTGCTCGCCCTCGAACGCCGCACCGATCACCTGGGCCTGGAAGCGCCTGCCGCACTGAGCCGTCAGCGGGTATGGCGCATTCGATCGCGACACATCCTGGTGGCCACCGGAGCCCACGAGCGCCCGGTCGTCTTCACCGACAACGATCGTCCGGGAATCATGCTGGCACACAGCGCACGGACGTTCCTGCACCGCTATGGCGTCACCGTCGGCACCGAGGCCGTCGTGTTCACCACCAACGACAGTGCCTACCGAGCTGCTGTCGATCTGCACGACGCGGGCGTGCGCATCGCGTGCATCGCCGATGCCCGCGAGACGGCACCCGGGTACTGGCTGGGGCTGTGCCACGAGCGCGGCATCGAGGTGCGCACCGGCAGTGTCGTGTCCGGCAGCCGCGGGGACACCCGCGTCACGCACGCAATGGTCGTCGGTGCGGATGGTGCCACCGAGACCGTGGGCTGCGACGTACTGCTCGTCAGTGGTGGTTGGAACCCCGCAGTGCACCTGTTCAGCCAGGCCCGCGGGAAGCTGCGCTACGACGGCGAACTGGGCGCTTTCGTGCCTGCCGACGACGTCGAGGGCATCACCGTCGCCGGCTCGGCCTCGGGAACATTCCATCTCGCGGGATGCCTGGGTGACGGTGGCTCGGCGGCAGCACGCGCGCTGACCCGTCTGGGCCTCGATGTTCCGGAAACCTCGCTTCCTGTAGTCGATTCCGTGCCCCGCAGCGAGTCACTGGTGCTCTGGCGTGTGCGCGACGACGCCGCAGCCGACAGCCAGTTCGTCGATGTCCAGCGCGACGCGACGGTGGCCGATCTGGTCCGCGCCGTCGGGGCAGGCATGTCGTCGATGGAACACATCAAGCGCTACACCACGATCGGCACAGCGCACGATCAGGGCAAGACCTCCGGTGTGGTGTCCTCGGGCATCGTGGCGGAGCTGCTCGACAAGCCGGTGGAGAACCTGGGCACCACCACGTTCCGCCCGCCGTACACCCCGGTGGCGTTCGCGGCGTTGGCCGGCCGCAACCGCGGCATGGCGTTCGATCCGGAACGAGTTACTGCAGTCCATGATTGGCACGTCGCACGCGGCGCGGTCTTCGAGGACGTCGGACAGTGGAAGCGACCCCGCTACTACCCACTGCCCGGCGAGGAGATGCACGACGCCGTGCTCCGCGAGTGCGCGGCCGTGCGTGCGGGCGTCGGCATGCTCGACGGTTCGACACTGGGCAAGATCGACGTGCAGGGCCCCGACGCCGGTGTGGTGCTGGACATGTTCTACACGAACATGATGAGCAACTTGAAGGTCGGCATGGTTCGGTACGGCGTGATGTGCGGTGCCGACGGCATGGTGATCGACGACGGAACCGTGATGCGACTGGCCGACAATCGATTCCAGGTGTTCACCACCACGGGCGGCGCAGCTGCGATGCTGGACTGGATGGAGGAATGGCTCCAGACCGAGTGGCCGCACCTCGCGGTTCGGCTGACCTCGGTGACCGAGCAGTGGGCCACGTTCCCCGTCGTCGGACCGCGCTCCCGCGATCTGGTCGGCGAGATCTTTCCCGAACTCGACGTCTCCAACGAGGCGTTCCCGTTCATGGCCTGGCGAGACGCCTCGGTCGACGGTGTCCCGGTGCGCGTGGCGCGCATCAGTTTTTCCGGTGAACTCGCCTTCGAGGTGAACATCGATTCCTGGCACGCCCACGCACTGTGGTCCCGACTGATCGATGCGGGCGAGAAGTACGGCATCACTCCGTACGGCACCGAGACCATGCACGTGCTGCGCGCCGAGAAGGGGTACCCCATCGTCGGGCAGGACACCGACGGCACCGTCACCCCGCAGGATCTGGGCATGAGCTGGGCAGTCTCGAAGAAGAAACTCGACTTCATCGGGAAGCGCTCGTTCGACCGCGCCGAGAACCGAAACCCGTTGCGTAAACAGTTCGTCGGTTTGCTGCCGGTCGATCGGGAGACAGTCCTGCCGGAGGGCTCACAGATCATCGAACACTCCGACACCGGCATCCTGCCCGAGCTTCCGGTACCGATGCTCGGCCACGTCACGTCGAGTTACGCCAGCGCAGAACTGGGTCGCCCGTTCGGGTTGGCCCTGCTCGAAGCCGGACGCGACCGGCTCGGCGACATCCTGCACGTCCCCGTGGGTGACACCCTGATCGCCGTGGAAGTCACCGGCTCCGTACTCGTCGACCCGGAAGGAAACCGCCGTGATGGCTGACCGTCTCGCCTCCAGAAGTCCACTGGCAGAGGTGCTTCTGCCCGTCAACGCTGCTGTCCGCATCGTGGAGGAGCCGTTTCTCGCCGGCATCGATCTCTGGGTCGACCCGAACGGACCGGGCGGTGCCGCGGCCTCGGCCGAGCTCGGCACCGAACTACCCGGCCCCGGCCGCGTCGCCGAGGGCACGAACACCACGGCGATCTGGCTCGGCCCCGAGGAGTGGCTGGTGATCGGAGCGGGCGTCGATCCGGTCGAGCTCGAACACCGTCTCGGCTCGGTCGTGCGTGAGCACCGTGGTGCAGCAACGGACGTGTCCGCGCAGCGAACCAGTCTGCGGCTGAGCGGTTCTCGGGCCCGAGATGTACTCGCCAAGGGATGCTCGATCGATCTGCATCCCAGCATCTTTCCGGCCGGGTCGACGGTGCAGACGATGCTCGCGATGGCAGGCATGATCCTCATCGCCTGTGACGACACCGGAACGGACTACCGCATCCTCGTGCGTTCGTCGTTCGCACGCTATCTCGCGGCCTGGTTGATCGACGCGGCCGAGGAATACGCCGAACTCGCCTGAATCGAACCGCTGGACCCGTGCGAGAGAAAGAGGTGATCGCAGTGCTCACGACCGTCTCCACAGCGACACGGGCAGCCGATGCCCGCGACCGACTACTGACCCGGCTGACGACCGCACATCCCGTCGTCTGCGGGATAGTCAACGTCACCCCGGACTCGTTCTCCGACGGAGGTCGGTTCCTGGACGCGGATCGCGCTGTGGCGCATGCACTGTCGATGGTCGACGAGGGAGCGGAGTTGCTCGACATCGGCGGTGAGTCGACCCGTCCCGGGGCCACTCCACCCACCGTCGACGAAGAAATCGCCCGTGTCGTGCCAGTGATCGACGCATTGTCCAGGAGCACCTCGATACCGTTGTCGATCGACACCTCGCGTCCCGAGGTGATGCGCGAGGCGGTGCGCGCCGGTGCCAGCGTCATCAATGATGTTCGGGCTCTCCGACTTCCCGGCGCGCTCGCTGCAGCAGCCGAGCTGGACGCCGCCGTGTGCCTGACGCACATGCAGGGCGAGCCGTCGACGATGCAGCATTCCCCTCGCTACGACGACGTCACCGCGGAGGTGTCTGCGTTCCTCGAAGACCGGGCCTCCGAGTGCATCCGCGCCGGAATCCCGGCGTACCGCATTCTGGTCGATCCCGGCTTCGGATTCGGTAAGACCCTCGAGCACAATCTGCAACTGCTGCAGGGTCTTCGGGCGCTGACGTCGGCGGGCCGACCGATCATGGCCGGTGTGTCCAGGAAGGGAATGATCGGAGCGATCACCGGCCGAGACACCGACGACAGGCTCTCCGGATCACTGGCAGCCGCCATGATCGCGGCCCAGAACGGGGCATCGCTCCTGCGTGTCCACGACGTCGCCGCCACGATCGACGCACTGGCCGTCCTGCGGGCAGTGCGCTCCATCGACGTTGCTCCATCCTGCATCCCCGTTTCGAACTCCATGAATGCCGAGGCCTCCTCATGACCGCACCACGCTCGTCCGCCCGCCGCCTCTACAGTGACGATCACGGTTGGATGGCCGTCGACCCGTTCGGCTCACCCGCCCAGACCCCGAGCCGAGTGGGCGTGACACCGACGGCACTCGACGGCGCTGTCGACATCCTCGGCGTCGACCTGCCGTCGGTCCGTACCGTGCTGACCGCAGGGCAGGCGTGCGGCACCATCCGCACCTCCGCCGGGTCGGTGACGGTGTACGCCCCGGCGAGCGGGATGGTGACGATCGTCAATCCCGTTGTGCACGAGACTCCTTCGATCGTTCTCGCCGATCCGCTCGGTGCCGGCTGGCTGTTCGCGGTACTGGCCCCGGCAGCCACGTCGCTCGACGAACTCACCACGCGCGAGCCCACCGGAGCAGTGCGGGTGGGCTCATGACCATCAGCGTGTTCGACCTGTTCTCCGTCGGGGTCGGGCCGTCCAGTTCGCACACGGTAGGTCCGATGCGCGCAGCCGCCCGATTCGTTGAGGACCTGCGGACCATGTCTGCCTTCGAGGCCGTCCGCGAGGTGACGGTGGACCTGTACGGCTCGCTTGCGGCGACCGGAGCAGGCCACGGCACCATGACGGCAGTGTTGCTCGGACTGGAAGGCCATCTCCCCGAGACCATTTCGACCGAGGTGATGGAACGGCGCCAGACATCGATGGCGGAATCCGGCCGGATCGTGTTCGGTGGTCACCGAGAGATCGAGCTTGCGGTGGACGACATCGTGCTCCGCCCTCTGACGGTACTGCCCTTCCACCCCAACGGAATGAAGCTCACCGCTCGCGCCGCGGACTCGACCGAACTGCACACCGAGACCTACTTCTCCGTGGGTGGCGGCTTCGTGGTGACCGAGGCCGAAAGCGTCGAGGCCGTAACACCACTCGCCTCCGCGAACGGGTTCGCCTCCGCCAAGGAACTACTGCAGCTCTGCGAGCGACGGCGCTGCAGCATCAGTGACGTCATGACCGAGGTGGAGCGAGAACGCCGAACACTCGACGAGATACGGGACGGCTTGCTCCACATCCGCGACGTGATGGTCGAGTGCGAAGCTCGCGGCATCTCCCGCGACGGATACCTCCCCGGCACACTCGGAGTACGACGCCGAGCACGGGACTGGTTCCTGCGCCTGGCCGCCGAGGACCCGCACCGGTCGAGCGAATTCGCCGAGGACTGGGTCAATCTCGTCGCTCTCGCGGTCAACGAGGAGAACGCGTCGGGCGGGCGCATCGTCACGGCCCCGACCAACGGCGCGGCCGGCATCATTCCGGCTGTGCTGCACTACGCCACTCGCTACACCGCGGCCGGGGTCGCCGATCCCGACGGCAGCACGGTGCGCTTTCTACTCACCGCCGGGGCCATCGGATCGCTCTACAAGGAGATGGCCTCGATCTCGGGTGCCGAAGTGGGCTGCCAGGGTGAGGTGGGCTCGGCAGCATCGATGGCTGCAGCCGGACTGGCCGAGATTTTGGGCGGCACACCCGAACAGGTGGAGAACGCCGCCGAAATAGCAATGGAACACAGCCTCGGTCTCACCTGCGACCCCATCGGCGGATTGGTGCAGATCCCGTGCATCGAGCGCAACGCCATCTCGGCCGGTAAGGCGATCAACGCCGCTCGTATGGCGTTGCGTGGTAACGGCACTCATCGCGTCAGCCTGGATCAGGTGATCGAGACCATGCGCTCCACCGGTGCCGACATGCATTCGAAGTACAAGGAGACCTCGAGCGGCGGCCTCGCGATCAACGTGCCGGTCAGTTTCGTGGAGTGCTGACCCCCAGGGACCTCACACCCGTGTTGAAAGGTGCGCTCGTGTTCTCCGCAAAGAGAACCAGCGCGCACTCGGCAGAAAGGGTGTGAGGTCCCCCTGGACCGACGCAACAACGAGGGCCCGTACCGATTCGGTACGGGCCCCTCGTGTGTGTCGGCTCAGCTGAAGATGACCGTCCGGTGCCCATGCAGCAGAACGCGATTCTCGCAGTGCCAGCGGACCGCCCGCGAGAGTGCGAGTGCCTCGGCGTCCTGTCCGACGGTGGCCAGACGAGACGGGTCGTGAGTGTGATCGATGCGGATGACCTGCTGCTCGATGATCGGGCCCTCGTCCAGATCGGGGGTGACGTAGTGCGCCGTCGCACCGACCTGCTTGACGCCTCGGTCGAAGGCCTGGTGGTACGGCTTGGCACCCTTGAAGCCGGGCAAGAACGAGTGATGGATGTTGATCGCCTTGCCGTGCAATGCTCGACACGTCTCGTCGGAGAGCACCTGCATGTAGCGCGCCAGCACCACCAGGTCCACCTCGTACTCGGCGACGAGGTCCAGCAAGCGCTGCTCGGCCTCGGCCTTGGTACCCGGAGTGACAGGGACGTGAACGAACGGCAGCCCGGCAGCCTCGGCCATCGGCCGCAGCACTTCGTGGTTACTGACCACGGCCACCAGTTCTCCACCGAGATTCTGTGAACGCCAACGGAAGATGAGGTCGTTGAGGCAGTGACCCATCTTGGAGACCATGACGAGCACGCGCGGTTGGCTGCACCCGTTGAAGGTGTACATCATCGAAAATCGCTCGGCCACCTCGCGGAAGCTCTCGGTCAACTTCTCGATGTCGGTGCTACCACCGGCCACGAACGAGGTGCGCAGGAAGAACGAACCGTCCGTCGAGTCGTCGAACTGTTGGTGTTCGGCGATGTCGCAGTCGTTGTCGAACAGGAACGCACTGACGGCCCGGACGATGCCCGGCCGCTGTCCGCAGCTGAGCGTGAGGGTGAAGTTCTCGGTCATCGAATCTCCTGGTACTGGTGGGTCGTCAGCTGCGGATCTTGGCCATCTCGGGGTCGACGAGGGGCTCGGCCACGACGGTGGCGGACACGAGCCTTTCGAAGTATCGAATCTGTACTGCTGCACCGGGTTCTGCGCTGCTCGCGGGAACCCAGGCGTAGGCGATGGGGGCACCGACGGTGTGCCCGAACGAGGCACTGGTGACATACCCGGCCGGTTGGCCGTCCACCAGGACGGGCTCATGCCCGAGTACCACCGACGTACCGTCGTCGATCTTCAGGCAGACCAACTTCTTCGAGACGGTGTCGTCGGACATCTCGAGCACGGCGTCGCGGCCACGGAACTCGCCCTTCTGCGGGCGCACCGCGAACCCGAGGCCTGCCTCGTAGGGGTTGTGCTCGGTGGTCATGTCCGAGCCCCACGAGCGGTAGCCCTTCTCCATGCGCAGGCTGTTGAACGCAGCGCGTCCACCGGCGATGATGCCGAACTCGGAACCGGCCTGCCACAACATGTCCCAGAGTCGCTGGCCGTAGTCGGCGGTGGTGTACAGCTCCCACCCGAGCTCGCCCACGTAGGACAACCGCATCGCCGTGACGGGCACTCCCCCGATGCGAACCTGCTTGCAGCGGAAGTACTTGAAGTTCTCGTTGGAGAAATCGTCCTGGGTCAGCTTTTCGACGACCTCGCGGGCGTGCGGACCCCACAGACCGATGCAGCACGTGGAGCCGGTGATGTCGTCGACGGTGACGCTGCCGTCGCTCGGCGCTTCGCGGCGAAGGTAGTCGAAGTCGAGGTTGCCGTTGGCACCGACCTGGAACTCGTCCTCGGACAGCCGTGCGACGGTGAGATCGCTTCGGACGCCGCCCTTCTCGTCGAGAGCCAGCGTGTACGTGACGGCTCCGATGGACTTGTCCATCTTTCCGGACGTCAAACCCTCCAACAGTGCCAGCGCACCGGGTCCGCGCACCCGCAGCCGCTTGAGTGGGGTCATGTCGTACATAGCGACGGCGGTACGGGTCTTCCACGCCTCGGCGGCCGCGATGGGCGAGTGGAACATCGACGCCCACTCGTCGCGCTTCGGTGGCTGCCATTCGGCTGGAAGCTGCTCCACCAGTGCGGCATTGGCCTCGTACCAGTGCGGGCGTTCCCACCCGTGGCCTTCGAGGAACACGGCACCGAGTTGCTGCTGCCGTGCGTTGAACGGGCTGACGCGAACATCACGCGGTGACAACCGCGGCTGCAACGGATGCAGGACGTCGTAGATCTCGACGAAGTTCTGCTGCGAGGTCTCACTGACGTACGCCGGGTCGAGCTGGAAGTCCTCGAAGCGGTTGACGTCGCATCCGTGCAGTTCCACCTCGGAGCGTCCGTCGACCAACAATTGTGCGATAGCCCGGCCGACTCCGGCCGAGTGGGTGACCCACACCGCCTCCGCGATCCAGAAGCCCTTGACGTCCGGAGACTCACCGAGCAGCGGTCCGCCGTCGGGGGTGAACGAGAAGACCCCGTTGAAGCCGTGGTCGATCTTGGCGGTCTCGAGGCAGGGCAACAGCAGCTTGGACTGCTCCCACGACGGGGCGAAGTCCTCCTGCGTGAAGTCGAGCATGGACGGCATCGCCTCGTCGGACACACCGTCTCCGCCGGGCAGGGTCTTGGTGTCGACGGGCATCGGGCGGTGCGCGTAGGTTCCGATGCCGAGACGGTCGACGTGCTCGCGGAAGTACAGGTCCTGATCCTGATGACGAAGGATGGGCATGCCGGCCTCGGCCGCTTCGGTGTTGCGTCCCACCAGTTCCGGGATCTGATCGGTCTTGGCGTACTGGTGCGCCAATGGCAGCAGCGGCACCTTCATGCCCACCAGTTCGCCCACATCGGGGCCCCAGAAGCCGGCGCAGGACACCACGATGTCGGCCTCGATGACGCCCTGGTCGGTCGCCACACCGGTGACTCGGCCACCCGTCTGTTCGATACCGACGACTTTCGTGGAGCCACGGAAGACGGCTCCGCGCGATTCTGCACGTCGGGTGAGTGCCACGACGGCGCGCGACGCCTTGGCGAGTCCGTCCGTCTCGACGTACAGACCGCCGAGAACACGCGAACGGTCGATCAGCGGATGCAGTTTGGCACATTCGGACGGGTCGATGACCGATCCTTCGATGCCCCAGGACGTAGCCCAACCCTGCTTGCGATGCAGGTCGGCCAGTCGCTCCTCGGTGGTCGCCACTTCGAGACCGCCGAGCTGGTTGAAGCACCACTGCCCGTCCACTTCGAGGCCCTTGAACTTCTCGACCGTGTACCGGGCGAGTTCGGTCATCGTCTTCGAGGCGTTGGTCTGGAACACCAGACCCGGTGCGTGCGAGGTGGATCCACCCGTGAGAGGGAGCGGCCCCTGATCGAGGACGGTGATGCGATCCCAACCGCGTGCGGTGAGCTCGTCGGCCACGTTGGTACCGACGATGCCGGCGCCGATGATGACAACTCTCGGTGAACCCATGGTGGTCCTTCCGTATCGGGGTGGAGAGATGGAGCTCGGCCGAGGTGACCAACGGCCTGCACGACAACTAACCAGAGATTGATATATCAAGAGTATGGGCACGGGTGGTCTCGGTCAACCCCCGAAATACCGATGGTGCGGGACGCATGGTCTCGCGTCCCGCACCATCGTTCACTTCACTTGCCGGCCTTGACTTTCGGCGGGGCCTTGGGGTTCTTGACGATGAACGGATCGTTCGTGACGTCCTTGTACAGCGAGACACACGTACCGATCATCACCAGTACGAACGGTGCCGCCACGATGATGGTCATCGTCTGCAACCCGTTGAGGGCGTCCGAACCTCCGGTCCACAGCATCAGGATCGCAATGCCGCCGGTGACCACGCCCCAGAAGGCGACGACCCCACGCGACGGGTCCAGGGTGCCGCGTTGTGACAGGGTGCCCATCACGATCGAGGCAGCGTCGGCACCACTGACGAAGAAGATGCCTACCAACACCATCACCAACACCGACGAGATGCCGGCCAACGGGAAATGGTCGAGAACCGCGAACAGCTGCGACTCCGGCTTACCGAGGGCCACCAGATCCTCGGTTCCCTTCTGCTGCTCGCCGATTGCCGCTCCACCGAAGATCGAGAACCAGATCAAGCTCACCGACGTAGGGATGAGAATGACGCCGATGACGAACTGGCGGATGGTGCGGCCGCGACTGATGCGAGCGAGGAACATACCGACGAAGGGGGTCCACGAGATCCACCAGGCCCAGTAGAAGATCGTCCAGGACGAGAGCCAGGACTCGGTCTCTGGGCCACCGGATGCCGCCGAGCGCGCCGACATGCCGGCGATGTGCGCGGCGTAGTCACCGAGAGTGGTGGGCAGCAGGTTCAGGATGAGCACTGTGGGTCCGGCGACGAATACGAACAGCGCGAGCACGAGGGCCAGCACCATGTTGATGTTCGACAGCCACTGAATTCCCTTGGACACCCCGGACACTGCCGAGGCCACGAACGCAAGTGTCAGGATGGCGACGACAGCCACGAGCAGAAGCGTTCCCGCTTGGTTGACCCAGCCGAGAACCTCGATACCGGAACCGATCTGGAGTGCGCCGAGGCCGAGGGATGCCGCGGTGCCGAACATCGTGGCGAAGATCGCCAGAATGTCGATGACCTTGCCGATGGGACCTTCGGCGCGGCGACCGATCAGCGGAATGAACGAGGAGCTGATGAGCTGCTTGCGGCCCATCCGGTAGGTGCCGTAGGCGATGGACAATCCGACCACCGCGTACATCGACCAGGGGTGCAGTCCCCAGTGGAAGATGGCCGTCGAGAGTGCAGTTCCCACAGTCGAATCGGTGATTCCGGGCGGTGGGGTGACGAAGTGGGTGAGCGGCTCGGCCACTCCCCAGAAGATCAATCCGATTCCCATGCCGGCGCTGAACATCATCGCGATCCAGCTGACGGTGTTGAATTCCGGCTTCTCGCCGTCCTTACCGAGCGGAATCTTGCCGTACCGACTGAGCGCGAGCCACAGTGCGAAGATCACGAACCCGGTGGCCGAGAAGATGAACAGCCAGCCGACGTTGGTCACGACCCAGTCGAGTACGGACGCATTGACGGACTTCATGTTCTCGGTTCCGAGGACACCCCAGGCCAGGATGGCGATCACGATGGCGGCCGTGATGCCGAAGACCACCTTGTCGGTGCGCGGTTTGCCCTCCTCTCCGTGGTGGTAGACCTCGAGCGGGCCGTAATGGTGGGGGGCATGTTTCTCGGCCGACGCGGCCCGAGTCTTGTCCCCTCGGGGTTTGCTGTTCGTAGTCACATTCGTTCTCCCTCCGGCTCTCGCCGAATAGGTGTGTCGCCCGTGCACGCAGCGTGGTGGTCGAGACTGGGTGTGCGACGCGTTGCTCTCTGCGCAACTTGAAATGGTTTGACCCGAACCAGACTGAGCCGACCCGGGTGCGATGTCAAGAGATGATTGTCCTCTCGAGGCGGCCCAATGGGACCGTTTCCCGCAACTCAACCCTTCGACCAGCGCAGATGACCACGAGGTCTCGGCAATCGACACGTTTCGATACCGGTATTTAACATTCCACTCTGCCCTGTAACTGATATATTAACTCGTATCCACGCCCGGCGAACAGCCGTTGGCACTGCCACACCTCTCCCAGGAGCAACAACCATGCCGCAGCAGGTCCGCGCCGTCGTCGCCAAGAGCAAGGGCGCACCCGTCTCCATCGAGACGATCACCATCCCCGATCCCGGACCGAACGAGGTCGTGGTGAAGATTCAGGCCTGCGGGGTGTGCCACACCGACCTGCACTACCGCGAAGGCGGCATCAACGACGAATTCCCGTTCCTGCTCGGACACGAAGCCGCCGGCATCGTCGAGACCATCGGCGACCGCGTCGAACACGTCGAGGTCGGCGACTTCGTCGTCCTCAACTGGCGAGCCGTGTGCGGGGAATGCCGCGCCTGCAAACGCGGCACCCCGTGGTACTGCTTCGACACCCACAACGCCGCACAGAAGATGACCCTCGACGACGGCACCGAACTGACCCCGGCGCTGGGCATCGGCGCATTCGCCGAGAAAACCCTCGTCCACGAAGGCCAGTGCACCAAGGTCAACCCGGACGCCGACCCCGCCGTCGTCGGACTGCTCGGCTGCGGCGTGATGGCCGGACTCGGCGCGGCAATGAACACCGGCAACGTCTCCCGCGGAGATTCGGTCGCGGTGATCGGCTGCGGCGGTGTCGGCGACGCCGCGATCGCCGGAGCCCGCCTGGCGGGGGCGTCGACGATCATCGCCGTCGACCGCGACCCGGGCAAGCTCGAATGGGCACTGGGCCTGGGAGCCACCCACACCGTCGACTCCTCGGTCGTCGACGCCGTCGAGGCGGTGCAGGAACTCACCGGAGGGTTCGGTGCCGATGTCGTCATCGACGCCGTCGGCCGCCCCGAGACGTGGAAGCAGGCGTTCTACGCCCGCGATCTGGCCGGAACCGTCGTCCTCGTCGGTGTCCCGACACCGGAGATGACCCTCGAGATGCCGCTGATCGACTTCTTCTCCCGCGGCGGATCACTGAAATCGTCCTGGTACGGAGACTGCCTGCCCGAACGCGACTTCCCGCAGTTGGTGGACCTGTACCAGCAGGGCCGGTTGCCGCTCGAGAAGTTCGTCACCGAACGCATCACCCTCGACGACGTCGAAGCCGCGTTCGACAAGATGCATCAGGGCACCGTGCTGCGGTCGGTGGTGATCCTGTGAGCGGGACCTTCCGTGTCCAGAACGTCGTCACCTCGGGCACGTTCAGCCTCGACGGTGGCACCTGGGATGTGGACAACAACATCTGGCTCATCGGTGACGACGACGAGGTGGTGATCGTCGACGCCGCCCACACCGCCGCCCCCATCATCGATGCGGTCGCCGGCCGGAATGTGACGGCGATCGTCTGCACCCACGGTCACAACGACCACGTCACCGTCGCCCCCGAGTTGGCCGAGGCCCTCGATGCGCCGATCCTGTTGCACCCCGCCGACGACATGCTGTGGGACCAGACCCACCCCGGGGTCGGGCACGCCGCCCTCGAGGACGGCCAGCGCATCACCGTCGCCGGCACCGACATCCTGGCGTTGCACACCCCCGGGCATTCACCCGGCTCGACGTGCCTGTATCTGCCCGAAGCAGGACAGTTGTTCTCCGGTGACACCCTCTTCTCCGGCGGACCCGGAGCCACCGGACGCTCGTACTCGGATTTCCCGACCATCATCGGATCCATCCGAGACCGCCTCTTCGCCCTCCCTGTCGAGACCCGCGTCAACACCGGACACGGCGACGGAACCCGCATCGGCGACGAAGCACCACACCTCGAAGAATGGATCGCCCGCGGCAACTGAGCCGCTGATATATCAAGATCGCGAGTTCTACCCATCGGTAACCGATGCCTGACGGCGTCCCGGACCGTCGCCGTCCAGTCCGGGTGCCGCCGAGCCTGCCGGTCGACTGCGCGTCATCTAGTCATTACATGGGCTAATTATGCTGATCAGCAGCCCCAACCTGCGTCTTGTCCGATTCGCGTTACATCATGTTTCGCAGGCGTGAAAAGTGGCGTCTCCTCTTGACACGCCCCTGTGGCGATGTTCACACTATTGTTGCGGCCAGTAAGACGTGTTCCGCATAGCGATACAGAGAGGATCCGAATGCTCGAGGTGTGCCCATTGGCCGACCTTCCCGGCGGCGAAGCCCTTCGCGTCGACACCACCCCTCCGGTGGCGGTGTTCCACACCGAGGACGGTGAGCTGTTCGCGATCGACGACACCTGTACGCATCAGGACGCGTCGCTCGCCGACGGCTGGCTGGAAGGATGCGCGGTCGAATGTCCGCTCCACGCGTCCACGTTCGACCTGCGCACAGGAGCTGTCGACGCTCCCCCCGCGAAGTTGCCGGTGCGCACTCACACCGTTGTCGTCGACGACGGTGTGATCTACATCGAGCTGAGCACCGCGGCCCCCAATCTTCCGCCCGACGTTCGTGGCCGTCTGGCCGCCGAGGGTCGACCGTGAAAAGCGTGACCATCGTCGGGGCATCCCTGGCGGGACTGTGCTCGGCGCGCGCGTTGCGGGCAGCCGGGTTCGACGGCGCAGTGACCATCATCGGTGCCGAAAGCCACCGACCCTACGACCGCCCTCCGCTGTCCAAGGAGTATCTGGCCGGCGAGGTGGACGTGGCGACTCTCGCGCTCGAACCCGAGGACGAAAACCTCGATGCCACCTGGATTCTGGGCCGCACAGCCACCGCACTGGATGCCTCGCGTCGCACCGTCACCCTCGACGACGGCGCCGAAGTCACGTCCGACGGCGTCATCGTGGCCACCGGTTCACGCGCACGATCGCTTCCCGGGACCGAGCACCTGTCGGGTGTGCACGTTCTGCGCACCATCGACGACGCCGACCGCTTGCGGGCAGAACTCGTGCCAGGAGCGCGGTTGGTCGTCATCGGTGCCGGGTTCATCGGAGCCGAAGTAGCCTCCACTGCACGGAGACTGGGCCTCGACGTCACCGTCGTCGAGGCCGCACCGTCACCGCTCGCCGGACCACTCGGTACCCGGCTGGGCAGCGCGGTGGGCAACCTGCACCGCGACAACGGCACCACGTTGATCTGCGGAATTGCCGTCGACGGCCTCACCGGCACCGACCGCGTCGAGGGCGTTCGACTCGCGGACGGTCGGCTGCTCGACGCGGACGTCGTGGTCGTCGGCATCGGCGGTGTTCCGAACATCGATTGGCTGAGTACCAGTGGACTCGCCCTCGGCAACGGAATCCTGTGCGACGGCGGCGGGGCAACGGCGCTTCCCGGAGTGGTCGCCGTCGGCGACTGCGCCGCGTGGCTCGATTCGAGCGGCATCCATCGACGGGTCGAGCATTGGGCAGGCGCGTCCGAAAGACCGACCGTCGCAGTGGCGACGCTGCTGGCGGGCAGCTACGGCGGCCAACACGTCAAACCCCCGTACTTCTGGTCCGACCAGTACGGCTCACGCATCCAATTCGCCGGCACCGCAGGGCCGGACAACGAATGCACCATCGAAGAGGGTTCGCCCGAGGCGGGCAGCTTTCTCGCCGTGTACCGATCCGACGGACTTCCGGTCGGCGTACTCGGTGTCAATCAGGTTCGATTGTTCACCCGCTGGCGTCGACAGCTCTCGGCTCCTGCCCGCGCGGTCTGACACCACCAGCAGACCCGATGCTCCACCCGTCGTAACCCGCTATCGCAGTTGACGTCTCGCCACCGATCCTCGAGGTCGGCCACGTACGGAGGACCCCCTTGACCACAATTCCCGATACCTCGCTCCCCCTGCCCGAGAGCCTGATCTCCACCCTCCCGGGTCGCTACTACACCGATCCGGCGATCTTCGAACTCGAACAGGAGAAGATCTTCGAGGAACTGTGGATCTGCGCCGTCCGTGCTGCGGACCTGGACAAGCCCGGTGCCTTCCGCACCGTGCAGATCGGTCGGGAGAGCGTGATCGTGACACGGACACGCACCGGGGCCATCAAGGCCTACCTCAACGTCTGCGCGCACCGAGGCGCGCGGATCTGCATGGAAGACAAGGGCGAGGTCAAGCGATCGTTCCAATGCCCGTACCACGCCTGGACATACGATCTCGACGGAAAGCTCATCGCTGCACCGAATCTCACCAAGATGCCCGACATCGACCGGGTTCGCTACGGCCTGTCCTCGGTGTCGGTGGAGGAATGGCTCGGTTACGTCTGGGTCAACCTGAGCGACAATCCGGCATCCTTCGACACCACCGTGGTGCAGGACATCCGCGACCGACTCGGTGACGTCGAATCGATCGACCGTTACAAGATCGAGGACCTCGGACTCGGCAGGCGCGTCAGCTACGACGTCAAGGCGAACTGGAAGCTCATCATCGAGAACTTCATGGAGTGCTACCACTGCGCCACGATCCATCCGGAGCTGACCGAGGTACTGCCGGAGTTCGCCGACGGCTATGCAGCCCAGTACTACGTCGGCCACGGAGCCGAATTCGGTGAATCCGTACGAGGATTCACGCTCGACGGATCCGAGGGGCACGACGCGATTCCGGGAATCGCACCCGAGCAGGATCGGCGCTACTACGCAATCACCGTTCGTCCCCAGGTGTTCGTCAACCTCGTCCCCGATCACGTCATCATCCACCGCATGTATCCGATCGCGGCCGATCACACTCTGGTGGAATGCGATTGGCTCTACCTGCCAGGGGTCGTCGCCTCGGGACGGGACCTGCAGCACTCCGTGGAGCTGTTCCATCGGGTGAATCTGCAGGACTTCGAGGCCTGCGAACGCTGCCAGCCCGCCATGAACTCGCGCAAGTATCGCGACGGCGGCGTGCTGGTGGGCAGCGAACACCACATCGGCATCTTCCACGATTGGTTGAAGAACCGTATCGAGGCCTGACCGCCCCTGCCGCAGTCTCGGTGCCGATAGGATCGGTGACCATGAGCGTCGAGGCGGAGTCGTCCAGCACCCCCGGATCGTCGGGGGTGTCGGCCGAGCCGGGGGCGACGATGGCAGACATCGCGTACGCGGCCATTCGCGACAAGCTCGTCATGCTCGCAATCAAGCCCGGTGAAGCCGTCGTCGAATCTGCCCTGTCCGTCGAGCTGGGCGTCGGCCGCACACCGGTGCGGGAGGCGCTCAAACGGCTCGAGTACGAGCGGCTCGTCATCTCGCACGCACGACGCGGCACGTTCGCGACGTCGATCGACGTCGCCGACCTGGGTGACATCTCCGAGATCCGTCAACGCCTCGAGCCGCTGGCGGCCACCAAGGCAGCCACGGCGGCGACGGCGACGCAGCGGCAAGTGCTGTTGGGCATGGCCGACCGCACCGAGAAGTTCGAGGCCGCACCGCCCAGCCAGTACGACCTGATCAAGTGGGACGCAGAAGTCCACCGCACCGTGTACCGGCTGGCGTCGAACCCCGTTCTCGAAGACGCGCTGATCCGCTACAACAATCTCGCCACACGCATCTTCTGGCTGTTCATGGATCGTCTGCCCCCACTCGCCGATCACGTGGGTACGCACACCGAGCTTCTGCGCGCCATCGCGGCGGGCGATGCGGAGACCGCCGCAACGATCGCCCGAGCACACGTGACCGAGTTCGACGTTGCAGTTCGGGCCGTCATCTAGACGTCACCGCCCGAGGGGGCGTACCACCAGGTAGGTGTCCGGTACGTATAGTCCAGGGGGTGGCAACCGACGATTCGACACGTGCCCCGGAGGGCGGCGTCCAATCCGTCGACCGCGCATTTCGAGTGCTCGAGGTTGTGGCCAGGCTCGGGGAGGCAGGCGTCAGCGCCATCGCCACCGAAATCGGCGTACACAAGTCCACCGTGTCGCGGCTCTTGGCGTCGCTCGAAGAGCACGACATGGTGATGCAGACTCACAATCGCGGGAAATACCGGCTCAGCCTGGGGGTTCTCAGGCTTGCCGCGGCCGTGCCCGAGCGCCTCGAGATCACCGAATACGGCCACGCCGTCTGCGAACGCCTCGCCGGAAAGCTCGGTGAAACTGTGAATATCGCTGTGCTGCGCGCCAATACAGCGATACACCTCGATCAGGCTCGCGGACCCAGCTCGGTCGGAACTCACAACTGGATCGGTGAACAGACTCCCCTGCACGCCACCGCGAGCGGCAAGGTACTACTGGCCGCCCTCGATCCCGACACTCGACGCACCGTCGTCGATTCGCTCGAGCTGCATCGGTACACCGAGCACACACTCACCACGGTTGCCGCCCTCACCGCCGAACTCGACGCGGCCGTGACCCTCGGATATGCCGTCGTGGTCGAGGAATTCGAGACCGGGCTCAATGCCATTGCGGCCCCGATTCTCGACTACACCGGTAAAACCACTGCCGCACTGAGCATTTCCGGTCCGGTCTATCGTTTCGACGAGACCCGAATGCGGGCGATAGTCCCGGACGTTCTGGCCGCAGCCGCCGAGATCAGCGAGAAGATGGGCTACCGCGAGTCGTTCATCCCCACGGCCTGAGCGGTTTCCGCGCATTCCACGACGTTCGTCAGCAGCATGGCGCGGGTCATCGGTCCGACACCGCCGGTGGCACCGCTGAGCCGTCCTGCGACCTGCTCGACGCCGGGATGGACGTCGCCGAGGATTCCTTCGACGGTGCGGGTGATACCCACCGACAACACCGTGGCCCCGGCACTGATCCAATCGGGACGCACCAGGTGCGCAACGCCCGCTGCTGCGATGACGACGTCGGCAGCTCGCGTATGCGCAGCGGTGTCCACCGTCGCCTCGTGGCACATGGTGACCGTCGCATGCTCGCTGCGCCGGGTGAGCATCAGACCGAGCGGGCGGCCCACGGTGATGCCACACCCGATGATGCAGAAGCGCGCGCCGGTGATCGGAACATCATGGTGGCGAAGCAGTTCCAGAATTCCGCGCGGTGTACAGGGCAACGGCCCGTCCATGCCGAGCACGAGCCGACCGAGATTGGTCGGGTGCAGTCCGTCTGCGTCCTTGCGCGGATCGATGAGCTCTATCACCCGGTGAGTGTCGATGTGTGACGGCAGCGGCAGCTGCACGATGAAGCCGGTGCACTCGGGGTCTGCATTGAGGGCATGTACCGCATCTTCGATCTCGCGCTGGGTCGCGGACGCGGGCAGCCGCACCTGAATCGAATGCAGTCCCACCTCGGCACAGTCACGATGCTTGGCTGCGACGTACGAACGACTACCCGGATCGTCGCCCACCAGGATCGTGCCGAGTCCGGGCCTGATCCCTCGCGCAAGGAGCGTGTCGACTCGATTCCGCAGATCGTCCTTGACGATTGCACTGACTGCCGTCCCATCGATCTTCAGCGCTGTGGTCATACCTTCGGTTCCTCGGGCTTTCGTCTTCTGTCGTGATATATCAACTGTCGGTCAGGCTACTTCGTGTTCTTGCAGCCGGTCAAGAGCCGGGGTGTGGGAAGGTCGGGCGATGGAGCCACTGCAACCGATGCGGCCGGTCAGCGTGCAGCGCGATGAGCGCGAGCCTGCACCTCGCTGGAAGCTGGCCGGCACCTACGTCATCCTTGCCGCCCTCTGCCTGACGGTGGTTCTGGTCGACGAAGGACAGAACTGGTTGGCCGCGGCAGGAGTCTGCGCGTCGGCCATAGGAGCGGCGTTCATTGTCGCGTCGACGCGGCGAACCATGCGAGAGAACGCGGGCCGCCGCATTCCGTTACTCGGTCGACCGCCGGTCGAACCCCGTCGAGTAGACCTATTGGACACGTTCGGACAACCGATGGTCCTCCTCGGCGTAGTGATGGCCCTGAAGAGCGCGTCCGTGCCGTGGTCCGTCGCATTGCCGGTCGTCTGCATCGGTGTGGTCGGTGCGCCCTTCGCAGCGCAGGCGTGGCACAACCGTCGGGTTCGCAGAGCGTCCGAGCGACTACCTGGGTAGCGTGCAGACCTGCCCACCCTGTGAACCGACGAAGCCGATTGCGCTACTCTCGATCGCCTCCGAGTCGCACCGAGAGGATCCCAAGGACCCGTGAGCGTGCCGTGGGCTGTGTTCTTGTCTTTGGTGTTGGCCAGCTACATCTCTCCCGGGCCCGATACCGTGATGATCCTGCGGTCGAGTGTCGGAGGACGACTCGTCGCGATGGCAGCAGCCGCAGGTGCCTTGTGCAGTTTGGCCGTGCACATGCTCATCAGCGCAGTCGGCCTGTCCGCGTTGATCGTCGCCGTTCCCGGCAGTCTCACCGTTCTCGCGTTGATCGGTGCCGCATATCTCGCCTACCTCGGAGTCCGCGCGCTTTCAGCGAGCCGCCGAATCAGGCGGAGCAACGAAAGTCCACTTGCCGTCGGTGCCGAACCCGGATCGAGTAGACGTGCCTTCCGCGGCACCTTCGTCACCAATCTGACGAACCCGAAAGTGATTCTGTTCTTCGTCGCCGTGCTGCCACAATTCGTCGACCGATCGTCCTCGTGGCCGATCGCGATGCAACTCGGCGTGCTCGGCGCGGCCGACGTCCTCGTCGGAGTTCTCTACCTACCGATACTGGTTGTGTTCGGCGTCAGAGCTTTTCGCAATCTGGGATCACGCGGACTGGCCAACCTGGAACTGGGAGTGGGCGTGCTGCTGATGATCTTCGCTGCAGCGCTCCTCGTCGACGCCGTCGTGCGGAACTAGACGCCGCATCCTCGAACTCACCGAAGGTCCTTCTTCGCGATCTTTCCGACGGCGTTCTTCGGCAGAGCATCGTGAACGACCATGCGGCTGGGTCGCTTGTACTTGGCCAAGCTCCGTTCACAGTGTGCTTCCAACTCGTCGACGAAGATCGTTCTGCCGGCTCGTGCGACAACGTGCGCGACGGGGACTTCGCCGTAGACCGGATGTTCTTCGCCGATGACAGCCGCTTCGAGGACGTCGGGGTGCAACTGCAGAACGTGTTCGATTTCGCTCGGTGCGATGTTCTCTCCGCCGCGAATTATCATGTCCTTGAGGCGATCCACCAGGACGAGATAACCGTCCGAGTCGACGACGCCGACGTCTCCGGTATGCAGCCACCCGTCGCGAATCGTATTGTCGGTGATCTCCGGTAGACCCAGGTATCCCTGCATGACGGTCTCGCCGCGCACCAGCACCTCCCCGGTTCGACCGGGATGAGTACTCGGTCCGTCGGGAGTTCGGATGGCGATGTCGACACCCGGTAGCGCGATGCCCACCGTGCCCGGCTTGCGGAGTCCGCTGGGCGGGTTGATGGTTGCTGCGACAGTACATTCGGACAGGCCGTAGCCCTCGACGATGGGAACGTGGAAGGTCGACTCGAACGACGCGATCAATCCGGCCGGCATGGGCGCTGCCCCGCAGATGACGAAACGCAGCGACGAGACATCGCGGTCCGTCGGTCCTCGATCCGCCAGCAACGAATACATGGTCGGTACTGCGGAGAAGTATGTGGGTCGGACGCGTTCTACGTTGTCCCAGAACGTGTCCGGGGAGAATCGCGGCGCGACATGGACATTTCCGCCGGCTCGCAACGGGGCAACCGTGCCAACGACAAGGCCGTTGCAATGAAAAAGTGGGAGCACCAGCAAGCTCGTGTCTGCGTCGCCGAGTTCGCACGCAGTGACGATCGCCGCGCTCATGCGGTCGATGTTGCGATGGGTCAGTACACAGCCTTTCGGACGCCCCGTCGTTCCCGAGGTGTAGACGATCAGTGCGGGAGCGGAATGAGCGTCGGGCCCCGGGATGGCGCGGCCGACGCCCATCTGTACGCCTTCGCCACGATGCTGCTCGGAATCGACATCGACGAATGAAATGTTCTGCGCACGTGCAAGATTGCCGGCTCGATCGTTCCCGACGAGCGCGCGGGTGGTGGAGTCCTCGAGCTGATAGCGCACTTCGTCGTCGGTGAGTGCCGGGTTGACGGGTGTCAACGTCGCTCCCAGCGCCCACGCTGCATACATCGTGGTGATGATCTCGATGCGGTTCGGGAGCAGGACTGCGACCACGTCGCCTGCTCCCACTCCCGCCAGATAATGTCTTTCCGCCTCGACGGCACGTAGCCACCTCGAGCTGTAAACCGGAATGGAGCGAGGCATGCCCTATGTCTACGGCGTCCTCGGCGGCGGCAGCTGTCACCATCGCATCGTGGGCCTGATCGTCGGCGAGCGGACCGATGGTCCTGTAATCGAACTGGTGCTCGGCGTACGAGCACGCGTCTGCCAATACTTGCGCGAGGTTCGGCAGGCCCGCGCCACACACGGAGAACGACCATCCGAGCTGGGCTGCACGAGTGCTGGGTTGCCAGAACTATCTGCAGTAGCGCGGGCTCGAGCTCCTGCAACTCCTCGACTCATCCTTCAACGGCGATGGCACCTGACGCGGCGGAGTCGAGCGCGGACCCGATGCACGGCTAATCGTGTGGCGTTCCGCGACGGCCAGTAAATGTTAAAAAGATATCTCACCAGCAGTAAAATTACGATCACACAGCCATATTTTTGGTGGTTTCCGTCACAGTAGCGCTGAGATTACTTGACCCTGCCACTGGTGTGAAGGTTCTTAGGATCGGTTCATGTCCTCGAATAAGGAGCCTCTGGGGCGTACAACCGACGCCGACGCCGACGATCGATCCCCTCAGCGCGTGACTCTGCACGGACTCGCTGCAATTCGCCTGATCCCATCGTTTATTATTGTGGTGTCGCATTTCAGTTTCTTGCACCTGACGAGTAACGTCGCCGCGGACAGCATTCTCTTCACAGTGGTGAATCCTGCCGGATGCAACGCTGTATCATTTTTCATGATCTTGAGCGGCTTCATCTTGGCATGGATCACTAGCCAACCCGATACCTTGGTTTTTCGGAATTTCCTGGTCAAGAGGCTATTGAGGGTCTGGCCCGTTCACGTCGTGGCATCTATCCTGGCCTTAGCGTTGCTCTGGAAATTGGATTGGGCCATACCAGTGAATCTGTTCCTACTTCACGCGTGGATACCTGACCCGAACGCATACTACTCACTCAATGCACCGTCGTGGACCTTGTGCACCGAGCTTGTCTTGTATCTAATATTCCCCAAACTGATAGGCCGACTTTCACGCGCGAGTTCTGCAAAACTGGGGACACTATTGTCCACGCTCGTAGCGACAGTGATCCTCATTCCGGCTCTTCTGACGCTCTTTCCCGACGGGGGTCGGATCGGTAACGTCGCGTTCGTCGAGCACATGCAACCAGTCGAGATATCGTCATGGAAATACTGGTTCGTCTACATATTTCCCCTTACCCGCTTGCTAGAGTGCATCATCGGCGTGATTGTGTGCATTCTGGTGCGGCGCGGAATTTGGCCACGATCCATTTTGTTGGCCTGCAGCGTACTAGCACTGGCAGTCGTGCTCGAGGTGACGACACTCCCATACCTCTTCTCGCTCACATCAGCCACCGTCCTGCCCATCACACTGCTGATCGGGGCCGTAGCCACACGAGAGATTGCTACTGATCGGGTACCGCACATTGTCAAGAAACTCTCAGTAATAGGAAAATATACCTTTGGAATATACATGTACCAATGGATACTGATCCTATTGTTCGAGACTGCTTTCACTCCGCAATCTATGGGTGCGGCAGAATCCTTCGCATTGATTCCTCTATTCTATCTATTTGCCCTCGCTTTATCGTATTTTTCTTACGGCACCCTGGAAAAATATGTGCGGGAGAAGACCAAAGAATTTCTCAGGAAACAATCCGAGCACGCAAGGAGAACCGTATGACTTTGTTTACGCACATACAGGGAGTAGGTACGCCAGTCTTGCTTCTGCACGGGTTCACGATCGATCACCGCATGATGTTGCCATTGGACCGCAATTTCACCGAACAAAAATGGGAACGTCATTACGTCGACCTTCCCGGGTCTGGTCGTTCACCCAGATTGAACTCGATGAGCTCCGAAGGGGTCGTCGAGACTGTCTCGAACTACATCGACACCCATTTCCGCGACGAGGATTTCGCCTTGGTCGGGGTCTCGTACGGCGGATTCATCGCCCGAGCACTGCACGTTCGATATGGGTCACGTGTGCTCGGGTCGCTTCTCATCGCGCCGGCGGTCAAATCTGCAGGAAACAGGACTGTCAACCCCGACATCCCCGCGGTCGAACGAGACAACTTCGAGTTCGACGTCGATGAGGCCGATCGCGTCTTCCTCGACTCGTTCAAGGCAATCAGCCCCCGTCACACCCATGCTTCATGGTCCGCCTACCACCACCATGTCGTACCTGGCTACCAGGCACACGACCGCGAAGCCGCTCAGGAGCTCCTGCTCAACTACAACCTGGAGCCGCTCCCCGAGGAGTCGCTGACATCGCGCTTGGGCGGAATCAACGTGCTGATCACTGGTAAGCAGGATTCGGTAGTGGGGTGGCGCGATCAGTTGGAACTTCTGGACTACTACGATCGCCAAACGTACGTCGCGGTCGATGGTGCCGGACACAATGTGCATCTCGATCAACCGTTGCTTGTCGATGGCCTGATCGCGATGTGGCTATCGGAGCTGTCGAGGGCCGGATCAGATGGCATCGGTACAGCTGCACTCGCCGAACCCAGCAAGAATCGATCTGCGTAGGGCGCGGCGCATGCCTTGACTGTTGACTCGAGGTGCACTTCTGGACAGTGGCCCACTGGAACTGCGGCCGGATGGTGCGGCATTCCGAACGCACCAAGATCCCCCTCGACGGGGGCCGGTCGAGTTCACCGTCATGCCACATCGAACCGAACTTCACGTATCCCGCAACTGTCGGCCCGCTCGACTCGAGGTGCGTATGGGCCGAGTACCGCTTGTCCCCCGGGCGAAGATGTGAGTCTAGGCAGGAAGTTGGCTCTCTTCTACGGAGCAAATCGAACGATCCGGCTTCGCCGGGGGCAGAGTCATTCGGTAGCCCACTCCGCGGACGGCCTGGATCCAGTGAACCGATCCGAGCTTGGCGCGCAGGCTACTGACGTGCGTGTCGATCGTCCTGTTGGATCCGGTCCAGTCGGTGTCCCAGACGGATCTCATGATGTCTTCTCGCGAGGCCGGTGCCGGGTGCTTGCGGACGAGAAATGCCAGAAGGTCGAATTCCTTCTCCGTGAGAGAAATCCACTTGTTGTCCACGCGTGACCGGCGAGTCGACGCATCGAGCGTCAGGCCACCGAACTCCGTCATCTCCTCTCGCAGGGAAGCTTTCGCTTTCAGTGGACGTGAGCGGCCGATCACAGCATCGATGCGAGCCACTACTTCGTGGAAGCCGCAACTTTTCATCACGCAGTCGTCTGCACCGGCGCGCAGTGCCAGTACCCGGTCGAGTTCATCGTCGGTGTTGACGATCGCAATGATCGGAATGTCAGATTCCCGCCGGATGGTGCTGCAGACATCGAACGCGTCCAAGTCCGGTAGATCCATGTTCAGCAGGACGACATCGCTGGTGCGAAAGTGTTGCAGTGCAGCTTTTCCCGATCCCACCAGATTCACCGTGTGGCCTCGGCGCCGCAGGATGCAGTTGTCGTCGACCACTGCGATCGGGTCGACCGACAGTACCGTCAGATGCCGAATCGGTGCGACCGGGAACTGTCGTGTGCGGATGCGGATCGATCTTTCGGTGTCGAGCTTCGACGCCATACGATTCTCCCCCAACTTCGATGGTCGTAACTCGGTTACCGTAGGTCAGGATCGTTGCGGGCGCGATATTTAAAATCATCCAAACCATGAATGGAACTCGTCGGTCAGGAGGCGATCGCGCTGGTCGCGGTGATGTCGGTAGCGTTTTCGGTTCGGGCGGGAAGAGGTTGCGGTGTTGCAGTCGATCCCTCGTTGGCGATGTCGATCACCTCGTCCAGGTACGACGCAATGGCGTCTCGGTTCTTCATCATGTTCAGGGCACGTTCTTCCATCCGATCGCGCTCGTGCGTGAGCAGAGCGATCATGTCCGGTGTCGCGTCGGCGAAGTGGATGACACGGGGCTTGTCGAGGCAGGGGAGGATTTGCTTGATGATTCTGGTGGGTAGGCCGGCATCGAGCAGTCCACGGATCTGTAAGACGCGATCAACGAACCGGTCGTCGTACGTGCGGTACCCGTTCGCTTCGCGGGTCGAGACGATGAGTTGCCGCTCTTCGTAGTATCGGAGCAGTCGCACCGATGTGTTTGTCGCAGAAGCCAATTCTCCGATGCGCATCCTGTCTCCTCAGCATATCGAGCGAATGTGATGCAGGCCATAGACACCGCTCTTGACCCTCACACCAATGTCAGGGTTTAACCATACTTGCATGACCAGAACTTCAGAACCCGAATCTCGGACAGAACGGCTCCCATTGCTGTCGCTTCTGGCGCTGGCAACCGCCGTCTTCGTCACCAGCCTGACCGAAACTCTCCCCGCAGGACTACTTCCCGCAATGAGCCAGAGCCTGTCCGTCAGCGAGTCCGCTGCGGGGCAGACGATCACAATCTATGCGATCGGAACCGCTCTGACCACCATTCCGCTCACCGTGATCACAGCAGGGTGGCGTCGTAAGCGACTTCTCCTGCTGTCCATCATCGGATTCTTGGTCGCGAACTCGGTGACTGCCGTGTCGTCGAACTACGAGTTGACGATGGTGGCGCGATTCGTGGCAGGTATGGCCGCCGGAGTGGCGTGGGCGCTACTCGCCGGCTACGCCAGACGGCTTGTCCCCGAACACTTGCAGGGACGAGCGATCGCTGTAGCGATGGCCGGAATTCCTGTGGCCCTGGCCGCAGGGGTGCCCCTCGGAACCTTCGTCGGCAAAGAGTTCGGCTGGCGCGTGGCCTTCTGGGCGATGACCGTGATCGCCGTGATTCTCGTGGCCTGGATCGCGGCCTTCGTCCCCGACTTCCCCGGACAGGGACGCGGGAACCGCGCATCGTTCAACCGCACCATCACCACCCCTGGCGTAGGCGCAGTTCTGTTCGTGACACTCACTTTCGTTCTGGCGCACACCATCTTCTACGCCTACATCGCATCGTTCCTCGACAGCGTCGGAGCAGGAGATCAGGTCGATGTCGCACTCCTGGTGTTCGGCATCGCATGCTTGATCAGCATCTGGGTCGTCGGTGCCAAGATCGACCGAACCCTACGCCTGCTCGCCATCACCGCGACCATTCTGTTCGCCGTCGCAGTGACCGCTCTCGGACTGGCCGGCGATACCCCGATCGTGTTGTATGCCGCATTGTTCCTCTGGGGTCTGGCATGGGGAGGAGCACCGACCCTTCTGCAGACCGCAGTCGGTGTAGCCGGAGGCCCGGTGGCCGACGAAGCACAGGCCATGCTGGTCACATTGTGGAACGTTGCCATGGCCGTCGGAGGTGTCATCGGGGGACTGCTGCTGAGTGGAGTGGGACCGAACTCCTTCGCGTGGGCCGCACTGATCATCCTTGCCCCGACGCTGCTGGTCATCGTGCTGGCCAAACGCCACGGATTCGCCGCCCCACCTAAACTCACCGATGCATCCAACAAGCTGGACGTCAACGAAATCCACGCGTGATGAGCAGAAGTACGCGAGTTCATCTGGCCGCGCATCTCCCGGGTGTCGACAGCACCGTGGTGTGGGCGGACCCGCGGTCCCGCAGCCAAACCGAATTCGAGACATTCGAGAACCTGGCCCGATCCGCGGAACGTGGCCTCTTCGACTTCCTGTTCCTCGCCGAAGGTCTTCGTCTCCGCGAATTCAATGGCAAGATCTATGAGAACGACGTGGTGGGGCGGCCGGACTCGCTGGTGTACCTCGCAGCGATCTCGGCCGTCACGTCTCGACTCGGCCTGGCCGCAACCGTCAACACCACGTTCAACGAACCGTACGAACTCGCGCGAAAACTCGCGACGCTCGATCACGTCAGCGGTGGCCGGGCAGCGTGGAACGTGGTCACCACCAACGATGCGTTCACCGGTGCGAATTTCACCCGTGGAGGCTTCCTTCCCGACGATGCGAGATACGAACGGGCCCGCGAGTTCCTCGCTCTCGCGCACGATCTGTGGCGCAGTTGGTCGTCGGGCCCGCTGGCGCCGGATTCGAGCCGCGGGTGGTTCACCGACTCCAGTAGCGGTGCATACGCCCACCACGGGCGGCACTTCGATATTGCGGGCCGCTTCAATGTTCCCACCTCGCCTCAGACGTCGCCGGTCATCATTCAGGCGGGCGACTCCCAGGAAGGCCGCGAACTGGCGGCCGAAACTGCCGACATCGTGTTCAGCAAACACACCGCCCCGGCACCCGGGCGCATCTTCTACCAGGACATCAAGAATCGCCTTGCCCGGTTCGACCGCCCGCGCGAGAGTCTGTTGGTCTTCACTCGCGCGAGCGTGGTGCTCGGCGACAGCTCGGCCGATGCACAATCCAGATCCGCCTCTCTTCGGCAGCAACAGATTTCGCCGGTTTCCGCTCTGGAGACATTGGGCGGGATCCTGGGCCTGGACCTGTCCGATCACGACCCTTTCGGGCCGCCGCCACCCCTCGACAGCAGCTACCGCCAGGTCGCTGCTCAAGGTCACACCTTGATCAAAACGAGCGGACGAGCCGACACCGTCCTGCGCCTACACCGTCTACACGAGAGCGATCCAGGAAGCATCGTCGATCTCATGCGCCGCTTCGCCGGCCCGCACACGTTCGTCGGTACACCGCAGCAGGTGGCACACCAGATCGCCGACTACGTCCGCACCGAGGTTGCGGACGGCATCATCGTCGATCCCGCCATCGTTCCCCAGTCGGTGGACGACTTCGTCGACCGGGTAGTGCCCGAACTGCAAGATCTCGGCGTGTACCCCGACCGCTACCGCGGAGAGACATTGCGTGAGAACCTCTTTCCCGACGATCAAGGACACACCCCATGCATCTCACAGTTGCCCTGACAGGAACCGGATGGCACCCGGCAAGCTGGCGAGACACTGCCGCCCGCCCCGACAGAATCATCGACATCGCCTACTGGACAGAAATCGTGCAACTCGCCGAAGCAGGCGGCATCGACTTCGTCACCCTCGAAGACGGTCTTGCCCTTCAGAGCTCGACACTCCACCGCGCCGACGATCGCACCGACGAACTGCGTGGCCAGCTCGATGCAGTCCTCACCTTGGCGGCCCTGGCACCGCGAACCTCCGAGATCGGACTGATTCCCACCGTCAACGTCACACATTCGGAACCGTTTCACGTCAGTTCGCAGATCGCCTCGCTGGACTGGGCCAGCCATGGCCGCGCCGGTCTGCGGCCCCAGATCACGTTCCGCGCCGACGATTCCCGCAATATCGGACGGATGGCGACACCCCAACTCACCGACGACGACATCACCGACCCGGTCAAAATCAGCACCCGTCTCACCGATCTGTTCGACGATGCCGCGCACTACCTGGGGTCAGTGCGCGACCTGTGGGACAGCTGGGACGACGACGCCGTCGTTCGCGACGCGTCGACATTCCGCTACATCGACCGAGATCGACTGCACCGGTTGACGCCGGACGCGAACAGATTCAGGCCACTGGGCCCGTCGATCACACCTCGCTCTCCGCAAGGTCAACCGATCGTCGTTGCACTGGGCCATGCCCCCATTCCGTACCGGCTCGCCGCCCGCGAGGCCGACATCGTCTTCATCACGCCCCACACGGACGCTGACGTCATCGACACCGTGAGCGAGGTCAGGGCAATCGAAGCCCTCGACCGGCCGAGCCGATATCTACCCCTCGCGATCTACGTCGACATCACTGTCCTACTCGACGACGACAAAGCCTCGACAGCCGAACGTCGCGCCGCGCTCGACGCCAACCATCCAGGCACCTGGAGTTCGGACAGCCGAATTTTCAGCGGCACAGCAGACGAACTCGCCGATATCATGGCCGCCTGGCACGCCTTGGGGATCGACGGTTTTCGACTGCGGCCGGCGGTACTTCCGACCGACCTGAGCCGCATCACGACAGCGTTGGTACCAATACTGCAGGACCGGGGTCAACGGCCCACTGCGACACCGCCAGGAACTCTGCGCAGCCGTCTCGGGCTGGCCGTGCCCGAGTCACGGTTTCGCAGGTCGGCCAGCGCGCGCTGACTGTGATCTCAACCACCACGTCGAGGCCATGTTGGACGAGACCATCGGCACTCCGGTCCCTCGAAGAGAATCGATGACGCGCAGGGTTCCCATCCCGGTTCCGGTGAACAGCACTGGATCGGAGCCGGTAGGAGCTGATGTCACCGCGTCGACGAGGTCGTCGTGAGTGACGACGTAGGGGTCGTAGTCGGCGGCTCGCCGCACCGAGATGACTGTGTTCACTGCGATGCCACTGGCCTGCCAGTATGCACGCGAGAGTTCGGTCAACCACGGTTCGTACGGACTGACCAACGTGATCGACGCACAGTCGTGGGCATGCAGATACAGCGTGGTGGCCAGGGCCGATGACGCAACGGGGTAACCAGCCGATTCGGACAGTTCCCTGCAGACCGCACGATCGCCGTCCGCCGAATGAAGGTAATGGGATGCACTGCATGCGACGACAGCCGCATCCAACGGCATCGCGCCGAACCTCGACAGCGCTTCGGGGGTGTCTCGGCCCCATTGAGCCAATACCTCACGAAGGGCGCCCTCCCGGGTAGGGAGGCGTGAAGTGAAGAACTCCGACTCCGTATCGGTGAGCATGCTCCGGTATTCCGGCTCGACAGTCGGGTTCGCCGGCGGAACGACAACACCGAATCGCAACACGTTCACATCACGTCCCATCCTCTAACGCAGGCACGCACCCACCTCCTGTGGATCCGAAGCCAAACTCTAGTTGCCCGACGATGTTGCACCGCTGCACCTTTACGTGATCTGACGACATCGGATACTTCCCGACAGCCCGTGACAATTCCTGACCTGACAAGGGTTGTTCTGCGCTGTCCGATGCAGGAGTCTCATTTACGACAGCCCGAAACGGACCGACGAGTCCGGGCGTGGGACAGCACACGATGTGACTGGGGTGCGGCAAAGTGACTGATGCAGAACATTTTTCAGATCGACCTCGACGAGAGCTTCCCAAGATTTCGGACGCAACGCTGCGAGACACCGCCCACATGGCCGGCGTCGAATTCGGGCCCACCGAAGCCGCGACCATTGCCGGACTGCTCAGAGACACCGGCGTGGACCTGGTGGAGGTCGGAATGATCTCCGGGCCGGAAGCCCGTGACGCAGACATCATCGAGGCAGCCCACGCCGCGATCGGCCCCGATCGATGCCTGAGCCTGGTCGTTGTACGCGACCGTGCTCAGGTCAGCCGCTCCTTCGACGAGGCACAGCGCCTGGGTTGCCAATCCATTCTGCTGTCGATTCCGACCTCGACCGAACATGCAGGGCTCAAGCTCGCCTCGCCCAGTACGAAGTATCTGATCGCGTTGGCACGGTTCGCTATCGACGAAGGAAAGAAGCGTGGACTGCTCATCGAATTCAGCGGTGAGGACGGGGTCCGAACAGACCCCGAACGGCTGGTCGAGTACGTGAGCGCGGGGTTCGATGCCGGTGCCGACCGATTCCGGCTCGCCGAGACCGTCGCCTGCGCTCGGCCGACCGAGGTCGGCGACATCGTCGCATCGCTGGTGGCCATCGAGGGCTCAGAGATCGAAATTCACTCACACAACATGCTCGGCCTGGCGGTCGCCAATTCGTTGGCGGCATACGATGCTGGCGCACAGTGGATTTCGGCGACCGTAGGTGGAATCGGCGAGCGCGGCGGCAACGCGCCGCTCGCCGAAATCCTTGTCGCGCTCCGGTTGTTCCACGGCGAAAGCGACCATGACCTGTCCACGCTGACCGAGCTGTCGCGATACACGTTGGCAACGGAAAACACGGGATTCGCCGGCAGCTTCATGAGCGGTCCGACCAGCGAGTACGCCTACGCCTACGAACTGTCGGGACAACTCGAGCATCCCGCGGCGTACGAGACGATCGCCGCCGAAGCGGTCGGTAACGTACGCAAGCTCTCCGTGCGCTCCCGCCTGTCACCCTCGTTGGTGAACTGGGTGGCCGACACCGTGGACGGTATCGGCACGCTCAGCCCCGACGACATCGACGCAGTGTTGGCCGACCTTGCCCGAGAACCGCACCGGCCGAAGACGTTCATCGACATCGAAGCCGCTGTGTCCGCCCATTTCACCTCGATCCGAAACGGAGTATGACCATGTCACTTCTGAACACAGAATGCCCCGAATGCGAAACCGACTTCGCCACTCCTCCGCTGGATGCAGGGGAAACGATGTCCTGCCCCGAATGCCTACTGACGCTTCGAGTCAGCACGGTGGTCGGTGGCAGGCCGCAGTTCGAGATGGTGCAGACACAGCTTCGCGATTGGGGCGAGTAGCCCATGGCAGCAAGTGTGGCAATCGTCGCCGACCGACTCGGCTGGGAAGAGCAGAAGCTCATCGCCGCGGCCGACCGCACAGGACTGACACTGAAGTGGGTCAACGACGAACAACTCACTGTCGGCCCCGAAGGATCGACTGCACTCGATGGCTACGACGCGGTCCTCGTTCGCAGCCGAAGCTACACCCGAGGAGGCCTTCTCGCAGAGGCACTCTCACCTCATCACCGACTCGTACTCAACAGTGCATCGGCAATCGCCATCTGCGAGAACAAGCTGATCACCAGAACCCGACTGCAGTCGGCCATTCCCGTCGCCGACTATCAGCTGATCCTTACCCGCAAGGACTTCACGCACGCTCTCTCTCACTTCCAGACGCCGGTGGTGTTCAAACCGATCTTCGGCGGCATGGGACGGCGGGTGACGATCATCGAGAACCTCAAGAGCGCCCAGTCCATATACGACTACGTCGAGGATCTCGGGCATGCATTCGAGCAAGCCGCACTCATGGAACGTTTCTACGGTGGCGCGTCGATCCGCGTCTTCGTCATCGGTGACCGCGTCGAAGCCGTCTCACGGTTCACACCTGGGACCGGAGACTGGCGCAGCAACGCCGCCATCGGATCTCATCAGGAGGAACAGAGCATTTCGGCCGACATTCGATCGATCACCGACGAGGTACTGAAGGTGCTCGGCCCCGGAATCTTCGGAGTCGACCTCTTCGAGACCGAGGACGGTTACGTCTTGAACGAGGTCAACCATGCCCCGGCGTTTCGTGCGGTCGCGGACAGCTCAGGAATCGACATCGCCGGCGCGATAGTGAACTACCTCGCATCGGCGCTGTCATGAGCCGGATTCGCGCCGGAATCATCGGTGCATCCGGGATCACCGGAAGTGAGTTGATTCGACTGCTCCTCGCTCACCCTAACGCCGAAATCACCTTCCTGGGTGGATCGTCGAGCATCGGTGCGACGGTCCCGCAGCTACATCCAGGTCTGCGTGAGGCGCGCCTGCCACCGGTCGAGAAAATCAACGAAACAGAGATCGGGAGTCGATGCGATGTGGTCTTCCTGGCCACGCCCGCACATGTATCGGCTCACCTGGCATCCGAGCTTGCAGGAACAGTCCGTGTGATCGATCTCAGCGGCGCGTTCCGCATCCAGGACCCCGAAGTGCATGCTCGCTGGTATCCCGCCGTTCGGCGAGACGAGACACTGGCACGACAGTTCGTCTACGGCGTACCGGAACTGATCGCCGGCGAGATCGTATCGGCCGACTTGATTTCTGTTCCAGGCTGTTTCGCCACGGCTGTCACTCTCGCGCTCGCACCGATAGTCGGCGATCCTGCTCTTCCGCTCGACCGTGTTCTCGTCGACGGCAAGACCGGCTCGAGCGGCGGTGGCATCAGCTACGACAAGGCCGGTGCCCACCCGTATCGAAACGGAGCGATCACCCCGTACGCGCCGAGCGGCCACCGTCATGCCGCCGAAGTGAGGGGCTTCTTCGCGTCCCGCGCGGCGACATCGACCATCCCCATCAGCATGTCGGCATACGGGGTGTCGAACGTTCGAGGATTGCTCGCCAGTTGCTATCTCTTTCCGGCCTCACCGCACGACGGCGGCAACCTGTTCGCTCGTTACACCAAATTCTACAAATCGTCACCGTTCGTCCGGATCCGTCGCCTGGACGAGACATCGATCCCCGTTCCCGACCCGCACGTTCTGGTCGGGTCGAACTATTGCGACATCTCGGTAGTCCGCGACATCGAAGGAGAAAGGATCGTCGTGCTGGCCGCATTGGACAACATTGTCAAAGGTGCTGCAGGACAGGCAGTACAGATGCTCAACATCAGCCTGGGACTGGACCCTGGCCTGGGGCTGCAACACAACCCGGTGGTGCCGGTATGACCGCCGTAGCCGCCCCACCCACCGTGGTCAAGGTCGGTGGTAGCTGCGTTGACGATCTGACACACGAGTGGTGGAACGATCTTGCATGCTTGGCGACCGGTACCGGGTCGACCCGCTTGGTGCTGGTGCACGGATGGTCGGCACCGTTGGCTGCGTATGCCGCCGCGGCCGGCCGCGGCACAACGGTTCTTCGTGATCGGTTCGGCAACCAGAGCCGCCTGACGACCGATCAGACCATCGAGGACATCCACGCCGTGAGCGCAGCGTTGACATCCCGTATCGCCGGGTTACTCGGTGCGCGCGGTGTCAGCAGCACTCGTGTGATCGGAGACAACGGTCTTCTTCATGCCGATCACGGTGAGCGGTATTACTGGGAGGGAAAGACTTTGGTGGAGATCGACAATCGAGTCGGCCCCATTCGACGTGTCGACCCGGAGATGTTGTTCCCGAGTTCGAGCTCCCGGGTCACCATCGTCACCCCTCTCGCGCTCGATCCGAGCGGCAGAACTGTCAATACCGATGGTGACAGAGCCGCTGCCGCTATTGCGGCGGCGTGCAGGGCACCCGTTCTGACCCTGGTGACCAATGTGTCGCATCTGATGGTCGCTGACGAACCCGTCCACGATATATCGAGAGAGGCAGCGGCTGTGCTTCGCGACAACAACACCGCCTCCGGCGGGATGCGAAAGAAGCTGCGGGCCGCGGACGAGGCACTCGCCGGCGGCGTGCAGCGAGTCACGTTGGGATCCGGTCTCACATCGTCACTGCGCGACGGATATGCCGGGACGTCCATCACCTCTGCCGGTGATCGGGCGCAGATCGAGACAGCGGCGGCCAATGGCTGACCCCGAGGTTCTCGTCGTCGACAACGGCACGCTGTCGCTGCCCGCCCTGTGCAAGAGTCTGGAAAAGGTGGGGGCGCAGGTCACCACGATCGCAGTGGGCGACGTCGCCGGCGCACCGCTGCCGCAGCGCTACAAGGGTTTGGTGCTCAGCGGCACGAAAGTTCGTGCCTACGACTCCGAGTTCTATGCACGCCTGATCGATACTGTGTTCGGCTCGACGGTGCCGGTGTGGGGCATATGCGGCGGAATGCAGCTCATCGCACTTGCACGTGGATCGACACTGCAACAGGGGCCCCAGCGAGTGGGTAATCACACGGTCACGGTCGACGCAGTGGATCCGGTCTTCAACCATTGCTCCACCGAACTGACCTTGTTCCAACGCCACACGCTGTATGTGGACACCGCACCCGACGGGTTCGAGGGCATAGGGCGATCCGACCTTGCCCCGGTCGAGTTCATCAGATCGCACGACCACCGAATCTACGGCTCGCAAGCACATCTGGAGTTCAGGGCCGACGGGCGAAAAGTGTTGCAGGGCTTCGTAGATGTCGTCCGCACGTTCTGACAAACCAGATCCGAAAGAGCAGGAGCGCACCATGGCGCACACATCGGTAGATTCGTCCCTCGCACGCCAACGAGGCTGGTGGCGGGACGAGACGTTTCTCCACGACCTCAACGATCGTTACCGTGACCGCCCGAGCCACGCTGCACTGATCGGTCGCCGATCGACCTTGACGTCGACAGAATCGGTGTCGTACGAGGACCTCACGGTACGGACCGCGCAGGTCCGAAAGCTTCTGCTGGACCGGGGAATACGCACCGGTGACGCAGTGGCGGTTCAGATCGGCAATCGCTGGGAAATGGCAGCATTCGCATTCGCGACCTTCAGCATCGGAGCGGTGTTGTGCCCCGTTCCCCCAGGATCCGACATCGAGGAGCTTCTGCACCGTCTGCGAGTGGTCCAGGCGATTCTGCTACTGACCGACCGAACGGCAACTGATACGCGGTCGATCCGACTCGGTTCTCCCACCGTGAGGGAGGTACTCGTCGTCGGTGACCGTGGCGAATCCGATGCAGTGACAGTCGATTCCCTGTTGCCGGTGCCCACCGGCAGTCGACGGGCGCATCAGGAGCTCGTGGATGCGGCCGCGGATCTGGACTCGGACGCGGCCTGCTTGATGCTGTTCACATCAGGGACGACCGGTCCGTCGAAAGCGGTGGTTCACTCACACAATTCGCTGTATGCCGCTGTCCGCAGCTACGTCGACAACTTCGGGCTCGATCGCACCACGGTAGTGGCGGTCACCACGCCGGTCGTGCACTATTCGGGGCTGGTCCAAGGAATTCTCACCACCACCCTCGTCGGAGGGACGACGGTCATCCAACAGTCCCGCGACGCGGAGGAATTTCTTCCGCTGATCGAAGCGACGGGCGCAACTGTCATGTACGGCCCTCCGCAGACTCTCTTGTCTCTGTCCGCGGCGCAAAGGGTCCTCCGGTGCGATGTCTCGACACTCGATCGGGTAATTGTCGGGTCGGCGCCTGTAGTCGAGGCGCTCACTTCGGAGATCAAAGACGTGTTCGGTGCCCGCACCTCGTCACTGTGGGGCATGTCGGAGTTCGGACCCGCGGTGCTGACTCCCGGAGATGCACCGCCGTCCCTGCCTGCGATCAGTAACGGTAATGCCATTGCCGGAGTCGAGATTCGCGTCGTCGGGCGGGCCCGGCTCACAGCGCAGCGTCCGGTGGGCCGACTCGAGGTTCGCGGCGCTTCACGGGCTTTGGGCTATTTCGGACAACAAGATCAGTTCGATGCGGCTGTCGATTCCGAAGGGTGGTTCGACACAGGTGATGTTGCTCGTGACCTCGGTGACGACGGTATCCGAGTACTCGGCCGCGCTGCGGACGTGATCTGGTTCGGCGAGAACATCGTGCCAACCGTCGAGATCGAGGCGTCGATCCAACTGTTGGACGGCGTCGGTGAAGCCAGTGTGATCCCATCCCTGGACAGCCACGGTGAACAGACAGGTCTGTGTGCGGTCCTGGCTCGGAGTGACACGCACACGCCGGACACCGATGTATCGGTCGTCGCTGTTCGAGCGCGATTGATTGCCGATGGGTTCCCCGATTGGTGCCTGCCCGGCCGAGTCGAGGTCGTGGATCACCTTCCCAAGACCAGCACCGGGAAGATCCGCAAGCGGCGGTTGCGGGACGAGTTCGCGATCACCTCGCGTACGAGCGAAAACGTCGACCGATGACTGCAGGAGTGCAGTCATCTGCCACTCTGGCTATAGGTGAAGCCCTCGATGCACTTCGCCTGCAAGGCCGTGACGTCCTGCCCATGGCCAGCGGTGAGATTCGCCTTCCGGCTGCGCCTCGATTGCAGCAGGAACTTCGCACGGCCACCGAACACAACGACTACGGCCCGGTCGCCGGCATCGAGTCGTACCGCGAGGCCGCCGCCGGGTACTGGCGACGACGCGGTGTGGACGCCGACGCCTCGCGAATCATCACTGGTCCCGGAAGCAAAGCGTTGCTCTTCGCGTCCATCCTCGCTCTCGGCGGCGACGTGATCGTGCCGCGCCCGAGTTGGGTCAGTTACACCGCACAGGCCACGCTGGCCGGCCTTCGCGTCATCGAGATCGACACTTTTCCCGGTGCCGGGGGTGTGCCCGACCCGGATGCCGTCGCCGAGGTCGCCCGGACCGCACGCCGTAGTGGGCGCAGTATCCGGGTCGTGGTGACCACCCTGCCGGACAACCCGACTGGCGATATCGCCGCAGCAGACATCGTGCAACAGCTCACCGACGTTGCGCGCGAACATGATCTGATCATTGTCTCCGACGAGATCTACTACGATCTGGCCTTCGACGGGGCGAGTGTTCGCGGTGCCTCGCCCATCAACTTCGCCCCCGAACGCACCATTGTCACCACGGGATTGACGAAGAACCTCGCTGTCGGCGGGTGGCGTACCGGATTTGCACTGTTCCCGCAGCGCGGGGAGTCGCCATCGCTGTTCGATTCGGTATGCACTGTCGCAAGCCACATCTGGTCGAGCCCTACGATGCCGGTTCAACACGCCGCCGCATACGCGCTGACCGAACCACCGGAGATCGTCGCATGGATGAGGGCGGCGCTGCACCTGCACCGCTCGGTCGCTCGAGCCGCCAATTCCGTCCTCAGAACGGAAGGCTTGGTGTTGCCCGAGACTCGGGGAACCTGTTACCTGTATCCGGACTTCTCGCTCTATCGCGACGCCCTGCGCGCTGCACACAAGGTCGAGTCGAGCGCCGACCTCACCGATCTGCTACTGCGAAAATACGCTGTTGCTGCACTTCCGGGCTCCGCATTCGGAGATCCACTCGACAAGCTGACGGTCCGACTCTCGACCAGCCAGCTGTACGGATCGACACTCCAGCAGCAACAACAGGCGCTCGCTTCGTCCGACCCCCTCACCCTTCCCTGGATCGCAGAGAACCTCGACCGGTTGCACAACGCCGTATCCGCACTCCACCTTCTTGCCTGATCCCGCTACCTGCTCCCACTCACCACCTCATCGCCCCGAACAGGAGACATCCCATGCCCCAAGCAATCTTTCGTATCGAAACTGATACACACCCCCTCATAGGCCTGCTCACAACGGGCAGCGACGAGCCGGTTCGGTACTACACCGTCGATGACGCACAGCTGCGCGACGCATCGAGCAACGGCCTGAACGGCATTCGAGCGCTCCTCACAGCAGATCGAGAAGTTCCACGAACCGCCAATTACGACGCGAAGCCACGGCTCCGGCCGTTCTACGCAGCGCCGTCGGCGGACGGCCTCGTCAGCGGGTTCATGCGATCGCACGTATCGAAGATGCCCGAGCGGACATCTCCGAGAGAACCGGTCGAACCTGCCCGGTGGTTCTTCAAAGGCATCGACCGGTGGCTGCGTGAGAGTGGGGATGCGCTCCACGTCCCTGCGAATGCGATCGCCCTGATCGAGGAGCCCGAAGTGGTGTTGCTGTTCCTCAACGACGAGCAGGGCGAACCGAAGTACGCCGGTTACACGCTCGGAAATGACCTGTGCGACATCGGTCTTCACTTAAAGGACCCGGCGTACAACCCCTATTGCAAACTCTGCGAGACATCGCTACTGCCGTACGTATTTCTCGACACCCCACCGACCTCGGTGACCGGAACCGTCACGATCACACGCAATGGCCAGATTTCCTGGAAAGGAGACTTCAGCTGCGGCACCGACTCGCTGTACTACACGGCAGACGAAATGGTGGGCCATTTCTTCAGCTACCCCATCGTTCGCCGTCCCGGCGCCCTCAACTACGTCTTTCTCGGCGCTGACAGCGCAAGCTATCACGACGGCTACCGCATCGCCGACGGCGACAACATCTCGATCGACTTCGCCAGCCACAACGTGCTATTGAACAATCACGTTGCATTCACCCCAGCATCTGTGGTCACCGCGAGCTGACCCCTCCGCTGCCGCACTCACTCAGAAGACCGCTCGAAAGGGAAAGCAACTCGATGACAACCTCGATAGTGAAAACACAAGCGCCCGCACTGTCAGTGCAGCTGAACGGAACTCAAGGCTCCATCACGGGATGGGTGGTGGTGGACTCCCTCGTCGACGGCCTCGCCATGGGAGGGGTCAGAATGACCCCCTCCGTCGACCACGAAGAAGTCAGCGGTCTGGCACGAGACATGACCGACAAGTTCGTCCTGGCCGGACTACGAATCGGCGGCGCCAAAGGCGGCATCGTCTCCGACGGTACCGATCGCGAAAGCACCTTCCGAACATTCGGTCGAACCGTCAAACCGTTGTTGCACGGCGGGATTCACCTCGGAATCGATCTCGGTGTCACCCCAGCAGACCGCGCGATATTCTTCGACGCGGCACAGTACGACCCCCGCTACCGCCCCGGGGCACCGGACATGCCCATCGATTGGCGCACATACTATGAACCCCTCATCGATGCGACCGGATATGGCGTGGCCGTCAGCGCCCTTACCGCCCTCGAGACCAGTCAAGGTCGGAGTCCCGCAAGGGTCGTCGTTCAGGGCTTCGGAGCAGTTGGACGAGCTGTCGCCCAGTTCCTGGAAGCGAAAGGTCACGCCGTCGTCGCAGTGGCCGATATCGAGGGAACTATCAGTGCCGGCCGGTTGTCCACCGCAGAACTTATTGCCGCCACGGACATCCACGGACGAATCGACCGATCGCAGCTATCGAGCACCGTGACCTTGTCCTCGGAGTCGGACGCATGGCTCGACATCGACGCCGACCTGCTGATCTTGGCGGCGCAGAAATACGCACTGACCGCCGATAACGTCAACCGACTGCGTGCGCGATTTGTTGTCGAGGGCGCGAACCTCGCTTCGACCACGGAAAGTCGCGACAAAGCTGCACGGTCCGGCACACTGCTCGTGCCCGGCGTTATCGCCAACATCGGCGGTGCCGGATCCGCCGCCCTCGCTGTCACTCGAGTCGTGCCTTTCGACCTACCAGGACAAGCACGCAAACAATGGGTCTTCGACTGGATCGCCGACAAGGTCCGCAAGAACACCCGCGACTTGTTCGATCTCGCCCAGGATTCACCGACCACCGCACTGGAAACCCTGCTTGCTCAACGGCGTTCGGAGAGAGACGGAAGATGATCCTCGCAACTGATAGCTAGTTGTTCTTCCCGGGGAGGTTTTGGACGGTGAGTCGCTCGATGGTGACTTACCGCCAATGCCGGTTTGGGCTCGGTGGTGATTGTAATGAGGGACCCAGTGTTGGTATGTGGCCGCTCGGAATTCGTGGGAGGTGTAGACCCGTTTCTGGTTGAGGGTCCAGTCGAATCGTTCGACTTTGCCGTTGGTCTACGGCCGGAGCGGTCTGGTTCGCTTGGACGTGATGTCAGGTCTGAATCTGCGCGAGTAATTCTGACCGGCAACAGGATCAGTTGGCGTTCTAGTGCACGCGAATCGTGATGTCGTAAGTTGCTCGAAAAAGCCCGTAGGCGGTTTCTCTGCTGCTCAGGAGTTCAGGCATGAGGTCGCTGTTGAATCGGGCAGCAAACCACTCTGTGCAGTCTGCATAGTTTTCTGCTGGGTACGCATGCGGTTCCGCTTGGTTTGCCGTTCACTCGCTACATCAACCTGCGGGCAAGGGATAATTCATCACCATGGAGATCAAGCAGCTCAGGTACTTTCTGGTGGTCGCCGAGGAGCTACATTTTGCCCGTTCGGCGGAGCGATTGCACGTGGTCCAGGCCGTGGTCAGTCAACAGATCCGAAGACTCGAACACGAGCTGGGTCAGCCGCTGTTCGACAGGTCCAAACGTCAAGTAACACTGACCGCCGCGGGGTGCAGGCTGGTCCCAGAGGCTCGAGCAGTGCTCAATGCTGTGTCACACGCCGCTGCGGCTGTGCGATCTCGCTCCGACGAGTCCGACGCACCACCGCATCTTCGATTGGGAATAGCAGGCGGTTCAGGCAAACGCATCGACCGACTTCTGGATCACCTCGGAGCTCAGTTTCCCGATCTGCTCGTCACGCTGGAAATCGGGCAGGTATGGGAACAACTCGACGCCGTCCGTTCGGGTGCACTCGACGCCGCACTTGTTCGACTGCCCAGAAACGACCAGGATCTGAACCTGATTCCGGCATGGGTCGACCGTATCGTCGTCGCCATTCCCGCATACCACCCACTGGCTTCCAAACCCCACCTAGCGCTATCGGATCTGGCGGACCTTCCGCTGCGCCTGATTCCGTCCGAGCAGAATCCCGCCTTCGCCGCTACGGTGCTCCGTGCCTGTTCCGACGCCGGGTTCGAGCCGCCCGCGGGAATTCCATTCCGGGACCTGCAGACTACGGTGCTCGAACTCGGCTCGGGACCACCGTCGTGGACTGCGATGTACGAGGGCTCCGTGCAGGCACTGTCGACCGAACGCGTCACCTTCCGGCCCGTGACCGATCCTGGCATGGTCGTGCAGATGTGGCTGGCGGTGCGCGAAAGGACGGCGCTTGTCGACGCCCTGGCCGAAGCGTGCGCTCACATCTGACTTCTGATTGTTTTTCGTGAACCCTGAGTGCACGAATTGCTTCTGGTTCACGCCGACGGATCGGCGTTGACTCGTCGTCGTACAGATTCACACCGTCTCGGTGTGACCATACGACGAGATCGGATACGCCGATGTACACGACGATCAACACCCCTGACTCTGATATTCCGGTCCAACGTCTCGAAGCCGAAGATCCAAAGCCGGCCTCCGATGAGGCTCTCGTGCAGATCCATTCGTTCTCTGTCAACCGCGGGGAACTGTCCCTCATGGCCGCGAGAGGCCACGGCTGGCGACCCGGCCAGGACATCAGTGGCGTCGTGATCGAGGCTGCCGCAGACGGGAGCGGACCCAAAGCAGGCACACCCGTTGTCGGAATGGTCGATGGAGCCGGATGGTCCGAACTCGCGGCCGTGCGCACCGATCGAATGGCAGTCCTGCCGGATACATTGGGCACCAACATCGCTGCCGCTCTGCCGATGGCAGGACTGACCGCGCTGCGAACCGTGCGCTTGGGTGGCGACCTGTTGGGACGCAAGGTCCTGATCACCGGTGCCAACGGCGGCGTGGGTCGGTTTCAAATCCAATTGGCCAGTGCCGCAGGTGCGTCGGTCACGGCGATCACGACAGCCGGCGAGAACGAAGCCAGTGAACTGATCGAACTCGGGGCAACCGAGGTCTCGACTTCCCCGCCGGATGCATCAGGTCCCTTCGATCTGATCATCGAATCCGTCGGCGGCGCAGTACTCGAAGCGGCACTGTCGGTGCTGGCACCCCGGGGCAAGCTGGTGATGATCGGCAACAGTTCCGGCACCAAAGCCGAGCTCGATGTCTTTTCGTTCATGGGTCACGAAGGCGCGACGATCACCAACTACATGTCGTATGCAGTCGCGTACCCCGAACGCGAGGACCTCGAATTGCTCGTGAGCTTGGCCGCCGACGGCCGCCTCGATCCGACACCCGGTTACTGCGTCGATTGGTCGGAACTCACTCGTGTCATCGAACTGATGAAACGACGTGAATTGCCCGGCGGAAAAGCTGTACTCACGATCTCCCACTGACCTGCACACTCGGTGCTGACGAACAGGAACGGTGCGCGATGCGCGAACGACCGACAGATAGCGATAGCAATATCGAGGGCGGCATAGCAATCGTAGGTATGGCCTGCAGAGCACCAGGAGTTCACGGAGTGGACGAGTACTGGAACCTCCTGATGGAAGGCGTCGACGCGATCTGCGACGTTCCTGCCAACAGGTTTCGAGTCGATGACACTGACGACCCGCGGATGCGTCGCGGTGGATTCGTCGACAACGTAGCCGGTTTCGACGCGGAGTTCTTCTCCATTTCACCCCGTGAAGCCGAGTCGATGGACCCGCAGCAACGTCTTCTTCTCGAATGCGTATGGGAGGCATTCGAGGACGCGGGCCACCCACGACAGAAGTGGCAGGGAACGAATACCGGGGTATTCGTCGGTACCGATACCTCGAACTACTGGGAGCGCCGGCATCGCTCCGATCCCAACGTGTATGGCGTCATGGGCGGCGGTGCGCGTTCGTCCATGGCAGGTCGCGTGTCGTACGTCTTCGACCTCAATGGCCCTGCACTGTCCATAGATTCGGCATGCGCTTCGTCGCTCAGCGCGGTCCACCTGGCCAGTCGCAGCCTCAGGGACGGCGAGTGTACTGCCGCGATCGCAGCCGGTGTGCACCTGATCCTCGGGCCATGGGAGAGCCGGGCGTTCTCCGACGCGGGCATGCTCTCCCCCGACAACCGCTGCAAATTCGGTGATGCCGACGCCGACGGATTCGTCCGAAGCGAAGGAATCGGCGTCCTGCTTCTGCGGCCTCTTGCCGACGCTCTCGCAGACGGCGACCCGATCCATGCCGTGATCGCAGGCAGTGGAAGCAGCAACGACGGATCCGGCAGTGACCTGTTCATGGCACCGGCTCGTTCGGGTCAACGACTGATGCTCGAACGTGCGTACGCCGATGCCCGGATCGACCCACGCACCGTCGCGTTCGTCGAGGCCCACGGAACGGGGACCCAAGCCGGCGACCCCGTCGAACTCGGTGCCCTCCACGATGTGCTGGGCCGCGACAGGTCGACGTCGAACCCGCTGTACGTCGGATCCGTCAAGACCAACATCGGACACGCCGAAGCAGCCGCCGGAATCCTGGGAACGATCAAAGCGGTGCTGGCGAGCAAACACCGAGTGATCCCCGCCAACCTCAACTTCGTCCGCCCCAATCCCGAGATCGACTGGGAAGCAATGTCAATACGAATTCCGACGGAAGCCACACCACTCGGCGACCACGCTGTCATCGGCGTCAACGCATTCGGCGTCTCGGGCACCAACGTCCACATCGTCCTCGCCCCTGCACCGGCACCGAACCCGACGCCTCGCACCGACGCCGCACGCAGCGAGTCCGGCACCGCCCACTTGCTGACCCTGTCTGCCGGCACCGACGAAGCACTGCGCGACACCATTCGCTTCCACCTCGCCTACTTCGGAGCGGGTGGATCGGGTGCCGATGTCGCGCTGGCAGATATCTGTCACACGGCGGCCATGCGCCGCACACATCACGTCGCCCGCGCCGCGGTCGTGGGCGACACCCACGACGAGATCAGCGACGCATTGAGGGCAATCCTGCACGATCCACCGGAACAGCTTCGACGCACTCCGCGTCGAGTCGTCTTCGTCTTTCCCGGGCAGGGATCTCAATGGTTCGGCATGGGACGCGATCTCCTGGAGACCTCGCCTGCGTTCCGATCTGCCGTACTCGAATGCGAGCAAGCGATTTTCGACGCCGCCGGGTGGTCCTTGATCGACGCGTTGACCGACGAAACACAGCAGTGGGACCGCATCGACGTCGTGCAACCAAGCCTGTGGGCCATGCAGGTGGCGCTGGCGCGAACGTGGCAGCGTTTCGGGGTCGATCCAAGTATGGTCGTCGGCCATAGCATGGGAGAAGTTGCGGCAGCATGTATTTCGGGTGCTCTGAGCGTCGCTGACGGTGCACGTATCATGTGTCTTCGGTCGTCCGCGATGAGCACGGTGGCCGGCGAAGGAGCAATGCTCGTGGTCAGCGCTCCGGCCACCGTCATGGAACAGTGGATAGCGGACAACGACACCGACGTGGTGGTCGCGGTCCTCAACAGCTCGACCTCGACGGTGATCTCGGGCCCGACTACGCACATCGACGATGCCGAGAAGAACCTCGACGCGGCCGGCTACTTCGTCCGACGCGTTGCGGTGGACGTGGCCAGCCACAGTCCGCAGATGGACCCATTGACGCGGCCGCTCGCTGCCGATCTCGCCGATCTCTCGCCGCGCAGCACCGAGATCGACTTCTTCTCCACGGTTGCGGCCGCACGAATCGACGGCGCTCAACTGGATGCGGACTACTGGGCGTCGAACCTGCGCAACCGAGTTCGCTTCGAGGAGGCTATTTCCAACATTGCCGAAGACCGACCCACCGTCTTCGTCGAGATTTCACCGCATCCGTTACTGAGCAGCGCAATTCGTGACAACGGCTCGGCCACCGACAGCGTGACGGTATCCACCACCACCCGCAACCAACCGGAACGTGCCGAAATCCTGCAGAATGTGGCCGCGCTGTACTCGGCCGGCATCGACATCGACTTCTCCGCCCTGTACGAAGACGGGCGATGCGTGCCCATGCCCCGCTACGCATGGCAACGAGAACGCTTCTGGCTCGACGATGCGTTCGACACGAACTCGACACCGACGGCGGGCACCCCGAAGCAGACCCACCCGATCATCCTGGATGCAGCACAGTCGCCGTATCTGGACGAACACGTGCTACTCGGATCGCCCATGATCTCCGGTGCCACCATGATCGAACATGCTCGACGAGTGGCGGTGTCGATTCTGGGCACGGACCACGTGACGATCCGAGATGCGCACTTCTTCGAGCCGCTGTTCACCGCCGATTCTGCACTGTTCATCGATGCACACGTGCAGTCCGAGAACGAAGTTCGATGCGAACTGACCGACGACCGTGGAGTTCGATACTTCGAGTGCACTGTCGACGACTCGGTGGACGCAACGCCGGTGACGATGACACCCGTGCACGGATCGACGGTGCTCGGATCCGACTTCTACTCCGCAGCACAGGCCGGAGGCTTCGATTGGGGCCCTCGACTCCGCGGTGTGCAGGCGGTGCACCGGACACGTGGTGCCCTGTCTGCCAACGTCGTTCGCCCGGATGTTCTCGAGGACGACGAATCGCCGTTGCACCCCGCGTTGATCGAAGCATGCCTGACTCCGCTGCTCGCATTGCTCGAGCGACCGGGCTGGCTGGTGGCCGAACACATCGATCGAATACGCATCCTCGGATCGGCCACCACGATGACCAGTCACATCACCCTTCGCGACAACGGTGTCGCCGGAACCACCCGAGCCGACGTCGTAGTAGTTGACGAAAGGAATGAAACGATGGCCGAACTCACCGGCGTGAACGTCCGAACATCCGCACCGATCGACAGTCGGTGGCGTCCCAACGAAGTCGCCACCGAGGTCGACGATCCACTCGCACCGGAGGCGACCGTCGCACCGGCTCCCTCCGCCGGGTCCTCGATCGTGTTGTCCGGCGACCTCGACATAGTCGAGCCCACCTCCGGACTACACATTCGGTTGTCCGGGCGTATCGAGGTGAACCCCGCCGGCACTGCCGACACGCGACTTCCGGCGTCGACCCCTGCACGTCCCGCCACCGCCCCCGCGCGGCCCTCAGCACCCCAGACTGCCGCCCCTCGTTCCGCCGAGCCTGCCCGCTCGACTCTGCCCCCGGCAGCTCCCGCTGCTTCGTCGGCCCCGGCTGCGAAAACGCCCGCTGCCCAACAGAACAGTGCGGACACTGCCACGGACGTGGACGTACTCGACCTGTTGATGACCACAGTGGCGAGCACCCTGCGCAAGCCCAAGGCAAAGCTGTCGGCCGATTCGCGCGCACGCGACATCGGACTCGACTCGATCATGTCGCTCGAGGTGAAGACACGGCTGCAATCCGACCTCACCGTCGACATTCCGGCGAAACTGCTGCTGCAGGCACCGTCTCTGCGCGATGCGGCCGACACCATTGCCGCGCTGCGAGATTCCCGTGAGCTCCGACAATGACCGACCAGATCCACCATCCACGGCGTTTCGGCAAATCGAAGCAGGCAACTGCGCTCGTGACCTTGGTGCTCGTCGGATCGCAGTTCATGGTCTCGATGGACGCCACGATCGTCAACGTCGCCCTGCCGTCCATGCAGGACTCCCTGGGACTCTCCGGATCCGCCCTCCCCTGGGTCGTCAACGCGTACGCCCTACCCTTCGGCGGACTGCTCCTACTCGGCGCACGTTTGGGGGACTACATCGGCCGCAGGCGGGTGTTCATCGCCGGCACGTTGCTGTTCACGCTCGCCTCGCTCGTATGCGGATTGGCCTCCACCCCAACCGAATTGATTGCAGCTCGCTGTGTTCAAGGCGTCGGTGCCGCGGCGATGTCTCCGGTTGCCATGGCGATCCTGGTGGCAGAATTCGAGGGTGCGCAACGAAATTGGGTACTCGGACTGTGGGGAGCCATGTCCGGACTCGCAGGAGGCGTCGGGATGGTGGCGGGTGGACTGCTCACGTCCGCATCGTGGCGGTGGAACTTCTTGGTCAACGTCCCTGTGGGCGTTGCCGTTATGGCAGGATCCGCCCTACTGCCCGCAGGCCGTTCTCGTACTGTCGGTCGGCCCGACGTAATCGGTGCCATGCTCGCGGCCGTGGGACTGTCGACAATCGCCTACGGGGTCGCGATCGCCGGGGACAGCGGATGGACGTCGTTCTCCACGCTCCTCTCCCTCGGATCGGGAGCGGTGGTCGTGGCTCTGTTCACGCTGTGGCAGCGTAGGGCCGAGGCCCCGTTGATCGACCTCCAGATCTTTCGCAACCGCTCGGTCTCGACAGGGATCGTCATCGTTGCGATCACCGGTGCCCTGGGACAGGTCACCTACTTCACCTACACGATCTATCTGCAGCGCGAACACGGATTCGACCCCATAGCAGCAGGCTTTGCGTTCCTCCCCATCAGCATCATCCTGTTCGCCGCGTCCACCCGCGTTCAGATGCTGATCGCAAAGGTGGGCCTACGGCGTTCGCTCGGTGCGGGTTTGACGCTCTCCGCCGTGGGCCTGCTCTGGAGCACTCGGATCGGGCCCGACGACAGTTTTGCGTCGGCGTTCCTCGGACCGTCCATTCTGTGGTCGCTGGGGTGGGGCGTTGCGCAGGCAACCTCGTTCATCGCCGGCGCACAAGGGACATCGAGTGCCGAATCGGGCACCGTATCCGGATTGATCTCCACCACATACCGTCTCGGCGGGGCCATCGGACTCGCAGCCATCCTGAGCGTCGCCGCCGCCAGTTCGACAGTTCTGCAATCGGGCGGCACCGGAGGCGACCTCATCGACGGTCTCCGAGCCGCGTGGTGGGCAGGAGCCGGGCTCGCCTTCATCGGTGCGCTGCTGTCCTGCGCCCTGCCATCCCCCCAGCGCACTTCCACCCACATCGGATAGAAAGTCGAAAATGATGGATTTCACACCCACCCCCGAGATGATTCATTGGCGTGACGTAGCAAGAGATTTCGCGACCGAGGTCATCAGACCCGTTGCGGCGGAACTCGATGCACAACCCGACCCGGAGGCCGCATGGTCGTGGGCCATCATCGAAGAAGCCGATGCCCGTGGCCTTCGACAGGCTCCCCTACCACCGGAGTTCGGCGGCTCGTCCACCGACTATGTCACCAACACGGTCATTCTCGAGGAGATTGCCGCGGCAGACTTGGGCAGCGCGGTCGTGCTGGCGCAACACTGGAAGTTCGGACAGATGTTGCACGAACTGGGCACAACGGACCAGCACGCGCGCTACCTGGCTCGTAACGCTGCCAACCCTAGAGGCCTGTTCGCGGCATCGTTCACCGAGCCCAACGCTGCATCGGACAATCTGCTGCCGTACCGAGCTCCGGGCGCGGGGATGCAGACCTTCGCGCAGAAGGTAGACGGCGGACACGTCATCAACGGGTTCAAGCACTACATCTCCAATGCGAACCGATCGGACACCATTCTGTGTTTCGCGCGAACCGATCGCGAAGGGCCCATCACGGAGTCGGTGACAGCATTCGTCGTCCCAACAGACTCACCGGGACTGCGGATCGGGAAAGTGCACGACAAGAGCGGGGAGAGAATCGCGAACAACTCCGAGATCTTCTACGAGGGTGTGTTCGTCCCCGACGGGGCAACGCTGGGCGAGCCAGGTCTTGCCCTGCAGAGCGTCGGACGGCTTCTGCGCGCCAGCAATTCGTACGCGGCCGCGTGTGCACTCGGCATTGCCCGTGAATGTTTCGACCGCACGCTCGATTGGTGTCGACACCGAGTACAGGGCGGCAAGCCAATTGTCGAACATCAAGCTGTCGGGTCATACCTCGCCGACATGTATGTCAACGTCGACCTCACCCGCAACTACATCTGGCGAGCGGCGTGGCAGGCACGATCTCCCGAGACATTCGACCCCATCCTCGCCATCACGCCCAAGCTCGTTGCATCCGAGCGAGTCTTCGAATCCGCACGCAAGGCGATGGAGTTGTGGGGCGGTGCGGGCGTGATGCGCGAGAACGGAATCGAGAAGCTTCTGCGCGACGCCTCCATCTGGCTGCACTCGGATGGGACCAACATCATCATGCGTGAACGCCTGGCCAACGTGCTCCGGGCCGGAGACCGGGATTCCGCAGCCTGGGATCGGGTGCAGGAGAACGCGCCGATGGTCGGCATCATCTGATCTCCGAGACCGAGCAGACAGGAATAGACATGGACCTGCGCGACAAGGTGGCAGTGGTCACCGGGGGAACCAGCGGTTTGGGAGCAAGCATCGCCGAGTCGTTACTGATCGCCGGAGCACATGTCACGTGCGCCGCACGCCGCGAGCACAACTTCACGTCTATCGCACAACTGAGCCCGGCTCGGGCTCGCTACGCGCCGGTCGACATCCTCGACCGGCACTCGATCGACGATCTATTCGCTGGAGTCGTCGCCGAGTTCGACCGGGTGGACATCGTGGTAGCCAATGCCGGCATCACCAATGACGGACTCATCGAGACAATAGATCCGGACGATTGGCGAGCTGTAATCGACACCAATGTGACCGGAACATTCAACTGCATTCAATCGGCCCTACCGCATCTGCCGAACGGCACCGGACGCATCATTATCGTCTCCTCTGCTCTGTCCACCCGGCCCTCGGTGGGCGCAAGTGCGTACTGCGTCTCCAAGGCTGCGCTCGACATGATGACGAAAGTATGCGCAGAAGAGACCGCGGAGCGCGGGATCACCGTCAATGCGGTGGCACCGGGATTCATCGATACCGGGATGGGACAGCGCTTGACTTCGAACGACATCGCCTGGGACGAGGTCGGCCCACGCTTGCTTTCGAACAGAAAGGGAGCAGGACACGAAATCGGTGACAGCGTCAGATTCCTCGCCTCACATCGAGGCAACTACATCAACGGTCACGTACTCGAGGTAAACGGGGGTTTGCGATGGTCGTGACCAATGAGTCGACGAAAACTGTTTCTTCGCAGCACTATCCGACAATTCTGGGGGCATCCAGCTCGATACCGGAAGGACGAGTCGTGACCGAGCCAGGCCGGACAGCCTCTGTCACAACGGCATCCGGACCAGAACTGGCCGTCGACGCCGCAATCGCCGTCATCGAATCAGCAGGGGTCGACCCCGACGACATCTCACTGGTGCTGCACGCCTGGAGTCACTATCAAGGTCATGACTTCTGGTCACCGGCGCACTACGTCGCTCATCGCGTCGGGGCGCTGGCGGCGACACCGATCGGCATCAATCAGATGTGTAACGGCGCGGCTGCCGCAATCGAAATTGCGCAGGATCGGCTGGCGGGACCTCGCAGGGGCAGTAGAGATGGGCTCTGCCTCATCACCACCGGAGACTCGTTCAAGTCACCCGGTTTCGATCGGCAGTCCAGCGATTACGGGTGCGTCTACGGAGATGGAGGCACCGCAGTACTACTCGGCCGCGGTAGCCCTGAAATGATTGGTGGACTGCGTATTCGGGCAACGGCAACCGATGCCGCACCGGAGCTGGAGGTGATGAACCGCGGTGTGGACCCCTTCGCGCCGGCTTCTCGGTGGTACCGCAGCACAGTCGATGTGCGCGATGCGAAGAAGCGCCATCTGCGTACAGCCGAGCCTGGCGTGTACGCAGACCGAGAACGTCGCGCCATCGACACTGTGGTGCGGAGCGTGCTCGACGAGGTCGGAATCGACGGTGTCGATTCGCGAATTCGTGCAGTGTTCACGCCTCGACTGAACGCCGACATTCTCGAATCGACGTACCGCCCGCTACTTCAGCACTGGTTCCGCGCGCCGGTAGTCGAATACGGTGCGGTCACCGGACACCTCGGGGCCGGGGACGTCATCGGCAACCTCGCCGACGCGATCGCCGACCGGACCATCGACGATTCCAGCGGACTGTACGTTCTGCTGAGTGCAGGGGCCGGGTTCACCTGGAGCGCGATTGTTATAGAGAGATGCTGACACGCGCGCACCTACAATCGAACCATCGGCATACACAGCTTGCGACGACGGCGGACGCAACTCAGGCTGCCCCGAACGGCTCTCACCAACAGCCCGTTTTTCTGCAACCCGACAACCGCGACGGGGCCCGTTCCGATCTCGGCAATAGGTCATCGCCTCCTCCTCAGCTGGTGCGGCGCAACGGGTTGGTCTGGGGCCCGCCGCGTCGTGTCGCCTGTCTGATCCCGGACCAGGTTGCGGTGACCAGTCCGTGTGCGAATGGGGACAACTGGCCGGTAGTGCGGTGCTGGTGGATGATTGCGGCGATCCGAGTTGAGAGAGTGGCGACGGCGTAGGCCCGCTCCCCTGTTTCGGTGCGGGTTGTCGACGGCGTCGATGAGGTACGCGGCCATGGCGATCGGACGCGACTGAGGCGTCACGGGACCGTTCGTCTCGCACCAGTTGGTGAAGCGCCTCCATGCGGCGGCGTAGGTCGTGCGAGCGCCTTCGGACATTCAGCTCCGATATTGCGAACAAGTGCAATCCCGTGAGGAAGGTACCCACGATCGGTCACCAACACCCGCACGCGTCCGAATCGCTCAACAGTGTCGATGCGGAACAGATCGTACGTGTTGAGTTGGAGGCAGATCCGACAAAGGAGATTGCCCCGAACCGCATCGCTGCGGTTCGGGGCAATTCTTCTGTGCGCCCGAAGGGATTCGAACCCCTAACCTCTTGATCCGTAGTCAAGTGCTCTATCCGTTGAGCTACGGGCGCATGTTCAGTTATCCAACTGGTCTAGCAGAACGGTAAAACTCTACCGTTCGTGGCGGAGGCGAGAGGATTTGAACCTCCGGTCCCGGTGAAAGGACAAGTCATTAGCAGTGACTCCCATTCGGCCGCTCTGGCACGCCTCCTAGGCTGCCGGCCCTCTCGGACCGCCGAGGAAAGAGATTACACACGGCAAAGGCCAGAAGGCAAAACGGCTGGTCGACGCCTCTGGTTCGCGCGGCGTTCGCGTAAAAGATGCTTGTTGCTCTTCAGCGCATGAAGCTGTCGAACCAATCGAAGATTCGGGTCTGTGCGTCGACGAGCGCGGCCGCTGCGGGCTCGCTGTGATCGGAACTGCCGGGTTGTTCGCGAGGATGGTCGGCTCGGTGCTTCAGCCCCGAATAGCTGACGACGTTCGTGGCCACTGAGGCACGCGTGGCGGCGTCGCGAAGGGCTTCGATGTGATCGGGTGGGGTGTGAGGGTCGTCCTCGCCGTAGAGACCGAGCCAGGGGGCCTGCAGCTTGGGTGCGGCCTCGACCAACGCCACCGCGTCGGAGTTGAGCGGTTCGACGATGCCCGCTGCAGCAACACTGACCGCCGCCCCGACCGGACGACTGGTGGCCACGATGAACGCTGCGGTACCTGCGTCGTCGAATCCGATGACCCCGACACAATCGGGGTAGACACCGCGCCCCACGAGCCAGTCGGAGGTGGCGTCGAAGTCCGCGAAGAGGTCGTCTCCGAACACCTCCTTGTCGTCGCCGTGCCCTCGGTGGAACAAGTTCGGAGCGACGGCGAGCCACCCTTCCAGCGCGAGTGCGCGCAGCAGGTCGAGCAGAGACTCGGGAACCTCTCGCGCCTCGTGCAGAACGACGATTCCGCCGCGAGGTGGACCATCGGGTTCGACGGCCGTCAACGGCACCTTCTCCTGCGGTGGAGACTCGTGGGCGGACGTATCCACCTCGTCGTCCGCGCCGACTGTGGGCGCTGAGGCGGAACGAAGGACTGCGGCGTCGCTGAAGATTCCCGACATACTTACCGAAGATAGGACGATCGGTCCGGTCGTGCACAGCAATATCACGGACGCGTAGAAGTCAACCCCGAACTCGAGCGCATAATGGCAGCCGTGACCGCGCACATCCGTCCCGACCTCGACGCCATCCCCGCCTACGTTCCCGGCCGCACCTTCCCGGGCGCGATCAAGCTGGCGAGCAACGAAACGACGCAGGGGCCGCTACCCAGCGTTCGCGAGGCGATTGCCCAGGCCGCTGCCGGTGTCAACCGCTACCCCGATATTCGGGCGACCGCGCTCGTGGAGTCACTCGCGAAGAAGCTCGGGGTGGCCACGGAGAACGTAGCGGCAGGCAACGGTTCGGTGGCTCTGTGCCAGGAGGTGGTGCAGATCGCGTGCGGTCCCGGCGACGAAGTGCTGTTCGCCTGGCGCTCCTTCGAGGCGTACCCCATCATCACTCGCGTAGCAGGCGCGACACCGATACAGGTTCCTCTGACGGCCGAGCACGTGCACGATCTCGACGCGATGCTCGCCGCGATCACCGACCGCACCCGCCTGATCTTCGTCTGCAATCCGAACAACCCCAGCGGAACCGTCGTCCAGCGTGACAAGCTCGAGGCCTTCCTCGACGCGGTGCCGTCGAACATTCTCGTTGTCCTCGACGAGGCGTACTTCGAGTACACCCGCCCCGACGCCGCAGGCAACCACACCGACGGAGTGGAGCTCGCACGCGGACGACGCAATGTGATCGTGCTGCGGACGTTCTCGAAGGCGTACGGTCTCGCAGGCTTGCGAGTGGGCTACGCGGTGGCCGATCCCGAAGTGATCACGGCATTGTCGAAGGTGCGAATTGCATTTGCCGTCAGCACGATTGCGCAACAGGCCGCGGTGTCGTCACTGGAGGCATCGATCGAACTGCTGGCCCGCACCGAAGCTCTGATCGCAGAACGCGAGCGGGTACGCGACGCTCTCGTCGCGGGCGGCTACGACGTCGGCACGTCGCAGTCCAATTTCGTGTGGCTGCCGCTGGCCGAACGTTCGGGTGAATTCGCTGCAGCCGCAGCCGAAGAGGGCGTGCTGCTGCGTGCCTACGGAAACGACGGCGTGCGGGTCACCATCGGTGACCCGCACGAGAACGACGCGTTTCTGAAGTTCGCTCTACAGACCTAGCGCGCGCTCGAGCGTCGGCCAGGATTCGCGCAGATCGTCCTGCCAGTACGGCCACTGATGGATTCCGTACGGGCGGTAGACGACTGTCGCGGGGATGTCGAGCGAACGCAGTCGAGTATCGAACACGGTGGTGCAGTACAGCGCAGCGGCCTCGAGCGGGCCACCCATCGCGGCTTCCTGAATTCCGCCGCCGCCAGGACCGAGTTCGTGCGGACCGGGCAGGCCGGTGCCGACGGAGAGGTAGACATCCTTCCCGCGCAGGGCCTCTGCGTTACGTGACGGGTCGTGCTCGACCCACTTGGGGTCGGAGTTCTCGCCCCACATGTTCGTGGCGTTGCCGCCGTTGGTCGCGACGGTCGCGCGCACCGCATCCTTGAAGTTGGTCTGCGAGTTGTCATAGCAACCACTCAGACCGGCAACACCGGTGTAGAGATCGGGGTGACGCGTGATCAGATCCATCGCCGCCTGGGCACCCATCGACACACCCGAGATCGCATTGGTGCCGTTGCCGGAGAAGCGCGCATCGATCAGCGGCGGCAACTCGGACGTCAGGAACGTCTCCCACTTGTTGACGCCGAGCACCGGGTCCGGCACGTTCCAGTCCGTGTAGTAACTGCTCGATCCGCCCACCGGGAGTACGAGGTTGACCTGCTTGTTCGCAAAGAAATCGACGATGTCGGTCTTCTGAGTCCAGGTACTTTCCTTGTACTCGGACTCCTTGCCCGCACTCACACCGTCGAGCATGTAGAGCGTCGGACGCGACACGGCCTGCGCGGCCGGAAGCAGAACCTGAACCTGAATGGTGCGACCCATCGCCGGCGACTCCACCCACACCGCAGCGCGGCGGTCGGTGAGCATGTCGACTCGATCGATGCGCGCAGACGACAGAGGCAAGGCCTGCGCTGTGATACCAGGTGCCACACCGCCACCATCGGCGCTGCCGGTACCGGGAAGCGGCTGCGCCCCGGCGATACCCGACCCCAGCAGCGAAACTGCCAAAGCAGTTCCCGCTACTGCCAACACACGACGGTGCATCTGATTGCCCATCCTCCCCCGGCGCTCCCTTGCGGGGCGCATCACCAACAACATCCGTTACTCAACGTACCCACCGACACACGCGCACGCCGAAGCTGTGGGTCCGCTCACAATAGCCGCGAGAGAGCCGGTACAAAAGTCTGCGTGATCCTTTGTTACATGTACTGAAATAACGGTCTACCTGGTCGGATGCAGTCGCTGACACAATCACCCAAGGGCACTCGATGTGACATTCGGTGGACTTTCCGGGGGTCAATGGCACATCGAGTGGACCTTGTGCGGGCAGTATCAGCCGCGGCCGGTTTCGCCCTGCAGCTTGTCGATCATTTCCGACGCCTGTGCCTTGTTGAGACCGTCGGGAACCTCTTCGCCCGCTTCCTGCGCGAGTGTGCTCAGGTAGCTCTTCTGCGGTCCGGTCATCGGCTCGTCGCCGGTGACCCAATCGTCGGGATCCTTCTCGGGGTTCTGGTTGACCTGCTCGTTTTCGCTCATACGTTCGTAAATACGCCGAATCATCGAGTTCCAAACACGTTTCGCTACGGAGATTTCCGCGGCCTCACCTCGACCGCGACAACGACGGCGTCGGCTGCGAGTAACGAATTCGCACTTGTGCAGACGGATGACCGTAAAATGTCCGCACAAGTGCGATCTCGGCGGGCGGATACGCTCGTTCGGTGAGACGACGCCAGCAACCGCCCCTGGCGAAGCGGCACGGCCTCGATCCCGCTCGAATCCGGATGCCCGAGGACGGAACGTGGCGCACCGTCCGTGAATTTCTCGTCGCGACCGAACAACGGATTGCGCCCGAGCGGCTCGACGCCATGCTCGTTGCCGGTGACATCGTCGACATGGACGGACCCATTGCCCCGGACGCCCCGTTCGTTCCCGGTGAGGCAGTCTGGTTCCACCGCGACCTGCCGTCGGAAACCGTTGTGCCATTCAATATCTCGATCGTGTACCGAGACGACGCACTACTGGTGATCGACAAGCCACACTTCTTGCCGACCATCCCCCGCGGCGGACACATTCTGCAGACCGCGCTCGTACGATTGCGTCGCGAACTCGACCTGCCGCAACTGGTGCCCGCGCACCGACTCGATCGCGTCACCGCAGGCCTGGTCCTGTTCGTCATCGAACCGACCCTGCGCGGCGCGTATCAAACACTGTTCCAGGATCGGAAGGTGCGCAAGGAGTACGAGGCCATCGCTTCGTACGACCCCACGCTGACCCTGCCCACCGTCGTCCGCAGTCGAATCGTCACGCAGAAGGGTGACTTCACTGCCCGTGAGGTGGCCGGAGAACCCAACGCGCACACCACCGTCGAACTCGTTGAGCATCGAAACGGGCTCGGTCGGTATCGACTGACACCGTCGACCGGCCGAACCCATCAACTGCGACTGCACATGAATTCGCTCGGAGTGCCGATTCTCGGCGACGACCTCTACCCGACAGCAACCGACCGAGCCGTCGACGATTTCACAGCGCCACTCCAACTACTCGCCAGTGCAATCGAATTCACGGACCCCGTCTCGAAAACGACACGACGCTTCGAGACGGAGTTGAGCTTGGAGCGCTGGGCGTCGAGCACCCACTGAAAAGGCCCCCGATCTCTCGGGGGCCTCGTGGCGGAAGCGGAGGGATTTGAACCCCCGGACGCTTTTACACGTCTCTCGCTTTCAAGGCGAGTGCATTGGGCCGCTCTGCCACGCTTCCGTGTGCGATCTTAAACGGCCGAGCGGGCCGGAGCCCAATCGGCCCTCATCGTCGCGGCGTGGAGCCGGATGCGTCCATCGCGGCGTCGACCTTCTCGAAGATGTCGCCCAACACGTCGAGTTCCTGCGGGGAGAGGATGTCGACAAGGTGCTGTCGAACGCTGCGGACGTGGGTGGGTGCCGCTTCCGCCAATCGGCGACGGCCTTCCTCGGTGATCACCGCGAGCACGCCCCTACCGTCCTTGACGCAGGTGCTGCGGGTGACCATGTCCTGGACTTCCATTCGCCTGATCTGATGCGTCAGGCGACTTCTCGAGGACAGGACACCGTCGGCCAGCTCGCTCATTCTGATGGAGCCGTCGATCGACTCCGACAACATCACCAGAATGCGATATTCCGCCATCGACAGATTGTGACCGTCCTGCAAATCCTTGTTCAGTACCCCCATCAATCGTTGCCCGCCGTCGACATAGGCGCGCCATGCTCTCATTTCCGCAGTGTCGAGCCACTGCGGGTCCCCCCCGGGACCAATTGCTAATTCGGCCGTCACCCGTGCCATCTTAGGCAGTAGATCTACCCACGAGTAGCTTGGCTCGGTTCCAGGCCCGAATCGGCGCAGCGCCCTATGGTCGAGGTATGACAGATCCCAACATCGACCCACCGTACGTTGCCGCAGCCGATCGCTACGAGTCCATGTCGTTCCGACGGGTGGGCTCACGTGGCCCAGTGCTGCCGGCAATTTCCTTGGGGCTGTGGCACAACTTCGGCGACGACGTACCGCTGATGAACCAGCGCGCGATCCTGCGTCGGGCATTCGATCTGGGCATCACGCATTTCGACCTGGCCAACAATTACGGTCCGCCCTACGGCAGTGCGGAAAAGAATTTCGGCCGGATCTTCTCGGAGGATTTCGCCGGATACCGTGACGAGCTGATCATTTCGAGCAAGGCAGGTTGGGACATGTGGCCCGGCCCTTACGGCTTCGGCGGCTCGCGCAAGTATCTGCTGTCCTCGTTGGATCAATCGTTGACGCGCATGCGCCTCGACCACGTCGACATCTTCTACAGCCACCGCCCCGATCACGACACCCCCATCGAAGAAACCGCGGGCGCTTTGATCAGCGCTGTGCAGCAGGGCAAAGCTCTGTACGCGGGCATCAGTTCTTACAAGCCGGAGGGGACGCAGAAAATGGCGGACCTTCTCGCCGACGCCGGCGTTCCCCTGTTGATCCACCAGCCGAGCTACTCGATGGTCAATCGCTGGATCGAACCCGAACTGCTCGGTACCCTCGATGCGATCGGCGCAGGTGTCATCGCGTTCTCTCCCCTGGCGCAGGGCATGCTCACCGACAAGTACCTCGACGGCGTCCCGGCGAATTCGCGCGCAGCGCAGGGCAAGTCGTTGAACCCGGACTGGCTCACCGAGGACCACATCGGGCACCTTCGGGCACTGAACGACATCGCCTCGACTCGCGGCCAATCCCTCGCGCAACTTGCCCTGAGCTGGGCCCTGCGAGATTCGCGAGTGACCTCGGTACTGATCGGCGCATCGAGCGTCGAGCAGCTCGAGAACAACGTGGCGGCGCTGAACAACCTCGACTTCTCCGACGCCGAACTCGAGCAGATCGACAGTCACGCGGGCGATTTCGGGATCAATCTCTGGGACTTGTGAGTGCCTACGGCAGTGGTGCGACGGGGCCCACGGGTCGTTCCGCAGGCTCCACTCCTACGTGCCGCCTGGGGCACTTATTCGCACCACTGCGCCGGAGGCGCACTATGGAGACATGCGTGCCATCACACTGAAAGAGTTCGGCGATCCCGACGTCATGGAATGGACCGAGGTTCCCGACCCCCGTCCCGGTCGCGGCCAGGTCATCGTCGACGTCTCGGCCACCGCCGTCAATCGGGCCGACCTGATGCAGCGACAGGGCTTCTACCCGCCGCCGCCCGGTGCCAGCGACATTCTCGGACTCGAATGCTCGGGCATCATCTCCGAACTCGGTGAAGGTGTCAGCGGTTGGAACGTCGGCGACAAGGTGTGCGCGCTGTTGGCCGGCGGCGGCTATGCCGAGCAGGTCGCCGTGCCCGCGACTCAACTGTTCCCCATCCCGCAGGGCCTCGATCTGCATGTGGCAGCGGCACTTCCGGAGGTTGCCTCCACCGTGTGGTCCAACCTGGTGATGGACGCGCACATGCGTTCGGGTCAGGTGCTGCTCATCCACGGCGGAGGTAGTGGAATCGGCACGCACGCAATCCAATTGGCCAAGCAGATGGGCGTCACCGTCGCCGTCACCGCCGGATCGAAGTACAAGCTGGATATGTGCGCAGACCTGGGAGCTGACATCCTGATCGACTACAAGAAGCAGGACTTCGTCGCCGAGATTCGTTCACAGACAAAGGATCACGGAGCTGACCTGATCCTGGACAACATGGGTGCGAAGTACCTCGACCGCAACATCGACGCCTTGGCGATGGACGGCACCGTCGTCACCATCGGCATGCAGGGCGGAGTGAAGGGCGAGCTGAACTTCGGCAAACTCCTCGCCAAGCGCGGCTCGGTACACGCAGCCGGGTTGCGCGGCCGTCCCGAAACCGGACCGTCGAGCAAAGCGAACATCGTCGCCGACATGACCGCACACCTGTGGCCGATGATCTCCGAGGGCCGCGTCACCGCCGTCGTGCACGCCGAAATTCCGATAACCGAAGCAGCACAAGGACATCGAATGCTCGACGAGGCCGAGACCATCGGGAAAGTCATCCTGCGGGTCCAGTAGCGCCGGTCATCGGTCGTGCCCGGAAATTCGTAGTGGGCTACGAGGCCGGAGTGGAGCCTGCGGAACGACCCGGAGGCACCTCGTGCACGTGCGGCGAAGCCGCTCCGCTAGAGCGCGAGCGCGGCGAGCGCGGTGATCAGCTGATCGATCTCGTAGCGGGTGGTGTACGGAGCCAGACCGATGGTGACGGCACCACCCTCGTCGTTGACGCCCAATGCGTCGAGCAATCGACTGCCCCCGTGGACTCCGCTGACGCTGCCGATTCTGGCCTGCGCGAGCTGCTCGGAGACCTTCACCGCAGGCATGCCCTCGACCGTGAAGCTCAGGGTGGGAATGCGCGTCGGCGCGTTCCCGAGCACCATGACGTGGTTCAGCGAGTTCAGGGCTTTCATCAGGTAGTCGAAGAGACCGTCGTGGTAGTGCTGCAACGATCCGATCGACAGCTCGAGGCGCTCGCGACGCGTCCCCGTTGCCGCGTCGTCGAGATTGGCCAGGTAATCGATGGACGCCACCACACCGGCCAACAACGCGTACTGGTGCGCACTGACCTCGAGCCGCTCGGGTCCCTTGGCCGACGGGTTCAGCGACATCGACGGCAACTGTTCCAACAGCGTCGGATCCCGGAAGATCAGCGCACCGACCGACGGCCCACCCCACGCGGCCGCGTCGATCGCGACGACATCGGCCCCGAGCTCCTTGATGTCGACGTGGGCGTACGGGGCAGCTCCGGCCGCGTCGACGACGATGAGTCCACCGACCCCGTGAACCAGATCCGCCGCTACCCGAACGTCGGGAGCACTGCCGACGATCGGCGACGCCGCGGTGACCGCGACGAGCCGCGTGGTGGAGGTGATGAGTTCGTCGAACTGCCACGTGGGCAACTCACACGTATCGATTTCGACCTCGGCCCATCGCACGTGAGCACCGGACCGGCTGGCGACCCGCAGCCACGGCGCGACGTTCGCTTCCTCGTCCAGACGCGAGAGAACGAGACCGGTACCCAACCCGAGCCGCGAGCTCATCGAATCCGCGAGCCAGGACAGCAGCGTCGCACGGTCCGGTCCGATCACGACCCCGGACGGGTACCCACCGACCAGATCGGCGATGGCGACGCGGGCAGATTCGAGTAGAGCTGCGCTTCGTTTGGCCGAGGTGTTGCCGGCCGAATGGTTGGAGGCACTGCCGCGGAATGCGGTGGACACGGCGGTCGACACGCGATCCGGAATCAACATCCCCTGCTGAGGGTCGAGATGAATCCACCCGTCACCGAGCGAGGGGATGGAACCTCTCACTCGTGCGACGTCGTAACCCATGCCGGACACTCTAAGCGCCGACCGGTCGAGCATGTGTTCCACGTCCTGTTTCCCCAGGGAACCGTTGCCCAACTCGCACGCTCGATTCCTCCCTGTCTCCACAGTTCCCGACGACCGAACCAGGATAATCGCCCCGGACGATCGCGCAATGTCGGCCGACGGGTAAAGATGGATGTATGACTCAATCCGAGCCGAACAGTGCACCCGGGGATCACGTCGTCGTGATCGGCCCCAACGGAGAACCACTCGCCCTCAGCCGCGAGGAGGCCACCGCCGCTGCGGCCCGCGCCGCGGGATCCTCCGCGAACGACGAATCGGGCGACGGATCAGGTCTGTCGGAGATGGTCGAACAGCCCGCGAAGGTGATGCGCATCGGCACGATGATCAAGCAGCTCCTCGAAGAAGTTCGCGCCGCACCGCTCGACGACGCCAGCCGGACGCGTCTGAAAGAAATTCACAAGTCGTCCATCCACGAACTCGAGCAGGGCCTCGCGCCGGAACTGCGCGACGAGCTCGAGCGTCTGGTGCTGCCCTTCGGCGACGATGTCGTCCCCACCGACGCGGAACTGCGCATCGCGCAAGCTCAGCTCGTCGGCTGGCTCGAAGGTCTGTTCCACGGCATTCAGACGGCTCTGTTCGCGCAGCAGATGGCCGCCCGGGCGCAACTCGAACAGATGCGTCAGGGCGCGTTGCCTCCCGGCGTGATGGACGCACCGGGTGGCGGCGGCCAGGGTGGCAGCGGTACCGGCCAGTACTTGTAAGGAGTCGGCACCGGTGAAGAGGTAGTGTCGACCGTCGTGTCGGCACCAGCGAAGGATCCCGAGAGCGAGGCAGGAGAGCAGATGCCTGCTCCGGTTTCGGACTCACAGACTTATCGGCGCGCGTTCGGCGATCTGCGGACCGGTTTCGAGCAGCGCGAGCTCTGGCTGCATCTGGGCTGGCAGGACATCAAGCAGCGGTACCGCCGGTCGGTGATCGGTCCGTTCTGGATCACCATCGCCACCGGCGTCCAGGCCATCGCCATGGGTCTGCTGTATTCGGTGCTGCTCAACATCGACCTGCGCACCTTCCTGCCGCACGTGACGGTCGGTCTGATCGTCTGGGGACTGATCAGTGCGGCGATCCTCGAAGGCGGCGACGTCTTCGTCGCCAACGAAGGCCTGATCAAGCAGCTACCGAGTGCGCTGAGCGTGCACGTCTATCGCCTGGTGTGGCGTCAACTGCTGCTGCTCGGCCACAACATGCTGATCTACGTGATCATCATCGCGATCTTCTGGCCTCCCGGCGGCCTGCACTGGACGGCGATCTTCGCGATTCCGGCTCTGGTGTTGATTCTGCTGAACGCGGTGTGGGTGTCGATCCTCTTCGGGATCATCGCTACTCGCTACCGCGATATCGCGCCGATCCTCGGCAGCTTCGTTACGCTGATGTTCTTCATGACGCCGATCGTGTGGACCACCTCGGGCCTGCAGTCGATGGGCGGTGAGGCCGCGAACCGCGCCAAGCTCGTCGAGATCAACCCGCTGTTCCACTACCTCGACATCATTCGCGCTCCTCTGATCGGCGAGAACCAGCAGGCGTACCACTGGTACATCGTGCTCGGATTCACCGTTGTCGGATGGGCGCTGGCCATCTTCGCTCTCAAGAAATACCGGGCCCGCGTGCCCTACTGGGTTTAGGGGTCAGCAGTTGTCCATCAGCATCAGCACCCATGACGCGTGCGTCGACTTCCCGATCTTCGACGCCAAGACGCGGTCACTGAAGAAGGCATTCCTCGGTAAGGCCGGCGGCGCCATCGACCGCAACTCCTCCGACGTCGTCGTCGTCGAAGCTCTCAAGAACATCACGATGAACCTGAAGGACGGCGATCGCGTCGGACTGGTGGGGCACAACGGTGCAGGCAAGTCGACGCTGCTGCGCCTGCTCTCGGGCATCTACGAGCCGACGCGAGGCAGCGCGATCATCCGCGGCCGCGTCGCGCCGGTGTTCGATCTGGGCGTCGGTATGGACCCCGAGATCTCCGGCTACGAGAACATCATCATTCGCGGGCTGTTCCTCGGCCAGACCCGCAAGCAGATGCTCGAGAAGATGGACGAGATCGCCGACTTCACCGAACTCGGCGACTACCTGGACATGCCACTGCGTACCTACTCCACGGGCATGCGCGTGCGCGTCGCGATGGGCGTGGTCACCAGCATCGACCCCGAGATCCTGCTGCTCGACGAGGGCATCGGGGCCGTCGACGCGGAGTTCATGAAGAAGGCCCGTCATCGACTGCAGGAATTGGTGAAACGTTCGGGCATCCTGGTGTTCGCCAGTCACTCCAACGAATTCCTGGCTCAGCTGTGTGACACCGCGATGTGGATCGATCACGGCCAGATTCGGCAGCAGGGCGGCATCGAGGACGTGGTGCGGGCGTACGACGGCGACGACGCGGGCGATCACGTCGCGCAGATCTTGAAGGAAATCGAGCGGGAAGACCAGCAGTGACCGACAAGATCGTCGGGGTCATCGTCACGCACAAGCGTCGTGAGTTGTTGGCTCTGTCGCTGGAGGTGATCGGTGCGCAGACACGTCCACTCGATCATCTGGTCGTCGTCGACAATGCCGACGAGCCCGCCGTCCGCGAACTGGTCGAGTCCAATGCACTGCCGACGACGTATCTCGGTTCGCAGCACAATCTGGGCGGTGCGGGCGGTTTCGCGCTCGGAATTCTGTACGCGCTCTCGCTCGGTGCGGATTGGGTGTTTCTCGCCGACGACGACGGCCGCCCCGAGGGCCCGAAGGTGCTCGAGACCCTGTACGACTGCGCCCTCACCCATGGACTCGACGAGGTCTCCCCCGTCGTCTGCGACATCGACGATCCGGACCGGTTGGCGTTTCCGCTGCGCCGCGGCGTCGAGTGGCGTCGACTGCGGTCGGAGTTGATCGACCCGGAGAACCCGGACGACGATCTCCTCGAAGGCATCGCGTCACTGTTCAACGGAGCATTGTTCAAGGCGTCGACCATCGACGCGGTGGGCGTGCCGGATCTGCGCCTGTTCGTCCGCGGCGACGAGGTGGAAGTGCACCGTCGACTGCAGCGCTCGGGACTGAAGTTCGGTACCTGCCTCACCACCGCCTACGTTCACCCCAACGGGGCCGAGGAGTTCAAGCCGATCCTCGGTGGCCGGATGCACACGCAGTACCCGGAGGACGCGACCAAGCGCTACTTCACGTATCGCAATCGGGGCTACCTGATGTCGCAGCCCGGAATGCGAAAGCTGTTGCCGCAGGAGTGGATTCGGTTCACCTGGTTCTTCCTGATCACCACCCGCAACCCGAAGGGACTGGCCGAGTGGTTCCGGCTGCGCGGGCTGGGGCGTCGGGAACACTTTCGCAGGCCCTAGCCCCAGCAAACAACTACACAGCGCCGTCCGCCATGGGGTGCGCCGACCCGCGTGAAACCGCTACCGTGTGCGCATGACGGAACCTCGGAAGCTCACCGATCGCATCAAGATCTCGGCACGGGAGAAGCTTCAACGAGCGATCGGCGAGGTTCTGGCTCAGCAGACCGCCCAGCTCGCCGAGCAGACCAACGACCAACAGGCGAAGTTGCTCGACGTCCTCGAGCGCCAACGGCGGGAAATCGACGACCTACACGCGTTCATCCGCGGCCTGGAGATGCGGATGCGTCGCGACATTCCGTACGCCTCCGACGTCGAAGCAGCCGCGCAGAGCGCCGAATTCGCCGAGGAGATGATGCCGCTGGCTCCGACGTTCCTGCGTCCGCACGCGACACTGCGATTCGCGCTCGGCGAGGTCTCCATCCGCGGCATGGCACTGGAATTCGGCGTCGCCAGCGGCACGACGCTCGAGATCATCGCCGAGGAATTGGCATCGCGCAAGGACATCACCGTCGTCGCCGGATTCGACGTCTTCTCGGGCCTGCCCGAAACCTGGCGCACCGGATTTCCGAAGGGACTCTTCGAGCAGGACACCATCCCCGAGGTGCCCGGTGCGCAGATCGTCCCCGGACTGTTCGAGGACTCCCTTCCGGGATTCTTGAAGGGGCACCACGAGAAACTGGCGTTCCTGCACCTGGACGCAGACCTGTACTCGTCGACGGTCACCGTGCTGGATCTGGTGGCCGAGCGACTCGCGGTGGGCACCGTTATCGTGTTCGACGAATACTTCAACTTCCCCGGCTGGCGTAACCACGAGTACCGGGCGTGGACGGAATTCGTCGCACGCACCGGTACCGAGTTCGACTACCTCGGCTACACCGCCGACAACGAACAGGTCGTCGTACGAATTCGCACGGCACCCATGACTCGCTCGAACTAGCTACTGCACCAATCGCACGACCTGGGTGACGTGCACCGTGTGCCGTTCGTCGATATGGAACCCCACCTTTCGGAGCTCCGAATAGTCGGAAGAAGTCTCGAAGTCCGAGGGCGGCAACACCCAGATGTCGTTCGAGGTCAATCGCACAGTCTCGGCCTCGCTACGGTCTCGATCGGTGAAATACCAGATCACCTGGCACTCAGCGAGTTCGGACGTCAGCTCTGCCAGCGGGCGCTCCTCGTCCCATAGCTGGCCCGAACTTGCTGCGTCCTTTGCGAGACCGATGCTGCGCGTTTGGGCGAACGAGGACGGATCGACGTCCTCGATCAGTCGTTGCGAGGACGGGTTCCAGGCTGCACGCCCGAAAAGAACGCAGTCTCCCGGAGCGACATTCTCCGAAGCGAAATCGTTGGCAGCACTGAAATCCATCTGCAAGGGCTTCGCCCACGCCGACCTCTGCTGTAGATACGCCGGCAGCGCGGCCGAGGCCAAGGCTCCGATGAGCAGCACCGAAAGCCATCGCGGCCGACTCACGCGATCGAGGGCGACTCCGAGCAACAGGGCTACGGCGGGCGTAGTGAAGGTGAAGTACCGGTCCAGGTAGATCGGTGATCGAACGATCGAGTAGATCACCATCACGGCCATCGGTACGACGATCCACGGGAGCGCGACCGGCAAGAGCCCATTGCGCCAGTCCGCTTCACCTGTTCGGTCCTTACTCGAAACGACCAGTGCAGCAACGAGAACAACTGCGACGAGGATCCCGAAAACAGGCGCACCGAGGAACCACTGGTACTCCAGCACAACTCGGGGAAAGTTGCCGTCGATGGGCGGTATCCATCCGACCTGGGCCGCCTGTCTCAGCACGACTCTCAGGAACATGGCTGTGACGACCAGCGCCGTGACCACGGCCGCCGCCCACGGCAGAAATGACGCGCGAAACCGACGGCGCGCCACCATGATCAGGAGATGCGCGGCGACGACCGTCGCCAGGTACACGAACAGCACGATCGATACCGCGAGCATCGCGGCGTAGAGCGCCCACCACCAACGCGAACGGGAGTGCAGCGCAACGAGAAACACGATTGTCAACCACACTGCGGCGGCGGCCGTCGAAGCGTAGCTGCGCGCCTCGACCGCAGCCCACAACACTCTCGGCAGCAGCGCGAACGCAACACCGGAGAGCAGTGCGACTCGCGGGGTGGACAGCCGCGAGGCCAGCACCACCACTCCCGCTGCAGCTACTCCCACCGCCAACGCACTCGGAAGACGCATCGAGAACTCGGAGAAGCCGAATACTCGTCCCCACAAGTGCATTCCGACGTAATAGGCACCGTGAACGATATCGGTGCTCCGCAAGAGATCGAGCAACTCCGCGAACGAGCGACGGCTCGAGTAGACCGTAGCGGCCTCGTCGTACCAGAACGACGGAACCCACGCAGCGGTGACGCCGATTGCGAAGGCAAAGACCGCTACGACGGGCGCAAGCACTGTGGGAGTGTGCTCGCCCCGCGCCGTCATGCGTCGGTCGAGTACAAGCGCGCCCAATTCTCTCTGCTGGTCAGCTGCGGCACCGCAGCGCGGTACGACGCGGCGACGGTCGGCGTTTCTGTGCGCAGACGCTTGAGTGCGGTCACTCCACGCTTGAGCAGTTCGACCGCATGCGCCTTGTTGCGCTTGCGAACTCGCACGCCTTCCTGGGACCGATCGGTGACGATTGCATGGGAGAAGAGCGAGACGTGCCACCAGTGCGCGTCGTCCGCCGAGATTGCGACCGGGCCTGGGTTCACGGTGCCGCGCCACTGGTTGAGCACACGCTTGGCCAGTACTGCGAACTCCATGCTCTTCTTGGGAGTAGGGCCTGCCGGGGTGATGAACATGTCGGCCGGACGCACACCGGGAACATCGTTCGCGTTGTGGCGCTTGGTTTCTCCGTAGGCGGCACGTTCACGCCGAATGGAGCCGGCGGCGTCCATTCCGCCGTCGAGCAGATGTTCGGGGCCTGCCAGGAAGTCCTCGACGGCTTTGATCAACGTGTACGCCATGCCGTATTGCATCGACACCAGGTATCGCAGCAGATCGGTGAACAACTGCTTGGCGAGCGTGCGCCCGTCGAGTTCGATGTGCAGCGCCGCGGTGATCATGCCGTTGCGCAGGTTGAAGTAGCGGTGCCACTCGTCCCAGTCCTTCCACGCGAAGTCGGCATGCCACACAGCTGCCCCCGGAAGCGTGACGGTGGCGAATCCGTTTGCGCGCGAACGGTATCCGTACTCGATGTCGTCCCATTGGAAGAACAGCGGTAGCGGGTAACCGACCTGCCCGACGATCTCGGACGGGATGAGGCACGACCACCAACCGTTGTAGCCGGCGTCCACGCGGACGTCCTGCTGCCGCTTGCGCTTGAACGCACTCTTGTCGGAGATCGCGTTCTTGACGTGTACGCCGGCTTCGAGCTTCTGCAGGTTCGCCACCTCGGCACCGACGTGCACGCGGTCGGGGTGCAGTAGGTACAGCATCTGCGCGCCGATGATCGCCGGCTCGACGGTCATGTTGGCGAACGAGTTCATCCGCACGATCGCCTCGGGCTCGCACAGCACGTCGTCGTCCATGAAGATCACGTTGGCCGGATCGCCGCCCTTGCCCTGCACCTCGTAGAGCCCGCGTGTGAATCCGCCTGCGCCGCCGAGGTTGGGCTGGGTGATGTAGACGAGCTTGCTGCCGAGCTCGGCCGCGACGCGCTGGAACTTCTCGCGCGTCTGCACCTGATCGGTGCCCTGATCGACGACGTAGACGTTGTCGACACCGAGCAGCGCGATGGGATCGTCGGCCATGGCGGCGACGGTGTTGGCGCAATCGTCGGCGCGGTTGAACGTGCAGATCACCACCGATGTAGGACGCAGCTTGTCGGGCGCGGCGACGGTCCATTCCGCGTCCTGCACCGACAACTCGCTCGACGTGGTGGTGAAGCGGACGTACAGCGCGCCGCCGTCGAGGAACTGCGTCGTGGCGACGGGAACGGCCAACTGAGTCGACGCGTTCGCGGAATCGACAGTTGTACTGGCCATCGTGCGCTCGTGGCCCTTGTAATCCGTGGCCACCAGATCGACCCGGCCGGCACCGGCGACCGTTGCCCGGAACACCACCTCGGTGACGGTGGTCCACCGCTGCCAGTAGCTGGCCGGGAACCGTCCGAAGTAACTGTTGGTGTGCAGCACGCTGCGCTTGGCGATGCGAGCGCCCGTCCGAGTGCGCTCGACATTGCCCTTGCCGACAGAGCTGTACATATCGGCACTGACCAGGGGCGACGGTCCGTCGAACAGCAATCTCTGCACTGTCAGTTCGGGCTCACCGTCGCCGCCGGCAGCAGCCGACACATCCGACGCGGAACCGAGACGATCGAGCGCAGTGCCGTCCATACCGAGAAGTACCCCATCCAGTTCGAGTAATGACAGTTCCAGTGGTGACTGTGCGGCCGTAACGAGAAGAAGACCACTGACCATGGTTGCACAGCCCCCGACCGATCGGTCCGACGCACGCGCCCCGAACCGATCGGCGTTTCGGCTCCGAGGCACCTCGGGAGCTACAGTCGGGTGTCTTTGCCCGCACTCACGGAGTTGACAGTGACCCCCACGGATACACAGATCGCGCGCGTCGCCCTGCCCGAGAGCAGGAGAGAGCGCCTCGCGTGGGGAGCAGCGATCGCCGCAGTCGTCGTCCTCGGCTATCTCCTGGTGCTCAGCGTCGATCCCCGCTTCTTCTACATCGACGACACCGAATCCGGAGCCATCCCCAACTGGCTCCAGCTCGGGCGCATCATGCGCGACGGCCACTTTCCGTCCCTGGTGCTCGATCAGTGGATGGCGGGCAACTATCCCGTCGAAGGCCAGGGCGGCCTGTGGAACCCGGTGCAGATGGCGATCAACTACATCTCGCCGTCCGTCGACAACCTGGTACTGCTCGCAACGGTGGTCAAACTCGGCTTCTCGATCCTGCTGGCCTGGGGCGTCTATCGGGTCGCTCTCGTCTACGGAGCACGCGCCAACTGGGCTGCGGTGGCGGGCGCGAGCGCGCCGTTCGTAGGTTTCACGCTGTTCTTCGAGAACACCTCGTGGGTGACCGCACTGATGGGCACCGCCTGGATCATGAATGCGTGGGCGAGCTCGGTGTCCTACGCCCGCGGCCGCAGTGGCCCGATCGTGCCGTTCGCCTTCCTCTACCTCGCCATCAGCGTGGGATACGTCCATGCAGCTGTGATGGCCGGCGTCATGATCGGATCCGTCGCGATCGGTGAACGACTGTTCCAGCGCCTGTGGCGTCCCGCGCTGAAGGTGTGCGCAGTAGGCATCGCCGCAGCAGCCTGCGGAGCCGTCACGTTCCTGCCCGGAGTGCTCACATCAGCGGTGACCTGGCGCAGCGGCGACGAGGGCACGTTCAACGACAACTTCCTGACGGCACCATGGTCGGAATCGCTGACCGCGAGCATCCCGACCGCGGTGACGAGTATCGAATCCTGGGCGGGTGAGACCACCGAATCCCCGGTCACCTACATCGCCTGGTTCGTGGTGCCTGCGCTGGCGTTCATCGCATGGCGTCGTGTGCCCGCAGCTCTGCGCGAGCTGGCAGCACCGCTGATCATGTTGGCGTTCGCCTTGATCTTCACCGCAGGTCCAAGCGATATCGGGCCGATCCGTTGGCCTGCCCGCATTCTGCCGTTCGTCGCGATCGTCGCGCTGATCCTCGTTCTCACCCTGATCAGCCGGTACGGAACTCTCGACAAACTGCGACCACGGCTGCTCGCGGCCGGCCTGCTGACACTGGTGCTACTGCTGCGCGCAGGTTCATCGGGCCCGGAGTTGTTCGGCCGCCACGCCCTGGCTGCACTGGTGATCCTGCTCGTCGGCGCGCTCGCCCTGCTGCTGGCCCACCGATTCTCCACTCGCGCCACCGCGGCACTGCTACTGGTGACCATCGCGCCGGTCGCGATGTACCAGGTAGCCAGCTACGATCCGCCGTTCGCCAAGTGGTGGCTGCCCACATCCCAATCCGAGGCCAAGGCCGAATTCCCGCAGTGGCAGGGCGCGACTCTGCAACTCGGCAGCCGCGCGCTGACCGAGACCGCAGCCGACGGTCCCGACGACCCCCAGCTGCCCTGGCACTCCCAGGTGTACGGCAACTCCGCCAAGGTCATGGGCCTGGACTACGTCAATGCCTACACCCCTGTCGGCTATCTCGATTTCGCGAACCTACTGTGCTTCCAGCACGAAGGATCGACCTGCAAGGACGCCTACGCGCGAGTCTTCGAGATCGAGCCGTACACCGGGAAGACGTACGCCGACCTGATGCAACTCGACCGCATCGTGCTGCAGAAGTTGCAATATCCGTTCGCAGACTCGAAACCCGCTCCCGCCGGCTGGACCTGGGTGAAGGCACCCACCCCCGAATCGGCTCGCCAGATCTTCGTTCTCGAGCGCGCCGACGGGTTGATTCCTGCATCGTCGGGACGCGTCGTCGCGACCGTGAACGCCACGGCCGAACCCCGATCTTTCGACGCCGACTCCGAGCACGTCGACGTCAGCGCTCCGAACGGCGGAAGCGTCGTTTTTTCGCGGCTGGCCTGGCCCGGATACACCGCGACGCTCAACGGTGAAGAGCTGCAGACCAAGGGCCTGGCAGACATCTTCCTCTACGTCGACCTGCCGCCCGGCACCGAGAACGCAGACCTGCACATCACGTTCCGGCCGCCCGGCGAACGTCTCGGCCTGGCAGCGATGGCGGGCGGGTCGATGCTGCTGGTTGGTCTGGTGGTGCTCGATGTGCGACGCCGCCGAACGTCGAGTTCTCCGGAGTTCGGCCTCACGACGTCGAGCAGATAAGGTCAGACCTCGTGATGTCCGACGCCGCTGCTGATCCGCACCGCATCTCGATCGTGGTACCGGTCTATCAAGGTGAGCGGACCCTCAGCGCGCTGATCGACGAGATCATTCCGTTGACGCAGGTGACACACACTCCGCTCGGGCGTCCGATGATCGTCGAGGAAGTTCTTCTCGTCTTCGATCACGGACCCGACAACTCCGCTGCAGTGATTCGCCGGTTGACCTCCGCGCATACGTTCGTTCGTGGTGTGTGGCTCAGCCGCAACTTCGGTCAGCATCCCGCCACTCTCGCCGGCATGGCGTCGAGCGGCGGCGAATGGATCGTCACGATGGACGAGGACGGGCAGCACGACCCGGCGGCCATCGGCGGCATGCTCGACACAGCCCTCGACCAGCAGTCCACCGTCGTCTACGCCAAACCGACCAACGTCGCACCGCACGGACTGTGGCGCAATGCCGCCTCCCGAGGAGCGAAGTGGCTGATCGCCAAGGCCCTGGCCGGAGACAACACCGTCGACTATCAGAGCTACCGACTGGTGCTCGGCGAGGTCGGCCGCTCCGTCGCCGCGTACGCAGGCTCCGAGGCGTACCTCGACATCGCACTCGGCTGGATCGCCGGGGACGTCACGACGAGTCCGGTGGCCTTGCGCGAGGAGGTGGACCGTCGATCGGGCTACCGACTGCGGACACTGCTCTCGCACTTCTGGCGGATGGTGCTCTCGAGCGGCACCAAGGGATTGAGGCTCGTCAGCTTCATCGGAATCGCATTCGCGTTGCTGGGCCTGATACTGGTCGCATACGTGCTCGTGTCGTACTTCGTCTTCGATTCCGGCGCCGAGGTCCGTGGCTGGGCGTCGACGATGGTCATTCTGTTGTTCGGCTTCGGAGCAACACTGTTCTCCCTCGGTGTGGTGGCCGAGTACGTGGGCGTCAACGTCAAGACCGCGATGGGCAAACCGCCGTACCTGATCGTCACCGACCCAGGAAACGGGCCACTCGGCCGTACCGCGACATCGACCGAACCTGCACCGCCGGCGTGACCCAGACGCACACCTGGATCGTCGGCAGCGGCGGACTCCTCGGCGCGGCAGTGACCCGGGAGGCCGGTCGGCGCGGGCATCACGTGCACACCAGCACCATCCCGTGGGCCGACAGGGCCTCGGCCGAAAAAGCTCTGCTGCAACGCTGTTCAGCATTCTTCGATTCGTTCGCCGACGGTGCCTGGAACGTGGTCTGGGCCGCAGGCGCAGGGGTGAACGGAACCAGCGCAGCGCAATTCGCCGAGGAGAACGCCCTGATCAGTACCGTCCTGGCGCGCGTGGAGGCTGTCGCCGGAAGCCGCGCAGGCACCGGCACCGTTTTCCTCGCCTCGTCCGCCGGCGGCGTCTACGCCGGGGCAACCGGTGCCCCGCATCACGAAGGAACGACGCCTGTTCCGTTGGGCGACTACGGCTTTGCGAAGCTGCAGTCCGAGGCCATCGCGACCGAGTTCGGCGAGCGCACCGGGATCAATGTGGCCATCGGCCGGTTCGCGAACCTCTACGGGCCGGGGCAGAATCTCGCGAAACCGCAGGGCCTCATCTCGCACCTGTGCCGCGGCTACCTCATGGCCTCGCCCGTGTCCATCTACGTACCGATGGACACCTTGCGTGATTATCTCTACGTGTCCGACGCGGCCGAGATGGTCGCCGATACCCTCGCGATGTCGGCCACACAACGACTTTCGCCCACGATCAAGATCTTCGCCTCCGGGGAGGCCGTCACCATCGGATCGATCCTCGGAGCGTGTCGGACGGTCTTCCGCCGTCGTCCGAACGTCGTTCTCGCGGCGTCCCCTCTCGCGGTGTTCCAAGGCCGCGATCTACGGCTGCGGTCGACGGTGTGGCCGCAGATCGATCGCCGAACGCACCGAACGTTGCCCGCAGGCATCGCCTCCACCCTGTTCGCGACGCGTCAGGCATTGGGTGTGGGTCGATGACCGAACCGCACACTCCCGCTCCACCGGCAGGCATGGACGGCGCGCCAGGACCGCTGATGCGCGTAGTCAAGAATCAGAAGATCGCATTCCTGCTCGTCGGCGGCGTCAACACTGCGTTGGGTACTGCGTGGTTCATTCTGTGGCAGTTGCTGATCGGTGAGCGGTACGGCTATCACGCCGCCATCGTCCTCGGCTATCTCTGCAACGTGCTGTGCGCCTTCGCGATGTACCGCTACCTGGTGTTCCGGGTACGTGGACACTTCCTCCGCGATCTGCTGCGGTTCTTCGTCGTCAACTTCGGCGCCTTCGTCGCCAACATCTCACTGATGACGATCGCCGTATCCGTCTTTCACTTCCCGCCCATCCCTTCACAATTGGTCGTCACAGCGGTGATGGCGGTCGTCAGCTTCTTCGGCTACCGCGACTTCTCGTTCCGCAGAAAGAACCAGGACCCCACATCATGACGCCCCGTGTTTCCGTAGTCGTCCCGGCATACAACAACGCCGAATACCTGGCCGAGACCATCGATTCGATTCTCGCCCAGACGTTCACGGACTTCGAACTGGTGATCGCCGACCACTCGTCGACCGACGCCACCCTCGCCGTCGCGCAGAAGTACGACGACCCGCGCATTCGCGTGCTGACCACTCCGACCGGTGGCGGCGCTCAGGCCAACTGGAACCGCGTGACGGCGGAGGCCACGGGTGAGTTGATCAAACTCGTCTGCGGGGACGACACCATCGCGCCCACCGCGTTGGCCACCCAGGTGCAGGCATTCGACGACAACCCGTCCGCAGTACTCGTCGCCTCGCAGCGCTCGTTGATCGACGCCTACGGCAAGACCGTGATCGCAGCCCGCGGACTGGGCGGACTACGGGGCAAGGTCTCGGGTCGCGTCGCCGCCCGAACTGCAGTTCGCGCCGGTGCCAACATCTTCGGCGAGCCCGGCGGCGTCATGATGAAACTGTCGGAGCTTCGCGACATCGGGCTGTGGGACAACAGCCATCCCTACCTGATCGACCAGGCCACCTTCATCGCAGTCGCCCTACGCGGCGACATCGTGGCGATCCCGCAGCCACTGGCGTCGTTCCGCATCAACTCGGGGCAGTGGAGCGTGGAGCTGGCGACGCAGCAGGCACGTCAGGCCGCTGACTTCCACCGCTCACTGCAAGCCGGCGACCCGACCCTGTTGTCCGACAACGACGTACGCATCGGCAACGCCAAGGCGCTGATGACGTCGTTCATGCGTCGCGCAGTGTATCTGCTGCTGCGCCATCGGATGTCACGCAGCAGCTAGGACCTGTTTCAGGGCAGTACGGATTCTTTCGTCGCGTAGACGGCCTCGGTCGCGTCCTTCTGCGGTCGCCACCACTGTTCGTTCTCGCGGTACCAGTCGATGGTGGCCTTCAGTCCGGCGCGGAAGTCGACGTAGGTTGGTGTCCAACCCAATTCGGTGCGGAGTTTGGTGGAGTCGATGGCGTAGCGGAGGTCGTGGCCGGGGCGGTCGGTGACGAAGTCGAAGGCGTCGGATGCGTTGCCGGTCTCTTCGAGGATTGCTTCGAGGACGGTGCGGTTGTTCGCTTCACCATCGGCGCCGATGAGGTAGGTCTCGCCGATGCGGCCGCCGTCGATGATCGCCCAGACGGCGCTGTTGTGGTCGTCCACGTGGATCCAGTCGCGGACGTTCTGGCCTGCGCCGTAGAGCTTGGGGCGTGAGCCGCTGAGGATGTTGGTGATCTGGCGTGGGATGAACTTCTCCACGTGCTGGTACGGGCCGTAGTTGTTGGAGCAGTTGGAGATGGTGGAGCGGACGCCGAACGAGCGGGTCCAGGCGCGCACCAGCAGGTCGCTCGAGGCCTTGGTGGAGGAGTACGGACTCGACGGGTTGTAGGGGGTCGATTCGGTGAACTTCGCCGGGTCGTCGAGTTCGAGGTCGCCGTAGACCTCGTCGGTGGAGATGTGGTGGTAGCGGACGTCGTGTTCGCGGACCGCGTTGAGCAGGGTGGTGGTGCCGATGACGTTGGTGTGCACGAACGGCCACGGATCGGTCAGCGAGTTGTCGTTGTGGGATTCTGCGGCGAAGTGGACGACGAGGTCGGTCTCGCGGACGAGACGGTCGACGAGGTCGGCGTCGGCGATGTCGCCGTGCACGAATTCGATGCGGTCCGCAACCGGGTCGAGGGAGGCCCTGTTTCCTGCGTAGGTGAGCTTGTCGAGCACAGTGACCTGGGAGTCGGGGCGTTGCGCGAGCGTCTGATGTACGAAGTTCGCGCCGATGAACCCGGCCCCACCCGTGACGAGAATTCTCATGTACCGGCACTTTACCGGGGGTTGTCGGCGACGGCCGGGCATGCCGCTGCACGGAATGCTCCACACGACGCTTCAGCTGCGGGGAACCCGGCGATGAGACCTTCGAGTGGAGCAAAGGTTGCACCCCGTCCGGCGTCGGCCGACCTTGTCGGGCGCGCGTGCTAGCTTCTGTTCGACTTCGGGGGGAGTACGTCAATGGGTCTCGGCAAAATTTCGATTCGTCTCGCAGCGTCGATCGCGCTGCTGGTCGGAATCGTGTGGGCAATCCCGCAGCTGGCACCGCAGGTGCCCGAACCATACGAGGGCGTGCAGGCTCTGCCACCGGCGTCGCCCTCGGCGACCGGGTCTACCACCGCGCCGCCACCCTTACCGCCGGGATTCCCGTCGATGAACCGTCCGCCACCGAAAATCGACGTGCCCGACGGCCAGCCGCAGCCCATCGCCACCAAATTCGGATGGACATACGAAATACCGCCGGACTGGCGAAACTTTTCGACCGGTACCGCGGGTTGGTCGAACGGCGATCGGTCGGTCGCCTACGGTGCGAGCGCAGACTACGGGTACGGCTACTGCCCGGAGGTGGACGGATCTTCGCTCGCCGAGTCCGGTATGACGGGGCGTAATGGGATGGACTTGCACGCCGCAGCACTCGACGCCGCCCGCGGTGCGGAAGTCGTCTTCGGTGATGACGCCTCTACCCCGCCACGCATCGAATATTCGGGGCCTCGGGACATCGAGGTCGACGGACAGTCTGCTGTGCGTTACACCGTTCGGTCCTCGGGTATACACGCGAGCGCCGAATGCAGCCCGACCGAAGCCACATTCGACGTTGTGGCCATGCCCGGATTCGCCACCGCAACAGTGGCGGTGTTCATGGTCCAACTCGATCAGAACATCGAGGGCTCGCTGGAGCACTCGACGGTGGACAACCTGATCTCTACTCTGCGGAGATCCAATTCGGAAACAGAGCAGCCGCGATGACCGAAGAGTCCTTCGAGGGCGACCCTGCCGAAATCTCCGGTCTCGGGAATCTGCTCGATCGCATCAGCGTCGACACCATGGCCAGTCATCGCTATCTGCTCGACAACGCGGGACTGGGCGAGAACGTGGTTGGGGAAATTCTGCAGCGACTCCGACCGTATATCGCACGCTTTCAGGAAATCACGCGCACCCGGCAGGTTCATCTGTCGGCGAATTGCGGCGAAATGGGTGCCGAGCTCAACAAAGCTGCCTGGTTGTATGCCGATCAGGATCAGAAGAACTACGACCTACTCAACGCCCACACGACGCTACCCCCGCTACCCGGCGTCGACCGCGGCAGTTCGGATCGTGCCGCCACCGGGCAGGTGGACGAATTCGACGGTGCCGCTGATTACGGCCGCCCTCACGGGATCGACTATCCACCAACGAATCCTGCGGTCGACGACCTGCGCGACGTGCTCGCCGATGCCGCCGGCTGGCTCGGGGAGGTCGATCGAACGATCGTCGAACTCTCGGGTTGGAGTCCGCTAGACGAAGCGGCCATTCCTATCACCGGAAACTGGAACGAGATCCGTCGAATCGGCCAGGCCTACCAGATCGCGGGCGACGCAATGGAGGCCGCAGCAGGGTCGTTCGAAGCCGGCGTGCGGCGCGTCGACGGCTACTGGAACGGCGCTGCCGCGCAGGCATTCACCGAATACGCCGATCGGCAGACCAACGCGATGCGATGGGAAGGGCCTGCCGGCCGAACGATCTCTGCGGTGTGTGTAGTGATTTCCGAACAACTTCGTGACGCGGCGCTGGCAGTGGTGAAGAAGATCGTCGAACTGCTCGAATCGGAGGTCGCCATCGAGAACGGCCGAGGCGCCGTGAAGGTCATGCTCAAGAAGGTGCCGGTGGTCGGCACCGCGTGGCAGATCGAGAGCATCATCGAAATATGCTGGACAGCAATGGAATTGACGATGGAACTCATCGAGAAGATTCAGCAGGTGGTGGATGATTTCGGCGCGTTCCTCGACGCGCTCGGTGATCCCGAAGGTCAGGTGGGCAAGAAGATCGACGACACACTGCGCCCGCTGAACGACCTCCTCGACTACGGCAAGCAGACCGTGGAAGCCGGGAAAACCGCAGATCTGCGCCCAGTATTGGACACACCGGACGAGGACTTCTCCGTCGGATCGGGCGACGCACCGTGGCGGGACGCATGATCGAGCCTCTCCCTGCGCACGCCCTGGCCGCGTACGACAGGCTGATGGGATCCTGCCGAGAACTCGAGGCCGCGCGCCTGCGCGCCCTCGACACCGACCTGAGGGCCGCAGAACCCCACCGCGTCACCGCAGAGTTGCTGGCGCGCCTCGCGTCGTCACCGCGGGCATCGATTGCCCTCACCCACTATGCGGGCCGGGTTGCGTCAGGTGAATGCAGCTGGGAACGCATCGAGGTCGACGCCGATCCGCTGCCTCAGGAGGTGGACGAACTCAAAGCCGACCCGCAGGTCGAGTGGCCGGACCACTGGCCGACGCCGACCGCCGAGTCCGACGTCAGCTCACAGCCGTATCGAATTCCCTGGGAGTGAGTGACGACACAATCGAGCGGGTGATAGGAGGGTCTGGAAGACTTCGCGGTCATGCGGGGAATCATTCTGGCGGGCGGCACGGGCTCGCGTCTTCATCCGATCACGATGGGCGTCAGCAAGCAGCTGGTCCCCGTCTACGACAAACCGATGATCTACTACCCGCTCTCGACGTTGATCCTGGCCGGGATCCGCGAGATCCTCATCATCACCACCCCTCAGGACGCGGACCAGTTCACCCGCCTGCTCGGTGACGGCTCCCAATTCGGCATTTCCCTGACCTACCAAGTCCAGCACGAACCGAACGGCCTCGCCCAAGCCTTCGTGTTGGGTGCCGAGCACATCGGCACCGACTCCGCGGCATTGGTGCTCGGCGACAACATCTTCTACGGCCCCGGCCTGGGTACTCAACTGTCTCGCTTCGATCACATCGACGGCGGAGCGGTGTTCGCGTACGAAGTCTCCGACCCGACCGCCTACGGCGTCATCGAATTCGATGCGGACCGAAAAGCGATCTCGTTGGAGGAGAAGCCGGCCGCCCCGAAATCGAACTACGCCGTCCCCGGCCTGTACTTCTACGACAACGACGTCATCGCCATCGCCCGCGACCTCGAGCCGTCCGCGCGTGGGGAGTACGAGATCACCGACGTCAACCGCCACTACTTGGAGGCCGGGTGCCTGCAGGTCGAAGTCCTGCCCCGCGGTACCGCGTGGCTCGATACCGGCACCTTCGACTCGTTGCTCGATGCCTCGAACTACGTGCGCACCATCGAACAACGCCAAGGACTCAAGATCGGGTCGCCCGAAGAAGTCGCGTGGAGGCGCGGGTTCATCACCGACGACGAATTACGTGTTCGCGCCGAAACACTCGTCAAGTCCGGGTACGGCCGCTACCTGCTGGATCTGATCGACCGAGGGAACCGATGACCTTTCGTGAGTTGAGCATTGCCGGTGCCTACGAGTACACCCCACGTCAGTTCGGTGACGATCGTGGCGTGTTCTTCGAATGGTTCAAGGCGTCGGCGTTCGAGGAGACGACAGGGCGGTCGTTGGATCTGTTGCAGGCGAACTGCTCGGTCTCCGCCGCCGGCGTCCTACGCGGTATCCACTTCACCACCAACCCGCCTGGGCAGGCGAAGTACGTCACCTGTGCCCGCGGGGCGTTCCTCGATGTGATCGTCGATCTGCGGGTCGGGTCGCCGACGTTCGGGCAGTGGGACAGCGTGCTGATCGACGACATCGACCGCAAGGCGGTGTTCCTTTCCGAAGGGCTCGGGCACGCCATCCTCTCGCTGGAAGACAATTCGACGGTCATGTACCTGTGCTCACTGGAGTACACCCCGGCCCTGGACCGCGACATCAACCCCCTCGACCCCGCCCTCGGCATCGACTGGCCCACCACCGGACGCGACGGCTCACCCCTGGCCTACGAGCTCTCCGACAAAGACAAGGCCGCCCCCACCCTCGCCGAAGCCCTCGAAGCAGGTGCCCTGCCGTCGTGAGCGTTTTGCGTATCTCTGCCTACGCAAAACGCGCACGAGGGGGATAGCTAGCGGATCTTGAAGATCACGAACCGCTGAACGAGGAAGTTGATGACCGTCGCTGTGCCCTGCGCGATGACGAAAGCCACGTTGGCGTACCAGAAACCGTCGGGAAGGGCCTGGTAGAGGTAGGTATAGATGCCCACCTGGACGGCGAAGGTCACTCCGTACAGCGCGACGACGGCGAAGAATCGAGCCCGTGACGGTGCCGCGTTGAAGGTCCAGCGTCGGTTGATCAGATAGGCCGTCGTCGTTCCGAGGACGAATCCGATGGCCTTGGCCAAGGTCACGCCCACACCGAACACGAAATGCAGGATCAGGTTCACGCCCTGATCCACGATCGCCGACAACACGCCCGTCGCCAAGAAGCGCAGTACCTGCGTCTTGAGGTCGAGGGCCGCGTCGGCGATGTTCTCGGTCAGCGGCAGCTCGACGGGCAGCGGGACGTGATGCTGGAGCTCTTCGTCCTGGGGCGACCAGTCGTCGTTCCCGGAGCCATCGTCGATGGAGCGATCAGGGGTGGACACGAGGACTGACACTAGCCGCTGCTGCGGTGCGGGTACCCTCTTGAGCGATGTCCACGACAGCCGACGACGCACTCTTCCCCCTGGAACCACAGGCCGGGAACACTGCGCCGCTACCCACGCAGACCCGCACAATCTCAGGATTCGGCCGCACCGCGCGCTCGACCGGAGAGGTGCTCTCGACCTCCGACCCAGAGCTCATCGCGAACGCGGTCAAACAGGTCGCCGAGCAGAACGACTCCAAGCCGTCGTACCTGCGACGAGGTGTCATCCCCCGCGGTCTCGGCCGCTCCTACGGTGACAACGCGCAGAACTCCGGCGGCCTCGTCATCGACATGACGGCACTCAATCGCATCTACAGCATCGACACGTCGACGCGCATCGTCGACCTCGACGGTGGCGTCAGCCTCGACCAGCTGATGCGTGCCGCGCTGCCGTTCGGCCTGTGGGTACCGGTGCTGCCGGGCACGCGCCAGGTCACCATCGGTGGGGCCATCGGCTGCGACATCCACGGCAAGAACCACCACAGCGCGGGCAGCTTCGGCAACCACGTTCGCTCGATGGAACTGCTCACCGCGGACGGTCAGATCCGCCACCTGACGCCGACGGGCAAGAACGCGAAGCTCTTCTGGGCAACGGTCGGCGGCAACGGCCTGACCGGCATCATCCTGCGCGCGACCATCGAGATGACGCCGACGGAAACGGCCTACTTCATCAACGACGGCATCCGCACCGATAGCCTCGACGAGACCGTCGCCGCCCACCAGGACGGCACCGAGGACAACTACACGTACTCGAGTGCGTGGTTCGACGTCATGAGCGGACCGCCCAAGCTCGGCCGCGCGACGATCACTCGTGGCTCGCTGGCCAAGTTCGACGAACTTCCCGCGAAGCTGCAGAAGGATCCGCTGAAGTTCGACGCGCCCCAACTGTTGACAGTGCCGGACGTCTTTCCGATCAGCGGCTTGAACAAGCTGTCGATGAGCATGATCGGCGAGGCGTACTACCGAATGGGCGGGAACTACACCGGCAAGGTGCAGAACCTGACGCAGTTCTACCACCCACTCGACCTCGTCGGTGAGTGGAACAGAGGCTATGGCCCTAAGGGATTTCTGCAGTACCAGTTCCTCGTTCCCACCGAAGCACTGGAGGAGTTCAAGGACATCATCCGGTTCATTCAGCGCTCGGGCCAGTACTCGGCACTGAACGTCTTCAAGCTGTTCGGCCCGGGAAACAAAGCACCATTGAGCTTTCCGATGGCCGGCTGGAACGTCGCGATGGACTTCCCGATCAAGGCGGGCCTGAACGAGATGGTGCGCGAACTCGACAAGCGCGTTCTCGAATTCGGTGGTCGTCTGTACACCGCGAAGGATTCGCGCACCGACGCCGAAACGTTCCACTCGATGTACCCGCGAATCGACGAATGGATCAAGGTCCGTCGATCCGTGGACCCCACAGGCGTTTTCGCCTCCGATATGGCAAGAAGGCTGGAACTGCTGTGACGATAGATGCCGTAGGTAATCCCCAGACGATCCTGGTACTGGGTGGCACCAGCGAGATCGGTCTCGCGATCACCGAGGAGTACCTGTCGAAGTCCCCGGCACGCGTCATCCTCGCTGCGCTGCCGAACGATCCGCTTCGCGACAAGGCCGTCGCACAGCTGACCGCCAAGGGCGCGAAGGCCGTCGACGTCATCGACTTCGACGCACTCGACACCGCCGCGCATCCCAAGGTGATCGACGCGGCGTGGGCCAAGGGTGACGTCGACGTCGCCATCGTCGCGTTCGCCGTCGACTTCGACGCCGAGCAGCTCTGGCAGGATCAGCGCAAGGCCGTCCTCGCTGCGAACATCAACTACACCGCTTCGGTCTCGGTCGGCGTTCTGCTGGGCGAGAAGATGAAGGCGCAGGCCTACGGCCGCATCATCGTCATGTCGTCGGTGGCTGGCGAGCGAGTTCGTCGCTCCAACTTCGTCTACGGCTCCACCAAGGCCGGACTCGACGGGTTCTACCTCGGACTCGGAGAAGCGTTGCGCGAGTTCGGACCTCGGGTCACCGTCGTTCGCCCGGGCATGGTGCGCACCAAGTTCAGCGCGCACGTCAAGGAAGCACCGATGACCGTCGACAAAGAGGTCATCGCGAAGCTTGCGGTCAACGCGTCGCAAAAGGGCAAGGAGCTCATCTGGACTCCCGCTCCGTGGCGTCTGGTGATGATGGTGCTGCGGCACGTACCGCGGCCGATCTTCCGCAAGCTGCCCATCTGAATTCGATGACAATCGGGGTTGCACCGGCGCGCAGAACCGCCTCTGCCGTCGGCGAGATCGTTGCCGGTGTTCTCGTTGCCGTCGTGGTGGCAACGGTCGGGTTGTACGCCTTCTCACTGGTTCAGTGGCCGGCGTTCAACTCCTCCAACGTCACTCGGGCCATCACGACGCTCGGCCAGGTGGTCGCCGCGGCACTGTTCGCCGCGTCGATCTACCTGTACCGAGTTCACAAGTGGCCGTGGATCGCTCGACTGTCCGCTTGGATCGGATTGTCGGGCTTCGTCACCGTCACCCTCGGAATGCCACTGGCGGCAACCAAGCTCTACCTGTTCGGCATCTCCGTCGACCAGGAATTTCGTACCGAATACCTGACGCGACTGACGGATTCGGCGTCGCTGCGCGACATGACGTACGCCGACATTCCCCCGTTCTACCCCGCAGGTTGGTTCTGGCTCGGCGGCCGCGTCGGCAACATCCTGGGCATGGACGGCTGGGAAGTGTTCAAGCCCTACGCAATCGGGCTTCTCGCCGTCACCTCGGTCGTGTCCTTCGTGCTGTGGAAGGCGCTGATTCGCAGCGATTGGGCCGTCGCCGTCAGTGCCGTCACCACCGCTCTCGTCGTCGCCCATGCCTCCCCTGAGGCCTACAGCGCTGTGATCGTGCTGCTCTTTGCGCCAGCGCTGATCCTTGCCTGGGGCGCGTTGCATCGGCCCGTTACCCCTGATTCCGAAGGGGCTGGAGCGACCACCCCCGCCGGGATGAATGCGACATTCAGTCGCTCAGACGGCAAGAATGGGACATTCATCCCCACTGGGGGGCGCGCGGGCGGCTGGGGAGCGGTACTCGGCACCGGTTTGTTCCTCGGCCTGGCTGCGACGTTCTACACCCTGTATCTGGGTCTGGCCGCATTCACCGTCGTACTGATGGCACTGTTCGCCGCGGTTCTCGCCTATCGCGAGCGGAAGTCCTGGAACGTACTGGTTCCCATCGTCATCAAGGTCGCTGCAATTGCCGTGATCTCGGGCGTCATTGCCGCCACCGTGTGGCTGCCGTACCTGATCGACTTCTTGCGCGGCGCACCGTCGACATCGGGCACGGCGCTGCACTATCTTCCCGAAGCCGGTGCGACACTTCCCTTCCCGATGTTCGAGTTCTCCCTGAGTGGTGCACTCTGCCTGATCGGCACGGTGTGGGTCGCGGTGCGATTCTCGTCCTCACGACGGGCACAGGCCCTCGGTATCGGTGTCGTATCCATCTATCTGTGGACTCTGCTGTCCATGGCCGCAACGGCTGCAGGCACCACGCTGCTCTCGTTCCGCCTCGAAGCCGTGCTGATCGTATTGCTCGGCAGCGCAGGCGTTTTCGGCTTCCTCGAAGGTAGCCACGCAATCTACCAGGCCATCAACGAGCCGCCGAAGTTCCGCATCGCTGCCGTCGTCGTGGCCGCCATCGGTGCCATGGCCTACGCGCAGAACATCCCTCAGGTGTTGCAGACGGAGATCACCGTCGCGTACTCCGACACCGACGGTGACGGAACTCGCGCAGACATGCGCCCTCCGAGCGCCGTCTCGTACTACCGCGAAGTCGACACCGCGCTGGCCGAGCAGACTCAGCGTCCGCGGGACGAGACCGTCGTACTGACCGCAGACACCTCGTTCCTCAGCTACTACCCGTACTTCGGCTTCCAGGGATTGACGTCGCACTACGCCAACCCGCTGGCGCAGTTCGATCAGCGGGCCCAGGCCATCGAGCAGTGGACCGAGCTCGAGACTCCCGATCAGTTGATCGACGCACTGGACACCAGCCAGTGGCGTGCGCCGGATGCGTTCCTCTTCCGCCGCGGTGCCGACGGCTACACCCTGCGCTTGGCCGAGGACGTCTACCCGAACGACCCCAACGTGCGCCGCTACACCGTCACTTTCCCGGAATCGCTGTTCGACGATCCACGCTTCACGGTGACCGACATCGGACCCTTCGCGCTGGTTGTACGCACGACATGACCGTGTGACCCAAGTCGTTCGGGTTTTCGCCCATCGTGATCTTTCTGTAACCTCGACGCGATGACCACCCACGACCAGAGAGTTCTCGAGCAGCAGCCGACTACGGCACCGGCTCGGCACTCCGGCGTCGGGCGCGGTGACGTCGTAGCGGCGGTCGGATTTCTCGTTGCCGCGGTGTACGTCCTGCGGGGTCAGTGGCGAAACCTCAACGGCGGCTACCTCTACAACAGCGGCCAGGATCAGACGATGTGGGAGTGGTTCTTCTCCGTCGCCGCCCATGCCGTTGCCAATCTGGACAACCCCCTGTCGAGTGACCTGCAGAATTACCCACTCGGGGTGAATCTGATGGCGAACACGGCAATGTTCGGCATCTCCATCCCGCTTGCACCGATCACGTTGCTCTTCGGACCGACCGTGACGTGGGCCATTGCCCTCACCGCCGGCCTGGCCGGCACCTCGTTCGCGTGGTTCTGGCTGTTCTCGCGTCAGCTCAACGCGTCCAAGGGCGCCGCCGCAATCGGCGGTGCACTGTGTGGATTCGCGCCCGGCGCGATCTCCCACGCCAACGGTCACCCCAACTTCGTGGTGTTGTTCCTGCTTCCCGTCATCGCGATGCTGGTCACTCGCATCGCGCATGGCGGCGGGACCACCAAGAACACCGTCGGACTCGGTTTGATCGTCGCGCTGCAGATCCTGCTCGGGGAAGAGCCGCTGCTTATCTTCGCGATGTCGTTCGCCATCTTCGCCGTCGTCTACTACCTGTCTCGTCCACGTTCACTCTGGCCTGCTGTTCGCAATGCCGTTCCCCGGCTGGCAGTATCGGCGGCCATCGCGCTGACGCTGGTCGCGTTGCCGCTGTGGTGGCAGTTCTTCGGGCCGCAGTCGTACTCCTTCCTCGAACACGGCGCGATGGGCAACGACGCCAAGGCCCTGTTCCAGTTCCCGACGCAATCCATCGGCGGCGAGGCGACGCCGGGCCAGAACGTCCGCATCAACGCGACCGAAGAGAACGCGTACTTCGGCTGGCCGCTGCTGGTGCTGTGCCTCGTGGCGGCAGTGTGGATGTGGCGCGTCGCGTGCGCACGAGCGGCCGCGGCGACCGCGATCGTCATGAGCGTGCTCTCTTTGGGCGCGACGCTGGTGATCGGCAAGAACGACACCGGCATCACCCTGCCGTGGACGAAGCTCGCCGAGTACCCCCTCGTCGAATCGGTCCTCGAAACCCGCTTCGCGTTGGGCGCGGTACCTGCCCTGGCCCTGTTGCTCGTGCTGGCCACCGATCGCACGTTCCGAAACGGACTCCGCCCGCTCCCTGCGTTCTGGATCGCCGGACTCGCCCTCGCGCTCGTTCCCCTCATCCCGACCCCCCTGACTGCCGTCGACAAATCCCCGACGCCTCGGTTCTTCGCCGACGGTGAGTGGGAGAACTACGTCGACGACGGTTCCGTCGTCACCGTTCCCCTGCCACGACCCGAGGATGCCCGGCCGCTGCGCTGGCAGATGGACGCCGACATGGGCTTCACGCTCGCCGCCGGCTACTTCGTCGGACCGAGCGACCAAGAAGAGAAGGTCGCCAAGTACGGAGCCGTCGACCGGCCGACGGCGTTGCTGCTCGGCTCGGTCTACGACTCGGGCACCGTTCCCGAGATCACCGCCGATCAGCGCAGCCAGGCCGCGGAGGACATGAGCTTCTGGGAGGCCGACGCCGTCGTTCTGCCGCCGGGCAAGAACGCCATTGCCCTGCGTACCACCGTCACCGAACTTCTCGGGGTCGAGCCGCAATACACCGGCGGCGTGTGGGTGTGGGACGTGCGGACGCTCGTCCCCTAGCATCGCCGGTGTGCCCGAGACCGTTCCGAACATCAAGACCGCCCGGCTGATAGCGATCGTCACCGGCATCATCGGTGCCGTCCTGGCCATCGCGACTCCCCTGTTGCCGGTTCAGCAGGACGTCGCCACGCTCTCGTGGCCGCAGAGCTCGTTCGGCAGCGTGAACGCGCCATTGGTGAGCTATTCGCCCGTCGACCTCGAGGCATCCGTTCCGTGCAGTGCTGCCGCCGGTCTCGCCGACGGCGGCACCCTGATCTCGACCGCACCTGTCGCCGCTGCGAAGACCGAGCAGAAGGCACTGATCGTGCGAGTCGACGACGGCCGGCTGCAGGTGCTGCTGCGTGATCGTGTCCTCGCCGAGGCTCCAGTTTCCGAGCTGTCCGAGACCTGCGCACTGACGGTTTCCTCGAACGCCACCAGCACGATCGTCGACCTGGACGGCCAGGCGAACACCGTGGACGGAGACATCCGGCCGCAGGTGGTCGGAATCTTCACCGACCTCACCGCACCGGTCGAGGGACTCAACGTGCGTGTGGACATCGACTCGCGCTACTCCTCGAGCCCCACGACGTTCAAGTTGCTGGCCATGATCGTGGGCGCACTCGCTGTGATTGCATCCCTGTTCGCACTCCATCGCCTCGACAGCGTGGACTGTCGACGCCACCGCCGATTCCTCCCCTCGCGCTGGAGGTCCGTCACGGGCGTCGACGCCGTCGTGGTGGGCGTGCTGGTGCTGTGGCACTTCATCGGCGCGAACACCTCCGACGACGGCTACCTGCTCAACATGGCCCGCGTCTCCGAACACGCCGGCTACATGGCCAACTACTTCCGCTGGTTCGGCGTCCCCGAAGCGCCGTTCGGCATGCCGTACTACGACATGCTCGCCGCCCTGGCCAAAGTCAGCACCGCGAGCATCTGGATGCGCCTGCCCGCCACCATCGCTGCGCTGCTGTGCTGGCTGGTGATCAGCCGCGAGGTCATTCCGCGACTCGGTCGCGCAGTGCTCGCCAACCGGGTTGCACTGTGGACCGCGGGCTTCGTGTTTCTCGCCTTCTGGTTGCCCTACGACAACGGCCTACGCCCCGAGCCGATCATCGCCCTCGGCGCGTTGCTCACGTGGTGCTCGGTCGAACGCGCCATAGCCACCGGGCGACTGCTCCCCGCCGCGATCGGCACCCTGATCGCCGCGTTCTCGCTCGCCGCCGGACCCACCGGGCTGATCGCCGTCGCAGCACTGCTCGCCGGCCTGCGCCCACTGGTGATGATCGTGATCAAGCGAGCTCGCCAGGTGGGCCTGCTCGCGGTTCTCGCGCCGCTGGTCGCGTCGGGACTGGCGGTGGTGATCGCGATCTTCGCCGACCAAACTTTGAGCACCGTCCTCGAGGCGACGCGGGTGCGCTCGGCCATCGGACCGAACGTGCCGTGGTTCGAAGAACGAGTGCGCTGGGACGCGTTGATGACCATCGCGCCCGACGGTTCGTTGGCTCGAAGGTTCGGCATGTTCGCGATGCTGCTCTGCATCGTCGTGTGCATCGCGGTGATGCTCCGCAAGAACGGACGGATCCCTGGCACGGCCACCGGACCGTCGCGTCGAATTCTCGGAATCATCCTGGGCGCACTGGCTTTGATGATGTTCACCCCCACCAAGTGGACCCACCACTTCGGTGTCTACGCCGGTCTCGCGGCATCGTTGGCCGCACTGGCCGCCGTCGCCGTCAGTGCCGCGACCGTTCGATCTCCGCGCAACAGAACACTGTTCACCGCCGCCGTCCTGTTCATGACTGCGGTTGCGTTCACCAGTTCCAACGGTTGGTGGTACGTCTCGAGCTACGGCATTCCGTGGTTCGACAAGCCGCCGTCGATCGCGGGGAAAGGCTTTGCGACCATCCTGCTCGGCCTGACGGCCCTGACGCTGCTGTACGCCGCCTACCAACACGTTCGATTGCCTTATCGCAGAGCAGAACCCACCACCCCTCGACGCTTCGCGCCGTCGGCACTGACCATCGTCGCCGGTGGAGTCGTCGCCTTCGAGGTGCTCTCGTTCGTCAAAGGCGCTGTGGCGCAATATCCGGCGTACTCCATCGCGCGCTCGAATGTCGCTGCCCTCGCCGGAAACTCATGCGGCCTCGCCGGTGACGTACAGGTGGAAACCGACGTCAACGGCTCGGTCCTGCAACCGATCGATGCAGCCGTAGATCCGCTGGGTGCCGGTGGGAGTACCGGATTCACCCCCGACGGCGTCGCAGAAGACCTGACCGCCGACTCCGAGGACACCGCCCAGGGCAGCGCCAACTCCATCCGCCCCGAGGACTCCGAAGAAAGCGCCGCGGCCACCTCCTCCAACTCCGCGGGCACCTCGGGCGGAACCAACGAGAACACCGGAATCAACGGCAGCACAGTCGCTCTGCCGTTCGGACTCGATCCAGCAACCACCCCGGTACTCGGCAGCTTCGGAGCCACCGAACCCGCATCGCTGACCTCCGGTTGGTACCAGCTCTCCGACACCGACCGCGGAGATCTCATCGCCATCGCCGCCGCCGGCCGCATCCGATCGGTGAACGAGGACGGCATCGTCACCGAAGGCCAACGCGTCGAACTGGAATACGGACGCCGCGACGGCGGTGACGTGCGCGCACTCGGTCGCGTCACCCCGCTCGACATCGGGCCGTCACCGTCGTGGCGCAACCTGCGAGTCCCGATGAACGACCTCCCTGCCGACGCCGACGCGGTGCGCATCGTCGCCGAGGACAACGACCTGGCCGGCGACCAGTGGCTCGCCGTCACCCCGCCGCGCGTCCCGAAGACGCAGACGCTGAACTCCCTCGTCGGATCCACCGATCCGGTGCTGCTGGACTGGGCCGTCGGACTGGCGTTTCCGTGCCAGCGCCCGTTCGATCACCGTGACGGCGTCGCCGAGGTGCCGAAGTTCCGCATCCTGCCCGACCGCACCGGTGCCGAATCCACCAACGCCTGGCAGGATTCGATCGGCGGCGGTCCACTCGGCTGGACCGAACTGCTTCTCGGCGCTCAGACATTGCCGTCGTACCTCGCGGACGACTACGCCCGAGACTGGGGATCGATCGAGAGATACATGCCACTCGACCCGGATGCGCAACCTGCCGACGTCACCGTCGAGCAGCGGTCTCGGTCGGGATTGGCCAGCGACGGACCGATGAAAACGAACTGACTCCCTGGTTTTGTAAAGATTCCGGGGACGGTGCCTGTGTGACCTCTACGTCACGCTCGCATAACATCGACTCTCGTGCCCGACGTCGTGACAGATTCATCCGCTGGTCCTCCCGTCCCCGCTCCACTGCGAGCCTCGGACGAACTTCGTGCCCAGGTACGAATTCCCCGGATGATCGCGATGGTGGCCGGCATACTCGGCGTGCTGTTCGCGCTGATCACTCCGTTCGCACCTGTCACTCAGACCACGGCGACCATCGCGTGGCCGCAGAACGGGCTCCTGCAGGACGTGGACGCCCCGCTGGTGTCGCAGGCACCACTGAGCCTCACGGCGACCCTGCCGTGCTCTGCTGTCGCAGCACTCCCCGCGTCGGGCGGGCTGTTGCTTGCCACCGCACCGCCGCAGGGTGAGGGCGCGGCACTGAACAGTTTGTTCGTTCGCGTCGGCGAGTCGAACGTCGACGTTCTCGACCGCAACGTCGTCGTCGCGACGGCACCACGCGCCGACGTCCAGAGCACCCGCTGCGCATCCATCGAGATCACCTCGAACGACCAGTACACCTCCGCGGCCTTCACCGGACTGACCGACGACGACGGCCGGCCTCTCGAGGGCCGCCTCGACGGTGACCTGCGTCCCCAGGTCGTCGGCATCTTCAGCGATCTCAGTGGCGCTGCCCCGGCCGACATGTCCGTCACCATCGACGTCGACTCCCGGTTCTCGTCCTCACCGACGTTGCTCAAGTCGCTGATCATGATTCTTGCGATCGCCTGCACCCTGTTGGCGATCGGAGCCCTAGGACGCCTCGACGGCACCGACGGCCGCGCGCACCGCCGCTTCTTCCCCTCTCACTGGTGGAAGTTCACCGGCGTCGACGTCACCGTCCTCGGTGTCCTGGTCGGATGGCACTTCGTCGGCGCGAACACCTCCGACGATGGCTACCTGCTCACGATGGCCCGCGCCGCCGATCACTCCGGCTACATGGCCAACTACTTCCGCTGGTTCGGCGTCCCCGAGGCCCCGTTCGGCTGGTACTACGACGTACTCGCCGTGTTCGCGAAGATCTCGACCGCCAGCCCGTGGATGCGACTGCCCGCCCTCATCGCCGGAGTCCTGTGCTGGATGGTGATCAGCCGTGAGGTGGTGCCGCGCCTCGGCCGCGCCGTACGCAAATCCAACGTTGCTCTGTGGACCGGCGGACTGGTGTTCCTCGCCTTCTGGCTGCCGTACAACAACGGACTGCGCCCCGAGCCCATCGTCGCCCTCGGCGCACTGCTCACGTGGTGCTCGGTGGAACGTTCCATCGCCACCGGACGACTGCTACCCGCCGCTGCAGCGTGTCTCATCGGAGCCTTCACCCTCGCTGCGGCCCCGACCGGATTGATGTGTGTGGCAGCACTTCTCGCCGGTGCACGTCCCATCGCGCGGATCGTCGTCCGGCGCCACCGTCAGGTCGGAACCCTCGCACTGCTGGCACCGTTGGCGGCCGCAGGCGTGCTGGTCCTCGTCGTGGTGTTCGCAGACCAGACGTACGCGACGGTCATCGAGTCCACCCGAGTGCGCACCATCATCGGCCCCAACGAGGCCTGGTACCAAGACTTCCTGCGTTACTACTATCTTTTCGTCCAGACCGTCGACGGCTCCGTCGCGCGCCGCTTCGCGTTCCTGACGATGATCCTGTGCCTGTTCACCACACTGTTCGTACTGCTGCGGCGCCGACGCATCCCCGGCATCTCGAACGGCCCGGCATGGCGTCTGCTGGGCGTCGTCCTCGGCACCATCTTCTTCATGATGTTCAACCCCACCAAGTGGACTCACCACTTCGGTTCCTACGCCGGAATTGCCGGTGGCCTGGCCGCGCTGACCGCAGTGGCCGTCTCGGCCAGCGCACTGCGCTCGCGTCGCAACCGATCGCTCTTCGCAGCCGGGTTGATGTTCGTTCTCGCACTGTCGTTCTCGGGCATCAACGGCTACTGGTACGTCTCGAGCTACGGCGTGCCGTGGTTCGACAAGACGGTGTCGCTGGGTGGCAACGAATCGGGCACCCTGTTCCTCATCCTCTTCGGACTGGTCCTCGCAATCGCGGCATTCCAGTACCTGCGCGAGGGATACGCTCCCGCACAACCGAAAGCGTCGTCACCACGCGGCAAGCGCATCCGTAAGTTCGCGGCGGCACCGCTGACCGTCATCGCCGGAATCATGGTGCTCTTCGAGGTGCTCTCGCTCGTCAAGGGAGCCGTCTCCCAGTACCCCGCCTACTCGCTTGCCCGCTCGAATGTTCAATCCGTGCTCGGTAATTCGTGCGGACTGGCCAACGACGTACTTGTCGAATCCGACCCCAACGCCGGGGTACTGAGCGCACTGCCGGGCGATTTCGACCCCGTCGCAGGACCGCTCGGCGGATCGAGCAGCACCCTACGCAACTTCACCGCCAACGGAATTCCCAGCGACCTCAGCGCTGACGCCGTGGAAGTCAAACCGGGACAAGGCAATACCGACCAACAAGCCGTCGGACCCGCCTTCGAGGAAGGCCAGAGCTCCGGCACCGCAGGTGGCACAGGCGAAGTGGGCGTCAACGGCTCATCCGCCGCCCTGCCCTTCGGCCTGAACCCAACCACCACCCCCGTCCTCGGCTCGTACCAAGAAGGCATCCAGGAGCCCGCGTCGGCCACCTCGAGCTGGTACCAACTACCCGCCCGCAGCGACAACGCGCCCCTGGTCGTCTTCTCCGCCGCCGGACGCATCTGGTCCTACGACGACACCGGAGCCCTCACCTACGGACAGTCACTGCTGCTCGAATACGGCAAACGCCAGCCCGACGGAAGCGTCCAAGCACAGGGCACCTACCTGCCACGTGACATCGGACCCGCACCCTCGTGGCGCAACCTTCGAGTTCCGTTGTCGGACATCGCGCCCGACGCCGACGCCGTCCGCATCGTCGCCAACGACCCCAACCTCACCGGCGACCAATGGCTCGCGTTCACCCCGCCGCGAGTACCGGTGATGGAAAACCTCAACACCCTCATCGGCAGCGAGCAGCCCGTGCTGCTCGACTGGGCCGTCGGACTGCAATTCCCGTGCCAACGCCCCTTCGACCACCTCAACGGCGTCGCCGAGGTACCCGGATACCGCATCCTCCCCGACCGCCCACTCGCCGTCAGCTCCACCGACACCTGGCAATCCGGCGAAAACGGTGGCCCCCTCGGCTGGTCCGAGCTGCTCGCCAAGCCCGTCACCGTCCCCACCTACCTCGAAAACGACTGGGCCAGGGACTGGGGATCACTCGAACGCTACGAGCAGTACTACCCGAGCGCGGTACCCGCTGAACTCGAGACCGCCGACGTCACTCGATCGGGATTCTACGAAGACGGACAACTGCGAGTTTTCAAGGACTGATCGCTCGCCCGCCCCCGCCCCCGCCCCGCCCCCTGCCCACCCCCGCTCCGCGTCAATGGACCATTGCATACGTCTCGGCCGTGCAATGGTCCATTCACGTTTCGGCCCGCCGTGCGTCAATGTGCCATCGCATACGTCTGGGCGCGTCAATGGTCCATTCACCTTCCGATGGGTAAAGACTGCTGACGCCCAGGACTACTTCGCAGGCCGGCCCTAGCATCCGAGTCCGACAGCGCCGTCCCGCTCACGAATGGCAACATCCAATCCATCCACAGGCTCGCAATCCATCCACAGACATCCTTCGATAGCGCCGAAACGGCACTAATGTGTCGGTGCCGAATTCCACGCTTCGGGCATGAAAAGACGATTGTGGGACGCAGGTTCATTGTTCGACCTGAGCTCGACGGGCGTGGTTACGCGCCGGCAGCTTCGCGGGGCGGGCGTGAGCGACGCAGCAATCGACAGCAGATGCGCGGCCGGCGGTCCGTGGCAGCGATTGCTGCCGGGTGTCGTACTGCTGCGTAACGGTCATCCGTCCACCCTCGAGCGCTCAGCCGCGGCGCTCGCATACGGCGGACCGACGAGCATGATCACCGGCTGCGTCGGACTCGATTCGTTCGGATACGGGACCAACGGATCCGCCGGGGAGGTTCATCTGCTGCTACCCGCGGAGATGCGTCGGGCATCGGTGTCTTTCGTCCGAGCAGAGCGGACGTGGCGGCTTCCCAAACCGATCATCAAGGGCAGCATCCGAGTTGCCCCGCTGGTGCGTTCATTGGTCGACGCCACGCGGGCCGCGAAATCCGAGGCACGATGCGTCGCCCTGCTGACCGAGGTCTTCCAGAGGGGCGGCGCGACCATCGACGAGGTCGCCACCGAATTGGCCGAGGGTCCGCGTCGTCACAGCGCGCTCACCCGCCGGATCCTCGAAGAGTTGCGAGACAACGCGCACTCGGTTGCAGAACTCGAGGACCAACGTCTGTACCGAACCAGCGGACTGCCTGCGATGACACACAACTGCGACATCCACACCCGAAGTGGAGAGTTCATTGCCAACACGGACGGGTGGATCGACGCTGTGGCACTGGCACGTGAAATCGACTCCGTTGCCCATCATCTGTCGCCTGCCGACTACCAGCGGACACAAGCCCGACGCAACCGAATGCAGGCCCACGGACTGATCGTCGTCTCCCATTCACCCCAGGACATCCGGGAACGACCGAATCAGGTGCTCGACGACCTACGGAAGAACTATCAACTTGCCCTCGCCAGACCCCGACCGGATGTGGTGATGACTCCGCGCCAATCGACCGCGTGAATGGACCATCGAACACGTCTGACCGGTGCAGTGGTCCATTGACACAGATCCAGCTGACGCGTGAATGGACCCTTGCATACGTCTGACCAGTGCAGTGGTCCATTGACGCGAACGGGAGCGGAGCGACCCCCCAAGAACGAGCGGCCGCGTGACTTCAGTCTGGCTAGATCGGGAGCAACGAGTGCTTACGCGGACTCTTGTGCACTTCCTTGTCCCTCAGGATCTGCAGGGCCTTGCGAATTTCGAGGCGCGTATTCGACGGCTCGATGACGGCGTCGATGTAGCCACGCTCGGCGGCGATCCATGGCGTTGCCACGTGCTCGTTGTAGAAGTTGATGAGTTGCTTGCGCAGAGCCGGTGCGTTCTCGCCGGCCTCTGCGAGTTGCTTGCGGCTCATGATGTTGATGGCACCCTCGGCACCCATGACTGCGATGCGAGCGGTCGGCCAGGCGAAGTTGATGTCGGACCCGAGCTGCTTCGAGCCCATCACCGCGTATCCACCGCCGTAGGACTTGCGGATCACCACGGTCACCTTGGGGACGGTCGCTTCGACGAAGGAGAAGATGAAGCGACCACCGCGGTGGATGACGCCCAGTGTTTCCTGGTCGACGCCCGGCAGGAATCCGGGTGTGTCGACCAGGAAGATGATCGGGATGTTGTAGGCGTCGCTGATGCGAATGAAGCGTGCGGCCTTGTCGGCACCGGCTGCGTTGAGTGCACCGGACAGATGCATCGGCTGGTTGGCGACGATGCCGACCGGCCGACCGTCGACGCGGGCGAATCCGGTGATGACGTTCGGAGCCGTCTGCCCCGAGAGTTCGTGGAATTCGCCGTCGTCGAAGATGCGCAGGATGATGTCGTGCATGTCGTAACCGGCATTGTCGGCGTCGGGCATGAACGAGTCGAGCTTGAGATCGGACTCGGTGATCTCGGGTTCGAGCCCCGGGTTGATCACCGGCGACTCTTCCTGACAGCTCGACGGCATGTAGCTCAGGTAGTTCCGAATCCACTCGAAGGCGGCCTTCTCGTCGGCCGCGACGTGGTGCACGTTGCCGTTGAGCGCCTGGACACGGGCACTGCCGAGTTCGTCGAGGCTGACATCCTCGCCGGTCACGGACTTGATGACGTCCGGTCCGGTGACGAACATGTACGCCTCTTCGGTGGCGACGACGATGTCGGTGTTGATGGGCGCGTACACGGCACCACCGGCACACTTGCCGAGGATCAGCGAGATCTGCGGGCACAGACCGGACAACGCCTCGTGGCGTCGACCCAGCTCGGCGTACCAGGCCAGCGACGTGACCGCGTCCTGCACACGAGCTCCACCGGAGTCGTTGATACCGACGACCGGGCAGCCCATCTTGATCGCGAAGTCCATGATGCCCGCGACCTTGCGGCCGAACATCTCGCCGACGGTTCCGCCGAACACGGTCTGATCGTGCGAGAACACCGCGATCGGACGGCCGTCGACGGTTCCGTGGCCGGTGACGACGCCGTCGCTGTAGAGGGCGGCCGGATCGTTCGGGGCCTTCACCAGTGCGCCGATCTCGACGAAGCTACCGGGATCGAGCAGAGAGTTGACGCGATCGCGGGCACTGGGGATGCCCTTCTTCGCACGCTTCGCTATGCCGATATCGCCTGCCGGTTCCTTGGCGAGTTCGAGCCTCGCCCGTAGTTCGGCCAGCTTCTCCGCAGTGGTGCCACTCAAGATCTACGCTCCGGTTCTTGCAGACTCGATGTTCTCGAGCGTCTTCGACAAATGGGCCGCAATTTTTCCAATGTACGGCTCGTCGACTACGGCGAGGTGATCGCCTCCGACGTAGACGATCTCGAGGTCTTCCACCACCGGACCCCAGCCGCCATGCTCTTCGCGGGTGGCGTACGCGGGCTCGAGGGCGATGGCGTCGTCGTGATACTTGTCGGCCAGATACAGCGTCACGTGCCCGCCGTACGGCTTGAGTTCGGCCGTCTGGATCGCGCGGTTGTCGAGCCACGACGTGCGCTGGTGCTCGATGATGCCGCCGGGGATCTTTGCACCGCTGAGCTTGACCAGATCGGTGATGATGCGGATCTGGCCCTCGTCGTCCGAGTCGACCAGCTTGTCGTAGGGAATCGGGTAGTCGACGTTGTACGTCTTCTTCGCGAATTCGGCGTACCGCTCCCAGCGCTTGCGCACCTCGTCCTTGGTGTCCGGGATCCGCGTGCCGGGCATGACGGTGTCGAGCAGCCCGACGTAGGCCACCTCGATACCTTCTTCCTCCATCTGGCGCGCCACCTCGTAGGCGAGAATGCCGCCGAGCGACCAGCCGACGAACACGTACGGCCCCTCGGGCTGGATCGCTTTGATCAGCGGTACGTACTCCGCGGCGCGCACGGCGATGGGTCCTTCGACGCGCTCGAGTCCGTACATCGGAGTGCCTGCGGGCAACTTCCGGAGCAGCGGCTCGTAGGCGACGGTGGAGCTACCGGCCGAGTGGAACGCGAATACCGGTGTGGCGGTGGAACCTTCGGGGCGGACACGCAGGTTGCGCACGACGCCGTCGATCTCACCGTCTTCGAGGTGTGGGCGAACCTTGTCGGCCAGCTGCTCGATGGTCTCCGAGTCCAGGACGTCGTCGAAGGTGATCTCGCCGCCTGCCCGCTCGGTCAGACGAGCAGCCAACTTCTCGGCCGTCTCGTCGTCGAGAATCGGCAGGGTGTTGAAGATACCCTTGGCCGATTCCTTCGTCACCACAGCCCACGTTGCGAACGTCATCCGCTCGGCGTTGTCGCGCGGAGGCACGTCGGATCCGGCGGCTTCGGCGAACGCTTCCTTGCCACCCAGGTCGGTCTGCGCAGCGGCCGCAGTGGCCGGCGCAGGCTGGTACTCGGCACTCGGTACCGCGGCCTCGGGCGTCGCTATGGCAGTGTCCAGAGCTTCTTCACGGGCCTGACCGCCGGCCTCGGCAGCCTGCTCGGCCGCCTTCTCCGCTGCCTGCTTGTCGGCCAGCGCCTGCACCTCGTCGCGGTTCTCGATCGCGTAACGCAGGTACTTCTCCACCTCGCGCAGGTTCGCGTCGCGCACGGCCTGCAATTGCACTGTGGGAATGTCGAATTCGTACTCCACCCGGTTCTTGATGCGCACCGCACTGAGCGAATCGAGACCCAGTTCGATCAACGGAACCTCGGGCGGCAGATCCTCGGGCGCATAACCCATGGACTCCGCGACGATGATGGCCAATCGGTCTTCGAGCTTCTGATTGCCGTTGGGATCCCAGCGATCACCGAACGTCTCGACGACCTCCGGCAACTCCTCCATCGGTGACGAGCTCTGCTGTTCAACGGCCACAACGGGTTCCGGACGAACATCGCCCGACGTGACGACAGCCTCGTGCAACAACGTGAACGCCGAGCCCTCGTGCGCATGCACCTGGATCGACGCGCCACCGAGGTGCGAGGTCAACGTGGTGACGACCGTGCCCACCTTCGGCACCGACGCGTGGGAGACCGAAACACCCAGTGCCACATCGGCGAACACCTGCGATGCGGCGGCAGTGACCAACGCATCGAAACCGGTGACGGCCGAGGCCTGTACCTCCCAGACGTGGCGACCGTCCGGCAATGCGACGCGAGCGCCGGGCACCCGAGTGTTGCCGCTCGAGCTGACCTGCGAGTTGAGCCAGAACTCCTTGCGCAGGTACGCGGTTCGTGGGATCGCCGCGTACGGACCGGACTCGAACAGCGTCGCGAGTTCCAGCGCGTGGCCGTGGACGTAGAGCTGCGCCAGCGCGGCGAGGAACGTCTCGGACTCGTCTTCCTTGCGCTTGAGCGTCGGGATCAGCGTCGAGTCTGCGACGCCTGCTGCCCATGCCGTGGCGGCAACGGACATTAGCGCAACGGGGTTGGGAGCGAGCTCGATGAAGGTCGTATGCCCGTCTCCCACAGCCACATTGACGGCCTGCGTGAACCAGACCGGGTGCCGCATTCCCTTGGTCCAGTAGTCGACACCGTGGATCGCCGCATGCCCGACGCGATAGTGCGCCTCGCGATCGACCGACGAGTAGACCCCGGCGGTGAGCGTTCCGGGTTCGATTCCGGCGAGTTCGGCGGCCAGCTCACCGAGCAGGACGTCGACGGCGGCGGTGTGTCCGGCTCCCTTGACGTCGAGCAGTCGGGCCATTTTGCCTGCGGCCTCGGCCATTTCGACGAGGGCCTCGACCTCTGCGCGTGGTCCGCCGACGGTGGTGTGCGTCGGCGCGGCGTAGACGCAGGGCTCCACGTGCGGGAACTGATCGGTAAGGGTCTTGACCTCATCCGGGGTGTACTCCACCAGCGCCATGGCACCCTGCGAAGCGGCACCGAGACCGTCCTGACCCTCGGCCAGCAGCCGCGAGCGGGCGTAGATGATGCGGACGGCGTCTTCGAGGTTGAGCCCGCCTGCCACGTATCCGGCCGCGACCTCACCCATCGAGTGGCCGATGACGGCTGCCGGCTCGGCACCGTGCGCGCGAAGCGTTGCTGCCAAGGCGATCTGGATGACGAAGATGGCTACCTGGGAGTTCTCGAACTCGTAGGTCTGCGAGTCGTCGAGAATGATCTCCCGGATGGAGTAACCCGCCTCGTCGAGCAGAAGTTCGTCCACCTTGTCCACCTCTGCGGCGAACACGGCGTTGGTGCGGTAGAGCCGCGAGGCCATCTTGCGGTGCTGCGAACCGAACCCGGAGAACACCCACACTGCGCCGTTGGACGCGGGTGAATCCGCAGAGAACACACCGGGTCCCGGCTTGCCTGCGGCGATGGCGCGCAGACCGGCGATGGCCTCGGCCGTGGTGGAGGCGAGAACCACGGCGCGCGAACGGCCGTGGTTGCGGCGAGCCAATGTGCGGCCCACGTCGACGAGCGGCGTCGTGCTGCCCTCTTCGGTCTCGAGCCAATCGGCCAGCTCGGCCGCAGCCCGCTTACGACGCGACGGCAGGGCTGCGGACACCGCGAGAATGACTGTCTCCGAAGCTGTTTCGGACTCGGCCAGGATGGTCTCGGCTTCGGCAACCGGATCGATGGTCTCCACCTCGGAGACGATGGGCTCGGCCACGATCGGCAGCTCGGCACCGGAGATGTCGGTAACGCCCTCCACCAGAACGGCTTCGGGATCCACGGCAGCCGGATCGAAGGCGTCGTCGGTCTCACCCGGAACGTACTCGCGCACGACCACGTGCGCGTTGGTACCACCGAATCCGAAGCCGGACACTCCCGCGACGGCCTTGCCGGTGTAGCGCGGCCAGTCGGTGGCCTCCGGGATCACCTTCAGGTGCGCCTTGTCGAAGTCGATGTACGGGTTGGGGCCCACGTAGTTCAGCGAGGCGGGGAGCTTGTTCTGCTGCATCGCGAGGACGACCTTGATCAAACCTGCTGCGCCCGCGGCAGATTCGAGGTGACCGAAGTTGGTCTTCGCCGATCCCAACAGGGCCGGCTTGTCGGCGTCGCGGCCTCGGCCGACGACGCGACCGAGAGCATCGGCCTCGATGGGATCGCCCAGGATGGTTCCGGTGCCGTGCGCTTCGATGTAATCCACGCCCGACGGGTTGATGCCGGCGTCGCGGTAGGCGAAGCGCAGTGCGTCGGCCTGCGCGTCCGGGTTCGGTGCCAGCAGACCGTTGGAGCGGCCGTCCTGGTTGATCGCAGATCCGGCGATGACGGCAAGTACTTGATCGCCGTCGCGCTCGGCGTCTTCGAGACGCTTGAGCACGACGAGTCCGCCGCCTTCGGAGCGGATCATGCCGTTGGCGTCGGAGGAGAAGGCCTTGATCTTGCCGTCGGGTGCGAGCACGCCCGTCTGACCGAATCCGACGGTGATCGGCGGCGCGAGCAGCATGTTGACGCCACCGGCCACAGCCAGGTCGGATTCGCCGGTACGCAGGCTGCGCACGGCCTGGTGCACGGCCACCAGCGACGACGAGCAGGCGGTGTCGACGGCGATCGACGGCCCGCGGAAGTCGTAGAAGTACGACACTCGGTTGGCGACGATGGCGGTCGAGGTACCGGTGAGTGCGTACGGGTGCACGGCCGGGTCACTGACGGCGATCAGCTGGTAGTCGTTGGACGAGCTGCCGATGAAGACGCCGACCTGGCTGCCCTTGATCGAGCTGGCCGGAATGTGCGCGTGCTCCAACGCTTCCCACGTCAGTTCCAGCGCGAGCCGCTGCTGCGGATCGACGTTGACGACCTCGTTGGGTGACATCGCGAAGAACTCGGCGTCGAAGGTCTTGACGTCGTCGAGGTAGCCACCCTTGGTCACCGTCGCATCGACGGCAGCCGCGATCACAGGATCGGAGGTGAACTCCTGCCAACGGCCCTCGGGCAGATCGGTGATGCCGTCGCGGCCCTCGATGAGCAGCGACCACATCTCGTCCGGCGTGTGACCGGTGCCGGGGAAGCGAGACGACAGGCCGACGATCGCGACGTCGTGCGCATCGCCCGACGGACCGCCGCTGGTGTAGAACGCGTCGTCGACGGTGCCGACCGGCTCGTCGGGTTCGCCCTCGATGATGATCTTGGCCAGCGACGCGATGGTGGGGTGCTGGTAGACGACGGTGGCGGTCAGCGTGACCCCCACCAGCTCTTCGATCTCGCCGCTCAGTGCGACGGCATCGCGAGAGGACAGACCGAACTCCTCCATCGGGCGGTCGTCGGAGATGGCCGAGGCCGGTTGCCCGGTCGCGTCGGCAACCCAGCTGCGCAACCAGTGACGCAGCTGGGCGACGGTGAGGTCTCCGCCTCCGACCTGCTCGATCTTGTCTGTCTCTAGTTCAGCCATTACTCACCAAGTCGTGTCGGAGGAAAAACGGAGGATGCGTTCGTCAGTCGGGCAGTTCCGCGTCCGGGAAGGCCGTCTGCTGGTAGCCGCCACGCAGCGTGCCCTCGATGTAGGCGGCCTTGCATGCGCGTCGGGCGATCTTGCCGCTGGACGTACGCGGAATGGAACCGGCCGGAACGAGGAGGACGTCGCGGACGGTGACACCGTGCCGTGCCGATACTGCGGTACGCACCTCGTCGGCGATCGGAGCCGGGTCGGCCTTGCCGGAGCCGGGAGCGCGCTCGGCGACGATGACGAGCTGCTCGGAGCTGTCGTCGGAGTCCTTGGTCAACGCTGCACCACTGAACTCGAACACGACGTCGGGCAGCTGGTTGAGCGGCACCGCGAACGCTGCAACGAAGCCGGGACGCAGCGCCTTGCTGGCTTCCTGCGCCGAGAACTCGAGGTCCTGCGGGTAGTGATTGCGGCCGTCGACGATGACGAGATCCTTGACGCGACCGGTGATGTAGAGCTCGCCGTCGTGGTAGACGCCGAAGTCGCCGGTACGCATCCAATTGCCACCCTCGGGCGCACCTTCTGCATGCGAGCCCTCGGCCACGCGGTGGACGAGCTTGTTGTGGAAGGTCTCGGAGGTCTCGGTGTCGCGGCCCCAGTAGCCCTTGCCGATGTTCTCGCCGTGCAACCAGATCTCGCCGACGTGCTCGTCGGGAACCTCGGTGGCGGTCTCGGAATCGACGATGGCGGCCCACTGGCTACGGGCGACGGTTCCGGTGGAGACCTGCGGGATGGCACCCGGCGCGTCGGGGGCGACGACGACGAAGTTGCCTGCGTTGAGTTCCACGCGGTCGACGTAGACGACTTTGGCCTCGTCGGCGTGCTTGCTGGTCGAGACGAACAGTGTGGCCTCGGCCATGCCGTAGGACGGCTTGATGGCGGACTTCGGCAGTCCGTACGGGCCGAACGCGTCGTTGAACTTCTTCATCGACGACGTGGTGACGGGCTCACTGCCGTTGATCAGGCCGATGACGTTGGAGAGGTCGAGGCTCTCGCCGTTCTTCGGCAGGCCACGCTGAGCTGCGTGCTCGAACGCGAAGTTCGGTGCCGCAGCGAAGGTGCCCGCGCCGTCGGAAACCGCGGCGAGTTCCTTGATCCAGCGCCACGGCCGCTGCACGAAAGCACGCGGGCTCATGATGGTGATGTATTTGCCGCCGAGCGCCGGAAGGATGACGGTGAGCAGGCCCATGTCGTGGAACATCGGCAGCCAGGTGACGCCGCGGGAATCGTGGTTGATCTCCATGCTGTCGACCATCTGCAACGCGTTGACGCCGACCGCGCGGTGCGTGATCTCGACGCCGGCCGGGGTCCGCGTCGAACCGGAGGTGTACTGCAGGTAGGCGATGTCGTCCAACGATGCCGTCGGCTCGACCCACGTCTCGCCGACGCTGTCCGGGACGGCGTCGACGGCGATGATCCTGGGACGCTCCGCGGCGGGCAGCGCACGGAAGAACGCGCGCACACCGGCGGCCGAGTTGCTGGCGGTGAGGATTGCGCTGGGCTTGCAGTCACCGAGGACGGCATGCAGGCGGTCGGTGTGGCCCGGCTCGTCGGGATCGAACAGCGGCACCGCGATGGTGCCCGCGTAGATCGCACCGAAGAAGGCGATGACGTACTCGAGGCCCTGCGGTGCCAGGATGGCCACTCGATCGCCCGGCTGGGTGACCTGCTGCAGCCGAGCGGCGACGGCTTTGAGACGGGTACCGAACTCGGCCCAGGTCAGTTCGTGAGCCTCGCCGTCACGTTCCCTGGAGTAGTCGACGAACCGGTACGCCAGCGTGTCGGCATTCTCGTCCACGTTCACCTGGACGTGGCGGACGAGCGTCTGCCCTTCGCCGATGGTGATGTGGCCGTTCTCATCGATGAAATCATCGAACGTGTGGCTCATTTACTTCAATCTCCTCCGACACGAATCCGCTGCCACACAGCCTGCGTGACCTGGGTCCACACGACCGGCTACGTGCATGCGGACACCGAACAGCGTTTTATGTTACTGACTAGTAGCTCTGGCGGTGTCGGTTTGGCACCTGGTTTTCAGGCCAGCTCCATGGTACCGACACGCGCCTGCGTCACTCGCCTTTCAGCAAGTCGACAACCGGCGCGAATGCTTCCATTTGAGTAGGGAAAACCCCGACATAAGACATCGTCGTCCGCGCGCGAACGTTACGGATTTGATCGGCGATCTCCTCGTACGTCCCGAATGCGAGGTACGGAGACGACAGGATGTCCTCGACGGTGAGCTTGACGTCGACGTCCACGTTCGGCGGGTACCCGTTGTCGAGTGCCGCCAGCGCCATCTCGGCCATCTGCTCACGGTCGTCGGTGACGACGATGGTGGTGATGGCCCAGTTCAGTTCGATGTCGTCGAACCGGTCGCCTGCAGCAGCGCGGATGAGCTCGACGCGCTCGAGGGTCTTCTCGATGGTCATGCCCGAGAGCAGCAGCTTGCCCTCCTTCGAGGTGCTCGGCACCACCGAGATGATGTCGGCGTGCTTGGCCGCCAACGCGAGCATCTTCGGACCGCCGCCACCGATGCAGATGGGAGGACGCGGTCCCTGGCGCGGCCGAGGACTGCCCTTGAGTCCGGAAATGGTGTAGTGCTTGCCCTCGAAGTTGCATTCCTGCCCGCGCAGCAGCACGTCGAGAATTTCGAGGGTTTCTTCCAGCTTCTCGATGCGCACACCGGGGCGGTCGTACGTGATGCCCGCCTTGTCGTACTCCTCGCGCATCCAACCGGCACCGAGACCGAGCTCGAGTCGCCCGCCCGAGAGCACGTCGATCGTGGCCGCATCCTTGGCCAACACCGCGGGATGCCGAAAGCCGTTGGCCAGTACAGCAGTGCCGAGCCGGATCTTGTCGGTGGCGACGGCGAGCGCACCGAGTGCAGCGATGGGACCGACCTGATTGCCCAGGTGGTCGGGAATCATGAAGCTGTCGTAGCCCAGTTCCTCGGCCTGTTGCGCCAGTTTGATGAACTTCCGAGCCCCACCCTCCTCCGCATTTCCCTCTCCGCCCGCAGCGAAGCGAAATTTGCGCGGCCCTGCGGTCGCGGCCTCGGCGGAACTCATCTATTGCTCTCCTCGGAGTCTGGAGCGGTCGATTGACGGGTGACGGCAGCAGTCGGCCGAGGCCGATCTGCGCAGGTCCAAGGCGTCACTCTAGCCGCTGGCCGGAATCGATCACACCGGCTGGGGGTTTCGCGGCCCAGGTTTGTGGCCCGCACCAGATCACAACACGCCGCGTTGTGATGTTTCCGTTACCTATCGCGACCGCTCACGAATGGGCGGGCGTCGGGGCATTCTCGATCAGTCCGGCCGCCCATCCTGCCGTCCACTGAGTTGCCGTCGTACCGGATCCGTCCACGACGAAACTGTTGTACGACGCATGGACGGGGTTGCCTGCAGCACCGATCAGAATCTGGATGCTCTGCGGAATGTTGCGGAGCGACAGTCCATCCGACGGTGACGAGCAGATCAGGTCGCCGGGAGCGCAGATCTGGTTGACCCTGTCGTCGAGAGCACCGAAGCCGCCTTCCCGACGTCCCGTCATGGTGATGCCGGGTAGGTCGAGCCCGCCGAGTGCCACCTCCGCACCGACGCCGTCGAGCGGAGCCGGAACATCGGTACCGGAGACGCCGTCGCGACGACCGTCGGCGATGAGGGTGACCCCGAGAATGCGATCGGCGGAGACGGGGCCGTTACCCGCTCCGATGTCGGCCGCGATGTCGCCGGAGATGACGGCACCCTGCGAGAAGCCGGCGAGGACGAAATTGGTCAGTGGGCAGCGCGCGCTGACATCGGTCATCTTCTGCACCGCGACGGCTTTGCCCTCGGTGCGGCTGTTGTTGTAGGACTGCTGACCGTCCGGCGGCAAGGCGATCGGATTCGAGAACTGCGCCACGTACGGCACCGTGTAGACATCGGCGCGCGCGCCCGGAAACTGCTCCTGCAACGGGCGAGTGACGTTGAGCATCAATGACACCGGGTTGGCCGTCGGGTTGTACGGATCGTCGGTGGACGACGATTCCCAGGTGCCGGGGATGGCGATGACCTGGACGTCGGGGCAGTCCGCCGGCTGCGTCGTCGGCTCCTCGGGCCCCGGCCCGGGCACCGGGCCCGGTCCCGGACCCAAGCGCCCGGCGAGCAGGTACCACAGCGCGACGATGATCAGACCGACGATGACCGCGACGGCGATCACCGGGAGAATTCTGCGCTTGCGTTTGGCCATCACCGTGAACCTACGGCTTGCAGTACGTCGCCTGCGCGGCGGCGATGTAGGTCTGGGCTGCCTGCTGGGCCTGCGTCTCGTTCATCTGCGTCCCGGCGGCACTGGCCTCGACGCCGACATTCGCGGTGACGAAAGTCGAGATCTCGTCCGCCGTGACTCCCTGCGCCTGCGCGGCACAGATGTAATTGGCCGTCGACACCGCGATGTCTCCGTTGCCCGCCGGGGTGATGCCCTTCTTCTTCAACTCGTCCAGAAAGCTCTGACCGCGGTTGTCGATCTGACTCTCCGTCGGCCCCGGGAAATCGTCCGGAACGGGCTGCGGCTGCTCGGGCGGCGCTGTGGCCGCCTCACCCGGACTCGTCGTCGGCGCGGCGGTGGTGGTTTCGGTCGCCGACGTCGTCGAGCTCGCCTCGGTCGTCGTCGTTGCCGCCGCCGAGGTGGTGGTGCTCGTCGGAGCACCGGTAGCCGTCGAGTCGTCACTTCCGCAGGCCACCAGCATCGAGCTCGCCGCAACGGCCAACACGCCGAGCGACAGAGTTCTGGCCAGAGAATTACGCGTCATCGATCGAAATCCTTCGGTCGTGGGGTTCGAGGCGACAGTACAGCCACGCTCTGAGAGAACTCTGAAAGCCATGATCGGCTCCCGAAGGCCCTCGAGGTCACGGCGCGATCGTGGCCACGCCGTCCTTGACGGTGATGATGCCGAACTGGAAGTTCTGCTGCTTACCGCCACCGTCGATGTCGAACTGATCGCTGGTGGGGTAGCCCAGTCGGCCGCCCTCGTAGCCGACCGATCCCCAGGCGTCGAAGATCGGACCGTACGGGGTGGACCAGGCACCGCTGATCGGACTCCAGTAGATGTTGCCCGTCTCGAACTGGTTGAAGCGTCCGCCGTCCCTGATCGGGCCGAGTTCGTTGGACTTGGGGAACCCGAGAGCTCCACTCTCCCAACCCAATTCACCGTACTTGCCCAGAATCATGCCCTGCACCGAGTGCACTCCGACCGGCGAGGTGTAGATCGCACCGATCTCGAAGCCCTGTACCGACCCGGGCTTGTTGGGCGTCACGACCTCGTCGAGCACCGGGTAGCCCAGAGGTCCGCCCTCGTAGCCTTGCGCAGCCCACTCGTCGAGCACTGCGCCCTTGACCACGTGCGCGCCCGTCTGCGGCGTGAAGTAGACCATGCCGTTCTGGAAGGCGTTGAACCGTCCGCGACCGTCGGGGGTACCGATTTCGCCGGTCTTCGGGAAACCGAGCGCACCCGCGGGGCCGCCGTTGCCCTGATAGATGCCACCGATGGCACCGGCGACAACCTGCGCTCCGGTATCAGGCGTGAAGAAGACCCGGCCGAACGTGAAGTCCTGGGCGCGACCACCGGCAACGTTGTATTCGGCAGTCAGGCACGGCCCGAGCCACGAATTGGCACCGCTCGCATTGCCGATCATTCCGGCAGCGCTGCAGGCGGGCTTGTCGACCTCGACGCCGAGAGCGGTGGCGAGCTGCGGCCACAGCTGGTGCAACTCGAACTGCCAGTACGGCCACGAGTGCGTGCCCGAGGGGCGGTAGTTGACCTGCGCGGGAATGCCGAGCTGGTTGAGCTTGGTCGCGAACGTCTGCGAGGTCAGGCGCGAAAGAATCTCGAGGCCCATACCGGCGTAGTTGGTACTCACACCCGGGATGCCCGACGGCTGATCGTACGGCCCGGTGGACCCGTTGCCGCTCGAAATGTAGAGGCTGACGCCCTTCAGTTTGTCGGCCAACAGGTACGGATCATGTTGCGCCCACAGCGAATTGGACGGTGCGCCCCACATGGCGCTGGAGTTGTATCCGCCGGCGTCGGTCATCGCGTATTGGATGGCCTGCGGCATGCCGAGCGAGGTGGTGGTCAGGATGCCCGAGAGCGAGCCGGCGAACTTGAAGAAGCCGGGATTACGCGCGGCGAGGAACATGGCCGACGTGCCACCCATCGACAAGCCGACGACTCCGCGGGTATCCGTGCTGCGCCAGTCCTTGGCCAGGATCGGCGGCAGCTCCTTGGTCAGGAACGTCTCCCACTGGTAGTTCTTGCCGTTGTCCTGATCGACCCAGTCCGAGTAGAAGCTCGACTGGCCGCCGATCGGCAGGACGACGTTGACGTTCTTGTCTGCGAAGTAGGACTCGGCGTCGGTCTCGGACGTCCAGCCGTTCTCCTGATCGGTGGCGCGCAGACCGTCGAGCATGTACACCTGCGGGAACGTGGCCTGCGGGTTGATGTTCCAGTCACGAGCGAGCAGCAGTTGAACCTGGATGGGCGTTCCCATCGACGGCGACTGGACCCAGAGCGCGACGCGGCGGTCGGAGAGCCAGTCCACCGAGGTGACTGTGGCACCGGACGTCTGGGTGTAGGCGGGTCCCGCCAGGGCGACCGGAGCGGTCCGGGAGACCGGGGTCGCGGCGGCGACGGTTGTCGTCGCGAAGGGAATCATCAGCGCGGAAGCGACGGTCAGTGCTGCTGCCGCTCGCCGAGCCCGTGTGCCGGCCGATGTAGTCCGACCGAACCGAACAAGCCCAGTGCGCATGATGGTGACTCTCTTTCGACGTGACTCTTCGAAGGTCTCGTATCGAGACATGCTTCGTATGTCTTTCTACACGTGTGCGATGCCGACGAACAGCAGACGCGCTGTGACTGGTGGTGCAATTGTGAACTGAGGCGACGATGACGATCGGCGACTGGACCGAGAAATGCCGCCCGGCGCAGGCGCGGGGCGGCATTTCTCGTAGAGCAGGTTTTCGATCGGTGTCAGGCGTCCAGCGCGTCCAGGATCTGGGTGCGTGCCTTCCACAGCTCGGCTCCCCAGTACGGCCATGCGTGGATGCCGTTGGCGGGGAAGCTGTAGGTGGCCGGGATGCCGAGCGTGCCCATCCGGATCTGGAACGCACGGGTGTTGGCGAGCGAGAGTGCCTCGAGTGCCATGCCGTTGGCCGTGTTGTAGAAGTCGATCGGCGCTGCCGGGCGATCGAACTGGCCGGGCAGGCCACTGGCTGCCGAGATGTACAGCGACAGACCCTGCAGCCTCGGTGCGAAGACGAACGGGTCGTTGCGCAGCCACGCCGGGTTCCACGGCGGTCCCCACATGGAGTCGACATTGAAGCGACCTGCATCGAGCATCGCGACGCGGATGGCTTCACGCATGCCGGGTGCCGAGATGTTCAGGTAACCCGAGAGCGAACCGGCGAACTTGAACTGATCGCGGTGGTACGCAGCCAGGGTCAGAGCGGCAGAGCCACCCATCGAGAGGCCGAGGACGCCGTTGTTGCTGCGCGAGACGCCGTAGTTCTCGAGGAATGCCGGCAGCTCCTGGGTCAGGAAGGTCTCCCACTTGTAGGTGACTTCCTGGCCGTTGAAGTTCGACGAGGTGTACCAGTCGCTGTAGAAGCTGGACTGACCGCCGACGGGCATGACCAGGGTCACGTTGTCGTTGGCGAACTGATCCTGCGCGTTGGTCTCGAACGTCCAGGCGTTGCGATCGTTGCGGGCACGCAGGCCGTCGAGCAAGTAGAGAGCAGCATTTCCGCCGCGAGCGGCCCACTGGACCTGAACCTTGATGGGGCCCATCTCCGACGGAACGATGAGGTCTTCACGACCACCGGCCGGGGTCTGGTGCGCAATGGACGCGGGCGCTGCGACAGCGACTGCTCCACCGACGACACCGGCCGCGATGGGCAGGACGAGCGCTGCGGCACCGACGCCGAGCAGGCGCTGACGCCACCGTGACGATGCCTTCGGAGTTCTGCTGAGGCCGGCAAATCGCATGAATCGTGCTCTCTCTCATCTACGCGGTCTCCGCGACATGCGGCCCCCGGCAATCGAACAGGGCTTTCCTGGTGGCCCCGTGAGGCCGAGGGGAAAAACGATGAAGCTGTGGTTCTGACGAAGCTGTGGTTCTGCTGTGAAACAGGGGAACCGCTCGATGGAGGTTATTCCATCGAGCGGTTCCAAGGCAAAACTGTGAGCAGCGTCCCAGTTTCGCCCCGACGAATCCTTGAAACAGGAGACTATCCTGCACGGTCCCCGCTGAACAGCCCTGAAAGATCGTGAAGTATCACGAAGGGCCGAGAAACGGGTATCGCGCCCGAAGTCCTCCTGGACCGGATCAGTTACCGATGTTGGCGCTCAGGTCAGGTGCCATGACGCGAATCTGCTCGCCCCAGTAACCCCACTGGTGGGTTCCGACGGCAGGGAACGCGTAGGTGACGTTGTTGGCACCGATGCTGGCCATGCGGATCTGGAAGGCCCGGCTGTTCGCCAGCGCGATCGCCTCGAGTCCCATGCCGTTGGCCGTGTTGTAGTAGTCGACGAAACTGCGCGGGCGATCGAGTCCGCCGGGCAGACCGCTACCTGCGAAGACCCACACCCGGGTGCCGTTGTCGCGCAGACGAGGTGCGAAGACGAACGGGTCGTTGCGCAGCCACGCCGGATCCCACGGCGGTCCCCACATGGCGTCGATGTTGTACCGACCGGAGTCCAGCAGGGCCAGACGCATCGCCTCACGCATGCCGGGTGCCGAGATGTTCAGGTAGCCGGACAACGAGCCCGCGTAGCTGAACTGATCCGGGTGGTACGCAGCGAGGGTCAGGGCAGCCGAGCCGCCCATGGAGATGCCGATGACACCGTTGCGGTTGGGGTTGAAGCCCCAGTTGGCGCGCAGGTTCTCACGGAGGTTCTGCGTCAGGAAGGTTTCCCACTTGTAGGTGGTCTTCTGACCGTTGAAGTTCGAGGGTGCGTACCAGTCGGAGTAGAAGCTCGACTGTCCGCCGACCGGCTCGACGACGTTGATGTTCCAGGAGGCCAACACGGCACCGGCGTCGGTCTCGTGCTCCCATCCGGAGATGTCGGTGGTGGCCCGCAGCCCGTCGAGGAGGTAGACGACGCGGTTGGTGTTACCGTCCGCGGCGCGCCAGACGCGACTCTTGATCGGACCCATGCTCGAGTCCGTCCACACGTCGATGGCCTTGGCGTCGAAGGCAGCGTTCGCAGTCGCGCCACCGCCGGCTACGGCCAATCCCAGTGGCAGGACTACCGCCATCAGCATGGACGTGGCGGCGCGGCGTCCCCAGGACCCGCGTCGGGCGTCCCTCGTACGCTCGGCCCCCCCACGCTTGTCCTCGGACCGGCTCTTCCTTCTACCCAGCATGCACTCGACCTCTCAGCTGCTTCATCGTCACATCGGTTGACGCAATCAACGTTCGATCTCGCAAGTTCATCATGTTTGCCGTCCGACCACACAGGTCGGATGCATACACATCCTCCGCACATATCGCGCGAAGTACGACCCCCGTTACATGATCGAGATAGCTCATCTTGGCGTCGAGACCATTTCGGCGCAACCCGGTGACTCTTTCGTGTTCGGACACCTAATTGTCGGCCTTCAATATCGGGGCCGGAAGATCACATCGTTGTATTTCGTACTTCGGCACTCGATCGAATCGATATCCGGCATAGAACAGCGAACGTTTCACATTTCGGACGAACAGTTCCTTCGTCAACGGCGCGCGATACGAGGTCAGCAATTCCTCGGTATCGGGGCAGGTCAACGCCACCTGCGCTTCGGTCACCCAGTCCTCGTCCATGTACCAGGGCAGGAAAGGATGGACGGAAACGAGTCCGAGATCGGCCACCACCCAGTCCGGATACAGGTTCTTGTCGTGTCCGATCCGGCCGTTCTCGAGTCGCTCGGTATGCGAGGCCAACGGGTACGCCAGACCCATCTGATCGATGACTCGCACGTCGAGGCCGACGTTCATGCTGGTCATTCCCAGGTTGAGGAAGTAGACGGTGTGACCGAAGCCACCCTCGGGGATGGGTAGCGGCGGCGGAACGACGTCCCAGTACGTGAACTGAGCCGACGGCAGCAGGAGGCCGCCGTCCGGAGTGGCCTCTATCGCCTCGACCATCCCTCGCATGCGCGGGTAGTCGAGGTAGTCCGAGGCCAGAATGGGATGGGCGTGCCCGGTGTTGAGCGCGTAGAAGGCTCGCTCGTCGACGATCCCACTTCTGCCGACGATGGATCCCTGCGGCATTCCCGTCGTATTCGCGGCCAGGACGGCCCAGACGACGATGGCTCCCCACACGAGAACATCGGCGATGACAACCGCTGTGGCTCGGTCTGCAGACCAGCGTTTCGGGAGAGCAACGGGTAGCACCGAAATGGGCAACAAAAGCGTGAACAATGCCGGCAACAAAGTCCGACCGTGCATGAAGTCGCCGCCCACACGAATCGCATACAGAGCCAGCAGGAATCCACTGATCAGTACGAAGAAGACGACGGCGGTCGGCGTACGTAGCGCGGCGAACCACCCGCCGACCGTACGAGGCAGGGACAACCGAACGCGGGACGCCGACAGGACGGCACCGACGACGAGAAGCGCGAGAGGCAACCACAGCAGGTACGGCCCCACCAGGTTGGATAGGTACTGGAATCCCTGCGACCACTTGGCACCGCCCGCGTCCTTCGATACGGCAGTGTTGGGGTACGGCAGACCGTAGTAGCCCATGCGCCAGATTTGATACAGCACCGGAACTGCGCCCGCGAACACGAACACGCGCAGCCTCGACAACCACGTCTGCGGGGCCAGGAAGATCATGGCCAGTGCCAACACCGACACGATGGACAGTTCCGGACGGACGAGCGGTCCGAGACCGGCGAAGAAGGCCAGAAACAGCAGTTCGACGCCACCTCCGCGGCGCTGACCCCACCGCACCATCAGGAGCCACAGCATCGCCAGCCAGAAGATGACCAGGCAGGTCTCGAGTCCGGAGGTCGCGAAATCGCGAGCGGGCGGGACCGCGATGTAGACCAGAACGCCTGCGGGGAGGAACAGGGTCCGCGATGCGGTGCGACCACGAAGCGCGAACGTACCCATCATCGCCAGGACGACCGCAGCCGTGGACAGGACGAGCGCGATGGTCAGAACCACGTACTCGAGTCGTCCGTCGCTGAGCCAACTGCCCGCGTAGACGAGGTAGGTCCAGATGGTGCTGGTGTTGGTTTCCACCCGTTCGCCCGCGTTGAACACCGGCCCGTTGCCTGCCAGCAAGTTGCGGACGGTACGCAGAACGATCAGGCCGTCGTCGGCGATCCAGCGGCGCTCCCACGCGCCCCAGAGGAACAACGCCCCGGTGACCACGGCCCCGATCCAGAAGACAGGCCTGGTGATCGCTGCAGAAGCGGAGTCCTCTACTCGCGTGTCTCGCTGGTCAGGCGAGGTAGACAGCGACACCAACCACTCCGATCCACGCTATGGCGAGTAGCTGAAGAACCCTGTCTCCCAACGCGATCTCTTCGGGTTCGCCTGCCTCGCCGCCATCGACATCCACTGCGTATCGCAGGATTGCGATAGTAAACGGAATCATCGAGATCGCGAACCAGTTGGCGTCGGTGCCGGCATCTTCCTGGAACGCCCACAGGCCGTAACAGAGGACGACGGCCGTGGCGGACAGCGTCCAGACGAATCGCAGGTACGTCGTGGTGTAGTTCTCGAGCGACTTGCGGATCTTTGCGCCGGTGCGTTCGGCCAGCTGCAGCTCCGCGTAGCGCTTGCCGGCCGCCATGAACAGCGATCCGAACGCCATGATCAGCAGGAACCACTGCGAGAGCGGGATCGACGCGGCGACCCCGCCTGCGATCGCGCGGAGCAGGAAGCCCGACGAGACGATGCAGATGTCCAGCACGGCCTGATGCTTGAGGCCGAAGCAGTACGCGAGCTGGATCGCGATGTAGACGCCGATGACCAGCGCCAGCTTCCAGTTCGCGAAGAACGAGAGGCCGATGGCGAGACCGAGAGCCACGACGGCCATCGCATACGCGAGCTTGACGGGCAGCACTCCCGCGGCGATCGGCCGGAATCGCTTGGTGGGGTGTGCGCGATCGGCCTCGACATCCATGGCGTCGTTGACGAGGTAGACCCCGGACGCGGCGAAGCAGAACACGACGAACGCGAGCGCGACGGACAACAGGACGTCGGGGTCGGTGGCCGAGCCTGCCGCCAGCGGCGCGGCCAGTACCAGTACGTTCTTGACCCACTGACGCGGACGAAGCGCCTTGACGATGCCGTCCGCCAAGTTCTTCGGCGGTGCGCCTACGGGTGCGGCATCCTCGCTCATTTGTCTCCTTCGAACTTCACGACGGCCGCGGCCGTCAACGCGCCGAGCGCCGATCCTGCCAGCACATCTGTGGGGTAATGGACTCCGAGCACCAGGCGCGAGAGCAACATGGGTGGGACGAGGACCGCCGGTAACGGTAGCCCCGTCAGGCGTCCGAGCAGAACTGCCGCCGCTGTCGTCGACGTGGCGTGCGAGGACGGGAAGCTCAGCTTGCTCGGGGTCGAGACGTTGATGCGGACCGCCGGGTCGTTCGGACGCGGTCGCCGCACGATCCGCTTGATGACGATCGACGCCGCGTGCGAGCCGACGGCACCGACGGCCACCCCGGCCCACTGACGCCGACGAGGTGCGTCGAGCGCGGCACCGACTACGGCGATGGCGACCCAGCCGAGCGCGTGTTCACCGAAGTGCGACATGCCACGGGCGACGGTGATCGCGCCGGGAGCACTACCGACGGTGCTCTGCACCTTCTCGAGGATGCGAACTTCCGTCGGGGACTCGCTCTGGCCCTTACGCCTGGTAACGAAAGACACGTTCCCACGTTTCCTTACTGGTCAGGTGCGGCACGGCATCGCGGTAGCGAGCCTTGAGTGCGGGGAATTCGGCCGCCAGCTGCTTACGCAACGACAGAGCTTCCTTGAGCAGCGCAGCGGCCTGCTGACGGTCTCGCTTGCGGTAGACGACGCCCCGGCCGTCCGCGGTGGTGACGGTGACTCCGTCGACCTGGGACAGCAGGAACCAGCGCGCGTCGAGGGTGGGGACGTTGAGCTGCGGGCGGTCGTGATGCTGGGTATGCGCAGGCTTGACGTTGTGCAGCAGCCCTTTTGCCAATCGGCCGATCTTGGCGAGTGGATTCGTCGGCAGACCGACGGCTCCCACCTCTTCTCCGGATGCCAACGGCAGTTCGGTGGAACTGCCGACGACGACGGCGTCGGGAAATTCCTTCCGGAGTGCGTGCACCGTCGGAAGTGCGGTCGGCAGGATCTCGAGGATGTGCTCGGGTCCGGCCAGGAAGTCGCGGATTGCGAGGTTCTGGATGGCGACCGTGGAGTATTCGAGGCACAGCAGGTGCTTGACCGTGGCCTTGATCGTGTCGAGCACCAGGCCCTTGCCGTCACCGGGCATGTGCAGCGACGCGACCACGAGGCGGTTACGCAGATGGAAGTACGCCTGCCAGTCGATGGCGTCGTCCTTGTCGCTCCACGCCATGTGCCAGATCGCCGCGCCCGGCAGTGTCACCGTCGGGTAGCCGGCTTCCCTTGCGCGCAAACCGTATTCGGCGTCGTCCCACTTGATGAACAGCGGCAGCGGCTGCCCCAGCTCCTCGGCGACGACGCGCGGGATCATGCACATCCACCAGCCGTTGTAGTCGACGTCGATACGACGGTGCAGGAGTTTGCTGGTGCGCAGCGGATCCTCGGAGAAGTCGTGGTCGTACTCGACGTTCTGCGCGCCGGTCCACATGAAGTTGCTGCGGTCGATCACTTCGCCCATGACGTGCAAGTGACTGCGCGCCTGCAGGTTGAGCATCTGGCCGCCGACGAGCGTGGGGACCTTGGCGAACCTGGACATCGCCAGGGCCCGCAGGATCGAGTCGGGTTCGATCTCGATGTCGTCGTCCATGAACAGGATGTGCTGGCACGTGGTGTTGTTCAGCGCCTCGTACATGATGCGGCTGTATCCACCGGACCCACCGAGATTGGCCTGATCGTGGATGGCGAGCCGGCCGCCGAGCGCCGCTGCGGCCTCGTCGAATCCCGGCTCGTCCTTGGCCTTGCGAGTGCCCTGATCCGGCATGATGACGGCCTGGATCACGTCCAGCACCAGCGGGTCCGACCCAAGGGCCACAAGGGCTTTGACGGCGTCGGTGGGGCGATTGAAGGTGGGGATACCGACCGCGACCGTCGCTTCACCCGGTGCTTCGATCGGTGCGTACCAACCTGCGCTCTCGAGGACGACCTCGGAGTCGGAGGTGATGTCGAACCAGATCCAGCCGCCGTCCTCGAACGGACCGAGGTCGATCAGAAACTCTTGCGCAGCATCGCCGTCCACGGCCTCTCGGCCCTCGACGTGGATGCGCGACGCGTCGGCCTTGGACCGGTAGACGTCGATTCGGCAGTGTCCGGAGACCTCGACGCGCAGCACCACGGACTTCAGAATGCTGTAGCGCCGCCAGTAACTCGCGGGAAACGCGTTGAAGTAGGTGCAGAACGACACCTCGGACTCGGAGCCGATCGTGACCGAGGTACGCGAGAGCGAGTGCGCCCGTTTGGCATTGGTGAGCGCTTCTTCGAGGTACAGCGTGCGCACGTCGAGCGGTTCACCCGAGCGCGGCAGCAGCACCCGCTGCAGCAGCGACTTCCCCAGGACCGGCATGGCGTCGGCGATACCGTCCTCGAGCAGGTGCTTGGCGGTCACTTGTCGCCTGCCAAGCCGGCGCCGGTCTCGAAGTGCGGAGCGAGGGTGTTCTCGTACATGTTCAGTGCGCTCGCGATGGCCATGTGCATGTCCAGGTACTGGTAGGTACCGAGCCGTCCACCGAAAAGCACTCCGCTCGAGGCGGTTTCGGCCTTGGCGCGGTCGCGGTACGCCTCGAGCTTCTGCCGGTCGTCGGGGGTGTTGATCGGGTAGTACGGCTCGTCGCCGCTCTTGGCGAACCGCGAGAACTCACGCATGATGACCGTCTTGTCGGTCGGGTATTCGCGCTCGGGATGGAAGTGACGGAACTCGTGGATACGGATGAACGGCACGTCACCGTCGTTGTAGTTCATCACCGGAGTGCCCTGGAAGTCACCCGTCGGAAGCACCTCGGTCTCGAAGTCGATTGTGCGCCAACCCAGTTCGCCCTCGGAGTAGTCGAAGTAGCGATCCAGCGGGCCGGTGTAGACGATGGGAGCGTCGGGACTTTCGGCGACGAGCTCGGCCTTGACGTCGAACCAGTCCGTGTTCAACCGGACCTCGATCTTCTCGTCGGCCGCCATCTTCTCCAGCCACGCGGTGTAGCCGTCGACCGGCAGTCCCTCGTAGGTGTCGTTGAAGTAGCGGTTGTCGAACGTGTACCGCACCGGCAGGCGAGTGATGTTGCCCGCGGGCAGATTCTTCGGATCGGTCTGCCACTGCTTGGCGGTGTAGTCCTTGATGAACGCCTCGTAGAGGGGGCGTCCGATCAGCGAGATCGCCTTCTCCTCGAAGTTCTGCGCATCCTTCGAGTCGAACTCACTGGACTGCTCTTCGATGAGCGCCCGCGCCTCGGCAGGCGAGAAGTACTTGCCGAAGAACTGCGAGATCAGCCCCAGGCCCATCGGGAACTGGTACGACTGGCCCTTGTGCAACGCGAAGACGCGGTGCTGGTAACTGGTGAAGTCGGTGAACTGGTTGACGTAGTCCCAGACCCGCTTGTTCGAGGTATGGAACAGGTGCGCGCCGTACTTGTGGATCTCGATACCCGTCTCGGGCTCGGCCTCGGAGTACGCGTTGCCACCCAGGTGGTGGCGGCGGTCGAGCACGAGAACACGCTTGCCCAGCTGGGACGCCGCCCGCTCCGCCACGGTCAGTCCGAAGAACCCGGATCCGACGACGATGAGGTCGTATCGGCCGGTCACGGAGGCGTCGGAAGAGGTGGTCTCGGGGCTTACAGCAGTCACGGGCAACCAGGGTATCCGACGATCACGACGGATCGACCCCGCCAGGTGCCCGGCGACGCGCCCGGTGTCATTCGGTCAGGCGTCGGAGCAGGTACGTGTCCATCACCCAGCCGTGCCGGTTCTTGACCTCTTCGCGGGCGCGCCGAATCTCGTCCAGCACGTCGTCGAGTGGGCCCGCCACCAGTTTCTCGTCGGCCGTCCCCAGGTTGGCACCCCAGTGGATGCCCCACCCCGCGCCGGTCAGCGCACTGCAGGCCAGGTTGCCGTCGAGCATGACCACGAGGTTGTCGAGTCCCTCGGCGACGTCGCCTGCCAGGTTGCGGCCGGTGGTGATGACGATGGGACCGCCGATGCGATTGAGGACGAGCCGATGACTCGCCGCCAGCATCGACACGCTCGAGATGCCGGGTGTGACATCGAACTCGATGTCGCCGCGCATCGCGACCAGCCGCTCGACGACGCGGATGGTGCTGTCGTAGAGCGCGGGGTCTCCCCAGACGAGGAATCCGACGACGGTGCCCTCCGCGAGGCCGTCGAGCACATCGAGGTAGGCGCGGGCGCGGGCGTCGTGCCAGTCCAGGACCGCGGCCTCGTACTGCCGGGGCGATCGGTCGCGCGGCGGGTCGGGCACCTCGATCACCCGGTAGCCACCACCGTGATGACGCTCGAGGATATGGCGTCGAGCTGCACCGAGATCGCCGACGGACGCGCCCTTGTCTGCCACGACGAACACGTCGACGGCCCGCAGTTTCTCGATGGCCTGGACGGTCACCTGATCCGGATGGCCACCGCCGATACCGATCAGATGGATTTTCACGAGCGGTCCCGGCACGCGTCGTACAGGTGGGACTCGGTGACGACGCGTCGGGCCAGGGCGGGCCCCACCAGAATCACCGCGGCCTGACGCAGGTCGGCGGCCTCGACCTGATCGGCGATGTCGGCGAGGGTGCCGCGCAGAATCAGCTCGTCCGGCTTGCTGGCGTGGAAGACGACCGTTGCGGGGCACTCGGAGCCGTAGAACTCGGTGAGTTCGTCGGCGATGATGCGCGCGCGGGTGATGGCCAAGTGCAGCGCGAGCGTCGCACGGGTGGCGGCGAAGTTCTTCAGCGCCTCGGTATCGGGCATTGCCGTCGAGCGGGCCTGCGCGCGGGTGAGCACCACCGACTGCGTCACCTCGGGAACCGTCAGCTCGACGCCCAGTGCGGCGGCAGCGGCCGCGTAGGCCGGAACGCCGGGGGTGACGTCCCAGGGCACACCTGCGGCATCGAGTCGAGCGGACTGTTCCGCCAGCGCCGAGTAGAGGGACGGATCCCCCGAGCACAGGCGAGCGACGTCCTCGCCGCGCTGGTGGGCCGAGACCAATTGGGCGGTGATGGCGTCGAGGTCGAGCTTCGCGGTGTCGACCAGGCGGGTGCCTGCAGAGCAGTGTTCGAGGATCGCGTGGTCGATGTAGGTACCGGCGTAGACGCAGACCGGGCTCGATCGCAGAAACTCGACGGCTCGGAGCGTGAGCAGGTCGGCAGCGCCCGGTCCGGCTCCGATGAAGTGCACAGTCACAGCTGGAAAGCGTATCCGGCATGCCCGACGCGCCGCGCCACCGGAACTTCCCGCCGATGGCTAACTGTCAAGCTAAGGTTTAGCCTTGTGTCTGATGGGACTCATGTTGCTGATGTGATTCATGTTGTTCAGCAGCTGAAGATCTTACGACGCGTACCTACCAACAACCAGGGAGTACCGCCTTGCCGAACCGTCGAACGAAGCCGTCGATCGTTCTCGGTGCTGTCGCACTGCTGGCCGTCGCGACCCCTTTTGCGGTCGCAGGCCTCACCGACAGCACGACAACCGGAGTTCGACCGGCCAACGAGACAACCCCGGTCACTGTGCCGACCAAGATCGTCGAGACCGCGCTGAGCGCAGCACCGGACATCGTGATTCCGGTGCAGGAGCTCACCGGACTGCCGCTGCCCGATCTGCGGCTCTCCGATCTGAAGTACCTCCCGCTGCCGGATTCCATCACCATCCCGCCGATCGAAATCCCCGACATCCCTGGCCTGACCACGCCGGCGCCGGGCAACGCGACCGCGCAGGCTCCTGTTCCCAGGGTCGACGCGTCCGCGCCGATCAACCCCGAAGCCGCCGACCCCACCGGGCCGCCGCTCGGTGCCGCCGTCAAGGAAATCAAGCAGGACACCCCGTTCAGCATGGTGGCACTGACCTCCGAGCAGCTGAACGGTGCGACCGCTCAGGTTCGCCGCCAGCTCGAGGACGGATCCTGGGGCCCGTGGCTGCAGACTGCGCCTGTCGACAGCACGGCGGACGACGCGGCCCCCGCTCCTGCCAAGCAGGGCACCGAACCGATCTTCGTCGGACTGACCAAGGCCGTGCAGGTGTTGCTGACGCCTCTGACGAGTAGTGCAGCTCCCGAAAGTTTCGCGACCGCACCGGTTCCCGAGGTTCCGGTCGTCGAACTGCCGACCGCCGAACTGCCTACTGCCGAGGTGCCTGCTGTAGAGGTACCCGCTCCGGCCGTCTCGGAACAGCCTTTGGGCTATACCCCGGCTTCGTCGAGCAAGCCTCTGCGTCAGCAGGATCCGGCCCCCATAGAGGCAGCACCGGTCGAGTCCGCACCGGTCGAGGCAGCACCGGCCCAGCCCGAGGCCGCGCCGGAGAGTTCGGCGGAGCAGTTGGCTTCGGCGGTCAACGACATCAGTGCCGTGCTCATCACCCCCGGCACGTCTCCGGTCGACTCTGCACTGAGCGACATCGCCACTCCCGTCGCCGGTGACGCAGGCCCCAAGGTCATCACTCGCGCTCAGTGGGGTGCCGACGAGTCGATTCGTTGCGCCACACCGACAATCGACGACTTCATCGGCGGTGCCACCGTGCACCACACCGCGGGCAGCAACGACTACTCCAAGTCCGAGTCGGCCGAGATCGTCCGCGCCATCTACGCGTACCACGCGCAGACGCTCGGCTGGTGCGACATCGGCTACAACGCGCTCGTCGACAAGTACGGTCAGATCTTCGAGGGCCGCGCAGGCGGGCTGGACAAACCGGTTCAGGGTGCCCACGCGGGCGGGTTCAACGAGAACACCGTCGGTGTCGCCATGATGGGCGATTACTCCACCGAGGATCCCTCGCAGGAGACCATCGATTCCGTGGGCAAGTTCCTGGGATGGCGACTCGGCAAGGCCGGCCTCGACCCCGAGGGAACCACGACGATGACCTCCGAGGGAACGGATTTCACGTTCATCGGCAAGGGCAAGAGCGTCGACCTGCCGGTGATCTTCGGTCACCGCGACGTCGGTAACACCGAGTGCCCCGGTGACGCCGGCTACGCCCGGCTCGGGGAGATCCGCGACATCGCGGCAGCGAATCTCGGCGGCGGCGGAGATGCCACTCCGGCAACGCCGGACGTCACCGACACCGCTCCCGACACCGCGGTGACCGACGCGACCCCGTCGAGTCCGGGCACAGACGCCAGTTCGACTCTGGGCGAGAACATCCCGGCGCTCGTCGCCGAGCTGCAGCGCTTGGCCTCGACCAGTCCTGTTGCACAGAAGTGGTTGGCCACGGGCGGCGAAACCGGCTCGCTCGGGGTACCGGTGAGCGGTCTGGTTCAGGTGGCCGGCGGCCGTGAGAAGGCGCAGTTCCAGAACGGCGAGATCATCACCAACATGGCCGGTCAGGCTGTCGCCGTCATCGGCAAGATCTTCCAGCAGTACCTGCAGCAGGGTGGCGTCGACGGCGTCCTCGGCCTGCCGATCACCGACGAGTTCCAGGTGCCCGAGGGCTTCCGGACCGATTTCGAGAACGGTTCGTTGATCTTCAACGAACTCACCGGAATCGTCACCACGGTGATCAAGACGTACAACGACACCTACAACGCAGAAATGCAGAACCCTGTTGCGGCTCCGGTGGAACCGGCACCTGCTCCGGCACCCGCTGAACCGGTACCAGCACCCGCTGGCTGAAGTTCGTAGGCACAAGGCCGAGTCACATACGTGACTCGGCCTTTGTCGTTTCCGAAGGGGACCACGGGCGAGAAGTCACCACCAGCGTTCGAGAACCTGCGCCACTCCGTCTTCTGCATTGGTGACGGTCTGTTCGTTCGCCGCGGCGACGGCAGCAGGGTGCGCATTGCCCATCGCGACGCCGAGACCGACCATGGAGAGCATCGGGACGTCGTTGGGCATGTCGCCGAAGGCCACGATGTCCTGCACGTCCACCGACAGGGTCTCGGCAACCTTGGCCAGGCCCGATGCCTTGGTGACACCAGGGGAAGACAACTCGACGAGTCCGTTGTCGGTGGAGAACGTGAGATCGGCGCGGCCCGAGATCAGTGGGGACAGCACGTCGGCCATGTGTCCACTGGTCGCACCGGACAACCGGATCAGCAGCTTGACGGCTGGAACGTCGACCACGTCGTCCTCGGTCATCTCCACGTTGTCGGGGTTGAGCCAGGCGTGCTCGTAACCCGGGGAGCTGACGAACTGCGGTGTGGCCGAGTCGTGTGCCGTCCGGCCCACTCTCTCGGCGGCCAGGCCACAGCCAGGCAGCGCGCGGTAGGCGACGTCGGCCAACCACTGCAGCGTCTCGACCGACAGGGTCTCGGCGCTGAGCACGCGATCGTTGGCGGCGTCGTAGATCACCGCACCGTTGGCGCACACCGACATCGGCGCGTATCCGAGCTGATCGACGACGGGGTGGATCCACCGCGGCGGCCGTCCGGTCGAGAGCACGAACGGCGTTCCGTCGGCCACGACGGCGGAGACGGCACGCCGAGTGCGCTCGGTGACGCGTTCGTGCTGGTCGAGCAAGGTGCCGTCGACATCGCTTGCGACGAGGCGAGGGGCGAGGCGGGTGGTGTTCGGCGCGTTGGTCATCGTGACGTCATTCTGCCCTAGTGTCGAAGTGAACTGTTTTCGACATGCACGTCTTCGATGTGGAAGGAACGGTAGATGACATCAGTGAACCGTCAGATCCGATTGGCTCGACGCCCGGTGGGACGCCCCGACCAATCGACGTGGAACCTCACCGAGGAACCGATCCCCACTCCTGGCGACGGCGAGTTCGTCGTCACCGTCGACTACGTTTCACTGGACCCGGCGATGCGCGGTTGGCTCAACGACGCGCGCTCGTACGTGCCGCCCGTCGGCATCGGTGAAGTGATGCGCGCGCACGCGGTGGGACGGGTGCTGGAGTCGAAGCATCCCGATTATGCTGTCGGAGAGATTGTTTCGGGCTCTTTCGGGGTCAGCGAACACGCGCTCTCGGACGGCACGGGAGTGCAGAAGGTCGACGAATCCATCGCACCCGCACCCACCTGGCTCGGAGCGCTCGGTTTTCCCGGGCTGACGGCGTACTTCGGCCTGATGGACGTCGGCAAGCTCACCGAAGGCGATACCGTCGTCATCTCGGGAGCCGCCGGAGCCGTGGGCAGCATCGCCGGCCAGATCGCGAAAGCCAAGGGGGCCACGGTGATCGGCATTGCCGGCGGGCCCGAGAAGTGTGCGTGGCTCACCGAGGAACTGGGCTTCGACGCGGCGATCGACTACAAGGCAGGAGTGGAGCCTGCGGAACGACCCGGTAGGAACGAGTCGGTGTACAAGGGCCTGAAGGCGGCTGCGCCGCAGGGCATCGACGTGTATTTCGACAACGTCGGCGGCGAAATTCTCGATGCAGCCCTCTCACGCCTACGCAAGGGAGCGCGCGTGGTGTTGTGCGGGGCCATCTCCGGCTACAACGCCACGGACCCACAGCCCGGACCGGCGCATTACCTGTCGCTACTGATCAATCGCGCGTCGATGACCGGGTTCATCATCTTCGACTACCTCGACCGTTACCAGGAGGGCATCGACGCACTGTCCGAACTTCTCACCAGCGGCAAGATGACGGCTCGTGAGCAGATCGAGATCGGCGGCGTCACCGCCTTCGGATCGACACTGAACCTGCTGTTCGACGGTGCCAACACAGGCAAGCTGGTTCTCGAGGTCGGCGAACGCACCCACGATTCGGAATTATGAGGACGCCTCGTTCGTTGGAACTCGTGTATCGATCGATAGAGCACTAGGAGTAACGATGTCTGCAGCCACCGAAACCGCCATTCTCGCCGGAGGGTGCTTCTGGGGAGCCGAGGAGCTCGTCCGCAAGCTCCCTGGAGTGGTCTCCACCCGCGTCGGGTACACCGGCGGCGAGGTTCCCAACGCGACGTATCGCAATCACGGCAATCACGCCGAGGGCCTCGAGGTCGTCTACGACCCCACCAAGACCACCTACCGGGATCTGCTCGAGTTCTTCTTCCAGATCCACGACCCCACCACCAAGAACCGCCAGGGCAACGACATCGGAGCCAGCTACCGCTCGGCGATCTTCTACCTCGACGACGAGCAGAAGCGCGTTGCCGAGGACACGATTGCCGACGTCGACGCGTCCGGCCTGTGGCCCGGCAAGGTCGTCACCGAGGTGACCCCGGCCGGCGATTTCTGGGAGGCCGAGCCCGAGCACCAGGACTACCTGCAGAAGTACCCCGAGGGCTACACCTGCCACTGGGTACGTCCGGAGTGGAAGCTGCCGCGTCGGGCCAACGCCTGAGCGGCTGCGCCGCAGGTGCACGAAACTTCGACCCCTGCTACGAACTTCCGCTCACATGGTCCGGGTGTCCAGATCTGACATATCGAGCACGAATCTGTACCGAACGTCGTTGATCGCCAACCGATTCAACGCCTCGTTCACCTGAGCGGACGGCATCGTCTCCACGTCGGCGACGATGCCGTTCTCGCCGCAGAAGTCCAATAGCTCCTGGGTGTACCGGCGTCCACCACTGCCCGCCGATGCCAGGCTCTTTCGGCCGACGAGCAAGTCGAGGAAATCCACCGTCGTCGAGCCGAGATAGCCGACGGTGCACAGTGTTCCGTCGAGTGCGAGGCTGCGCAGATACGGCGCGAGGTCGTGGTCGACGGGAATGCAGTCGATGATCAGGTCCAGCGTTCCCGCCCGCGATTCCAAGTCTTCGGTATCGGTCGAGACGACAACGTGATGAGCGCCCAACTCTGTCGCGTCGGCGGCTTTCGTTGCACTGGTGGTGAATACGGTGACCTCGGCTCCGAGTGCGCGCCCCAGCTTGACGGCCAGGTGGCCGAGTCCGCCGATTCCCGCGACACCCAGCCTGACGCCAGGGCCGACGTTCCATCGCCGCAAGGGCTCCCACACGGTGATCCCTGCGCACATCAGCGGCGCGACCCCGGCCGGATCCAGGTTCTCCGGGCGGTGGTAGACGAACCTGTCGCGGACCACGTATTCGTCGGAATACGCTCCGCGAGTAATGGATCCATCGTGTCGATCGTGACCGCCGTAGGTGAGCGTCGGGAATTCGCGACAGAAGTTCTCCTGCCCGGCTGCGCACATATCGCAGCTGCCGCACGAATCGACGATGTTTCCCACCGCCACCGCGTCGCCGACGGCAAAGTCGGTGACCCGAGATCCCATGTCGGTCACTTCACCCACGAACTCGTGGCCGGGAACGATCGGGAAGTCGCCCGGAGTCCGCGTCGAATGCAGATCGGTGTGGCACACCCCGCAATACGTCACCCGCACCGCCACGTCGTCGTCCCGGAGTTCCCTCCGCTCGAAGTTCCACGGCTCGAGGGGCGACGTCTCGTCGACGGCTCGGTAACCGATTGTTGCTCGCATGCGCATCTCCTCAGAAATTAACCAACTGGTTGGAAATGCTAACCGCTGACCCCGAGCTTTTCAACCAACCAGTTGGAAATGTAGGGTCGGCGCATGGGAGATTCGACCGCCACGCGCGCCCGGCTGCTGGCGGCAGCCACCGAGGAATTCGCGACGTACGGCGTCGCCGGTGCCCGAGTGGATCGCATCGCGGCCCAGGCGAAGTCGAACAAATCACTGATCTACAGCTACTTCGGCAACAAGGACGCCCTGTTCGACATCGCTTTCGACACCCGAGTCGACACCGATATCGAGAACATCGTCTTCACCCCCGAGGACCTTCCCGGCTACGCCGTCAAGCTCTACGACATGTATCTCGGCGACCCCACGTTGGTACGACTGCTGACATGGGCGCGACTCGAGCGAACCCCGTCCGGGCCGCTCTTCGACCGCAGACCCGGGCACGACGACGAGAAATTCGAGATGATCGCCGACGCCCAACGCACCGGCCTGCTGGTGGACGATGTGGAGGCCGCCGACATCTGGTCGATGCTCATCGCATTGGCCGGGACGTGGGCGCAGGCGGCGATCATTCATACCGCCGACCGCAATGAACCAGACATCGACCACGACCGAAGGAAAGCCGCCCTCGCTGCCACCGTCGGGCGGGCGTTCTGCCGGTCTCGCATGTGAGCGGCGGGGCCTGCGGTCGTTCCGCAGGCTCCACTCCGGTCTCGTAGCAGGGGTCGAACTACCGCGCACATGGGAGCCGAACTTGCGACACTGATCCGGTGACCTCCGACAGAACCCCCCGGTCGATGGCCGACGTCCTTCGTTCGCCGCGTTTCTGGCTCGCGCCCATCCTGGTGGTCTCGGCGTTGATGTCGTTTCTCGCGGCGCTGTATCTCGGCGGCGTTCTCGACCCCCGGGGCAATTTGCACGACCTGCCCATCGCGATCGTCAACCAGGACGAGGGCGACACCCTCGCCGGCGAGCAACGCAACATCGGCAACGACATCGTGGCGGGTCTGCTGCAGAACGTCGATTCCGAGAAGGTCGATTTCCGGGAAGTCGGCCCGGCGCAGGCCGAATCGCTGCTGTCGACGGCGGAGGTATACGGCTCCATCGTCATCCCCAGCGATTTCACCAAAAGAATGGGAATCCTGGCGCAGGCGAGTGTGATTCCCGGTGACGTGGAGAGGCCGATCATCACCGTCTACACCAACCCTCGGGCGGGCAGCTTCGGGATGTCACTGGTAACGGGAGTGGCCACACCGGCATTCGAGTCGGTCAACCAGACTGTCGGACAACAGATCACCGAACAGGTGCGCCAGCAGCTCGGCGATACCCCGATCGCCGGTGCGAGCGCACTCACTCTCGCGCAGCCGATCGATGTCATTGTTGCTCAACATGATCCATTGCCCGACGGCACCGGCGGTGGCCTGTCTGCGTTCTACTACGCGCTGTTGCTCGTGCTGGCCGGATTCACCGGCGCGACCATCGTCAGCGCACTCGTCGACGGACTACTCGGATTCACACCGACCGAAATCGGCCCCAAGTACATCCATCGCGGACCCACGCTGATCAGCCGCTTCCAGACCCTGCTCGTGAAATGGCTCGTGATGTTCGTTCTGGCCCTGCTGGTGTCGGGCCTCTACCTGCTGATCAGTCATCTGCTCGACATGCCCATCACCCACGCCTGGACGCTGTGGATGTACGGCGCGTTCGCGATCACCGCGGTCGGTGTCACGGCGCTGGCGGTGATGTCGGCGTTCGGCACGGCCGGTTTGCTGATCAATCTGATCGTGTTCATCATCCTGGCGTTGCCGTCCTCGGGCGGCACCATTCCCCTCGAAGCCAGCCCGCCGGTCTTCACCTGGCTCGCACAGTTCGAGCCGATGCACCAGATCTTTCTCGGCACTCGCTCGATCCTCTATTTCAACGCCTCACCCGACGCGGGCCTGCTCCACTCGGTGGGTATGACGTCCCTCGGGTTGCTCATCGGGCTCGTGTTCGGTGTGGTCTTCACCAGCATCTACGACCGCAAGGGCCTCGATCGAGGCCTCGATTCACCCGTCGCTCACAGCTGACGCCGGTACACTCGATCCAATGCTTGCTGTGAATCCGGCCGGGAGCGTGGCAATAAGACGTACATTCCACGCTTACCTCGACGTCGCCATCGTCGTCCTCGTGCTCGTCGGGACCAACCTCATCGCCCACTTCACGACGGCATGGGCCAGCATCGCGACAGTGCCGATCGCCGCCGTTCTGCTGGTCGTCCTGTCGAACCGCCGCGGTTTGGGGTGGGCCGAACTGGGACTCTCACCCAAGCATTGGAAGACGGGTTCGCTCTACGCGCTGGGAGCCGTCGGAATCGTCCTCACCGTGGTCGCGATCGGTGCACTGCTCCCCCTCACCCGCCCCTTCTTCATGGCCGATCGATACGCAACCGTCTCCGCCGCCGTCGTCGCGTCGATGGTCGTCATTCCGCTCCAGACCGTCATCCCGGAAGAACTCGCGTTCCGTGGGGTACTGCACGGAACACTGGGCCGCATCTACGGTGCGCGGGGCGTGTTCGCCGCAGGGTCCCTGCTGTTCGGTCTGTGGCACATCGCGTCCTCGCTCGGATTGACGGCGGGCAACGTGGGGCTCAGCGGATTTCTCGGCGGCGGACTGTTCGGTCAGATCGTCGGCATCGCGCTCGCCGTGCTGGCGACCGCAGCGGCAGGTGTCGTCTTCACGTGGCTACGCAGCCGTAGCGGCAGTCTGATCGCGCCCATCGCCCTGCACTGGTCGTTGAATGGACTCGGCGCACTGGCTGCCGCTCTCGTATGGCACGCATCGGTGAGCTGACGACAGTGAAAGACGAGCTCTGGCAGTATCTTCGACTCGCGCGCGGAACCATGCTGTGGAAACTCGACGGCCTCACCGAATACCAGAAGCGTCGCCCCCTTACGCCCACGGGCACGAACCTGCTGGGCTTGATCAAGCACCTGGCGATCGTCGAATACGGCTACTTCGGGCTGACCTTCGGCCGTGAATTCCCGGCACCCTTCCCCGACATCACGAAATCGGCCGAGGCGCGACTGAACTCGGACATGTGGGCCGCTGCCGACGAATCATCCGAGTTCATCGTCGACCTGTACCGCACGGCCTGGATCCATTCCGACAAGACCATCGAGTCGAACGACCTCGAATCCGTCGGACGTGTACTGCACTGGCCCTTCGAGAAGCAGGAAGTCACGCTGCACCGCGTGCTGGTCCACATGGCTATCGAGACGAGTCGACATGCCGGACATGCAGACATTGTGCGCGAGCTCATCGACGACTCCGTCGGACTGCGCTTGGGCAACGAAAACATGGCCGACGGGGACGCCGCGTGGTGGGCCACGTATCGAGCCGAGCTGGAAACCGTTGCGCGAGAGGCTGATGAAGTTCGTCCGACGGACTGACGGCCTGACATACCAGTTCGTTCGAGATGCCGACTCCCATGGATTCCCGCCCTACCGAAGAGTCGATGCGGACTTCTTCTGCCGACGCCTCCCCGACCACGGATGGGCGGTCTGTCATGCCACAGAGTCCGAGGTCTGGAGCAGGCCGTACGACGACGCCGGCTTCGGTGATCGACCGCCGGAAGGCGTGTGGGTAAGCCGCAAGGGCGATAGATCGTACGGGTACGACTGCGCGACGAGCTGATACCACAGGGCACCGACAGCATTGAATTCACGAATCCTTATGCAAGGCAATAGTTTTCGGTTAAACTATGGTTGTCAGTCGAACGCATGTTCGATACACTAGGTCCCATGACCGCAGCGATCTGGCAACTGAGCGATAGTGAACTCCTCGCCGACGCCGCCGCGGTCTCCCACCAGATTCAACTCCTCGAAGCCCGACGTATTGCTCTCGTCGCCGAAATCGACACCCGCGTCTCCCGAGAGAAGCTCGGCTTCCCCGGCCCTGCAGGCTGGCTGACCTCCACCACCCTGCTCAGCCCCAGCAAAGCCAACAAGATCGTCGCCCTCGCCCGCGGATTGAAGGACTTCCCCGACATCGCCGACGCCGTCAACACCGGCGTCATGTCCGTCGACCACGCCGCCCTCATCCTCACCTTCGCCGAAACACCCCCGAAGAACCTCCCGCAAGCAGGACAAGACATCGCCCGTAAAGCCATGATCGACGCCGCTACCGGACCCGAAGCACGTACCAGCAGACTCCGCGCGGCGATCACCCGCCTGCACGACACCTACGGCAGCAAGAAACCACCCGCCGAAGACACCGACCGCAACGAACTCTTCGCCTCGAAAACCCTGAACGGGCGACTGGTCATGAAAGGTGACTTCGACGCCGTCACCGGAGAAAAACTCCTCACCGCCCTCTCACCACTGACCGAACCCCAACCAGCGGCCGACGGAACCCACGACGAACGATCCCCCGCCAAACGCCGCGCCGACGCCCTCGGACACATCCTCGATCACTACCTCGCCTCGAGTGATCGACCCATCGAAGGCGGCGAGAGACCGCATGTGAACCTGCACATCACCCTGCGTGACCTCACCGACCTCCGCGACAGCGCCGACAGTGCCGACGACGACGACGACGACGATATCGCGGACGACGAAAACTCGCGCACTGCAACAGAAACCGACACCAGCGCGGACGCGGTCGACATCAACACCGGAGACCCGATCCACCCCGACGAGGCCAACGAGGCGGATGGACATTCCGTCTCCGACAGCTCGAGAACCCCTGCCGAATCGGATGCTTCGGAGCCGGGCGCCGACAATGACGGTGACGGTGACGGTGACGGTGACGGTGACGGCGGTGCCGCAGCCGATCGTGGCGCGTACAGGGATCTGTTCGGTGACGGCACCACCGTGGGCTGGCTTCCCTGGATGGGGCCACTGTCTCGCAACACCTCTCGGCAGTTGGCGTGCGACTGTGTCCTCACGGCCATCGTCATGGACGAGAACGGCTCCCCGATCAACCTCGCCCGCACCGCCCGCACCGTCACCGCCAAACAACGCAAAGCCCTCATCGCGAGAGATCACACCTGCGCATTCCCCGGCTGCGGCAAACCCGCATCCTGGACAGAGGCGCACCACATTCGGCACTGGGCCGACGGCGGCCCCACCGACATGAACAACCTCGTCCTACTCTGCCGATTCCACCACCGACTCCTTCACCACAGTGACTGGGAAGTGTTCATCGGCACCGACAACCACCCCTGGTTCGTACCCCCGGCAACAGTGGATCCCTATCGACAACCCCGACAATCCCACGCGCGAGCAGGCCCCCACATCGCCTGAGCCCGACCACACCATCCACAGACGACACCAGCCCCGCACCGAAACGACGGTGCGGGGCTGGAAGTGGTCGGTTCAGGAACCGGACGGAGCTGCAGGCGGAGCCGGAGGCGTGACACCATCGGCCGGAACCGGAGGAGCCGGAGGCGTGGCACCATCGGCGGGTGCCGGCGGCGTCGGAGGAGTCGCACCGTCACCTTCTGCACCCGGGGTAGGCGGAGCCGGAGGCGTCGCGCCGCCACCTGGAGCACATGCGGCACCACCGGGGCCACCGCCCTTACCCGGACCACCTGCCGGGGGCGCCGGCGGAGTTGCCCCGTCACCCGGCGCCGGCGGCGTTGCGCCGTCCGCAGGTGACGGTGGGGTCGGTACCGCGGGAACCGTCGATCCGTCGTCGGTACCCGGAGCTGCCGGTACGGCAGGCACATCCGACCCGCCACCACCGTCGGTTCGCTGTCCGAGAGCTGAAGACGACGCCACCGTCGACACTCCGGGAGAGACGTCGGGGCCGGTGGCTGCGAATACTGCCGACGCGACGAGCGCCCCTACTGCAAGTCCCGCTGCTGCCGTTGCCACCAAGGGCACGCGTCCCTTCCACCGCTTCGGCTTGTTCTGCTGGGGAGCAGCAGGCTCGGCCGGGTTCGATGCGGCGGGGATCGGCTGGGTCTGATCGTTCACATTCACTCCTCGTTCGGATCTGTGTTGTTCGTTTGGTCCTGTCATCAACCCTGCCGCCGCCAGCTGAAGTGATCCTGAAGCCGGGCGTATCTTCAGGATCACTTCAGCTGGTGGGTGACAATCGAGGCATGACATACAGTTCCGCTCCCCGGGTGATGGTGGTGGAGGATTCGCTACCCATCCGAGAAGCCCTGGTGGCGTCGTTCGAGGACGCAGGCTTCGTCGCCACCGCGTCCCCCGATGGCGATGACTTCGAATCGGTCATGGCCGGATTCCGTCCGGACGTCGTAATACTCGATGTCATGCTGCCCGGCGCGCGCGACGGATTCGCGCTGATCGACGTCGTCCGCCAGAGCAGCGATGCAGGAATCATTATGGTCACCGCGAAAGACCAACTGCCGGATCGCCTGCGCGGACTGAGCAGCGGCGCAGACGATTACGTCGTCAAACCGTTTCAGCTCGACGAGGTGGTCGCGCGCGCGAAATCGGTGCTGCGGAGGCGGGGACGATCGTCCGACGCGATCCAGGTGGGCGATCTTCTGGTCGACGAATCTGCCGGAATCGTCACCCGCGCCGGCCACGTCCTCGATCTGACGGCAACCGAACTGAGACTGACCACGTTTCTGGTAGCTCAGCGCGGACGCACCGTCTCCAAAACCGCCATCCTCGAATCGGTTTGGGGTTACGGCGCTTACGACGGCAACCTGGTGGAAGTACACATCAGCGCGTTGCGTCGCAAGATGGAAGCCCACGGTCCGCGGTTGATCCACACCGTTCGCGGACTCGGTTACGCCTTGCGAGCGCCGCAGTGAACCGCACAGCCACCCCCTCGTTGCGTACGCGGGTGGTCGCCACTGTGGTCGTCCTGTTCGCAGTACTGCTGGTGGTCGTAGGCGCATCGGTGGATGTCGTTCTGGGCCAGCAGCTCCGGCGCGATCTCGATGCACGGTTGACCGACCGAGCCGACCGCGCGGTCGAGCTGGTGAACAGCGGCATCGGTCCCGAGGACCTCGTGCAGGCGTTGCAGGGCGACGCCATCCGAGTTCGCGTCACCGGTGCGGACGGCACGGTCTACGGCGCTCCCGGCAACGGACCGCCGGGGCCGGATATCAGGCCGGCAACTCCCGCACCGCCTCCCGGTCCCTCGAACGCTCCCCCGGGCCCACCCGATCCACCTGCCCCGCCGTCGGATTCGTTGGAAATCACGAAACCGCTACCCGACGGGTCGACGCTGTCACTGCTCGGCGACACCACCGCCATCGCCGATGTTCGCCAACAATTGCGCATTCTGATGGTGTTCGCCGGTGCCGTCACTCTGCTACTGGCCGCGGCTGCACTGACCTATGCGGTGCGGCGAGCACTGTCACCGCTGGACTCCATGACGTCTGTTGCGCGTCGAATCACCAACGGCGACAGGGGCCGACGACTGCTCCCATCCAAGCCGAACACCGATCTGGGACGCACGGCATCGGCCGTCGACGAAATGCTCGACGCCCTCGAGCACGCCGAGCGCAAGGAGGCTGCGGCCGCGCGGACGGCGCGTCGAGCCGAGGAGGACATGCGCCGGTTCCTGGCCGACGCCGCGCACGAATTGCGCACACCGGTCGCCGGAATCTCAGCGCTGGCACAGTCGCTGCAGCGCGACGCCGAGCATCGCCCCGATCGGGTGGGCAGATGGAGTGAGCTGCTCGTCGGCGAATCGGCGAGAGCATCACGCCTGGTGGGCGACATGCTCGATTCTGTTCGCGCAGAGAACACTTCGGATCTGGAGCTGACCGACGCGGACCTCGCAGACGTGGCCCGACGCACCGTCGATCGCGCGGCCCTGCTGTCCCCGCAGATCCGTTTCGAGGTCGACGGATCGCAACCGGTGCCGGTCAGGGTGGACGTGGGCCGCGTCGAGCAGATTCTCTCGAACGTCCTCGACAACGCGGCTCGCTTCACGCCGCCCGGCGGGAGCGTCCGCGTGGCGGTCGGCACCGATTCACAGGCCTTCGTCACCGTCGACGACGATGGCCCTGGCGTCGCAGAAGCGGACCGTGAGCGCATCTTCGAGCGGCTCGTTCGACTGAACTCCGCGCGCGACCGCTCTACCGGTGGTGTCGGCCTCGGATTGTCGATCGCGCGCACACTGGCGCGTGCACACGGCGGCGAACTCATCTGTGCCGCAGGGCCTACAGGCGCGCGGTTCCGACTGACACTTCCCAGCCTTACGGGTCGTTCCGCAGGCTCCACTCCGGCGAAGCGCCCATAGCTACTCGACGATCAAATCCATCAACAGATTGTCGTGCCAGCCCTCCGGGCCCTTCTCGTACTTGCGCATGATTCCGACCGGCTCGAAACCGACTGCGCGGTAACAGGATATCGCCATCGCATTGTCGGCAGCGGGATCGATCACCAGCCGATGATGCCCCAGATCGACTGTCAGGTACCGCACCAGTGTGCCCACGGCGTCCTTTCCGACGCCGCGGCCGTGCACAGCCGGATCCAAGAAGATGTCGATCGACGCATGCCTGTACATCGGATCGGTCTCTTCGCCGTATTGAATCAATCCCACTGTTGCGCCCTCCAATTCGACGACCGAGCGGTTCTCTTCGGGGTTGTCGAACGGCCAGTTCTGGTCGGCGTCCTCGTCGCCCCACCGCGCGTACACCTCGGGGGTGTGCAGTATTCGTCGTAGCTCCGGCACGTCCTCGGCGGTGACGGGCCGCAACACGACCCGTTCACCGCGGAGGTTCATCGCGATGCTCTACTCGGCCCGCTTGGCAGCGCGCGCCGCGAGATCTTTGGCGTCGAGCTTGTCTGCCTCTTCGAGAGTGGGTGCGCTGCCGCCCAATCGTGCCGGAACCCAGTAGGCCCCCGGCTCGTGGTGGTAGTTCTCCTGCAGTTCGAGCAGCATTTTCTGCATCACCGTGCGTAGTTTGTCGGTCAATTCGTTCGGAGGGCCGACCGGGGGCAGCGGCTCACCGACGGCGATCGAGATGGGAGTGTTGGTGCGGCCCAGTCGCTTCGGGAAACCCTTGGTCCACACGCGCTGCGCGCCCCAGATGACAGTCGGGATGATCGGCACGCCTGCCTCGATGGCCATGCGCGCTGCACCGGACTTGAATTCCTTGATCTCGAAGCTGCGGCTGATGGTCGCTTCTGGGTAGACCCCCACGAGCTCGCCGTCACGCAGGCTCTGTACGGCCGACTTGTACGATTCCGCGCCTGCCCCACGGTCGACGGGGATGTGTCGCAGCGCGCGCATGATCGGGCCGGAGATCTTGTTGTCGAAGACTTCCTTCTTGGCCATGAAACGGATGTAGCGCTTCACCCGTCGCGGCGGCAGTCCCGCGTAGGTGAAGTCCATGTATCCGGTGTGGTTGACGGCGATGACGGCTCCGCCGGTAGCAGGGATGTGTTCCTCGCCCTCGACCTCGAACTTCAGGCCCTCGAACGCGAACACTGCACGAGCGATGCCGATGACTGATCGGTAGACGGGTTCCACAGTCCGTTAGCGTAGTCGGTGGGCGAGGCCTGAGAAAAGGTCCGGGAGATGACAGGTCCGGTAGAAAGCAACGGGGGAGAGACCAAGTGAAGAACAGTGTGGCACCACCACGGCCGACCCGGGTCGTCCGAACCGCGCTGCCGCTGATCGCGACACTCGCATTGGTCGGAGCCTGCGATTCCGCCGTCGGACTCCCGTCCGAGCAGTCAGGGGCACCGAGCAGCACCACTGCGCCCACGACAACACAGACCGCGGTCGCCGAAACCACCACTACGCCCCCACCGATTCCGCCGGGCCCACCCGTCGGCGAGGTCCCTGGAAATCCCGATGCAGCGATGGCTCTGCGACCGTTCGTCAACGATCTCACCGGCGGCGGGATCGGTGTCGTCACGGCGCGGTGCTGGACCGTTCCGCCCACCGAAATTCCCGCAATGTACGTCGACACCGACGCCATTCTGGCTGCCGCCGCCGGCCCCGGCGTCGACGGACAGTACGCCGTCACGTGGACCGGGCCCAGTGCCACGGTCAGCGTCGAGCGCAGTGAGATCGCGTCGGGCTATGCGTGCCCCACCGTCTACCCCACCGGCACCGCCCCTGTGTTCGACGCGGTGGACGCGGCCTACACCGTCGATCGCTATCTGGGACGCCTCGCCGGGATTCCGGTCAATCGCAACGACGTGGAAGAGAACTACCCGCTCGTCTGCGACGGACGACAGACCTGGGATCCCCTCGGCACCGGCTCTCCTACCGCCCCTCCGCTGGTGGAAAATCCGGAGATCCTGCCCGGCATCGCTTCGTTCGACCCCGACAGCGTCTTCGTCACCGGTCAGAACGGGATATACACGCAGGTCAATGCCGATATCGTCGACGCGTCCTCGACGTATCGGAACCGCACGTTCGTGTTGGCAGTCGGCGGCGAGGGCTACTGCATCGGCGATATCGCCTGAAGTAGCCAGCCCAGCAGTTACTTCAGGAGTGGAGCCTGCGGAACGACCCGATCAGCGCAGGAGTGGAGCCTGCGGAACGACCCAGTCAGCGCAGGAGTGCAGCCTGCGGAACGACCCATTTAACGCAGAACGTCCGTTCCGACGAAGGGGACGAGGGCCTCGGGGACGCGGACGGTGCCGTCGGCCTGCTGGTGGTTCTCGAGGATCGCGACGATCCAACGGGTGGTCGCGAGGGTGCCGTTGAGTGTCGCCGCGGTCTGAGGCTTGCCGTTCTCGTCGCGGTATCGCACGCCGAGGCGTCGGGCCTGGAAGGTCGTGCAGTTCGAGGTCGACGTCAGTTCTCGGTAGGCCTTCTGGGTGGGAACCCATGCCTCGCAGTCGAATTTGCGGGCGGCCGAGGAGCCGAGGTCTCCTCCTGCGGTATCGATGACGCGGTAGGGCAGCTCGACGGCGGCGAGCATTTCCTTCTCGAACTCCAGCAGCTTCTGGTGTTCGGCGGCCGCGTCCTCGGGCTTGATGTACGAGAACATTTCGATCTTGTCGAACTGGTGGACTCGAATGATGCCGCGGGTGTCCTTGCCGTAGCTGCCTGCTTCGCGGCGGAAGCACGACGACCAACCGGCGTAGCGCTTCGGGCCGTCGGCGAGGTCGATGATTTCGCCCGAGTGGTAGCCCGCGAGGGCAACTTCCGAGGTTCCGACGAGGTAGAGGTCGTCGGCTTCGAGGCGGTAGATCTCGTCTGCGTGCGCGCCGAGGAATCCGGTTCCCGACATGATCTCCGGCCGTACCAGCACCGGCGGGATCATCATGGTGAAGCCGTTCTTGACGGCCTTCTGCGCGGCGAGCTGGAGCAGTCCCTGCTGCAGCAGCGCGCCATAGCCGGTCATGAAGTAGAACCGCGAGCCCGACACCTTGGCTCCACGTTCCATGTCGATCAAGTTCAGGGCCTCGCCGAGCTCGAGGTGATCCTTCGGCTCGAAATCGAACTCCGGGAGCTCTCCGACGGTCTCGAGCAGCACGAAGTCGTCCTCGCCGCCTGCAGGCGTGCCGTCCTGCACGATGTTGGAGATCGCGCGGTGGGCCGCGTCGAGCGCGGCATCGGCCTCGGCTTCGGCGGCCTGGGCGGCCTTGACCTTGGCGGCCAACTCCGATGCCCCGGCCAGCAGCGCGGGACGGTCCTCGGCGGAGGCCTTACCGACCTGCTTTCCCAGCGCTTTCTGCTCGGCGCGCAGCTGATCGCCGGCCAGAACAGCCGCCCGGCGGGATGCGTCGGCGTCGAGAAGAGCGTCGACGAGAGCGGGGTCCTCGCCTCGGGTGCGCTGCGAGGCGCGCACTGCGTCAGGGTTTTCGCGAAGGAATTTCAGGTCGATCACGAGAGGAGACCTTACTTGCCGAGCAACCCCAGGTAGTCCTCGCGTCCGAACATCCTGGCCGCATCGATCGCCGACGGGTGGCCGCCGTGCGGATCGGCTCCGCCGTCGACGAGTAGACGCACCACGGCGTCCTCACCTTTGAACACTGCGCCTGCGAGCGGAGTCTGTCCCTTGTCGTTGGGCTTGTTCACATCGGCACCGCGCTCGACCAGCACCCGGACAGCGTCGGCGTGCCCGTGATAGGCAGCCAGCATGATCAGCGTGTCACCTGACTCGTTGTGCAGATTCACCGGAACACCCGCGTCGACGTAACTCGCCAGAGCCGCCGCGTCACCCGTACGTGCCATCGCGAACAGTCGACCGGCCAGCTCGCTGAGGTCGTCGTCACCTGTCGGGTCGCTCATGGAGTCCGAACATACTCGGGCATGATGGGGGGTGATGTCCGAGATCGAAACAGAGCCCCCGACGAGCGAGAAGTCTCGACGAACACTGTCTGCAACCACTGCTCGACGCGCTCTTGCCATGGTTGCGGTCGGTGCAGTGCTGGCTGCGGGGGCGACGGTTTTTCTCGCCGACGGGTTCTCGACGCCCGAGAAGATCACGACCCACACGACGGCCAGTGGTCCTGCGACCGACGGCCCGGTGTCGGCATCATCATTCGGTGCAGCCGATCCGGGCACGTGCCTGCAATGGACGCCCACCGACGATCCGGAAACCGATCGGCAGGACTTGGCCGAAGTGCCCTGCTCCGATCCCCATCGCTTCGAGGTGGCTCGCGACATCGACATGAGCGTCTACCCCGGCGTCGAATTCGGACCCGGCTCGCCGTATCCCGGCTCGATCCGATTCAGCGAATTGCGCGACGAGCACTGCACGGCCGCCGTCGACAACTACGTCGGTGCGAAATTCGATCCGAGCGGCCGCTTCGGCGTCGGGCTGATGTTCCCCAGCCAGGCCGGGTGGACCAAGGGTGAGCGGACGCTGCGCTGCGGTGTGCAGATGCCGTCGAACACCGGCGCGTTGATGGAGATGACAGGCTCGATTCTCGATCAGGACCAGTCGAAGGTGTGGCCGACCGGCACGTGTATCGGCATCAGCCAGAACGTTCCAGCCGATCCGGTCGACTGCTCGGCCCCCCATGCGTACGAGGTGGCGTCGGTGATCAACCTGACGCAGCAATTCCCTGGCGGGCACCCGTCCGAGGGCGATCAGGACGCGTACTTGGAGAAGACGTGCACCGACGCCGTCAACGGCTACCTCGGCTCGGACACTGCGTTGCGAGACAAGACACTCACCCTGTTCTGGGACACCATCGACGTCCCGAGTTGGCTCGCCGGAAGTCGCCAGGTGACCTGTTCGGTGGGCAAGGAACTCGATTCCGGCGGCTTCGCGACCATCGTCGGCACCGCCAAGGGCGACATCCTCATCAACGGTGCCGCGCCCGTCCCGCCGCCCTCTGCTCCCGACGGCCGCGCACTGCCGACACCGCTGCCCGGCGCCGCCCCGATCACCACCGGAGGGTGACATTCCCACCCACATGACCCGCGTCGACTTCGAGGAAGCCGTATCCGACGCCCTCGACACCCTGCCGCGTGAGCTCACCGAATTCATGGACAACGTGGTCGTGCTCGTCGAAGAAGAACACCCCACCGAGGACATCCTCGGGTTGTACGAGGGCATCGCGCTGACCGACCGGTACGAATACAGCGGACATCTACCGGACGTCATCACGATCTACCGCAAACCGATCCTCGAGATGGTCGACGACGAAAACGAGGCCCGACGAGAAATCGCGATCACCGTGGCCCACGAAATCGGACATCACTTCGGCATCGACGACGAGCGCCTGCATCAACTCGGATTCGGCTGAGCGCACTCGCTCACTCCGCCCGCGCTCACCTCGATCGCACACCCCCGCTCGCACACCCCCGGAACGCGTGAATGGACCATTGCATGCGTCTGAGCCATGCAGTGGTCCATTCACCCGGACCGAACCGGGCCACCCGCACCGCGTCAATGGCACTTTGCATACGTCTCGGCGGTGCAATGGTCCATTCACGCGGACGTTGGGCTACGCCGCAACTGCCTCACGGCGAGCAGGTCGAACTGCGCGATCGGTGAGGAACGCGAATACCAATCCCAATCCGAGCCACAGAGTTGCCTGAGTAGCCAGTGACGACAGGCGGAATTCCCACAGTAGGGTTGCCGGGAAGTCCGAGCCCACCTCGTTCACCTCGGGCAGCAGTGTGTATCCGATGCCGACGAGAACCAGGAACGCCAGCAGGGGCGCGCCGACGCGAACGGCAACCGACGACGTCGATGCCACCGCCTTCGCCACGTAGACCGCAACCGCGACGGCCAGCAGCCCCAGGATCACCGATGCCAACCAGAGCCAGGTGCGCTGGGTGATCGTCTCCGGATCGCCGACGGCAGGCGGGTTTGCCGGGTATTTGAAGAACGGCACGGCTTCGATGGCCAACCACCCGGCACCGGCTCCGACGAGGGCCAGCACCGAACCCGGGAGGGAGCTGAAGCGTCGGCCGTAATGCAGTGCCGAGGCGAAGATCGCGCCGAGTGCAAGTCCGGCGAGTCCGGTGGCGAGGAACAGTCCGACGCGTTGCCCGTCTCGGCTGACGAGCGGTTCCTCGTCACCGTGCGAGTGCGCGGCGGGGGCGGCGTCGGCGTGATGTGGCTCGCCTGCTGCCTCTTCGATGGCGATGGCCGAGTCGATGTGCGGCTCACCGACGACGAAGGCGACGGCCCCGGCGAGCAATCCTGCAACGAGTCCGGCGAGCAGACCTCGCACCAGTAATTGGACGAATGTGCCCTGCAGGGTCGGGCCGTGTGTGTCGGTCAGTGGCATGGCAGGCCCAGCAGGTGGCGGCCGTCGTGCATCAGTTCGTGCATGTACATGCCACTGCGGGAGATTGCGCCCTGATCGAATCCGACGAGGTAGAGCACGGTGAAGGCGAGCAGAATCGTTGCGGCGACGATGACGGCCAATGCAGCCGACTCCGTCGTATTACTGGGTGCGTGAATGATTGCCATGGTGTCCTCCTGGGATTGTGCGTCCCGTAGTCCCCGCTCGAAAACGGGGACGGCCATGCGATGAACGAGTTTTCTGACTCTCGATTTCGGGCATGTCGCCGTCGTCGATCACAGTGGCGCAACCGTTCCGGATTCTCACCGGATTACCTGCGTACATCGCGTATTACCAGCGAACTGTGGCACCGCACGAAGCTCTGTGTCAATCGCTGTCCCGACCCACCACCGCTCGATGCCAGAATGACCGGATGACTGCGCCCGTGACCCGACTGATCCTGGTCGCTCACGGCAGAACCGCCGCGATGCGCTCCGGCCGGTTTCCGGGCAACGAACCTCTCGACGACGCGGGTCTGCGCGACCTCGGCGCGGTGACCGACCTCCCGCGCGTCGACCGCATCCTGGCCGGCCCGGAAGACCGGTCGATCTCCACCGCGCGCGCGTTCGGATCGGACATCTCGGTCGTACCCGCGTTGGCCGACCTCGACTACGGCCGGTGGTCCGGTCTCGAGATGACCGATCTGCCCGACGCCGACGCGATGGCCTGGCTGAGTGATCCGGCGTTCGTACCACCGGGCGGTGAATCCCTCGATGCGCTGTTCTCTCGCGTCGAGGTGTGGTTGAGCGGTGACGGGTCGACGCCCGGCCGGACGCTGGCGGTGACGTCCCCGGCTGTCGTACGCGCCGTCGTGGTGCTGGTGTTGGCGGCTCCCGAGTCCGCGTTCTGGCGGATCGATGTATCCCCACTGACTCGCACATCGGTCAGCCGTCGACGCGGCGTGTGGACTATCGGCTCGGTGGCGGAGAAGTCGATCTGAGTTTTTCTCGCGTCGATGGAACCAAACTCGGAACGGCGGCGTCCTACCTACCGACAGGGGAAGATCTTCGATCGAGGAGTGTGGCTCATGACCGTCATCAAGGTGGATCCGGTGGCTCTTCAGCTCGCTGCCTCGGAACTCGATGCGGTCGCCGCCCGGCTGCAGGCCGCTGTGACTGCGACAGCGATACCGGTACGCCCACTGCCGCCCGGCACCGACGAGGTCTCGCTGCTGACCGAACGATTTTTCGGCACCGCGGCCGACACCTTCGGACCCGCTGCAGCGCAGGGTATTTCGGAGCTACACCGGGCAGCCGAGGAACTGAGGAAGCAAGCCGCGGACTACGTGGCCACCGACGACGACACTGCCGGGGGCCTGCCCGGTCTGCCCGGCATCTGACGCGACCGCACCACAAGACGACAACGCAGGCTCGAACATCATGGGGGCTAGAGGATGACGCTCGGAGTGACAGGTGTGGTGTGGCTGCCACGCACGGCGACGGGAAATTCGACGCGACTGCTCGGGCCGGGACCGGTGCCGCTGCACGTCGCCGGTGGCGCGTGGGGTTCGGTGGCCGCGGCGTTCACCGAGGCATCGGCGAGTATTGCCGCCGTCACCGCGGCACTGACCGCCGGCTGGGAGGGCGAATCGGCTCTGCTCGCGCAGGCTGCGCTCGCCCGCTTCGCCACGTGGACCGGTGCCACTGCACTCAAGGCCGCGGCGCTGTCGGTCGAGGCCCCTGCCGCAGGCACCTCCTACGGGGTCGCGCTCGCGACCATGCCCTCGCTGATCGAAATCGGAGCGGTGCAGGCCGCCAAGGTCACCGCTGCCTCGACGGGCGGCGCACTGAACGGCAGCTACGAGGCAGCCGAGGTGGCCGACCGATTGCTCGACATCCGCGCCGCCATGGTGATGGAGGGATTCGAGCTGGTCTCCTCGCACCGCATCGTCAAGACCACCTTCGATCAGCCGCCGGCCATCGTCTCCGATTCGGGCAGCGGCCTCGGCAAGTTCGCCAACGGCGCGCTGATGACGTCGCCGGTGCAAGCCGCAATCGGTGGATTGATCGCCGCGACCCAGAATCCCGGCGTGGCCGCAGCGGCAGGTCAGCTCGGTAGCGCTGCCACGTCCATCGCCGGCACCGGTGTCTCCACCGTGGCCACCGCCGCATCGAACATCGGGTCGAGTGCACTGTCGGGTGGATCCGGCGCAGGCGGCGCTCACGGGTTCGCACCCGGCGGTTCGGCATCGCCGGCCGTCGGCCCGGCGTCCACGCGTCCGGTGTCCTTCGGTAGCGGTGCGGGTGGAACCGGCGGACTCGGCGGCGGGATCGGAATGCCCGGTTCGGCTTTGGGTCCCGCAGGTGGTGGGTCGCTGGCAGCAGGGGCAGTCCCGGGTGGGCCCAGCGCATTCGGCGCACCCACTGCGGGCGACGGAGGCCTCGCTCAGCGCGGCACCGGCGCGGCAGGCGCTCCGGCGGCAGGCACGCGCGGGCAGGCCGAGGACGACGAGCACGAGACCCCGGACTACCTCAAGCAATTCGAGCACTTCGCGGACGGGCGCACCGTCGCTCCGTCCGTCATCGGCGCAGAACCGACCCTGCCCGACACCAGCGGGAACGGCCGTTGATCGACTTGGGAACCGTGCCGGTGGGCCACACATTGCCGAACGTCGCCCTCGGTGTCGACGAGATGGACTTTCTCGTCGACGAGCTGGCTATCGCCGAATTGCCCGTCGTCCTCGATGTGTTCCCGCGCTTCGACCACGCTGCCGCGCGGGATTCCGCACTCGAACGTGGCCGTAGCGCACTGGACTCGGCCGGACTACTGGCCGGCGGCCGCGTGCACGAGGACCTCCAGCAGTGGATGCGGGTCCTCGAACAACCGCACTGGTACGTCTCGGCGCGCCTGTTCGACGTCGAGAGCGACGAGCCCGTTCCGACCACTCGAATCTGCGTCGCCTCCGACGACCGAACAACGGTATCGGCACTGCGGCGAGACGACGTCGTCACCATCCGCGTCGTCCACGGCGACCCGGCCCACGACCTCACGACGTCCATCGGCTCGGCCGCACCACACGACCCGGGCAGCGTGAACGCGCCCACGGATCTGCTGGCCGAAGCACTCGACGCCGCACCCACCGACGTCGGAGCCACCGCATCCCGCCTGCGCGGGATCGGCGTACCGGACGACCGAGCTGCGGCCCTGGCGTCGGCGATGGCCACTTGCGCCGGCAGAACCGAGATCACGGCCGTCGCGCGCAGACACGGCACCCGCCACGTGGCCGGTCGGCCCGTCGCCCTGTTCGACACCCGAGCCGGACGCATCCTCGCCACCTCCACCCTGGCCGCCGACGGCACGGCCTGGAGTTCAGTGACCGGCGCGACGGATCGCAGGGTGACTGCAGCCCTGACCGAGCTGATCGCGTCGGCTCAGGAGCATCTCGCTAGCTGATCGGATTGTCGTCCTTCTCGCTGCCCTTACCCTCGAACGGCGGCAGGAACGTGCCCCACCTGGCGCACTCCCACCCTCCGCCCGGCAAGGGCAGCAGCTCGACGGTGTGAGTGTTGTCGAGGTGGTTGTCGGCCGCGAACGTGCCGTCGACGCCTGCCAGTACCGCCGCGACCAATCGGATTGCGGCACCGTGGCTGACGACGACGACATCGCCCGCTGTGTCGTCGCTCAGATACTGCGCGCGGAGTCCGTCGAGTACCGGCACGTAGCGCTCCAACACCGAGTGCCCGCTGTCCCCGCCCGGTACGGCCGCCGCGAGATCCCCTGCGTGCCAGCGATGAAATACCTCGGTGAACTCTCGATGCGCGTCGGGGTCGTCACGATCTTCCAGGTCGCCTGCGAAAGTCTCCTGGATCCCCTCCTTCACCACGAGTGGAACTCCGGTCGCACGCTCGATGTAGCCGGCAGTTTGCTTGGCGCGCAACGCAACCGAGGACACCAGCACCACCGGAGGGTGTCCGATCCACGTCTGCGCATAGCTCTCGGCCTGCCGGTGCCCCAGCTCGGTGAGCTCCGCTCCCGGCGGCGCGGTGTCCAACATCTTGGCAACGTTCGATGTCGTCTGGCCGTGACGAACGAGGATCAATTTGCCCATCACAGATCACCGCGTCCGGCGCGAATGTCGGCGAGCCACTGCACGTGCTCGTCGATCGGCGGCGGCACCGATCCACCCGTTCCCGTTGCGGTGGGCCAGGATCCGAGAAAGCGCAGCGGCATCTTGCGATGGAATGCGGCCAACATCTCTGCGACGAGCGGATCGTCGATGTGCCCGGCGCAGTCCACGAAGAACCTGTACGTTCCGAATCGTGAACGGGTGGGCCGTGATTCGATGAACGTGAGGTCGATGTTCCGAATTCCGAACTCGGCCAACGCGGCGGGGAGGGTACCGGGGTCGTTCGGCGGCTCGAGGACGACCGAAGTGCGGTCGGCACCGGTACGGGCAGGCACCGGTTGCGGCGTGGTCACCAACAGAAATCGAGTTCGTGCTCCCTCGACGTCGATGACACCATCGGCCAACTGCGGCAATTTCAGACGCTCACCGGCCAGCCGCGTCGACACGGCAGCGTCGACCATGCCGGCCGCAACATCTTCTGCCGCACCGGCATTGGACGAGGCCGACTGCACAGCGGCGTTCGGCATCGAGACCTCGAGCCACTGCCGCACCTGATTGAGGGCGATGGGGTATGCGCTGATCGAGCGGGCCGAGTCGAGGGTGACGCCGGCGCCACCGAGGATGGTGAAGGCGACTTCGATCTCCGTCTCGGCGACGATCTGCAGCCGGCGTCCCTCCGACAACGCGTCGAGCGTGGGTGGGACCGCTCCCTCGATGGAGCTTTCGATGGGAACCACGGCGGCGTCGGCGGCACCCGAGCGCACGGCTTCGAGTGCCGCAGGCGGGTTCGACGCAGACACTCGCTCGACGTCCCCGTCCAGACCGACCGCAGCGAATGTTCCGAGCCTTTCGAACTGCGCCAGCGCCATCTCCGTGAACGTTCCCGATGGACCGAAGTAAGCGATGCGAGGCACGTCTCGAGGTTACGTTGTCGACGTCCACGAAGCGATCAAACCGACGTCGACCAGTCGTGCACGAGCGCCGGCGGCATCGACGATCTCGATGCCGAGCAACACCTCGCGGACCGCCTCCGCCGCCTCCGGGATGAGTGCTCGCAGCGCGGCGACGTTCGGGGACGCGAGCGCGGCACCGATGTCGTCTCCGCGCAGCGACGCCACCGTCGCAGCGAGGATCGCGAGAACCTCGTCTCCCGACTCGGCGCGAGCGACCAGGCCCACATCGGCGTGCGAGACCACGGCGAGCACGTCCGCGATGCGCCGCGGGGTGTCGCCGACGCGGATGCCGGGGGTCCGGTGGGCGAGGACGACGGCCTCCGCAGTCTCTGCCACGTCGATCGCATCGAACACGGGGAAGACGACGAGCGGCGAGGGCAACCGCAGCGCGAGCGCGTCGGCGAGATGTTCGGCGGGAGCGTCCACGTCGAACCTGACGGCCTCGTAACCGCCGGTACGGCCTGCACGGAGTTCATCGGGATCGAGGTCGAGGTGCACCACGACGCGTCCGAGATTCTCCGCATCGGACAGGGCGAGCAGGGTCGATGCTCGGACGACAGGCGGTCCGTATTCGGCTCCACGAGGGGCCGAGGCCACTGCATCTGCGTCGGCGCAGATCGGCTGCAGCAGTCCGTGGACGAGCGCGTTCGGGTCGGGTCGGTGTGGCACACCGAGGGTCAGCGGAATCGGCACGCCCTCACGGTAGACCCGTGCCTGGGTCGTTCCGCGGGCTCCACTCCCGTGCCTGGGTCGTTCCGCGGGCTCCACTCCCGGGTCCGGGTGGTTCCGCGGGCTCCACTCTCGGGCACGCTCTTGCGATCCCCGCCACACCACGCTAACTTAGGTTTGCCTCACCTACTCGCACGACCCGATCGCATCGGAGGAGCCCATGCTCGGCGCAACCACCACCACCGGACCGTCCACTGCCGAACGCGTGCGCAGTGCATGCATGCGCGCCGAGGGCGCAGCCTTGGCGATCGACGGCAGCGAACCGGTGGTCACCTCGCTGCACCATCTGCGACCCAACGGCGAGATGATCCTCGCCGTCCCCACCGACTCCGTGGATGCGGTCGCCTGGCAGTCCTCTCGCGGCGGAACTCCCGCAGTCCTCGAACTCACCGATCACGCGCCGCTGGCCTTGCGTGAGCCGGTGCGGTCGCTGGTATGGCTTCGCGGAGATCTGCGCCCGGTTCCGGATTCGCTGATGCGTCCCATGGCCGGAGCAGTGGCCGCCGAACATCCGCATCCGGCACTCCTCGACGTCGGGCACACCACCTCGCTGATGCGGCTGATCGTCACCTCAGCCGTGGTCGCGGACAGCACCGGCGCGGAACCGGTCGACGTCGACACGCTGCTCGCAGCCGAACCAGATCCCTTCTGGGAGATGGAGACCAGCTGGCTCGAGCACCTCGACTCCGACCACCCCGACCTGCTCGCCCAATTGGCCCGACGCCTCCCGCCGTCGCTGCGTCAGGGCCGGATCCGTCCGCTCGGCATCGATCGCTACGGAATCCGGCTGCGTATCGAGGGCGAATGCGGCGACAACGACGTCCGGCTCGGATTCGCCGCTCCCGTCGAGGACGTCATCTCGCTCAGTCGCGCGCTGCGAGTTCTGGCCGGCTGCCCGTTTCTCAACGGTCTGCGCGCCCGCGGCTGACCCTTACGCACGAAACAGGGCAGACTCGTGCGGTGATCGACTTCAAGAGCTGGTTGACGCCACCGCCGCCCGCGAGCACGGCTCCCCCGCCCGATGCCCGCGAACGCAGCACCATCAAGGTCGAGATCGCGATCGTCCTGCTGGTGACGTTCGGCCTGAGCGGTATGAGCAGCATCCTCTCGCTCATCGAGGACGCATTGCAGACCGCAGCGCTGTCCGATCAGACCGTGGCGCTGAACTCGTCGCGGTCGAGTTTCAGCCTCATCGATCTGCTGTTCCAGCTGTTGAGCATTCTGCGTCTGTGCGCCTGGGGAGCGCTGGGGTTGTATCTACTGTGGCGAGCCGATCTGGCACCTCGGGCGATCGGGCTGGCCCGGCCGCGACTGAAGATCGACCTCGGTCACGGCGTCGGACTGGCCGCGCTGATCGGTGTGCCCGGACTGGGGCTGTATCTCGTGGGCAATGCCCTCGGGTTCAATCTGAACGTCGTTCCCAGCGCCCTCGACGACCACTGGTGGCGCGTCCCCGCGCTGATTCTGTACGCGCTGGCCAATTCCGGTGCCGAGGAGATCATCGTCGTGGCGTACCTGATCTCCCGCCTGCGGAGACTCGGACTGAGCGAGAACACGTCCCTGCTGTGCTCGTCGCTGTTGCGCGGCAGCTATCACTTCTATCAGGGCGTGGGCGGCGGGGTCGGAAACTTCCTCATGGGCCTGGTCTTCGGCCGCTACTGGCAGCGCACCGGCAGACTGTGGCCGCTGCTCGTTGCGCACGCTCTGATCGACATCGTCGCCTTCGTCGGGTACGCCCTCCTGCGCGAACATCTGTCGTGGCTCCCGTGAATCCGACGTCCATCGACCGGGTTCCGCGCGCGGCGACAGTTACAGTCGACCCGTGAACGACGACGATCGCTACGGACGGCACGGCGCGCCAGACCGGCGAACGCCGCCTCCCGGTCGAACGCCGCCCCCGGGCCGCACACCAGCAGACGGCACCCCACCGAATCGCACACCGCCGAACCGCACACCACCGAACCAAATGCCACCGGGCCGATCCATGCCCAGCAGGCCCGGTCCAGCACCCCAACCCGGTCGCGCCGGAGGCCCACCTCCGCAGCAGCCACCGGGTTCACCACGACCCCGCCGGCAACCGCCCGGCCAACAGCCGCCCCCACGTGGGTATCGCCCGGGCCAGCCGCCGCGGCGTCCGGGGCCACCACCGGAGGGCACCGAGTACATCCGACGCGACGGCCGCCCGACCTCGGGTCAGGAGGGGTCGGCTCGCCAGGCTCCACCCCCGCGCCACAGCCCTCAGCAGGCATGGTCGCAGGCACCCGAACCGCAATCGGCGCAATCACCTCCCCCGAACTCGACGCGTCAGTACTCGCGCGCCGAGGACACCCCGCCCGGTGATCCTCAGGGCCGCACCGGGTATGCGCCGCGTCAACAGCCGGAACCGTTCTCGGAGGAGAGCAGGCAACCTGCGCAACGCGCTTCACGTCGACCGGAACCCTCACGGCCACAACGTGATTCGCGTCCACCGAAGGCCGCGAAGCCACGCAAGCGCAGGCGTTGGGGGCGACGCTTCCTGATCGTGCTGCTCGTCCTCGTCCTGGGGATCGGCGGCATCGTCTACTACGTCGACAGCTCGTTGACGCGAGTCGACGCTCTCACCTCCTACCCGGGTCGCGTCGGCGACACTCCTGGCACCAATTGGCTACTGGTCGGGTCGGATTCGCGGGCCGGCCTGACGCCGGAGCAGGAAGCCGCGTTGGCTACGGGCGGCGAGGTGGGCCCGAGCCGCACCGACACGGTCATTCTGATCCACATCCCCGAGGGCGATGGCGCGACGACGATGGTCAGCCTGCCGCGCGATTCGTACGTATCGATTCCGGGCGAGGGCGAGGACAAACTCAACGCGGCCTTCGCTCTCGGCGGGCCGCCATTGTTGGTGCAGACGGTCGAGGGCGCAACCGGGGTGCACATCGATCACTACGCGGAGATCGGTTTCGGCGGGTTCGCCGGGATCGTCGACGCGGTCGGCGGGGTCAACGTGTGCGTGCAGAATGCGATCGACGATCCGTTGGCGGGCATCAACATTCCCGCCGGGTGTCAGGATCTCACCGGATCCGAGGCGCTCGGTTTCGTGCGGTCCCGCGCGACGGCGTTGGCCGACCTCGACCGGATGAACAATCAGCGCGCATTCATGTCCGCTCTGCTCGAAAAGGCAACCAGCGCTTCGACGTTCCTCAACCCGCTGCGGTTGTGGCCGTTGGTGTCCGATACCGCGTCCTCGTTGAGCGTCGACGAGGGAGATCACATCTGGAACCTCGCCGCACTGGCCTGGGCGATGCGCGGAGGTCCGGTCACCACGACGGTGCCGGTCGGCGGTTTCCAGGATTCCGACGTCGGCAACGTTCTGCTGTGGGACGACACTCGTGCTCCGGCGTTCTTCGACGCCATCGCGCAGGATCGCGAGATCCCACCGGACCTGCTGACCGGCGGCCCCTGAGCAGCAAGCAACACCGGTAGGCGGGAGAGGAGCCTGCGGAACGACCCAGGGTTGTACGTTGTGGACCATGACATCGACGTCTGCCCAGCCCGCCGCAACACCCGGTACGACGTTCCACGATCTTCTGCGCGCCCAGGTGCGCCACGAGTTCACTGCCTCGCAGCAGTACGTCGCGATCGCGGTGTGGTTCGACCGCAACGATCTGCCGCAGTTGGCCAGGCGCTTCTACGCTCAGTCCGCCGAAGAGCGTCGCCGCGCCATGATGATGATTCGCTTCCTCATCGACAACCGCCTCGAGGTCGACGCGTCGGGCATCGACGACGTGGTGACGACGTTCCGGTCGGTTGTCGAACCGGTGGAATTGGCGCTCGCACAGGAATCGACGGTGACCGAACAGATCACTGCGCTTGCACGTGCCGCCCGGGCCGAGGGCGACTACATCGGCGAGCAGTTCACCCACTGGTTCCTCACCGAGCAGGTCGAGGAGGTAGCGGCAATGCAGACTCTGCTCAACATCGTTCGCCGGGCCGGCACCGATCTGTTCGACATCGAGCAGTACGTCGCCCGCGAGATCGGCTCCACGGTGATCCGCGCCACCAATGCCCCGAAAGAAGCCGGGAGCGCGTAGTTTGCGCCCAGCTCAGAGCGGACATTTAGGATCCACTGTATTAGGCTACGTTCGCCTCAATAAGGCTCGACTTGGATGACAATGCCCTCTGACCAGGCATATCGTCCACTGCATGAGCGCAGACATCAAGGAAACCAGCCACACCAAGTTCCACGCACTTCTTCGTGACCAGATCCGCAACGAGTTCACCGCCTCGCAGCAGTACATCGCCACCGCCGTCTACTTCGCGAATGTCGACCTGCCGCAGCTGGCGAAGCACTTCTACGCGCAGTCCGTCGAAGAGCGCAACCACGCGATGATGATCGTGCAGTACTTCCTCGATCGCGACATCACGGTCGAGCTGACCGGCGTCGACGCGTCGAAGTCCGTCTTCACCGATCCTCGTGAAGCCATTGCCCTGGCCCTGGCACAGGAGGAGACCGTCACCGAGCAGATCATCGCTCTCGCGAGCACCGCACGTGAAGAGGGCGACTACCTCGGCGAGCAGTTCATGCAGTGGTTCCTCAAGGAGCAGGTCGAGGAAGTTGCCAGCATGAAGACGCTGCTCAACATCGCAGACCGCGCAGGCCACAACCTGTTCGATCTCGAGCAGTTCGTCGCCCGCGAGATGAACACCAGCGTGACCGCAGACGCGGGCGCACCCACCGTTGCCGGCGGATCGCTCTGATCCGCATCGCAACACTCCACGAGTAACGCGCGAAACCTCGCGCTCATACGGGTGGTCGTCGGACAAGCAGCCCTTGCCCGACGGCCACCCGGCTCGCGTTCTAGCGCAGCGTGACCTGGCGTCCGCGAAGGCCGTCGCGCGAGCGCAGCTGCGCCGCGGTCAGGGGAGCGTCGACCGCCAGTGCCTCGTTCAGCTTCGCTCCGAATTCCTTTGTGGGCGCTGCCCATTCGGTAGGATGCATCTCGGGATCGAGATCGAACACCGGCACCAGCAGACCGTGCGTGCGGAACGAGCCCGCGTAGCGAGATCCCTCACCCAGGTGCAGATCACCCGCGGCGTGCAGGCGCGCGAGTGCGAGCATCACGTCGTCTTCGCTCTCCGGGCGAACCCACCGGATGTGCGCTTTGTCGCCGGCATCGACCCACCACGCCGCGACGACGCCGTCGGCCTCGATCCGCGCCGAGGGCATGATCGCCTGGTTGGCACGCTCCACGGTGGCAGTCACATCCGCTGCGGGAGTAGCACTTTCGGGAATCCACCAGTTGAAGTCCTGATGGACGGTGATCTCGAGCAGCGCGGAGGCGTCGAGCACATCGGTCAACGCGGGGATGCCGTCGGTGATTTTCGCGGCCTCGAGCGACTCGCCCGCGGGGGCTGTGGACACCCAGCCGAGCGCGCTACTGATATCTGCTGCAACATCTTTCGACTGCGTCTGCACCTGCAGGCCGACGAATCCCTCGATGGTACCCGCATCCTCGCGCACCAGAGCCGCGACGGCTCCGGGCAGCACCGTTGCCAACGTGATGGTGCGACCATCCACGGTGATCGGCGCGGTTGCCGTTGCCGACGGGACGAACTCGCGCAGCGCTACCAGATCGCATTCGGCGGCCAGGCCCTCGAACGGTCGAGTCGGTGCCGATTCGATACTCGCGCGCTCTGCCTCACGCTGCGCCAGCTTCGCTGCTCGGTTGCTGTCCTGCTTCGGTCCACTGTTTCTTTTGCTCTTACCCACGCCCGAAAACCTACACGTTCTTCGATTCGAGCCAGGCGCGCGTTCGGCCGGGGTGATTGGTGGCAATCCACCCGACGCCGAGCTCGCGGCACAGGTCCACGTCCTCTTTCTCGTCGACGGTCCACACGTAACTCGCCCGGCCCGACGCGGCGGCGCGATCGATGATGGCCGGGTGCTCACGCAGCGCCCGAATGGACGGGCCGACGGCGGTGGCACCGACGGTCGTCGCCGCTCCGCCGCCCAGGTAGTGCGAGCTGTCCCCCAGGAGCACGGTCGGAAGCATCGGAGCCGACCGCCGGATGCGCCAGACGGCCGACGGCGCGAACGACATGATGACCGCGCGCGAGTGGTCGGCCGAGGCGGGAGCGCCGATGCCGAACTTGTGCAGTTCGGCGAGCACTGTGGACTCGATCAGCGAGCCGTACCGCACGGGATGCTTGGTTTCGATGAAGAGCTTGACCGGCTTGCTGCTCCAGTCCAGGACCAGGGAGATGAGGTCGTGCAGCGTCAGGAGTTCGGCAGCTTCGTCGGCATCTCCGTAGTTCAGCTCGGCGAGTTCGGCGAAGTTCATCTCGCTGACGATGCCGGTGCCGTCGGAGGTTCGGTCGACGCGACGATCGTGCACGCACACGATGTGACCGTCCTTGGTCAACCTCACATCGCATTCGACGCCGTCCGCACCCTCGCGCAACGCGAGGTCGTAGGCCGCGAGGGTGTGTTCCTTCTTGGCCGCCGACGCACCTCGATGCGCAACGACCAGCGGGCCACGGCGATCGGGACTCATGAGACCGTCACCGCCTCGGATTCGCGTTCGGGCTGGGACTGTTCGGGCTGTGTCTGTTCGGGCTGTGTCGGCGCGGATTTCTGTTCGGTGCCGGCGGCGATCACCCAGCGGGTCGGACGCGACACGGCGGAGCCGCGCAACGTGCGGCCTTCGAGTCGGCGCATCACGGCCAGGGTCAGCACCGCCGAGCCCGCGGCCACCAGTGCCACGACTGCTGCCAGCAGAACTCCGTCGGCGCGGGCCTGGAGGGTATTTCGAAAACTCCACAGCAGTTGCACGACGACCAGCGCGTTGCTCGCCGCCCACACGCCCCACCAGATACGGACCAGCCTCAGCTCGCGGTGCACGTCGGCATCGTCACCGCCGCGTAGGCGGACCACCTCGGTGAGGTACACCCCGGGCATGACGATGCGCACCACGGGCAACATCGACAGCAGCAGCATCGCGCGCACCGAACGCGGATCGGTGGAGCCGGCCGCGGTGAAGACCAGTCTGCGTTGCCTGATCAGCCAGCAGGACGTGGTGATCAGCGCCGACAGGCCGACGATGAGCGCGCCGACCTGGGCGAAATACACCAACGCGTCGGACACGGCCAGGGTGATCGGCGAGACCAGTCGGGTGCGGTTGTACAGCAGGATGCCGTAGCGGAACACTTCGGCGAACGCGGCGAGCCCCAGCAGCAGTGCGGTGGCGATGACCAGCGTCTGAGCGTGTGCAGCGTACTGCTCGACGCGGCCGACGGGGCGACTCGCTCGGGGATCGCGTGGGATGTCGCGCAACCCCCACGTCGGCGTCGAGTCGTAGTGCGGCGTCGGGGTTGCGGATCGACCGCGGCGCGGCACCTTCGTCGACGGGGTTGCCGGGCGTGCGACCCAGCGGAAGTTTCGGCGGCCCTGCGCGGGCGCCCGGGAGGACACCGGCGAGAGCAGGACGCCGTGGCAGCGCGGGCACCAGGTGCCCGGCCGTGCGCCGACTGCCCAGCGGGTGCTGCAGCGGGCGCAGACCTGGAACGCCTGCGTGCGTCCCTGCGGTGCCGACATCTAGATGATTCTCGCTTCGTGGGAGTCGTCGTCACGCTGAATCTGTCGACCCGCCGCCTGCCAGGCCAGCATTCCGCCGTCGACGTTGACAGCGTCGTAGCCCACGCGGTTCAGGTACTCGACTACGCGAGCCGAACGACCACCGGCCTTGCAGACGACGTACACCTCGGATTGGTTGTCGATCTCACCGGCGCGGGACGGGATGTCGCCCATCGGGATGTGGACGGCGTCGGGTGCGTGTCCGGCCTGCCACTCGTCGTCTTCGCGCACGTCGAGCAGCACAGCCGATTCCGGGAACGGCACCGGAAGGCGGTCGACGGTGACAGCGGGCGACTGCTCGGGGTGAGACACACCTCGATCTTGTCACGGCTTCGCGCGGGGCTGCCACCCGTGTCCCGACGGCCGAAGCGCCACCCGCCTATGACCTACGTCACTTCAGTCACAGAAGTTATCCACACTATCCACAGGTCGATCCACAGAATCGGGCCTCGTGCCGGTTTCTATCCACAGGTCAAAGCTCCGAGTCGGTCTTGCGGTGTACCGAATCCCAACCTCGGTTGTGGATCGATGGTGATTTGACACAGCCGCCGTCTGCAGTCCCGTCCATCCCCTGTTTACGCTGAAAACCATGACTTCGATCGAGCTACGCATCTTCACCGAGCCGCAACAGGGTGCCACCTACGACGACCTTCTCCGCGTCGCGAAAGCGGCCGAGGAGTTCGGCTACGGCGCATTCTTCCGATCCGACCACTACCTCGCGATGAGCGGCGACGGCGGCCCCGGACCCACCGACGCATGGATCACCCTGGCCGGGCTGGCCCGCGACACCTCGACCATTCGGCTGGGCACGTTGGTCACCTCTGCCACCTTCCGATACCCCGGCCCGCTTGCCATCAGCGTCGCGCAAGTGGACGCCATGAGCGGTGGTCGCGTGGACCTCGGCCTCGGAGCCGGCTGGTTCGAGGACGAGCACAAGGCCTACGGCATCCCGTTCCCACCGCTCGGTGAGCGCTTCGACCGACTCGAAGAGCAACTCGCCGTCATCACCGGACTCTGGGACACACCCGCAGGCGAGACCTTCTCGCACGCAGGCACGCACTACCCCGTCAGCAACTCCCCCGCGCTCCCCAAGCCGGTGCAGACACCCCACCCGCCCATCGTCATCGGCGGTGGCGGCAAGAAGCGCACCCCTGCTCTCGCCGCGAAATACGCCGACGAATTCAACATTCCCTTCGCCTCGCTGGCCGACACCGAAACGCAGTTCGGTCGCGTCCGCGCAGCCTGCACTGCCGCCGACCGCGATCCCGACTCCCTCGTCTACTCCAACGCCCTCGTCCTGTGCTGCGGGCGCACCGAAGAAGACATCGCTCGACGCGCCGCCGCCATCGGCCGCGAGGTATCGGAACTACGCGAGAACGGTGCCGCAGGAAGCCCAGCCGAACTCGTCGACAAAATCGGCAACTTCGGAGCCGTCGGCGCGACCCGCGTGTACCTGCAGACCATGGACCTCACCGATCTCGATCACCTCGAACTCGTCGCATCCGAGGTTCTCCCGCAGCTGTAACCCCCACCCGATCACCCCACCCGGAGTCCACTCAACGTGACATCCACCCCCGAAAAGGCCACCGAATGTCACATTGAGTACCCAGGGACTCGGGTCAGGCGGCGGATCGGGCGCGCAGGCGTCTGTAGGTCGCGTTGATGCGTCGGGTCGCGGGCAGTTCGATCCATCGGTACATGATTTCGGCGAGTGCGGCGGTGCAGGCCAGGAATGTCAGCACGGCGGCGCTGGGCCCGAAGTGGGGTTCGACTGCTGCGTAGATGCGGTAGAGCACGAGGGTGTGGATCAGGTAGATCGCGTAGCTGCGGGTGCCGATCCATCGGATGAGGGGCCAGCGGGTGATGGGGCCGTTGTGTCGGGCGAGTATCAGGACGGTTCCGGTGACGACGAGCAGTGTCCAGAGGTAGGTGTCGCCCATCCAGAAGGTGTGGACGTCGATGGCCAGTCGGATCACTTCGATCTGTGCGAGGACGCCGACCACGACCCATCGCCAGTTGACCAGTTTTGCCCATCCGAGGTAGGCGATCTGCCCGATGAACAGGGTCGGGAGCACGCCGGCGACCTTGGTCAGGAATGGGACGGTGTAGGGCTGCGGCAGGTACAGGTTGTAGAAGATCACCAGCGCGCACAGTCCGGCTCCGAGGAGCGGCACGACGATCGGCCTGGTGCGCAGCGCCGGGCGCATGGAGCTGCAGTAGAGGTAGAAGACGATCTGCACCACCAGGGTCCAGGTGACACCGAGGACGGCGACCTCGGGGCGCAGGAAGAAGCCGCCGAGGAAGAAGCTCAGCAACGCTTCGCCGTTGGTGATGCCGGGCTGGCCGCTGAACATGCCGTTGATGCCCAGTTTGACGAGGACGACGGCCAGTGCGATGGCGAACCAGAGGGCAGGGACCAGGCGGGCGAGGCGCGCGACCATGAAGTCCCGACGCGATTGCCGCATGGCGGATCGGGTGATGAGCAGGCCGGTGAGCAGCATGAAGATGCTGACGCCGACGAAGGACAGGTGCAGATTGAGGCCTGCGTCGTCGATGAGAACGATGTTGACGACGTCGATGAGCCACCAACCGCCGCCGATGTCGTCGAGCAGGTAGAACGAGATGTGTGAGTACAGGACTGCGAGAACTGCGATGGCTCTGACGAGGTCGGCACCGTTCATCTGGACTCGGGGCGCGGCGACCGGCTTCGCGATGACGGACTCGTCGACCGAATTTCGGCTCGATCGGTCCCCTTCCACACCGCGAGTTTAGGTTCCGTTCATCTTCCGGACCAATCCGGAGCCGCCCCGCAGCTGTTTAGTCAGTTTCGTAGTGAATTCACAGCGCAAGAATTCGACTGCGACGTTCACGCAAATTTATTCCGAGAAAAGCATCTCGGTTACAACGGTTGCACAAGGGGTAGGAATGAGATTGGGTTGAACCCTACGAAAGATCCGCAGTAGGACGAACGTGCCCGCATCACGCGATGGGTACGGCGTCGTTAGAGAAGGGAACCACGTGTCCGAGTACACCTTGCCCGACCTTGATTTCGATTACTCCGCCCTCGAGCCGCATATCTCGGGCGAGATCAACGAGCTCCACCACTCCAAGCATCACGCCACCTACGTCGCCGGTGCCAACACCGCGCTCGAGAAGTTGGCTGCAGCACGCGACGCCGAGGATCACGGCAGCATCTTCCTGCTCGAGAAGAACCTTGCGTTCCACCTCGGTGGCCACGTCAACCACTCCATCTGGTGGAAGAACCTCTCGCCCAACGGTGGCGACAAGCCCGAGGGTGAGCTCGGTGCCGCGATCGACGACCAGTTCGGTTCGTTCGACAAGTTCCGCGCACAGTTCACCGCTGCGGCCAACGGTCTGCAGGGCTCCGGCTGGGCAGTACTCGGCTACGACTCGCTGGGCAAGAAGCTCCTCACCTTCCAGCTCTACGATCAGCAGGCCAACGTGCCGCTCGGCATCATCCCGCTGCTGCAGGTCGACATGTGGGAGCACGCCTTCTACCTGCAGTACAAGAACGTCAAGGCCGACTACGTGAAGGCCTTCTGGAACGTCGTCAACTGGGCCGACGTCCAGGCTCGTTTCGAGGCCGCCACGTCGAAGACTCCGGGTCTGATCTTCCCGTAATTTCTTGACGCCGAACGGGTCACTGCAGATCGATGCAGTGGCCCTTTCGCGTTTCGAAGCCGGCTGGCACTCTCCCCATCTTGTGTGCCAGCCGATTTCGGTTCATTCTCATCCTTACCCAACGTCGTGTACCCGGCTCGAGCCCTGTACCTGTATGGGAGGAACGATCGAGATGAACGAGCGAGATCTCATCGGTGTTTCACCGTTTCATGCCGCCGGTCTGCTGCGCGGATTCGTGATTTCCGGCCGTTGGCCCGACACCACCAAGGAATGGGCGCAGTTTCTTGCCCTTGCAGTGCGGGTGGCGTCGATGCCGGGTCTGTTGGCAACGTCGACGGTGTTCGGGGTACGTGAAGAATTGCCCGAAGATCCGGCACCGGGGACGGTCGGGTTGGTCGTTGCCGAGGGACCGGTGATCGGAGATTTCGCGTTGGCTCCAGGACGCTTCGCCGCGCATCAGCCTGCCGCGTTGTTCATGCTGCATCCGCCGTCGGAAACGACACCGTCGCTCCCGGAGTGTGCGGGCGCGGCATCGGGTTGCGTCCTTCTGCCCGGCCTGCCGCACCTCGGGCTCGACCACCGGGCCGCGTGGGTGGAGGCCGAGTCCGACGGCACCGTGACCTCGATGGTCAGTCGGGTGGGTCTCGATCCCATCAGCGATCCCGACACCGCAGTTTTGGCCATGCTCCTCGCGTCGTGACCGCGGCCCACAAACGAATTTTCGGGAACCCAAACTTATTGACGCATTGGACATTTCGCGATCCGGACCTTACAGTCGTCTGCAGCGAAGGGGAGTAGCCCCCAATCACCGTGTCGACATACTGGTTGCGCCACAGCGACCCGGCACCTGAACCGGCCAGTTCCGGTGGGCGAGACCTTCGGTCCGTTCGACGACCGAGGAGTCTGCTGTGCTGTCTGCATTGCTGTTGAGTTTCGCTGTCATATTCGTGGCCGAGTTGGGCGACAAGTCCCAGCTGATGGCCATGACATTTGCCCTGCGCTACAAGTGGTACGTCGTCATCGGCGGCATCACGGTGGCCACCACCGTCGTGCATCTGGTCTCGGTCGCAGTGGGCCACTTCCTCGGAGTGTCGATCCCCACCGAGCTGATCTCCATCGTCGGCGGCATCGCGTTTTTCGTCTTCGGCCTGTGGACACTGCGCGGCGACTCCCTCTCCGACGACGAGGGCTCCAAAGCATCCCGGGTCACCAAATCTGCGTTCCTTGCCATCGCGTCGGCGTTCTTCCTTGCCGAACTGGGCGACAAGACGATGCTGGCCACCGTCACGCTCGCCGCCGACAACGACTGGGTCGGAGTATGGATCGGCTCGACGGTCGGCATGGTCGCGGCCGATGCACTCGCCATCGTGGTCGGTGCGGTTCTCGGAAAACATCTGCCGGAGCGCATGATTCAGTACGGCGCAGCCATCCTGTTCTTCGTTTTCGGTGCCGTCCTGTTCTTCGAGGGCCTGATGCCGGGCACTGCCGCTCCGTACATCGCGGCTGCAGCGGTCTTCGCGATGTCGGCAGTTCTGATCGCCGTTTTCGTTCGACGCTCCCGCACCAGGGCCGCGCGGGAAACCGAGAAGCAGACCACCACCGAACTCGCCTGACCTTGAACTACACTCCTCTTCCGGGAGGGGTGAATGAACGTTCGAGATGGCGGACCGGGTTCCGCCGATACCGATGCCGCACATCGATCGACCGACCGACTGATCAGAATTTTCGGCCGATTCGTCGGTACCGGCTATCTCATCTACCTATTGCTGTTGATACCGGATATCGCACGCAGTAGCGACGTTGTTTCCGGTTGGTGGACTCCGGTAACCACCGTCGTGGTGTTCGGCAGCGGTTTTGCGTTCGGGGCCTTCACCTTTCACCCGAGCGTCACCGTCATCAAGATCGCCGGTTCCGTCGCGGCGTCGACCTTCCCGATCATGGCTCTGTTGTGGTGGGTGGCCTGGGACGGTGAGACGTTCGATCGAGCCGGGACATTTCTCGCGGTGTTCCCCGGTCTTGCTGCGCTCGCTGCGGCAACGGTGTGGCGTCCTGTCCCGGCGTTCGCGCACATGACCGTCAGCGTCGTTCTCGTGCAGCTGATCAATCAGGCTGTGCGACAACCATTTCCCCGGAGCAATGTGATCGCAGAAATCTTCTTCGGGTTGATGTTCTGCACGGTGTTCGTCGCCGCGACCTTGGCCGCACTGCGCACCGGACGCATTCTCGACGCCACCATTTCCTCGACGCACGACGCCGCCGCCCGGGCAGCGGCGGCAAACGCACGAGAAGTCGAGCGCGAACGGTTCGATGCGCTGATCCACGACGAGGTCATGTCCTCGCTGCTCGCGGTAGCGCGCCACGGTCGCACCCCCAGTCTGATTCGTCAGGCCCGCTCGGCACTGACGCATCTCGACGACCTGTCCACGGGCTCGATCTCCCAGACATTCTCCGCCGCCGAGACATCGGCTCAGCTTCGTTCTGCCGCAACGACGGTCGACGAGTCCATCGATTTCACCGTGAGAGAGGACGCACTGGAGCGGACGGCGGTCTATCCCGCCGACGCCGTACGGGCCATTGCTGCTGCACTGGCAGAAGCACTTCGCAACAGTCGAATTCACGCCGAGGCGTCGCACCGTTCGGTCGCCGTCGAGCTGGCTGCCTCGTCGATGCGAATCACCGTGCAGGACGACGGCATCGGCTTCGATCGACGGTCGGTGCCGTCCCATCGACTCGGCGTCGCCGTCAGCATCGAGGGCAGAATGCGCCAGCTCGACGGCGGATCGGCCGAGATCGAGTCCTCGAGCGCAGGTACCACCGTGCGGTTGGGTTGGAAGCGATGAACGGTGAGGACGTTCGCGATCTGCTGTCGATGAAGTCGCCTGCCGCGTACGCCGTTGCGGTGTTCTACGTGCTCGCGTGTGCCGTCTGCGCGAGCGCCACGCTGGGCGGCGTGTCCGCCGTATGGCCGCCGTTCGTGTCGGTTGTCGTGTTCGCCGCCGCCGTGGTTCTTCTGCTCGGTGCCCCCGGCGATCCGCTCGGGCTTCGCTCGACAGTTCTGCTGACCGCGTCGGGTCCGGTGGCAGCGGTGTTCGTCTTCGCCGTGCTGCCGGTACCGCTGACCGGGAGCCTGCAGACCTGGCCGCTGGGGATGTCCGTGGTGATCTACACCTTCATGTGCGTCCGGGGTCGCACACCGGCCGCGTGGCTCGGTTTGGTGCTGACCATGTCCGTGGCCATCGGGTGGGCGGCGATGACGGGCCAGGGATTTCTGTACGGGCTCTCGTTCAGCGCCATCAACATCGCGCCGCTGCTGATGTCGACGTTCTTCGCGTTCACCATCCGTCCACTGGCTGCAGCCATTTTCGAGCTGCGCACGCAGTCGACGGTGCGCATCGCCTCCCGGGCTGCGGCGGCGGCTGTCCTGGAGGAGCGCGACGCACGCCTGGCCAGCCTGGACGCGTTGGCCCGTCCGTTGCTGCAACGCATCGCCGACGGACCGGATCCCACCGACGAGGACATCCTCGCGTGCCGGCTGCTCGAGGCCGAGCTTCGTGACACGCTGCGCGCCCGCGGCCTGATGCGGCCCGAACTCGCTCGCGCGGCCAGATCTGCCCGAGCCCGCGGGGTGGAGGTGATGATGCTCGACGACCGCGGCCCGGCCGCACTGAACGACGACGTCCGAGAACGCATCGTTGCTGCAGCGTCGAGTGCGCTCGATGCAGCGGACGTCGGATCGGTGACGGTCCGGCTTCTTCCACCCGGTCGTACCGCCGCGGCGACGATCCTGCTCGACGACCTGGGCGAGGGCGCACAGCGAGTCGAGTACGACGAAACCGGTCACACAAGGCGCTGATCGATGGTGTTTGGACCGAGCCCGCCCTGGTTACTCTGCGGCGGACCAGTCGGTCTGTACTGCCACAGCCGGTGAACGGAGACCCAAATGCCTCTCGATCGTCGCTCGTTTCTGATCGGTTCCGGCGCTGCCGCGGTCCCGCTGCTGTTGGCCGGGTGTGGCTTCGTCAAATCCAGCCCGTCGCAGCAGGCCGAGGGCACGCTCACGTTCACCACGTGGGGCACCGACGCCGAGTTGGCCGGTTTCCGCGCGTCGATCGATGCATTTCAGGCGGCCAACCCGGGGTCGACGATCACCCTCAACGCGGTGCCGTACGAGCAGATGTTCACCAACATCGATGCCCAGCTGCAGGCCGGCAACCCGCCCGATATCTTCCGCGTTCCCTACTACACCTTCGGCGCGTATGCGGGCCGCGGCCAACTGCTCGACCTTTCGCCGCTGTTGGCGTCGGACACGCGTGATCAGTTCACGCCGACGGCGTGGGCCGCGGTGCAGAACGGCGGAATTCCCTACGGACTGCCGCACCACACCGACACATCGTCGATTCTGGTGAACCGAAACCTGTTGTCGCAGGCCGGTATCGACTCGATTCCCACCAGCCTCGACGACGCCTGGACGTGGGACGAGTTGGCGTCGATCGGTGATCGCCTACGTTCCTCGCTGCCGGCCGACAAGTATCCGTGGGCGTACAACTGGCAGGGCAACGGCGTCACCCGCTGGCTGAGCCTGCTGTTCCAGGCCGGGGGCGCTTTCCTCGCCAAGGATCAGAAGACACCGCTGATCGATTCGGACGAGGCGCGCCGGGCCGTCGAATTCTCGTCGTCGTTCTTCTCGAAGGGCTACGTGCCCTCCAACAACACCATCGCGTCGTCGAGTTACGCCAGCGAGGCCTGGTTCTCGCAGTCGGTGGCCATGGTGTGGTCCGGTGCGTTCCAAGTGCCCGACGCCGATGCGACGGCCAGTTTCGATTGGACGGCCACCTTCGCGCCGCGAGATCGCCGGGGCGGCGGCGACTTCGGTGGCAACGCGCTCGTGGCGACCTCGCAGACTTCTCAGCCGGAGCTGGCTGCGTCGTTCCTGGAGTTCGTCACCCAGCAGGAGCAGATGCGGAACTTCTGCAAGGCCGCCTCGCTGTTGCCGACGCGCACCGACCTGCTCAACTCCGACCTCGAATTCGACATCCGCTCGGAACTGGCCCCGATCTTCGCGGCGCAGGCGACCACCGTGGAGCCGCAGGATGCGGCGCAGGTGGCCTCGCCGTCGATGTCGGGAATCATCCCGGTGCTCAAGGAGCAGCTCGATCTCGCTTTCGCGGGTTCGCAGGATGCCGCCGCCACGGTGTCTGCGCTGCAGAGCGGAATTGCCGGAGTGACCGGCGCATGACGGCCACAGTGGTTACCAAGGCCGACCCGGGAACCACGACCAAGCGCGCCGGGGCCAGGAAAGAGGCGTTCGCGGCCGCAGGGTTTCTCGCACCCAGTTACGCATTGCTGGCCGTGTTCGTACTCGTCCCGCTCGTCGCCGCGTTCGTCGTCAGCCTGCAACGGACCGACGGTTTCGGCGCAGGCGAATTCGTCGGTGCCGCGAATTACGCTCGGCTGGTCGATGATCCGCTGTTCTGGCGGGCGCTGGGCAACACGCTGCTGTTCACCGCGTTGGTGACGCCATTGTCGATGTTGTTCGGTCTGATCGCGGCGGTACTGCTCAATTCCGCCCTGCCCGCTCGGCCGCTGTGGCGCTCGCTCGTGATTCTGCCGATGGCGGTCTCGGGCGTCGCGACCGGCCTGATCGGCATACTCGTCTTCGATCAGAACTCGGGCGTGCTCAACAATCTGATCGGATTCCTCGGTCTGCCCGCCATCGATTGGCAGTCCTCACCCGGGCCGGCTTTCGCGTCGATCGTCATCGCCACGGTGTGGTGGCGCACCGGGTTGAACATGCTGATCTACCTGGCCGGCCTTCAAGGTCTCGGCCCTGATCTGTACGAGGCGGCCAGGTTGGACGGCGCGAACGCATTCCAACGCTTCCGGAACGTGACGGTGCCGCTGCTGGGTCCGACGTCCTTCTTCCTGCTGGTGCTCAACGTCATCTACTCGTTCCAGGTGTTCGATCTGGTCTTCGTTCTCACCGGCGGCGGACCGGGCGGGGCGACTTCGGTATTGGTCACCTACGCCTACGAGACGGGCTTCGTCACCCGCGATCAGGGCTATGCGGCGTCGATCGGGATGGTGTTGTTCCTGTTCGCCCTCACGTTCGCCGCCGCGCAGTGGCGGGCGAGCCGAACGAAGGATCTGGTCGAATGAGCAGGCCTGCAAGCGCTTCCGCACGTCGAGCTGTTGTACTGCGCACGGTGATCATCGCCGTCATCGGGCTGATCACCGTCGCCCCGCTGTATTGGATGCTCGCCGTGGCGTTCTCGACCCGCGGCGAGTTGCTGGGCGGTGGAGAACTGCGATTGTGGCCGAGGCAGGTGACGTGGGAGAACTTCACCCGCGTGTTCGACTCGTTCCCCGTGGCGACGTGGCTGGGCAACTCGATCGCCATTGCCGTCGTGGTCACCATCATCACCGTGGCGACGAGCCTACTGGCCGGATATGCGTTCGCACACTTACGCTTTCGCTTCTCCACACCCTTGTTCTTCATTGCGTTGGCGACGTTGGTGCTGCCCGTGCAGGTGATCATGGTGTCGCTGTTTCGCATCGTCGTGGGGCTCGGCCTGTACGGCACGTACTGGGCGGTGATTCTGCCGAGTTCGGCGTCGGCGTTCGGGTTGTTCCTCGCGCGTCAATTCATGCTCGGCATCCCGCGGGAGCTGCTCGAGGCCGCCCGTCTCGACGGTGCAGGCCACTGGCAGATCTTCCGACGCGTCGTGCTGCCTCTGTCGGGACCACTGATCGCGGTACTGGCCTTCATGAGCCTGCTGCAATCGTGGAACGACTTCGCGTGGCCGTTGATCGCACTGCGGGAGAACGAGCTGTTCACGTTGCCCATCGGCCTGCTGTACCTGCAGGGCCAGGCGAACAGCGACTACGGTGCCACTATGGCGTTCGCGCTGATCAACGTCGTGCCGATGGCGTTGCTGTTTCTGGTCTTTCAGAAGTACTTCATCGCCGGATTCGCGCGCAGCGGAATCAAGTAGACCCCTGCCGAAGCAGGGTGCCCGCCGGTAGCTGAGGTCCCCCGCCGGTTATGGTGCAGAACGACTACGAGGTCGCTGCCTGTGCCGCGGCCCATCACCGTGAGCGAAGGGGATCGTACGTGGAGATTTCAGGAACAGCAGCACTCGTCACCGGCGGGGCGTCGGGCCTCGGGGCCGCAACGTCTGCACGTCTGGCCGCCGCGGGCGTCACCGTCTTCGGGCTGGATCTACCGCAGTCCATCGAGCGTGCCGGAGACAACGTCCCTGCCGGCGTGACACTGATTCCGGCCGACGTCACCAGCGAGGCGGAGGTCGAGGCCGCACTGGACACGATCGTGGCATCCGGTGTGCCGCTGCGCATCGTCGTCAACTGTGCCGGTGTGGGCTGGGCGGGCCGCATCCTGTCCAAGAAGGGACCGCACGATCTGGAGCTGTTCCGCACCGTCATCACCATCAACCTGCTCGGTACGTTCAACGTGATGCGTCTGGCCGCGAACCGGATTCAGTCGCAGTCCACCGTGGACGACGCAGGCCAGCGCGGCGTCGTCATCAACACCGCATCGGTCGCGGCGTTCGAGGGACAGATCGGCCAGATCGCGTACACCGCCTCCAAGGGCGGCGTGCATGCGATGACCATCACCGCGGCCCGTGACCTGGCCCAGGTCGGTATCCGCGTGAACACCATCGCTCCCGGCATCGTCGACACCCCGATGCTGGCAGGCGTCACCGAGGAATACCGTCAGGGCCTCGAGGCGTCGGTGCCGTTCCCGTCGCGTCTCGCGCAGCCCACCGAGTACGCGCAGCTGGTGCAGATGATCGCCGAGCACGACTACCTCAACGGCGAGACCATCCGCATGGACGGCGCAATCCGTATGGCTCCGCGCTAGGAGTCGCTCCGTGGCCCCGCCGATCGAGGCGGGGTCACGCGCGGGCGCGTAGGTCCGCCACGGTCGGGATTTCCTTCTCCGCGCGGTCGGACATCCACTCCCGCAACACTTTTGTCGCCAGCACATCGTCCTCGTTGTAGACGAGCAGTCGCTCGCGCTGCGTGAGATCGGGCTCCGCGTCGTATCCGACGGCTTCTCGATACCAGCCCATCGACGCCTCGCCGCCCGCTTCGTCGTCGCGCCACGCGAATCCGGCCACCGGCGCAATCTTCTTCAGTCCCTTGCCGTTCGGGCAGATGAACTGATCGCTCACGGCCTGGTAGATGTCCACCCACTGCTCGCTGTCGATGAACTCGCGGATCTGCGCCTCGGTGGGTACTCCGGGAACGTCGGCGAATCGGCGTGCGGAATCGAGCAACCACTTGTCTTCGGCCTGACGCGAATAGCAATACGCCGCGAAGCTTTTGCCTCGGGCAGCGGCGTCGGCGCGGGTGTCCATCAGCCAGTTCCAGAACACCGCGAACGAGCGGCCCTCGTCGACGGTCGGCAGCGGATCCCAGGTGACGAAGCCGCGATACTTCGGCGACGGCCCGCCGGCTTCGGTGAGCAGCGTGCCCCACAGGTACGCGCCGTGTTCCTGGTAGCTCTCCATGTCCACGTCCACCTCGACGTCCGCGCGATGAACCGAGACGGTCTCCGAGCGCCGCAGCAACGGCACGTCGGCCCGCCAGGCCAGCGCTGCGGATACGGCGTCGTCGAAGTTTCCGAACGGCCATTCCTCGGGAGCAGGTCCGGTCCACTGCGCCAGCTCGTCGATGGTGCGCACGCCCGCGCTGCGCAGCACATCGGCGCGAGAGCCCGACGCGACGAGCGAGACGTCGCGAACCGCCTCGAGCTGGGGCTTGCAGTCGAACCACCAAGCACACGAACGGCATTCGCTGACCTGCGAGGGAACTGTGAACGAGCCGCCGCGAGCAACCGAGAGTCGGTCCGCGAAGCGGACGTCGTACTCATCGAGAATCGTGGAGAGATCGTGCACCAGCATGCACTCGCCGCGGTAGCCCACTGCGCCCCCGATCGGGGTGGCCGTGTTCAGGCCCTCGTGCGCCAGCATGCGATACAGGTGCGCGAGTCGTAGCTGGTCGCGTAACTGACTGCGGACCTTCCTGGTTTCGTCGACGGCCGGAGCCCAGTGCGTCAACGGAGTGGTTCGCGCGCCGCGGCCGGGGTCGGTGACCTTGTGGTTGACCACGATCACCGGGATGTACCCGCCCGACGCGTCGCGCACGAGCAGTTCGCTGCGACCGCGTCGACCGGTGTCACGTTCGAGGGGCAATACCGCGTTCCAGATGCGTGCCACTCCGGCGCGGCACGCCGCGAGGGTGGCGTCGGCGGCATCTCGGGCGGTCGGTTCGTCGATCTCGGTCCACTGCGTCGGATCGGCCACGGCCAGCTGGGCGCGAATGCTCTCTCGATGCGCCTGGGCAGCTTCTCTACGCTGCCGCACCCCAGGATTCTCCGGTTCACCGCGCAGCAACGACCCGTAGGCGGTGTCGAGATAGAGCCGATGCCTGCACCGCGTCAACGATCCGGCATCGAGCAACACAGGCGCTGCCTCTCGTTGACCGTTCACACTGCTAGACACTAGGTCAGCCCTCCGACAGCCCGCGACCGTCGACTGCCTTAGGGTGGGGGTAACGCACCATTTCCGCCTAGCAGCACACGTCAGGAGCCTTGTCGATGGGTTTGTTCCGCAAGCGTAAGGGTCGAGCCACTCGCAAGGCAGAGGCCAAGGCTCTCAAGCACAAGGCCACACTCGAGGCGAAGTTCGGCGCGAAGAACGAGCGCAAGCAGCTCAAAGCAATCGCCAAGGCCCAGCGCAAGCTCAGCGCGGTCGAGGCCAAGTCGCAGAAGAACGTCGAGAAGGCGCAGGTCTCGGCTCTGCGGGCGCAGCAGAAGGCCGCAGCGCAGGGCACACTCAGCGTGGCTCAGATTCGCAAGTACCTCGGCATCGCGCGGCTACTGATACCCGTGCTGGCTCCGATCCTCTACCGCGGTGCGACGGTGGTTCGCGCGCAGCTCGACAATCGCAAGGCGCAGCAGCTGGGTGTGGCTCCCGATCAGCTCAGCGAGTACACCGGCCACGGCGGCAAGCTCAGTGCGCGGATCGCCGGTGCCGAGAAGTCGCTCAGCACCATCGGTGCGCGCCACTCCGATCCGGAGACCAAGAGCTTCGGTGCCGCGATCAGCGAGCGTCTGGACGATCTGACCACCGCTGTCCGCGCGTCCGAGCAGATGCCGCCGGCTCGCCGCAAGACTGCACACGCCGCCATCTCGGCCGAGCTCGACGGCATCGAAGCAGATCTGCTCGCCCGCCTCGGCGTGCGCTGAACCCAGTCCGACAGATGACCGACAGCTCAGCCGCACCGCTTCGCGGCGGAGCTGTCGGTAGCGTCACCGCGGCGCTCGCCGTGGCCGCACACGGTATGGCCGGAGGCGGGTATCCCGACGGTTCCGCCCTCGCCCTGCTGATCGTCCTCAGCATCGGTATCGGTGCCATGACAGCGGTACCGAGACGGTCGACGGTACTGCTCCCGGCCTTGATGGGCGGCCAACTTCTCGCCCACCTCGCGCTGAGTCTGAGCGACATGCCCGGCATGCTGCACAGCCACTCGTTGCTCCCCAGCACAGCGATGATTGCCTTCCACGCGGCCGCATCCGTGGTCGCCGCGCTGTTGATCGCCGCCGCCGAACGCCTCTACGGACCGATCACGTCCATCGTCCGCGCTGTTCTCGCGCTCCTCACTCCCCTGCCCGACGGTTCCGCCGTCGGGCGCGTATCCATGTCCGTTGCGGTTCCGTCGGTGCACGGCACCGCTCTGGACTGGGTCATCTCTCGTCGCGGGCCCCCGATGTCGTTCTGCTCATTCCGCGGGCTCCACTCGCGGTCGGCGTTCTGACCGACATCCTTTTTCGCTACGCCACACAGAAATGACCCAACCCATGAAGAGCTCTCTTTCCCGTGCCCTGTTCGTCTCAGGAGCCACCGTCGGCGCACTGCTGATCGGAGCAGGCGCAGCGTCCGCGCACGTCGTCGTCTCCGCTCCCGACGCCGAGCAGGGCGGCTACTCGGTACTGACGTTCCGCGTTCCCACCGAGTCCGATACCGCCTCGACCAGTTCGGTCAAGGTCACGTTGCCGGGCCTCAACTCTGCTCGTACACAGCCCATCCCGGGCTGGACGTCCACCGTCGAGAAGGACTCTGCGGATCTCGCGGTCTCGGTGACGTGGACGGCGAATCCCGGTGCCGAGGTCGGCCCCGGCCAGTTCCAACAGTTCCTGCTCTCGGCGGGCCCGCTGCCCGAGCAGGAGAGCGTCTCGTTCCCAGCCACACAGACCTACACCGACGGTGAGGTCGTCAACTGGAACGAGCCGATGGCCGAGGACGGCAGCGAGCCCGAATTGCCTGCTCCCACTCTGACTCTCGCCGCAGCAAGTGGCGAGGCGCACGGCAGCACCCACACCGAGTCGACGGATACCACCGAGGCATCGTCGCAGGCGTCCTCTTCCGACAACACGGCCTCGGACAACACTGCTCGCTGGCTCGCCGGCGTCGGACTCGTCCTCGGGGCCATCGGCGCGGGCCTGGGCATCGGCGCGACCATCAGGAGCCGTCGCGCATGAGGGCGCTGGTCGTGTCGGTGATGGCGCTGTTGACGCTGCTCGTCACTGCGCCTCTGGCTTCGGCGCATTCGCAGGTCACCGGATACAGCCCGGCCGACGGATCCTCGCTCGACGCATCCCCCGGGACGGCATCGGTGACGTTCAACGAGGTGCCGCAGTCGCAGTTCGCCACGCTCAACGTCGTCGGGCCCGACGGCAACATCTGGTCGAAGGGCGACGCCCGCATCGAGGGCCAGAGTGTCGTCGTCGATGTCGGTGAGCTGGGACCGATCGGCGAGTACACCCTCGCGTATCGGATCACCTCGGCCGACGGCCATCCGGTGAGCGGTACCGCGACGTTCACGCTGACGCAGGAAGGCTCCGGCACCCCTGGGGCACCGGCCGACGCGTCGAGCAGCTCCGAGGCGTCCGAGGGTTCGTTTCTCGGGGGCTATGGGCACATCGTGTTGATCGTCGTGGCTGTTCTCGCTTTCGCCGGGGCATTGGCATTCGCCCTGCGGAAGCCGAAGAACCAGAAGTAGTACCGACGTGGCTGCGGTGAGTGAGAGAAGCGTTCGGCTCGTGCTCGCCGCCGCAGCTGCGGCGTTTGTGGGGGTAGCGGCGGCGTTCGCGCTGGCGTTCCCCACCTTTCCCGGTGGGTCGTCGTGGCTACGGGTGATCGCGGTGGCGTCGGGGGCGGTGGTGTTGGGATTCGGAGTTCTCGCTGTCCTGGACAGCAATTCCGAGTCTCGACGCCCCGCCGTCGATCCGCTGGTGATGTGGCGCGCCATCGGTTTTCTGTCAGGGCTGTGGGCGGTGGCCGAGTCGGTCCTGCTGGCTGCTGCGGCCGCGGATTCTGCTGGGCGTACCCCACTGACGTTGTCGCCGAGTGCTTTCACCACGTTCGCAACGTCGATTTCCGTGGGTCGTCTCGGTGCGGCGACGGTGCTACTGGCTTTCGCGCTGTGCGCCATCGGGGTGGCCGGGTATCGGCTGGGTGCGAGCTGGTCCCCGGTTCCGGTGATCGTGCTGGCGTCCCTGGCTCTGGTCGCGCGGCCGATCACCGGGCACATGTCGCAGTTCTCGTTCGGTTCCATTGCCGTTGCCGTGCACGTGATGTGCGCGTCGGTGTGGCTCGGTGTACTCGGCGCGATGGCGCTGAGTCTGCGGAGCAAATCCGCATGGGCGACGCTGTTGCCGGTCTATTCGCGAGTCGCGTTCTGGTGCGTCGTCGGGGTCGCGAGCACCGGAGTGCTGGACGCTGTGCTCAAGCTGGACAGCCCCGGTGCCGTGATCGAGACCGGTTACGGCCGAATCGTTCTCGCGAAGATCCTTGTCACGGTGGTTCTGATGGGGCTCGCTCACCGAATTCGCCGGACGTGGTTGCCCTCCGTCGCCGCGCACCGATCGACCGTGGAGCACTCGGTGGGGCGAGCGGCCGGGCACCTGTGCCTGCTGGCGGTCGCGTTCGGCTTGGCGGCGGCGTTGGCGACCACGGCGTAAGGACAAGTCTGTCGGGGCGCTGTACTAGCCTGGGTGCATGCCGAAGTTGACTGTGGTGCCGAGTGGTTCTTCGGCACCTGCGCTCGGTCGGATCCATACGGTCGCGGAGTTCTTCGCCGGTATCGGTTTGGTGCGAATGGGCCTGGAGCAGGCCGGTTTCGAGGTGTCGTGGGCCAATGACATCGAGCGCGACAAGCATCACATGTACCGCCAGCACTTCGGTGACGATGCGGGCCATTTTCAGCTCGGCGATGTTGCGCGTACTCGGGCTGACGATCTGCCCGAGGGCTTGTCGCTGGCGTGGGCGTCGTTTCCGTGCACCGATTTGTCGTTGGCCGGCGGACGGGCCGGTCTCGCGGGCAAGAATTCCTCGACGTTTCGGCATTTCACCCGGGTGCTGAGCGAACTCGGTGATGCGCGCCCCGAGGTGGTCGCATTGGAGAACGTCGTCGGATTGGCCACCAGTCACGGTGGGGACGATCTGGCGGCGGCGGTCCGTGAGCTCAACGAGCTCGGCTACTCGGTCGATGTGCTCACCATCGATGCTCGACGCTTCGTCCCGCAGTCGCGTCCGCGTCTGTTCCTTGTCGGTGCGCAGAATCCCCCCGAGGATGCCCGCGATCCCAACAGTGAGCTTCGGCCGGATTGGCTGCAGGCGGTGTACGGCGATTCGACATTGCTGACGCATCGGGCTCCGCTGCCGAGTCCGCCCATTCCGTTGACCAGTGGTCTCGGTGATCTGGTCGAGCGTATGGACTACCGCGACGAGCGGTGGTGGGATGCCGACCGCACCGCGGCGTTCGTGGCGTCACTGTCGCCGATTCAGTTGCAGCGCATCGAGATTCTGAAGAAAGCCCGCAAGGTCAGCTACCGCACTGCCTACCGTCGCACTCGCAACGGCGTCGCGGTCTGGGAGGCTCGCCCCGACGACATCTCCGGCTGCCTACGCACCGCACGTGGCGGTTCGTCCAAGCAAGCAGTGGTCAAGATGGGCAACGGTCGCCTTCAAGTGCGCTGGATGACGCCTCTCGAATACGCCCGCCTGATGGGTGCCGGCGAGTACACCCTCGACGGTCTGCGAAACAACCAGGCGCTCTTCGGTTTCGGCGATGCGGTGTGCGTTCCCGTGGTCGCCTGGCTTGCCGAGCACTACCTGATGCCCCTCGTCACCGGGACGCTGAGTTCACCGAATACGGCTGCGACACATGTCCAGTCACGGTAAGTCCTCTCTACGTGCGTCGGCCGTAGCGCCGCGCAAAAGCACTCTGCCCGCGGACGATGTGCAGTCCTTTCGCACCGCGCTGCGAGAAGTGTTGAGCGAGAGGGACGATCAGGGCCGGGTGTGGTCGGCGGCCAAGTGGGGCGTGTACGCCTTCTACGATTACGACGGCGAGCCGATCTACGTGGGGCAGACCAAGGAGAAGCTCAGCGTCCGGGTGCAGCGACACCTCACGAACCAGCGAACCGACGCCGTTGCGATGCGCGTGCTCGACGTGTTCGAGGTCGCGGAGATCGAGATCTGGCCGCTGTGGCAGTACGAGGACCTCAAGAAGTCCGACGGCGCAGAGCAATTCCGTGCGGCCGAGCGTGATCTGAATGCGCACGAGTACACGGCGTACCTCGAGGCCATCGACAAGTCGCGGCACAAGGCGATCCTCAACGAGAAGATTCCGCCGGTCTCGGAGCCCATCGCACTCCCCGCGTCGCTGCGTCGATCGTTGATCTCCGAGCAGACCCGCCGCGAGCGGGGCCACCCCGACATCCGCATCGCCCGCCGCGCCGAGACCATCTCGCGGCTGGCTGCCGTCACTCGCGAACGCGGTGAGGTCTCCGAGGGTCTACGACGCGTCCTCGTGGTCCAGGCGGTGCGCCTGGCCTACCTGTCGGCCGAGCGCCTCGCTTTCGTCGAGGGACATCCCATTCCCGATCCCGCCGCGATCGACGTCACCGCGCTGGTGGGTTCGGTGCTGCACGAGCGCGATTCCGGTGTCGATGCCGAGAGCGACGGCGACCCGGACACCGAGCCCGAGGGCGAGCTGGACCTGTTCAGCGACTACTGACGAAAGTAGGCTCGCCCTGTGCCGCTTCCCCCTCATGTCGCCGATCTCACCAGCATCGACCTGCTGCTGTCGGTGGCCGAGCTCGGCAGCATCGGGCGAGCGGGTCGGGCTCACGGCATGTCGCAGCCGGCCGCCAGTGCACGCATTCGCGCACTGGAACGGCGCGTAGGCGCTCCTCTGTTGCAACGCGGGGCGCGTGGAACGGTACTGACCGAACTCGGTGAGCTCGTGGCGAGTTGGGCGGCGCCGGTCGTCCGGTCGGCACAGGACTTGGCGACGGCCATCGCCACGCTGCATGCCGAACGCATCGGCCAACTGAAGATCGCGGCGAGTCAGACTGTCGCAGAATATCTTTTGCCGCGTTGGCTGGTCACGCTCCACTCGAACCTCCCTGACATCGTTCCGTCGCTGAGCTCGGGCAACTCGTCGGTCGTCGCCGAGAAAGTGTCGGCGGGAGCTGCAGACATCGGTTTCATCGAAAGCCCGAATGTTCCTGCAGCTCTACAACATCGGACAGTTGCCATCGACGAACTGGTGCTCGTGGTGGCACCGGGGCACTCCTGGACGGCAACTCCACCGTCCGCTGCCGATATCGTCGCCACTGCCCTGGTCACCCGCGAACCCGGGTCAGGAACGCGCTCGGCGTACGAAAGCGCGCTGGCTGCAGCGGGTCTCGGACAGCCGGTGTCGCCGCTCCTCGAGGTGTCGTCGACGACGGCGATCAAGTCGGCAGTCGGGGCAGGAATCGGCGGTGCCGTTCTGAGCTCACTGGCCGTCGCCCCCGAGTTGGCCGTGGGCACTCTGATTCGCGTGCCGATCCCAGGACTCACCCTGCGCCGAGAGCTGAAGGCGATCTGGCCGTCCGGCCGCGCGCCCAGCGGCCCGGCCGCGGGACTGCTCACTGTCGCAGCACAGATCCACCCTCAGCCATAACCCTGAGTTATGAGTGAGGGCTGAATCGGTACCTACCGGACAGGCGCGGAAACAAGCACGCTGAAGACATGACCGTGACCGAACCAGCACCAGTGACGACCCAGCCTGTTGCGCGCAACCAGAAATTCGCGCACATCACCCCGAACTGGTTCGCAGCGGTGATGGGGACCGGCATCGTGGCCACCGCAGGCGCGACGTTGCCCGTCCAGTTCTCCGCGCTGCACGTGTTCGCCGTTGCGGTGTGGGTGATTGCAGCTACCGCCCTGTTCGTGATCGGCGGAGCGTTCGCACTGCACTGGACCGGGCACCGCGACCAGGCCGTCGCCTACGCCCGGCACCCGGTGATGGTGCAGTTCTACGGCGCTCCGCCCATGGCGTTGCTCACCGTCGGTGCAGGGGCAGGTCTTCTCGGATCGGATCTGCTCGGACCGACCGCAGCGACGGCTCTGTTCGCCGCTCTGTGGATCGCCGGAACGGTGACCGGTCTCGCCACGAGCGTCGCCGTTCCCTTCCGCATGATCACATCCGCTCACCGGGAGCAGGTCACGGCACTACCCGCGTGGTTGATGCCCGTCGTTCCGCCGATGGTCTCGGCGTCGACCGGAGCGTTGCTGCTTTCGCATCTGCCCGAGGGCCAGTGGCGGCTGGCGCTGCTGTGCGCGTGTTACGCGATGTTCGGCCTGTCGTTGATCGTCGGGATGATCACGCTGACCCTGATCTACGGGCGTCTGCTGCACGGCGGTCTGCCGCCCGTCGACGCGACACCGACGGTGTGGATCACGCTGGGGTTGATCGGCCAGTCGATCACCGCGGCGAACCTACTCGGCACCGATGCATCCTCGGTATTCACCGGCTCCCAATCGTCGATCGCCGTCGGGCTCCATGTTTTCGGCATCGGCTACGGGCTGGTCATGGGCGGCTTCGGAATGCTCATGTTCGCCCTTGCAACGGCTCTCACCGTGCACGCGGCGCGTCGGAACCTGGGATTCTCGCTGACGTGGTGGTCGTTCACGTTTCCCATCGGCACCTGCGTCACCGGAGCCACCGCGCTGGGGCACGCGCTGGGGCACGCGCTGGAGTTCGGCGCAATACAGGCACTGGCCGTTGCCCTGTACGTCCTACTCGTCGCCGCCTGGTTCACCGTGGCCGCCCGCACCCTCAGAGGTGTTCGGCGCGCAGAGTTGCCGGCTCCCCATCACAGGTGAGAGAGCACGTTCACCACGTTGCCGTCGGCGTCGCGGAAGAAGAATCGACGCGCGCCCCACTCCTCGTTCGTGATCTCGTAGACGATCTCGAGTTCGGCGTCCATCGCTGCCCGGTACGCCGCGTCCACGTCGTCCACCTCGATCGACGCCGACGGATTGACCGGTCCGGTGGGGTCGGTGGTGATCAGGCTGAGCTGCGCCGCACTGTCACCCGACGGCGCGAGCGTGGCGATCCAACCGTGATTCATCACCACCTCCATGCCGGTGACCTGGACGTACTTGTCCAGCGCCGCATCGAGATCGGCGACCGTGAGAAGGGGCATCGCGCGTACAACGTCCATGCCCGGACTGTATGGCGAAAAGCGTCCCCGCGGGGACGTCCGTTCTCTCCGCTTCACTGTCGCAGATTGCAATACCACCTTCGGCCTGCTCATGCAGCACGCTCTGAACGACGCAGACGATCACGATCGAGCGCCTCGAGCAGCATGGGTGCCAGAGGGTCAGGTACGCAGAACTTGTCGTTCACCTTGACGAGCAATCCGAGGTCGAACATCGACATGAACCGGAGTGTCGCGACGGTCTGAATCAACTTACTGTCCGACATCGTTCCCAGGACGACACCGTCGGATTCCCCTACCGGATCACCGACGAGGCTGCGCACGAGCACGGTGGTCGCCAACGCCGAGCCTGCCACGAGCTCGGACTGCACGGAATCATCGCCGGAGTCGTACACAGGCGTCAAGCAGGATCCGTACGCCTCGACCACGGCGGCGCGAGTTCGGTCTGCACTCGGAGACACCACCCAAGCACCGGCTTCGGGTCCGCGGGTGTAATTCTGGCCCGAGTTCTCGAGAACACCGACCCTACAGGCGGTATCCAACACCGATCGATAACTCACCATCGCCATGAAGTCCGGTTGTGTAGCGACACTGTCGAAACCGGGAATCCCAAGCGCAGCAACGACTTCGGACGAGTCGTCCCAGTAGTCGATGCGAGCCGATGGCGCGCCTCGCTCGGTCGCAGCCCACGTGGCCAAACGCTGCAGGAGTGAGACGACTACCGGCGTACTCAGCGGGCTTGCGCGCCCCGGCGACACCGGAGAACTGGGCACCGGTGGAAATGCAGTCAGATCACCGATCTCCCTCGAAATCTCTTCGTTCTGCGATGGCGACAATCGCTCAGCAATGACGAACCGACCGAACAGATCGATGGCGCAGCGGATCTCGTCGCGCTCTCTCGGCGACTGTTCACACTCGTCGAAGTCGAAGTCGAAGTACTCGTGATCATCGAGACAGAACATGTCGATCGGGAAATCTGCGCCGTACACGCTCACGTTCCGCTCGCGGACCGACCGATCGACTGTCATCGCTGCCGCCAAAGCCGTCAACTGGTCTGTGGCCCAGCTTTTCTCGATCAGCCAATCGGAGAATTGGAGAAGGATGGTCGGCCAGAAAAGGGCTTCCCTTTCACGCGGAGCTCGTATGTAGGCCTCGCGACTGGTCTTTCTGCTGCGCGATCTGCGGTTGCTCATGATGTCCCCCCGGATGTGTGTGGTCGAGAGAGTAGGCGAGGGGTACGACAAACCCCGAACTCCGAGTAGCACAAGTGCTACCCTTTCGATATGGAGTCCATCGGACTGAAAGAGCTTCGGCAGCACGCGTCCGACCACGTCAAGCGCGCGGAGGCCGGCGAGTCGCTGCTGATCACGGTCGCAGGACGACCGAGCGCCTTGTTGGGTCCGGCAGAGCGAAAGCAATGGAAGACGTTCGACGACGTAGCCGATGTCTTCGACTCGGAACACGACCCGACCCTTGCGGGCGATCTGATCGACATCGGCGACTCGATGAAGGACCCATGGCAGCGATGAGGACGGTGCTCGACACCAGCGTCCTCATAGGAGACTCACTCGATCGCATCGAGGGAGAAGTTGCGATCAGTGCGATCAGCCTGGCAGAACTTCACTTCGGAGTGTTGGTTGCTCACACGTCCGAACAGCGCGCCCTGAGACTTCAGCGATTGGTTGCGGTCGAGCGCCGTTTCGAACCACTTGCAGTGGATGCCAACGTTGCCCGAAGCTATGGTCGGCTGGCCGCGGCAGTTCGAGAAGGCGGCCGCCGCCCACAGGCGAGGGCTCTGGACTTGATGATCGCGGCAACCGCACACGCCCACGATGCTCGCCTGATGACCCGCAATGCGGAGGAGCTTCGGGGCATCGAAGAACTGGTCGAGATCCACAGCCTTTGAAGCCATCGAGTCGTTCACCCAGCGTTCCGGTCGGCAGTCATGTGTCCGGGGGTGAGTGTCTTTCAGCCAGGACCGTAGCGAGCTGACCGATACGTTTGCGAGCTGCCTCCGGCGCGAGTATCTCGATGTGGTCGCCGAACTGAAGGAGCTGACGCACTGACTCGATATCGGGGTAGCGGACGATGACGGTGCACCAGCCGTCTTCTGCGTCGGAGACATCGTGGATGCGGTTGCCCAGTATCCGCCGCGCCAAGTCGAGGCCATTTTCCGGCAGGCGGACGGTGACGCTCACGCGACCTCGCTTCTCGGTGCGTTCCTTCAACGCGGCCCATCTGGTGCGGAGGGTTTCGTTTGCTCGGAGAGCGGCTGGCTCGTCGAATTGTTCGTAGGCCGAGAGTCGTTCGAGAGCGAACAGCCGGACGTCCCCCTGGTCGTCGGCGACGAGATACCAACGGCCTGATTTCGCCACGATCCCGTACGGGTCGAAAGGGCCGGGATCGGCTCCCCTAGTTTCGGGTTTCCGACTGCGATCGGAGGCATACATCCACATCCGAGGAGCCGTTCCCCTCCTCGGACCCGGCCTGAACCCGGCAGCTCCAACCCTGTGATCCACGAGACAGGAATATTATTTGCTTAGCGCATGTATGTATATATATGGTTGCAGACAGCAAGTAAATAGGAACTCATCGTTGGAGTACTCATGGCAGTTCGATCCACGACAGCGGAATCGCTGGTCGAAGAGGTCTTCCTTTTCGGGCGAACGCTGAAGCAGGCCGTGACCACCGGAGTCGAGGATTCACCACTGCCGCAGGCGCTGACCGGGGTTCTGACCATCCTGGCGACGGAGGGTGAGTGCAGGCAAACCGACCTCGCCAGCAGGCTCTGCGTCAGCCAGTCTGCCCTCAGCCGGCAGATCGCGGACCTCGTCGACCTCGGCTACATCGATCGACATGCCGATCCCGACGACCGAAGAGCGTCGAGGGTCTGTGTGTCGGACGACGGTCAGGTTCGACTGAAACAAATTTGGGACAAACGCGCACGTCGCCTGGCAGAGATGTTGAGCGGCTGGAGCGAGACCGAGGCACTCGATGCACTGGACTCGATCCGCAAACTGAACGACACCTTCACCGAAGACGCCCACGCTCAACACCAGGACGTGGCCCGCCTTGAATCGATTGCGAGATAAAGACATGACAACATCTGCGGAAACTCCGCCCAATCAGGCAGTCGTCGATCCCGACGCGATGTCGCACCGCCAGATCCTCGAAGCCCTCACCGGCCTGCTGGCCGCGCTGTTCACTGCGCTGCTGAGCACCACCATCGTTTCGACGGCGCTGCCCACCATCATCGGTGATCTGAAAGGCTCGCAGACCGCGTATGCCTGGGTCATCACCACGGCACTGCTGGCAAACGCCGCATCCACGCCCATCTGGGGCAAGCTCGCCGACCTGTTCAACAAGAAGGTGTTGGTTCAGAGCGCGATCGTCATCTTCGTCGCGGGCTCGCTGATCGCCGGCTTCGCGCACAACGTGCCGCTGCTGCTCGCTGCGCGTGTGGTGCAGGGCATCGGCATGGGTGGCCTGACGGCTCTCGTCATCGCCATCATCGGAACCATCGTCTCCCCGCGTGATCGCGGTCGCTACTCCGGTTACACCGGTGCCGTCATGGCCGTGTCGATGTCCGGTGGCCCGATCCTCGGTGGCGTCATCGTCGACAGCCCTCTCGGCTGGCGCTGGTGCTTCTTCGTCTGCGTGCCGCTGGCAGTTGTCGCCCTCGGCCTGCTGCAGAAGACACTGCACATCAAGACCGTCCGCAAGGACAACGTCTCCATCGACTGGCTCGGTGCGCTCCTGCTCACCGCAGGCGTTTCCGTTCTCCTCGTGTGGGTTTCGTTCGCCGGCAAGGCCGACTACTACGCCTGGATCTCCCGTGAGACTGCCTACCTGGTGGGCGGCGGAGTTCTGCTGCTCGCCGCGACGATCATCGTCGAGGCTCGGCACAAGTCGCCGATCATCCCGCTCAAGATCGTCACCGAGCGCACCACCGGACTGGCCATCATCGCCTCGATCGCCGTCGGTGTCGGCCTCTTCGGAGCCACCACCTTCCTCGGCCAGTACTTCCAGACCGCTCGCGGCTACTCCCCCACCGAAGCCGGATTGCTCTCCATCCCACTGGTATTCGGCATGCTCGTCGCCTCCGTCGGCTCGGGTCAGCTCATCACCAAGTTCGGAAAGTGGAAGCCGTTCATCGTCACCGGTTCCGTCCTTCTGGTCGTCGGCTTCCTGCTCCTGGGCACCATCGACCACGCCACCAGCCTGGTGACGGTCGGAATCTTCATCACCATCGTCGGACTCGGTACCGGCATGCTGATGCAGAATCTCGTTCTCGCAGTACAGAACACGGTCAGTGTGCAGAACGTCGGTGCAGCATCGTCGACGGTTGCGTTCTTCCGAACCTTCGGCGGCGCCATCGGCGTCTCGGTTCTCGGTTCACTGTTGGCCACTCGCGTCGCCGACAAGTCAGCAGCGGGACTCGCGCAGCTCGGGGTCGACAGCTCGGCCAGCGGCGGTGGATCACTCGATCTCACCGCGCTGCCCGAACCGATCGTCAACGTCATCCGCACCGCCTACGGTGACGCGACCGGACGCATCTTCCTCATCGCAGGATTCGTTGCGATCGTGACGCTCGTTGCGGTCGTCTTCATCCCGAACCGCCCGCTGCGCCAGACGATCGACATCGCCTCGACCCCGGCGCAAGGACCTGTAAACGAGCCAGCGGACCAACTCGCCGAGATCCCGTCTTTCGGTGCTACTCAGGATTACGTCTCCGCGGAGCGCGGTACCGAGGGTCGGCACGAGGCTCAGCCAGGACAACGCCCCTTCGAGGGTCTGAGCACCGATGCACGTGATCGACTGCTCGCTCTGCTGTTGCCCGAGCCGAAGGACACGTTGGCCGCATTGGACGAGGCCGAGACCATCCGCGCCGAAGTGATCGCACTGCAGCAGGAACTCGATGCGAAGATGCTCGACTTCGATGCCGTGTGCGAGAGGCTTCGCCGTCTGGGACTCAGCGAGCAGCAGATCGCTCGAGTGCTGGGAGACAACCACATCCCCGACAGCCACAACGACTACGCACACGCAGGACTGAACGGACACAGCGTCAACTAGGCCCAGCACCACGAGAGATTCCCCGCACCCCACCAGGAGTGCGGGGAATTTTCGTTCTCTATGCTCGAAGAACAGACCGCCCACCTTGTCAGTCGGTTCTGCACAGGCGGGAGCACCTTTCATGACACGTCGTCTCCGGATCTCCGCCGCCGCGGCGGTCCTGGCAGCAACGCTTGCCTGCGCGTCGTGCGCAGTGGAGAAGCAACCGCCGCCCGCCGGCACTCCCGTCGACGGCGCAACAGGTTCTGCTCCCGGCCTCGGATGGACTCTCACTCCCTCGGATGTCGGTATCGAAGGCGGGCAATTTCGCGATCCCGTTCAGGGCAGTGACACCGATTCGATGGAATCCGGTTCGATCACCGACGGGTCGACGGTCGTCACCCTCGTCGGCCGGCTCGACGGCAGGGAATTCGTCGACGCAACCCTGGTGGGACTGGACATCGCCGACGGTGCCGTGCGATGGCGCGTCCCCGCGGAGGACGTTGTCGGCTGCGGTGAGGAATTCGTCGACGGGCAGGTCGTCTGTTATCGCGGCAACACCGGCACGAGGTCCGAAATCCTCACTGTCGACGCCGAATCCGGAGAGTCGAGCACGCGGGACGCGGCATTTCCCGTCACCGATCTGACCACCGCAGACGGCCACGTGTACACCTCGCACGCGGTGGACGAGGGAGACAGGCCGACGGTATCGCGTGGAACGGTCGATGCCCTCGACGCGGACTGGTCGGTGCAGTTCGATTCCGCGTCCTCGTCGGGCTCCCAGTTCACCTCCACGTTGCACACCCAGAACGGGATCGGCCTGTTCGACGACGATCAGGGCGTGTTCGCCTTCGACCTCGACACCGGCGACAATCTATGGTCCAGAACGATTCCCAGTTGCGCTCGGTCGGGTGCCGCTGCCCGCGACGGCACTGTTCGGGTGGAGCGAATGGACTGCTCCGATCCCAGCGTGGTCACGGGCTCGGAAGTCGTCGACACCGACGGAACCGTGCTCGCAGCAACGGATTCCGTGACCCTGCAGCAGCCGACGTTCGACGCCCCCGCCGAGTCGAGCCCGATTCTGCTGGGAACCAGCGGCTATCGGCCGTCGAATCCCGATCCGGTGTGGACCGACGACGGACTCGTCTGGACCGTTCCACCGGACATCGCCGCCCCCGCCGCGAGGTTCCTCCGGACGCGCGGACTCGTGTACGCCGTCACGGGTTCGGTTGCACTGCTGCGCAACAACGACACCGCCACCGAATCCGCAATCGACCTCGCCACAGGGAACACGCTGTGGAGTCGAGAATCGGGGCGGTTCTCGGAGGTCGGCGCCCTCGACGGGGACGTCGCCACCCTCTTCGGACCGGAAGTGCTGCAGGGCATCGACATCAGAACCGGCTCCACTGTGTGGGACGTACCCGTGACAGCGTTCGACGACGAGGGAATCGATCGGCAGTCGTGGCCTGAGTTCGACCGAGCCGGAACCGACTCGATTTATACCAGAGCACTGAGCATCTCGGTTCTACGAGCTACGTAGAACCTCCCTCGACGTCGACGCAACCGCTGTTCTACCGACCCGGAATGTACTTCAGCGCCTTGACGAAGGGCGGCATGATCTTTGCCCACAACTTCGGCGGAAGTCCGCGCGGTCCACCGAGATTGAGCAAACGGGTCGTCGCGATGGTCTGCGACTCGGTGTACTTGAGCAGGCCCTCGGTGCCGTGCCTGCGGCCCATACCGGACGCGCCCATTCCGCCCATCGGCGCTCCGGTGGAGCCCCAGGTCGGTGCGTAGCCCTCGTCGACGTTGACGGTGCCCGAATGCAGCCGCGCCGCAATGGCTTCGCCCTGCGCCTTGGTCTTGGCCCACACGCTCGAGTTGAGTCCGTACTCGGTGTCGTTGGCCTTCTCGATGGCCTCGTCGACGTCCGCTACGGGGTAGATCGACACCAGCGGTCCGAAGGTTTCGGTTGCCGCGCACTCCATGTCCTCGGTGACATTCGTCAGCACCGTCGGCTCGTAGAACAACGGGCCGATATCGGGGCGGGCCTTACCGCCGGCGACCACGGTCGCCCCCTTGACCTTGGCGTCGTCGACGTGGGCCGAAATGGTCTTGACCTGATCCTCGGAAATGAGGCTGCCCATCTCGATACCGAATTCGTAACCGGCTCCGAGGCTCATGTTGCGCACCCGCTGACCGAACTTCTCGGTGAACTCGGCGGCGATCGACTTCTCGACGTAGATACGTTCGATGGAGATACAGAGCTGGCCGGAGTTGGAGAAGCAGGCCCGCACGGCCGCGTCGGACACTTCCCTGAGGTTTGCGCCCTTGGCAACGATCATCGCGTTCTTGCCGCCGAGCTCGGCGGAGAACCCGATGAGTCGACGCCCGGCCTGCTCACCCAGGAGCTGGCCGGTGGCGGTGGAGCCGGTGAACATGAGGTACTCGGTGTTCTCGACGATGGCGGTTCCCACCACCGAACCCGGGCCGGGGACCACGGCGAACAGGTCACGGGGCAGGCCGGCCTTGTAGAGCAATTCGACGCAGGCGAGCGCGCAGTACGGCGTCTGGCTGTCGGGCTTGAGGATGACGCCGTTACCCGCCAACAGAGCCGGGATGGCGTCGGACACTGCAAGGGTCATCGGGTAGTTCCACGGCGAGATGATTCCGACGACGCCCTTCGGCTGATACCGAACCCGAGTCTTGGTCAGCACGGGCAGCATGCCGGTGACCTTCTTCGGGGCCAGCAGCTTGGCGGCAGTGCGTGCGTAGTGCCGCGAGGTCATCGAGATGTCGAGGACTTCTTCGAGAGCGGCGGCCCTGGACTTACCCGTCTCGGCCTGCGCCATGTCGATCAGCTCGTCGCGATGCGCAAGCACCAGGTCACGGTAGCGGTGGAAGATCTCGGCGCGCTCGGAGACCGGACGCTTGGCCCATGCCACCTGAGCTGCGCGTACGCGCGCGATGGCTGCCGTCGCGTCGGCAGCAGTGCCGACCGGGATGGTTGCCAGCTCCTTACCGGTGAACACCTCGGTGATCGTCTTGGTCGGGCGTGCTTCGGCGTCGGGAATGGCGATGAGATCAGCGAGCCGGGAGAAGGTCGCAGTGGACGGAGCAGGCATTTTTTCATCCCTACTGGAGAGTAGTGTTCTGAGTAACAGACAACCTACCTGGTCTTCGGCTCACTTCACAGGGCCGAAATTGCCGAACCCTGTGGCACCATGGTCGGTGGTCTACTCCGACGTCGGGGCGTTCGGAAGCAACAGGGTGGGAAACACATGCGTAAGGCACTCGTTCTGGCCGGAGCCGCAGCAGTGATGCTGTCGTTCGCACCGTCGGCCCAGGCAGATCCGGTTCAGGATTTTCTCGCTCCGCCGCGCGATCCCGCTGCGTACCTGCCCACCTCCCTGGGCGATCCGTGGTTCGATCCCCCAGCCGGATACGAGAGCCTGCAGCCCGGCGCGGTACTGAACCGCCGCGATGTCGCGGTGACGCCCGAGGCGTCGTCCGTGCAGTTGCTCTTCCGGTCGACCGATTCCAAGAACCGCCCCATCGCCGCGGCGACGACAGTACTGACGCCGAACGCGCCGTGGACCGGGGCAGGCGATCGTCCTGTCATCGCGTACAACGAGGCAACGGACTCGCTGGGCAATCAGTGCGCGCCCTCGTACACACTCCCGCGGGGCACCAACAAGGAAATCGATCAGGTTCGGATCCTGCTCGAACGCGGCTACACCGTGGTCGTCACCGATTACCAGGGTCCGCGGCAGGCCTACTCGGCCGGTCTCGTCTCCGGACACACCGTGCTCGACGGCTTACGCGCGTCCCAGAGTGCAGGAGTTGCTGCGGATGCGCCGATCGGCATCACCGGTTACTCCGGCGGTGCAATCGCCTCGGGTTGGGCCGCGCAGTTGGCCCCGGAGTACGCGCCGGAGTTGAACATCGCCGGCGTCGCGTTCGGTGGCCCGCCCACCGACTACAAGATTCTGCAGACTTCGCTGAACGGTCAGATCGGTTCGGGACTGTTCTTCGCTGCGACGGTCGGAATCGCTCGTGAGTATCCCGAGATGCTTCAGCTCTCCAACGACAACGGTTTGCGTGCAGCACTTCTCGCCAAGGATCAGTGCGTGGACGCACTCTCCTACAGCGGCCTACTACTCATCCAGCAGCAGGCCTTGTCCAGCGTGCCGAACATATTCGACCACCCCATCAGCCGCGCGGTCGTCGAAGAGAACCGGATGGGACAGCGCAAGCCCGACGCACCGATCTACATCTACCAGGGCCTGCAGGACTTCCTCATTCCCAAGGAAGGCGCCGAGGCCGTGCAGGACCAGTGGTGCGCTGCCGGTGCGTCCGTCCGTCTCGAAGAGGTTCCCGGAGATCATTCGCTGGCACAGACCAACGGCCGTCCTGGAGCATACGACTGGCTCGGTCAGCGCCTCGCCGGCCAGTCCACCGCAGGCTGCGAACGTGTGATTCGCTAGGGGTCGGTAGTCGAAGGCTTGACCCTCACGCCACGGGAGGCAGCACAGTGTCCTTCGTGAGTGATTCGTCTTTCGTCGATGATTCGAACAGCATGCAGGTCGGTGCTGTCGCACGGTTGGTGGGTGTGAGCGTCAGAACGCTGCACCATTACGACGAGATCGCGCTGGTGGTGCCGTCGGGGAGAACCCCGAAGGGCTATCGGACGTATTCGTCGGCCGATGTCGAGCGGCTGCATCAGGTGCTGACCTACCGGGAACTCGGGTTCCAGCTCGACGCCATCGCGGCGTTGCTCGACGACCCGACGGTCGATGCCATGGCGCATCTGCGTCGGCAGCGAGAGTTGTTGAACGAGCGGATCGATCACTTGCACGCAATGGCTGCGGCCGTGGACAAGATGATGGAGGCGAAGAAGATGGGTATACAACTGACGCCCGAGGAACAGCGCGAGATTTTCGGCGACAACTGGCCCGGCGAGGAGTACGCCGAGGAAGCCGAGCAACGCTGGGGCGAGACCGACGAGTGGAAGCAGTCGCAGCAGCGAACGGCGTCGTTCACCAAGGACGACTGGAAGGCCGTCAAGAAGGAGACGGACCTACTGGAAGCGGATCTCGCTGCCGCGTTGCAGCGGGGTGTGTCACCGGATTCCACCGAGGCCGGGGAACTCGCCGAGCGTCATCGGGCATCGATCGAGCGGTACTACGACTGCGGCTACGAGATGCAGGTGAACCTGGCGGAGATGTACATCGCCGACGAGCGATTCGCCAAGCACTACAACGACATTGCCGACGGCTTGGCGCAGTACCTTCGCGATGTCATTGTCGCGAACGCCGCTCGTCAGGGGTGACGCGAACCATCGCGGACCGCTCGTGTGCGGTCGAACCTCCCCAGACTCCGTGTTTTTCGTTCGAGTCGAGTGCGTGCTGCAGGCATCTCGCGATAACGGGACATTGAGCGCACACGAGCTTGGCCTGTCGCTCGAGGCTCTTCAACGAGTACCCCCTCAAACCCAGAGGGGGGTAGAACATCGAGACCGGCATCGAGCGGCAGGCGGCATTCATCTGCCAATCCCAGTGCTCGGAAATAGGCTGCAGTGCTTGCGCTTTCGTCGTCAACGGTCGTCTCCTTCGGGTCAGAGATTCAGCAGACGGCGGGCGTTGTCGGATGTGGACGCGCGCCAGTTCGCGAGTCCGCCGTTCGCTGCACCGGCGTCGAGTGACCGCAGTTGGTCCTGTACCGCGGCGATCGGCGTGAAGCAGTAGTCACTGCCGTACACCAGACGATCGGGGCCGACGGTGGACAACAATGCGGGCAGCTGCCGCGGGACCGGGGTACCAGCGAGGTCGAACCACAAGCGCTGCAACACATCCGGAGTTTTCGGTCTTCCCAGGCCCACCTGGGTCCGGAAGAAGTCGACGCGATCCGCCAGTAGTGGCAGGACTCCACCGCCGTGAGTGAACACCCAGCGGATGTTCGGGAATCGATCGACCACGCCGAGCAGGATCAGGTCGACGACGGTTCGTGCTGTGTCGAAAAGGAATTCGATCATCGGTGCCGGCCGCCCGAGCGATACCGCTGGAGAATTCGGCGGCGACGTCGGATGAACGAACACGACCGCCGACCGCGCGTCCAGAGCAGCGAGCAACGGCGTCAGCACGGCGTTGCCCAGATACACTCCGCCTGCATTCGACATCACCGTCACGCCGTCGGCACCGAGCTGATCGAGTGCGCGAATGGCCTCGACCGTCGAGTCGACGACGTTGGGCAGTGGTAGCGACGCGAAGAACCCGAGTCGTGGCTGGCCGGCAACCACTTCAGCTCCGAAGTCGTTGACGCGTCGGGCCAGATCGGCAGCCTTGCCGTCGTTGCCGAAATGCACTCCGGGTGACGAGACGGACAGAATCGCGCTGTCGATGCCGCAGCCGTCCATCATTGCCAGGTGTTCGCCGACCGACCAGGACGGCCACTTCGGCATGCCGTCGGGAAAGACGATGCCCGACGCGAGGGCGTCGCGCAGGTAGAAGTCCGGAACCATGTGTGAGTGGATGTCGATCACACCGCCGGCGGCCGGCGTCGCCGATGCGGTCCCCGAGTTGATCGCAGCGAGCGCAGCACCGGAGATCGTCGCCGCGCCGAGCGCGCCGAGCAGGGTTCTGCGATCGATCACGGTCTTTGTCCTTGTCTTCGACACCACCCCGGGCCCAACTGACGCTATCGTCACATATGAGATAAACCGCAGTCAACGGTGAGATGTACCAAGAACAATCGGACTAGCATTGCGCGATGACCACCGAACGTGTGACGCCGAGCCCACTGCAGTTTCTGGGCTATTCGTTCGGTCGCACGCTGCCCGAGTCCATGCAGGACTGGGTTCGCGAGGATCTGGTGGGCAACGGCGCCCAGGTCCGTTACCTTGCGCGGTTCACTGTGCCCGTCATTCCACTGCTGCTGTTGTTCCTGTTGATTCCAGGCCCGCTGTGGATGTCCCTGGCCATGATGGCCTTGCTCTTCATCCCCCTGGTCTACTTCGCGATTGCGCTGATGAACGTCTATCGACGACATCGTCTGCTGATCCACGGCCTCGACCCGCAGCTGATCAACGCCAAGGCGCAGAATCGCGCCGACCGCACCCGAAACGACTACGAACGCCGTCACGGTCGCGGTTGACGGTCGAACGATAGTCTGTGGCGCATGACTTCACCTGTGGAATTCAAGGCAACAGCTGATCTGGCCGACGAGATCGGTCCCGACATCCGCAGCTGCGACACCCAGTTCATTCAGTTCGGCAAGAACACCGAATTCGCGGGCCCCATCACCACCATCCGCTGCTTCCAGGACAATCTGCTGGTCAAACAGACTCTGAGCGAGCCCGGCAACGGCGGCGTCCTGGTGGTCGACGGCGATGCCAGCGTTCATACCGCGCTCGTCGGAGACATCATCGCGGGCCGGGGCGTCACCAACGGTTGGGCGGGTGTAATCGTCAACGGTGCGGTGCGCGACTCGGCGATCCTGCGCACGCTCGACATCGGCGTCAAGGCACTGGGCACCAACCCGCGCAAGAGCACGCAGACCGGCTCGGGCGAGAAGAACGTGCCGGTCAGCTTCGGCGGCGTCACCTTCAACCCGGGCGAGATCGTCCACAGCGACCACGACGGAGTGGTCGCGGTCTAGCCACGACGACGGCGGCGAGCCATGTGCCTGCCGCCGTCGTGCTTCTACTTCACGAACGCGAGCAACGCGTCGTTGACTTCCTGGAAGTGCGTCCACAGCAGTCCGTGAGGTGCGCCGTCGACCTCGACGTACTGTGCCTCCGGGAACACCTTGTGGAACTGACGACCGGTGGCATCGATCGGCAGGATGTTGTCGGCGGTGCCGTGCAGGATGAGGGTGGGCTTCCCGGATTCGCGGACCTTCTCCACATCACCGCGGAAGTCCTCGATCCACGTGGGCACGACGGCGTAGGCGGCGACGGGAGCGCTGTGGGTCGCGGTGTTCCAGCTCGCACGCACGGCGGCCTCGCTGATGCGGGTGCCGAGATTCTCGTCGAGGTTGTAGAAGTCCTTGTAGAAGTTGTCGAACCAGGCGAAGCGATCCTCTCGCGCGGCACTGTCGATGCCGTCGAACACCGACTGCGGGACGCCGGTCGGGTTGTCGTCGGTCTGCAGGAGGAACGGCTCCAGTGAGGCGAGGAAAGCGAACTTCGCGACGCGATCCGTGCCGTACTTCGCTGCGTATCGCGCGAGTTCACCTGTGCCCATGGAGAATCCGACCAGGATGACCTCGCGAAGATCCAGCTCCGTGAGCACCTTGTCCAGGTCCGAGGCGAAGGTGTCGTAGTCGTATCCGACGGTCGGCTTGCTCGACTGCCCGAATCCACGGCGGTCGTAGGTGATGACGCGGTAGCCGGCGTCGAGCAGCGCCCGCGACTGACGTTCCCAGGAGTTGCCGTCGAGTGGGTAGCCATGGATGAGAACGACCGGTCGACCGGTGCCGTGGTCCTCGTAATAGACCTCGACGGGGGTGGAGTTCTCGGTTCCGACGTTGATGTACGCCATGATCCTGCCTTCCTGTGATCCTGCACTTCGACGAGCGAGAACGGTCGTTCTCACCGCGTGTGGACTACTGTAGAGAACGTTGGTTCTCTCGGCAAGAGGTAGGTGGGTCATGAGTACCGAACTGGGGCGCGACGACGTGATTCGAGCAGCGGATTCGTTGTTCTACGCGCGCGGAATTCAGGCAGTCGGGATGGACGAGCTCCGCAGCAGCGCAGGCATCTCCCTCAAGCGCATGTACTCACTGTTTCCGTCGAAGACCGCCATCGTCGCCGAAGTGCTGCGAGGCCGCACCGGCCAGTGGAACGACGGCATTCGAGCTGCCGCGGCGGCGTACGACTCACCACGCGAGAAACTGCTGTCCATCTTCGACTTCTTGGACCAGTGGTTTCGTCAGGACAATTTTCGGGGCTGCGCTTTCATCAACTCGTTCGGCGAACTGGGGGCCACGATGCCCGAGGTCGCCGACGCGGCGCAGCAGCACAAGCGACACTTCATCGAGTACGTCACCGAATTGGCCGTCGAGGCCGGATGTGCGCCGACCGTCGGACTGCAGATCGCCCTCCTCGCCGAGGGTGCACAAACCACCGCGGCAATCACGGAGTCGCCCGAATCTGCTGCTGCAGCAAAGGCCGCGGCAAAAGTTCTGCTCGGCATGTCACACTCGTCGTCATGAAGGCATTCGGCCCGGCGATTCCGATTCTCCGTATCTTCGACGATTCCGAAGCGCGCGCGTTCTACATTGGCTACCTCGGATTCACCGTCGAGTGGGAACACCGATTCGAGCCGCATCTGCCGCTCTACGTACGCATTTCGCGTGCGCAGTGCACCCTGGATCTATCCCAGCACTACGGCGACGGCACACCCGGAACATCGGTGTGGATACCGATCGCGGATGTCACGTCCTTCAATGCCGAACTGCTGCAGAAGAACAACCCGCACAGCCGACCAGGAATCGATCACGACGCACCGGGCGGACCTACCATGACGGTCACCGATCCCTTCTCGAACAACCTCCGCTTCTGCCAGGTCGATCGCTGAGAGCCCTTGCCAGCCGTCGCAGATGCGTTGTAGTGTCGTCGCCATGATGCACCAGCAGCCACAGACGACGACGCCGGCAATCTTCCGGCGTCCGATGTAGGCCTGCACCGACCTGAATCGAACAACCCCGGGAGTAGTTTCCCGGGGTTCTTTGCTTTCTGGGTCACTTCTTCTGGGACACAGTGGAAGTGGAGCACCCTTGATGTCAGACCATCACCAGCTCGGTCGCGAGCTGAACTTGTTCGACACCAGTCCGGCCATCGGTGCCGGGCTACCCCTGTGGCTTCCCGACGGTGCCGTCATCCGGGCAGAATTGGAGAAGCTGGCAGCCGAGGAATCGGCGCGCTCGGGTTGTTTCGGCGTCTACACCCCCGTTCTGTCCAAGCGCTCCCTGTTCGAGAAATCCGGACACTGGGACAAATTTTCGGCCGATATGTTCCCACCGATGCGGATCGGTGAAGAGGAATTCGTTCTGCGCCCGGCTAATTGCCCGCATCACACCCAGGTCTTCGCCGCGCGTGGGCGTAGTTTTCGCGACCTTCCGTTTCGAGTGTCGGAGCTGGGATCGATGTTCCGGAGCGAATTGTCCGGTGTGCTGGGCGGATTGACCCGCGTACGGCAGATCTCACTGGACGACGCGCACGTATTCTGCAGTCCGGATCAAGTTCGCGACGAAGTTCGCCGCGCTCTGGAATCGGTCGAGAAGTGTTATGCGGTACTGGGTCTCGAGCCGTTGTTCCGTCTGTCCGTACGCTCCCGAGACGGGAGTTACCTGGGCAATCAGGTGGAATGGAATACCGCCGAGCGGCAGTTGCGTGACGCGCTGGGTGATCGCGAGTTCACCGTCGGCGACGGCGAGGCCGCTTTCTACGGGCCGAAGATCGATGTTCAGGTCCCCGGTCATCGCGACACCGTGTCGACCGTTCAGATCGACTTCAACCAACCGGAAAGGTTCGGGCTCGAGTACACAGGGTCCGACGGCGCGAAACACCGTCCGGTGATGATTCATCGCGGCGTACTCGGCTCGATGGAGCGGTTGACCGCAATGCTGATCGAACGCCACTCCGGGCGAATGCCACCGTGGCTCGCCCCTCGGCAGGTAGCCGTCATTCCGGTGGGCGATACCCATTCACTCGCAGCACGGGCGCTGGTCGGCCGACTGCAGGGGGAATCGATTCGAGCCGAAGTCCTCGAGGAGGGTTCGCTCGGCGCGCGCATCAGGAGTGCTCGACTGCACCGCGACTCGTACATTGCGGTCATCGGTGATCGAGAGCGAGACAGCAGTTCGGTCTCGGTCTCCTATCCCGCCCTGAACTCGAAAGCCGTTCTCGACGAGAACCTGTTCGTCACCGCCGTACGACACGATATTTCCACTCGCGCTCTGGTTCCCGTCCTGCCGTTCATCGAAAATCACTGACATTTGACACTGAAATCCCCTGTTCCCCGGCAATAGTGTCGAAAGCATGAGCAAGCTACGAATCCTCGCCGCCCTCACAATCTCTGCGTCACTGCTGGTCAGTGGGTGCTCGTCTACCGACGAACCGTCGGCTGTCGCGCCGGTCACCACCACGCCCTCGAGCGGAAGCATCAAGACCGACGACGTCCAGGCAGCCTTGGACGCACTGGTCGACGCCGGGTCTGTTGCCGCTGTCGCGCAGGTACGCGACGGCGAAGACACGTGGTCGGGAGCGGCCGGTGTCGTCGAGCGCGGGGGCACCGAGGCCGCGTCCGCCGACGACCCGGTCCGTATCGCCAGCGTCACCAAACCGATGGTCGCGGCGGTAATCCTGCAATTGGTCGACGAGGGCAAGCTGCAACTGGACGAGCAGGTCGACGAACTATTGCCGGGTCTACTTCCGAAACCGGTGACGGTGCGCCAGCTCCTCGATCACACCAGCGGGCTACCGGACTCCTTGTCCGGCTTCGACAGCGCAGCCGCGATCGCGTCCCGATCCGGCGATGTCGTCACCGACGACGAGCACATCGCCGAAGCGCTGGCCCAGCCGTGGCCGACCGAACCCGGTACCGAGTTCGTCTACTCGAACACCAACTACGTTGTGCTCGGGCGTATTGCTTCGCAACTGGATGGAAAGAGCATCGGGCAGTCATTGCAGGACAGAATTTTCGACCCGTTGGACATGAAAGATTCCACCTACCCGACAGACTCGGCAATACCCGAGAATGCCTTGCACGGTTATGCGCTGGAGAACGGAACCTACACCGACGTAACCGATTACGATGCCAGCATCTGGTCCTCGGGCGCCGCAGTGGTCTCGACCGTGGGTGATCTGAACACCTTCTTCCGAGCCTTGTTCGACGGCACGCTGATCCCGCAGAACTTGATCGACGAGATGCAGGTGGTGATGCCGTCCACGTACGGGCTCGGACTGCTGCTCGGTGGTGACGCATGCAATCCTGGCTCCGGGGAACTGGTATTCGGTCAGCGCGGCAACGGCTTCGGGTACGGCACACTCAGCTTCTCCAGCCCGGACGGGGATCGTCAGGTGTCCGTGGCCTGGACGTCTGCGGCACCGGACCCGGCCATCGATCCGATGTTCCAGTTCGCAAGTGACGCACTGATCAGCGGCCTGACGGCGACCTGCCCTACGTAACTGTCAGAGCACGCTCACCCAACCATGCACCTCGTCACTGGTGAGCGCGGCCTGGTGGCGCTTTCGTAGAGTGAGCGTCACTGGGCCTGTTTCCTTGTTTCCTATTGCACGCCCATCGATTTCGTATACCGGGGCAACTCCGGCAGAGGTGCCGCAGACGAAGACTTCGTCTGCAATGTACAGCTCGGTGAGGTCGACTGTGCGCTCCTGAACGGTCAGTCCTTCTTCGCGAGCGAGGGTCAGGATCGTCCGACGGTTGATGCCGTCCAGGATGTCGCTGGTGACGTCGGGTGTGACGAGCACTCCATTACGGACGAGGAAGATGTTCGCGGCACTGAGCTCGCAGACGTGACCGTTGATGTCGAGGAAGATGCAGTCGTCGAACCCACTGTCGATCGCATCCTGTTTGGCGAGAACAGAATTGACGTAGGCACCGTTCACCTTGGCACGGGAGGGAATGGCGTAGTCCGGGATACGACGCCACACACTCGTCTTCAACCGCATACCATTCTGCGGCACAATGGGATTGGCGTCGTACAGGAAGATCGAGACTGTAGTGTGCAGCCCACGCACCCGCGTTCCGGGAATCGATTCGTCGACGTGAACGGTGGCTCGAACGTAGACCTCTGCCGTCGGGGCATTGGCGGCAACCACGTCCCGCGTCGCCTGTACGAATCGCTCGAACGTCCACTGCGAGGCAAAGGTGTCGATGCCGATGATCTTGCAGGATTCGACGAGCCGCTGATAGTGATCGCGCAATCGAAATGCCGTCCGACGCCCGCCGTCCACCTGCACCGGAAACACGGTGTAGACGCTGAGCCCATAGAGAACGGCCGAGGTGGCAACTCCGAGCGTCGCATCCTGCGCCTCGACCAAACGGTCGCCGAAATACACCTTCGAGTGTGGAAGAGCCATGCGGCGATGCTATCCGCCCGGCCAGGCCGAGCGACAACACATTTCCTTCTCTATGGTCGAGACCATGAGCGCACCGACAATACCGACCCGGACCCTGTGGAACGACGGCCCCGAGGTGGGTGCCATCGGCTTGGGTTGCATGGGAATGACCTGGGCATACAAGGCCGACGATCAGACGGAGACCCCCGATCGAGTCATCGGTCACGCCTTGGACCTGGGAGTGAATTTCATCGACACTGCCGATGTCTACGGCCCGTTCACCAATGAAGAGGTCGTCGGCAAGGCCATCGGAAGCAGGCGCGACGAGGTTGTGCTCGCGACCAAGGGCGGTCTCGTTTCTCACATCGGCGACGCGGGAGAACCCATCATTTCGGGCCCGAACGGCAAGCCGGAGCATCTACGGTCTACGATCGACGACTCGCTCCGCCGCCTGGGCGTCGACCACATCGACCTGTACTACCTGCACCGCCCTGACCCCGAGGTGAACGTGGAGGACAGCATCGGCGCAATGGCGGAGGCGGTTCAGGCGGGAAAGGTTCGGGCACTGGGTGTCTCGGAGTTCAGCGTCGAGCAACTGGACCGCGCACAGCAGGTGCATCCCATTTCCGCGGTGCAGTCCGAGTTGTCGCTGTGGACGCGCGACCATCTCGCAACATCGTTGAAATGGACGCAGGACAACGGTGCCGCATTCGTCCCCTTCTCGCCGTTGGGCCGCGGATTCCTGACCGGGAACTTTCGTGGAACCACCCCTGCCGCAGACGATTTCCGTTCGCGCCTGCCTCGCTTCAGCCAGGACAACCTCGACGCGAATCTCGTGATCGTCGACGCCATTGCAGGTGTCGCCAACGAGCTGGGTGCGACGCCGGCGCAGGTGGCCCTGGCCTGGGTCCTGGCGCAGGGCGAGCGTGTGGTGCCGATTCCCGGTACCCGACGTACGACGCGCCTCGACGAGAACGCTGCTGCAGCGACGCTGACCCTGAGCCCGGACCACCTTGCTGCACTCGATGCTCTGCCTGCTCCTGCCGGTGGACGCTATTGAGATCGTTCGCGTCGACCCCGCCGCCGATCGATCCCTGGCCGCGCGGATTCTCGCGGTACAGAAAGAATCGTATGCAGTGGAGGCGAGCCTGATCGGCGACGACCGAATTCCGCTGCTGCACGAGTCGGTGGACGATCTCTGTGCTGCGCGGGTCCACTGGCTCGTCGCGTGGACCGATCGCGAAATACTCGGGGCTGCAGCGTGGTCCGAGACGGAGATCGATCGTCTGGTGGTGGCACCACACGCGCACCGACGGGGCATCGGACGCGCTTTGGTCGACGCGATGTTGGGATCGATTGTCGGACAGCGCGTACAGGTGGCCACCGGCCGTGACAACCCACCGGCACGCGGTGTGTACGAGTCCTTCGGCTTCGTACACACCGAGGACCAAGAGGTACGGCCGGGACTGTGGTTGGCCCGCTACGAACTCAATCGCTGATCGACCCAGGAGTTCTCGGCCGAGCCGCGAACCAGATCAACGCACCGGTGATCGGCATGACCAGCACGAGCAGACACCACCAGAAAGCGGCACCACGACGGCGGTGGGAGGTACGTAAGATCGACACCCACGCCACACCGACGGGCAGCAGCCACACCACCACCGAGCCCATCCAGGCGAGATCGAACGCCAACGGCAGAGTGGGGTTCCTGTCACTGTCCATTGCCGTCTCCCCTCTCATCGAGGGCCAGCTTATTGGACTGAGTGGGCCGCTACGCGTGCAGTCGGATCACGCACGGGTTCGAGTCGGTCAAGACGTTTGCCTACCTCAGATTCTCTGTGGCCGATCGGCGGACTCCCAAGCAAGTATCGACCGGACAAACCCGACGTAGCTCGATACGATGCGCCGATGAATGTCACAGTGATTGTATTGCTCGGCATTGTGGGTGTCGTGCTGCTCATCGTGGGCATTGCGGTGCTGGTCAAAGTGCTGGTGCGTCGACTGTCTTCGTCGTCACAGTCGGCGATCGCGCAACAGTTCGCCGACTCCAGCGTGGTCAAGTCGGATCCGATGGCAAACTTCTTCGGCCTCGGATCCAAGGGCGGCGCTCAGGTCCGAGGAAACGGCGCGCTCGTCCTGACCGACAGCGAATTGTGGTTCCGCCGCATCGGAAGCTCCACCCTGCTTCGAATACCGTTGCAGGACATAGACGGCGCGGACGTGACAGGCTCGCATGCCGGCAAGACCGTCGGACGAAGCCTGCTCCGCGTGCACTTCCGAACGGAAGCGGCGGCGGACTCCGCTGCATGGCTCGTCGAGAATCCGGAGTCATGGGTACACGCCATCGAGAGCGACAAGATGTCATAGCCGTCGGACACAAGCCGCAGCAACCACTTTCGTGAACTGGCTGATATGAGTATCGAATGCTCAGATTGAGCTAACGTCGGACACATGGCACCTGCCGGTGGCGCAATCGCCCTAGCCCTGTTCATTCTTGCGCTCGTATCGATTGTCCGCGATCCCGGCACGGGTTGCCTGGCCAAGCTGGCATGGGCGTTCGCTGCGTTCATCCTGCCGATCGTCGGGCCGATTCTGTGGTTTACAGTCGGCAAGCGCTACCCCTACGGGCCGAGCGGCGGCAACCGATAGCTCTCGCGGTCAGTAACCCAGCGCGTTTCGTAGGTCGACGTTCACCAGGTGACTGACCTGGTCGCGCAACCAGTCGATGGTCTGCTGACTCGGTGCCGGCGCGTGAGCCAACAGCGTCCATCGAAGACGAGTCTCCGGGCGTAGATCGAACTGCAGCAGAACATCCGGAACCGTCGGCCACGGCGAACTCCACACGACGCGGTCGAACTCGCTGCTCTCGACAATTCCAGGCAGAGCGGCACCCTCGAACATCACCGGCCACGCAAACCCGCGATTGGACGGATGCAGGTCGGGTCGCATCAACGCCTTCCACACGAACCGGGTTGGCGGCGACAACACCGCAGTCCTGCTCGCGAGAACCATCATGGGCTCACCGTACGCAGGTAACCACTCTGGAGTCTTGCTATTTTTCGCGCACGACCGGTCCGTGGGGGCCATGTACTGACGACAGACAGAGCTGTGCCGTGACGCTTGTGTGGGTCGTTATGCGGGTTGTCGTGGTTCCTCGTCGCCGGCATCGCCGGGCTTGTCTGGCGGGTACAGCACTTCCTCGGGGTGGTGGGCGTGGTTGATCAGTCCGCGGCGCTTGGGGTCCATTCCGGCTGGTGGGTGCCAGAGGGTGCGGCCCGGGTATCGATGTCCTGCTGTGGTTTTGGTGGTGGCCCATTTGCCGGGGCCGGTGCCGACGAGTGCGTGGTGCATGTCGCAGCCGAAGGTGAGGGAGTCGATGTCGGTGTTGCCGCCGTCGACCCAGTCGGTCACATGGTGGGCTTGCGACCACGTTGCCGGGCGGGTGCACGACGGAAACGAGCAACCTCGGTCTCGGGCGATGAGGACGATGCGTTGATCGGCTGAGGCGATGCGTTTAGATCGGCCGAGGTAGAGGGCACGTCCGTGGTCGTCGAAGATGGTGAGGTAGTGGTGGGCGTGGGAGGCCATGCGGATGGCGTCGCGGATGTTGACGCGTGATCCGGTGGCGGTCATGGCGTATCCGCAGCCGGCTTCGAGATCCCGCAGCGACATTGTCACTATCGCGGTGACGGGTAGACCGCGGTGCGTGCCGAGTGTCCCGGATGCAAGTGTCTGCCGTAGCGCGAGCTTGAGGGCGTCGTGGCGGCGTTCGTTTTGGGTGCGTCGATCCCGCGCGGCGGCAGCATCACGTATATCTGCCGCGTCGTCTGAGTCAGCAGCTCCGTCGGGCGCCGCTGCGTCCTTGGGTGCGGCTGTGCCGTCGGACCCTGTGCCGCAACCACAGTCGACACCGTCGCAGTCGTCATCGTCACCGCAGTCGCCGTCACTGTCGTAGTTCGTCTCATCCCACAAGCCCGCATGACTGGACCCGGCATCGCCCGGAAAGGACTCGGGCGTCGGCGTAGTAGCGCTGCCGCCCCCGCCGTCGTCATCACCGCCGGCCTCGTCTTTGTCGTCGTAGCTGGTCTCGTCTTTGTCCTCGTTGCTGGTCTCGTTGTGGACGACCGATGTCGGGTCGGCAGGATTGTTCACCCCCGGCTTCGCGGCCTTGGAGAACAAAGCTTCGAGGTAGGCCCGTAGTTCGGAGTCGACGCAGAACTTCCCTTCCGACATACCGTCGGAACCCTGTTCACCGAGATAGAAGAACGCATCCCGTCGCTTGCGCGGCCTCGGCTTTCCGTTCTCGTCGTCGTCATCATCGTCGTGATTGCCGTCGGGGTTGAGGATCGAGTCCAGGTGCGCCACCAACGGCGCGAAGTCGTCGGGTCGTCGGGTCGATGCGAGACCCACCAACTGCTCTTCGGCGAGATCGCGTGTCTGTGGGTCAGTCCTGGAGGGCAGGTGTCTGAAGAATTCGCGGATCATCTGCACGTGTTTGGCGTCGAGCAGCCCTGCCCGCAGCGCTGCAGCGGTGTGCGGCAGCAACGGGGGCAGTACTTCGCCGGAGAAGGAGGTGCGGTCACCCAACTCCGCAGCCAGGCGCACTCGGGCTCCGGCTGCTCGTGGGGTGATCCGGAGCATCCATGCCACCGACGACGGTACCGATCCCGGGTACACGTCGAGGCCGTGTTGGCTGATCAGTTCGTTGAGCCAGGTGTGCGAGTACGCCGTCACGGACCGCGACACAGTTTCCATGCGTTGAATCACCGCACGCCGGTCGGCATTCGTCCACGACACCGACCCCTGCCCGGCCAATTCGGCGACCGTCGATTCGACGGCTGAGACCAGCGCCGACAGTTCGGGATCGGACACATCGGGAGCTGGCGGCACCGTCTCGATGCCGTCCACCCCTGATCCGCCGTCCCCCGAAAGCATGAACAAAATCTACCGCGACCCACCGACAAGTTTTCGAACACACGTACGAGCCTCGCGCGGTGACCGTCCTTGACCCGAGCCTCCCGGGTGACGGTGATACCAATGGCGTCATGACAACGCGGCCGAACCACACGAGATCTTTTCGCCGCGGCGTGATCGTGACAGGAACGCTTCCCCTCTTGTGGTGGGGTATCAGCCTCGCAGCGGGCGCATCGGGTATCGGCTACGACGCCATCGGGGACGTCGTAGTCACGTGGAACATCACCACGGCCGTCGGCTTGATCGTTCTCCTTCCCGCTGCAGTCTTCTCCATTGCTGGCAGTCTCGAACTCCCGTCGCCCCAGAGCTCGCACCGAGGCCGTTGGTACGCGACCGTCGGACTCGCCCTCACAACGGCGTATTGCCTGCTGATCGTGATCAACTCTGTCCTTGCCGTCTACGGCGGCCCTGTCCGCCGCGACCCGAACAGTTGGAGTCCCGAGCTGTCCACACCGGAGCAATGGGCGGTTGGCGGACCCTACGCACTCTTCTTGATCCCAGCAGGGGCAGTGCTGACAAGACTTTGGAGTACCCGAACGAGCCCAGCGTCCAAGACACAACGGGCAATCACTTGACCTCGACGGCACTTGAGGTCATACCCTGTCGGCCATGACAGACGCGAATCCGTGGATACTCGACATCCCACCGCTTCAGGGCCTCGGATTGATGCGACTGACCGACGACGGCTGGGGGGACGAGGACCGAGATCCTGGAGTCTTGATTCGCACTGCCATCGAGGCAGGCGTGACGTTGCTCGATACAGCCGAAATGTACGGCAACGAAGCAACAGTGGGGCGCGCGTTGGGTTCTCATCGTGATGAGGTGACGCTGTGCAGCAAGTTCGGCGTCTACTGGGGTGAATCGGGTCGCTTCGACGACTGGTCCGTCAAGGCCGATCCGCAGACGGTTCGCAGTGCGATCGACGGCACGCTCGAGCGGCTCGGCGTTGACTACCTCGACGTCTACTACCTGCATCATCGCAGCGAGGACACACCGATCGAGGACACGGTCACCGCGATGGCGGAACTGAAGTCGGCGGGCAAGATTCGCCACCTCGGTTTGTCCAACATCACGGTCGACGACATCCGTCGCGCACACGCAGTACATCCCATTGCCGTTGTGCAGCAACAGTGGTCGCTCGCCCATCGTGAGGCGGAATTGTTTCTGCCGACTCTTGCGGAGCTCGGCATCGCCCTCGTCGCACATTCGCCCCTCGGGCATGGCAATCTCACCGGCACACATGACACGCCCCTCGATGTCGCTCTCGCGGGGGTCGCCTTGAACAGAGGGGTGACACCCGGCCAAGTTGCGTTGGCATGGGTTCATCACCGCGGTAGTCACAGCGGGGCGACGGTCGTTCCGCTGCCCGGAACCACCAGCATTTCCCACCTGCGCAAGAACGTCGAGGCAGCGCACCTCATCCTGAACGACTCCGACATCGAGCTCTTGGACGCCGCCTTGTAGTTCGAGTTTCCGTTCCGTTTCAACGGGGAAGACCGACCGCATGTCCGAGCTACCTCCTCCTCCCTCCATCGCCGACGCTTTCACCACCGAGGACGTCGTTGCCTGGGTTGCCGAGCATCTGGGCGACCTGACGCGCGAGGGCCCGGAAGGCATCAGGGCGGGAGGCATTCGCGGCGGTCAGTCTGCTGCCGATGCCGCGCTGGCCGGCCTCGACATCACCGGCTACGCCCGCGATCGCAGCACCGTTCTCCCGGTGAATCGCCGCGGCGCGAGCCGCATGTCGCCGTACATCCGCCACGGGTTGCTGACGCTGCGGGAGGTCTGGGACGCCGTCGCCGACGCTCCCCCACGCGACCGTTCCCGCTATCGGGACGAGCTGATGTGGCAGGAATATGCCCGCCATCTCTACGCGCGCACCGGGTCCCATCTCGGCCGTTCGCTACGCCGTGAGCAGCCGAGACCGCAGAACTGGACTGCGCAGCCGTGGCCCGAGGAGATGAACTGCATGTCTTCGGTGGTGGGTGAATTGCACGACGACGGGTGGCTGGTCAATCAGACTCGCATGTGGCTCGCCTCCCAGTGGGCCGTGCGTGCCGGGGCGACGTGGCGCGATGGCGAGGACGAGATGTTCGCCCACCTGCTCGACGGCTCGCGCGCGGCCAATCGTCTCGGCTGGCAGTGGACGGTCGGGACCGGAAGCGGCAAGGTCTACGGCTTCAGCCGCTGGCAGGTGAACAAGCGGGCACCCTCACTGTGCCGTAACTGCGCACTGAAAGATGCCTGCCCCATCGAGAATTGGCCCGACGACGACCTCGGGCCCGCGGTCGACGGTCCCGATCTGAACAAGGCACCGGTTCCCGCTGGCCCATCCGAGGCGGAAGGCGAAGGTGCGCAACAAGTGTGGCTGACCGCGGAATCGTTGAGTGGAACGGATCCCGCACTGGCCGCCGACCCCGACCGACCGGCGGTATTCGTCTTCGACGAGCCACTGTTGCGCCGACTGAAGCTATCCGGCAAGCGACTGGTCTTTCTCGCCGAGACACTCGGGGAGATCGCAGCGACTCGCGAGCTGGAAGTTCGCAGAGGACGAGTGGCCGAAGAACTCGCCGGGCGATCGTTGGCTACCACCTGGGCACCCGTTCCCGGTTTCGCGCGCATCTCGGCCACCCTGTCCCCGCAGGAATTGCACCCGTGGCCGTGGTTGACGCGTCCCACGACTTCCTCCGTCCGCTCGTTCAGTGCGTGGCGACGCAGTCACTCAACCGCGCTACCGCGGCCGAACGGTGATCTGCCCTTCCTCACTGTTGGCGGACACCGTCTTCGGTGATCTCGGGTCGTTGACCACGTCGACGACGACGTCCCCCTTCTCGGATCTGGCGTCGACGGCATAGAAGTCGGCAGGCGGAAGCCCGATCGTCGTGTCACCGATCACGTTGCGCGCCTTCACCGATTCCGGCGCAGTGCGTGATTCGACAGTGATCTCGCCGAAGGTCGTAGTCACCTCGACAGCGGTCGCCGTGGCATCACTGATCTTCACGTCACCGAAACGCGTGTCCACGCGCAGAGTGCCTGCCGATCCACGGGCGAATACCGATCCCGACGCTGTCGAGATGTCCACGTCGGCGTCGACATCGGACAATACGACGTCGCCGTTTGCGCCGTCGACCGTCAGGGTCAGATCAGCCGGGATCTGCAATTCGACATCGGCGTCGCAGGATCCATATTTGTCGTAGGCGCATTCCACCGCCACGGTCGATCCATCCGCGGCGATATCGATCGTCGGACTGTCTCCTCGGTAGATACCGTGCGCTCGAACATGCAGCGAATCATCCGGACTGGGCACGAACTTCAGATGCGCGAACCCGGTCGTCACGGTCAGCTGCGAGCCGTCGATCGTGTGATCGACCGAGTAGTCGTAGTTCTGAGTCTTCGGAACGGAGAAGCCGAGGGCGATCGCAGCAGTGGTGCCGGCTCCGGCCGTACCGACCACGACGACCGCGGTGGTGATCGCCAACGAGTAGCGCAACAATGGAATTCGATTCATCGAATAGCTCCCAGGTATCGAAGGACTGCCATGACCCGGCGGTGATCCGCACTGTCGCCGAGCAGACCGAGTTTGGCGAAGATGTTTCCGATGTGTTTTTCGACTGCTGCTTGACCGACGACCAGAGTGGCCGCGATGCCGGCATTGGACTTGCCTTCGGCCATCGCCGTCAACACCTCTCGCTCTCGCGGCGTCAGCGAGTCCAGTGGATCCGAACGTGGTGCGCGCGCCAGAATCTGCTGCACCACTTCGGGATCGATGACCGTTCCGCCGTCGGCGACGGTCTTCACCGCGTCGGAGAATTCGTCCACATCGGCGACGCGATCCTTGAGCAGATATCCGACGCCGTCCGTGCTCTGTCGAATGAGCTCGGCCGCATACCTTTCCTCCACGTACTGCGAGAGCACCAGTACTCCGACATCGGGCCAACGCTCGCGAATGACCAGTGCCGCTCGCAGTCCCTCGTCGAGAAATGTCGGAGGCATCCGTACGTCGATGACGCAGACGTCGGGCAAGGGCTCGGTAGCCGACATCAGCGTCAACAGCTGCGCCGCGTCACCTACCTTTCCGATCACCTCGGCACCGGAGTCGATCAACAAACGTGCAACACCCTCACGTAGCAGTACCGAGTCGTCGGCAATGATCACTCGCATGGGATGGTCACCTCCACTCGTGTCGGGCCACCAGTCGGCGAGGTCACGGCCAAGGTTCCATCGATTCCACTGAGTCTGTCGGCCAGTCCGGCCAATCCACCACCGGGCTCCAGATGCGCTCCGCCGCAACCGTCGTCGACGATGGTGACTGCAACGGAGGACTCGCCGCGAACGACGTTCACCTGCACGTGGCCGGCTTTGGCGTGCTTGCCGACGTTGGTGAGAGCCTCGGATACCACGAAGTACACCGTCGATTCGGCAGTGGCATTCAGCCGTCGCTCGCCGGTGAGGGCCGGGTCGATCTCGATGGTCACCGGAACCGTGGACAACGCCGCGACCGAGGACAGTGCTGCGTCGAGTCCGCGATCGGTCAAGATCGGGGGATGCAGTCCACGCGTCAACGTCCGTATCTCACCGATTGCATTCTTGGCCTCTCGATGTGCATCGTCGAGCAGACTTCTCAACACCACGTCCTCGGTAGCGGATGCGCGAGACTTCGCTTGCCCCAGTGACATTGCCACCGAGACCAGCCGTTGTTGGGCACCGTCGTGCAGGTCTCGTTCGATGCGTCGCCGCTCGGCATCGGCGGCGTCGACGACGCGAGCACGGCTCACGGTCAGTTCGTTCACCCGCTTGCTCGACTCGGACTGTCCGAGAAGTGCTGCAGCGCTCCACCAATCGAGTTTTGCGAGCAGGGTCGTCAGTGGCGGAACGCCGGCAACCAGTACCACCAGAGCTGCCACTCCGATCAACGCGACCAGTGGGAAGTCCACTCGTTCGGCAATCTCCAGGCCCGTGCCCTCGGGATCGGTGACCAACCACGCGATCGGGGCGGCCGCAAGAACAGGAAGCGCCAGGAAGAGCGCCGGCAGCAAGAACAGCAGGGCAGCCGAGATCGGAATACGAATGATCCAGTAGACGAGCGACTTCCACAGCCCGACGTCGCGGACGCACCACACCAACTTTCGCCAGCTGGTCGGATAGACGATGGTGTCGGGTTTCGTGATCTCGATGCCGCTGGTGAGGTCGATGCCCGCTCGTGCCGCGATGTCCAGCCAACGAAGGACCACGATCGTGAACACGAAGACGAGTACACCGCTGAGGGCGAACGGCAATGCGAACACCGCGAACAGGAGCAGACCGACGATCAGCCAACCGCCCAGGCCGGCGAACGTCGTCGCCAACAGCGACGCCATCGCCAACCACCACTGCTGCGAAATCCACGCTCTGAGGGGATTCAGGGGAATCGGTAATGCCTGGTTCATGCGGATGAGCCTAAGTGGGCAGTTGCCGGGGCGTCCTCACTGTGAACCCACGACGTGAGGTAGGGCCAGCCCTACCGTCGGTACGTGGGTCGACGCGCGATTGCCCAGCTCAGGCGTCGAACACGCTCGTCTTCTCCCGAACTTGTCGGAGCCCGGTGATATCAAGGATGTAGAGACAAACGACAGAAAGGGATTCGCATGTCCGCCAGCTTCGATACCTGCCACGGCACACTCGTGATCCACGCGGTCGGCGGTGCGGAGTGCACGGAGCCGAACTGCGTGGACCTCGAGTACGTCCGCCATTTCCTGGTTCTCGAATGCGAGGAGGTCACCGGCGGTTGCCAGTGCACTGCCCTCGTGGAGCTCGCTCAGGCGTCCTGACGCCGGATCACCGGCTGCTGCAGTTCGGTCACCCAGTTCTCCTGCGGCTGCGGCTCCGATACCAGGTAGTACTCACGGCAGATGCCCGAGAGTTCGTAGCCGTTGGCCTCGATCCACGCCGTGAATTGCTCCCAGGTCTCACCGATCGTCGCCATAGAACCGTGGTGAACAGTGGTTACCGCGAGCTCGACGGGCGGAAGTTCGCGAACCTCGTAGCCTTCACCGGCCGCTACTTCCGGTCCTACCTCGAATGCGGCATGCACGACAATGCCCGTACCGTCCCCATCGTCGACGGCCTCGTACATGGCGATAGACGACGGACCGAAACTCACACCGTGCGCGGCCAGCGTCTGGGCGAGTCGTGCGTACATCGGCCCGATCACGGGGCCGATGTTCTCGGGACCGAACCCGGGGGCGGTCTCGCTGACGACGGCTATCCGGTTGGGCGGTAGCGACTTGGTGTCCACGGTGATCATCGAAATCCCTTCGGTGTGGGAGAGCCGCGCATCGAGTCGGCGCAGGCGAGCGGCGTCGAGGTCGATCCGATGGGCGACGTCATCGCGCTTGGCGGCGAGCATCTCACGTAGCTCAGAGTCACTGACCTGGGCGTGCACGATCTGCGTCACCTCGTCGAGCCGAAACCCGAGATCCTTGAACATCAAGATGCGACCCAGAACCTCGAACTGCGTGCCGTCGTACGAGCGATAGCCCGTGAACGGATCAACCCGCGCCGGCGTCAACAGCCCGATCTCGTCGTAATGCCGAAGCATCCGAACCGACACCCGGCCGATCGATGCGAACTCTCCGATGCTGAACATGACCCTCCAAGACTCCTGTCTCACACAGTGTGAGGGTCAAGACCAGAAAATCGGGTGCAGTGGACCGCTCTGAGCGCGGTCTACTGCACCCGATCTTCACGGCACGGGGATCCGGTCCAGTCCCGTCGGATAATGCAGTGGCAATCCCGTCTCCCCCACCCCGAGCTCGAGGATCGCCCACTGATGCGGGTCGATTGCGAGGAGACCGTGATTGGAGACGATCAACGACGTTCCCCGGAATGCCACCGAAGCCGGGGTCGAATAGGGAATCGAGCGGGTGACGCGATCGACGATGGCCGGCAAGTCTGCCACCACAGCACCCGTACTCGGGTCGACCACCTGGATCGAATTGTCGATGGGGTTCGAGATCGGCACGTAGATGCGTCCGCTCGTTCCGATCGCCAAGCCGTCGCCTTGCCCGACCACGGCCACCTTTTCGAGCGGCCCCGGTGCACCGTCCGAGTCCGGCGTAATGCGGTACACGTCGCCACGACCGATCGACGTGATGTCCGGGGCGAAAGACATTGTCACCACGAAGTCGAGACGCCCCGCCGCGTCGAACTGCATGCCGTTGATGCTGTAGATGGATGCGAAATCAGCGTTGTGATACCAGATTTGGGCCGCTCCACCGCCCGCGGGAACCTTCCAGATGGTGGCCTGATTCAGGTCGCTGACGTACATTGCCCCATCGGGTGCGAACGTAGCCCAGTTCGGCCAGGCCGGTCGATCGACGGGCGACGGTTCGCACGGAATACCCACGGCCCCAGCACAGGTCGGCAGATCAGCGAACGTCGCGTAGACCTGTTGCGCTCCGGTCGCCGGATCGATGCGCACGGCCCGCGCTCCCGAGTAGTCGAGGGCGTACACCCGACCGTCCCCGTCGAGAGCGATGCCGTTGACGCCATGTTCTGCGGGTACGTGATCGACCAACGAAAACGTCTCGAGCAAGCGGCCGTCGGCATCCCAATGCCACACGTCCGCAGACGAATTGGGCCGATTCGATCCCGACCAGATGCTGCCGTCCTCGGGATCGATTGCCATTCCTTCGGGCTGCCCCGGTAGCGGAACGACAGCGATATCCCTCGTCTGCCCGTAGCCGAGGGGACCAGCGGTGGGTTGGGCCGCTGCCCCTGGCACCGTCACGACAGTGCCCGAGATGCAGCTCGCTACCAACGCCAGAACGAGAACCCCGGTCCGACGGCCGATCATCGAGGTGTGATGGAACCGAGGAACGACGTGGTCCAGATTGCCGAATTGGCTGATCCTGCAGCGTCGTTCGTAGGAACCAAGCCGTTGAGCGTCACCTGGCCGCCGGTCAGACCGAGGGCGGGCTGCGGCGGCAAGGTGAACCCGCACGACTGCTGCACGGTGCCCGGCTCGATGGGCAGATCGGTACGACGGCACTGTCCGGTCGACGTGGCCGTGAGCGCAGGAGTGACGCCGTAACTGGTGATGCTCAGCGATGCGCCGAAGTCCGGCGACGACGGGTTCTGGTAGCAGATCGACGCCGTGGCGGCGACGTCCTCGGAAGGTTCGGTCGATGCCGCGCCGGTGGCGGCGTCCACGGATACTGCGTGGATCTCGGTGGTACGCACACCTCCAGGGCAGGCAGGAGTGCTACCGGTCGAGACCGAGTTCACCTCGCGGCCGACGCTGTACTTGACCGATCCCGTCGGCTGCGGCGTTCCTGCGAGGGGCTCCGGCACGGGAGCGGTACCTTCACCGAGCGTGTAGAGGGTCCACAACGAGCCGGTACGCCCGTCCGGCAGGCGGAGCGGATTGGCGATCGAGTTGCTGGTCGCGACACCGTCGGTGACCCCGGATTCGTTGGGATTCACTCGCAGAACACAATCCACGGCCGCGCGTCCGGGCGAGCCGATCATGAACTCGAGACCGCACGGCCCGCTCATCGACAGCGTGCCGAGGCCGGGTGCCGTCAGTGCGCCCCACTGGTCGAGAAAGGCCTGACCGTCGACCATCGGCCCGTCGCACACGTAGATGGGTCCGACGTTCTGTGCGGTGGGGTTCTGCAGGAAGCCCGTCGACGGATCGTTGGTGAAGGTGTACATCCGCGCGTCCAACCGCTCGACCACGGTCAGCGAGCGCGGCGAGCCGAAGTAGTCGTTGCATGCGGCGTTGTCCTCGGCAGTGGGCCGCTGGCCGCTGTCGACGGTGCGAAAGACGCTGAAGCTGCCCGGCCCGTTCTCGATCGAGCCCATCACGGTCGCTGGTGCCGGGCTGGGCGCAGGATCCGCCGACGCCGTGGCAATCGGACACAACGCAACCGCCACTGCAGACACCACGACGGCGCGCAACCACTTGTTCGACACTTGATTCCCCCCGGAAAAATTTGGATCCACACTCGGCGCGGATCGGGCTCACCCCGCCGAGGAGAATAACGCAACAGGCGTTGAGAAGCCAGCGTTCCAGGAAGATTGCTCGGATCGGAGATTTCGGCCGCAATTTCCGGACCTGTCGGGTCGACACAGCTATGGTTCGACGGGCACATTCACCGACCGAGGAGTACTCCATGAACAAGCGATTGGCTTCATATTCAGTTGCAGCACTGGCAGTTTCCGCGTTCTTCGTGGCATTACCGTCCGGAGTCGCGAACGCAGCTCCGTGTTCGGACGTCGATGTCTCGTTCGCCCGCGGAACCGGCGAATTCCCCGGCCTTGGGATCACCGGCACACCGTTCGTCGATCGGTTGAAGTCCGAGCTGTCGGACCGTTCGGTCAGCACCTATGCCGTGAATTACGCGGCCGATTTCACCCAGGCCAGCGCCGGTCCCGGATCGCGCGACCTCGTCGGACATCTCAACTCCGTTGCCGCCTCCTGCCCGTCGACGAAGTTCGTGATCGCGGGATACTCGCAGGGCGCGACAGTGGTCACCAATGCTGTCGGTGTGCGAACCCCCAGCAGCATCACCGGTGCCGTCATCCCGGCCGCAATAGCCGATCGAGTCGAGGCAGTCGTCGTCTTCGGCAATCCGATCGGACTGCGCGGCAGCAAAATCGAAACGGCCAGCGCCACCTACGGCCCGCGGGCCCGCAGCTTCTGCAACTTCGGCGATCCGGTGTGCCAGATCGGCGGTTTCAACACATTCGCGCACCTTCAGTACGGAACCAACGGCTCCACGACGCAGGGGGCACAGTTCGCGGCGTCTCAGGTCCGTAGCTGATCTGCTCGCGAACCGTCAGAAGAATCGATGCGCAGAGCCGGCGGGCTCGGCCGTGAGAAAGGTGGGTTCCGGCAGTCCCGATCGTGTTGCTCTGCTGTTGATCTCGTCGGCCACCGCATCGATTCGATCAGCGGGAACCAACGCAATCGCGGAGCCGCCGAAACCCCCGCCGGTCATTCGGGCCCCGTACGCACCGGCGCGCAGTGCCGCGTCGACAGCGCTGTCCAGTTCCGGTGAACTGACTTCGTAATCGTCCCGCAGGGACGTGTGCGACGCGGTCATCAGGGCACCGAGTTCCGCGCCGGCGTTACCACTGTCCAGTAGCTCCGCAGCTCGCTCCACGCGTCGAATCTCACTGGTGACGTGGCGGACTCGGGCAACGAGTGTCTGGTCGTCGAGCCCTGCCACTGCCTGATCGGGGTCGAGTCCGCGCAACGTCGTCACCCCCAGTTCGGCGTATGCCGTGTCGAGGGCCGCTCGACGCGCTCCGTACTGACCGTCGACCAGCCGGTGCGGCGCATTGGTATCGATCACCAACAATCGCGACCCCGAGCCCGCCAGATCGAGGGGAATCTGGCGCGTCGAACCGTCGAGACAGTCGAGCAGCAGCGCATGTCCCGGCTCGGCCGACATCGCGATGTTCTGATCCATACCGCCCGTCGACGCGCCTGCGATCTCGTTCTCGGCACGAATGCTCGCTTCTATCAGCACCTTTCGATCGAGTCGAAGATCGAATAGGTCGTCCAGAGCCAGGGCGAAGGAGCATTCGAGGGCCGCCGAGCTCGACAGCCCCGAACCCACCGGCACCGAGGAGTGCACGGCCACATCGACTCCGCCGACTCCGTGGGTGTCGAGTGCCCAGGACACCCCCGCCACGTAGGCAGCCCAGCCCGACGGAGTGCCCGGCCCGATGTCACCGAGTTCACCGGTCCACGCCTGGTCCGTGTGCGTCGATACGGCGCGCATCGTGGTGTCCACACGGCGGCGCACGGCGACCGCAGTGGCGTACGGCAGCGCAAACGGCAATACCAGTCCGCCTGCGTAATCGATGTGCTCACCGATGAGATTGACCCGGCCCGGCGCGATCCAGACACCGTCGGGTACGCCGCCGAACGCACTGCGGAACAACTCCGCCGCTCGGTCGGCAAGATCCTCCTCGGCGACGACGTCGAGCCAGTTCATGCCAGCACCTCGCGCAGGCGGTCCGCAATTCGCTCGGGTGTCGTGTCGTTGATCCACGCCCCCATCGCGGATTCCGATCCGGCGAGGAACTTCATTCGACCCGGTGAGCGCATCATCGAAAACAGTTGCAGGTGCAGGCGTCCCAGCTCACGATCGGCTCCCACGGGTGCCTGGTGCCACGCCGCGATGTACGGCACCTCGTCGACGCCCTCGAAGAACGCATCGACGCCGCGCAGTAGATCTCGGTAGACCGTGGCCAGCTCGTCCCGCTCGACGTCGCTCAGCTCGGCGAGGTCCGCGACGTCGCGACGGGGAGCGAGGTGCACCTCGACCGGCCAGCGCGATGCCGCGGGCACGTACGCAACCCAGCGCTCGGCGTCGACCACGATGCGCCGACCCGAGCGCAGTTCCGCGGCCAGTACATCGGCCAACAGGACTCGGCCCGTGCGCTCGAAGTGGTTGCGGGACTGCCGCATCAATGCATCCGTCCGCGGCGGGAGGTACGGGTACGCGTAGATCTGACCGTGCGGGTGGGTCAGGGTGACGCCGATTTCCTTACCGCGGTTCTCGAAGCAGAACACCTGCTGGACGCCGGGGATCGCGGACAGAGCCGTGGTGCGATCGGCCCAGACGTCGATGATCGTGCGGACACGGGACAGTTCCAACGACACGAAAGACGTATCGGGATCGCTGGCGAAACAGATCACCTCGCACCGTCCGGTCCCCGGCATCAGCGGCCACAGCGCCTCGCCATCGACTTCTGCCGACAGTGATTGCTGCGCTGCGGTTTCGGACAATGAAGGAAAGCGGTTCTCGAACACCACCACGTCGTAGTCCGCAGCCGGAATCTCGGTCGCCGGGCGGCCGGGGCGACTCGGGGCCAGCGGTGACGCGTCGGCGGGCGGCAGGAACGTCCGGTCCATCCGCTGGGCGGCCATCACTATCCACTCACCGGTGAGGACGTCGAACCGCATCTGCGACAACGACATCGACGGCGTGAGTGCTCGCGTATCGACCAGGTCACGGGTGGCTCCACCGGAGACGTACGGTTCGGTGTCGTCGTAGTAGATCAGCTCACGGCCGTCGGCCAAGGTGGTCGACGTCTTGCGCATCGAGTGCGTCGTGCCGTCATGCGCGGTCATCGAGTGCTCGTTTCCTCGTTCGTGTCGATGGCTGGGCCTACGGCGATCACCACGTCGTCGACCCTCTCGGACAACGTGTCCTGCACGCCGGGGTCGAGTCCGGCATCGGTGACGAACACGTCCACGCGGGAAAGCGGGATGATGTTGGCGAGCGCCCGAACACCCCACTTGGTGTGGTCGGCGAGCACGATGACGCGACGCGACGACGCAACCAGCGCTTGGTTGGTCTGTGCTTCCATCAGATTGGGGCAGGTGAGCCCGGATTCGAAGTCCACTCCGTGCGTTCCGAGGAACAGCATGTCCAGGTGAATGCTGTGCAGCGCACCGACCGTCAGCGGTCCGACGAGTGCGTAGGAGGGCGTGCGTTGCCCGCCGGTGAGCAGCACGGTCTGATCGGTGCGGCCACCGGTGTGGAAGACGTCGGCGACGGGAAGTGAGTTGGTGACGACGGTGATGTTCGGTACGTCGAGCAGTTCCTGTGCGAGGGCGTGCGTCGTGGTGCCACCGGAGATGCCGATGGAGGTTCCGGGCCGAACGAATCGTGCAGCGGCGCGAGCAATGGCACCCTTGGCATCTCGATCGAGTTCCGACTTCGCGGAGAAGCCCGGCTCGAAGGCGCTCGCCGACCGCGGCAGCGTCACACCGCCGTGCACGCGCTCGACCAGACCGCGGGCGACGAGTTCGTTGATGTCGCGTCGAATTGTCATGTCGGACACTGACAATGCTGAGCCGAGATCCGCGACCTTGACTGCGCCCGCAGCCGTCACCTGGTCGAGAATCTTCTGTTGGCGCTGATGAGCGAGCATCAGCCGGCGTCGCGCCGTGCCATGTACATGAGCACAATATGAACTAATATGGCTCAGAAGTCAACATAAATGAACAATTCCGATCAGCAGCCGTGTTCACGAGCTTGCGGGCTCGTCCCAGTTCACTCGCGAAGCCATGCTCAACAGCTTTGCTCGACGCGTCTCGTTCGTTTCGCCGATTCGAGCAATGCGTCCGTATACGTGCGCTCGAAAGTCGTTGTGATCGTGTCGATTCTGCCCAGCCGCGCCGGAGCGGATGCAGTTGTGCAGTAGCGCCCTGAGCGTGTCGTACTCCTCTCGCGGTACCGCCGGCCACGAATTGACGACGAGTCCGGTGAGTTGTTGCCGCTGATGAGAGCGTCGGACCCTCGTCTTGTCGGGATGAATGGCGAAGCCTTCGTCGTGGGCGATCTGCGAGACCGCCCACAAGAGCGTGTCGACCTTCAGGTCTGCACCGCCGGAGAACGCAAGATCGTCCGCGTAGCGGCTGTAGCGAGCACCCATCGACCTTGCTAGGCCCGAGACGCGGATATCGAGTTGTCGCGCAGCGAGATTGGCCAGAGCCGGTGACGTGGGCGCGCCCTGCGGTAAGTGTGTCGTGCGAAGTTTCGCCGCGGTCGGACGATCCATTCCGATCAATTCGGCCGCCGGGGTGACCGTCGTGCACAGTGCAGCGAGATTCGCCGCGACCCTCCGCGGATAGCCCACGGCCTCGAAGATCGCGACCACTCGATCGAACCCGATGGACGGGAAGAAGCGTCGCAGATCCGTCGAGACCACCACGTCGCGTTCGGAGTGTGGAATCGCGAACGTCCTGGGACTGCGCGCCTTCCTGAATCCATGCGCGGCAGGATGGGGCGGAATACGATCGAGTATGCGGCGCAATATCTTTCGTTGAATCTCCCGCAGACGCGGCTTCGGCACTTCCAGCAAGCGGATGCCCTGACGCTTGTCGAGCCGAGCAGATCGATAGTGCTGCAACGGGAACGGCGCGGTGCGCAGCCTGCCCTGCTGGTCGGCGAACCATTCGATCTCGGAAACGGTCAGGTCGAGTGACTGCGCGAGCTGACCGGTGGTTTCGTAGCGCGGCACCTCGAATCGCCACGGCTTGACGCTGTTACGCGTCGGTCTCTGCGCGGATACCGACGGCTCCGGAATGAACGGAAGATCGCGCAGCAGAACGAAGATCGACGCCTCGTCGAACGGCGGACTCGGATACAAGTTCAGGACGCGGTCGGCCAACCACGTTGCCTTGTCAGGGATGAGACGTGCGAACGCCACCTCGAGACCGGAACGCGTCCACTCCGCATCAGCGGCCAACCGCGCCAGTGCTGCGGCGGACCATGGCGTCAATTCGCGTTCGGTCATGCGCGGGTGTCGATCAGGTGCGGTGCTGTGACATGCAACGGCGCGGGGCGACCGAAATCTTTCGTCCTCGGAGCTGCCAAGCACGCGGAGCGTGCAGACCAGCTTCGGACGCAGTGCTCGATTTTCGTGATGTACCCAGGGGTTACCCCTGAGACCGGTCCCGCGGACCAACTCTCGCCCACGCGCCGCTGCATCCCTCCACCATGCCAAAGGGAGGCGGATCTGTCAGTGCGTTGCCCGCAGGACTTCAGGGAAGTATCGCGTCGACGGCACCCATGACGATGGTGGTCAACGACGGCCCGCCGGTTCCGAACGCCGCAGCCACCACGATCCCGATGAGAGTATCTTCACGGGACGGTGACACCGATGGGCACGCCCTCGCAATACGAACCGCAGATCTCGCCGTCCCGGTACGTCCGATCCACATCTCCGTAAATACCCGTCTCGACGACCACCGCAGTCGAATTCACGGCACCGTCGTCGCAAGCCTCCACGACGGCAACCCTGTCACAGCTACAGATCGTCCTGAGTTCGGCGCGCTCGGGAACCGACGAGGGCTGTGCTGCGTCCAAGAACGTAGACGTTCGGGAGAAATGGGTGAGGCAATGCGCAGGGCATGTCGATGGATACCGGCGATTTGTGCACTTGTGCTGGTCGCGGGGTGCTCGAGCACAACGGGAGGCGACGCTCTCGCCGACGCGACGTCGAGTGCGACCAGTACCTCGGCTTCCACCCCGACGCCCTGGGACCCATGCACCATCCCCGACGAGGCCATCGAGCGAGCGGGATTGAACGTCGCTACCAAGGAGTCGGGGGTCTTCGGAAGAGATCAAAACGGATTCAAGATCTGCGGATGGGAAAGCCAGCCGCCGAGCAGCAAGTATTACGTGCGAGTCTTTGTCGGTTTCGAGACCTTGGACTTTGTCGACGATCCGAGTTATTTCAACCGACTCGAACCCGTTCAGGTTGGCACTCGCGACGCCACTCAGTATCAGCAACTCGCTGCCGACTCGTCGCGCAACTGCGGTGTCGCCTTCACCGCCGGAGCTGAGTTGATCAGGGCAACGCTGATCACAGCGGGGCAGGTGGACACGCCGCCGTACGACCCGTGCACCGAGCTGAACGCTTTGGTAGCCATTCTCGACTCCGAACTTCCCGCCTGACTCCAGCAACCGAAAGGCGTAAACCGTGGCTGATTCCCAACCCGACCTGCTCGCGCATTGGAAGAACCTCAATGCCCAAGCCGACGCTGGCATCATCACCATCCCCGCTGATGTCGCCGCCAAATGCGACGCGGCCTGTGTCACCTACCTCGCGCACCTAGAGCAGATGCAGATCGACGCGATCGCTTTGACAGAAGCCAAAGACTGGGGCAACTTGCCGTCCGCCGAAGCCCTGCGCGATAAGTTTCTGAAGAAAGCCACCGGCACCGATCGCTCCCTTGACGTCATTCTTCAGCAGCACATCGAGGTCATCGAATCGATGCGGATGCTTTTTCGTCGCTACTTCGACGAGACGACCGCCACCGACGAGCAGACATCTGCCAAAATCGTCGCGCTCACTTCCGAGAATTGACAGAGAGCAACAGCTTTCGCCCGACCCAGTTACTCGGTCCGTTCCCGAAGCACCCGTCGGGTCACTGCCACCGTCGCCGCCAAAGCGAGAGCCGAACAGCCTGCGACCACCGACAACACAGTGGGCCAGGCGACATGCAGGCCAACCTCGGTTCCCGTCACCTGCGACAAGCCGGCCGCCATGCCATACAGCGGCGGCACCGTGACGATCAGGCCGAGTACAGAACCGATTGCCACAACGATGGCAGTCTCACCGACCGCCATCGCCAGCAGTTGGCGGTCAGTGCCCCCGGATCCTTTCAGGGCAGCGATGTCTGGCCCGCGACGGGACGCCGACATTGCCATGCTGTTCGCTATCGCGAGACCGCTGTATCCCACCGTCATCGCAATCAACACCGTCGCAAGCCAATTGGTGAGGCGCGCGTCGACCATATAGTCCTGCAGCGCAAAGCTGTGGGCATCCTCGACCATTGCACCAGCGGTCAGCTGTGTCGGTGCCTGACTTTCCGGCAGGAAGACGATATCGGTCAGTGCGGATGGATCATGACTGCGAACCGATGCGCGAGGCAACACGAACGACCCACGAGCGGGTCGAGTGGAAGCACTTGCGACACCACCACTGACTCGGAGTTGCCGTCCAGGAACGTAACCGACACCGCCTGACCGGCTTCGACCCCGAACAACTTCGCCGTCGGCTCGTCGAGCACCGCCTGACCGGGTGCGGCGTACCGCTCGTCGAGGCTGCCCACCGCGTCCACGACAGTCACTTCCCCCTTCGCACCCGACACGAATACTCGGGTCGGCAGACCTGCTCGCGTTCCAGCTGCGCCGGCAACTGTTTCGGCTACGACCTGGTCGCTGAGCCCCGCCGTCCCATCGGACGTCACGAGCGCAAGGCCGCGCAATTGCTCGGTCTGCTCGGCCGGATATGCCGCGGCCATTGTCTGCACCATTCCGCTCAGCAACACCGCAAAGCCGACGGCAGCAATGACCGGGGCAGCGGTAGCAGCTGCACGACGCGTACTGGTGGCTAGTTCCGCTCTGACGAGCATCGTTGCTGCCGAATGGGATCGACGAACAAGAGGCCACGTCACAATGCTTGCGATCGGCCCGATCAGCACCGGTACGAGCAGCGACGCAGCGAGAATCAACAGCATCGCTGCACCCATTGCGGTGGCCATTCTGCTGTCGGATCCTGTGGTCGCCGTCAACACCGTCGCACCCACACCTCCGATGAGCGCGACAAGTCCGGCGATCCAACGTGTCGTCGTCATCGGACGTCGTTCTACTGCAGCGGCGAGCAGCGCTTCGATGGGAGCGACCTTGGTGGCGGTTCTGGCGGCCGCCCAGGCTCCGGACACTGCGACGACAACTCCAAGACCTACGGTGATGGCCAAGGGCCACAACGAGATACGAATAGTGAAGTCCGGAGGTTGAACGTCGAGCATCAACAGCAGCGTCCGAAGTGCCGGAGCTGCGGCGACGCCGAACGCGGCACCGACCAGGCCACCGACGAGACCGATCGCGGCTGCCTCACCGAGTACCATGCGCCGAACTTGTCCCGATGAAGCGCCGACAGTCCTGAGCAACCCGATCTCACGCCGGCGTTCGGACGTCGCCAGCGCGAGTGTCGATCCGACAACGAAGACAGTCGTGAACAAGCCCAGTACGGACATCGCGACGATGAGCTGACTTCCCAAGTTCCGTCGGTGCGAGACGAACTCGGGCTCCAGAGCAGCGCGATCGGCACCGGTAGCAACCCGGCCCCGATCACCGAGCCGCTCTTTGGCCGTCATGGCGAGTTCCTCGACTGCTGCGTCGGGCGCCGCTACGATGCCGATAGCGCGTACACCGGGATTCAGCTGTGCTGCAACGTCATCTGTGAAGTAGAGGCCCGATCCCGCAGATGTTCCCGACACAGTGAAAGTGGTCAACCCTGCCGCAAGGTTGACCGAGACCGATTGACCGGCATCGATTCCCAACGAATGAGGAACCACGACCTGGCCAGAATGTGCCGGCGCTACACCGGATGTCAGCTGCTGCGGCGTCAGCTGCGTACTCGACCATCCGTGTCCGGCTTCCTTTGCTCCCTCGTCGAAGACCGGCGCACCGTCGATGAACGGCTGGGCGTAGAACGACCTGTCGATGACAACAGCCTGCGCTCCAGGCACGGTGCCGAGATCGTCGGCAATCTGCCGAGCGCGGCTTGCGCTCCATGGAATGAAGTCGGCTTCTTTACCGAACTCGTTCTCGGCCTGCGCAGGTAGCACAAGGACGGCTGCACCCTCGAGCCGCGGCTGTACCACCGGGCGTGAGGAGTCGTAGACGATGAGTGCGGCGCTGATCAAGGCGGCTCCGAACGTGGTGGCCAACACCGCGGCCAGGAGGCTGCGCCACTGCGTGCGAAGGTTGGCCAGAGCGAGCATCACTTCTCCAGTCCGGTCATCCGGGCCGCGATGACAGCAGCGTTCTCCGGGCGTCCGCGTTCGATCTCCAGCGAGTCGACGATGCGACCGTCCTTCAAGAAGATCGCCCTGTCCGCGTACGAGGCGGCGAGCGGGTCATGGGTGACCATCACAGTGGTCTGGTGTTGATCATCGACGAGCGATCGCATCAGTGACAGAACATCTTTCGAAGCACGAGTGTCCAAGGCACCGGTCGGTTCGTCCGCGAAAAGCACATCCGGGCCGGTGATCAGAGCACGCGCCAGCGCAACACGTTGCTGTTGACCTCCGGACATCTCAGCGGGACGATGCGCCGCGCGGTCCTCGAGCCCTACTTCGGCCAGCGCTGCCGTCACCTCGTGCGCTGGAACGCGGCGACCGGCGAATCGCGCCGGCAATTCGACGTTTTGCGCCGCGGTCAGCGAGCCCACCAGATTGATAGCCTGGAAAACGAATCCCACGTGCCGTCGACGCAATTCGGTCCGCGCCTTCTCGCCCAAGGCTGCTATGTCGGAGCCGGCAAGTGTGACACTGCCGCTGGTGGGGCGATCGAGGCCCGCTGCGCAATGCAGGAGCGTCGACTTGCCAGAACCCGACGGCCCCATAATCGCGGTGAAACTCCCCCGCTCGAAGTCCATCGATACGCCGTCGAGAGCTGTAACCGCACGAGTGTCTTCGCCATGCACCTTGCGCACGTTGTTCAGTTGGATCGCAACTGCTTGCCTTCGAGTCATACAGTCATCGAAGCCGCTTTCCGACCGCCACACAGTGACGTGCGCACTACACAATATTCGGGGGCCAGCCCTACCTCGCCCGACGCAAACTCGGCTGACCGTGGTCGAGGCGGAAGTTCGGGAACCGACGAGGCCCGTCCTGCGTCCAAGAACGTAGACGTTCGCGAGAAATGGGTGAGGGCAATGGGTAGGGCGAGTCGATGGATACCGGCAACTGCGGCACTTCTGCTGTTCGCAGGCTGCTCTAGCGCCACCGATGGTGATGCACTTGCCGAGACGATATCGAGTGCGACCGGTACCTCGAGTTCCACACCGACGCCTTGGGATCCATGCACCATCCCCGACGAGGCAATCGAGCGAGCCGGATTGAACGTCGCTACTAAAGAGTCTGGGGTCTTCGGAAGAGATCAAAACGGATTCAAGATCTGCAGCTGGGAGACGCAACGTCCGAGCAGTGAGTACTTCTTCTCGATACTCGTCGGACTGGAGAGCATCGATTACATCGACGATCCGAGTTACTTCGACCGACTCCAACCCGTTCGAGTGGGAACGCGTGACGCCACCCAGTACCAACAACTGTCTGCTGACGCGTCCCGAAACTGCGGTGTCGCTTTCGCAGCCGGGCCTGAATTGATCAGAGCCACAATCATCACCAGTGCGCTGGTCCAAAACCCGCTGTACGCACCGTGCGTGGAGCTGAACTCCCTGGTCGCAGGGCTCGACTCAGAACTCCCCAGCTAAATCCATCGACTGAAAGACGCAGAAACCGTGACCGAAGCCAGGCCGGACCTCATCGCACATTGGCAGGACCTCAACGCCCAGGCAGACGCCGGCACCATCACCATTCCCCCCGACGTCGCCGCGAAATGCGACGCGGCATGCGCTGCCTACCTCGTACACCTCGCCAAGATGCAAGCTCAAGCAACCCTGTTGACCGAGGTCAAATCCTGGGGCGACCTCAAGTCTGCCCAGGATTTACAAGCCAAATTCCTGCGCCTGGCCACCGGCACTGATCGGTCTCTCGACAAGATTCTTCAGCAGCACATCGACGTCATCGAATCGATGCGGATGCTTTTTCGTCGCTACTTCGACGAGACGACCGCCACCGACGAGCAGACCTCCGCGAACATCACTGCGCTCATTCCAGGGAACTAGAGCAACGCAACACTTTCCGATGGAATCCGACCTCGCGTAGGTCGTTCCCCACACTCGACCCTACGAGGATTCACGCCCTCCGCATCAATTCACGCCCCGCGCACGCGGTGTGGTTTACCACCGAGGGCGTCGATCCCGCCGCCAGCATCCAGGCACGGACGTGACACTGGTTGGGCAATGCATATGACACTTGTCAACAGTTCTTGGTGACGCTCGAAACGACCTTCGAATTCCCGTTGACCTGCGCTTTCGTCGCGTGAAAAGTCTGATCTGGCCCGAAAAAATACGGCTGAGGATCGATGACGAAGAGCGAAGGGAATTGCCGATGATCACGCAGAATTCAACTCGCGCCGAGGCGGTGGGCACAGATGCAGCACTCGCGGTGCGCGCCTCCGGTGTCCACAAGTCGTTCGGCGACTCGACGGGATCGACGTTTCGCGCCGTTCGCGAACTGGACTTCTCGATTCCCCGCGGGCAGGTCGTGGCGTTTCTCGGACCGAACGGCGCAGGAAAAAGCACGACGATCGACATGATCCTCGGACTCACCGAACCGGACGGCGGCACCATCAAGGTGCTCGGCACTGGCCGCCGAAGCCCTGCGCGCCGGACCGAACCCGTTGCGCGATCGCGAACTCGACGTGCTGCGACTCGTCGAGGAGGGGTTGTCCACCAGGCAAATCGGCGAACGCCTGTTCCTCAGTACCGGAACCGTCCGGAACTATCTTTCGAGCACCATCACCAAATTGGGGTCGAGCAGTCGGCTCGAGGCAATACGAACCGCGCGCGAAAACGGTTGACTGTAAACGCACGTAGGAAAAGTTGAGGGACGACGTCCGCTGCAAACGCCTCTCGGCGAGTGGTCGCTCGAAGCGACAAATGGGGTGAGGCCCGGGGCTTGCCAAGCGAACGCCGTCGAAAGAGTCCAACGAGGAGTGCCCGCGGACTATTCCCCCGCAGGTCAGCTGTGTTCGGAAAGCAGCACAGCCATGGTGTTCGGCTCCAACGCCTCGAAGATGTGCGGCATGTCGCCGGAGTAAGCGACGTAGTCACCGGGAGCCAGTTCGACGGCATCACCCGTCGGACCCACCATTGCTCGGCCGGCGCACAGCACCACATGTTCGACGACACCGGGCGAGTGAGGATCCGACCGCCGGGGCTCGCCGACATCGGCGGTGATCAGGTAGATGTCGCGTCGCGCGTTCGGTGGAGACGACGCCAGCAGCGTCGCCATGTAATCCGCTCTGTCCGACGCGAACCTCGGCCCCTCCCCCGCGCGAATCAGCCGGATCGATTGCTTCGCCGGCTCCACCAATCTGGAGAACGGTACGTCCAGGGTGACGCTCAGCGCCCACAGGGTTTCGAGGCTGGGATTGCCTGTACCCGACTCGAGTTGCGAGAGTGTCGACTTCGCGATTCCTGCCCGACGCGCAACTTCCGCGAGAGACAGGCCAACGCGTCGTCGCTCCTGCTGAAGAGCGGCAGCGATGGCAGCTATCGGTGGACCGGTATCCGCCATTCGTTCACTCCATCGGTACGTTCGTTTGATTTGACGAACAGCTTAGCATCGTCCACTATAACGATCATGCGTTCGACATGGCGAACCCTTCGAGGGGTCAACATCCGCGACATCGCGTTGGTCTGTCTGGCCGACGCCCTCGTCGGAGCCTCGTTCGGTGCGATCACCGTCGCCGCCGACCTGCCCCTGTGGCTACCGGTGGTGATGTCGCTCGTGGTCTTCGCGGGCTCCTCCCAATTCATCTTCGTGGGAATCCTGGCCGTCGGCGGCAATCCCATCGCCGCCGTGGCGAGCGCGTTGCTCGCCAACACCCGACTCGTGCCTCTCGGCTTCTCCATCGGCTCCGTCTTCCAGAACGTGTCGCCACTGAAGAGATTGCTGGGTACCCACCTGATCACCGACGAGGCAGTCGCATTCAGCCTCGCCGAGGAAGACGAAGCGAGCCGTCGAACAGCGTTCTGGCTGTGCGGAATCGGACTGTTCCTCACCTGGAACATCGGAGTCGCGATCGGCACACTGGGCGGTGGCGCGATCACCGACACCGCCGCACTCGGGCTCGACGCAGCATTTCCCGCCATCCTGTTGGGCCTCATCATGCCCGCACTCCGAGACCGAGCCACCCGCAACGCCGCCCTCGTGGGAGCCGGTATCGCCCTGATCGCGTCGATGGTTCTGCCGAGTGGACTTCCGGTGCTCCTCTCCCTGATCGCCGTGGTGCCCGCCCTGCTCTCCACGGCGCCCGCAGCGCAGAAAGAACGCGCATGAACCTCACGATTCCACTGATCGCGCTGGCCGTCGGAACCTTCGCCCTCCGACTCGTCGGCCCCGCACTGCGCTCGCGAATCACCATCTCGCCACGCATCGACCGCGTCATGGCCACCTCGGTCGCCGTCGTATTCGTCGCACTCATCGCCACCTCGACCCTCCTCGTGGGCAAGGACTTCGCGGGCTTCGCCGCCCCCATCGGCGTCACCGTCGCCGGAATCCTCGCCTGGCGAAAAGCGCCCTTCGTGGTGATCGTGATCGCCGCCGCCGCAACCACCGCTGCCCTGCGCCGGTTCGGAATCGCCTGATACGGCGCGCCGACGCCCGACCAGTCCACTCGATGTGACATTGACCCCCGAAAAGGCCACTGAACGTCACATTGAGTACATACGAGCGAGCAACACCCATCACCGGGAACAATGGACGGCGAACGTAATTGTCGAATGTGGGGAGCCATCATGACCGCGCTGGATGCAGTACGACGACGCTGGCCGAAGACGATGCCACTACAGCCGCTGCCGTCCGAGTCCTGGGCCAAGCAGGAGCCCACGTGGAAGGGTGCGAATCCGCAGGTCATCGAGTCCGCTTTGAAGCGTGCCAAGACGCGCACCTCGGGCAATTGGTTCGTGTTCGCCGCCAGTCGCGACGTCAAGGCCGACAAGCCGTTCGGCCGTTACGTGGGGACCACCGAACTGGTTGCCTGGCGCGACTCCGCCGGCAAGGTGCACATCGGTCCCGGGGCATGCCCGCATCTCGGGGCGGCACTGGATACCGCAAAAATCGAGTGCGATGCGTTGGTTTGTCGCTGGCACGGTCTCGCCCTCGGGCCGAAGGGCAAGGCCGGTTGGCGTCCGCTTCCGGCATTCGACGACGGGGTTCTGGTGTGGGTTCGGCTTGACGAGCTCGGCGGCGAAGAGCCGACGCCCGTACCCGTGGTCCCGATTCGGCCACCCGCCTCGACCGCCATCGCCGGCGTGGTCACCCTTGTCGGCAAGTGCGAGCCCGACGACATCATCGCCAATCGCCTCGATCCCTGGCACGGTGCGTGGTTCCACCCGTACTCGTTCGCGAGACTGAAAGTAGTCAGCGCGCCCACCGAGATCGATGTCCCCGAGGAAGACGATCGCTTCTTGGTCGACGTGACATTTCGCGTCAGTCGCGGCATCGGAGTGCCGGTGCGGGCCGAGTTCGTGTGCCCCGGCCCCCGCACCATCGTGATGCGCATCCTCGACGGCGAGGGAGCGGGAAGCGTCGTCGAAACGCATGCGACGCCACTGGCCCCGGCCGCCGACGGCACCCCACGTACCGCCGTCATCGAGGCCACGATCGCCAGCTCGGATCGTCCAGGATTTCAGATGGCCCGCAAAGCATCCGGTCTCCTGCGGCCCGCGATGAACTTCACCGCGGCACGACTGTGGAAGGACGATCTCGACTACGCCGAACGCCGTTACGAACTCCGCTCGACAGGCCGGGCCTGAGTGGAGCTCTATCACGTGTGCTTCGCCGTGCAGGATCTCGACGCAGCGATGTCGGACCTGTCGGCGACGGCCGGTGCGCGTTGGCGTCAGCCACGAACGGGCACGCTGGGCGACTGGACGTATCGCATCGTGTTCTCCGCCGACGCTCCACATTTCGAGCTGATCGAGGGACCACCGGGCAGCCCGTGGGACAGCACAGCAGGCCCACGTTTCCATCACCTCGGGTTCTGGTCCGAGAACATGGATCTCGACCGCACCGCGTTGGCCGGCGTCGGATCGACTGTGTTCGACGCCTGTCCGCTGGGCCGGCCGTTCAGTTATCACCGGATCGACAGCATCGGCGCACACGTCGAACTGGTGGACCGCTCGGCCGAATCGGGCTTCCGCACGACGTGGGACCTGTGACTACCTAACTTTCGACGAACCCGGCCAGTTGTGCGATGACGGTTCCCCAACCATCGTGGAAGCCGTTCTCCTCGTGCATTTTTCGGTCTTCTTCGTTCCGGTGCATCACGTGTGCCTGGTAGTTGGTTCCGTCGGGGTGGTCGGAGAAAGTGATCACTGCGGTCATGAACAGCTGAGGGGCTGGCCTCCAGCCTTCGACGAGTGAGTTGGTGAACACGATGCGCTCACGCTCGTCGACGGCGAGGAAGCATCCGTCGATGTGCGGCGCGAATTCGCCACCGGATTCACTGATCGAGGTTCGAAAGGCTCCGCCGGGTGTCGGGTCCCAGCCGTCCACACGGCACAGCGCGGGCGCGGGGATCCACCACTTCTCGAACTTCGAGGGGTCGATCCATGCGCTCCACACCGATGCGCGGGGTGCCGCGATGACGCGGGAGATGGTCAGGTCGAGAGAAGGATCCATCGAAGTCATTGGTGTTCACTCTCTTTCGTGGGACTCGAGGTCCGATTGGGTGACGAAGTGTTCGAGGCGGTCCGTTCGGGATTCCCAGATGGACCGTTGCTCGTCGAGCCAGTGATCGGCCGCCTCCAGGTTGGTTCGCTCGAGCGTGCACGCTCTCACTCGGCCGACCTTTCGGGTACGGATCCAGCCACTGCGCTCGAGCAGGTGAATGTGTTTCATGAACGACGGCAGGGTCATGTCGAATGGCTCGGCCAGTTCCCCTACCGTGGCCGATCCGGACCCCAAGCGGCTCAACACAGCTCGCCGGGTCGGGTCGGCCAGTGCCTGGAACACGTCGTCGAGAACCGTCGAATACTGAGCCATAAGGCACACTATCGCTCGCACCATACTTAGCGCAAGGGCTAAGTATTGGAGAAGCTGCGCCCGAGCGCGACCACCGCTGCAGCACAGCACTATTGGCTCTTGAAAATCTCCGAAATGCACAAAATCACCCTTGGCACTCGACAGCCGAGAGTGCTAAATTCTGTTCTGCACAGTTGAGGAGCGACTCGCCACAGGGGCGAGCGCATCTGGGTACAGGAGGTGGTTGCTGTGCTTCGTTTCGATCCGTTCCGTGATGTCGATTCCCTCACCTCGGCGATGCTGGGTGCCTCTTCCGGTTCGGACCGCGCCCCGCGATTCATGCCGATGGACCTGTACAAGGTCGACGATCTTTACGTACTCAGTGCCGACCTGCCGGGTGTCGACCCGGGCTCGATCGATGTCGACGTCGATCGCGGCACCTTGACGCTCACCGCCCATCGCTCTGCACCGGAAAGCACTGGTGTGCAGTGGATTACCTCGGAGAGATTCGCCGGGACGTTCCGCCGCCAGGTCTCCCTCGGTGACGGTGTCGATACCGAGCGCATCTCCGCGTCGTACGACAACGGCGTCCTGTCGATCACCATCCCCCTCGCAGAACGCGCGAAGCCGCGCAAGGTGGACATTGCGCACCGCGAGCTCACCGGCGAGCAGACGTCCATCGAGCAGGGGACGACCTGATTCGAGACGCACAGGACCAATTCGGCACGAGCACGATCGAGGTGATGCACTATGCAATCCGAGGCAGTGGTGTGGACGGAATCGACGGCCCGTGAGCGCTGGTGGCGCACGGTGGTAGGTGTCGACACGAACAGCGGGGAATGCTCGACGGCAGACCTGCTCGATCAGTGTCGAGCCGAGCCTCTCGACGACGACCTTTACCCGCACACACAACACGCAGCCTGACGATGAGGGCCGGCACCGAGCACTCGGCACCGGCCCTCATCAGCGAAAGCTCTACAGGGTCAACGAAAAGAAGGCACTCGACGGATCGACCACGTAGTCACCGAACGGCGGACACTCGACGAACCCGTGCCGCATGTACAGTCTGCGGGCGGCAGCGAAGTAGTCCTGGGTTCCCGTTTCCAGACTGATCCTCGCGAACCCACGCTGCCTCGCGTTGCCGACTGCGTGCTCGAGCAGACTCGACGCCACTCCTCGTCCTCGCGCCGACGCCGAGGTCCGCATCGACTTCAGCTCAGCATGATCGGGTGAAAGATTATTGAGCGCAACGATACCCATCAATGCGTCTGCCTGCCAAGCCGTCCACACACTGATGCCCGGCCCACGCAGACCCGAGAGATCCAGGGCGTGCACGCTCTCGGCAGGTGAGGTGGCATGCATGTCGACGAGATGCTCGGTGAGCAAAGCGTGCACGGCCGGACGCGACAGATCGTCGACCTCGATGCTCACGCCACTCACCTGTTCATGAGTCTCTCGATGGCGTCGAACATCTTGAATCGTCCACTCGTCGGCACTGTTTCGATGTCGTGACCGGTGATTCCCCAACTCGCCAGGAGAGTGTTCGCAGCCTGCAGCCCGGTGGTCGCTGCGCGTTCCATCAGTGCCACCGGCAGATCGATGCGAATGCCGTCGCCCGCAAGAACAAGAGCGGGCTCGGGGGTACGGACGGTGGGGCGTTCGGCGAATGCGCCGAGGCCGAACATCGGGCAGTCGTCGCGCCATTCGGATCGTTCGGCGATCACGTCTGCGTCGGCGGTTTCCGGATAGATCTCGTGCATTCGATCCATCAACTGCGCGCGCGTGACCTCCTCGGATTCCTCGGCGGCGTAGGCGTGCAGTTCGACGACGGAGCCGCCGGTGCGGGCAGCCCATTGCGCCGCTTCGTCCTCGAATCGTTCGAGCACGCTGATGTTGTCGATCGGCGGCATGCCACCGGTGCCGATGAAGGCGGGCCGGTCTGCGTTGACGGCCTTGCTCAGCCATACCCTGTGCACCAAGAATGGCGGTGTGTTCTGCAGCGCCGCAACCTGATTGCGCCACTCGGGCGTCCCGATCTCGGGTGACTGCTCGAGCACCCGCTGCAGACCGGCGATATCGGTGGCGAGTACCACCGCGTCGGCATCGATGACGCCACCTGCGTCGACGCGGAACTTCCGCAGTCCACCGCGGGTGATCTCACCGCACGGAGTGGATGTCCTGATGTCGACGCCGAGTCCGGTGAGGTACTCCCCCAACGGGTTCCACAGCGCTTGCGGGTACGGGTCACGCGGAACGTCGAAGATCAGCCCTTCGGAGGATCCGAGGAAGTAGATGTGAAACATCATCGCCAGCTCGGCGGCGGACATCTTCTCGGGATCGGCGAAGAAGCTCCGAGAGAACACGCCGAACGCCAGGTGCCGTGCTGCCTCGGGAAAGTTGATGTTGCGGAGAAACTCTGCGGCCGGGGTGGTGTCGAGCTCCTCGAACGTCTTCGGCACACTCACCGTCATCAGGGGCAGAGCGGCAATTCCGTTGAGGTCGGTGAGGTCCTTCCACCGGAACGTCGGACTGCGCTTGACGAACGCGAATGCGTTCAGCGGCGGAGTATCCGGCAGACCTTTGAATCCATCGATCCTGCCGTCGCCGTCGATCAGTGGATAGTCGTCGACCGGGCGCAACCTGGCCAACTCGGGATCGGTGCGACGCAGCAGGTTTCGCAGGTTGTAGTACTGCCGAAAGAACGCGTGGAAGCCGCGGCTCATGGTCGCGGGCGAGCCGTCCTCCAGCGTCGTGTTCCATCCGCCGACACGGCCACCGAGGTAGCTCTCCCGCTCCACCAGATGGACCTTCACCCCGCGCTCGGCCAACGCTGTGGCGGCGCTCAGACCTGCGATACCACCGCCGACCACCACTACATGCGGAACGTCCGCCAGCTGCCCGGCATCGGAATATCCCTGCGCCGCAGCGTGGGTGACCTTTTTGGAGTCGGTCAACGTTCTTCCTCCGCAGGACGAGAGCCCAGGAACGTGTGCACCACACCGTTCTGCCATCCGGTCATCGTTTCTCGGGCCACGCCGCTGTAGCCGGCGCGCTGCATCCGGCGCATGAAGGCCGATGCACCGTCGAACGTCACGACGCTGCGCCACAGGTGCCGGTACAACGTCGCGTCACGGGTCGCGAGCCAACCGAGCGGAATGATGATGCCCCAGCTCACCACGTTCCACGAGATCCTGGCGCGAAGAGAATCGTGTACCGAGTACTCGTGGAACGCAATGGTGGAGCCCGGACGTAGCAGGGCCAGAAGCGATTTGAGTTCGGCGTCTGGATCGTCGACGTTTCGTATCAGGTAGGCGGCGAGGATTGCGTCGAACGGTCCGTCGACCCCGTTGACGGCCAGGTCCTCCACACGGGAATGCACGAACGTGACGTTCGCCGGCCAGTCCTTGCTCCGCGCGACCTCGAGCATTTCTGCGGACGCATCGGCCGCGACGATCTCGGCGTGCGGAGCTGCCTCGAGCAGTGCGGCGGTCGAAGCGCCTGTGCCACAGCCGATATCGAGAAGACGCAACCCAGCGCCGAGATCGGGGATGCGCAACCGCTGCGCGGACTTGACCAGGTGCTCGTGGTAGCCGGGGTTCGCTCCGACGAGTCGGTCGTACGCCTTCGCGCCGACATCGAATGCCCCGGGAACTTCGTTTCGCGGCAGCCCGCTCTTACCGACCTTCACAGTGCCTCTTCCTTGCTCACGCGGGCCGAGGGCCCACCCTGGACCGATACGACATCACCGTGTTGCAACTGCCGTCCGCGCCGCAGATCGACATCCCCGTTGACACTGACCAGGCCGTCGGCGATCACGCCTTTGGCTTCGGCACCGGATTCGATGAGGTTGGCGAGCTTGAGAAATTGACCCAATCGAATCGATTCGTCGCGGATGGGGACATCGTGTGCGTCGGACATGTCTCCATCCTGTACTAGCAAGCCGTTCGCTGCTACCAACGAGTCACATCGAGGAACGGAACCTGCGCAATCGCAGACTGTTGCTCACCACGAACACCGAGGACAGAGCCATCGCAGCACCCGCGAGCATGGGGTTGAGCAGGCCCGCAGCAGCCAGCGGTACGGCAGCGACGTTGTACGCGAAGGCCCAGAACAGGTTGCCCTTGATGGTGCTCAGCGTGCGCCTCGAGAGCCGAATGGCATCGCCGACGGCCCGCAGATCACCACGCACCAGCGTCAGGTCGCTGGCCTCGATCGCCACATCGGTGCCCGTTCCCATCGCAAGCCCCAGATCGGCCGTGGCCAGCGCGGCCGCGTCGTTGACACCATCTCCGACCATCGCCACGACCTTGCCCGACGCCTGCAGTTCACGGACGGCATCGACCTTGCCCGACGGCAGTACGCCGGCAATGACCTTCTCGATTCCCACCTCGGTGGCGATCGTGCGAGCGGCGGCCTCGTTGTCGCCGGTCAGCATGACGGGAGTGAGGCCGAGCGCCCGCAGTTCCGCGACGGCCTGCTTCGAGCTCGGCTTCACCGAATCGGCGACCACCAGCACCCCGCGGGCAATGCCGTCCCAGCCGAGCGCGACGGCCGTGCGTCCCTGACGTTCGGCGGCCTCGAAGGCGTCGGCGAGATTCGCGGGCAGCGGCATCGACCAGTCGGCCAAGAGCGAGCGACGCCCGATGACCGCGGCGCGACCGTCCACGACGCCCTGCACGCCCAGTCCCTCCAGGTTGGTGAACTCTTCGACTTTCATGGTGTAGGTCGACCCCGCAATCGCACGCGCGATGGGATGTTCCGAACCCGATTCCAACGACGCCGCCACGGCTCGGACCACGCCCTCGTCCTCGCCGTCGGCCACGTGTACCGAACGCAGTGTCATCTCGCCGGTGGTGACGGTTCCGGTCTTGTCGAGTACGACGGTATCGACGCGGCGGGTGGATTCGAGAATCTCCGGGCCCTTGATCAGGATTCCGAGCTGCGCAGCCCGTCCGGTGCCGACCATCAGCGCGGTCGGTGTGGCCAATCCCAGCGCGCACGGGCAGGCGATGATGAGCACTGCGACCGCAGCCGTGAACGCGCCGGCCGCAGAACTGCCTGCACCGAGCCAGAATCCGAGTGTTGCGACAGAGATCGCGATGACGATCGGCACGAAGATTCCCGAGATCCGATCGGCCAGCCGCTGCGCCTGGGCCTTGCCGGTCTGCGCGTCCTCGACGGCCTTCGCCATCTGCGCGAGCTGAGTATCCGCGCCGATTCGTCTCGCCTGCACGGTGATTCGGCCTCCGACGTTGAGCGTCGCACCGACCACCGCGTCGCCGACGCCGACCTCAACGGGCACCGATTCGCCCGTCAGCATCGAGCGGTCGACAGCCGAGGAGCCGCTCTCGACGGTGCCGTCGGTGGCGACTTTCTCGCCCGGACGGACGACGAACAGATCACCGACGGTCAACTGCTCGATCGGAATCTGTTGTTCCTCTCCGTCTTTCAGTACGGCTACGGTCTTGGCACCGAGGTCCATCAGCGCGCGTAGCGCAGCACCGGCCTGACGCTTGGATCGGCTCTCGAACCACCGTCCGGCCAGGATGAAGGTGGTCACGCCCGCCGCGGCCTCGAGGTAGATGTTGCCGGCCCCGTCCGTTCGCGCGATCGTGAACTCGAACGGATGCGTCATACCGGGTGTTCCGGCGGTACCGAAGAACAGCGCATACAGCGACCAACCCAGCGCAGCAAGGGTTCCCATGCTGACGAGGGTGTCCATGGTCGACGTGCCGTGCCGCAGATTGGTCCATGCCGCGCGGTGGAACGGCAACGCGCCCCACACGACCACGGGCGCAGCGAGAGTCAACGACAGCCACTGCCAGTTGGTGAACTGCAACGCCGGAATCATTGCCATCGCGATCACCGGCACGCTGAGCACCGCCGAGACGATCAACCGCTGCTTCAGCGGATCAATGGCAGGCTCGACCGTGGGTTCGGCGGCGGGCAGAGTGGCTGTGTATCCAGCGGCTTCGACTGCCGCGATCAAGTCCTCGGTGGCCACGCCGTCACTGGTGACGCGGGCCTTCTCGGTGGCGTAGTTGACCGTCGCCGAGACCCCGTCGAGCTTGTTGAGCTTTCGTTCGATTCGGTTGGCGCACGACGCACACGTCATGCCGCCGAGGATCAGTTCGGTTTCCTGGCTCATGCCTGTCCCTCCTGTACCTCGATGATGAATGCGGCCGTGTGCACGACGCCCCCGTGCTGGAAGTCGAGATAGAGCGCATATGTTCCCGCGGTCGGCGCGTCGACGCCGAAGTCGACCGTCGGGCCGGGTGGCCCGTCCTCGGGGTGAACGTGCAGGTAGGCGAGGTCGTCGGCACGGAGGGCCACCAGGTGTCCATATGCGCCGAGGTACGGCTCGAGGTCGGTGACCTCGCGTCCGTTCTGCTCGATCGTCAGAGAGACGATGGAGTTCTCGCCCGCAGTCACTGCGCCGGCCAGCGTGACGGTGTAGCCGTCGACCCTCGATGTCACATTCGGTGTACTCGGGGGCTGCGGGCGATAGTCGCCGGGAACGGTCAGCTCCGCTCCCAGGGTGATGTTCTCGCCGCCGGCCGGGGTGAAGTCGGTGAACAGGCGGTACGGTCCGGGCCGGGTGAGATCGAGAGCCGTCGACCATGTTCCCGACGCGTTCCGCGTCGGATGTACGTGTTGGAATTCGGTCAGATCGCGTCGAACGACGATGAGGTGCAAGTCCTTGGTGTGCATGTCGTCGAAATTCGTGAGCGGTGCCCCGTCCGGTCCCCGGATGGTGAAGTTCACCGCCGCGGTCGGGCCCGATTCGACGACGGATTGCTCCAGCTCGAGGGCGTATCCGTCCTGCGTCGCTTGCAGCCCCGCGGGAACCTCGGCCGTCTCGTCATGCGTGGCGTGACCGCCGTGCGGAGTGGCCACGGTCGCCTGCGCGTCGGGACCGATCTTGTCGCCGACGAACAGTGCCGCCAGGAACAGAAAAGCGATCCCGACGAAAAATCCGACGAGTTTGGTGGGTGCGTCGAGTTCCGGCCGTCCTGACTTCATATCCCTACCCTACCCCCCCAGGGTATCTAGGTGGTAGTTCCTAATTGCTTCTTGAACCCGACGTGCGAGGCAGTGAAGCCGAGACGGGTGTAGAAGCGTTGGGCGTCGACCCGGCTGGCATCGGACGTCAACTGCACCAACGCGCAGCCCTGACGCTCGGCCGCGGCAACCGCCCACCCGATCAACGCCGCCCCGAGTCCTCGACCACGCCAGGCCGCGGCGACCCGAACGCCCTCGATCTGAGCGCGCAGAGCACCTGCGCGAGCCAGCCCCGGAATGACCGTCGACTGAAGCGTCGCCACCACAATGTCTTCGTGCACCACCACGACCTGCAGGTTTCGAGGATCCGACGAGATATCCTCGAACGCAGCGCGGTATGCGGCAATGTCGTCGGAGGATTCGCGCGTTGCGCCCAGCGGGTCGTCGACCAGCAGAGCCACGATCGACTCGACGTCCGAGGCCACTGCCTCACGCACGAGGCACCTCGATCCGTCGGTCAGGACGAATACCGTCGATGTCATTCGATTGTGGAAGGCCATGCGCACGACGGTAAGTGATGCGATTTGTAACGCGAACGACCCAGCCGACGAAATGCCGGGTAGCCCACTGCCAACTGCAGTCGGGATCGGTTCGGGCGGACATGATGGGGATCGAGAACATGAATGTTGGCAAGTCGAAGCGTGTGCGCGTTGCGCTGAGCGCGTTCGCAATCGGAGCACTCGGTGCAGGAGTGGTTATTGCCGCACCGTGGTCGGCTCCGTCCACGAGCACCGAGGCGTCCATCGAACTGGTGTCGACGGCAACGTGCTACGACATGGTCAGCATCGCCATCGGCGGACGCAACGACACACCACGCGAGGGCGTCAAGTGGCTCACCACCCCCGATGGCCAACGACTGCCTGCCGCGATGTCCGGTGACTACTCCAGCGACTGGATCGACCAGGTTGTGCGAGCTCCTAACAACGGCAACGTCGTTCCGGACTCCTACGCGGCTGTCTACGTCGAGTACCCCGCAAATATGGCGAGCTACGACAGCGCCGTGCAAACCGGTGTCACCAACTCGCAGACCATCATGAAGTCCATCACCGCGTCCTGCCCCAAGACCCGCTTCGCCATCGTCGGCTACAGCGAGGGTGCAGACGTGGCCCGCCGGACCGCTATGGAAATCGGCAACCAAACCGTGCCCGCCGACGGCAAGTACGGCATCATCGACCCCTCCCAGGTCGTCGGGGTCGTGATTCTCGCCGATGCAGGCCGCGTCGCCGGAGAGGGCCCGTTCCCCGGTGCCGACAATCCGTTCGGCAATCCCGACGGCTTCGACACCAAGTACCAGAACGGCAGCACTGCAGTCTCAGGCCAGGGCGCGTTGCCCGGAACCTCGGGTGGCTTCGGCGCACTCGACGGCCGAGTCGCATCTTTCTGCTCCGAGGGTGACCTCACCTGCGCAATGCCGAAGAACACGTCGCTGCTTCATCTCGCTGCCAATGTCGGCCGACAAGTCAACGCCGACGCATTGGAAAAGGAGCAGTTGACGCCCGCTACCGGAGCTGATTTGGCTCTCGCCTTGGGCCGCATCGCAGTGAACGCCTTCAACGACATTGCTTCGCAGCCCAATTGGATGCAGAGCGACGAGACATTCCTCGACGTGCTGATCAAGGTTTCCGAACCCACTTACAAGCCCGGCGCGGCAACCACACCCGTCGCTGCCAAGGTCGACGGCGAACAGGAGCCGATCGAAACGGGTCAGATGATCGATTTGGTCTACCTGCCGCAGAAGATCTTTCGCGAGATCACCGGCTTCCTCTCCTCCAACCAGAACACCATCCCGGTTGTGATGAACGACCCCTACGGACTGACCCTCGGGCCAGGCTCGGGACACCACTTCGACTACTGGCGTGACGCCGATGCCGCCAACGGCAAGCCTTTGACCTCGGCTCAGTACGCCGCAGCCTGGCTGACCGAGCTGTTGGAAGAGGCCAACAGAGGAGAACCGGTGGAGACCAAAGAGGTGCAGGAGAAGGCCGGTCGCGCAGCGGTCCAGACGATCGTCGCACCGGTGACCACCTCGGCAACTCCGACTCCGACTTCGACCACCACCACGACCACCCCGGCAACCTCGACACCCGTCGTGACCACAACGGTTCCGGTTCCGGTTGCACCGGCTCCCGCGGTGGAAGCACCGGCACCGGCACCGGCAATCACCACCCCCGAGTGCACGATCCCGGTCGAAGGTGAGACTCCCGTCGAGGGCGCACCGCCGATCTGCGTCACCACGACCGCAACCGATACCGCAGTAGCACCCGAGACAGTGGTTCCGACCACGACGGCGGTACCCACGCCCTAGTTGACCGGTACTTCGTAGCCCATCACGAATTACCGTTCACGACGGTGGGCCTGCGCTTCAACATCGCGCAGGCAACCGTCACCACAGAAACGACCACGAGCCCGGCCACCGACAGCATCAGGTGGTCGGGCTCGGTTGTGCGAGTGCCCACTGCGCGGTCGTACGTAGAGGCGATCTGAGAGCTTGCGGCATACATCGTCACCGGCAGAGTCATGGTGAACAGCGCGGGCAACGCGATGGCCAGCGAACCCGGCGCAGTCGACAGCACGGACACCAGCGCATATGAGACGACGAACGGCAGAACGAACTGCGACACCGTCGGCAGCGCGACATAGCCCTCGATCAGAGCTGCACCGGCCAAGACGAGCAACCCACCCAATCCGACGTACATCTGCGGCCATCGGTAGCCGATCGCCGCTCCCGCGATCAGCGACACGACACTGACGGCCAACTGAAGAGAATCTTCAGCGCCGAATCCCACCGAGCCGATCACCGACGATGCGAAGAGCACCAACAGCACGAGCCCGTCTCGACCAGGAAGCACGAACGACGCCAGCAGCGCGATAGCCGTCATACCGGCAAGTGCACAGAGCCATTCGACGCTCCGCGCGTCGTGGCCGCCGGCGATCCAGCTCAGGACGCCGGCGAGGAAAGTCAGTGGGAGACCGACCAGCAGCGTTCGACGGGTCTCGCACCGCTGAACTTCCTTGTCACGGAACGCCAGGAACAGCGCGAGCGCCGCACCCGATGCCGCAATCACCATGACAATTGCCCGCTCCGGAGCCACCGCGTCCTCGGCACCGACAACATCCCACACGAAGACGGGACCGTCGTCGGCCTGCAGCAGCGCATCCAGCGCATTGCCGAGAAGACCCGCACCGATAGCGGCGACGGCAAGCGATGCCTGCGCGCCGCGATCTCGTCCCGCCAGTACGGCGGACGCGCCGAGCACCACTCCGGCACTCACGGCACCGGACCAGTCGCCCAACATTCCGGTCACCATCCCCACTGCCCGGAAGACGACGACGAGTACTGCTCCGATCGCCACGACGAGCACACCCCGTGCACTCGAACGCGCCAACACGACGCTCGCCAGAGCGGCGGTCAGAGCGAGGACGGTCAGCCCATTGACAATCGTTGCCGATGAACCGAATTGGGCCGTGCGGCTCAGCAGGGAGTCGAACGGACCGATATCGCTGATCGCATAGCCGACGACGAAGCCGGCGAAGAGCATCGACAGTACTTTCATACTGCCGATCATGCCGTCAGCCGAATTTCACTCCCTGCGCCAGGGGCAGTTCGTTGGAGTAGTTGACCGTGTTGGTGGCACGCCGCATGTAGGCCTTCCATGCGTCCGAACCGGATTCGCGTCCGCCGCCGGTTTCTTTCTCACCGCCGAAGGCACCGCCGATCTCGGCGCCGGAGGGTCCGATGTTGACGTTGGCGATGCCGCAGTCCGAGCCGGCAGCGGACAGGAAGCGTTCGGCTTCGCGGAGGTCGGTGGTGAAGATCGACGACGAAAGACCCTGCGGCACATCGTTGTGCAGTGCAATGGCCTCGTCGAGCGTCTCGTACGTCAGCACATACATGATGGGCGCGAAGGTCTCGTGCTTGACGATGTCGGTCTGCGCAGGCATCGTCACGATCGCGGGCTGCACGTAGTACGAGTATTCGTCGACCACGTTCACCCGCTCACCCCCGACGACCACTTTTCCGCCGTCGGACACCGCCACCTCCAGCGCCTTCCGATACCCGGAGAACGCACCGGCGTCGATGAGCGGACCCACCAAAGTGTCGCTGTCCAAGGGAGATCCGATGGAGAGCGTCTCGTACGCCGTAACCAGCTTGCCGACGAGCTCGTCTGCGACGGAGGAATGCACGATGACGCGTCGGAGCGAGGTGCAGCGCTGGCCGGCCGTCCCCGCTGCCGAGAACACCAGACCACGCGTCGTCAGATCGAGATCGCCCGACGGCGTGACGATCGCTGCGTTGTTTCCGCCGAGCTCGAGCAACACCCGGCCGAATCGCTGCGCCACGCGAGGGGCGACGGCCCGGCCCATTCTCGTCGATCCGGTTGCCGAGACCAGCGCAACCCGCGAATCATCCACCAGCGCTTCACCGGACGCGCGGTCACCGATCACCAGCTGAGCGATCTTCGGGTCCACTCCGGCAGCGGCGGCGGCGCGCTCGAAGAGTGCCTGCACTCCGACGGCGGTCAGCGGCGTCTTCTCCGACGGCTTCCAGATGACCGTGTCTCCCGCGACGAGCGCGAGGGCGGTGTTCCAACTCCACACCGCAACAGGGAAATTGAACGCTGTGATGACGCCTACGACCCCGAGGGGATGCCACTGCTCCATCATGCGGTGCCCGGGCCGTTCGGTGGCGATCGTGTTGCCGTAGAGCTGACGAGAGAGTCCGACGGCGAAGTCGCAGATGTCGATCATTTCCTGCACTTCACCGAGCCCCTCGGAGACGATCTTGCCCGCCTCGATGGACACCAATGCGCCCAAGTCCTCCTTGTGTACCCGCAGCAGTTCGCCGAGTTCGCGAATCACGTGACCGCGCACTGGAGCAGGCACCTGCGACCACGACACGAACGCGGTGTGCGCGTCGGCGATGACGCTCTCGACGTCGACCACCGAGGCCGATGCCAACGACGCCAGATTCCCGCCGGTAATGGGCGACCGCGCAGTGATCGAGTCCGGTCCTGCAGGGGCGTCGAGCGCGATCGTGGCACCCAGCCGGTCGAGGATGGCGCGAGTGCGCACACTCAACTCGTCGTGGGTGATGGATGCAGACATGCGCGTACACCTTCCGTGGAGAGAACCGAACCGTCGGAGATCAGCCTACCGAGCGAGGTCTCAACCGTATAATTTCCTGCCATATGGACTTGCTTACGGAATATTAACGCGTATCTTCGACCTTATGACGCAAGTATTACAGGGCGCAGGAGCGACCATCGACGCCTCGACGGTTCGCGAGGTGATCGGTGAGCACCTACTGGCCGACGGTTTCGAGCTGGTCCTCGACCTCGATGCGTCGACCGGGTCCACCATGGTCGACGCCAGGGACGGCACTCGATACCTGGACCTGTTCACGTTCTTCGCGTCCAACGCGCTCGGCATGAACCATCCCGCCCTGATCGACGACCCGGAGTTCCGGGCGGATCTGATGCAGGCAGCGATGAACAAGCCGAGCAACTCCGACATCTACACCGTCCCCATGGCTCGATTCGTCGACACGTTCGCCCGGGTCCTCGGCGACGCTCGGCTGCCCCATCTGTTCTTCGTCGAAGGCGGCGCGTTGGCGGTCGAGAACGCGTTGAAGGTCGCGTTCGATTGGAAGTCACGCTGGAACGAGCGCAACGGCATAGATCCGTCGTTGGGCTCACAGGTGATGCACTTCGAGCATGCGTTCCACGGACGCTCCGGTTACACGATGTCGCTCACCAACACCGACCCGAACAAGGTCGCTCGCTTCCCGAAGTTCGACTGGCCCCGCATCCCGTCACCCTTCATCAGATCCGACGCGAAGATGGACGAACTCGAGGACGCCTCCCTGGCAGCAGCGCGGGCGGCGTTCGAGGCCAACCCGCACGACATCGCCTGCGCCATCATCGAACCCATCCAGGGCGAGGGCGGCGACCATCATTTCCGGCCTCGATTCCTGCAGAAGTTGCGCGACCTCTGCCATGAGTTCGATGCCCTGTTCGTCATGGACGAGGTACAGACCGGAGCTGGAATGACCGGTACCGCATGGGCATTCCAGCAACTCGATGTCGTCCCGGATGTCGTCGCCTTCGGCAAGAAGGTACAGGTCTGCGGCGTCATGGCCGGCGGTCGCGTCGACGATATCGACGACAACGTCTTCGCCGTCAGCTCCCGCATCAACTCGACGTGGGGTGGCAACCTCACCGACATGGTGCGGTCGCGTCGAATACTGGAAGTCGTCGAGTCCGAGAACCTCATCGAACGGGCAGGCGAACTCGGCGGCGTACTGCTGAAGATGTTGCAGGAGCTGGCAACTCGACACCCAGCAGTGTCCGAGGTCCGTGGCCGCGGGTTGATGTGCGCCTTCTCCCTGCCCGACGCCTCCACGCGCGACCGAGTGATCGAGCTGTTGCGTACCGAGGAACATGTACTGGCCCTCGGCTGCGGTGATGCTGCAGTGCGATTCCGCCCCGCACTGACCGTCACCGAAGCCGAGCTGACCCAGGCCATCGAATCCATCGACCGGGTGCTGAGCATGCTCTAGCGCTCGGGCTCGATGTCTTTCTGCGCCAATCGGATCTGTGATGTCGGAATGACACCCGGGCGGAAGTAGAAGTTCTCCGGCGACTGCCGGAGATCGTCGTCTTCGACGCCACTGACTTCCCAGACGTCGACCGGTCCACCGGTGTTGTTCATGCCGACGAACCAATCACGTTCTCCCGCATCGGCTGCCAGAAAGCAACCTTCCTGCTCGGGCCGGTGGCTACCGGCAATACCGCGAGCGGCACCCATTCGACGCCAGTCGAGGCCGTGCCGGCGAATCGACTCACGGTTGAGCACCGAGGTCACGTGATAACGAATGGTCATGGGCAAAAAATAGCAACGGAAACTCATCGGGTACAGCGATTATCGGCTCGCCCCTCACCGACCCCATGTCAGGTAACTCTTGACAACAGGTTCACCTGCTGTCAGGCTTGCCCTGACACAGGAGGTAGTCATGGATCCCATCACCCTCGCAACCGAGGCAGATATCACCGCTGCAACGCGGGCCGTCGTGACGGCAGCAGCCACCGAGGCCGGACGCATTGCCGACGAGATCATCGGCACCGGTCCACTGCCGGGCACCCCGGAATGGGAGGCCGAGCAATCGACGGATCTCCCCGCACGACGGAGCATCGCATGGCATCTGTTGAGCCTGCGCGTGCAACTGGCAGCGGGCCTCGACGGCATCGAAACCGTTGTGGTACTGCGGGTTCAGGGCGCAACGTGGGCGACGCTCGGACAAGCAATCGGAATGTCGCGACAGTCGGCCCACGAGCGGTGGGGTGCTCGATCGGCGGCCGTTCTCGATCCCGTCGGCGATGGGCTGCCCGAGATCGTCCCGAACGACAGCCCCGCATGACCTACAGCAGCATTCGCTCTGCCCCCGCTGCGACGGCGTCGGCTGCGCGCTGAAGTGCGGCAGACGACAGTGACCACTGCTGCCAGTACAGCAGGACGTCTTCGATTCCGTTGTCGTCGAAGCACTTCAGCGTGTCGCGGGCCTGCAGATCGGGAATCATGCCCCATCCGAAACCGAGATCGACGGCACGCGCGTAATCGGCGGAGGCAGGAACCAGGTGACGCGGCGGCTCGTGCGGCTCGACGCCGAAACGCTGTAAGTAGTTGTCCTGCAACCGATCGTCGGCGTCGAACACGACTACCGGTGCGTTCCGCAATGCGTCGGCCGTCACCCCAGCACCGAACCACCGGTCGGTGAACTCCGGGGTGGCCGACGGCCGGTAGCGCATCGCACCGAGGCGTCGAACGGTGCAACCACGCACCGGGGTGGCGACCGATGTTATTGCAGCGGAAACGATTCCGTCGTGCAGCAACTGTGCGGTGCGGTCCTGGTCCTGTCGATGCAGATCGAAGGTGGTGGTATCCGCCAGTGGAGCAAGTGCAGGCAGCACCCAGGTCGCCATCGAATCCGCATTGACGGCAAGCGAAATGGGCGCGGCGATACCGTCGTCACTGAGTTCTGCGCGAGTCTGATCGGTGAGAGTGTCGATCTGACGCGCAAGACGCAGCACTGCAATACCGGACTGGGTCGCCACCACCGGCTTGCTGCGCTGAACCAGAGTTCGGCCCAATGACTGCTCCAGCGACTTGATGCGCTGACTCACCGCCGACGGCGTCACGTACAGCGCCCGAGCGGCAGCTTCGAAGGTTCCGCCGTCGACCACCGCCCGCAGGGCTCTGAGCTGCTCGATCTCCATCAGATGAAGCTACGCTAATTGTTCCTGAAATACATTCGCTGGACCTAACCGGACCCCACTCCTAGCGTTGCAGTCATGACCTCGCTTGCCGCCGCACAATCGACCCTCACCGGACTGGGCGTCGGACTCTCTCTCATCGTCGCCATCGGCGCGCAGAACGCATTCGTCCTGCGCAAGGGCCTGCAACGCAGCCACGTACTGCCGGTGGTGGCAGTGTGCGCGCTCTCCGACGCCGTCCTCATCCTGGCCGGGGTGGCGGGTATCGGCGCGCTCGTCGACCGATACCCCGTCGCGCTGCGCGTGGTCACCGTCCTCGGCGCACTGTTTCTCCTCGTGTACGGACTGATGGCGTTGAACCGCGCGCGCACCCCATCCACCATGACCGCCGAGGTACACGGAGGCGGTTCGCTGATCGCCGCCGTCGCCACCTGCCTGGCCCTGACCTGGCTCAATCCGCACGTATACCTCGACACGGTGGTGTTTCTGGGTTCGATCGGCAATCGGCAGCCGGGTGAACTGCGGTGGTGGTTCGCCGTCGGCGCGATGCTCGGTAGCGTGCTGTGGTTCACCGCTCTCGGATACGGATCGCGCGTGCTCGGTCCACTGTTCGCACGACCGGCGGCCTGGCGAATTCTGGACCTCGGCATCGGCGTGATGATGCTGACGCTGGCTGCGCTACTGGTTTTCGGCTGAGCCACGACTCCCGATGTTCAGAGCACTTGATCCGCGCTACAACGAATGATCTGATGGTCGGCGAAGACCGACCGCACGGTCTTTCGACCCTGGAGGATTGCCCGTGCCCTACCTCGGCCTGCTGATCATGCTGCTGTCGATCTTCTGTTTGATCGACGTCATCACCGCGGACGATTCGGGAATCCGCCACCTCCCGAAGATCGTCTGGCTGCTGCTCGTCATCGTTCTACCGCTCGCCGGGTCGATTGCGTGGCTCATCGTCGGCCGGCCCGAGAACGGCGGCATCTGGGGTGGCAGCGGCGTACCGCGTACCGCGTCGGCCTATCCCGAATACGACGCCAAACCCGGCCGCGCCGTGGCCCAGTCGCAGGAAAGCGACGAGGAGTTCCTGCGCCGTTGCCGCGCCCGCGCCGAGGAGCAGCGCCGCATCGCCCGCGAACAACGCAAGAACGAGTGAGACCATGGCCAAGCTGACAGTCTTTCCCGAACCGAACTCCGCTCTCTCCGATCCCGCCGACCTGGTTCGCGAGTACCTGGCGTTCTACCGCGACGAGCTGGTTCGACGCATCACTGCGCTGAGCGACGATGCCCTCAACGCCACGACGGTGCCGTCGGAATGGACACCGCTGCAGATGCTCACCCATCTGGTGCACATGGAGCAGCGCTGGTTCGTCTGGGGATTTCTCGGTAGGGCAGTCGACGCGCCGTGGGGTGACGAGAAGGACGGCTCGTGGCATGTGCCGGTTGGCGTCGACGCCGACGCACTACTGGCCCGTTTGCACGACGGTGCGCGGCTCACCGACGAGGTACTCGGCTCACATCGAATGGACGAGTTGGCAGCTCTGGGTGGACGATTCAGCGACGAGCAGCCGACGCTGATCTGGATCTGCTTTCATGTACTTCAGGAATATGCCCGTCATCTCGGTCACCTCGACATCGCCGTCGAACTGGCCGGCGGGCCGACGGGCGAAGGACCGGCATGAGAATCAACATCACCAGCGTGTTCGTCGACGATCAGAGCAAGGCATTGACCTTCTACACGGAGGTGCTCGGCTTCGTCGTCAAGCACGACGTCGCCATGGGCGGCCCCGATCGCTGGCTCACCGTCGTCTCGCCGCATGATCCGGAGGGCACCGAGTTGCTGCTCGAGCCCAGTGGTCATCCCGCGACCGCGCCGTTCAAGAACGCGCTGTACGCAGACGGCATCCCGTTCACGCAGTTCGCGGTGGACAACGTTGCAGCAGAATACGATCGGCTGATCGGCCTCGGCGTTCGGTTCACTCAGCAACCCACCGAGATGGGACCGGTGATCACGGCGGTGTTCGACGACACCTGCGGCAACCTGATCCAGATCATCGCTCCGGCGAACTGACGACTCAGACGTTCGCGTACAGATCGACGGTGGTGCCGTCGGGGTCGTGGACGACGGCATAGCGCTGGCCCCAGAACGCATCCCAGGGCTGCAGGTGTCCGGTGTACCCCGCTGCGGTCACCGCCGCCCATGCCGCATCGACGCCTTCGGGTGTCCCGCAATCGAAGGCGAGCGCGACGCGGTGGCCTCCGGTGGGCGGCGTCCACGTCGGGTCGAACGAAGCGATGGTCGACGGCAGGTCGAACAGCAGGCGAACGCCGCCGAGGTCCACTTCCACGTGCTGCTCGGCATCGGCAGTTGCCGGAATGTCCAGTCCCAGAACGCGGTAGAAGGCCAAGGCTGCGGCCATATCGGCGACGACGATCTCGATTGCTGCGAGGCGGGGGTTCACGGCAAGAAGGCTAGACGAGTCAACCCCAGTTCGCGGCATTCGTCAGACAGAACGGATGCCCGGCCGGGTCGAGCAGCACGCGCCACGTCTCGCCCGGCTGGTCCTCGGGCAGCCTCGCACCCAGTTCCACGGCCGCCGACGCTGCGGCATCGAGATCCTCGACCGCCAGATCGAAGTGAAACTGCTTGGTGCCGTTCACATTGGGCCATGCCGGCGGCACGTAGTCGTCGATGCGTCCGAATCCGAGCGCACTGCTCGGGCCCTGCAGCATCGCGTAATCCTTCTCCGCATGGACGACGGTCCAGCCCAACAGCGCGGACCAGAATGTCGCACTGGCCTCGGGGTCTGCGCAGTCCAGGGTGACCATCTTCAGCGTGGCCACAGGTGACTCGGTCATGGTCTCTCTCCTCAACAGTGGGTGTCGGACCAGACTCCTACACTGACGCCCGTGCCGGATAGGAAAAACGCGACAACCACCCAGGCCGGCGTCCTGCGGCCGGATCAGCTGGCGCAATACGTCGACCTCGTGCGCCTGCCGTGTGCCACGTACCTCGAACCGTGGGTCGAGAACTACTGGCAGTTGCAGTGGAATCTGCCCTCGGGCACGTCCTACCGCAGCTCGACCCTCCCTCACCCTGCGTGCACGTTGAGCGTCGAACATGGTTGGACCCGCGATGGCGTCGACGATCCGGTGGTCGTGACGGGTGTGCTCACGCGCCGATTCGACGTCGTACTCGCCGAGTCCGGATGGGTGTTCGGCGTCAAGTTCCGGCCCGGCGGCTACGCGAGTTTCACCGGAACGGTGGCACGAAGCCTGCGCGATGTACCGGTGGCCCACCCGACCCCGTTTCGGGCCGAGACCGTCGGCGCACTGGCCGAGCTGGGCGGACACCTCGAGACAGACCATTGCCGAACCGTCGTCGACTCGGTTCTTGCGCCCTACGCCGGTGACGTGGAACCGGAGTACGAGACCGTTCTGGAGATCATCGCGGCGATGCTGAGCGACCGGACGCTGATTCGCGTCGCACAAGTGGAACAGCGGTGTGGCATCGGGACTCGGCGCCTGCAGCGACTGTTCGAGCGCTATGTCGGCGCGACGCCCAAGTGGGTACTCGGGCGGTACCGGATTCACGATGCCCTCAGCGATCTCGACAACGGCTACTCGGGTCCTCTGGCAGATCTGGCCGCGCGGTACGGGTGGTTCGACCAGGCCCACTTCACCCGAGAGTTCACCGAGCTGGTGGGAGTACCGCCGAGCGCGTACCAATCGTGAGTAACGCCTTCGTCACGCAATGCGACTTTTGCCGATTCGTTTGGCACAGTATCCCGCGGTGCTCGGTAGCACCGGTTGGGAACAGCAGCACAGAGGAAGAGTGGGCTTCAACGCATGATCAACATTCTCGTCGCCGGTGGAATCGCGTTGGCGGTCTCGATTCTGTTGACCCCATTTCTGATCGCCCTCTTCACCCGGCAGGGCTTTGGCCAGGAGATCCGTGTCGAAGGTCCGGCAAGCCACCAAGCCAAGCGAGGGACGCCGACGATGGGCGGCGTGGCGATCATCGTCGGTCTGTGGGCCGGCTACCTCGGGTCACACCTCGTGGCCATGGGGGGCGATGGGCCGTCGGCATCGGCGCTGCTGATTCTCGGGCTCGCGACAGCTCTCGGCATCGTCGGATTTCTCGACGACTACATCAAGCTCCGCATGAAACGAAGCCTCGGCCTCAAGGCAACCGGCAAATACGTCGGTCAGATCAGTGCAGCGGTGATTTTCGCCGTATTGGCGCTGCAGTTCCGCAATGCGAGCGGGCTGACGCCGGGCAACGTCGAACTCTCACTGGTGCGCCAATCGACGTTCTTCACGATGGCCCCGATCGTCTTCGTGCTGTTCTGCGTATTCCTCATCGTCGCGTGGTCCAATGCGGTCAATCTCACCGACGGTCTCGACGGGTTGGCGGCGGGATCGATGACCCTCGTCCTCGGCGCATACACGGTGATGACGTTCTGGCAGTACCGGCAGTCGTGCTCCACCAACCCCGTTGCCGGCTGTTACCAGGTTCGCGATCCCCTCGACCTCGCCGTCGTGTGCGCTGCTGCGGCCGGTGCCTGCATCGGATTCCTGTGGTGGAACGCAGCTCCGGCCAAGATATTCATGGGCGACACCGGTTCACTCGCCCTCGGCGGACTGCTCGCGGGCCTGTCCGTGGTGAGCAAAACCGAGCTGATCGCCCTCGTGTTCGGTGCGCTCTTCGTCGCCGAAGTTGCGTCGGTCGTCATCCAGGTCGCCTCGTTCAAGAGCACCGGCAAGCGGCCGTTCCGAATGGCCCCGATTCACCACCACTTCGAGCTGGGCGGCTGGGCGGAAACGACGGTCATCATCCGACTGTGGCTGTTCGCAGCCATCGCGTCGGCGCTGGGACTCGGGCTGTTCTACAGCGAATTCCTCGCCGCAGTGGGATGAGCTCTACGATTCCGGGATGACTGACGAACTGTCTCCGGTTGCCAAGGTCGACGCACTCGCCGCCGAACTCGAAAATCTCGATGCCCGACGCGTCGCCATCGGGGTCGAACTGGTCAACCTGCAATTCGGTCTCGACGGAGACGCCAAGATCCGTGCCACGGAGGTCTTCCACAGCGACTATCTGGGACGGCTGTTCACCTTGGTCGACCAACTCCGCACCGACGAATAGGTCGGTCCTCGCTACGCAGTGTCCTGGTCCGAGCGCGACACCACGGCCAATCGAAAGTCCCGCAGTGACAGAGAGAATGCTGCCAACACAGCAACAAGTGCGCCGCCGACCGGAAACACCAACCACGGATCGTCGATGGTGGGGGTGAAAGGCGATGCTTCGTCGACTCGGGTGATGTACGACGTGTCCGAGACGTAGGTGTCCGAGATATAGGTGTCCGAGACGTAGGTCTCCGAAACTGAACTACCAATCGACGTCCAGCCGAAGTCAGCTGCAGGAGGCGAGTTGATCTCGATACTCAACGGATGCTCCCACCACCAATTCGACGCAGCTTCGGTTGGTTGCGGTGGCCAATGCGTCCAGGCGAGTGCACTGCCCGCTCCCAGTGCCGCACCCAGGACGATCAACAATGCGAACAGGTGGATGCGACTGCGTTCACGGTCCCGGACGATGCGCAGACCCGAATCGACGAGGAACGAGGCAGCTACGAGACCGATCGCTACCCCTGCTGCGACCAGATAGAGCGTCACTGGGAACCAACTCGGGCGGATGTAGATCACGTCCGATTCCGGTGGACCGGCAATGCCGACATGCCAGACCACCGCTGCGGCAGCGCCTGTCGACGCTCCGACAGCGGCGAGCACCGCTACCAGCATCTTCCCTGATGGGCTGTCCACGTTCGGGACTCTACTCACGAGAGCCGAACAGAAGTCGGTGGCATCGGCGGAGAACTCGCGTTACGGTGTGTCGGTGAGTTCGCCCGAGGCATCCAGATCAGAGCTACCGGCACCCCGGTAGCTCGAGAATCCAGACGCGCTCGACTACGCCATTCTCGGTGAGCACCCGTGTGCCGGTCCAACTGTCCCGGACCCGTCGCACATTCGGAGCACATTCATGCCACCGCTCGTATTCTTGCTTGCCACTGCAGTTTTCGCCCAGGGGACTTCCGAGTTCTTGCTGGCCGGCCTGCTGAACGATATTGCCGCCGACCTCGACACCACTGTGCCCGCTGCGGGAATGCTGACATCGGCCTTCGCTGTCGGCATGATCGTGGGTGCCCCCTCGATGGCTGTCGCGTCACGCCGCCTACCACCCCGCCTCGCCTTGACGGCTTTTTTGGCTGCCTTCATTGCCATGCACGTAATCGGTGCAGCAACAACCAGTTACGTGGTGTTGTTCGTTTCTCGGATCGTCGCAGCATTCGCCAACGCCGGCTTCCTTGCGGTCACCTTGGCCACGGTCGCGGCGTTGGTGACACCCGACCGGATCTCGCGGGCAGTCGCGATGATCCTCGCCGGCACAACACTCGCACTCGTTCTCGGCGTACCGGCCGGCACGTTGGTCGGAACTCTTCTCGACTGGCGCGCGGCTCTGTGGGCAATAGTGTTGCTCTCGGTGCCCGCGTTGATCGCCGTGGCAATCGCCGCACCTGACCGCCGGACCCGTCGAGCAGATACCTCGCTGACGGCCGAATGCGCTGCCTTGCAGAATCGTTCGCTGATCCGCGTCCTCGTTCTGTGCGCTCTGATCAACGGTGCCACATTCTGTTCGTTCACCTATTTGGCTCCGGTCGTGACGGACCGTGCGGACTTGCATCCAGCTTCGATTCCGCTGGTGCTTGCCCTTTTCGGAGCCGGCGCCCTGTGTGGGGTGTGGTCCGCAGGCCGGTACGGGGATCGCTACGCCTCCCGAATCACGGCGATCGGCGGGCCGGCGCTTCTCGGCGGCTGGTGCTGCTTCGCGTTACTGGCACAGTTCCCGACGGTTGTACTACTGCTTGCATTCGTCCAGGGTGGTCTCTCGTTCGCCCTCGGAAGCATCCTGGTCAGCCAGGTGATGCGGACAGCCGTCGACGCCCCGACGATGTCGGGTTCGTTCGCAACGGCAAGCCTGAATATCGGTGCCGCCGCAGGACCGGCCCTCGGCGGATGGGCTTACGGCTCCACCCTCGGCTCGGTTGGCCCACTTGCCGTCAGCGCTGCGCTGGTGTCGGTAGCACTGATCCTGCCTCGCTCTTGACCTGAAGTTATGTTCAGGTTTTATGGTCTGCTTCATGACAACGACAAGACCGATGCAACCGCCCGAGCGTCAGCCGATCGGATTCTGGACAGCACGCGCCGGGGAAGCCATTCGAGCACGGACTCGCGGTGCGCTCCGCGAGATCGGCGTAACGCAGCCCGAATGGTGGCTCCTCCATCAAATCTCACTACACCCCGCGGGAGCCGATCGCGACCGGACGATCGAAAAGATCGGCCACAACGACACTCCCCAGGCGATCGTCGACGCCATCGACTCCGCGCGCACCAAAGGCTGGATCGTGGAATCGAATTCGCGCCTGAACTACACACCGGAAGGTGAGCAGCAGTTCCGGCGCGGTGCCGACGTCCAACAAATGTTGCAGGACGAACGCATGAACGGCATCAGTCAAGCCGACTTCGTGACCACCATTCGAGTCCTGCAACGAACGATCCAGAACGTCGGGGGCGACGCCTGGCATTGGTGACGATCAGGTGAGAATGTGTTCTGTGCGAGCACTTGTCTGCATCTCGACCGTCACGGTCGTCTGCTCAGTGTCCATCGGTTTCTACGTCGCCGTGTACCTGGCGACGATCGGAGTGATCGAGCCCGGACCGCTCGTCGAGGTCATGGTGGTCCTACCGGCTGTGGTCGGCATCGTGGCAGGGCTTCTCGGTGCCGTGGTCGGCCTCGGCGTCCTGGTTCCTTCGACGCGACAACTTCCGAGTGTGCTCATGGCCGTCGGCCATATCGCGGCCAGCTCGGGCGTCGTTGCCGTCGTCATATGGTCGACGCGGGCAAAGGCGTCGGGCTGGGATCTGATTTTCTTACCCTTACCGCTCATGCTCGCGCAGTGTGTCGTGCTGTCCGGACTGATCGCACTTTACGTTCGGCATCGTCGCTCCCATCCAGCAGCGAATCCTGATCGCGCCCAACCGAAATAAAGGCGCAGAACTCCGCCCGACGATGCACCGATTGCTACCGCCCGAGCGAGCGCGGCGCGCATTGGCCACGATGACCAGATTGATGTGGCCAGCTGTCCCAACGAAAAATCGATGGCGGCCAACTGCTCGCGCCGGTACCGTCCAGGTCATGCGCATCGTACTGCCCTTTGGCTACCCTCGGCCGTGTACCGGTCGTCAGGGCAGTCCAGTGCACCGCTGCTGAGAGTCCAGGCGTCCGATCGGTCGAGGGGTCAACTACCCGCCGAACGAGACGAGGACACCCATGAGCAGCTACCTGTCCAATTCCGAACTGATATACCAACTCTCGCTACGAGACCTGACCGATCCGGACCAGGGACCACATGCGATGCAGCTCTTGTCGACCGACGTGGTCGACGGTCTGACGGCGCTGTGGAATCTCGATGCCCGCACCCTGCGACTCAGTCCCGTTGTGCCGGTCCGAGAGAACTACGACAAGCTTGGATTCGAAGCCACTGCCGTGACGCGTGACCGACGGTACTCCCGATACATCGGTCCCGAGGTGATGCTGCGCAGTCACACATCCGCATATATGCCCTGGGTGCTCGAAAGCATCGACAGTGCAGCCGATCTCGATCAGCTCCTCGTGTTGCCCGGCTTGGTGTATCGGCGCGATGCCATCGACCGAACCCATGTCGGGGCACCTCATCAGGTCGATTTGTGGCGGTTGGCATCTCACCCGGACCTCACCGATGACGACCTGATGGCCATGATCGATTCCGTCGTCCGATCCGTCCTTCCGAACGCCGAATGGAGGGCGTTACCGGCGCAACATCCGTACACACACGGCGGGTATCAAATCGACGTGCTGATCGGCGACGCCTGGATGGAGCTCGCCGAGTGCGGCCTCGTGTCGAAAGATCTGTTGCAGCGCAGCGGGCTCGACCCGTATCGATGGTCCGGCCTGGCGCTCGGGATGGGTTTGGATCGCGCGCTGATGCTGCGCAAGGGAATCGACGACATCCGTCTGCTTCGCGCCGAGGATCTGCGTATTCGAAGGCAGATGCTCGACCTCGAGCCGTGGCGCCCCGTCTCCATGATGCCGCCCATCCGTCGCGATATCTCGGTCGTCGTGCATGAGAGCACCGACGGGGACGTCCTCGGCGACGTCGTTCGAACCGCGCTGGATACCGACAGCGGCCTGCTCGAATCCGTCGAGATACTCGACGTGACGACATTCGACGACCTATCCGAACCCACCCGTCATCGACTCGGTCTTGCACCCGGTCAGGTCAACGCGTTGATCCGGATGACGCTGCGACCACTCGACCACACACTGACCGATCGAGATGCAAACCTCCTGCGAGACAGAGTCTATCGAGCCGTGCACCTCGGTCCCGTCCGGGAAATGATCAACGAGTGAATCTTCTTGCGATGGGTACGCAGGGCTGCTGATAGATCCCTGCGCGGATAGAATTTTCTCAGAGCCGATTCGACCGACGACGAAGGGCACCCCCCATGAGCATCGACAGCGGCAGAACCGGCGATGACGTGCGTAATGTCGCAGACGCATTGAGCATGATCGACGAGCCCTGGCAACCCCACCGACTCGTCAGCGTCAACGACTACGACGTCAAAGTGGTCAAGCTACTCGGCGAATTCGTCTGGCACACACACCCCGACACCGACGAGATGTTCTTCGTCCACAGCGGAGAACTCATCATTCAGCTGCGTGACCGCGATGTCGTTCTCGGCCCCGGTGACGTCTTCGTCGTGCCGGCAGGAGTCGAGCACTGCCCCAAAGCCGTAGAAGAAGTCTCTGCACTGCTGTTCGAGAGAGCAGGCACCGTCAACACCGGGGACGCGGGTGGGAACATGACCTCCCAGTTCCACGAGTTGTGACGCGTATTCAGGTGCGCCCTGCTGTGCCGTCCGATGCCGACTTTCTCTACTCGATGGCATCGGATGCAGACGTCGTCCAATGGGTGGGTGACGGAATTCCCTGGACGAGAACCTATTTCGATGAGCGGTTCACTCGCGCCCTGAGCGCGACGGACGACCAGGAGCCCGACGTACCGAGGTGGTACGTCGGCATGAACGGGGAACCACGACGCATCGGTCTGCTCAGCCTGATTCGACGGTCCGACCATGTCGAGGTCGGCTACTGGGTGCATCCGACCCAGTGGGGTCGTGGCTACGCCGGCGAACTCCTCGATCTGGCTCAGGATCTCACGGATGGCCTCCCGATGGCTGCGCAGGTGTACCGGGCGAACAGTGCGTCGCGTCGGGTACTCGAACGTGCCGGATTCACACTCGTCGACGACGGTGATCCCCTGACCTACCGTCGTGCTCCACGGTCATGATGCCGGGCTCACCACGTCCTGTCAGGACGGGGCCGAACGGAGGTGCGGCCGGTCGTGACACCACGCACCATGGGGCGCATCAGAAACTCGTGCGGGAACCCGAGGTCGACAGCGCTGGCGGCGTGCAGTGTCTCGAGTTGGGATTCTTCGAACTCGACCTCGAGAGCAGCGATGTTCTGCTGCAACTGTTCCAGGGTGCGTGCGCCGATCAACGAGCTGACGACGGTCGGCTTGTGAAGCGTCCACGCCAGTGCCACCTGAGCAGGAGTCACACCGAGTTCGCGAGCGACGTCGACAACCGTGTCCGCGATTGCGAGTCCCCGCGGAGTCAGTGTTCCGTTCGCCTGCGCATGATCGCGTCGGGTACCCGCCGGTGAGTCGGAACCCGACGTCACGAGGTCTGCGGCGGTGTACTTCCCCGTCAGAACTCCGCCGCCCAGAGGTGCCCAGGGAATGACGCCGAGTCCCAATTCTGCTGCCATGGGCAGCAATTCCCGTTCGGTGGTTCGCTCGATCAAACTGTATTCCACCTGCAGTGCCGCAAACGAGGGCCGGCCACGAACGTCGGCAACGGTCTGCATGCGTGCCACCTGCCACGCCGGTGTATCCGAAATACCCAGATACAGAACCTTTCCCGAACGGACCAGCTCACCGAGCGATGCGATGACCTCATCGCTCGGCGTCACACCGTCCCACGCGTGTAGATACAGCAGATCGATGTAGTCCGTGCCGAGATTCTTCAGACTCGCGTCGACGGATCCGCGAAGACTTTTTCTGCCTGCACCACCGGCATTCGGATCCGACGGATCACGCGTCGCCGCATACTTGGTCGCGACGACGACCGAATCACGACGCCCCCGAAGAAACTCGCCCAGGTACCGTTCCGACTGGCCGTCGGTGTAGATGTTTGCGGTGTCGACCATATTGCCCCCGGCGTCGAGATAGGCGTCGAATATTCTCTTCGAGTCCTTCTTGTCGGCACCCCACCCCCAGGCATCGCCGAATGTCATGGCTCCCAATGACAATGGCGAAACTCGCAGGCCGGAGCGTCCGAGCAATCGGTAGTGGTCCATGCGCGGCACGTGTCGTTCCTCTCCTCGGTGACTCTGTCCTGCTCACAGTCGCAATCCCGTCGATGAACGGGAAGGACGTGACCATCCTGGGACGCGCGGTACCAGGCTGATCGCGCCGAACTGCTCTACCCTGGACGAGGTGAACAGCACGCCCCCGCAGGCCGGTCGCCACGAACTGGCGGCATTTCTGCGTGCCCGACGCGAGGCGCTCGCCCCGTCGGATGTGGGCCTGCCACCACGGATCGGGGCATCACGCACGCCCGGTCTGCGGCGAGAGGAAGTCGCGACGTTGGCCGGGGTGAGCGTCGACTATCTCGTTCGGCTCGAGCAGGCGCGTGATGTTCGGCCGTCCGCTCAGGTGGTGCAGTCGCTGTCGCTTGCATTGAAGCTGTCGGCCGATCAGTCCGGCTACCTGTTCACGCTCGCCGGTCATCGTGCACCCGAGCGACCCACCGCCGAGCAGGTGCCCGACGGCATCAGGGCGTTGATCGACGATATCGGGCCGCTGCCGGCAATGGTGCTCAATCATCGACTCGACATACTGGCCGCGAACGAGACCATGGCGGCGCTGCTGCTCGACATCGACGAACGTCCCGTCGCCGATCGAAACGTCCTGCGAATGTGTTTCCTGGACAGTCGGTTCGAGGGTTTCTACGACGCGCGTGACGACGTGGTCCGCGGTGCAGTCGCCGATCTGCGTGCCGCCTGGGTCAACCATTCGCACGACGGAGAACTCGCGGCGTTGATAGCAGAACTCGAGCGAGAGAGCACGGAGTTCGCCCGCTACTGGCAGTCCCGAGAAGTATCGGTGCGCAGTCGGGGGGACAAACCCATGCGGCATCCACTCGTCGGGCCGGTGACCGTGACATTCGATGTCTTGACGCCACTCGGCGACCCGGACTTACGGTTGATCGTCTACCGCCCCGCCGATGCTCGATCTCGTTCTGCGCTGGACGAACTCGGCCGCATGCGTTCACAGCGGAGGCAGCGTCACCTACGTACGATCTGAATCCGACTTTTCGCGGCACGGGAAGTCGAGAAATCCACACCTTCCCGGTCCTATCGTTTCGATCGGAACGAAAGAAGGTCACCGGCACATGCTCGACAAATGGAACGCAGCACTGGATTACATCGAGGACAATCTGGACGGCCAGATCGACACGGCCGATCTGGCTCGGATCACCCTCACCTCCGAGTACCACTTCCGTCGGGTGTTCTCCGCACTCGCCGGACTACCGCTGTCGCTGTACATCCGACAACGCCGAATGACATTGGCTGCAGCGGACATTCTCGACGGTACAGGCGTGCTCGACGTGGCATCCAAGTACGGCTACACCGCCGACGCATTCACCCGCGCCTTCCGAGACCTGCACGGCATCACACCATCTCAGGCCCGCCGGCCCGGAGCCAACCTCTGTTCCAGACAAGCGGTGACATTTCACCTGACCATCGAAGGACGGAGCACCATGCGATACCGGATAGTCGCACTGCCGGCATTCCACATCGTCGGCAAATCGACCCGAATCCCACTCCGGTTTCGCGGCGAGAACACCGCGATGACCGAATTCCACCGAAGCCTCGCCCCCGGAACCGGCGACGAATTGCGCACACTCGCCGACCTACCCGAACTACCCGAAATCCTCTTCGTCAGCGACGGCTTCGAACCCGAACGCGAAGACGGCAGCCTCTTCGACTACTACTTCGCCGTCGCCAGCACAGCACCCGCGCCGCCCGAATGGAACACCCTCGCGGTCCCGGCATCGACCTGGGCAGTATTCGAGACGCAAAGCAACACCGAACTCGCCCCCGCACTCCAACAACTCTGGGCCGACGCCTTCAGCGAATGGTTCCCCTCCAACCCCTACGAAGTGATCCCAGGACCGGAACTGCTCACCATCACCGAAAAATCACCCGACTGGACCTCGGGATCGGGGGAACTGTGGATACCGATCGAACGTAGTCAATAGTCGCTGCTCCCGCCCGCGCCCCGCCCCACTCGAGCCCCCGCCCCACTCAAGCCCCCCGCCCCACTCAAGCCCCCCGCCCCACTCAAGCCCCCCGGTCCACTCGATGTGACATTTGGTGGCCTTTTCGGGGGTCGATGACACATTCAGTGGACTGTAGATGCGGGCCGGCTACCGGACGCTAGGTAATCTGACGGCATGCGGGCCACTCGACGCGAGGCATTGCGCCGTCGATATCTGTCCCTCGGGCTCGGCGAGTTGGCGGCCGCCAGTGTGTTCCTGACGATTGCGCTCACCATGGCGCTGCCGAGACTCGACCATGGGCAGGACCGTCTGGCCTTGTGGTCCGCGCTTGTCCCCTTGTTGTTTGTGCTTGTGCAGGCCGGAGCCTATTGGCTGATGGCCCGGTCCTGGGTCGAGCGTCACCCCATGCCTGCTCCCGTACGTGCGGGGTACCGAGCGTTCCGGATCGCGAACATTGCATTGTTGGGTGGCGGGTTGGCGGGAGTAATCGTGTGGCTACCCGACGGGGTCGCAGCAGGTGTCGCCGTCGTCGCCGTCTGGCTCTTCGGGGTCATCGAGTTCGTCAACTACTACGTCGTTCGACTTTCTTATCCCGCACGTCGTTGGCTGTCCACTGTCGGGCAGAGGCGAACGCCTCGATTGGTGCGCGACATGAATGCTGCTGCCCGCCCGCCGTCGACGTCATAGATGTTCGATTACTCAATGTGACATTCGGTGGCCCTTTCGGCAGTCAATGTCGCATCGAGTGGACTACGGGAGTGACGACAGGCGCAATCAAGACGGTCGGCGAGACAAGATTGCCGCGAGGGCGACAAACGCCGGGAGTGCCGCATCGAGTGTCCGACGGCTGTCCTCCGTCAGTTCGTCGAATGCATCCGAGAGGACCTTCGAGCTGGCTGCGTCGTAGTCGGAAAGTAGGCGCAGCGCCTTCGGCGATGCCGCTAAGGCGGCACCACGGAGGTCATCCGATGAGACCGATCGTTCGACGAGCCCCGCGTCGACCATTGCTTTGATCAGGTTACTGACCGTGGATCGGGCGAGGTTGAGGTGTGCAGCCAGAGCTCCCGGACTCATCGACGGCCTGTCTACGAGGGCACGCATTACCTCGACGTGCGAATCCGGGATGTCGGGCAGGTGCGCGGCTTCTCGGGTAGCGCGGAGCAGCGAACGCCGCAGCGGTCCCAGTTGTCGAGCGAGTTCGCTTGCTGTGGAATGCACCGTCCGATGATCGCACAGATAGTTTTGCTGCAAACATAATTTTGTGACAAAATAACTCTATGAGCGACCAGACCACAGTTGAAAACCCGATCCCGACTCAGGACCTCAGCGGCATCGTCGGCCACCGCTTCATCTACACCTACGCGAACAATTGGCAGTACGAGATGTACGTCAAGAACGCGACGACGATCGACTACCGAATCCACACCGGCATGGTCGGTGGACGGTGGGTCAAGGATCAGGAGGTCGACCTCGTTCAGCTCGACGACGACGTCTACAAGATCTCCTGGAACGAGCCCACCGGAACCTCCGTCGTCGTCAATGTCATCCCCGGCAAGCGACGCCTGCACGGCACAATCTTCTTCCCGCAGTGGATCGAACTCGACGGAACCAAAACCGTTCTGTACCAGAATGATCACCTCGATCAGATGCGCGCCTACCGCGACGCCGGACCCACCTACCCCATCTACGTGGTCCCAGAATTCGCCACCATCACACTGTTCGAGAACGTCGGCGTCGACGACGAGACAATCGTGTCCGTCGCGCCGGCGGATCTGCCCGACGGATTTGCCGACAGAACGAACTGACGTGCGGCCCGAACTGACCTTCGTCGCACACCTGTCCGTGACAGTGGGCGAGCCGATCGACCTGGGCGAGGTGTCTGATGGGCACCGCCGCATCGTCCCGATCCTCGGCGGCACGGTCGAGGGCCCCCACTTGCGAGGTCGAGTGCTGTCCGGGGGTGCGGACCACCAAATTCTTCGAACGAGCACCCTCAGCGAACTCGACGCCAGATATGCACTCGAGACCGATGCAGGCGAACGAATCTCCGTCCACAACATCGGCATACGAAGCGGTGCCGACGAAGACATGGCCGCACTCATCCGCGGACAACACGTCCCGGCGGACCGCATGTACTTCCGGAGCCAACCAAGACTGTCCTCGTCAGCAAGCAGACTGCAGTGGATGAACGAACGGTTGTTCGTCGGAACCGGCGAACGATTGCCCCACTCCGTGGAACTGGACGTCTATCAGCTCACCTGACCGCTGGAGGCTGCGCACTCAATGTGACTTTTGGTGGCCTTTTCGGCAGTCGATGGCACATCGAGTGGACTGGGCGCGGCGTCAGGCGATCGATTGGCCGTAGACGTGCGTCACGGCAATGGTCACGAGCACTCGTCGATCGGCAACCATGACCGATCGGTATTCGTTCCAATCCGGGTGCTCACCGGCCGCGGCGCGGTAGTAGTCGACCAGTGCCTCGACTTCGGCGCTGTCCGTCGACGTCCCCGGACCGGTCAGGGTGACGGTGCCTTCCGCCGTTGCCCATGCTGTCCCATCGGCACTGGTCACCTCGAGTGCAGCGCGAGGATCTCGGCGTAGATTTGCCGTTTTCGCTCGCCCTTCGGTGACCGAAATTGCGATAGTGCCCGCTGCCCGGTCGTAGAACGGCGTGACCGGCGACAGCTGCGGCAGTCCACTGGCCTTGATGGTGGCGAGGACGCCGATTCGGCTCTGCTCGAGCAGCGCGTGTGGATCGAAGGAGCTTCCGGTCATCGTTCCCCCTGGGTCGTCGGATGAGCCTGCACGAACTGCACCGAAGAACGCCGCCGACGACGCAGTTGTTCCGTTCTCACGGTTGTTCGTCGTTGGACAGCTCCGATGCATAGGCCCCGATGGCTCGACGGTATTTCCCCAGTGCCGGGTCTGCTGCCTGTAGGGCGCCTCGAAGCGCCCCAGCACGATCACCCATGTCCCACAGGGTCAGAGCGACGAATGCGTTTCGCGCAGAGACATAGTCGTTCGAAAACTCGAACCCGTCGAGAATTTTCAGAGCGTCGTCGTGCCGTCCTATGTTGCGGAGCGAGCTCGCCAGTTGGATTCGAGCCCGGTTCTCCCTGTCCACGTCCAGACCGTGCGCCAACGATGCTTCGTACAGCGGAACGGCCGCGGACTCTGCGCCCAGGAAGTCTTCCAGAGATGCCCGCTCGAACAAAGCCCGAGCATCGGAACAATCTGCAGTGGTGAGCAATTCGTCCATCTCGGTCCGAACCCGAACGGGATCGCTGTCATCGGCGTCGCGCCAGAAGTCCACGAATCGCTCGTCCACATCTCGCATAGAGTCGATCGTCCACGATGCTCCGACCGATCGCCACCGCGCCGTGCTCTCGGACACGGCCTGCAGCTTGCCCAACGAGGTTCTCGCAGAGAGTACGAGTTCGGGCCGCAGCGCGAGTGGCGTTGCGACCGTCGCGTCGCTGTCCACGACGAGGCAGGGAGCGCCTGCAGGACCGGATGAAATTTCCCCCGATCGCGACGTCTGTATCGCTGCTCGACCTACCCGCACAGGGCACCCGGGACCGACAACCCACACACTTGACCGACAGCGCCGACTGCCGGAAACGCGACCTGCACACGATCACTCATCGGCTCAGGAACCTCGGACTCGATTGACACGTCGGTGAACGGTAGGCAAACGTATTGGCATGCAACTGAGATTTCTCGCCGGCATCTCGACGGCCTTCGCATTCAAGCTCCTGCTCATGCGAGCGCTGACCCTCAAGCTTCAGCGAGACATCGAAGCACTCAACAACGGCGACTACCGTCCGCTGCTGTCGTCCTTCCACCGAGACGCAGTGCTCAAGTTCGCCGATGGTGACAGCCGCTGGTCGGGCACCCACCGCGGCCGCGCAGCCATCGAAAGATTTTTCCAGGACTTCGTCGCCGCCGGAATCAAAGGCCAGATCACCGAAATCTACAGCGGTGGCGCACCCTGGCGCATGACCCTTCTCGTGCGCTTCGACGACCGAGCCCACGCGCCCGACGGAACCGAGCTCTACAGCAACCGCACCGTGCTCCTGGTACGCACGAGCTGGGGAAAAATCGTCTCGCAAGAAGACTTCTTCGAGGACACAACGCGCATCGACGCATTCGAGAAGAAGCTGCGGCAACTCTAGATTCCGTATCCGCGCACCGGGTTCAACCCCTTCCGCCGGCACTCGATGTGACATTTGGTGGCCCTTTCGGGGGTCAATGGCACATCGAGTGGACTCCGGGCGGTGGGTGGTCACAGGCGCCGGTAGGTCACCTGTGGATAGTCGTCGTCATTCGTGACGCTGGCGTGCACGTTGTACACCGTGCGCACCAGGTGTTCGGTGATCACGTCACGCGGGGTTCCCGATGCCACGATGGCGCCGTTGTTCAGGACGATGATGCGGTTGCAGAACATGGCGGCGAGGTTGAGGTCGTGCAGGGCTATGTAGCTGCTCAGGGGTAGTCCTGCGACGAGGGTGAGGATGTCGAGTTGGTGTTGGATGTCGAGGTGGTTGGTCGGTTCGTCGAGCAGGAGTTCGGTGGGTTGTTGGGCGAGGGCTCGGGCTATTTGGACTCGTTGGCGTTCGCCGCCGGAGAGGGTGTGCCATCGTCGGGTGGCTTTCGATGCCATGGCGGTGTCGGTGAGTGCTCGGGCGATGGCGGCGTCGTCGTCGGATGCGTCGCCGCCGAGGATGCCGTGGTGTGGGATTCGGCCGAGGCGGACGACGTCGCGGACGCTGACGTCGACGTCGGTGTCGGAGTGTTGATCGACCATGGCCACGCGTCTGGCGATGCGTCGTCGACGCAGTGTTCGGAGGTTGTCTCCGTCGAGCAAGACCTCACCGCTGTCGGGGGGCACGATGCCGGCGAGGATGCGCAGCAGCGACGACTTGCCGGAGCCGTTGGGGCCGATCAGGCCTATGGTTTCGCCGGGCTCGGGCTCGAAGCTGATGCCGTCGAGGATCGGGTGTCCACCGCGGGTCCATCGGATGTCTCTGGCGTGCAATGTCATCGGGATCTCCTGAGCCGGAAGAGAATCAGCGCGAAGGCCGGCACCCCGATGAGGGCAGTGACCACGCCGACGGGAATCTCCTGTGGTGCGAACACTGTTCGGGCAATGGTGTCGACCCAGACCATGAAGATCGCCCCGATCACCACCGTCGTCGGGAGCAGTCTTCGATGCCTCGCGCCGACGAGGAAGCGGGCGGCGTGCGGGAGTACCAGGCCTACGAATCCGATGGCCCCGGCGGCACTGACGAGGGCGGCCGTGATCAATGCGGTGATGATCAGCAGGAGTATTCGCACCCATTTCACCGGGACGCCCAGGGACGCGGCCGCGTCGTGTCCGAAGGTGAACGCATCGAGGGCAGAGGTGTTGAACAGGCACACCACCATTCCCAGCAGTGCCGCAGCCCCGCACAGTGCCACATCTGTCCAGTCGGCACCGCTCAAGGAGCCGAGCAGCCAGAACAGCACTCCCCGGGTTTGTTCGGCATCGGCCGAGGAGATGACGATGAACGACGTCAGAGCCGAGAACAGTTGCGTCCCAGCTACTCCGGCGAGCACTACGCGATCGTTACCACCGCCGGCACCGGCGGCGAGCAGCATGACCAGAACGAACGAGAGCAGCGCGCCGGCGAATGCTCCGGTGGACAGCGACAGTGCTCCACCACCGACTCCGAGCACGGCGACCACGACAGCACCGGTGGACGCGCCCGACGAGATACCCAGCACGAACGGGTCGGCCAGAGGATTGCGCAGCAACGATTGCATGATGGCTCCGCACAGGGCCAGGCCGGCACCACAGATGGCCGCCAACAGCGTGCGTGGTAGCCGCAGCTCCCAGACGATTCCGTCCTCGATCCGGCTCACCCCTGCCGTACCGAATCCGATGTGCTCCAGTATCACTCGATACACATCGGACACCGACACGCTGGCCGGGCCGATCGTCACGGCCACGCCGATCGAGAGCACCAAGACCACGAGGCCACCGAGCAGAAGCGGGATCAGTAACCCGCGATCGGTCCGGCTCATGGGGTGGTCAGTCCCCAATTCTGCAGAGCAGCAGCAACTTTCTCGACCCCGTCGATCGTGCGGATCGACGGGTTGAGGTCGGCGCCGTTGACGACGATGTACCGCTCGTCCTCGACGGCGGTCAGCCTACTGGTGACGGGGTTCGATTCGAGGAAGGCGATCTTGCTGTCGAGAGCGTCGCCGGCGATGCTTCGCCGGCTCAGATCGGCGAGGACGAGGGCAGTGGGGTTGCGATCGGCAACGCTTTCCCAATTGACCTGTGGCCATTCATCGGTGGTGTCGGCGTAGATGTTCTCGGCACCGACGGAGTTGGTGATGATGCCCGACGATCCGCAGCACCCGGCCATGTACGGGGTGTCCGTGTCGGCGAACCAGTAAGCCAGGCTCACCCCCGAGGCGTGGACGGCTCCGGAGGCCTTCGCGAAGCGATCCTGGAGCTCATCGATGAATTGCTCACCGCGTTCGCGTACGTCGAAGATGGCCGCGAGATCGCGAATCTCCTGGTAGACGGTCTCGATTTCGAGCGGCGTCGTACGCGCGCCGTCGGAGTTGACGCTGTCGTCCGTCTTGCCGTTGCAGTCGGTGGGCGAGAGGTAGCTCGGCACGCCGAGCGTCTCGAACTGGTCCCTGTCAGCGACGCCTCCCGGCCCGAGCGTCCCCCCGAACGAAGCGGTGACGAAGTCTGGCTCGGCGTCCAGCACCACCTCGAGGGAGGGCTTGTTGTCCGCCAACCTGGGGACCTTCGCGTTCTCCGGTTCGAGGTTCGCGCGGACGGGATCGGTCCAGGTGGCGGTGCCGACCATACGGTCGGCGAGGCCGAGCGAGAGCAGAATTTCCGTCGCACCCTGATTCAACGAGACCGCACGTTGCGGCGGGGCGTCGACGACGACGTCGCGGCCGCAATTTTCGATGGTCAGCGGATAGTTGCCGCTGGCCGGGGCGGTCGCGTCGGGAGTCGTGGTGGACGAACAACCGGCAAGGACAAGGATGGAGACAGCGCCTAATACGGCGAGAGTGGTGCGCATCGTGAAGAGCTTCCTGCTGAGGGCTCGTGTCGCGGAGCCGCGGATGGAGGTCGATCGCGACGTACGAGCATTCGGACTTCGAGCTCTCGCTCGTCACCGTTGCGCGCCAGCTCCGGAATTGCACCGGATTCCCTCGTTCGTCGCGTGCTGACCTTATCCTGCGGGGCCCCTCAACGGTCAGCGTGCCGCTGTTGCCACCGGCTCGTGTGCATGACTGTTCGGAAAGGTGTTGCGTGCCATGACCACCACGATCAGCGCAGCCACGACGAGAGCCGTTGCAGCAGCGGTGACGGCCACGATGCCGTTGAGGTCGATCAACACGCCGCCCACCAGGGCGCCCGTCGCGATCGCCAGCTGGAAGGCAACGACATAGATCGCCGACGCCTTGTCCGCATCGGCCGGGGCCGCTCTGACCACGGCCGATTGAATGCACACCGGAAGGGTGGTGAATGCCAACCCCCACAACGCAATTGCCCCTACGGCGAACAAGGCCCAGCTTCCCGGCGCTCCACTCAGAGTGCACCAGAGTATTGCCACCGCAGCAGCGACCGCGCCCAGAGCGGCGATGGTGGAGTGTCGAGGCCACCGATCGTACGTTCTGCCGATCACCCAGATGCCGATCACTCCGAACAGGCCGTACAGCATCAACATCGAGGTCAGGGTGGTGCCCGCCGACCCGATGGCACGGTCGACGATCACCGAGAAGTAGGTGTACGCGGCGAAATGACCGAGGACGGCCAGGAACGTCACTCCACACAGAACAGCCAGGGTGCCGTCGAGCACCCGCGGTGTCTTTGTGGTCTCGGAGGTAGCCTTGGTGACCGGTAGTGCCGGGAGCACGAAATACAGTGCTACGGCGATGACTGCGGCAACGATGCCGAGAAGTGTTGCAGCCATGCGCCATCCGAACCACTGGCCCATGGCCGCGGTGAGTGGATTGCCGGCGACCAGTGCCAGCGAGGTACCGGCGTACACCGTGGCGATGGCCTTGCCCTGCTTACCGGGCAGCGCAAGCGACGCGGCGACGGGGGCAACGACGGCCCAGAACACCCCGTGCGTTGCAGCACAGAGCATTCGAGACAGCACCAACATCGGATAGCCGACAGACACCGCGGAGAGAAGCTGCGAGAGTGCCAGTGCAGCAACGGTGATGACGACGACGCGTCGACGCGGCCATTCTCGTACGACCCTGATCAACGGCATCGTCATCACGGCGACACCGTAGGCATAGAAGGTCAGCAGGAGGCCGACTGCCGATTCGCCGACACCGAGGTCACCGGATATCTCCGGAAGCAACCCCACGGGCAGCGTTTCCGCCGTGACGTAGATGAATGCTGCCGACGCGAGCACCAACAGCTTCGGGAAGGGTGACGACATGTTGTGTATCGTTACACAGTTGCTCGCGACGCGTTACAGTGGGCCCGTGAACAACCGGGTGACCATGGCAGACGTCGCAGCGTCCGCCGGCGTCTCCACCATGAGCGTCTCCTACACCTACAACCAGCCGAGCAGAGTGTCGGCTGCTACCCGGGGCCGTGTGCACGCGGCTGCGGCCACCCTCGGGTACGCCGGGCCCAATCGCACAGCGCGGTCGCTGCGCAGTGGACGGCACAACAGCATCGGGGTCGTCCTCGGCGAAAAGCTCACCTACGCCTTCGAAGATCCCCAGGCTCGACGCTTTCTGTCCGGCATCGCCGAAACGTGCCTCGACGCCGACACCGCACTGATGATGCTGCCGAACCTGCACCGCGACAACGACATAGCGCGGATCCGAGATGCGCAGGTCGACGGGTACGTCGTGTGGACCACCGAAATCGGCGACCCCCTGCTCGACGTTCTGGTCGACACCGGACGACCGACATGCGTCCAAGGCGGGCCCCGGCACCCCGGCCTGAACTGGATCGCCATCGACGACAGAGCAGCCGCCGACGCTGTGGCCACCGCCGCGTCGAGCGGCCGTTCTCACCCTGCGATCGTCGCGCTCAGGCCTGATACCCGACGCGAATCGACGATCGTGCGTGGCGCGGACGCGTCGGACATCTCGATGCCGGTGACCCGAGCCCGACTCGAGGGCTACCGCGATGCGTGTGTACGCCTCGGCATCGACTGGTCGACGGTACCTACGCTGTTCACCACTAACAACGCCCGCGCAGAAGGCAACCGTGCCGCCCGTGTGTTGCTGCAGGACAACATGATCGACACCCTGCTCGTGATGAGCGACGAACTTGCCTTCGGCGTGCTCGACGCGGTGGCCGCGTCCGGAATCGACGTTCCGACACGGTTGGCCGTGAGCGGATGGGACGACTCCCCCGCCGCCGCAGCCGCCGGGTTGACCACCGTCGCTCAGTCGTTGTTCGATCAGGGTCGGTCCGCGGCCCGGTGGGTACTGGGACTGAGCGACGTCGTGGACGACGCGATCTGGAGCGTCGAAGAACGAATATCGACAGGGCGCGCAAACGGGCCACAAACCTCGACCGACGTGATCTAATACTGGATAAAAAGGGCACGTTCCCTGTTTATGGGCGAAAACCATACTCTTTGGCTAGTATCACTGGTGGCTATCCGGCCATGAGGGGGAACAGTGAGTCGAGAGCACGGCGCACCGCTCCGCCATGTCTCCGCGGCGGCCGGCGGCTCGGAGCGGCAGGACGCACTGACCGGCCTGCCGAACCGCGACGAAATCCTGACCCTCATCGCCGTCGAGCTCGACGGCCGGAGCGCACACCGCCACTTCAGCGTCCTGCTGGTCGATATCGACGGATTCCGAGAATTCAACGATGCCCTCGGCCCCGCACAGGGCGATGAACTGCTGTGCATGATCGCCGACCGTCTCACCGCCTCCACCCGACCCGGCGACACCATCGGCCGACTCACCGGTGACGAATTCGTCGTCATCGCGCGGGATTGCCACTCCATAGCCGCGCGCGCCCTGGCCGCCGGCTTCGCGAGCATTTTCGAGCCCGCCTTCGTACTCGGACACCGGCAACTCACCCTCACAGCCAGCGTCGGAGTCGCCTCCAGCACCGACGCCGACATCAGCGCAACCCAACTGGTCCACAACGCAGCGGCAGCCATGCACGCAGCCAAAGCCGTCGGCCGCAACGAACATCACGTGTTCACCGACGAACTGCATCACACCAATCGCACCCGACTCGAACTCATCGAACGACTACGCGGCATCGCCATGGTCGAGCGCGAACTGACAATGGTGTACCAGCCCATAGTCGAACTCGCGACAGGATCCGTCGTCGGTGCCGAAGCACTCATCCGATGGAACCACCCCGAACTCGGCCTGCTGATGCCCGACACCTTCATCCCCCTCGCCGAAGACGCCGACCTCATCGTCCCACTGAGTTCGTGGATACTCGCAGAGGTCGCACACGCGATCGCCGACTGGCAATGCCGCAACATCCACCTCCAAGTGGGCGTCAACATCAGCCCCGCCCACTTCGCCACCGGAACCCTCGCCACCGACGTCATAGACGTCGTCGAGACCTACGGCATCGAACCCGGACGACTCGCACTCGAACTCTCCGAATCACAGACACTCCACGACCTCGACGCCGTCCACTACCAACTCCGCGACGTCCAACGCCACGGCGTCCTCATCGCCATCGACGACTTCGGCTCCGGCTTCTCCTCCCTCGAACGACTCGCCACCCTCCCCGTCGACACCCTCAAGATCGACAAATCCCTCACCCAACACCTCGACAGCGACAACCTGCACCGACGCCGCGCCATGACAACACTCTGCACAGCCCTCGTCGACGTCACCACCACCCTCGGAAAAGACACCGTCATCGAGGGAATCGAGACCCCCGAACAACTCCAGATCTGCACCGACATGGGGGTAACCTTCGGCCAAGGACACCTACTCGGACGCCCCATGTCCATTGCGGCACTGGAACAATTCATCATCCGACACAGCACCCACAGCGAATCCGCATAACCCGAGGAACGAACGTGAAGATCGACAACGAGGTTCAACGCTTCACCGACGCACCCCGAGCCCAACTCTCCACCATCAACCCCAACGGCACACCACACCTGGTACCCATCGTCTTCGCCGTCGCCCCCACCGGAGACCGCATCTACACCGCCATCGACTGGAAACCCAAAACAACCCAGAAACTCCAGCGACTCGACAACATCCGCGCCGACCCCGCCGTCAGCCTCATCGTCGACCACTACACCGACGACTGGTCCCAACTCTGGTGGATCCGCGCCGACGGAAACGCCCACATCGTCGAAACCTCCAGCACCGAAGGCACATCGGCCACCGACGCCTTGGTAGCGAAATACAGTCAATATCGAAACAACCGACCCGAGGGTCCGGTCATCATCATCGATCGATTGTCCTGGCGATCCTGGTCGGCTTCCTGATCCCCTCGCAGCCCCCCTCGCCCACTCGATGTGACATCTAGTGGCCTTTTCGCCGGTCAATGGCACATCGAGTGGACATGCAGGTGGCCGGCGCGGACGGAAATTCGCTCGCCAGATGCGTCGGATGACCGTCAGACTGTCGCCATGGTTACCCAACCTCCCGATCGGATTGTCACCGACCGTCTCGTCATTCGACGCGAATCGGCCGACGATGTCGTTGCCATTGCCGACGTGATCGACCGCAATCTCGTTCGCCTCGTGCCATGGATGGGATGGGCGACCGAAGAAGCCACACAGCCTTCGACTCAACTCGCTCGTATCGCACAGGCCGTCGAACAGTGGGATGCCGGGGAGATGTTCGATTACGGAATTTTCGACCTCGAAGGCGGTGCGTTTCTGGGCAAGATCGGGATGCATCGCCGAATCGGCCCGCATGGAATGGAATTGGGTTACTGGCTCGACGGCAATGCCGAGGGACGTGGTGTGATCAGCGAGGCCGTCGCTGCCCTCATGCAGGAGGCCTTCAATCTGGACGGCGTCGATCGCGTCGAAATTCATTGTGATGCAGCAAATCTCAGAAGTCAGGCCGTACCCAGGCGGCTTGGGTTCGTTCTGGACAGGATCGAGCATCAACCGATCGCGGCTGCATCCGAGACCGGCCAACACATGGTGTGGGTGTATCAGCCCGATTGCCGATAGGACGGGTCCGCGCGCGGTCGCACTGTGACGTCAGGTCGCGGACGCGCTCTCGCTTGCTCGTAACGAGCCCGCAGGTCCGAGAGCACCCGCTCCGGATCGTCCCGAATATCGCTCGGGAGATGAGTCACCACGATGAGACCGGCATTCTGTGCTCGCTCACGCCGCTCCAGCGTGGCCCTGTGCTCAGCCGGCGAGAGGTGGTATTCGAGTGAATCGATTTCCCAGTCCAATGCGACGTCGTCGAGCCAATTGTCGGCGACGAGCAGGAACTTGCCCCTCTCGTCGTGTATGGCGACGTTGTGCTGCATCGGCGGAAGTCCACTGCGCGCATACAGCTTCTGGGCCTGGGCTTCGGCAACGGAATGCGCGCCGGCGGCCAACTCCCGCAGTACTCGCCGCGGCATCGCAGTCCCGCGCGTACTACCGGCGTCGAGCTCTTTCATGATCGAGTCCACGGTGGCCGCTCCCCGCTGCACGACACCGGCAATCAGCGCCATGCACTGCTCGGCGTTCCTCATGCGCCGAACCGCATCGCACAAGCATCGAACGATCGGCGCGACGCGTAGTCCCGATTTGATCTCCGCCCGCGGCATCCGCCACGTCCGCTCGACCGCAGCGAAGCCGACGGACTTTCGATGTTGCGACTCCGGAATGAGCGCGAACGTCTCCTCGAACGACCCCGACGTGCCCAATCCGTGCAACGCCAAACCAGCCCGACCGCTGATGACAGCCTCTTTCCCGCAATAGATCGACACTGCGGTGGCACGTTCGATCGACGTCAACGAGCGGTTCTTCAGGAACACCAACCCAGGCAGCGCCCGGGACCAGATGCCGTCCGGCAGGGTGCGTCGAACAATTGTCTTCGACGCCACCCCGAGCTCGAGCAGATTTGCCGTCCTCACCAATCCACGATCCGACGCGGCCGCGATCACCTTCGCATCGATTCGTGCGCCTCCCCGCTTCATACACACGATGATGCGCTGCCCGCACGACACGAATCGGACATGACGAGGGGAAACGAACTGCCCTGTGGATAACTCACGCCCTGTGGATTAACTGGGACCTCGAACACTGCTGCGTTCAACACACAGGTCGAATGCCCTCGAACACGACCGCCCAAGGTCCACTCGATGTGCCATTGACTGCCGAAAAGGCCACTGACGGTCACATCGAGTGGGCTGGGGTGCGGGCGATGGGCAACTTTCTCGGGCTCGGCGGGGATACCGTCTACTTTGCAAGTGCATTCTGACTTCGGGAGTGAGACATGACAGCGACAGCAGTTCCCTCGGAGCGGTCCGGATCCGCGGCTCCTCGGTCGTTCGTGCCACCCGAGCGCGGTCGTTGGAGCGAGGTGCCTCATATCGCGGGGCTGGTGCTCGGTGTGTTCGCGGTGTTGTTGTTTCTGTGGAGTCTGTCCCCGACGCTGCGTTATTTGATTCATGCGCCTCGGGAGTACGTCGATACGTATTACTTCGATGCTCCGGATACGAGTTTGTCGTGGGCGTTGGTTGTCGGATTGTTGGCGGCGGCGTTGGCGAGTCGCAAGCGCATTGCCTGGTGGTTGCTGACGATCTATCTGGTGTTGCTGGCGATCACCAATGTCGTCGAGGGCATCCTGGACAAGAACGTCAATTCGTGGATTGCGCTGGCCGTTCACGTGGTCGTGACGGGGTTGTTGATCGCTGCGCGCAAGGAGTTCTACACGCGGGTCCGTCGGGGTGCGGTGTGGAAGGCGCTCGGGGTGCTCGTGCTGGGCGCGGCCGTCGGGACGGTGATCGGGTGGGCGTTGGTTGCATTGTTCCCCGGGTCGTTGCCGGAGAGCCAGACGTTCCTGTGGGCGTTCAACCGCGTCACGGCGTTGGCGACGGTGGACAACGAACAGTTCGACGGCAGGCCGAACGGTTTCGTGAACACAGCGTTGGGTCTGTTCGGTGCGTTGGCGTTGCTGGGGGCCGTCGTGACGCTGTTTCGGTCGCAGCGGTCGAGCAATGCGCTCACCGGCCGCGACGAGTCCGCCCTGCGCGGCCTGCTCGACAAGTGGGGTGCCGACGATTCCCTCGGCTACTTCGCCACCCGCCGCGACAAGGCAGTCATTTTCGCTACCAGTGGCAAGGCGGCGGTGACGTATCGCGTCGAGGTCGGCGTGTGTCTGGCGAGCGGTGACCCCATCGGCAACCCCGAGGCCTGGCCGCACGCAATCTCGGAATGGTTGGACTTGGCCGAGAAGTACGGCTGGACCCCAGCTGTCATGGGGGCCAGCGAAATCGGTGCCACCGCCTACAAGCGAGCCGGGCTGAGCGTCCTCGAACTCGGCGACGAAGCAATCCTGAAAACCAAGAACTTCAACCTCAATGGACGCGAGATGCGCCCCGTGCGTCAGGCGGTCAGCCGGGCTCGCAAAGCGGGCGTCGTGGTCACCGTGCGTCGTCATCGTGATATTTCTTCCGAGGAGATGTCGGAGATCGTTGCCTGTGCGGATGCGTGGCGCGATACCGAGACCGAGCGCGGTTTCTCGATGGCGTTGGGGCGATTGGGTGATCCGCTGGACGGTGATTGTCTTCTGGTGCAGGCGGTTCAGGGCGAGAAGGTGGTCGGTGTTCTCTCGCTGGTGCCGTGGGGTCGTACGGGTGCTTCGCTGGATTTGATGCGTCGTGATCCGGCGTCGCCCAATGGGGTGATCGAGCTGATGGTGACCGAGCTCGCCACCGGCGCAGATCATTTCGGCGTCAGCAAGATCTCGTTGAACTTCGCCGTGTTCCGCGCAGCGTTCGAGGAGGGCAGCCGGATCGGGGCCGGACCGGTGTTGCGGATCTGGCGCAGTGTGCTGGTGTTCTTCTCGCGGTGGTGGCAGCTCGAGGCGCTGTATCGCTCGAATGTGAAGTATCTGCCGGAGTGGGAGCCGCGTTACCTGTGCTTCGCCGACAATCGGGTGTTACCCAAGGTCGGCGTCGCGTCGGCCATCGCCGAAGGCTTTCTCACTCTCCCGACGTTCCGCCGCGGCTCCGAACACACCGGATCCCACGTCGCGGTGCCTGCAGCCCTGGCCGACGCCGACGACATTCATCCCGACGGCAGCGGGCCCGACACCGTTTCGGACGAGCCGACACCGGCCCGTAAGCGTCCCGACCAGGTGCGCGTGCGCATGTCGAAGCTCGAACGCCTCGAACGCGAGGGCATCGAGGGCTATCCCGTCGCCTATCCCCCCACCCACACGGTCGAGGCAGCGGTGGCATCCCCGCAGGGCACCACGGTGCGCATTGCCGGACGCATCCTGCGAATCCGCGACTACGGCGGTGTCGCGTTCGCCGTGGTGCGTGACTGGTCGGCGGATATTCAAGTGCTGTTCGACCGTGATCGCGTCGGGGAATCGATCGAGAACTTCGACGCCGATTTCGACCTCGGCGATCTCATCGAGGTCAGTGGCACCATCGGTCGCAGCAAACGCGGTGAGCTGTCTCTGCTCGCGACGGACTGGCGAATGAACGCCAAATGCTTGCATCCGTTGCCGGACAAGTACCGCGGACTGACCGACCCGGAAGCCAAGGTGCGCCAACGATATGTCGATCTGGCCATCGATCGCGACGCCCGTTCCCTGCTGATCGCACGCTCCAATGTGGTGAAATCCCTTCGCGATTCGTTGGGAGAGCGCGGGTACATGGAAGTCGAGACCCCGATCCTGCAGCAGGTGCACGGCGGTGCGAACGCAGCGCCGTTCGTCACCCACATCAACGCCTACAACATGGATCTCTACCTGCGGATCGCCCCGGAGCTGTATCTCAAGCGGCTGTGCGTCGGCGGTATGGAGAAGGTGTTCGAGATCGGCCGCGTGTTTCGCAACGAGGGAGCGGACTTCAAGCACAACCCCGAGTTCACGATCCTCGAGGCATACGAGGCGCACAGCGACTACGAGCGCGCAATGGTGTTGTGCCGCGAGCTGATTCAGCGGGCGGCCGTCGCGGCACACGGGCGTGAGGTCATCCTGCGTCCCGACGGCCCGAACGGGGAGATGATCGAGATCGACATCTCCGGTGAGTGGCCCGTCAAGACACTGCACGGTGCCGTCGCCGAGAAGTTGGGCGTACCCGTCGAGCCGTCGACGCCACTCGCGGAACTGCAACGGCTGTGCGACGAGAACGGCATCCCGTACGAAAAGACCTGGGACGCTGGAGCCGTCGCACAGGGAATGTACGAGCACCTCGTCGAGGACTACACCGAATTCCCGACCTTCTACAAGGACTTCCCGACGTCGATGTCGCCGTTGACGAGGCCGCATCGCAGCATCCCCGGGGTGGCGGAGAAGTGGGACCTCGTCGCGTGGGGTGTCGAACTGGGCACCGCGTACAGCGAATTGACAGACCCCGTAGATCAGCGCCGACGCCTGACCGAACAGTCCTTGTTGGCGGCAGGCGGCGACGAAGAGGCGATGAGCCTGGACGAGGACTTCCTGCAGGCACTCGAACACGGAATGCCGCCGACGGGTGGACTCGGGATGGGTGTCGACCGGGTAGTCATGCTCATCACCGGAGGCAGCATCCGCGAGACGCTGGCATTCCCGCTGGCCAAACCCCGTCAATGACCCGCCCCCGAGCCCTTCCCACGAGTACGAGTGGGCAAAACGGGGCAAATGATGGAAACTGGAGGCAGAAACAGTCAACAGGTCGGCAATGTGCTTTGGAGCGAACATGGATCACGGTTATCGAACCGAGCGCAATGCACTGTTTCCCGTGAAACATCCTCCGGGTCGATACGTGGAGGTGGACGGTCAACGGTTGCACCTGCTCGTTCGCGGAACCGGCCCCACGGTCGTTCTCTGCGGCGGCCTCGGAAGCAACTGGTTCGACTGGAACGACACCGTCGACATCCTGAGCGCACATCACCGGGTGGTGGTGCTCGACCGCCCCGGGTTCGGGCTCAGCGATCCCCTGCCCGAGGGTGTGACTCCCACCGTCCAAGGCGAAGCAGACAGAATCGTCGGCGTCCTCGATGCACTCGGCATTGCCGAACCTGCCGTCGTCGCAGGTCACTCGATTGCCGGGTTCTACGCCGAGGCCGTCGCCCGGCTGTACGCGTCGCGCATCCGTGGCGTACTGCTCCTCGATTCCAGCGCCGAATCCGACCCCCGACGCATCATCCCCGCGGCCGTTCGCCTGAAGGCTGCGCACGCAATTGCGACTGTGCTCAGCAAAACTGGAGTGCAAAGGCTGGTCGGACCGCGCGTGCGCCGCGTTCTCAACCAGGCCACCCCGCCCGACGGCACCCCGCAGGAGACATTCGACTGGGTCGACGACATCTATCGCCGGCCCGCCTACCTCGCAGCTGCGCTGGTCGAAGACGTCGTGTATTCGGATCTTGCCGTCGAACTGAACCGCATTCGCAAGCAATACCCGCTTCACGTGCCCGTCACCGTGGCGGCCGCACACACCGGCCGACCCTCCCCGTGGGGCAAACGGTGGATCCGAACCCAACGAAAACTGGCCGACTACCTGAAGGCCGATTTCACCGTCGTCATACCCGCGCATCACCACGTCATGATCGACAAACCCGCCGAGGTAGCAGCCCTCATCGCCGAACTGGTGTGAACCTCCTGCGGCGACGCACGTAACGTGTGTCACCGAGCCCGCAGCCCAAGACCCGAGCCGAAGCTTGGCGATGGCGCGGTAGCACGAGAGGAAATTCAAGATGGGTGCGATCAGCACAACGCAGGGCCGACAGTCGAAGATGCTGGGTCTGGGCGTTCACCGCCCCGAACGCATCGTCACCAACGACGAGATCTGCGAGTTCATCGACTCCAGTGACGAGTGGATTCAGACACGCTCCGGAATCAAGAATCGGCGCTTCGCCGAACCCGAGGAAAACGTCGTGCAGATGTCCATCTCGGCAGGCCGCAAGGCCCTCGAAGCCAGCGGAATCACCGCCGACCAAGTCGACACCGTCATCGTCGCCACATCGACACACCTCGAACTGACACCCCAGGCCGCCGCGAAAGTAGCGCACGGACTCGGCACCAAAGGCCCGGCCGCATTCGACATCTGCGCAGGCTGCGCAGGCTTCTGCTACTCCCTGGCCGTCGCATCCGACCTCGTCAAGGCCGGAACCTCCAAGTACGTCCTCGTCATCGGCGCAGAACAGCTCAGCGTCACCACCGACCCCTACGACCGCACCACGCGATTCATCTTCGCCGACGGCGCAGGAGCCGTCGTCGTCGGACAGAGCGACGAAACCGAAATCGGACCCGCCGTCTGGGGCTCCGACGGCTCACAGTCCGACGCCATCGTCCAGACCATCGACTGGTACGACTACATCACCAAAGCCGACATGGAACGCCCCTGGATCCGGATGAACGGCATTTCCGTCTTCCGCTGGGCCGCATTCGAAATGGGCAAAGCCGCGCAGAAGGTACTCGACGTCGCCGGCATCAAAGCCGACGAAATCCACGCCTTCATCCCCCACCAGGCCAACAGCCGCATCACCGAACTGCTGGCCAAGAGCCTCGACCTCGCCGAGGGCACCCCGGTCGCCAACGACATCGCCGAAACCGGCAACACCTCGGCAGCCTCCATCCCACTGGCCATGGAAGAACTCCTGCGCACCGGAAAAGCAAAAGCAGGAGACACCGCGCTCCTGCTCGCCTTCGGTGCCGGACTGTCCTACGCCGGCCAGGTAGTCAAACTCCCCACCCTGTAGTCGATTCACACCCGCCCGCACGCGATCTGCGTGTGCGAGCCCACCCCCGAGTGCACTCAATGTGACATCCAGTGGCCCTTTCGGGGGTCAATGGCACATCGAGTGGACTACGGGCGGCGGTGTGGGCGAGCCGACGATCCGCTTGCGGCGACTGTCTCGAGGTGTCACACTCCCGCCATGGGCTATCCGCAGGGTGAGAGCAGTGATTCGTTCGACGCGTCCAAGAACGATCAGCCGTACGGCGGGCAGCAGTATCCGCCGTATCAGGATCCCAATGCGCAGTATCAGAATCCCCAGTATCCGAATCCCCAATACGGGAATGCGCCGTATGCGGGCGGGTATCAGGTTCCGGCGGCCACCAACACGTTGGCGATCGTCTCGATGGTGTTGGCCATTCTGGGTCTGACGTTTCTGCCGTTGTTCGCATCGATCTGCGCCGTGGTCTGCGGCCATATTGCGCGGGGTCAGATCAAGCGCACCGGCGAGGGCGGGTCGGGTTTCGCGACCGCCGGCCTGGTCATCGGATACGTCACCATTGCGCTCTTCGTAGTCATCGTCGGTGCGATCATCATTTTCGCGATTGCGGCCTCGGGCTCATCCACGTACTGACTCGACCGACCGCGACAGTCGACTGTTCAGGCACGCGGCCCACACAGCGGCGATCACTGCCAGTGCAATGACGAACAGCGCCAACGCGTTCCATCCCAGGGATTGGAAGACGACACCGCCGATCCAGCCGACGATGGACGATCCGCCGTAGTAGAAGAGGTTGTAGAGCGACGTAGCCTGCGCACGGCCGTGGATGGCGCGTTGACCCGTCCAGCCCGACGCGATGGCGTGGGCGGCGAAGAATCCCATGGTCAGGATGACCAATCCGGTCAGAATCACCGCAAGGTTCGACGCCGTCGTCAACGCCACTCCGACGATCATCGTCGCGGTCGATCCGGCGAGCACCGCCGATCTTCCGTGCTCGGTGGCGAGCTTGCCCGCCACCCGTGAGGAGACGGTACCGCTGAGGTACGCCACGAAGATCAGGCTGATCAGAGACTGCGGGAGTCCGAAGGGCACGGCCTCCAAGCGGAATCCGAGGTAGTTGTAGATCGCGACGAAGCCGCCCATCAGCAGGAATCCCTGGCCGTACAGTGCAAGCATCCCCGGCTCTCGCAGGTTCACCCAGAGCCGTCCCGGCAGGTCACCGATCCGGCTGTGCACGAGCGTCGTTCGCGGCCGAGGGGCCAGCCACACGAACAATCCTGCGGCCAATGCTGCCATCACCGACACGGTCAACGTGCCGATGCGCCAATTGGTCTGTTCCGCAACGGGTCCCGCGACGATACGCCCGAGCAGTCCGCCGAGGGTCGTCCCGGAGACGTAGGTCGCTGCCGCCAGCGCCGTGTGATTGCGATGCACTTCCTCGCTCAGGTACGCGATCGCGATGGCCGGAAGTCCGCCCAGCGCAGCGCCTTCGAAGAAGCGAACGACCAGGAGCACTTCGAGAGACGGCGCGAGTGGCACCAGCAACCCCAGCGTTGTCGCGACGAGGATGGACGCCGTCATCGCTCGGACTCGACCGATGCGGTCGGCTGCCACCGACCAGGGAATCACCGACACCGCAACACCGACCGTCGCGAGACCCACGGCGAGCGAGGACTGCGACGGTGTGATGTCGAGATTGGCGGCAATGAGCGGGAGAATGCCCTGCACCGAATACAACTGAGCGAACGTTGCGATTCCGGCGAACAGCAACGCCAGCACGAGTCGGCGGTATTCGCGCGATCCCCTGAGGTGGCCCTCCCAGCCGAGCACGCCTGGCTGCGTCGTAGTCATGCAGATCACGTTAGAAGTGCTCACGGTATTCGTCCAATGCATGGGAAGCACACAACCGATACGACAACGATATGATTCGGCAATGCGTCGCGAAGCGATCGAGTTGTTGCCGCTGCTGCCGACCCTTGTCGCAGTCGCCGACACCGAGCACATCACCGACGCAGCCCACGCCCTCGGCGTTCCGCAGCCCACCGTCAGCCGCCAGATCGCCCGCGCGTCGGCCATCCTGGGCGTCGACATCGTGGAGCGACGCGGCCGCGGAATCGTGCTCACCAGCACCGGCCGGGTGCTGATTCCCTACCTACAGCGGGCACTGAGCGACATCGATGCCGGTATCGACGCCATGACCGAGCACGACGCCCGGGCCCGCGGCCGCATCGCCGTTGCGTTCCAGAACACCCTGGGCGAGGACGTCGTTCCCGCGCTGATCCGCCAGTTCCGCGTCGACCATCCGGCCGTCACGTTCGATCTGGACCAGGGTGCCCGCGCGCGCTGCCTTGACCGACTCGCCGACGGGGCATCCGACCTGGCGTTCGTCTCCCTCAGCGCCGAGCACACCGACGACAACTCCTTTCAGCTCTACGACGAGCGGTTGATGCTCGTGGTTCCGGCCGATCATCGCTTCGCCGCACGCAGGTCGGTCGATCTCGCCGACACCGCAGACGAGAGCTACATCGCGATGGGTCACGGCTTCGGGATGCGGTCCATCTGCGACGAGCTGTGGGCCGACGCCGGATTCACCCCCCGCATCGCGTTCGAGGGACAGGACACCCACACCGTGCGCGGACTCGTCGGTGCCGGCCTCGGTATCGCCATCCTGCCGCGAATCCGCGCGCACGGCGGCGAAGGTGGAACCGTGGACGTGGGGCTCACGCAGCCGGCCGCACGCAGGCGAATCGGCATGGTGTGGCAGCCGGGGGCCGACACGCCACGTCAGGTGGCGGCCTTCCGATCGATGGTGCTGCGCAGCGGTCGAACACTCGTGATTAGGTGAGTCGATGCAACTGGTTCTGGTGCGGCACGCCCTCCCGCAACGATCGGACACCTCGGCCGATCCCGCTCTCGCCGAGCTCGGCGTCGAACAATCCCTGCGGGTGCCCGACGCCTTGGCGCGGTTCCCGATTTCCCGGGTCGTCTCGAGTTCGCAGCTACGCGCCGTCCAGACCGCGCAGCCGCTGGCCGACCGGCTCGGCCTGACCGTCGAGCCCGACGAGCGCCTCACCGAATACGACCGCGACTTCGGCGGCTACGTTCCCATCGAGTCGGCCAAGACCGAATTCCGCGAGGCCTTCGAGCGCATCAAGGCCGGGCATCTACCCGAGCAGGTCGACGAGCGAGCGTTCCGCGAGCGCGTTCTGGCCGGGGTCGCCGATATCGTCTCGGCCGGCGAACACACCGACACCGTTGCGCTCTTCGCTCACGGCGGCGTGATCAATATTCTGCTGCAGGACATTCTGCAGACCCCGAAGGTTCTCGGTTTCCCCATCGACTACTGCTCGGTGACGCGTGTGCTGTTCTCACGAAGTGGCGCGAGGTCGGTCTCCTCGGTGAACGAGACCGAACATGTGTGGGACCTGCTGCCCCGCAACCGGCAATCCACAGAGAGCTCTTAAACTCGCAGGTAGAGGGCCCAAAACGCGACCTCCGACGGTCCCGACTGGTCAGCCGGGCCGAGGACGGCGGTTAGCCTCGAATTCATCATGGGTGAATTGCGTATCTTCCGACGTCCTGCCGTTGCTCTCACTGCGCTGGCGTTTCCTCTGGTGGCGGTGGGTGCATTCGCACTCGGCACCGGCTACGACCTCAGCGGCGAGTCCGCCGCGACCACCACCGTCGTCGCCGACACCGAACAGTCTCCGGCTCCGGAACAGCAGACGGCGGATCCCCTGTCCGCGGCCAGGAGCAGCCTCAACAGCGCATCGCTGCCCATCACGTTTCTCTCGAGCGGCGTCGGCCAACTGACCGACGGCGGAACGCAGCTCAATGACGGCGTCGTGCAACTCACCGACGGCATCACCCAGGCTCACGACGGAACCATCCAGCTCGCCGACGGGTTCGGGCAGTACCGCGACGGGATCGGCCAGCTCGGAGACGGCGCGTCGCAGATAAGCGGTGGCGTCGACCAGGTTGTCGACCAGCTCGCCGGTTTCGGAGCCCTGCAGTCCGATTTCACCGCGAAACTCGCGGCCACTGCAGATCAGGTCGATCGTTTCCCGCACCCCGGATCCGACGCCATCTCCGGTGAGATCCGCGGGGTGATCGACACGTTGAACACGCAGGCATTCGGGCCCGATACCCTCGCTCAGCTGCAGACCCTCAAGAGCGGGGCTCAGCAGCTCTCCACCGAGCTCAACGATCCCGACAGTCAATTCCTCGGGGCCACCGCGCAGATCGGCGACGCCACGGTTCAGTTGCGAGACGGGCTCGGCCAACTCGACGACGGCGGCCAGCAGCTCAAAGCCGGCACCGATCAGCTCGTGAAAGCCGTCGGACCGGTCGAGGGAATCGTCAGCGGCATCGCCACCAACGTGCGCGACGCCTCCGCGGCACTGCCCAAGGGTGTCGCCGCCACCGATGACGCCGCCGCCGACCAGAATCTCGCGGCCACGTCGACGTCCACCGGCACCGGTGCCACCCCGTACCTGATCGCAGCTCTGGTGGCCCTCGGAGCCCTCGGCTGCGTCAGTCTCGTGCGAGTACTCGGCAAGGACAGCAGGCCACGGGTGATCTCGGTGGCTGCGGCCGTCGCCGCGGTAGGCGTCAGTGCAGCGTTCGCCTTTGCGTTCGCGACCGACGCAGCCCTCGGGCCGGTGCTCGGAGCAGGCGTTTTCCTTGTCGCCTCCGCAGCGGCCTACCTCGCGGCGGCTGGAGCGATCCAACGGGTGCTCGGGGCCGTCGTCGGCCAGGTCGTCAACATCGTCGCACTGGTGGTGCAGGTTGTCGTCTGCGGCTTCGCCTACGCATCGACGGCACCGATCTGGGGCGACCTCGCCGCATTCATGCCGATGAGTTACACCGCCGCCGGTACCCGCATCATCGCGTCGGGCGAGATGAGCGGGACCGGGTGGCTCGCTGTCGGTGCGACGGTGGCCTTGCTGGCCGTCTCGGCGCTGGTCTACGCGAGCGCGCGGGGTGACTCAGGCGACGGGTCGGAGCGGGTGGATGGCGGGCGGAGCCGCGAGATGGGCACCGAACTGGCTTAGCGCCTGCTGCAGGTGCGGGGTCTGCATGTGGCCGTCGAGGTCCTCCTGTGACTTCCACACCTCGATGGTGATGAACGTGCCCGGCTCGATCGCCGACTCGAACAGCTCGTAGGAGACGTTGCCGTCTTCCTTGCGTGACTCGGCGACGAGGGCAGCGAGGCCGTCGCGCACGACGTCCACGGCATCCGGCTTGGCGATGATCGTGGCGACGACCTTCAGATCGTTGGTCATGAGGTGATGTTTCCTTCGTTCGGCGAGACACTCTTTCTTCACCGAACGTACTCCCGACCCACCTAAGCTGAAGTGTCCATTTCGGGAAGGGAAATCACAGTGAGCCGGACGGCAACCGAGCAGCGCGCCACCAGGAAGGATTGGCTCGGCCTCGCAGTGCTGGTGGTGCCGATTCTCGTCGTATCGATGGATATGTCGGTGCTGTATCTGGCTCTTCCGTTCATGACGGCCGACTTGGAGCCCACCAGCAACCAAACGCTGTGGATTCTCGACATCTACGGCTTTCTGCTTGCCGGTCTGCTCATCACCATGGGCTCGCTCGGCGATCGCATCGGCAGACGCACCCTGCTGATGATCGGTGCCGTCGTGTTCGGTGCCGCGTCACTGGTGGCGACGTTCTCCACCTCCCCCGAGATGCTGCTCGTGGCTCGGGCACTACTGGGAATCGGTGGAGCCACCATCGCACCGAGCACACTGTCATTGATACGCAACATGTTTCACGATCCCGCTCAGCGCAAGGAAGCCATCGGTCTGTGGACCGCCGGTTTCGCAGGTGGCGCAGCAGTGGGGCCCGTCATCGGAGGTGTTCTGCTCGAGCACTTCTGGTGGGGTTCGGTCTTCCTGATCAACATCCCGATCATGGTGGTCCTCTTCGTCGCCGCACCGCTGCTGGTCCCGGAGTTCAAGGACACCGATCCCGGCAGGTTCGACCCGCTCAGCGTCGTCCTGGCCATTGCATCGATGCTCTCGATCGTCTTCGCCGTCAAGCACGGCGCGCAGGACGGTATCGACATCGCAACGGCCACAAGCGCTCTGGCCGGCCTGGGCCTGGGCTCGGTGTTCGTTCTGCGGCAACGCAGAGCCGCACACCCACTGATCGACGTGACCCTTTTTGCCGAACGCGCCTTCAGCGCAGCGGTCGTGGTGCAGTTCCTGGTCATCTTCGCCATGACCGGTTTCAGCCTGTTCGCTTCGCAGTACCTCCAGCTCATCGTCGGGCTCGGCCCGCTCGAAGCCGGTCTGTGGCTGCTGGTTCCCGCCGTCGCCGCAGCGGCCGGCGCCGTGCTGGCGCCGACGCTGAGCAAGATCATCCGCACGGGCACGATCATTGCGGGCGGCCTGCTGTTCATCGCCATCGGTTGCACGGCAATGGCATTCGTCGGCTCCGATTCCGGCCTGCCGCTCCTGCTCGCCGGCATGGCCGTGCTGACCTTCGGAATAGGAGCGGCATCGACCCTCAATTCCGACATCGTGCTCACCGCCGCGGCCCCCGAGAAGGCCGGTGCCGCGTCGGCATTGTCCGAAACCGGAGCAGAACTCGGCGGTGCCGTCGGCATCGCGATTCTCGGCACCATCGGCAGCACGGTTTACCGACACCGCATGGACGACGCCATCCCCGCGGAGACGCCTGCCGACATTGCCGAGCCGGCGCGCGAGACGATCGGCGGTGCCGTCGCCGTCGCCGACTACCTGCCGGAGCCGTACGCCTCGCAACTGAGCGCCGCCGCGAACTCGTCCTTCATCGACGGATTCAACCTCGCCTCCGGCGCGAGCGCCGCGCTGATGGCCGTCAGTGCGGTCGCGGTGTTCGTCCTGTTACGCCGTCAGACCGCGTCGGAGAGGTAACGCGCCAACCATCGCGTCGCGGACTGGCCGTTTCCGACGTCGTAGCTCTGGTATTCCTGGTGGATTCCGGAGCGGTAGAAGGCCTCGATCTCACGCTGGCGCTGAGCGTTCGCCTGATCGGAGAGCTGGCCTTGGAGCACCGGCAAACCGCCGGCAGCGGCGAGGTCCGCAATCAAGGACTGTGCCTCCTGCGAATACTGATCGACGGCGTTGGGCGCAGGGTTGGACGAGACGGCCAAGAAGCCGGCCAACCGCGCCACGTAGTCGTCCTTCGGGGTCGAGCAGTAGAGATCGCCGACGGCGCAGAACGTCCGCACCACGGGGCTGACGTAGCCGAAGCCACCGACGCGGGGCCCGCCCACTCCGGTTCCCACCACGGCCGGCCCCACCAGGGCGTCGGTATCGGAGCGCTTCGGGTCGGAGATGAGGCCGACCGCCACCACCTTGTCCGCGGGCACGACGCCGACTCCGGTGCCGATGGCCGCAGCGAGATCGCCTGCCGCGTCCGCTCCCTGGCTGTAACCGATGATGCCGAATTTCGTTGCGCCGCAACGATCTGCCATAGCCTTCAGCATTCCGCCCGCGTTGGCGACGGCTGCTGCGCGGGACTGCCCGTACACCTCGCCCTCCCACGGGAACGCGGTGGCGGGGTACGAGACGTAGTCGGTGCGGATATCGCTACCGAGGCGATCGGTGACATCGGTGAGCATCCCCGGCTTCGGGGCGGCGCCCGAGCTGGTCTCCCAGGTTCCCGGAATGGCCACGACGTACATCGACGGGCAATCCGCCGGATCGGCGGCGGCGGGCGATGCCGCTCCGACAACCACGCAGGACGCAACCGCTGCAGCAATGCCGATACCGGCGCAGATCTTCTTGACACTCATGGGGAGGGGCCTCACTGGAGATCGAACGTTCTTTGTTCGGTCTCGACCATGCCAGGGGCCTGTGACCATCGGATGCCTACATGGTTAACGGACGTAACCGTGTGGCCGAGGCCACCCTCCCCCGGGGGATCAATGTGAGATTCAGTCGCTCGGACTGCAACAAAGCGACATTGATCCCCCCGAGGGGGGTGGGTTCGAGCTCGGCAAAAACGCAACCTACCGCTGCGGCGCCTGGGTGGGCACGATCGGCGACGGCAGTGCGGTTGCTCCTTGCAGGAAGGTGTCCACTGCGGCTGCGCAGGAGCGACCCTCGGCGATGGCCCACACGATGAGCGACTGGCCGCGACCCATGTCTCCGGCCACGAACACGCCGGGGACGTTGGTGACCCACTCGTTGGTGCGCTCCACGTTGCCGCGCTGGTTGAAGTCGACACCGAGGTCGGTCAGCAGGCCGCCCTTCTCTGGTCCGACGAATCCCATGGCCAGCAGAACCAGGTCGGCTTCGAGGGTGAACTCGCTACCCTCGACCTTCTCGAACTTGCCTGCCTTGAACTCGACCTCGCAGGCCTCGAGTGCGGTGACCTTGCCGTCTTCGCCGACGAAACGCTCTGTGTTGACGGAGAAGACGCGTTCGCCGCCCTCCTCGTGCGCGGACGCGACGCGGAACATCAGCGGGTACGTCGGCCACGGGGTGGACGTCGCACGCTCCTCGGGCGGACGGGCCATGATCTCGAACTGGTGGACGCTTTCCGCGCCCTGACGGTGCGAGGTACCGAGGCAGTCGGCACCGGTATCGCCGCCACCGATGATGACGACCTTCTTGCCCTCGGCGCTGACGGGCGGCTGGGCGAAGTCGCCCTGCTGGACGCGGTTGGCGTTCGGCAGGAACTCCATGGCCTGGTAGATGCCGTCGAGCTCGCGGCCCTCGATGGGCAGGTCGCGCCAGGCAGTGGCACCGCCGGACAGGACCACGGCGTCGAACTGCTCGCGCAGTTCGTCGGCCGAGATGTCGACGCCCACATCGACGCCGGTGCGGAAGACGGTGCCCTCGGCCTCCATCTGGGCCAGGCGCCGGTCGATGTGGCGCTTCTCCATCTTGAACTCGGGGATGCCGTACCGCAGCAAGCCGCCGATGCGATCGGCACGCTCGAACACCGTGACGGTGTGGCCGGCGCGGGTGAGCTGCTGCGCTGCAGCGAGACCCGCCGGGCCCGAACCGACGACGGCAACCGTCTTACCGGTGAGATGCGTCGGGTAGACCGGGACGACCCAACCCTCTTCGAAGGCCTTGTCGATGATCTCGACCTCGACCTGCTTGATGGTGACCGGATCCTGGTTGATGCCCAGGACACACGACGCCTCGCACGGGGCCGGGCACAACCGTCCGGTGAATTCCGGGAAGTTGTTGGTGGCGTGCAGCCGGTCGATGCTGTCGCGCCAGCGGTCCTTGAACACCAGGTCGTTCCACTCGGGAATCAGGTTCCCGAGCGGACAACCGTTGTGGCAGAACGGGATACCGCAGTCCATGCAACGGCTGGCCTGGGTGCGCAGGGTGTCCTTGGAGAAGTCTTCGTAGACCTCTTTCCAGTCCATCAGGCGCAGGTCGACGGGCCGCCGCTTGGGCAGTTCGCGAACCGTGTTCTTCAGAAATCCCTGTGGGTCACCCACGAGCTGCCTCCATGATCGCTTCGTCCACGTCCGCGCCGTTCTTCTCGGCTTCGGAGATGGCCAGCAGTACCTTCTTGTAATCGCGAGGCATGACCTTCACGAAATGGTTCACCTGTTGCGACCAGTCCGCGAGGATCCGCTCGGCCACCTCGGAGCCGGTCTGCTCCTGGTGACGAGTGACGATGTCCTTCAACCAGGTGAACTCGTCACCTTCGAGCTGCTCGATGTCGACCAGCTCGGTGTTGAGGTTGGCCTCGAACGTCTTGTTCGGATCGAAGACGAACGCGACGCCGCCGGACATGCCGGCACCGAAGTTGCGACCGGTCGTGCCGAGAATGACCACCTTGCCACCGGTCATGTACTCGCAACCGTGATCGCCGACGCCTTCGACGACGGCCACCGCACCGGAGTTACGAACGGCGAAACGCTCACCGACGACACCGCGGATGAGAGCCTCACCGCTGGTGGCACCGAACAGGAACACGTTGCCGCCGATGATGTTGTCCTCGGCGACGAATCCCTCGGGAGCATCGAGCGACGGACGCAGTATCAGATGCCCACCGGAGAGTCCCTTGCCGACGAAGTCGTTGGCGTCGCCGTTGAGGCGCAGCGTCATACCGGAGGGAACGAACGCACCGAAACTGTTGCCGGCCGAGCCGGTGAACGTGATCTCGATGGTGTCGTCCGGCAATCCGACGCCGCCGTACGCCTTGGTGACCTCGTGTCCGAGCATCGTTCCGACGGTGCGGTTGACGTTGGTGATCTTGGACTCGAACGCGACCTTCTCGCCCTTGTCCAACGCATCGCGGCTGGCCACGATGAGCTGCTGATCCAGAGCCTTGTCGAGACCGTGATCCTGAACCCCGGTGTTGTAGAGGTTCTGGTTCATGAACGCCGACTCGACCTCTTCGAGGATGGGCGACAGATCCAGCTTCGACGCCTTCCAGTGCTCCTTGGCCGCGGTGGTGTCGAGCAGACCCACCTGGCCGACGGCCTCGTCGAGCGTGCGGAATCCGAGTTCGGCCATGAGCTCGCGAACCTCTTCGGCGATGAACATGAAGAAGTTCTCGACGAACTCGGGCTTGCCCGCGAAACGCTTGCGCAGCAACGGGTTCTGCGTCGCCACACCCACGGGGCAGGTGTCGAGGTGGCAGACCCGCATCATGATGCAGCCCGAGACGACGAGCGGAGCGGTGGCGAAACCGAACTCCTCGCCGCCGAGCAGAGCGGCGACCATGACGTCACGTCCGGTCTTGAGCTGACCGTCCACCTGCACGACGATGCGATCGCGAAGACCGTTGAGCAGCAACGTCTGCTGGGTCTCGGCCAAACCGAGCTCCCACGGTCCACCCGCGTGCTTGACCGACGTCAGCGGCGTCGCGCCGGTGCCGCCGTCGTGGCCCGAGATGAGCACCACGTCGGCATGCGCCTTGGACACACCTGCCGCGACCGTTCCGACGCCGACCTCGGACACCAGCTTCACGTGGATGCGGGCCTGCGGGTTGGCGTTCTTCAGATCGTGGATCAACTGCGCGAGATCCTCGATGGAGTAGATGTCGTGGTGCGGCGGCGGTGAGATCAGGCCGACGCCGGGCGTCGAATGCCGAACCTCGGCGACCCACGGGTACACCTTGTGCGCCGGAAGCTGGCCGCCCTCACCGGGCTTGGCTCCCTGCGCCATCTTGATCTGGATATCGGTGCAGTTGGTCAGGTAGTGCGAGGTGACGCCGAAACGTCCCGACGCGACCTGCTTGATGGCACTGCGTCGCCAGTCACCGTTCTCGTCCGGCTCGAACCGCGAGACGTCCTCGCCGCCCTCACCGGAGTTCGAGCGCCCGCCGAGGCGGTTCATGGCGATGGCGAGGGTCTCGTGCGCCTCGGCCGAGATGGAGCCGTAGCTCATCGCACCCGTGGAGAAACGCTTGACGATCTCGCTGGCCGGCTCGACCTCGTCGATCGAAATTGCTTGCCGCTCTTCGGTCTTGAAACGGAACAGACCGCGTAGCGACGCGAGGCGCTCGGACTGGTCGTCGACCATCTTCGTGTATTCCTTGAAGATGTCGTACTGACCGGTGCGCGTCGAGTGCTGCAGCTTGAACACGGTGTCGGGGTTGAAGAGGTGGTACTCCCCTTCACGACGCCACTGGTACTCGCCGCCGGTCTCGAGCTCGCGGTGCGCGCGCTCCTGACGGTTGTCGAGGTACGCCACCGCGTGTCGTGCCGCGACGTCGTCGGCGACCTGGTCGAGATCGATGCCGCCGAGGTGACTGTTGAGTCCGGTGAAGTACTCGTCGACCAGTTCCTGCGAGAGACCGATGACCTGGAACAGCTGGGCTCCGGTGTACGACGCGAGGGTCGAGATGCCCATCTTGGACATCACCTTCAGCACGCCCTTGCCTGCGGCCTTGATGTAGTTGGTGACGGCCTTGTCGAACTCGATGTCGGTGAGGGCACCGCGCTCGATCATGTCCTCGATCGACTCGAACGCCATGTACGGGTTGACCGCTGCGGCACCGAAACCGATGAGCAGAGCCATGTGGTGCACCTCGCGGGCGTCACCGGCCTCGATGATCAGGCCCACCTTGGTCCGGGTCCGCTCCCGGACCAGGTGATGGTGCACCGCGGCGGTGAGGAGCAGCGACGGAATCGGAGCGAGCTTCTCGCTGGACTCGCGGTCCGAGAGCACGATGATCCGCGCGCCGCCCGAGATGGCCGCCGACACCTGAGCGCGGATGGCCTCCAACGACTTTCGAAGGCCTTCACCGCCCTCGGAGACCGGGTAGAGACCGCGCACGACCACCGAGCGAAGCTCTTCCTGAGTGCCCTCGTCGTTGATGTGGACGAGCTTGGAAAGGTCGTCGTTGTGCAGGATCGGCTGCGGCAGCACGATCTGCTTGCAGCTGTCGGCACCCGGGTTGAGCAGGTCGCCCTCGGGTCCGATGGTGCCGCCGAGGCTGGTGACGATCTCTTCACGGATCGCGTCGAGCGGCGGGTTGGTGACCTGAGCGAACAGCTGCGAGAAGTAGTCGAACAACATCCGTGGGCGCGCCGAGAGGACGGCGATCGGGGTGTCGGTACCCATGGAACCGATGGCCTCTGCGCCGGACTTCGCCATCGGCGAGACCAGCACGTTGAGTTCCTCGGTGGTGTACCCGAAGATCTGCTGACGGATGAGCACGCGATCGTGCGGCATGTGCACGTGCGGGCGATCGGGCAGATCGTCGATGGAGGTCAGGCCCTCGTCGAGCCACTGCTGGTACGGGTGCTCGGCGGCGAGCTCGTCCTTGATCTCGTCGTCGGAGACGATGCGGCCCTGCGCGGTGTCCACGAGGAACATGCGGCCGGGCTGCAGCCGGACCTTGCGAACGACCTTGGACGGGTCGATGTCGAGAACGCCGACCTCGGAGGCCATGACGACCAAACCGTCGTCGGTGACCCACAATCGGCTCGGGCGCAGGCCGTTTCGGTCGAGGACGGCTCCGATGACGGTGCCGTCGGTGAAGCACACCGATGCCGGTCCGTCCCAGGGCTCCATCAACGAGGAGTGGTACTTGTAGAACGCCCGACGCGCGGGGTCCATGGACTCGTGACGCTCCCACGCCTCGGGGATCATCATGAGCACGGCGTGCGGCAGGCTACGTCCACCGAGGTGCAGCAGCTCGAGCACCTCGTCGAAACGCGCTGTGTCACTTGCTCCGTGGGTGACGACGGGGAAGATCTTCTCGAGCGCTTCCGAGCCGCCGAACACGTCGGACGTGATGAGCGCCTCGCGGGCGCGCATCCAGTTCTCGTTGCCGGTGGCGGTGTTGATCTCGCCGTTGTGGGCGACGCGCCGGAACGGATGGGCCAACGGCCACGACGGGAACGTGTTGGTCGAGAAGCGCGAATGCACAAGTCCGAGTGCACTTTCGACACGTTCGTCCTGCAGGTCTAGGTAGAAGCCCTTGAGCTGCGGGGTGGTCAGCATGCCCTTGTAGACGAAGGTCTGCGAGGACAGCGACGGGAAGTACACGGTTTCGCGGCCGGGGCCGTCCTTACCCGCGCCCTCTTCACCCAGCTCGTGCTCGACGCGCTTGCGGATGACGAACGTACGACGCTCGAGCTCGAGGTCGGTGATCGACGCGTCGGGGGCAGCGAGGAACAGCTGACGGAAGGTCGGCATCGCATCGCGCGCCAGAGCGCCGAGGGAGGAGTCGTCGGTGGGAACTTCGCGCCAACCGAGAACCGTGAGGCCCTCGCTCTCGACGATGCGCTCGACGCCCTCGCAGGCACGCGCTGCGTCGCTGCGGCCCTGCGGCAGAAACGCGACACCGGTCGCGTACGCACCGGGGGCGGGGAGCTCGAAATCTACGACGGCGCGGAAGAACGCGTCCGGAACCTGGATCAGAATGCCCGCACCGTCACCGGTGTTCGGTTCGGAACCGGCAGCACCGCGGTGCTCGAGGTTGACCAGTGCGGTGATCGCCTTCTCGACGATGTCGCGACTGCGTCGACCGTGCATGTCCACCACGAACGCGACACCACAGGAGTCGTGTTCGTTGACTGGATCGTAGAGGCCTTGCGGGCCCGGAGTGTGCTTCATACCTAGCCTTCGGATAAGTCCAGCCTTGATACTCGTCGGCGACGGTGTGGTGTAACCGGCTGCACGAACGGCCTGCGGTGCGTCCTCGCCGTTGAAGCAGCACCTGTCGATCGTCCACGCTTTCCTCTGCACGGGCGGGTGGGCTCGTGGTAGAAAAGTGAAGGTCTCGACGGATCCGGCCATGGTGAGGCCGATCCAATTACGAACGATAAGTCAGTACCCAGGTGTTCCCGCAAATAAGGTAACCCTATTTCGGGCTTTCACCTGCGAATTTCCGCAAACAAGAAGTCTCGGCGGCTGCAGAGTGGCTCCAGCCGCTGGAATCGGCCGAGAATGACACGCCTGTAAGACGATTCGTCGTGAGCGACCCGCAAAAAACTACTGGCCGCAGCGATCGAATCAGCTGCGGCCAGTGTGGTGGGCGGAGGGGGACTTGAACCCCCACGTCCCGAAGGACACTGGCACCTGAAGCCAGCGCGTCTGCCATTCCGCCACCCGCCCGGGTGACGGCGAGAACACTAACACGCACCCTGCCGCGCCCGAAAATCGCCGCCTCGAGCTGCCGGGAGCCGACGGCGGCACGAGGTCCACGTCGGCAGCACCGTATATCATGCTTGCAGCGAGACTTCGTGATGACACGCGGCCCTCGCGCACAGCACGGCCGCAGGCACCACACGGTGGAAGAACACAGAGAGAGGAGGGGTCACGATGGGCATCGTTCAGCGTTTCGAACGCAAGCTCCAGGGCGCTGTCGGCGACGTCTTCGCCCGCGTGTTCGGCGGAGGCGTCGTACCGGCCGAAGTCGAGGCCGCGCTCCAACAGGAGGCCTCGGATCTGGTCCGGCCCCTGGACGGCGGCCACCTCCTGGCACCGAACAGCTACGTGATCACCATCAACGCCTCCGACCACGACGAGCTGGCCGGTGATCGAGAACTCACGGTCAAAGCGTTCTCCCGGCACCTCGACGACTACATCCGAGATCAGGGGTGGCAGACCTACGGTGACGTGGTGGTTCGCTTCGAGCCGTCGCCCACTCTCCACACCGGGCAGTTCCGCGCCAGTGGCTCGGTCGATCCCGATGTGGGACGATCGGCGACTGCTGCACCGAACCCGTCGGCACCGCCGGCACCCAGTCCCGTCCCTTCAGCTACGCAGCGACCGTCTGCCCCACCGATGTCGATACCAGGAGCCGGCCACATGACGCAGAACCCAGGCTACGACCCGCAGCGCGAACCCGCGGACGGTCATCGCCCAGATCCGCGTGCGCGCAACGGGTACGCCGGTGGCCAGGACCCGCGCTACGCAGCGCGCGAGCAGAACGGATACGACGCGCAGGCCTACCCGCCTGCAGCGGATTACGATCCGCGCTACGACCAGCAGCAGCCGTACAACGCTCAGGGCTACGACGAGCAGCCGTACGCCGAGCAGGGTCAGGCATACAGTGCCGCCGGAAGCCAGGACCAGGGTTACGACCCCCAGGCCTACGGGACGCCCAACGGCCAGGAACAGGGGTACGACCCTCAGGGCTACAACGCTCAGGGTTACGAAGCCCAGGGTTACGGCGATCAGGGTTACGACTACAACGGTGCCGAACAGGGAGCTGCGTACTCCGAGGCCCCTTACCAAGAGCAGGCGTACAACGAGCCGGCCGGCCGGTATGCCGAGCCCCAGGCCGCCGGGTACCAGCAGCCCGGATATCAGCAGCCTGCCTACGACTACCCGCCTGCCCCGGCCGCCTACGGTCGCGGCTACCCGCAGGGTGGGGCCGACCGTGGCGACGGATACGGCTACGACCAGCCGGCCGCGTACGCGGGTCAGAATCAGTCCCTCGCCGCGACTCTGCAGCTCGAGGACGGCAGCGGCCGCTATTTCCAACTTCGCGATGGCCAGAACATCATCGGCCGCGGCCAGGACGCGCAATTCCGTTTGCCCGATACCGGTGTTTCGCGCCGACACATCGAAATCCGCTGGGACGGCCGCGTGGCCATGCTCTCCGATCTCGGCTCCACCAACGGCACCACCGTCAACGGCGCTCCGGTGCAGGACTGGCAGCTGGCCGACGGTGACGTCATCCGAGCCGGGCACTCCGAAATTCTGGTCCGGATCGTCTGACACTCGACAGGCACGCTCGTCCACCCGTATGTAGTCCACACGAGTGGCGTCACCCTATGATGCTGCGAGGCAACCATGTCTGCCGCGCCGCGGCTTTCGAGCGTGCGGGGTGCAGGTCCGATCGCGAAGAAGGAGGTGAATCGTCGTGCAGGGATTGATTCTGCAACTGACCAGGGCGGGCTTTCTGCTCCTGCTGTGGTTCTTCGTCTGGGCGGTTCTTCGCACCCTCCGCAGTGACATCTACGCAGCTGCGGGCATGCGAGTGCCCGCCCGCTACTCCGGTGGCTCGAAGGTTCTTCCGTCTTTCAACAAGCAGAAGGTGGCCAAGTACCTCGTGGTGACCCAGGGCGGTCTCGCCGGAACGCGCATCTCGCTCGGTACGCAGCCCGTCCTCATCGGGCGCGCAGACGACTCGACTCTCGTTCTGACAGACGATTATTCGTCGACTCGCCACGCACGCATCTCGCCGCGCGGCGGTGATTGGTACGTCGAAGACCTCGGCTCGACCAACGGCACCTATCTCGACCGCGCCAAGGTGACCACTGCTGTTCGCGTCCCACTGGGAACCCCTGTCCGCGTCGGCAAGACCGTGATCGAGTTGCGCCCGTGACCCTCGTCCTTCGCTATGCCGCCCGCAGTGATCGCGGCCTGGTTCGTTCCAACAACGAGGACTCGGTGTACGCCGGGGCTCGTCTGCTGGCGCTGGCCGACGGCATGGGCGGTCACGCCGCCGGTGAAGTGGCCTCGCAGTTGATGATCGCCGCGTTGGCTCACCTCGACGACGACGAGCCCGGCGAGGACCTGCTGGGCAAGCTCGAGGCAGCCACCCGCGAAGGCAACGCATCCATCGCCGATCAGGTCGAGGACGAACCCGAGCTCGACGGCATGGGAACCACGTTGACCGCAATCCTGTTCGCGGGCAAGCGAATCGGACTGGTTCACATCGGCGACTCGCGCGCCTACATGCTGCGCGACGGTTCGCTGACGCAGATCACCCGCGACGACACGTTCGTTCAGTCTCTCGTCGACGAGGGCCGTATCACCGCCGAGCAGGCGCACACACACCCGCAGCGCTCTCTGATCATGCGGGCCCTCACCGGCAACGAGATCGAGCCGACTCTCACCGTTCGGGAAGTACGTGCGGGCGACCGTTATCTGCTGTGCTCCGACGGCCTCTCCGACGTCGTCAGCGACGAGACCATCGAGAACACCCTGAACGAGGGCGAGACCGGCCCGTGCGCCGACCGCCTCATCGAACTCGCCCTGCGCAGCGGCGGCCCCGACAACGTGACGGTCGTCGTCGCCGACGTGATCGACCTCGACTACGGACAGAGCCACCCCATCCTCGGCGGTGCCGCCAGCACCGAGGACGAAGAGGACGCCCCGCCACCCAATACGGCAGCTGGACGCGCCGCGGCCATGCGTCCACCACGTACGACGCCGAAGCGCGTGACCACCCCCGTGGTGGCTCCGGAGAAGAAGTCGCACAAACTGCGTTGGTCTCTGATCGCCCTGACGCTCGTCGTACTGGCGGGAATCGGTGTGCTCGTTGCCAATTCGATCATCAAGGGCAACTACTACGTCGGCGCGGACAACAGCAAGGTCACCGTGTTCCGCGGCCTACCCGGCTCGGTTCTCGGCTACTCGCTGCAGAGCGTCGAACTGACCGGCTGCCTCGCCGACGACGGAGCCGTCACACTGACCTCCCCCGATGCCGCACCGGCCGACTGCAATCCGTTCGAGATCGACGATCTGCTGCCCGCCGCACGCGAACAGGTCACGGCCGGACTGCCGTCGGGATCGCTGAACGATGCGCGCGGTCAGGTGGAGCGCTTGGCCTCCGGTGACCTGATGCAGGTCTGCGAGACCGAGCCCGTGGTCACGACGACGGTCGAGCCCGCGCCGACGACGATCATCCCGCCGCCCGGTGTGCCGTTGCCTCCGGCCGCCCCCGAGGCTGCCCCGACCACCACCGCGGTTCCGACACCGACGGTTCCGCAGATTCCCGGCCAGAACTGCAGGACCGGTACTCGATGAGTTCCAATGCGTCCGCGGGAGGGTCCTTCCCGAGTCCGCCCGGGGGGTTCGCTCCCGCACCGATTCAATCGAACCGACGTGGCGTCGAACTGCTTCTGCTCGGTGCCGCCGTTCTGATCACCACGATCTCACTGGTGCTGGTCGAAGCCAGTCAGGAACAGACCATCACCTGGGATCTCGCGAAGTACGCGGTCGCGTACCTCGCGCTGATGACGGTGGCGCACCTGGCCGTACGACGTTTCGCCCCGTACGCGGATCCACTGTTGCTGCCGATCGTGGCGCTGCTCAACGGTCTCGGTCTGGTGCTCATTCACCGACTCGACCTGGCCGACGAGCAGCAAGCCCAGTACCTCGGCAATCCCATTCCGTCACCGGATGCCAACCAGCAGGTGCTGTGGACGACGCTGGCCATTGCCGGCTTCGTCGCGCTGCTGGTGCTGCTGCGCGACTACCGCACGCTCGCCCGCTACGGCTACACCGTCGGACTTGCAGGCCTGGTGCTGCTGGCCATACCGGCGATGCTGCCGTCGGCATTCTCCGAGGTCAACGGATCGAAGATCTGGATTCGGCTGCCCGGCTTCAGTATTCAGCCCGGGGAGTTCGCGAAGATTCTGCTGCTCATCTTCTTCGCGTCGCTGCTGGTCGCCAAACGCGAACTGTTCACCGTGGCCGGCAAGCACTTTCTCGGCATGGACTTTCCGCGAGCACGCGATCTCGGTCCCATCCTGGTCGTCTGGATCGTCTCCGTCGGTGTGCTGGTGTTCGAGAAGGACCTCGGCACGTCGCTGCTGATCTTCGGGACCGTGCTGGTGATGATCTACATCGCCACCGAGCGCGTCGGCTGGCTCATCATCGGATTCGGGCTGCTACTCGTCGGGTTCCTGTTCGCCTATCAGGTGTTCGGCCACGTCAAGATCCGTACCGACACCTGGTTGCACCCGTTCGACGACTACAACGACACCGGCTATCAGATCGTCCAGTCGATGTTCAGCTTCGCCACGGGCGGGTTGGCAGGCACCGGGCTCGGTAGTGGTCGACCGTCCCAGGTTCCGTTCGCCAAGACCGACTTCATCATCGCGACCGTCGGAGAAGAGCTCGGCCTCATCGGCCTGACCGCGGTTCTGATCCTGTACTTGCTGTTCATCGTTCGCGGCATGCGCACGGCACTCGCCGTACGGGACAGCTTCGGCAAACTGCTCGCCGCCGGTTTGTCGTTCACCATCGCGATCCAGCTGTTCGTCGTCGTCGGCGGCGTCACCAAACTCATTCCGCTCACCGGCCTCACCACGCCGTACCTGTCCTACGGAGGATCTTCGCTTCTCGCCAACTACTTGTTGCTCGCACTGCTGATCAAGATCTCCGACGCAGCCCGTGAGCCGGCAACGCCCAAGAAGAAGCCCACCCCCGCAGCACCCATCGCGGAAGCGCCGACCGAAATGGTGAAGCGCGCATGAACACTCCTCTGCGCCGCGTGACCATCGCCGTGATGGTCATGGTGGTGGCCCTGCTCGCCAATGCCACCTACCTCCAGGTCATCAAGGCCGACGATCTGCGTACGGACCCCAGGAACTCACGAGTCCTGCTCGACGAGTACTCCCGTCAGCGGGGCCAGATCTCGGCCGGCGGCCAAGTACTCGCGTCCTCCGTGGCGACCGACGACCGCTACAAGTACTTGCGCACCTACCCCCAGAACTCGATCTCCCCGGCGAGCCCGCAAGCCAACGCACCGATCACCGGGTACTACTCGATGCTGTACTCGAGCAACGGTCTCGAACGCGCCGAGGATCCTGTGCTCAACGGATCCGACGACCGGCTCTTCGGCGGACGGTTGTTCGACCTCATCTCCGGCCGAGATCCCCGCGGCGGCAACGTCGTCACCACCATCGACCCCGTCGTGCAGCAGGTCGCCTACGACCAGCTCACCGCGAAGGGTTACACCGGTTCGGTGGTGGCACTCGACCCCGCCACCGGCAACATCCTCGCGATGGCCAGCACGCCGAGCTACGACCCGAACCTGCTGGCCAGCCACGACGGCAGCGCCACCACGGCGGCCTGGGAGAACCTGAGCAACGATCCCGAGAAGCCGATGGTGAACCGGGCGATTTCGCAGACCTACCCACCCGGATCCACGTTCAAGGTGATCACCACCGCGGCCGCGCTCGAAGCGGGCGCGACACCGGACGATCAACTCACGGCCGCGTCGAACATCACGTTGCCGGGAACCTCGACGACCCTCGAGAACTACAACGGCTCGACATGCGGTGGCGGCCAGACGGCAACGCTCCGTGAAGCTTTCGCACGCTCGTGCAACACGGCCTTCGTCGAACTCGGTATCGACACCGGGGCCGACAAGATGCGCGACACAGCGTCGAAGTTCGGCATCGGCGAGGACACCACTATTCCGCTCACCGTTGCCGACAGCACCGTCGGCACCATCGACGACGATGCCGCGCTCGGCCAGTCCAGCATCGGCCAGCGCGATGTTGCTCTCACCCCGCTGCAGGACGCCGTGATCGCGGCGACCGTCGCCAACGGTGGCGTGCGGATGGCCCCGAACCTGGTGCAGCAGTTGCAGTCTCCCGATCTGTCGGACCTGTCCAGCTACCAACCGAAGGCCATGGGCGAGGCCATCAGCTCCAGTACGGCGGCTACGTTGACCGATCTCATGATCGGGTCGGAGAACAACACCAGCGGCGAGGGCAAGATCCCCGGAGTGCAGATCGCATCGAAAACCGGTACCGCAGAACACGGATCCGACCCACGGAACACTCCGCCGCACGCCTGGTACATCGGATTCGCACCCGCGAAAGATCCCAAGGTCGCCATCGCCGTCATCGTCGAGGACGGCGGTGACCGCGCGTTGGCCGCGACCGGTGGATCCGTGGCAGCGCCCATCGGGCGGGCCGTCATCGCAGCCGCATTGCAGGGGAGGTGAGTGCAGTGCCACTGAGCAACGGAGCTGTCATCGCGCAGCGCTACCGACTTCTGCGCCTCATCGCCACCGGCGGTATGGGGCAGGTGTGGGAGGCAATGGACAACCGCCTCGATCGCCGCGTAGCGGTCAAGGTACTCAAGGCCGAGTTCTCCGAGGACCCGGAGTTCTTGCAGCGCTTCAGGTTCGAGGCACGCACCACCGCGCAACTGAACTACCCCGGAATCGCCGGAGTGTACGACTACGGCGAAACCCGCGACGGCGCAGGCGAATCACTGGCCTACCTGGTGATGGAACTGGTCAACGGTGAGCCTCTCAACGCCGTCCTGGGTCGCATGTCTCGACTGCCGCTCGGCCATGCCCTCGACATGCTCGAGCAGACCGGCCGTTCCCTGCAGATCGCGCATACCGCAGGCGTCGTGCACCGCGACGTCAAGCCGGGCAACATCCTGATCACCCCCACCGGGCAGGTCAAGATCACCGACTTCGGCATCGCCAAGGCCGTCGACGCATCCCCGGTCACCAAGACCGGAATGGTGATGGGCACCGCGCAGTACATCGCGCCCGAGCAGGCACTCGGCGAGGAGGCCACCTCGGCCTCCGACGTCTACTCGCTCGGAGTCGTCGGATACGAAGTACTCGCAGGGACAAGACCTTTCGTGGGCGACGGCGCCTTGACCGTGGCCATGAAGCACGTCCGCGAAATGCCGGCACCCATGCCACTCGACCTGCCCCCTGCCGTCCGTGAACTCATCGAGATCACCATGGTCAAGGACCCGGCCGCGCGTTACGCCAACGGCGGCGAGTTCGCCGACGCCGTCGCCGCAGTCCGTGCAGGTCGCCGACCGCCCGCTCCTGGTAACTCACGCGGCACAGGCACCGGCAGGGTCATGATGCCCGGTGTCGTGCCCAGCCCGCAGCCGCCGTCGAGCACGCAGATGATGCCGACGTCCCAGCGCGAGTACCGCGGACCTGCCACCGGAACGGCCGCGGCAGCCGTGTCCGAACCCACCGGAATGTCGGCGGGGCAGAAAGCTCTCGCCTGGGGTGGTGCCGGGCTGCTGTTGTTGGCCATCCTCATCGGCGGCTACGTGCTGTTGACCGGGGGCCGAGACGACACGCCGACACCGTTCGTGACGCCGACGACCACCACGGCACCGACCACCACCACGACAACCACGACAAAGCCGACGACCACCGAAGAAACCACCACCGAAGAAACCACGACCACGACGACCACGACGACGACCTCGCAGGAGCCGACGACCACCGAAGAGACCACGACGACCTCGGCGCAGCCCACGCAGACGACGACGACGAGACGGCCGCTGATCGAGATCCCATTCCCGCAAGAGCCACAAGGACAACGATGACGACTCCCCGTACGCTCTCCGCGCGCTACGAGTTGGGCGAGATACTCGGCTTCGGCGGTATGTCCGAGGTTCATCTCGCACGTGACACTCGGTTGGACCGCGACGTCGCCATCAAGGTCCTGCGTGCCGATCTCGCGCGCGACCCCACGTTCTACCTGCGGTTTCGACGTGAGGCTCAGAACGCGGCTGCACTGAACCACCCCGCGATCGTCGCCGTCTACGACACCGGTGAAGCCGAGACCGAAGCCGGTCCGCTCCCGTTCATCGTCATGGAATACGTCGACGGCGATACCCTGCGGGACATCGTGCGCGGCGAAGGACCCATGGCACCGCGTCGGGCCATGGAGGTCATCGCCGACGTCTGTGCGGCACTCGATTTCAGCCACCGCAACGGCATCGTGCACCGCGACGTCAAGCCCGCGAACATCATGATCAACAATGCGGGCGCGGTGAAGGTGATGGACTTCGGCATCGCTCGCGCCATCGCCGATTCGTCGTCGCCGATGACCCAGACCGCGGCCGTCATCGGAACCGCTCAGTACCTCTCACCCGAACAGGCCCGCGGCGAACAGGTCGACGCTCGCTCGGACGTCTATTCGCTCGGCTGTGTGCTGTTCGAGATCCTCACCGGCGAGCCTCCGTTCAAGGGAGATTCGCCGGTCGCCGTCGCCTACCAGCACGTGCGCGAGGACCCTCAGCTGCCGTCACTGGTCAACGACTCGGTGCCACGCGAACTCGACTCGATCATCCTCAAGGCGATGGCCAAGAACCCCGCCAACCGGTACCAGAGTGCCGCCGAGATGCGTACCGATCTCGTTCGGGTCCTCGGTGGCCAACGGCCGAGCGCGCCGATGGTGATGAACGACGAGGACCGCACCACGATCCTCGGCTCGGTCGACTCCCGTCAGGCCGATTTCTCCGGCAAGGACAAGCCTGCTGCTCCCGCGGCGGCACCTCGCGCGTCGCGCCATACGGAGGACTACGACGAGCCGAAGAGCCGTCGTGGCCTCAAGATCGCGCTCATCTCCGCGGCCGCGCTCGTCGTCGTCGCGATCGTCGGTGCGTTCCTGTGGTCGCTCGGCCCCGGAGCGGACCCCAAGACCGTCACCGTGCCCACGGTCGCCGGACTGTCCGCGGACGAGGCTCAGAGCCAGCTCGAGAACGTCGGTCTTCGCGTGCGTCCCCAGGAGAAGCCGGACGCGTCGGTTCCGGAAGGAGCTGCCATCGGCACCACCCCGGCCGCCGGATCGCAGACCGAAACGCCCGGCGATATCCAGCTCGACGTGTCCTCGGGACCGCAGCAGGTCCAGGTTCCGCGTTTGACCGGACTCACCCAGCAGCAGGCCTCCGATGCCTTGAACCAGGTGGGCCTCGAACTCGATGCCACCGTCGCTCGCGCTCCGTCGACACCCGAGAATCTCGACAAGGTCGTCGAGCAGAATCCGTCGTCGGGCGTCAGCATGAACGCGAACTCGCAGGTCCGCATCACGCTCGGTTCCGGGCCGGCGCAGGTACGGATGCCCAACGTCGTCGGCCAGCTGGTCGAGGTGGCGCAACCGAACGTCGAGGGTGCCGGACTGCGCGTGCAGGTCCAGAACATCGACTCCAGTTCGCCTGTGGGACAAGTAGTCTCGACCGACCCCGCCGGGGGCACCACCGTCGCCGAGAACACGGTCGTGACGCTTCGGGTCTCGAACGGAGACAAGATCCCGATGCCGGACCTGTCCGGCCTCACCGAGGCTCAGGCCTTGACCGCCCTGCAATCGGCGGGGTGGACCGGAACGGTGGCGAACCTCTCGACGTCGAGTCAGTCGACGCTGGACCCGCTGATGGTGGGTCGAGTCGTCAACCAGACACAGCCGGCCGGCTCGGAGATCAGCAAGAGCGACACCATCACCGTCAGCATCGGGGCGTTGGGAATCCCCAGCCGGTAGGTGCCGGCCTCACGGGGTCCAGCGAGAAGGTCAGGCGAAAGCTTCGGCGACCTGAGCTTCGAGCTTGGCGACGAGACCCGGATCGGTCGGCATACCGCAGACGGTGAGCCAGTTGGCCAGCATGCGATGTCCGCCCTCGGTGAGGATGGACTCCGGGTGGAACTGGACGCCATGTATCGGCAATTCGGTGTGCCTCATCGCCATTACGAGGCCGGATTCGGTACGCCCGATGATCTCGAGTTCCGCCGGGATGGTCTCCTCGCGGACGGTCAGCGAGTGGTACCGGGTGGCGGTGAAGGGTTCGTTCATCCCCTCCAGAACGCCTACGCCCGAGTGGTGCACCAGGCTCGTCTTACCGTGCAACAGTTCCGGGGCCTTCTCCACGGTGGCACCGAAGGCAGCGCCGATCGCCTGATGACCGAGACAGACCCCGAGCAGGGGCGTCTTCGTCCGAGCGCTCGCCGAGACCAGATCCATCGTGGCACCGGCACGCTGCGGAGTGCCCGGTCCCGGGCTGAGCAGGATGCCGTCGAACTGCGCCGCAACCCCATCGCGATCGGTGAGACGCTCGTCGTCGTTGCGCCACACCTCGACATCGGCATTCAACTGGCCCAGGTACTGGACGAGGTTGAAGACGAAGCTGTCGTAGTTGTCGACGACGAGAATACGCATGCGGACAGCGTACTCAGCGAGGCTGCGCAAACCGCATGCGCACCGTTTCGGTGTACGCGGGCACCAAAAGGTTTTGGTAGGCCGTCACGTCGTAACGCAGGCCGTACCGGAGTGCGTACTGCTCGTACAGGCGCACGCCCGGCTCGTTCTTCAGCGCCGCGCGCAGCCGATCCGCATCACCGATCGCCGTCATCACGTAGGGCGGGCTGTACGTCCGGCCGCCGAGAAGAAGGGTGTTCCCGATGCAGCGCGGAGCCGACGAGGCCACCAGCCGCTGATCCTGCATGGCAATCGCCGACGCGCCACCGGCCCACAACGCGTTGAGCACGCTCTGAACATCGACCTGATGAACCACCAGATCGTCCACGGACGCGTCGGACGCATACGAGCCGTCGGGTCCGCGGGGGGCGTCGGCCATCGTGACGGTCAGTCCCGCACCCGTTGCGGCCTCGCGTCCCGCCGCGTCGGCCAGAGAATCGACGCGCGCCAACGCGTCGGCGACGGTGGTGTCCCCTGTCGCGGCACGCTGTTGAAGGGATTCGACCTGCTGCTCCAGAGTGTCTCTGTTTCGCTGGGCGTCGTCGGTGCTGCGTTGGGCGGCGTCGACCAAATCGGCGAGTCGAGTGGTGTCCCCGCCACGTAACTCGGTGCCGTCCGAAACATGCCTGGTGGTTCCGAGCAGCAGACCGACGGCAGCACACACCGCGACCACGAGCACCCACCAGCGGGTGTCGGCGGAGGCGGTCGAACGTCGTGTCACAAGTGCTCGCAATTTGTCCGGTGGGTCGGTGCTGGGATCACCTGCGTTAGCGTGTACAACAGCCGGGTCGATGACCGTCACGGTCCTCCAGGCGACAATAGCCCGGGGATGCGCGGCTCCACAGGTTCCACCGTCAGTTGTCCACAGGCCCGGCCGCAATGCCACAGCCGTCACGAACGCAAAGAGGAAGCCATGCCGAAGTCGAAGGTACGGAAGAAGAACGACTACACGATCAACCCGGCGAACCGTACGCCGGTCAAGGTCAACGCCGGGCCCTCGCCGGTCTGGTACGTGGTGCTGATGCTGGGATTCATGCTGGTCGGGCTGCTATGGCTGATCGTCTACTACCTGGCTTCCGAGGACATCGCCTTCATCGGCAACCTCGGCGCCTACAACTTCCTGATCGGCTTCGGATTCATGGTCGTCGGACTCGTCATGACCATGCGATGGCGCTGACAGCCGTCCGAGTTACATCGATGTCATTCATCCCCAATGTGGATAACCCCTGTGGATAACTTTTCGAACAATCCACAGGGTGTGTACGAACAGCACTGGGCGACGCCCGTCGTCGCCATCGGAGCGCTGGTCGCAGGCGGATTTGCCCTCGGAATCGGAGCCGCGCTGTCATCCACCGACGCTGCCGGAACATTCCTCGTCGGACTCGCAGCCGTCGGAATGTGGACAATCGCGGCACTCGCAGCCGTGCAGCGCCCCCGCCTCGCCATCACCCGCGACGGATCGATGGTGATCAAACGACTCAGCGGCATCCGCACCTACTCGCGCGCCGACATCGTGCGCGCGCACATCGTGCGCTACCCGCGATTCGGCCGACGCGTCCCGATGCTCGAACTCGACATCCGCCCACCCGGTGAAGACGACGACCGACTGATCATCTTCGGCAGATGGGACCTCGGCACCGACCCTCAGGACGTATTCGACGCCCTCGACATCCACGGTCTGGTGCCCCCGAACACCTGACCGGCCGCGCCCCACGGGTACTCAATGTGACATTTGGTGGCCTTTGTGGGGGTCAATGGCACATCGAGTGGACTACTAGAGGCCCATTCGGGCGCGCAGGTCCAGTACGCGGAGTGCAATGATTCCCAGGGTTACGAGAGCAACGGCGATCACCGAGAGCCAGGCCATGGACAGTCCGGCGATGGCTCGTGATTCTCCGGTGCCGCGGCTTCGGTTGGGGAGGAACACCAGACCAGCGGTGGCGGCGGCTCCGGCGACGAGTCCGCCCATGTGACCCCACAGCGAGATGCTGGGGATCGAGATACTGATGAAGATGTTCAGTGCGATGACGATCAGAACCGGTGCCGGGCTTCGCTTGAGCCTGAGCAGGATGACGGCCTGGGCACCCAGTAGACCGAAGACGGCACCGGAGGCGCCGGCGGTGAGAGACAGCGGGTTCTCGAACAGCATCACCGAGGCGCTACCGCCGAGCAACGACAAGAAGTAGACGGCGAGGTACCGGCTGCGGCCCAGGACCAGTTCGACATCGCGGCCGATGAGATAGAGCGCGAACATGTTGACCAGCAGGTGAATCGGTCCGATGTGAACGAATCCGTTACCGATCAGGCGAAATACGTCTCCGTCGGAGACCAGCAGACTGTTCAGGGACCACGCCCTGGCCAGCGAGGAACCGTTGAAGTTGCTGATGACATCGCCGGACTGAGCCGCGGTGACGCCGAAGACCACGACATTGATCGCGATCAAGGCATAGGTCAACGGGGTTTTGGCCGATCGCGTCATCGGCGCCCCGGCGATGGTCTGGGCAGTGCGAACGTTCTTGTTGCCCTCGCGCACGCAATCGACGCAGTGCTGGCCGACGGCGGCGGGTTGCAGACACTGCGGGCAGGCAGGCCGGCCGCATCGCGAACAGCCCAGTCCGGTGGGGCGATCGGGATGTCGGACGCACACCGACTGGGGTGGGTTGGGCTGGTCGCCGTACGCGCCACCCCAGCCGGGGGTCGTCATCTCTTCTTCGAATCCTTCGGGTAGATCAGGCGATCGTGATGTTGTTGATGACGACCTCGTCCACCGGGCGATCTCCGCGACCGACGGGCGTGCTCGAAATCGCGTCGACGACCTTCTTCGAGGCCTCGTCGGTCACCTCACCGAAGATGGAGTGCTTGCGGTTGAGGTGCGGGGTCTTGCCGGTGGTGATGAAGAACTGCGAGCCGTTGGTTCCGGGGCCGGCGTTCGCCATGGCCAGCAGGTACGGGCGATCGAAGGAAAGCTCCGGGTGGAACTCGTCCTCGAACTTGTAGCCGGGTCCACCCGAACCGGTGCCGGTGGGGTCGCCGCCCTGGATCATGAAGCCGTCGATGACGCGGTGGAAGACTGCGCCGTCGTAGAACGGTCCGGTCTTGGCACCCGACGCGTTCTGCGTCGTGTACTCCTTGGATCCGTCCGCGAGACCGACGAAGTTCGCGACGGTCTTGGGGGCGTGATTGCCGAACAGTTCGATGACGATATCGCCGCGGTTGGTGTGCAGCGTGGCCGTTTGGGTCTTGTTTGGTGAAGTCACGCCCACCATCGTGCCATCTCGGGTGACCGGGCAGTTCACAACGGTGCTTCGGGGCGGGTGTGTCCGGGGAGGGTTCAGCAGGGGCCCGTTGTGGAACAGTGAGGGTATGACGAGCACAACGAAGCCCGATCGGGTTCGGTCGACCACCGGCACCGCAGCGTCCGCGCTGCTCGGTGCCGCATCCGCTGCGAGCAAGGGGCCGGCCGGAGTCGGCCTGCTGTTGGCCAAGCGGGGGTACGGCCTTGCACGCAAGCAAGCTGCTCAGCGACGGGCAGTGACAGCAGAACGAATAGCCGAGGCGAACCGCACTCGAGCGGTGGTGCCCATCGAATCGGGATCGCGGAACACCCGCAAATTCCTGGTGCTCGGTGCTGCGGCTGCCGTCGTTGCGGGTGTGGTGTTCTTCCTCGGTCGTCGCCGCAACGAAGTACCGCCGCCCGCCGATGTTCCGCCGAGTCTGGCCGACTACGACGAAACGTCGTCATAGATACAGAATTTTCTGCAGCAGATCGAACAGGCCCGGCCTGGTTGTGGTTCCGGCATCCGAGCTGCGGTCGGCAACCACCAGCGCCGTGTTGTATCCGCTGGTGGATCCCTCGGTCAGATAGTCGCTGTGCCCGATCGACTCCGATCGGCCATCGGATCCATCGGCCGAGAGCTGCCTGATTCCGTCCAGCGCGACCGGATCGCGGCCGAACGCACCGAAGTCGGCGACCAGATCATCGCCGGCCTCGGCAGCGAACACATGTCCGACGGGAACCTGAAGATCCGCGAGGGTGTGCGTACCGAGGCCCGGTGATCCGAGCGCCACGAACTCGTCGACGCCGGTGTCGTCACGCAATGCCGATGCCGCGGTGAGCGAACCGTACGAGTGGGCAAGCACCGACAGATGCGGATCGCTCGCACGAGCGGCGTCGAGTCCGTCCAGGAACGGAACGAGCCGTTCTGCTCCCGCCCTGGCCGCCGACCCGGATGCGACGGTCCGATCGGGGTCGAGCAAGCTCCAACCGAGCTGAGGGGCCTGGTAGTCCATCCATGTCACCACTGCCGCACCCTGTGATGTTTTCTGCGGCAGAAGTTGCTGCACAGCTGATTTCAAGTTCTCCATGTCGCCGTCGTAGCGGAGCATGTTTCCGTGCACGGTCGAACCGAGCCCCGGTACGAAAACGGCCACTTGGGTTGCCGTATCGACGTCACCCACCGCAATGGCTGCCGTCGTCTCCTCGTACGAGGAATTGTCGAGTACCAGAAGCTGCCGAGCCCCCAGCGCCAGCGTTGCGTCGATCGCATCGAGTGATGCCAGTCGCTTACGAGTCTGCTCGAGTCCGGCATCGGCGTCACTGAAGATGCCACCGAAGACGTTGTCGTCCAACTCTTTCTGCAGTTCGGCTTCGACGGCACGCAATCGAATACGTTCGGCGGCCAGTACCCGTCGGTTCGCGCTGTCGCGCACCCGACCCGGCAGACCGTCCGCATTGCCGATCAGAGCGGGCTGTTCGACGAGCAACCGGGTGCGTGCGGCGGGTGAGAGCGCGCTCCAGAAGGCGGCATTGGCCGCCGGCGACGCATCGTGCGGTACCGAGGCCGCAACCGCCGTGGCGACTGATTCGGCCGAGGTTCGCTCGGCGAGGCGTCGAGCAAGGGCGTCGTCGAAGTCCGTGGCAGTGCGCACCAGTTGCACGATGCGCTCGGCCAACTCCTCACGGCGCCGCCGTCGCTCTCGCATTACCGACCAAAGATCCTCGAGCGCAACCGAGTACGACGCCGCGGCATCGGTCACCGAACCGTCGGATCCAACGACGAATCGCTCGTCCGTGGCCGATTGCTGCACCGCCTGCAACGCTGCGACCAGACCTGCCATGTCGATCGAGGCGTCCGCGGTGCACGTCGCGATACGGAGCAACTCGGCTCCGACGTCTTCCAGATCGGACCGGATGCGTTCCATCGCTTCCCGTGCCGCATCGGCCGCGGCACCGTCCCACCCCTCAGGTGCAACGTCGTCCATGACGGAACCGTGCACGACAGCCAACTCGCGCCACCGCCGCATCAGATCCTCGGACGCGGCAACCAGCACTCGGCTGTCCCATGATCTGAATTCGTCGAGAGTGACCATTGCGTATCCCCCGCAGCATCGTCGTATCCGACGAGTCAACGCGAGAAATCCACCGAGCGAAAAAGTCTATCCCCAGCCTGTGGATGAAATCTGGGGATCAATGGCGTGTATACGTGTTACTGCGCAATTCTGCGAATCGGGCCGCTGAAACCGGCATCGGCGTCGGACGGCCGACCCGCCCTCGGCGGCCTGCTCCGCTTCGCCCGGTACAGATCGGCGTCGGCTGCCCGGTAGATCTCACCCCAGCGAACGCCCGCGGGCATACATGCCAGGCCCACGCTCCATTCGGCGCGATGAGCACGGCGCAGTCGCTCGATGATCTGCCACGCCTCCTTCTCGAGTACTCCCGGCATGAACAACACGAACTCGTCCCCACCGAGACGACCGAGAACATCCCTCTTGGTCAGCTGTCCCTTCCAGGCCTTCGACACCCGAGTCAGAAGGACGTCACCGGCGATATGGCCGTACTCGTCGTTGATCTCCTTGAAGTTGTCGAGATCGAGTACAGCCAGGCTCACCGACAGTCCACGAGCAGCGCACGCCGGCAGCATCTTCTCGATCTTGGACTCGAACCCGAAGCGATTGAGCAGACCGGTCAGCGCATCGTGCGTCGCGGAATAGCGCATTCGGCGTGCGAAGACACCGAACACCTCGGTGGCACCGACGATGCCGAGGGCCACGAGGATGTAACTGATGAACGGCGTTCCGTACGGCGCGATCGCAGCTCCGATGACCGCTGAAACAGCAAGCACCGCAACCCAAATGCCTGCGCTACGTTCGGACCAGAACGCCCCGATGTGCATACCGAGAAACATGGCCGCCTGAACGCAGATGAGGAACGCAGGCATGGTGTCGCTGCTCCCCAAGGCACACGCGAGTGCCACCACCGACAACGCGGTCGCGAATCCGACAGCCTGTTTGGGGCTCGGCACACCGGCCCTCGCCAGCACGACGATCGCCAGCGGACCCAGGACCAATGCCAACGCAGCCAAAACTTGCCGAACGCCGGACAGGTCCGACCACGATGCAATCGCGCTTGCCGCGTACAGAACCGTGGTGACCGACGCGAACACCGCGAGCATGCGGCCGGACTCGTCGAACCTCGGCCTGCTCACCAGTCGATTCCAGCCGCGCAGAGCCATGAATTCGCCGCCTCGAGGCAGCGTTCGCCGACCGAAACCCCACCACTCACCCGATACCCCCCAGGCACCATCGGCCCTCCCCACGCACTACGGTCATCGACTCACATGACCCAACGATGCCCGGACTCTAACACCTCAGGGCGACGACCACGACTCTGGAGAGGGAAGGTGCAGCAGGTCAGGACGCCTTCTCGGCGCGTGCAGCCTCTCTGGCGAGCAACCGATCACGAGACTCCTCGAACTTGCTCGCCTTGGCCGCCAAGTCGTCCACGAACGCGGCCAATCGATCGCGATCCCGCTCGCCCTCACCGGTGAAATCGTTGCGCTCGAAAATATTCCACTTCCGCAGGACCGGCATCAGCACCTCGTCCAGATGCTGGCGAAGATCGTAGATCCCATGCTTGGCCAGAATCATCGCGTTCTTCCGGAAGTTCGGCATGTTCAGGCCTGGCATCTGGAAATCGGTCGCCACATCTGCGATGGCGCGCACCATCTGATCGGGCACCAGATCCAGCGACGCCTCGCCGAGATTTCGATAGAAGATCATGTGCAGGTTCTCGTCCGCAGCCACACGGGCCAACATCCGATCCGCGACCGGATCGCCGCACGCCAACCCCGTATTGCGATGCGACACCCGCGTCGCCAACTCCTGAAACGTCACGTACGCCACGGAATGCAGAAAGTTGGCGCCGTCCATCGGCGCATCGATACCGACCGTCATGTGGTGCATCCGAGCCCGCTCCAACTCCACGGGGTCGACGGCCCGCGTCACCACCAGATAGTCGCGCATCACGATCCCGTGGCGATTCTCTTCCGCAGTCCAGCGCCCCACCCATGTACCCCAGGCACCGTCCAACGAGAAGTTGTCTGCCAAACCCCGGTGGTACGACGGCAGATTGTCCTCGGTAAGCAAATTCGTGATCATCGCTGTACGAGCCAATTCCGACAGCGACGACTGTTCGAGCGACCAATCCTCCCCGCCCATCGCCGCGAAGTTCCGCCCCAGATCCCACGGAACGTAATCATGCGGATGCCATTCCTTCGCCATCGACAAGTGGCGGTTCAAATTGGCTTCCAGCGTGCCGTCGAGCTCGGTCAACAGCTCTTCATGATCGAGAACACGCGTCATCTGCGGGGCTCCTTCGAGATTCGAGGTGCCCGAATCGCCAACCGATTCGAGACTGTGGCGAAGACCGCCCACCGAGATCGAACGACGGCACACCCCCCTGCGGTGCGCCGTCGCGATCATTCACATCGATCCGAGGACCGACGTCACTGCACACCGCACACGTTATGGACCGAGACATGATTGCGAAACAGAACGCTCGAGGGTCTGGATATGTGGGCGCCGACACACAGACTCTCTTGGGTTCGTTCACAACCGTCGCGCTGAGCGAGCCCCGGTTCCCAGGGCACTCAATGGCACATCGAGTGGACTTTTCGGGGGTCAATGGCACATCGAGTGGACTTACGGTGCCGGGGTGAGGGGACGGAGAAACAAAAAAGGACGCCCACCGAAGTGGACGTCCTTTTCTTTGTGGAGCCTAGGAGATTCGAACTCCTGACATCTGCCTTGCAAAGGCAGCGCTCTACCAACTGAGCTAAGGCCCCGGGTGTTGCTGGTAATCGTAGACGAACCTTACACGTCCACTCCGATCGATTGTCACACGGTGGGGATGCTGTGCCAGACGCCGTCTGTGCTGCGCTGCGAGCGCACCTTCGATAGTGTCAGCACTGCGATCACCGCCGATGCGACGAGAAGAAGGATTTTCACGTCCTGCCTCTTTTCGTTCGTTCGGTGTGGGCCTAGGAGGACTTGAACCTCCGACCTCTTCCTTATCAGGGAAGCGCTCTAACCGCCTGAGCTATAGGCCCTCATCACTGCTTCGGGCCGAAGAAAACCTCTCCTCGAACCGAGGGATGAGATTACCGTATCGGGCCGCTGTCTTCCAAAACGGCCCGATACGGTGATCGATTCTGCAGGTCAGTCGCGGTCTGCGAGCGTCACTTCGACGCCGCCCACCAGGTCCGACGACAGGTTGTAGATGAAGGCACCGATGGTCGTGAGAGCGGTGAAGAGTACGACGTTGATCACACCGATCACCGCTGCGTAGCCGAACACCTGCCCGGCACTGACCAGGCCGCCGTCGCCGGACTCGTTAACGATTTCGGTGAAAGCGCTGTTGAGACGTTCCCAGACGCCCATGCCGTCGAGCACTGCGTACAGCAACCCGACGGCCACCATCCACACGAAGAACAGCGACACCGCAATCACGAGGGCGATCTTGAGCGTCGACCACGGATCGATCTTGCGGATCTGGATGGTCGCTCGCAGGGGATCGCCGTCCGCGCTGGGCACGGCGGTGATGGCCGCGGGTGCTGCGCGCTCGGACGGGGACGGCTCCGGGTGCCGCACTGCGGACAGATCCGGCATGTCTTTCGCCAGATCCTTGCGTTCGATGTGCCGGGTCGGGCCGTCGATAACCGCAGCTTTGGACCGTGCGGCTTCGCGCCGTTCGGTCTTGTTCTCGGTCGATTCGGTCTGAATCGGCTCTGCGGTCGTCCGAGCAGACCGTTCGAACTCCCCGTTCGGAGGCAACGCAGCGCCGCGTCCGGACAGGTTGGTCTGCGGCTGATTCTGCGGCTGCTGACGGTTCTCGGCACCCTGCGGTGCGGGACGCTGACCGGCGCCTCGCTGCCACGGAGGTGTTCCAGGACTGCCTTGCGGACCATCGGCCTGCTGAGCCGGCATCGCCTGAGTCGCTGCCGGACCGGCTTGGTCCTGAGCCGGTGCCGACTGGGGCGGACGGGTCGCGTCGCTGGGAACGGCCGACTCGGCAGAGCCCTCCGAAACGCGCACTGCCTCGGTTGCCGCCGGGGATTGCACCGCCGACGCCTGCGGGGCCGCTTGCCGCGCAGGTTGACCGGCCGGTGCCTGCCGCTGCGGTGGCTGTCCGTTCGGCGGCGGACCACCGTTGGGCCGGCCGGCCGGCTGCTGACCTGGTCCGGGCGGACGGCCGGGAGTCTGGGGCGATTGGGCCTGCGGAGGACCGACCGGAGCCTGTCCCGGCCGAGGTGCGGGCGGACCCTGCTCCCTCGCTCCACGAGGAGCCTGGGGTGGTGGCCCCTGCTGCGCGGGTGGTCGCTGCGGCGGCGGTCCCTGCGCCGGACGTGCCGGACCGTTCGGCGCACCCGGTGCCGGACGGACCGGAGGGCGACCGGCCTGCGGGGCCGGGCCGCGACCCGCTGCGGGCGCTGGACGAGTGGCGGGCTGCGGCCGGCTGCCCGGTCGAGCTCCCTCGGGCGGCGCGGACTGCTCGGTACGCGCGGCGTCCCGACTGTCCGGTCCACCGCTGGGGCCGGGCCTGCTGCCAGGCCGGTTGGGAGTGCTCACTTACGACTCCTTCGCTGCATCGTCTTCGGTGCCCAAAGCATCCGGTTCGATCTCGTCGGCATTGCGCGCGATCGCGAGCAGTGTGTCGCCTTCACCGAGATTCATCAACCGCACACCCTTGGTCTGTCGGCCGGCTTTCCGAACCTGCTTGGCAGCGGTCCGGATCACGCCACCACTGGACGTGATGGCGTACAGCTCGTCCTCGTCGTCGACGATGAGAGCTCCCACCAGCGTGCCACGCTTGGGGTCGTACTGGATTGTCAGCACTCCCTTTCCGCCGCGGCCCTGCTGCGGGTAGTCCTCCATCGCGGTGCGCTTGGAATAGCCACCCGACGTTGCGACCAGCAGGAACTTGTTCTCGGCCACGACGTTGAGCGAGAGCAGCTCGTCTTCGCCGTTGAAGCGCATGCCCTGTACGCCGGAGGTCGCGCGGCCCATCGGCCGCAGCACCTCGTCGGTGGCAGAGAACCGGATCGACTGACCCAGTGCAGAGACCAGCAGCAGATCGTCCTCGTTACTGCACAACACCGCGCCGACCAACTCGTCGTCGCCACGCAGGTTGACCGCGACGATGCCGCCGCTGCGGTTGGAGTCGAAATCGGTCAGACGCGACTTCTTGACCAGTCCGCCCTTGGTGGCCAGGACCAGGTAGGGAGCATCCTCGTAGGTCTTGATCTGGATGACCTGCGCGATGCGCTCGTCCGGCTGGAAGGCGAGCAGGTTCGCGACGTGCTGACCGCGGGCGGTGCGGTTCGCCTCGGGCAACTCGTACGCCTTGGCCCGGTAGACGCGACCCTTGGTGGTGAAGAACAAGATCCAATCGTGCGTGGAGCAGACGAAGAACTTGCTGACGATGTCGTCCTGCTTGAGCCCCGCTCCCATCACTCCCTTACCGCCGCGCTTCTGCGAACGGTAGAGGTCGGTCTTGGTGCGCTTGGCGTATCCGGTCTCGGTGATCGTGACGACCACGTTCTCCCGGGCGATCAGATCTTCGTCGTTGACGTCCCCGTCCGCAGCAATGATGCGGGTACGACGGTCGTCGCCGAACTTCTCGACGATCTCGGCGAGCTCGTCTCGGACGATCTGACGCTGACGCTCCGGCTTGGCCAGAATGTCCTGCAGGTCGGCGATGGTGCGTTCGAGTTCTGCCAACTCGTCGATGATCTTCTGACGTTCCAGGGCTGCGAGGCGCCGCAGCTGCATGTCCAGGATCGCCTGGGCCTGGATCTCGTCGATGTCGAGCAGGTCGATCAAGCCCTGCTTGGCCAGATCCACCGTCTGCGACGCGCGGATGAGCGCAATGACCTCGTCCAGTGCGTCGAGAGCTTTGACGAGTCCGCGCAGGATGTGCGCCCGTTCTTCCGCTCTGCGCAACCGGTATCGAGTACGACGAACGATCACGTCGAGTTGGTGAGTGACGTAGAACCGGATCATCTGATCCAGCCGCAGGGTGCGCGGAACGCCGTCGACGATGGAGAGCATGTTCGCGCCGAAACTCGTCTGCAGCTGCGAATGCTTGTAGAGGTTGTTGAGCACGACCTTCGCGACCGCGTCACGCTTGATGGTCACGACAATGCGCATACCGACACGATCGGAGGACTCGTCGTCGATCTTGGAGATGCCCGAGAGCTTGCCGTCGCGGACCTGCTCGGCGATCGAGGTGATCAGGTTGTCCGGGTTGACCTGGTAGGGCAACTCGGTGATGACGATGGTGGTACGACCGTTGGAGTCCTCTTCGATCTCGACGACGCCACGCATGCGGATCGAACCGCGACCGGTGGAGTACGCGTCCTGGATGCCCTGTCCACCGACGATCAGTCCGTGCGTCGGGAAGTCGGGACCCTTGACGCGTTCCATGCAGGCCGCGAGAGTCGCTTCTTCGTCCGCCTCGAAGTTGTCCAGGGCCCAGAACACCGCGTCGCCCAGTTCACGCAGGTTGTGCGGCGGAATGTTGGTGGCCATACCGACGGCGATGCCGTTGGAGCCGTTCATCAACAGGTTCGGCACCCGAGACGGAAGTACCGTCGGCTCTTGGGTTTTGCCGTCGTAGTTGGGGATGAAGTCGACGGTTTCCTCGTCGATGTCGCGCAGCATCTCCATCGCGAGCGGGGTCAACCGTGCCTCGGTGTATCGCATGGCTGCGGCGCCGTCGTTGCCGCGCGAACCGAAGTTGCCCTGGCCGTCGACCAACGGGTACCGCATGGACCACGGCTGGGCCAGACGCACCAGGGCGTCGTAGATCGAGGTGTCGCCGTGCGGGTGGTAGTTACCCATCGTTTCGGCAACGGGGCGTGCGGATTTGACGTAGCTGCGGTCGGGCCGGAAGCCCGAGTCGTACATCGCGTACAGCACTCGGCGGTGCACCGGCTTGAGTCCGTCACGGACCTCGGGCAGTGCGCGACCGACGATGACGCTCATCGCGTAATCGATGTAGCTGCGCTGCATTTCCTGCTGGATGTCGACCGGATCGATCCGGTCGCCGCCCTCGGCGTTGGTGGTCGAACCCGGCGGCGGTCCTGCAGGCGGGGGTCCTACCGGCGGTTCGGTGATGTCAGACATGCAAATCTCCTCGAGAAACGGTCACCCGAACGCGCCGAGAGAACTCGTCGGCGCGTTCAGGGAAGTGACTAAACGTCAAGAAAGCGAACATCTTTCGCGTTGCGCGCGATGAAGCTTCGGCGTGCGGACACGTCTTCGCCCATCAGCACGCTGAACAGCTCGTCTGCCGCAGCCGCGTCGTCGAGGGTGACCAGACGCAGAACTCGCACTGCCGGGTCCATCGTGGTTTCCCACAGCTCCTTGGCGTTCATCTCGCCGAGACCTTTGTAGCGCTGGACGCCGTCCTCGACGTTGATCTTGCGCTTGTTGGCGATGCCGGCCTCGAGCAAACCGTCGCGCTCGCGATCGGAGTAGGCGAAATCCGGTTCGCCGCGGCTCCACTTGAGCTTGTACAGCGGCGGCATGGCGAGGTAGACGTGACCGTTCTCGATCAACGGACGCATGAACCGGAACAGCAACGTCATCAGCAGCGTGGAGATGTGCTGGCCGTCGACGTCGGCGTCGGCCATCAGCACGATCTTGTGATAGCGCAGCTTGGTGATGTCGAACTCGTCGTGGATGCCGGTGCCGAACGCGGTGATGATCGACTGGACCTCGTTGTTCTTGAGGACGCGGTCGATACGGGCCTTCTCGACGTTGATGATCTTTCCGCGCAGTGGCAGGATCGCCTGGAACATCGAGTCGCGACCGGATTTGGCCGAGCCACCTGCGGAGTCGCCCTCCACGATGTAGATCTCGGACTTGCTCGGATCGTTGGAACGGCAGTCGGCGAGCTTGCCGGGCAAGCCGCCGATGTCGGTTGCGCTCTTGCGGCGCACCAACTCTCGTGCTTTCCGGGCAGCCATTCGGGCCTGCGCGGAGGAAACCGCCTTGTTGATGATGGTCTTGGCATCGGCCGGGTTCGATTCGAACCAGTGCGCCAAATGCTCGTTGCACGCCTTCTGCACGAACGACCGGATCTCGGTGTTGCCGAGCTTGGTCTTGGTCTGACCCTCGAACTGCGGCTCGCCCACTCGTACCGAGATGACTGCGGCCAGGCCCTCGCGGATGTCGTCGCCGGTGAGCTTGACGTCCTTTTCCTTCACGAGCTTCTTCTCGATCGCGTACTTGTTGACCGTCGAGGTCAGCGCAGTACGGAAACCCTCTTCGTGGGTTCCACCCTCGTGCGTGTTGATGGTGTTGGCGAACGTGTGCACCGATTCGGAGTAACCGGCGTTCCACTGCATGGCGATCTCGACCTCGTGACCCTCACCCTTGCCGGTGAAGCCGACGACCGAGTTGTGGATCGCGGTCTTGGTGCGGTTGATGTGCTTGACGAAGTCGACCAGACCGTCGGGGTAGTGGTAGGACCGCTTGCGAACCTTCGCCGGCTTGGCGTTCGCGGCGTCGGCCTGCTCTTCCTCCGCCGTCTTGGGAGCCTCGGCCGTCTCGCCGAGTTCTTCCTCGGTGGCGTCGGTCGGGGCTACCCGCTCGTCGGTGAAGTTGATGGTCATTCCCTTGTTCAGGAACGCCATTTCCTGCAGGCGACGATGCACGGTCTCGAAACTGAAATCGAGGGTTTCGAAGATTTTTCCGTCCGGCCAGAAGCGAACGGTGGTCCCGGTTTCGTCGGTATTGCCGACCGTTTCGAGCGGACCCGGCTTGGCGTAGTCGTAGGTCTGTGTGTAGCGGTGACCGTCACGCGCGATTTGCAGTTCCACCTTGGTCGACAAGGCGTTCACGACGGAGATACCGACGCCGTGCAGGCCACCGGAGACCGCGTAGGAGTCGGAGTCGAACTTGCCGCCTGCGTGCAGCTGGGTCATGACGACCTCGACGGTGGGGACACCGGAGGAGTGCATGGCGACGGGGATACCGCGGCCGTCGTCTTTGACCTCGACGCTGCCGTCCACGTGGATGGTGACGTCGACGGTGGAGGCGTAACCGGCCATGGCCTCGTCGACGGAGTTGTCGACAACCTCCCAGATCAGGTGGTGCAGGCCTCGCTCACCGGTGGAACCGATGTACATACCGGGCCTCTTACGAACTGCTTCCAGGCCCTCGAGGACCGTGATGGACGAAGCGCCGTAATCCTTGCTGTTCTCGTCGTTACCTGACTTCTGGGCAGCCACGGTTAGCTGGTTCTCCTTCTACGCGTCCACTACCCCGCTCACACCCCGACAGGGTGCTACCGCAGGGACGAGCACAGTCGAGTGGACCGCGCCCGGGTCCATGCGTTTTTTCCGGGCTTATGTCGTACCGGTCCATAGTACTGGTTGCCTGCGACAGCATGGGCACGATGACACCCCTAAAAGGCCCCTGATTGCTTCACAGGCGCATTTTCACGGTGCCGGACGGCAAATATGAAGGGTAAAACCGGCGATCCGGCTACAGATCGAGCACGATCCGTTCGCCCTCGGAGCGCGAGACACAGATCAACATCTCGTGACGCTGCTCCTCGACAGTCAACCGATTCTCTCGATGCTGCGGTGTTCCGCTGAGCACGCGAACCCGACACGTTCCGCAGAATCCCTGCTGACAGGAGTACGCCACATCGGGACGCAGCCGCCGAATGGCATGCAGCGCAGTCTCGTCCGCACCGACCGTGATGATGTCTCCCGAATCGACCAGCTGCACCTCGAACTCGGAGCCGTTCTTCACCGGCGGAGGCGAGAACCGCTCGAAATGCAGGTGCGTCGCAGGCAACGAATCGAACGAGGCACGCACGAGGTCGATCATCGGCGGCGGTCCGCACACGTAGACCGAGCCACCGGGTGCAGCAGCACCGAGCAGATCCATGCTCGACGGCATGCCGTCCACATCGTCGGTACGCACGGTCACGCGATCTGTTTCCCAGCCCGCGATCTCGTCGAGGAACGGCATCGATTCCCGCGAGCGGCCGCAGTAGACGAGGTGCCAATTCATGCCCGACTCACGGGCACGACGAACCATCGAGATGATGGCGGTGATGCCGATACCACCGGCCACGAACAGCGCGTGTTCGGACGGTACGAACGGAAAGCCGTTGCGCGGTCCGCGAATTGCGACTTTCGTACCGACGGAGAGGTCGTGCATTTCGCGTGACCCACCACCGCCGTCCGGCACCAGTCGCACTGCGATCGAGTACGTGTTCTCGTTCGCCGGACCACACAGTGAGTACTGACGACGACGGCCGGACGGGAGATAGAAGTCCAGGTGCATTCCCGGTGCCCACGCGGGTAGGGCAGACCCGTCGGCGGCAGCGAAGGTCAACTGCACCACCTGCTCGTCGGTACAGAGCACCTGGCGAGAGACCAACGTCAGTTCTCGAGTCCGCGCGACCGGAGGCGCCGCGTACGACGCGTCGTACGCGTCACCGTCGAGTAGAGCGAACCATTTGTCGAGCGCATCGGTGACCAAGGACACCGTCTGATCGGGCTCGTCCCGGCCGTACAGGTTGTTCGGTATGGTGCGTCCCGCCCGGAACGAGTCCACCATCTGTGCCATTGCGCCGAGCTTGCTCCGCAACGTGCGTTTGGTCATCGATCGGCGGACCTGGCCGCCGGTGAGGTGGCCAGATACTGGACTGCCTGCGCCGTCGACCCTTCCTGGGAGGGGTGGTACGTGCTCTTGAAGTAGCGCAACGACGCCTTCACCATCGACATCGGTGTCGGGAACAAGCCGGACTTGGCCACCCGTCGGAACTCCCGAAAAGACGGCGTGCGCTGCTTGGCCGGCAGGTGTGCCAGCGTGGGGTCCTGACTCATGAGGAACCGAACACCGCGGGTCCAGAACCACACGAGCGTGGGCGCGATGACGACGTACGTGCGGATTCGGCGTGCCGGGCGGACGTCGAAGTACCGCATCACCTCGTAGGCCACCGATCGATGTTCGACCTCCTCGGCACCGTGCCAACGCAGCAGATCCAACATGATCGGATCGACGTCGGCTTCGTCCAACTCCGACGCATTGAGGACCCAATCGCCCAGGAAGGCGGTCAAGTGCTCGGCCGCTGCGATCAAGGCAAGGCGCTCGACCAGGCTGTTCTGTCCGTGGCCCGAGCGATTACCCAGGGCGCGTCCGAACAGGAACTTCATCTGGTCGACGTACGGATCCACATCGATGCCGTGTGCCCTGAGTTGATCGTGAACATCGGTGTGTGCCTGCGCGTGCATGGCTTCCTGGCCGATGAATCCGATGACGTCGTCACGCAGTTGATCGTCGTGGATGAGCGGCAACGCTTCCTTGAACGTGCGCACGAACCACTCCTCACCCTCGGGTAGGAGCAGGTGCATCACGTTGATCAGGTGCGTCGCGAGCGGGTTGCCGTCCATGTAGTGCAGCGGCAGGGAATTCCAGTCGAAGTCGACGTTTCGGGCATGTAGCACGACTCTGTCTTCGGGGGTTCCGTCGACATCGACGGCCGATGCCTTCTTCGTTGGTGCAGACACAACTTCTCCTCGTCCGATGGCCGCGTGGACCACCATCCTCGATCCCCCGACCGCTGAGTGTCGTGAATCACGCTACGCACATCGACCACGTGACAGCAACACAGGCCCCAACATCTGTTGAGGATCACCTGGGGCAGCCTATTCGGAGAGTCATCGTTGGGACGTCTCACTACCCATACGTATCGCGGGGACCCCGTCCACGCACGTGTCGTTCGCCTTTTCTCCAGCTCTGCGTCGTCGGCCCGGTGATGCGTAGAGACGTCACCACGCCGTGACCGACAGCCGCCGCGATCTTGGCCAAGATCTGCGACTGCATCAGTCTCAACTGCGTCGCCCACGCCGTGGACTCTGCGGAAATACTCAACACCCCGTCTTTGAGACCGGTGGGATCCGCGTGGGCCGAGATGTCCTCCCCGACCACACTGGGCCACCGACCCAGCACGGCACCTTCCGACACCTTCGCCGACCACCCTCGCTTGGACGCAATCGAATTCGCCAGCGCCCCGAACGCCTGTGGATCCCGGTCGTCCGGACCGGCACCCGACCAACCGCGTCGACGACGGCCCCGCAGTGCTCGAACTCCACCGGTCGGCGACGACCGTCCCTGCCCCACCGACTTACCACTGGCCTTGGCCGCCGCCCGCGCGTCCTCGAGTGCTCGACGCGCCAGATCGACGCCCTTCAGCTCCGGTGTCTCACCGTTGTCTGCGGGTGTCGCCTCGTCGTTCATCGAACGTCACTTTCCGAGATCGCGATGTCGGTCCTACTCGTCAAGTCCGTGATGCGCGAAATCCTACCTGCTGCACCGGAATCCGAGTCCTGCGTCGCCTCGACTCCGTAGCGCCGAGCGTCGAGTTCGGGAGGTACGTCCTCCGGTACCGCGGCCGTGATCAAAACCTGCTCTGCGCCTGCCGCCACTGCTGCCAACGCGGTCCGCCTCTTGCGGTCGAGTTCGGCGAACACGTCGTCGAGCATCAGTACCGGGTCTGTGCCGTCTTCCCGCAGCAGCGCAAAGGACCCGAGCCGCAACGAGAGTGCGTACGACCACGATTCACCGTGGCTGGCAAAGCCTTTGGTCGGTCGATCACCGAGCATCAACTCCAAATCGTCTCGATGGGGGCCCACCAGACACACCCCGCGTTCGATCTCGCGCTGCCGCATCACCGAAAGCTGGTGCAGGAATGCAGCTTCCAATACCTCGATATCGTCGGGTTCGGGTGCACGATCGGCATCGGAGAACTCCGGCGGCAACGCGTCGGCGAGACTGCATCGGTAGGCAACGGCAGCCAATCGTGATTCCGGAGCGATCGAACTGTAGGCCTGTTGCACGAAAGGCAGCAGCTCGTGCACCAAACCTATTCTGGCAGCGAGCAATCGGGCACCGTGAGCGGCCAGATGACCATCCCAGACATCGAGGGTGGCAAGAGCACTCGCCCCGTCGTTGGAGGACGATCCTCGACGCAAGGATCCACTCGCTGTCTTGAGCAGAGCCGACCGCTGCCTCAGCACCTTGTCGTAATCGGCACGGACAGTGGCCATTCGAGGAATTCGGCTGGTGAGAAGCTCGTCCAGGTAGCGTCGCCGCTCGCCGGGATCGCCGCGAACGAGCGAGAGATCCTCGGGGGCGAACAGTACACTCTGCAACACGCCCAGGATCTCGCGCGGACGCCGCAGCGGTGATCGATTCATCCGAGCCTTGTTGGCCCTGCCTTCGAGAAGTTCGACATCGATGATCAGCTCACGCCCGTGATTGACCACCGCACTGCCGACGAACGCCTTGGCCGCGCCCGCACGGATCATCGGTGCGTCCGAGGACACGCGATGCGAGGACAGCGTCGACAGATAGTTGAGAGACTCGAGCAGATTGGTCTTGCCGTGTCCGTTCGGTCCCACGAACACGGTCGAACCCGGTCCCAGGTCGACGGTGACGTCGTCCCAGGATCGGAAATCGTGTAGCTGCAGAGACCGGACGAACACTTACTCGGTGTTCTTCGGTGCCGGTGCGCGTAGAGTCTCGTCGGCGTCGACCTTCTTGACCGCGTGCCCGCCGAACTGGTTTCGCAGTGCCGAAACAGCCTTCATCGCAGGCGAATCCTCTTGTCGCGAAGCAAATCTCGCGAACAACGCCGCCGAGATCACCGGCGCGGGGACAGCATGGCGAATGGCTTCCTCGACGGTCCAACGGCCCTCACCGGAATCCTCGGTGTACCCCGAGATCTCGCTGAACTCCGGATCCTGACCGAGCGCTTCGACCAACAGATCGAGCAACCAGGATCGCACGACCGTGCCCTTGCTCCAGGCCCGCAGCACTCCCTGCACGTCCTGGACGAGCTCCTCGGCCTCGAGGATCTCGTAGCCCTCCGCATAGGCCTGCATCAGCCCGTACTCGATGCCGTTGTGGACCATTTTCGAGTAATGACCGGCACCGACCGGACCTGCGTGCACAAAACCGTCTGCGCGTTCGCCCTCCGGACGCAACGCATCGAAGATCGGCATCGCACGGGCCACGTGCTCGTCCTGCCCGCCGACCATCAGGCCGTAGCCGTTCTTCAAGCCCCAGACGCCACCGGAAACGCCGGCATCGATGTAGCCGATTCCCTTGGCGTCCAACAGCTCTGCGTTGGGCTTGTCGTCGGTGAACCGTGAGTTTCCGCCGTCGATCACCAGATCGCCCGGTTCGAGCACCTCCGCGAGACCGGTGACGGTATCGCGAGTGATCTTGCCCGAAGGAACCATCACCCACACCACGCGCGGTGCCGTCAACGACTCCGCCAGACCGGCAAGAGACGGAGTGTCCGTCACCTCGGGTCGGGGGTCGTAGCCGATGACCTCGTGACCGTGCTCGCGCAGCCTCTCGCGCATGTTGAAGCCCATTTTTCCGAGACCGACCAAGCCCAGCTGCATGATGAGGCGTCCTTGTCTGTATCAGGTGTAGATCCGGTCGAGCGTGAGTGGAACCTGCGGACCGACCCGAAGAATCGATACTCGACGTTCCGCAGGTTCAACAGTAACCAGGCAGGATCAGCCCGGCAGCCTGACCGGCATCAGCAGGTACGTGTACTCGGACTGGGGCGCCGCGAACTTGCCTGCATCATCGGGCACGAGCTCCTCGTCCGAGGTCGGCCGTAGCACTGCGGGTCGGCTCGGCGTGGTGAACCCGAACGTGACCTTCTCGCTGTGCAGCGACGACAGTCCGTCGATGAGGTAGCCGGGATTGAACGCAATGGTCAGTGCCTCGCCCTGGAAATCGGCGGGCAGTGCCTCTTCGGCGCGGCCTGCGTCGTCGCCACCGGCGGAGAGCAGCACACCCTCGGCGTTGAATTCGAGGCGAACCTGCGCCCCACGCTCGGCCACGAGGGCCACACGCTTGATGGCCTCGATGAGCGAGGAGATCTCGAGGGTCGCCACTGCCGTGTGCTCGGCAGGCAACAACTGACGAAACTTCGGGAACTCTGCATCGAGCAGGCGGGTTGTGGTGCGGCGCCCGTCGCTGACGATACCGAGCAAGCCGTCGCTGCCGATCGAAGAACCGGAACCGAGAGCCAGCTCGACGGGCGAGCCGGCGTTGCCGCCGAGCGTCTTCGCAGATTCGGACAGGGTCTTCGCCGGGATGAGCACCGCGGTGGTGGTATCGGCGCCGGCGGGAGTCCAGTCGACCTGACGCACGGCCAACCTGAAACGGTCGGTCGCTGCGAGAACGACGTTCGTGCCGTCGATCTCGACGCGAATGCCGGTCAGCATGGGCAGCGTGTCGTCCTTGCCGGCCGCGATGGCGACCTGGGCAATGGCCTCGGAGAACACGTCGCCGGCCAACGAACCGGTCTGGCTGGGCAACTCGGGGAGCTGCGGATAGTCCTCGACCGGCATCGTGGGCAGCGAGAACTTGGCGCTGCCGCAGTTGATCAGAACGCGGGTTCCGTCGACCGTGACATCGACCGGTTTGTTCGGCAGCGACTTCGTGATGTCGGCAAGTAGCTTGCCCGACACCAGGACTCGGCCTGCGGTGGCCACCTCGGCCGACACTTTGACCTGAGCGGAGACCTCGTAGTCGAATCCGGAGACCGTCAGCCCCTGCTCGTCTGCGGCGAGAAGAACTCCACCGAGAACGGGAACGGGCGGCCGAGACGGCAGGCTACGGGCTACCCACGCAACGGAATCGGAAAAATCTTCACGAGCAACGCGAAACTTCAAACTTCCAAGCTCCATCGCTCGGCATTTCCTCTCGTTCGGTGGCGTTCGTCTTCACTGGCCGGCGGTGCAACCACGATCGTTGCGGCTCGAACCGATGCAACGACGAGTGTGGCACATCCAGGCCAAGCACACCGTATGCCCTCCGAACCGAAGACGAAAGCTCGAGGCTCGCCGAGAACGTGGGATTCGCAGGATCTCGAGGACCTGTGAACGGATCGCTCCCCAACACCTGTTTTCAAAGAAGTTCTTTCAAGGAGAAAACAGAAGTATTAATAGGTCCTGTGGAATCTGTGCACGGAACGTTCGATCCGCTGGTGGCCAAGCGTGGTGTCGTGGGGATGAACTCGGGACCAATACGCGATTGACGAGTGGCTGCCTGTGGACGAATCACATCGGTGCACAGGCACCCACACTCCATCCCCAGAACTTCGATGTTGTCCACATGGTTATCCACAGGTGTGAATCAATGGTCGACGCCCGGAAAATACTTCGAAGTCGCGTCGAAAATCGGTCTCCGCATCCGACGAGAAACGACGACGGCACCGAACCCGTCATGGATTCGGTGCCGTCGCGTTCGTGTCTGTGCGCCCCGTGGCCTACCGCTTCGAGCGCTGCTTGATTCGCGCAGTCAGCTCCTGAACCTGGTCGTAGACCTTGCGACGCTCTGTCATTTCTTTGCGAATCTTCTTGTCCGCGTACATCACCGTCGTGTGATCTCGACCGAACGTCTGCCCGATCTTGGGCAACGACAGATCTGTGAGCTCGCGACAGAGATACATCGCGATCTGCCTGGCCATGGCCAGCGCTCTGGCCTTTCCTGGCCCGCAGAGGTCCTCGATCGAGGTGTTGAAGTACTCCGCGGTGACGGCCATGATCGTGGCCGCATTGATCTCCAGACTCGACGAATCGGGAATGAGATCGCGCAGCACCACCTCGGCCAGGGTGAGGTCGAGAGCCTGGCCGTTGAGCGAGGCGAAGGCCGTCACACGAATCAGGGCACCTTCGAGCTCACGGATATTGCGTTCGATGCGGCTGGCGATCAGTTCCAGGACGTCGTGCGGCACGTCGAGCCTGTCCATCCGAGCCTTCTTGCTCAGAATGGCGATCCGTGTCTCGAGCTCGGGCGGCTGCACATCGGTGATCAGGCCCCACTCGAAGCGAGTGCGGAGCCGCTCCTCGAGGGTGGCCAACTGCTTCGGAGGCCGGTCGGACGAGACGACGATCTGCTTGTTGGCGTTGTGCAGGGTGTTGAAGGTGTGGAAGAACTCTTCCTGGATACCCTCCTTGCCCTCGATGAACTGAATGTCGTCGACGAGCAGCACGTCGGTTTCGCGGTAGCGGCGCTTGAACGCCACTTTGCGGTCGTCACGAAGGCTGTTGATGAAGTCGTTCGTGAACTCCTCCGTGGAGACGTACTTGACGCGCATGCCGGGAAAAAGTCGCTGTGCATAGTGCCCGGCCGCGTGCAGAAGATGCGTCTTGCCCAGTCCCGACGCCCCCCACACGAACAGCGGGTTGTACGCGCGGGCAGGTGCTTCGGCAATCGCCACCGCGGCCGCGTGCGCAAACCGGTTGGAGGCGCCGATCACGAAGGTGTCGAAGGTGTACTTCGAGTTGAGGCTGTTGGCACCGGAGGAGGGGGGCGTCGACTCCGGCGGCTTCGTGAAATACGTCGGCCACGAATTCTGGACGCTGGCGAGGGCTTCACGCTCGTCGTCGACTTCTTCGTAGTCGGCGGTCTCGGAGTCCGACGGTTCGTCGTCCCTGCTGGTCAGCACGCGGCGCCGATAGGTCGGCGAACTGGCGGCGTCGGGATACGTCGATCGCTCGGAGTCGATCTTCTCGTCCTCGGGAGCGGAGATGCGGACGCCGAGTCCTTCGACGCCTTGTCCCAGGTGACGCCCGAGGGCGCCGAGGATGGGTTCGCGCAGATCGCGTTCGATCGCTTCCTGAGCGAAGGTCGACGGAACGGCGAGGAGGGCGAACCCCTGCGTCAACGTCAGCGGTTTGACCAGCGCGAGCCAGGCCTTCTGGCCCTTGGTCAGCGGCGACCCACTGTGTCGGTCGGAGGTGAGCTCCGCGACCACCTCGGGCCAGATGCGCGTCAGCGCATCCGGATCGTCGTTCACTTTGGGCCCTCCGTCGTCGAGCATTGGTCTCGGGCGGTGTCCGACGCGTACATCCGTGCGTCGTTTCGTACCCGCGCGACGACGTCGTCGGATAGCGTCGTCGTTCGTGCGTCGCTGCGGCCGAGACCAGGGTCCGTGGGTGGACCCCGCAAGGTACGAATATGCCACCTGAACTGTGTTTCCACACAATTATCCACAGGTGTGGATAAACGACACCGGTGTGACCCGAAAGCGCGTCCGGCTTCGTGGTATGGCGATCGCGTCAGTCTGACCTGCACCGATGGCAGCTGTCTGTAGTGCGATCGGACGAATCGTCTCGCTGTACGCGGTCGTTCGGCAGCGATCTCGACGCGCATCACACCTCCGGGGGCAGCGAATGCCCGTCGCCTGTGTATGAACCGTGAGTACCGTCGGTTCGGAGCGAGTTTGACCGCCGGGGACTCGATCAGTACTCTCGAACAGTCACCCAATAGCGAGGTGGCCGATGCTTGCTGGCTGCTCACAGTCTGTCTTCACTCGGATTTCTCGCTCGGGAGGCAAGCGAGATCAACCGATCTCGCTGAGTACCTTTCCAGCAGGCGCCGACAGTTCGGCGTCTTCGAATCTCGAGGAGTGTTGACCGTGGCCAAGGGCAAGCGGACGTTCCAGCCGAACAATCGCCGCCGCGCGCGCGTTCATGGCTTCCGTCTTCGTATGCGTACCCGTGCGGGTCGTGCAATCGTTTCCGCACGTCGCGGCAAGGGCCGTAAAGAACTCACAGCCTGATATCTGTTCGTCCGAAGCTTGGAGCTCGGGATGCTTCCTGAGCCGAATCGACTACACCGAGCACGTGATTTTTCCGTAGCGGTGCGTCGAGGACGCCGAATGGGTAGATCGGACCTGGTTGTTCACGCTGTTGTGCGTGACGAGCAGGACATCGCATCCACCGTTCGGGGGCCACGTTTCGGACTGATCGTCAGCAAGGCAGTCGGGCCGGCCGTAACTCGTCATCGAGTTGCGCGCCGGCTTCGGCATATCTGTACCGATGTCATCGGTGTGCTCCCCGAGACCACCGACGTGGTGATTCGCGCTCTGCCCGGATCCGCCACTGCCTCGTCGGCAGATCTACTGATTCAACTGCGTTCAGGATTGAAGAAGCTCGGTCTTCTCGAACCTCCGAAGGGTCCGCCGTCATGACGTTCATGGGCAACCTTCGTTCGATTCCTGCTCGAACACTCGTCTACTGCATCGGGTTGTACCGCACGTACGTGTCCCCGATGAGACCTCCCACCTGTCGCTTCTCCCCCACCTGTAGTGAGTACGCCATCGAGGCGCTCCAGGTTCACGGGATGACGAAGGGCTCTGTGCTGGCAGTCGTCCGCCTTCTCAAATGTGCTCCCTGGCACTCTGGAGGCTGGGACCCGGTGCCCGAACCCGGTAAGTGGCGCGCGACCGTCACCGATCCGACCGAAACCGAAGAACACCACGATCTCGCGCGAGTGGAAGAACAGAGGAGTACATAGAGCCGTGCTCGACTTCATTTACTACCCGGTTGCCTGGATTCTCTGGGTGTGGCACAAGGTGTTCGGCTTTGTGTTCCAGGATCCCAGCAATGGGTTCGCCTGGGCACTGTCCGTCGTCTTCCTGGTCTTCACCCTCCGCCTGATTCTGTACAAGCCCTTCGTCAAGCAGGTCCGTACCACGCGGCAGATGCAGGAGCTACAGCCGCAGATCAAGGCTCTGCAGAAGAAGTACGGCAAAGACAAGCAAAAAATGGCCGTCGAGATGCAGAAGCTTCAGAAGGAGCACGGTTTCAATCCGCTGATGGGTTGCTTGCCGGTGCTGGCGCAGGCGCCGGTGTTCATCGGTCTCTTCCATGTGCTGCGGTCGTTCAACCGCACCGGCACAGGTTTCGGTCAGCTCGGTCTGTCCCCCGAGGAGAACCGCGAGCTGTCGAACTACGCGTTCAACGTGGCCGACGTGCAGTCCTTTCTGGATGCCCGACTGTTCGGTGCTCCCATCTCGGCGTGGATCACGATGCCGCAGGACCAGCTCAACGCATTCGCCGTAGGCCCGGATGCAACGATCCCGTCCACCTGGGTCATCGTGGCCGTCTCCGTCCCGCTGATGATCATCGCGGCGATCATGACGCACATGAACTCGCGCGCATCGGTCGCTCGTCAGAGTGAGGCAGCAGCGGCCAACCCGCAGTCCGCGATCATGAACAAGCTTGCCCTGTACGTGTTCCCACTCGGCGTACTCGTGTTCGGTGCCCTGCTGCCTGTCGCAATCCTGCTGTACTGGGTCAGCAACAACACCTGGACGTACGCGCAGCAGCACCTGGTGTTCGGGAAGATCGACAAGGAAGAAGCCGCGAAGGCGGCGGCCGCGGTGGAGAAGCGTTCCGAGAACGCACCGAAGCCCGGGGTCAAGCCCGTGTCGACCACCAAGCCGAAGCCCGGTGCGCGACCCAAGCTGTCGAAGATGACGCCCAACGGCGACGCGTCGACTGCTGAGACGGTCGATGGGACCTCGGGTTCGACCACCGGTGCCGCATCGCCGGTCAAACCGAGACCGCAGGCGAACCGGAACCGGTCGACCAAGCGCAAGCGGCGCTGACCGACACGTCGAGAGAAGGACGAACATGGCAGCGGACGTAGAAGAAGCTCAGAACCACGAAGTGCAGAAGACAGTCGGTGCGGTATCCGGAAATGGAGTGAGTGACGTGGTGGTCGAGGCCGATCAAGCAGGTGCGGTCGACGTGGAGGCAGCCGAGGAATCTGTGGCCGCCGATTCTGCGTCCGCGGAATCGGTAGCCGAGGCCGACCTCGACGACAAGTCCGAGGAAGACGCATCGGATGACGACGACGATGATGATGACGAGGACTACCTGGTCGAAGAAGGCGAGATTGCCGGCGACTACCTCGAACAGCTTCTCGACGTTCTGGACTTCGACGGGGATATCGATCTCGACGTCGAAGGTGACCGTGCCATCGTCAGCATTGTCAGCATCGACGGTGGAGACGATCTCGCCAAGCTCGTCGGGCGAAAGGGTGAGGTTCTCGACGCCTTGCAGGAGCTGACGCGTTTGGCCGTTCAGCAATCGACGGGTGAGCGCAGCAAGTTGATGCTCGACGTGGCAGGCTGGCGCGCGAAACGGCGTACGGAGCTCGGTGACCTCGGTGCCGAAGCGGCGCGGCGAGTCATCGAATCCGGTGAGCGCGAAGAACTGACCCCCATGACGCCGTTCGAGCGCAAGATCGTTCACGACGCGGTTGCGAAGATCGACGGTGTCGCGAGCGAGAGCACCGGCGTCGAACCGTCTCGACGAGTGGTTGTCGTCAAGGCGTAGCCAACCGACACAATCGATGGCCCCCACTTCGGTGGGGGCCATTGTCGTATCCGGATGTGGCTGTCGCGTCGTGAATCCCAGCCGTGTAATTCTGAACGAGATGCAGTCTCGAGGGGCAGTGAAACCGGAATCTACAGCGGATTTCGCTGATCCACGCATGCGCGATGCTTTCGTCACTGTGACGGGTGTCGATGACGTATCAAGGGTTCGCAATTGACGCTGTGATGGTCTTGTTTCACGTGAAACAAAATCACCATCGAAAGTCAGCCTGTGTCTGCATTTCCGCGATCTTGCGAGTTTCGCCGTCGCGGAGGCGCGGACCGCTGCCGATGCATTCGGACGCCGTGTCAGGTTCCAGCCCCCTGGTTTCACGTGAAACACCGCAACCCTTGGCGTCTACGTCGGTGGTTCGGGGCGGCCGGCCGAGGAAGTTCGAGGGCGGATCCCATAGCCGGATCTCACGTCGCGAATCGTGACGGATGGAGAAGGCAGGCATCTACCGATCTCGATAGTCTGACGGTGAATGATGGCATCGTCTCGGACAGTTCTGCGGATCGAGGAAGTGTTGACCCGTTGGGCGGGTCCGATGTCGAGATGAGAGCACGCACCCTCAACGCCGATCTGTGATGCCGCGGCTCGCACACTGGTTACGTGGATGCGACACCAGACACTGCGCGAGAGTCATCTAACGAGGAATCGGCGCGGCACCAATCGGTCGATGGACCCGCGCCTCGAGCCGGGTGCGGCTACAGCCGGAGTGAGGGTCGCGCCGCTCCGACTTCGATCGAGAGTCGGAGTCGAGCCGGCGCGCGTAGGTCGACGGCGTAACCGAACATTGCCGAAGAAGTAGCAAAGACTTCGATCAGTGCAATGACCGGGCGCGCACAGCGCCGTCGACCGCTCCCCCTTGGCATGTGGAGCGGTCGGCTCTACAGGCATCGATTGGCACGGCCAGAATCCGCGCGCTACTGGTTGAGCTCCGATCTTCACGGCTGCGTAGAAGCTAGTCCCACACGATTGGCAACGCTGGTTTCACGTGAAACATCGGAGCCAGGAAGCACGTCATTATCGACTCAGTTCACATCGGCACGGTGGACGGTGGTCTCGATGCTGTGATGTCAGGCGGGTTCTTCCGGTTGATTGTGGCGTGACGAATGCCGATCTCACCGACATCAATACGGTCGGGAAGAATCACGATCACATCAGATCCCTACGGGCGGCGTGAACATTCTGTGGCCGAGACCGACGGCACCAGGATCGTGACGGTGCCGCGTTTGGACAGTGCAGTTCCGTTCCTGTGCAGAGCCCGGGGTGTGAGCCCGTGATAGGTGGACGGCTAGCGGTGTCGATCTCGGTTGGTTCAGCAGAGTGGACCGAGGTGGTGTGCGGTGGCTTCGACGATCGGCTGGGCCGTCGTGGCATCGTCGATTTCGCTTCGGTCGATATCGGTAGCAGCGGCGAGGATCATCCGGTCGTGCTGCATGCTCCCCCAGGTTGGCTTGTCGAGATCCTCGGCACTACGGACGAGGATCACTGATGCCCCGACAACCGCATCGACATGCCAACCTCAACGTCTCCGTGCGGCGACTTCCCTCGAATGTCGGACTGCCCAAATTCGGGAGAATACGGAAGACATGGCCGCAAAATTCGTACTTACAGCGATGTCGTTTGGCGTTCCGAGCCCAAGCACGGGAAGATGTTTCACGTGGAACAAGAAGGCTCGGATCGCAACCAGATGATGGTCGTCGCAGAGCAGATTTTCGGTGATCGGCTAGAACTAGCGCAGAGATATCACGATTCCCTGGCTACGGCCGGAGTCGAGCGAGGGCTCATAGGACCGCGTGAGGTGCCGCGGCTGTGGGAGCGCCACATCCTCAATTGTGCTGCGATTGGGGAGCTGATCGACGAGGGCGAGACCGTCGTGGATATCGGAAGTGGCGCGGGCCTGCCCGGTATCCCCCTGGCGATCGCTCGACCCGATCTGCGGGTAACCCTCGTCGAACCGCTTCTGCGGCGCACCGTGTACCTCGCCGAGTTCATCGACGAGCATGATTTGAACATCCTCGTCGTGCGCGGCCGAGCGGAGCAGCCCGGCGTCAAGAAGGAAGCCGGCGGCGCGGACGTGGTGACCTCGAGAGCCGTGGCGCCGTTGGAGAAGCTCGCCAAATGGTCGATGCCTCTGGTCCACGAGAACGGCCGGATGCTCGCTCTGAAGGGTTCGAGTGCTGGAGAAGAGATCGAACGCGACCGCACTTCCCTGAGCCGGATGGGTGCTGGCAAGCTGGAGGTGGTGGAGTGCGGAGTGGGTCTGCTGCCCACTCCCACCATCGTCGTCAGAGCGGTACGAGAACCGCGGAGACTGAGTCGTCACTGATTTACGATCGTGGGCCCACACGTCCCACGCTCGATCCGATCGATCCTTTTGAAACAATCAGTTCCGCACTAAGGAGCACATATGTCGGGTGGGTCCGATCCCGCTGTTTCACGTGAAACAGCGTCCAAGAAGAACGCGTCCAGTAACTCGGAGAGCAAGTCCAAGGTGACGGCCAGTTCCGGCTTCGAGTACACCAACGCGATCTCACCGAACGACACTCCCATCGGGGCTGCGGCGCATCGAGCCAGTCAGGTGTTGCATCCAGGATCGGTGTCTCTCCCCAAGCCCGCGAAGCGTCGCATGCTGACGATCGCGAATCAGAAGGGTGGAGTCGGTAAGACGACCACAGCGGTGAACCTGGCTGCCGCGCTCGCACTGCAAGGTCTGACGGTTCTGGTAGTCGATCTCGACCCTCAGGGCAACGCCAGCACGGCTCTGGGCGTCGAGCACCACTCCGGTGTGCCGTCGAGCTACGAGGTCCTCATCGGTGAGGTGAAAGCCATGGACGCGGTTCAGCAGAGTCCGCACAGCGAGAGGCTGTTCTGCATCCCGGCCACCATCGACCTCGCTGGAGCAGAGATCGAACTGGTGTCGATGGTCGCTCGCGAAGGGCGCCTCAAAACGGCGCTGTCGGTGGAGGAGCTCGCCGGGATCGATGCCGACTTCATTCTGATCGACTGCCCGCCCTCGCTCGGTCTGCTGACGGTCAACGCGCTCGTCGCTGCGACCGAGGTGCTCATTCCCATCCAGTGCGAGTACTACGCGCTCGAGGGTGTGGGCCAGCTCCTCCGCAACATCGAGTTGGTGCAGTCGCATCTGAATCCCGAACTGCACGTATCCACAGTGATCCTCACGATGTACGACGGGCGCACCAAGTTGGCAGACCAGGTGGCAGAAGAGGTCCGCAAGCACTTCGGAGACGCCGTTCTTCGGGCCGTCATTCCTCGGAGCGTCAAGGTATCCGAGGCTCCCGGTTACGGTATGACGGTGCTCGATTACGACCCCGGCTCGCGGGGCGCGATGAGCTACCTGGACGCCGGACGAGAGCTTGCGGCCCGGTCGGCCGGTATCGACGAAGCACGAAAGAAGTAGACAGATGAGTCAGACACGTAAGGGTGGTCTCGGTCGAGGCCTGGCCTCGCTCATTCCGACCGGCCCGGACGCCGGACCACGGCTCGGCAATGCTGCGGCAGATGTGATCATCGGCGCGGATCGCAACGCGAAAGATCGCCCGGACACCTCCACGAAGCGTAAGCAGACGCCCGCGGCCGAGGATGCCACCGAGACCGCCACGGCGCCTACACCGACTCCACCGGTGCTCAGTGGAGACGACCTCTCCCCCGTCGGTGCCGTCTACCGTGAGATTGCCCCGGACCGGATCGAGGCGAATCCGAAGCAGCCGAGACTCGTATTCGACGACGAATCGTTGGCCGAACTGGTCCACTCGATCCGTGAATTCGGGCTCATGCAGCCCATCGTGGTTCGCCTCGTGTCGGGTTCGATTCTCGCCGGAGACGCGAAATATCAACTCGTCATGGGCGAGCGTCGGTGGCGTGCAAGTCAGGAAGCCGGCCTCGAAACGATCCCTGCGATCGTGCGGGAGACCGCAGACGATGCGATGTTGCGCGATGCATTGCTCGAGAACATTCATCGGGTGCAGCTCAATCCGCTCGAAGAAGCGGCCGCCTATCAACAATTGCTCGAAGAATTCGACGTCACCCATGAGGAGTTGGCCGCGAAAATCGGGCGGTCCCGGCCGGTCGTCACCAACATGATTCGTCTGTTGAAGCTGCCGATCCCCGTGCAACGACGAGTGGCGGCTGGAGTTCTGTCGGCAGGACACGCTCGGGCATTGCTGTCGCTGGACGCTGGATCGGATGCGCAGGAGTCGTTGGCAGCGCGAATCGTTGCCGAAGGACTGTCCGTCCGCGCGACCGAAGAGGCCGTCACTCTCGCCAATCGAGAGGACGGAAAGAGTCCGGAACCGGCACCCCGGCGCAAGCCGATTCAAATGCCTGGCCTTCAGGACGTTGCCGATCGCCTCTCGGATTCGTTCGATACGCGGGTGACTGTCAGTCTCGGTAAGCGAAAAGGCAAGATCGTGGTCGAATTCGGTTCGGTCGACGACCTTCAGAGGATCGTCGAAATGATGGAAGCGCAGAAGAAAAAGTAGCCGCGATTTTTCAGGACCATCCATACGCGGTCGAAACGTCACTGTGACGTAGCTCGACTGGCGCTGGTCTCGAAAGTTCGTAGTCTGCTCGAAAAGCACTGTCATACAACACATTTGAACGATCTGCTCCACCCGACGGGCCAGGTGATGGAATCACAGGAATGTAGCCTGCGGAACGACCCGTGTGACATCCTGGTCGAGGAGCAGATCGACCACGATCGAGAATTCTCGCGTTGAACGAGTGCATGAAGGCAGAGGTAAGCGGTGTCGGCGATGGTGACCGGAGTGACGCTCGGTTCTTTCGAGCATTTGCCGACGCATTCGCGGCGGTGCAGCTTTTGGGTACTCGATCCGGCGTCGGAGAGTTCCTCGGTCGACCTCGAATTCGAGAACGAAGTGTGGCTGTCGACCATCATGCTCGAGTGGGGATCGTGTGGACAATTGCTGTCTGTCGACGGCAAGACGATCGGATGCGCGTTGTACTGTCCACCCCGGGCAGTCCCGCGAGCAACCACATTCCCGACATCGCCCGTCAGCCACGATGCCGTCCTACTGACTCAGCTTCGAATCGATTCGCCGGATGACGCCGATCTGCACTCGGCCACACTGATCCAGGCGGTTGTGGGCGATCTCGTGAATCGTGGAGTCCGCGCACTCGAAGCCTTCGGAATCCGGCGCAATGCAGACGACGCCACACCGGTGGTTCCGAACGCCACGGCTCAGCTGACGTGTTCGGCGTCCACGTGCATGATCGAAGCGGACTTCCTGGAAAAGGTCGGCTTCGAGGTGATTGCCCCCCACCACAGATTTCCGAGACTGCGACTCGAGTTGGATCGCGATCATGGGTGGAAGCAGGACGTCGAATCTGCACTCGAGCAGCTGCTGATCGCGGCCAGCATCTCCGTCGTCGACATCGAACAGAAGTCGACCGTGGGGGCGCGTTGATCACTCACCGATCGACGCGTCCGGGCGCGCGGTAGTTCAGGGGCGATCGGACGCAGCGAGTTCTTCGGCGAGCAATTCGGCGAACGTGAACGTTCCGGTCGGCTGATCATCCTGACCGAGTAGGTACAGACGCTTGACGGCGATCAGGATCGCTTCGGCGATGATGTCGCGGAACCGCGGGTCACTGAGCACTTCGATGTCGGATTCGTTGGTGAGGTATCCGAGGTCGATCTGGATGGTCGGCATGTTGGTGAGCCGCAAAAGATCCCACGTTCTTCCATGACTCCTGCAGTCCAGAAGCGGTGTGCGAGCAACGATTTCACGCTGCACGTAGCTGGTCAGCACCTGGCCGATCATGGATGTGGAACCGTGCGAATTGCCGAAGTGGAAACTGGCGACGCCGTTGGCCACCGGGCTGGTGCTCGATGCGCAGCGCAACGAGATCATCAGATCGGCGCCCCAGGCATTGGCGGTCTCGGCGCGATCGGCCACGGAGGGATTGGTACCGCGCGCACGGGAGAGGAACGTCTCCATCCCTGTGGCGGCCATCCGGCCTTCGAGGCGACTGGCGAGATCCCACAGAATCTCGGACTCGGACACACGGCCCAGTACGCCCTCGACGATGCGTCCGGTATCCGCGCCGCCGAGATCGGGATCGATGACGATGCGCTTACCGGTCAACTGCGGTCCGGACTTACGGACGAGTTCTTCCTCGCTCATCGCGTGGGGCGATCCACCGGTCACACGGGTACCGAGCAGATCGAGTGAACGCAGCGTTGCCGGTCCGCAGATGCCGTCCGGTGACAGTCCGATCTCACGTTGGAACGAGGACAAACCCTCGTGCGTCCGAGGCCCGAAGAAACCGTCGACGCGTTCGCTGTAGAAACCCAGGTCCTGCAGTCTCGTCTGCAACGAGGCGACGTCGTCGCCGTACAACGGAGCGGACAACTGGTAGATGAGGGTGCGCGCGCCGAGACGGTACGACGCTTCTTTGAGCGCCCGATACGTCGCCGGGCCGACCACACCGTCGACCAACAGGCCACGGTGTTGCTGGAATGCGCGCACTGCACCGCCGAGGGCCGCGTCGAACACGGAACCGGGGGCCGTCCAGTGGCCGTCGTCCATCGGGCCGGGCGGAACGACCGCCTCGTGGAGGAAGCCGAGTGCCGAGAGAGTGCCGCGGACCTCGGCAACGGCGGGTCCGGAATCGCCGTGACTGAGCTCCTGCATCCTGGAAAAACCCTCTCGATCGTCCTGACGGTCACACGCACTTCGATGCGCTGATGTGCCGATGCAAGCATCGGCACATCAGATGATTGTCGCAGAAAGACTGGCTTCTGCGGCAATCCACACCAAGCGTGGGTGAGTCAGATAACGCCTTCGAGGTCCTTGAGCAGCGCGGCCTTGCCCTTTGCGCCGACGATCTGCTTGACCGGCTTGCCACCCTGGAAGAGGATGAGCGTCGGAATCGACATGACCTTGAAGTCACGAGCGGCCTGCGGGTTGGCGTCGATGTCCAGCTTGGCAATCGTGAGCTTGTCTTTGTGCTCGGCCGCGATCTCCTCGAGAACCGGGGCGACCATCTTGCACGGGCCGCACCAGGTGGCCCAGAAGTCGACCAGGACAGGCTTCTCGCTGGTCAGGACATCGTCGACGAACGACGCGTCGGTGATGGTAACGGTGCTCTTGTCGTCGGACATTTCTATCTCCTCGATGTGTGAAGCTCGGTGCCCTGTCAGGCGTTGATGGCGTCGACCGGTTGGTCGGCGTGTTCGAGCGTGTTGGTGGTGATGTCGCCTTGCTCGGCCAACCAACGCTCGGCGTCGATCGAGGCGGTGCAACCTGTGCCCGCAGCGGTGATGGCCTGCTGGTAGACGTGGTCCACGAGGTCACCGGCGGCGAACACGCCTTCGACGGAGGTTGCCGAGGACGGCGATGCGACCTTGACGTAGCCGGCGTCGTCGAGCGCTACCTGGCCCTTGACCAGCTCGTTGCGGGGATCGTGGCCGATCGCCACGAACATCCCGGTCACGTTGAGGATCGATTTCTCGCCCGTCAGTGCGTGCTCGAGCGAGATACCGGTGACACTGGTGTCGCCGAGGACCTCGAGCACCTTGGTGTCGGTGAGGAATCGGATCTTGTCGTTGTTCTTGGCACGCTCGAGCATGATGCGCGACGCCCGGAACTCGCTGCGGCGGTGCACGATGGTGACGCTGCGCGCGAAACGAGTGAGGAAAGTCGCTTCCTCCATGGCCGAGTCGCCACCACCGATGACGGCGATGTCCTGATCGCGGAAGAAGAAGCCGTCACAGGTGGCACAGGCGCTGACGCCGCGTCCGAGCAACTTCTCCTCACCCGGGATGGACAGGTAGCGAGCTGCAGCACCCATGGCGAGGATGATCGCGCGAGCGCGGTAGGTCTCGCCACCTGCGGATACCGTCTTGATCGGGCCGGTCAGCTCGAGTTCTTCGACGTCCTCGGTGCGGATGTCGGCACCGAAGCGCTTTGCCTGCTCACGCATCTGTTCCATCAGATCGGGGCCCATGATGCCCTCGCGGAACCCGGGGAAGTTCTCGACCTCGGTCGTGGTCATCAATGCACCGCCGAACTGCGTTCCCTCGAACAGGATCGGCTCGAGTTCTGCTCGTGCGGCATAGACGCCGGCGGTGTAACCAGCCGGTCCCGAACCGACGATGATGAGATCGTGAACCTTGGGGGTGCTCAATGCAGACCTTCCGATCTTGTGCGGCGTGCGTGTACTTGCCGTCGACAGTCCGGCGCACACTGCACGCTGGTCTTCGACGTACATCTGGTCAACACCACCCTAGAGGCAGTTGTTCCCCGCCGAGAGACGTGTCAACCGATATCGCGACGCGTCAGCACGTCGGGGTTGGCGGCACCGCAGTCGTTGCCCACCGCAAGGGCGATGAACTGCGAAGGCTGCGCTCCGGCGAGGACGAGCAGGGTTCCGTCTCGACCGTCGACGCGCACTCGACTCGATCCGAGAACGGTGGTGGCCGGGTCTACCTCGTTGGACCGAAGACAGGCAGCGAGGTCGGCGGGATCGGCGAGAGCGCCTGGATCGCGTTTGCCGATGATGCTGAAGGCGAAGCCGGAGTCGAGGTCGGCGGAATCGAGCACCAACGACGAATCCGGATCAGGGGACGGGTTGGCGACGATCGATTCGGGTTCGTCCGGTGAGTGCCGGACTGCGGCGATGGCGATGGACCCGGCTGCCAGAAGTGCTGCGGCAGCGGCGATTCCGAGTATGCGATGGCGCTTGCGAGATGCGATGGGAACGACGACGCCCGCAGTGGTCGCCGATTGTTCGACCGTGTGAATCGTGCGGTCGATCTGCTGAGCGACGTGGGAGGGGATCGGCAAGGTCCCGGTCGGATCCTCGCCCATCTCGTGCAGTCGAGCCGACACGGCGTCGAGACCGGCAAGTACCCGCATCGAGTCCTCGTCCTGGCGAACAAGGGGCCACAGTTGTCTGCTGACGTCATCGGGAAGCGCGTCCGCATGCAAATCGGCGAGCAGTTCCGGCGAGAACGGGGCTTGTAGCGGGTCGGTGATCGACGACACGTTCCTGCCTCCCTTCGCCGAATCTGCTTTCTCTCTCACACGGTATAGACGCGTGGGGGCTAGATTCGGTTCCCTGCGTCTTTCAAGTATGCGAGTTGCGTCGACAGTTTGAGTCGACCGCGAGCGCAACGACTCTTGACGGTTCCGGTGGGAACGCCGAGCAGCTCGGCGGCGTCGGCCACCGAATAACCCTCCATGTCCACCACGACGACGGCTGCGCGCTGGTCGGGTGGCAATGTCATCAGGGCCTGCCGAACGAGAATGCTGGTCTCGGTCTCCGAGATTCGGTCCCTGGGAGAGACGGGCTCGTGACTTTCGTTCTCGCTCAACGGAACCGAGGGGCGTGCCTTGTTTCGACGGATGCGGTCGAGGCAGGCGTTGACGACGATCTTGTGCAACCAGCTCCGCACGGCGGCGTCGGCACGAAACGATCCGGCAGTGCGATGGGCGGAGAGCAGCGCCTCCTGCAGAGCATCGGAGGCATCCTCGGGCGTGTAACTGGTACGACGGGCCGTCAGCCACAGATGCTCGTGGTGCCGGTAGATCAGCGTCGCGAAGGCGTTCGGCTCCCCGGCGGCATGGGCAGCCAGAAGCTCCGCATCCGTGCGCTCCCCTGGCACCGAATCGATACGTTCGGTCATACGAAAACGGCTCCCCCCGTGTCAACGCATTGGGGGGAGCCTAAGCCATCGAGACCGTGAAGTACGAAACGAGCCCGAATTGCCAATCGGACGCTGGATCTAGGAGTCGAAACCAATCCCGGAGATCGAGGTGGCGATGCGGCCATCTTGTTCGCCGAGCGAGGTGATCCACACGAGTACAGTGCCCGTGGGCTCGGTGCCGTTCAGCGGTATGTCGGTTCGGCCGTTCTGCAGCGTGGCCTCACCGAGCAGTGTGGTGTCGCTCAGGCTGGGCGAGTCGTTCGGGGCCGACCTGATCTCGACGACCGTCCCGGGGGACGTCGATTCGATCCACGCATTCTTCAGCGACGACGACGGGATGGACACGAGCAGTCCGACGCCGTTCTTCAGCGCCGGGAACTGCTGGAAGTAGGAGTCGGTGGTCCATGCCGTGCTCGGGTTGTTGTCGATCACGTTCGAGGCGGTACCCGGATTGTCTGCAGAACCCTGCGGGGAGAAGACGCTGACGCCGCTCATCGCCACTGGTCCGCCGCTCTGTACGGGAGGTGCCGCGGCATCTCCGACCGGCGGCGCGGCGGCGGGGGTCGTGAGACCGAATTCCTGGGTGTCGAGGGGCGCATCGGTGGTGTCGCCTGCGAACGAGCTGAACAGGAAGTAGCCGGCGAACGCGAGCACGAGCACCGTCAGTGCGCCGAGTACCGCGATGGCGATGTTGGTGCGCATCGATTTGGCCTTCTCGGCCGCGATTTCATCGGGATCGGCGAGCGAATGCCCGCTGGCACCCGGTGCGCGTTGGCCCAGACGAAGAGCAGGCATCAGATCCGTCTTGTCGTTGACGACGGCAGCCTGATCGAGCACGTGCTGGACGGTGGCAGCAGTGCGAATTCCGCTGTTCTGTTCCAGTGCCCGCACAGCGACGGCGGAGATCTCGAACGGAACGTCCGGACGGATCTGCCTCGGCTCGAGCGGTGCACCCTTGTCGTCACGGTCGGCCGGTCGCATGCCACCGACGCTGCGCGCCGGAGCGGCATCACCGGATACGACGGCACCGCCGGTGGTGTCGGACAAAGGCCACCTGGCTGTGATCAGGGCGTAGAGCATCGCGCCCAGACCGCGGACGTCCGAGCTCGGATCTGCGTCGGCGAGTGTCGCGGGGAACGCGAGCACGGCGTTGCCGCTGGTGCTGATGCGCACGCGGTCGGGGTGATCGATCGACAGAGCACCTCCGCTGCGGTGTGCTGCCTCGGCCGCTGCGGCCAGTACCTTGATCGCGCGGGCGGCGCCGGTGGGTGCCGGGACGGTGTCGGCCATCTCGCGCAGCGATCGGCCGGGGGTCCACTCTGCGACGACGATGCCGCCGGAGCTACCGCGCACCACGTCGAGTACGCGGGCGAGGCCGGGTGAATTGATCCGACCCAGACGCAGCGTGCGCGAGAGAATTGCCTGCGGACCCTGGGTGCGGTCGTTCGGGGATGCGGTGGACTGCTGATCGGCGTCGACGAAGGTCAATGCGACCTCGCGGTCGAGCTTGACGTCGTGGGCCTGCCAGAATTTGAGTCCACGCGCGCCGCCGTGCGGTGCGAGCAGTCGATACCGTCCACCTGCAACCGATGCTCCGGGAATGAGGGTGGGGCCGCGGAGGGTGCGCTCCGGAGCGGTCGCCGGTGCTGCCGCGGTGGCGACCTCGGATTCCTCCGCGGTGGTTGCGTCGGATTCGGAGTCGGGTCTCGCGGCCGCTGCTGGCTTCTCGGACTTCGGTTCCGCGTCCGACTCGGGCTTCGATTCGGGCGTCGGCTTCTTCTCGCTCGGCTTCTCGGCCGGCAGTTCTGCCTTCGAGATGGAGATGGTCTTGTCGGTGGGACGTGCCTCGAGAGCAGCCTTGGAGATGGCAACCGTCCGATCGACCGGCTTCGGAGCCGTCTTGTCGGCGGCCTTCGCGCCGTCCTGCTCGCCCGTCACGTCCGGTGACGTGGAGGGTGTCTTGGAAGAAGTGGCAGGCTCGCTGCGGTCCTGAGTGTCGACTTCGACTCCGCCGCTCGTTCGGTCGGCTTCGTTTGCTGGAGATTGCGCCGGCCCCCCAGCAACATCGTCGTCGGTCACTGTCACTCCTTCAGGCGAATATGCCCCGTGTTGTTCTGCGAACGGTCGACCTGCGTTGGCTTCTGCCCCCGGGTGCCGATGACCAGGGTACGGGAGCCGATCCCGCGCAGTGTCCCATGTGGGCTCGGTTCGAATAACCGGAATCACGCCGGTTTCTGCGGCGGCCGGATCGGCGTCCGTTCCATCGGGTGTACCGCGGAACTTCCGAACGACACGACTCAGGGCCACGGTGACTGCCAGAACTTCGGGGATCTTGCCGAACCAGAGGATCGAGAACGTGATACCGAGCATGATGACGGCGTCGATCGCGACGCGGGCGAAGTTGCCGACCCAACCGTTCGTCACGGCGTCGAGACCCAGGATTCGATCGATCGCGAGCATTGCCGCGCCACCGGCCAGCGAGGCGATGAGGACCAGCCAGATCGTCTTGCCGACGTTGGCCATCCGCAGGTTGCCCAAGCTCTTGTGCAGCAGGTATCCGCCGATGATCGCGCCGACGGTATACCCGAGACCGGTGGCCGTTCCGAGAAGCAGCACTACCTGATCCGGATTCGACGCGACGATCGGGGCGAGCAGAGACAGGCCGATCTTGACGGCGGTGATGCCGAGGATGATCCACGTGGGCGTCCAGGCCTTCTCGCGGGCGTAGAAAACCCGCAGATGGATCAGGACCAGGGCATATGGGATGAGGGAGAACGCCGACCAGCTCACGGCCTCGCCGAGTCTGGGTGCGACATCGGCGAACCGGCCGAAGCCGTACAGCGCCTCGCCCACCCACGGCCCCGCGAAGGTCAGGAACACGACGATCGGCACCAGCGCGACCATCGTCAGCCGGGTGGCGACCGAGAGATCGTCGACCACGGACGGGGTGTCACCGTTGGCGGCGTTGCGGCTGAGCCTGGGCATGATGGCCGTCAGGACCGTCACGCCGAGGATGCCGTAGGGCAGCTGCAGCACGATCCAGGCCTGCGAGTAGATCACGTTGCTCGCGTCGTCGGTGCCCGACGCGATGTTGGTGGCGACGACCAGCCCGACCTGGCTGATGACGACGTAGAGCACGATCGCAGCGGCCATGCCGCCGAACTTCTTGAGTCGATCGTCGAAACCCCAGAGTGGACGCAGGTCGATGCGTTCGCGACGCAGCGCGGGGATGAGGGCCAGCACCTGCGTGATGACACCGGCGGTGACGCCGAGGCCGATTATCAGCAGCTGCGGATTTGTCATCTCGACCGGGTCGACCGTGATTTCGCCCGGCATCAGGAAGTAGATCCCGAAGACTGCGAGGACGACGACGTTGTTGCACACCGGTGCCCAGGCTCCGGGCTTGAAGTTCTGCCGGGTGTTGAGCACTGCCGTGAGCAGGCCGGACAGTCCGTAGAACATCAGCGCGGGCAGCACCAGATAGGTGAACGCGATGGTCAGGTCTTCGTCGACCTTCGGATTGTCGTCGAGCATCAGACGCGCCAGCAGAGGTGCGGCGACCGTCGCGGCCAGCGCGACGGTGCCCAACAGCGCCACGGACAGTGTGAACAAGCGTCGAACGAATGCACGTCCGCCGTCGGCGTCCTCCTGCTCGGCGCGCACCAGCACCGGCACGACGATGGCTCCGAGCACTGCTCCGAGGACGAGCTCGGAGATCATGTTCGGCAGGATCGTCGAGATGGTGAATGCACTGGCGATCGCCGAGCCGAGGGTTGCCGTCATGGCGACCTGCTTGGCGAATCCGGTGATGCGACTGACCAGGGTCGCTACCGCGATGGAACCCGACGCGGCCAGCAGCGACTTCTGTGGCCTCGGTTCGGGCTGCGGTGCCGAGTCTTTTCCGCCTGGCGGGGTCTGAGTCGGAGGGACCGCGCCGGACGGGGCCTGCGGATAGTCCTCCTCCCGGAACCGTGGGATGAGCTGAGTGACGGCGTCGTCGGCGGCCGGCTGACCGTCGAGCGAGGGCGGTGCCGGGTACGAGCGCATCTCGGGCGGCGACTGCCGTTCCCAGGGCGCGGGCCGCGGTGGCGTCGTACGTCGGAACACCTGCGATGCGGGCAGGCGCGAGCGCGGCAGGTCGCCGTCGTACGGGACGTTGCCTGTCATGGTCTCTCGTACCCTTCGTCGGCCGGGTCGGGTTGACCTCTGAATCGATGCCAGAGGCGTCGACCTGCAAGTAACAGTAGGAGAGCGCCGGCGCAGGCGGTAATTATCGCCAGTGCCTGGCCGTATGCGTTCGATCGCACGGATACCGTCGACACCTCACCGAGCCGGCTGCCGTCGAGGGTCGTGACGGAGAAATCGACCGACAGGTTGCGGGTGTCGTCTACCTCGGCGGGGACGGTGATGGTCCGTGATCCGCGGGCCGGAAGTTGGGTGACGCCGACGTCGCTGATCGTCATCTCCGGCGGTGCATCGACGCGGAGCAGCACGTTGACCGGCACGGGAAGATCGTTGCGCGCCACCAGCAGCAGCGGGCTCTGTTCGGAGGCAAGGGTGTACACGCCGCCCGGGGCCAGCACCGTCACCGATCCGTAGATGGTGTCGAGTCCGATGCGGGTGGCGGTGAGCCGGTCCCGCGCCATGGTGGAGGTTTCTTCGCTGACGGCGCCGGCGCGACCCGCCGTCGACAGTGCCCGAAGCATGTCCTCGCGCAGCGGAGCAGTGAACAAGCGTGGGGTGAGAGCCGACTGGGGATCTTCGACGAGCGACTGCATCAGGGTGTCGATCCTGGCGCTCTGCGACCGCACCAGGTCGATGGTGCCGGTATCGAGCTCGGTGGCCGCGTCGACGCTGGTCACCGCGGTACCGGACGCAGGTTCGGTCAGCAACTCGGCCAGCGGTCGGGGCGTTGCGAGTCCGGATCGCAGTAGCGAGGACACCGTCGACAGGATGGCCGACGGTTCGTCGCCCCCTGCGGTCCAGTACTGCGGCGGTGCGACGGTCACGCTGCGCCCCGGCCGATCGGCACCGACGAGCGCATGGAAGTTGATGGCGCCGAGGGCGTCCTGAAGGCGTGCGGTGCGCGAGTCGGTAGCGAGGTCGAAGCGCTGATCAGCGGGGGTGAGGGCGGGCGTGGACGGGGTGGCACCGACGCCTGCCAGTGCTGCCGCGGTGGCGGCGTCGTAGCGCGTGGCGGCAAGAGTTGCCGACGGCGGGGTTTCGGTCGACGCATTGTCGGTCGAGACCAACGGGGAGGTGGGCGCCGAGGTCGGCGGGCTGAGAGCGTTGTCGGCGACCAGCACGGTGCCGGTCCCGGCCGATCGCAGAGCATCGGCGGTATTCGAGTCGACTCCACCGGTGGTGCTCCAGGTGAAGCCGCGGGTGGAGGTGATGCCGAGGATGCCGTCGACGATATCGGCCGGGGCGCTGATGGCACTGCTCAGCAGAGTGGGATCGCCGATATCGGCGACGGCCCCGAGGTCGGTTTGCGCGAATGGCATCGCCGTCACGCAGGTGCTCGACGCGATCGTTTCGAGTCGGGACAACCACTGGGCTGCGGCTGCGCTTCCGGTGCCTTCGCGGGTCGCGCCGGCCGGATCGGCAGGGTTCGCGACGACGAGGTAGCCGCGCGCCATGTTCGAGACGGTGACGAGCAGGTCGGGATCCAGGCCGATACACAGGCTCGACGCCAGTTTGCCGTCGGGATCCAGGCCGGTTTGGGTGGCGAATTCGACGGCTTTGAGCAGGGTGTCGAGCCGACCGCCGGAGGCGAGTTCGCCGGCGAGCTCGTCGTCGATCAGGCGAACGCGCTCGTCGACCGAACCGGGAATTCCGGCAGCGAGGCGAGGAATGTCGGCCAGCGGCCACAGCACCGTCATCGCGACGGGGTTGCGGGTGTTGGGAGGCAGAGGCATCGCGCCCGGGTTGGTGGGGTCCATTTCGCCGGGGTTGCGGGGCAGCCCGACGACAGGCAGGAGGAAGCGGGCGTCGTCGAGTCGGGCGGTTCCGCCGTACTCGGGCGTGCCGTTGACGTTGAGCAGCAACGGATAGACGCCGGGAGTCTCGATTCCCAGCGAGGGCTCGGTGGTGCTGCGCAGTTGCATCGACAAGTCGAACTGGCGACTCTCGTCCTTCTCCAACGACTCGGCGACCGTGACGAAATCGCCGACGCGATCGAATCTGTCCTGGTCGAGCGTCAACGAGGTCCGGAGCCCGGCGGTGGTGTCGATCGCGGCGGAAGCCTGCATGCGAACGCTGACGTCGTCGACGCGTCGGTCTCCGGTGTTTCTCACCGTGGCGCGGACGGTCACGAACGGGTCGCTGCTGGTGGTGACGGTGGAGGGGGCGACGGTCTCGATGCTCAGCGTCAGAAAGGGGTCCCCGGCCTGCGTCATCGGGGTATCGGGAACAGCGCTGGTGCTGCTGGTGTCGCCGACGGAGGCGTCGGGCTGGGCCGCTGCATTCGGAAGCTGCGCGGGGATCAACGCTGCCGTGCCGACGGATGGTGCTACGGCAAGGAGAAACGAGGTCACTGCGGCGGCTGCGACCTTCCGGGCCAGCACGATCACTTCCCGCCGGGGATGGGTGCGTTCGAGTTGCCGCTCGTATCGCCGTTGCTCATGTCTTCGATCAGGCGGGTGGCGATGGCGGCGAGTTTGCGTTCGTCGGCATAGGCGAGCCTCGACGGCAGTTCGGTCAACGGAACCCACGCGACCTCGGTGACTTCGAGGTCCTCGTCCGAGAGTTCGCCCCCGAGAAATCGAAGCAGGTAGTGGTGGACGGTCTTGTGGACGCGTCGGCCCTCGGTGACGAACCAGTAGTCGATGCTGCCCAGTGACGCCAGGACGGTACCGCGGATGCCGGTTTCCTCGGCGACCTCGCGCATGGCCGTCTGCTCGGCGGTTTCGCCCTGCTCGATGTGACCCTTGGGCAGGGACCAGAGCAGGCGTCCGCGACGGTCGGTGCGGCCGATCAGGGCTGCGCAGCGATTGGCGGGAGGACCGTCGAGACCGTCGACCACCAGGCCGCCTGCCGAAGTTTCCCGAACGGTGCGCAGCTTGGGCGCCTCGGTGTCGGCGCGTGCCTGACGCCGCCGCGGGTTGCGGCGGCTCCTGTTCGCACGTTCGGCAGCAGACACCCGATCCATACTAGTTGCCTGTGCGCACTCCTCAGCCGTGCCGCACCGCGGGGTCAAGGCCGGGACAATCGATCGGCTCGGCGCAAGTAGGCTCTTCCACCGTGGCCGATCAGTCCCTGTCCTCCGTTTCCGCCGAGCACACCGATGCCCGCCGGGAGAGGTTGCTGGCCGGAGCTGCTGTGACGCTGCGCGAACTCGCCCCGGTGTTGACTCCGCTCGGCGCACTGTTCGCCGCGGCCGGGCACGAGCTCTACCTCGTCGGCGGATCGGTGCGTGACGCGGTTCTCGGCCGTCTCGGTACCGATCTGGATTTCACCACCGACGCCAGGCCCGAGGACGTGCAGGCGCTGTTGTCGGACTGGGCCGACAATCAGTGGGACACCGGCATCGCGTTCGGGACCATCAGTGCGGCCAAAGACGGTCAGACGATCGAGATCACCACCTATCGCACCGATTCCTACGACCAGGTGTCCCGCAATCCCGAGGTGCAGTACGGCGACAGCCTCGAAGAAGACCTCGTTCGACGCGATTTCACCGTCAACGCCATGGCGGTGCGGCTCGGAGCCGACGGCGGGCAGGAGTTCGTCGATCCACTCGGCGGCATGGACGCGCTGCTCGAAGGCGTTCTCGATACACCGTCCGCACCGGAGGTCTCGTTCGGCGACGATCCCCTGCGCATGCTGCGCGCCGCGCGGTTCGTCTCCCAGCTCGGTTTCTCTCTGATGCCTCGGGTGCACCGGGCGATCGAGGACATGGCGGAGCAGATCGACCGCATCACGGCCGAGCGAATCCAGGTGGAGCTGGACAAGCTGATTCTCGGCGCGCACCCGATCGACGGAATCGACGTGATGTGCGAGACGGGTTTGGCGCAGCGCATCATTCCCGAGGTTCCCAACATGAAGCTCGAGATCGACGAGCATCACCAGCACAAGGACGTCTACACCCACTCACTGACCGTGCTGAAGCAGGCGATCGATCTCGAGGACGGCGATCCCGATCTCGTATTGCGTTGGGCTGCACTGCTTCACGACATCGGCAAGCCGGATACCAAACGCAACGAGCCGGGCGGCGGCGTCAGCTTCCATCACCACGAGGTCGTCGGTGCCAAGCTGGTGCGTAAGCGTATGCGCGCCTTGAAGTACTCCAAGAAGATGATCGAGGACGTCTCGCATCTGGTGTTCCTGCACCTGCGATTCCACGGCTACGGCAAGGGTCAGTGGACCGACTCGGCCGTCCGTCGCTACGCCACCGATGCCGGCGAGCTACTTCCCAAGCTGCACAAGCTGGTTCGAGCAGATTCGACCACCAGGAACAAGCGTCGTGCCGCCGCTCTTCAAGCCACCTACGACGATCTCGAGGAACGGATCGCTCGAATTGCCGAGCAGGAAGACCTGGCGCGGGTTCGCCCCGATCTCGACGGCAACGCGATCATGGAGTTGCTCGGTATTCCGGCCGGGCCCGACGTGGGCAAGGCGTGGAAGTTCCTCAAAGGGCTGCGCCTCGACCGCGGACCGCTCCCCCGCGAGGATGCCGAGGCGGCCCTGCTCGAGTGGTGGCCCACGCAATAGGCGCGTCCCGCGCACGTGCACGGAAATTGGTAGCCCACTACGAACTTCTACTCAAGACGAGCGAAGCTCGGCCAACACCTGCGACCGTGCATGCGGTGCCCCGTGTTCTCCGACGAAACCATCGGTCCGATACGAGAAGACACACCTTTTCAGCGGCGTGCGCGCCTGGTGTCGAGCACCGCTGCTGCCAGGCCGAGGGCGTAGATTCCTGCCCCCACGAACACCAGGCGGTGCGCGGTGGGGTCCTGGCTCAGATCGGTCGTGTCGGGGCCCACAGCGAACGCCGCGGCTGCGAGGGCAGCGACGAACGCCACGTTGAACACGGTGTCCTGCAACGCGAAGACGCGTCCACGATGGGCGTCGTCGATCTCGATCTGCATGGCTGCGTCACCGCTGAGCTTGACGGTCTGCCCGGCAATGCCGAGTAGGAATGCTCCGACGAGCAGGCTGGTCTGTGTCAGGCCCGCGACAGCACCGAGTTGCGCGGCAATGGCGAGCACGAGGGCGACGGCGATCGTGCGGCTGCGTCCGAACCGGGGAACGGCAAACGGTGTGATCAGGGCGGCGAGGAACATTCCGATTGCCGTGGCACCGACGGCGATGCCGAAGCCCGCGAGGCCGCCGGGCAGTGAGCCGGCGGTAGCTTCGCGAAGAATCAGCACCATGATCAGGGTGTTGATTCCGAACACCACTCGGTGCGCGCCGATCCCGATCATCGCGGTGGTCACACCGGGCGAACGCCAGACGGCCGATGCGCCCGATTTCAGCCCTGCAGCAACGTCTTTCAGCGGGCTTGCGGTGCCGCTCTCGACGCCCGGTCCGAGAGATCGCGGGCGGAACCGCGCGGCGGCGAGTGCCCCGACGACCGATCCGGTTGCGGCGAGACCCACGGCAACGCCCGAGCCGAGATCCCCGGCCCCGATGATGCCGATGACCGTCACCGCCAGCCCGGCGCCGGCAGCGGCGAAGCCGGATCCCACGGTTGCCAGCACCGAGTTCATCGGCACCAGCCACGATTGTCGAACCACGTGGGGTAGCGACGCGGACGCCCCGGCGAGTACGAACCGACTCAGCCCCACGGTGGCCAAGGCCAACAGCAACAACGGGGTGGCGTCGACTCCGGCGGACAGGAGTGATGCCGTGGTGACGATGAGTACGATCCGAACGACGTTGGCCCACAACAGGACCGATCGGCGGTCCCAGCGATCGAGCAGTGCTCCGGCGAACGGTCCGACCAACGAATACGGTACGAGCAGCACCGCGAACCCGGCTGCGATCTCGGCCGGATTCGTCGCGCGCTCCGGATTGAACAGAATGGCACCGCTGAGCGCCGTCTGAAACAAGCCGTCGCCGAACTGACCGGCGAACCGAACGGTGGTGAGTTTGCCTACCCCCGGGGACTCACGCAGGCGGGTACGGAAGGATGCGTCGTTCACCGAGGGGACTCTAGTTGCCGCTGACCACCGCGGGAACCGCAGCCTTCCACCACGCCATCGTTGCTGCGGCGCCGTCGGCGAGCGGGGTCGGTTGTTGCCCGAGGATCTTCTCGCTGCGGCTCGAGTCGAGGATGTAGGGGTAGCGGAACTGGTACAGGGTGTCCCCCAGCTCTTTCATGGGTCCGGAAACCAGGCCGAGCGCTCTCATGGCCCAGGCCGGGATGGTGCCGACTTTCGGCGTCGGCAATTGTGCTGCTGCAGAAAGCATGTCGATCATCGCGCGCTGTGTGACCGCGGGAGCGGTCGGAGCGTGTAGGACGGTGTTCCACAGAGTGGGCGTGGCCGCGGCAGTGATCATGGCCGCCACGAAATCCGGCACGTAGGTGAAGGAGTGAGGTAGATCGGCGGAGGCAACGACGCGAATCGGCTTGCCGGCCAAAATGTTCTCGATCACCCGGTCGCCCATGTGGGAGATGTGCACACGCGGACCGTAGAAGTCCGAGGCGGCGACGCTGACGGTGGGGGTCGAATGAGCGTCACGTGCGGCCAGAAGTTCGGTACGCACACCCAGCTTGCGGAACGTGGCAGTGCGGGGTGAATCCTCGCGGATCGGCCCGTCGACGCGGCCGTAGGCGTACAGACTCTCTGGAAACGCGACGACGCTGCCCGCAGCCGCGTCGAGCACGCGGTTCTCCATGGCGACCAGCTTGTCTCGCCACACCGCGTTCTCGTAGGCAACGTGGGTGCAGTGGTAGATGGCGGTGGCACCGTCCAGGTGCGGTCGTAGATCCGCGGATTCGATGTCGACGGCGCGCCGTTCGATCCTCGGATGGACGGGCCCGCTGCCGGATCGGGTCAGAACCCGCACCGAGTGCCCCTGTGCAGCAAGCTGTTCGGCCACAGTCCACCCGACGGGTCCGGCTCCGGTGACGACGTGAAGTTCGGTCATGATCGCTCCATTCGATAAAACGAGAGCGGTGCTCTCTGATGTGTCGAGTGTGCGCCTGCATCGGCAAGAAAGCAAGAGCACTGCTCTCTGAAAAGAGCAGCAATTACTGTGAACGGCATGGCAAGCACCCCCCGGACCCGCGCCCGCGCGCAGACTCTGGCCGATATCACGCGCATCGGCCGCGAACACCTGGCCGCCGACGGCGCTGCGGCGCTGTCGCTGCGCGCCGTTGCGCGGGATCTCGGCGTGGTGTCCTCCGCCGTCTATCGATACGTCTCGAGCCGAGACGAGCTGCTGACTCTGCTGGTCGTCGACGCGTACACCGAGCTCGGAGATGCCGTCGAGGCAGCGGTGGACGCGGCCGAGGGACCAAAGGAGCAGTTCCTGGCCCTCGGTCGGACGGTGCGGCACTGGGGACTACGCGATCCGGCGCGGTACGCGTTGCTGTTCGGCAGTCCGGTGCCCGGCTACCACGCGCCCGCCGAACAGACCACCGGGCCGGGTACCCGCGTCATCACCACGTTGGTGGCTGTTCTGAACTCGGCGTGGCAGACCCGTCGTCCCGATGTCGAGACCGGACCGCCCGAATTGGTGTCACTGCACGGCAGCTTCGAGGAGATCCGACAGGAGATGGGGGTGGATCTGCCCGACGAGCTGATCGCCCTCGGGGTCATGGTGTGGGCGTCGCTGTTCGGAGCGATCAACTTCGATGTGTTCGATCAGTACGGCACCACGACGTTTGCCAGCAGGGATGATCTGTTCGAGTACCAGTTGGGAGTACTCACCAAGATCGCTGGGCTGGAGTAGGCGCCAGGCGGGAGTGGAGCCTGCGGAATGACCCATGGGGCGGGAGTGGACCCTGCGGAACGACCCATGGGGACTGGCCGCATGGCTTGCGCCACATCCGAGCGTGCGCGGTGCCACAATGAGTGACGTGGCAGCGCATGCGGAGGAACCCGAGGACCAGACGGCATCGGCCTTGCGCGATGTCCGCCCCGGCAGTCTGTTGGTGTCGTCGGTCGAACTCGTCGAGCCCACGTTCCGGCGCACAGTCATCTACATCATCGAACACAACGACGCAGGCAGCCTCGGCGTCGTGATCAACCGTCCCAGTGAGACAGCCGTACACAACGTTCTGCCCAATTGGTCCGATCTGGCAGCGAAGCCGCAGGCGCTGTACGTGGGTGGGCCGGTCAAGCGAGATTCGGCCCTGTGTCTGGCGACGGTACGTACCGGCGTGTCGATCGACGGCGTACCCGGTCTGCGCCGTGTCGACGGCCGAGTGGTGATGGTCGATCTCGATTCCGATCCGGCAGATATCGCGCCACTGGTCGAGGGTGTGCGCATCTTCGCCGGATACTCGGGCTGGACCTTCGGCCAACTCGAAGGCGAACTGGACCGTGAGGACTGGATGGTGTTGTCGGCCTTGCCATCCGATGTGATCGGCCCACCGCGCATCGACCTGTGGGCGCACGTGCTGCGTCGACAGCCGATGCCGTTGGCCTTGTTGGCATCGCATCCGATCGACGTCGATCGGAATTGAGTGCTTCGCAGTGGTGCGGTTGAGTGCCCCAGGCGGCACTTAACCGCACCACTGCCGTAGGCACTAATGCGCGAAGGGTCGAGCCTGGGAATGTCCGCCCACTTTCAGTCCGTCGATCACCTCGTCGATGGCGATGCACAGCATGCGGCCCAGGTCTGCGCTGAAGCCCTCTCGGACGACGATTCTCAGCACGGCGATGTCGGTTGCGTTGTCGGGCATCGTGTATGCGGGTACTTGCCAGCCGCGGGCGCGGAGTTCGTGCGAGACGTCGAAGACGGTGAATCCGCAGTCCGCTTTCAGCATGAAGGACAGCACCGGGATGGCCGATCCGTTGGTGATCACGTCGATGTCGGGGTGTTTGTCGAGGTGTCGACTGACGCGAACTGCTGTGTCGCGCAACGCTTTCATGATGTCGGTGTAGCCGGATCGCCCGAGTCGCAGGAAGTTGTAGTACTGCCCGATCACCTGATTGCCCGGTCGCGAGAAGTTCAGTGTGAAGGTGGGCATGTCTCCACCGAGGTAGTTGACGCGAAACACGAGGTCCTCGGGGAGGTCTTCTTTGGTTCGCCAGACGGCGAATCCGATTCCCGGATAGGTCAAACCGTATTTGTGACCACTTGCATTGATGGATTTGACGCGCGGCAACCGAAAGTCCCATTCGAGTTCGGGATACAGAAACGGTACGACGAATCCGCCGCTGGCCGCGTCGACGTGCACCGGTATGTCGGGCCCACCGCTCGACGCGACCCGGTCCAATTCGGCGCAGATCTCCTGCACCGGTTCGAGTTCGCCGGTGAACGTCGTCCCGAGTATTGCGACGACGCCGATGGTGTTCTCGTCCACGGCATCTCGAACCTGTTCCGGAGTGATGACGTAGCGTCCGCGTTCGACGGGTAGGTATTTGGGCTCCACGTCGAAGTAGCGGCAGAACTTCTCCCACACCACTTGAACATTGCTGCCCAGCACCAGGTTCGGCATTCCTGTGCCCGTCCCCTTGGCCCGCCAGCGCCATTTGAGTGCCAATCCGGCGAGCATGACGGCTTCGCTCGATCCGATAGTGGAGACGCCGGTGGCCGACGACGGGTCCTCGCGGTCGAGCCCGGGCGCATGGAACAGGTCGGCGACGATGTTGACGCAGCGTTCCTCGATGGCAGCGGTGGACGGGTACTCGTCCTTGTCGATCATGTTCTTGTCGAACGTCTCGGCCATGAGCTTCTCGGCCTGAGGATCCATCCAGGTGGTGACGAACGTGGCCAGATTCAGGCGCGAGCTACCGTCGAGCATCAGTTCGTCGTGGATGTAACGATAGGCGGCTTCGGGATCGAGCTGATCCTCGGGAAGGCGCAGTGCCGGTACAGGATTGGTGGCGAGCCGGCCGGTATAGGCGGCAGAGACGATACTGTCGGCATGGATTTTCCTGGTCATCGTCTTCTCCCGTGATCGGCTCGAGTGACACCCAATCTAGTCCGCGACGCTGCGCACCGGGCTCTGTTCCGGACGCCGGGCGAAGTGCTGGGCAATCACGGTGCACACCATCAGCTGAATCTGATGAAAGATCAACAGCGGCAGCACGATCAGTCCGACGGGTTGGCCGACGAACAGTACCGCGGCCATGGGTAGTCCACTGGCCAGGCTCTTCTTGGATCCGCAGAACAACAGAACCAGCCGATCCTCGAAGGCGAAGCCCAACCACTTGCCTCCGTACCAGGTGATCGTCAGTACCAGGGCGAGCAGCGCGGCGCATACCGCGACGACGACGGCGATGCGCCATACCGCTACCGAGGACCACACGTGCTGGTTCATCGATTCGCTGAAGGCGGCGAAGACGACCAGCAGGATCGATCCCCGGTCGACGAGCTTTGTCGGTGCGCTGTGTCGGGTGAGCCATCCCGTCACCCAGGGCCGGATCAGCTGACCGACGGCGAACGGGAGCAGCAGTTGCAGAACGATATCGAGGATCGAGCTGGGGTCGATGCTCACCGAACCGGTGGTGGTCATCAAGGCGATCACCAGCAGTGGGGTGACGAACACCCCGATGATGTTGGAGAACGACGCGCTCACCACGGCACCGGCAACGTTGCCTCGGGCTATGGAGGTGAAGGCGATGGAGGACTGCACGGTCGAGGGAACAAGGCAGAGGAACAGCATTCCCGTGTAGAGGTCGTCGCTGATCAGACCGGGTACGAGGATCCGAAGGGCAAGTCCGAGGGCCGGGAACAGCAGGTAGGTGCATGCCAGGATCACCGAGTGCAGTCGCCAGTGCTTGATGCCGTCCCAGGCGTCGCGCGGTGAGAGTCGAGCGCCGTAGATGAGAAACAGCAGTGCGATGGCGATTCGGGTGATCCAGCTCAGAACGGTCTCCGCCGTGCCGGTGGCGGGGAAGATACTCGCCAGTGCTGCCACCGCGAAGATCCCCAACAGGAAGGGATCCAGCACGGTATCCCGCAACAACTTCACTCGGCTAACTTAATCCACCGTCTCGGTGCGGGTACGAGCGGTCAAGGCGTTGAGTGTCCCTGCAATCTTCTCCGCGTCGCCGGAACCGATGGTGAGCCGGTCACCGTTGGCGAAAGTGACGAAGGCCGCGGGGCCGGCGTCGGTGGCAACGGCGTAGTTGCCGCGTCCCTTGGCCCGCAGACCCCAACCGCCGAAGTCCTTCGAGGGGTCGACCGTCCGTACCGATGCGCCGGTGACTTCGGTGATGTCGTAATCGAACGCGGCCATGCCCAGGCTCGAGACGTACAGGCCGTCGCTGTCGATGTGGACGGTGAATCGCAGCAGCGACAGAATCAGAATCGTCAGGGGTACGAACAAGAAGATGGGCCACAGCGACCCGGACAGATAGCACGTCAGGGCGGCGCCGGCCAGAGACACCACTACGACGGTGAGGCCCGCGACGCGACTGGCACCGACGTAGACCACCAGGGGTAGCTCAGGGCTGCAGCGCGGGAGATCGGGGTGCGGCGGTGAGGTGGCGTCGACGCGTTCGCGGTAATCCTGCAGTCTCGACGCACCGAACAACCCGGCGACGAACCCGATGACGGTCCCCACCGCGATGGCCCAACCCGGGATGGTGACGCTCTGCGCGGACGCCAGGTCCAGCTCGCGGGTGAGGGTTGCAATCTGTAGGACGCCGATCATCCCGACGACGGTCAGTCCGATGATCAACATCGTTCGGCGCATGATCAGCAGCACCCGAGCCAGCGACGCAACGGCGCTGCACCCGCCGCCCACCAGAACGATCACCACCGCGAGGGTCCAGGCGTTGGACAGGGGGTTGGACAGGTCGTCGGGTTCGGTTCCGCTGAAATGGGTGGCGACCTGCTCGGGCAGCCGGCCGCTCCACACGTACGCCAGAACGAGTCCGAGGGCGGCAACCGCAAGCGGGACGAATACACCGAAGACGACCCCGGCGGGGTCGAACGTGCGCGCAGCTCTCGCTTTCATCTGCTCAGCTCGGTTGGCAGGCGTCCTTGAGGCTGCACGAGATGCACGAGCTTCCGCACCCGTCTGCCTCGGCGGGTGGCGGGACGGCCGCAGCTGCGCGGGCCCCGACGGATCCGCCCGCGGCGGCGATGAAGAGCGCGGCCACGATGGCGACGACTACGCCGACGACGGCGAGAATGCCGGTCAGTGCGAGAGCGGATACTGCGCCGATAGCCAGCACCAGCGCCGATGCGGCGGTAGTCGGCCCGGCGACGCGGTTGGCGAGGGTGAACGTCTCGTCGTCACGCATGGCCTCGGCGGTGCGGACCCCTGCGAAACGGTTACGCGGGAGCCGGCCCAGCAGCGACGCAACAGCAACGGCGCCGACGACGAGGGCGAGCACGAACAACACAACCGAGACGATGACCACCTCGCCAGGATACGGCGCATCGAGGTCCTGGTACCAGGCGGGCCGCATCACACTTTAGGCTGGTAGGTGTGACCGATTCCGTTGAAGCACCCACCGAGTCCGCTCCCGAGTACCGCTACACAGCCGAACTCGCCGGGCGTCTCGAGGAGCAGTGGCAAGACCTGTGGGAGTCCCAGGGCACTTTCGACGCGCCCAACCCGGTCGGGACGCTCGCCGGAGATGTTCCGAAGGACAAGCTGTTCGTCCAGGACATGTTCCCGTATCCGTCGGGCAGCGGCCTGCACGTCGGTCACCCACTCGGTTACATCGCCACCGACGTCTTCGCGCGCTACCACCGCATGCAGGGTCGCAATGTGCTGCACGCGCTCGGCTACGACGCGTTCGGTCTGCCGGCCGAGCAGTACGCCGTACAGACGGGCACGCACCCACGCAGCACCACCGAGAACAACATCACCAATATGCGACGCCAATTGCGTCGGCTGGGTCTCGGACACGATCGTCGACGGTCCCTGGCAACGACGGATGTCGACTTCTACCACTGGACGCAGTGGATCTTTCTGCAGATCTTCAATTCCTGGTTCGACGCGGACCTCGGTAGAGCGCGGCCCATTGCGGAACTGGAGGCAGCCTTCGCTTCCGGTGAACGCTCGTTGGACGACGGCCGTTCCTGGGAATCGCTGACTGTCGATGAGCGCCGCGAGGTGATCGACGGCTTCCGACTGGTGTACGAGTCCAACTCGATGGTCAACTGGTGCCCCGGACTGGGCACGGTGCTGGCCAACGAAGAGGTCACGGCCGACGGTCGCAGCGATCGCGGAAACTTCCCGGTGTTCCGAAAGAACCTGCGGCAGTGGATGATGCGCATCACCGCGTACTCCGAACGCCTGGTCGACGACCTCGAGTACCTGGATTGGCCCGAGAAGGTCAAGACCATGCAGCGCAACTGGATCGGGCGCTCGCGCGGTGCACAGGTCTCGTTCTCGAACATCGAGGTGTTCACCACTCGCCCGGACACGCTGTTCGGTGCCACCTACGTGGTGCTGGCACCCGAGCACGATCTGGTCGACGGGCTGGTTGCTCCCGAGTGGCCCACCGACGTTTCCGACAAGTGGACCGGTGGAGCCGCGACTCCCGCGGAAGCCGTTGCCGCATACCGTGCGTCGATCGCCGCCAAGTCCGATCTGGAGCGGCAGGAGAACAAGGAGAAGACCGGCGTCTTCATCGGTTCCTACGTGAAGAACCCGGTCAACGGTGAGCAGGTGCCGGTGTTCATCGCCGACTACGTGCTGACGGGCTACGGCACCGGCGCGATCATGGCCGTCCCCGGACACGACGCGCGCGACTGGGAATTCGCCACTGCGTTCGGTCTGCCTGTACGCGAGGTGATTTCGGGCGGAGACGTCACCGAGGCGGCCTACGTCGGCGACGGCGCTCTGGTGAACTCCGACTTCCTCGACGGTCTGCCGGTGGACGAGGCCAAGGCCGCCGTCATCGCGCGGCTGGAAGCAGACGGTACCGGCCGCGGCACCATTCAGTACAAGCTGCGCGACTGGCTCTTTGCTCGCCAGCGCTACTGGGGCGAGCCGTTCCCGATCGTCTGGGACGCCGCGGGAAATCCGCACGGGCTCCCGGATTCTGCTCTGCCGGTGGAGCTTCCGGAGATCGAGAACTATGCCCCGGTGTCGTTCGACCCCGACGACGCCGGCTCCGAGCCGTCCCCGCCGCTGGCCAAGGCCGACGAATGGGTCAACGTCGAGCTCGACCTGGGCGACGGGCTGCAGACCTACACCCGCGACACCAACGTGATGCCGCAGTGGGCCGGTAGTTCCTGGTACCAGCTGCGCTACATCGACCCCACCAACTCCGAGGCATTCGCAGACCCCGCGAACGAAAAGTACTGGGTCGGACCGCGTCCGGAGATCCACGGGCCCAACGACCCGGGCGGCGTCGATCTCTACGTCGGTGGCGTCGAGCATGCGGTGCTGCACCTGCTGTACTCGCGCTTCTGGCACAAGGTGCTGTTCGATCTGGGTCACGTCAGCTCGAGCGAGCCGTACCGTCGCCTCTACAATCAGGGCTACATTCAGGCCTACGCGTACACCGACGCGCGTGGCGTCTATGTGCCTGCGGCCGAGGTCGTCGAACGCGACGGCGGGTACTTCCACAACGATCAGCCCGTCAACCGTGAATACGGCAAAATGGGTAAGTCCCTGAAGAACTCGGTCTCCCCCGACGAGATCTTCGCCGAGTACGGTGCCGACACCCTGCGCGTCTACGAGATGTCGATGGGCCCGCTGGACACCTCACGGCCGTGGGCGACCAAGGACGTCGTCGGCGCGCAGCGGTTCCTGCAGCGTGTGTGGCGACTGGTCCTCGACGAGGTGACCGGCGAGGTTCGCGTCACCGACGCCAAGCCCACCGAGGACACGTTGCGTGTGCTGAACCGGGTGATCGACGGCGTGCATGCGGATTATGCTGCACTGCGCGACAATACGGCCGGGGCCAAGCTCATCGAGCTGACCAACCACATCACCAAGGCGTACCCCGACGGTGCGCCGCGCGGGGTCGTCGAGCCGCTGATTCTGATGCTCGCTCCGCTCGCACCGCACCTGTCCGAGGAATTGTGGAGCAGGCTCGGGCACGAGAAGTCGTTGGCGCACGGGCCTTTCCCGCGTGTGGAGAAGAAGTGGTTGGTCGCCGATACCGTCGACTACCCCATTCAGGTCAACGGCAAAGTGCGCAGTCGTATCACCGTGCCTGCCGATGCGACCAAGGACGACGTGGAGAAAACCGCACTGGCCGACGAGAAAATTCTGGCACTGCTCGAAGGCAAGGCCCCCACCAAAGTCATCGTGATCCCGGGTCGAATGGTGAACATCGTCCTGAAGTAGCTCCCGCCTCCGCCGAGCTCGCAGTTGTGCATTGATTTCGGCCTGATATCACTGCATAACTGCGACTTCGCGGTTATGCGACAGATTCGGGTCGATTCAACTGCATAACTGCGACTTCAGCGGATGGCGGTCATCAGTCGTCCGAACATGGGCACATCTTCCGCCCAACTCGAAGTCAGGGACGTATTTCGGCCGAAATACGTCCCCAGCTTCGAGTTCGACGCGTCAGATCGCACCCAGATCTGCCGACAGCCAATGCTCCGGGTGTAGGTGGAATACCACGCTCTCCTCGTGCTCGCTTTCGGCCATCTCGAGATAACCGTCGACCTTCTCCGGCGGTAGGTAGCGCGCCGCCATGGCGCGCAGTACGTCCGGGGTGCACGGTTCTTCGCGAGTGACCGGACCCTCCACGGATACGTATCTGATGGTGGGATTCGACTGCTCGATCATGAGTGTGAATCGCTTTGCAGCTCTGATGAGTTCGGCCTTCTTCGAGGTCTTCCCGGTGAGGACCCACGCATGACCGCCCGGCGTGTAGTCGTACCAAATGGGGACGGTCAACGGACCCCGATCCGGTCCCGCAGCGACGGACAGCGCGGCGACGTGAGACTCGGCCAGAAATTCTTTACGTTCTGCCTTCGACAGTGCCATGGAGCAACGGTAGAACTTTCAGGGGCGAAGTTCCAGACCTCGAGCGGCGCGGGCCCTACTCGACCGACTTCTGCTTTCCGCCCGTGACGAATCCGTCCGAGCGGAATGGTCGCAGGCGTACGACTGGTTCTGCCTCTTGGCCTTTCTGATCGTGAACGACGCGGTACTCCGCGCTCAGTTGTCGGAGGCTGGCGATGGAGAGTTGTCGGACCTGCTCGGCCGTCTCGGGGTCCGGCTGTTGCTGGGGGCGAAGCTCGACGTCGAGAGTCAGGGTTTGACGCTGTTCGTTGTCGGTCTCGCAACGAGCGATGAACCGACCGGTCAATCGAGTCGCCAAAGAGATGTGTTCGACGGCAGGCCGGAAGTAGTCGGGATAGATGTTGACGGCACTGTAGATGGCGGCGACATCTGTGCGCCCGAATACCAACAGGTAGTGGGCATTCGGGTCGATGTCTTCTGCGAGAGCGGGATACCCGGCGTCGACCAGTCGGGCTCGTACAGCACTGCCGACGAGTGTGTCTCCCCTGTCGTTCACGCGGTAACGCACAAGGGGGAGTACTCCACCGACCGTGAACAGAAGGTAGCCGTCGGAATCGACTTCGATGTAGGTGAATTCGGGCCGATACTGCACGAAGGCGGGCTGCTGGACGATATCTTCGTCGGCGTACTCGGTTCCGAACATCGCGAGGTTCAACCCCGAATCTCGAGCTGCCGCCGAGCGCACGGTGATCGTGGCGGCTGTTTCGTAACCGACGAATCCGACGTCGGTGGCCCCGTACACCACCCGCACCCGGTCTCCCTGATTGTCGCCCAACATGGTGTGGACGAGGGAGCGCCATGCTTCGCTCACGGGTTCACCGCCGACGATGATGACGACGTTGTGCCGTCGGAACAGGTCGCCATGGGTGTCGAGGAGGTCCCGCGCGATCGGCGGATAGGCGAAGATCACGATCTGCTGGTATCCGTCTGCGGCCTCGGACACGACGTCGGCGACCACGTCGGGATCCATCCCGGGTGTGGCTATGGACAGTCGGTGACCACGTTTGCGGAGCTCGAGCAGCATGGCGTACATGAAGGCTCCCCCGATGTACGGCCCGAGCGGGAAGGTCACGAGCGCGAGAGTCGCTCTGTGCTCGGTGTCCGCGCATTCCCGCAGAACGTGCCCGAACATTGCTGCTCCGTGGTCGGTGCTCCGCTGGCCGCGTGACCAGAAGGTTGGGGTCCCGGACGAGCCGGCGCTGCTCGCGATCGTTTCGACGTCCTCCGGCCGCCCGGCCTGAAGGTCGGACAGTGCGTTCGCGCGTCGGTAGGTGTCCTTCGAGGTGGTCGGCAGCTGTTCGAGGTCGGTCATCGTTTCGATCGCGGAGGCGTCGATTCCGTGCTGGTCGAGGAGACGGCGATATGCGGGCACCGACAGGGCAATGGATTGGACGAGCCGGAGGGCCGTGTGTGAGGGGTCGTGCAGATCCGCCGGTTTCATGGCATGACCTTTCGATCGTGTCTGCCGCCGGTCCGGCGGTGGACGAATGACGTTCAGGGACATGTCGATCCGATCTCATTGTGAAGTTGTTCGACTGCTCGAGAAATTCGGAACTGTTGACGAACAGCAACGAAGTGCTCGAACGGGCGGCTACTCGAGCCCGCCCCTTGCATGGCGGGCATCGTCGGCCTCCTGAGCAGCCGCCACGTAGGCGTCGTGCAACTGCGTGAGACCGAAGTGGTGGCCGATCGATTCTCCGTGGGCATCGATGTCGGCGCACAGATCCCGTCCGGGTGCACTCCAGCTCGAGCCGGCTTTCAGCCGATAGAACGCAGATCGGGAGATGCTGAACAATGTTCGCGCGAGGTGGTCGTCGTCCCTACTCCCCGCGGCGCGGCGAATCGCACGGTATGCCGCGTCTGTGGCTCGTTCGAGATCTCCCCGGGTTTCCTCGACACGGCGCAGTGCGCGAACGAGGCGTCGGTCGTTCTCGGTGAGGGCCCACGTTTCGCTCGATTGCGGTGGGAACGCTCCGCCGTGCAGCGAGCTGTCGTGACGAACGAGTATTTCGTGGAACGTACCGGTTCCGATCACCCTGGGCACGATGTTCAGCCGGTGGCCGAACTCCTGTGCGCGCTCGGCGAATTGGGGCGAGCCCAGCAATCCGTGGATCAGCTGCACCGACATCCGCGGCGGCGCGATACGAACCAGGTGCGCGAGCTGCTCGTAGTGCCGCTCGTGAGCCCGCCGGAGAATGGCGGTGACTGCGCCTTTCAACCTGTCGGGCGCGGAGGCTCGGAGGTTCTTCTCGAGGGATGCGAGGGTCGAACCAGTGCTGACCAGGTGGTCGATCGCCCCGTCGATGTGGCCGTTCTCGGCTTCGAGGCGGAGGAATTGCGCGAGGTGCTCGAGACCGGCCAGGTCGGTCTCCTGGGGGTCGGTCAGGCGCGGTGCGAATGTCAGCGAGTGAACTGTCGGCCATTGCTCGACGAACGAGGTCGGTTGGTGTGCAATGGTTTCCAGAAGTGCATTTCTTGCCGCCTCGACGACCACTGGTTGAGGTCGCTCGCCCTGGCCCGCCGAGATCGTGGGAGGAATTGTTCTCACGGTGACGAATCGCGCAAACAGGTCGATGGCGGATGTGGTCGTTCCCGAATGCCGGGCGCTGATGCCGATGTCGGTGAGGAGGATTGCTTTGATTTCGGGGTTCGTGGACCGTTCCAACCATGACGTGAGCAGTCCGATGTTGGGACGGATGATGTTGTGCTGCATCAGGGTGCTGAGCAGATCGGTGCCGGTGTGTCCGCTGATGCCCTGGCTGGCCAGCAGCTCCTCGATCCAGCGTTGCAGCAGAGACCGATTCGACTGCAGAACTGCGTGATTAGCTCTTTGGCGCAGTAGGTCGTCGACTGTTTCGGTGCGACCCACACGGTGGGCTACGGCCAGTGTGATGGGAACGAGCAGGTCCGGTCGTTGGTGTGCCCGATCGCGGGCGTGGTCGAGGAAGATGTTCGCGGAACGGCGCTCGAGGACGTCGGTCACGTCGATGCGGCTGAGGGTGTGCCCCGCGGTGACCGCAGCGGGCTCACCCCAGATGATTGCAGCCGGGGCAAGAGCGACGAGGTGGTTGCCCGTCGTGAACAGCTGTGGTTCGTCGCGGTAGGTAGCGAGCGACGCAGCGAGAATGTCCCGGACGACGTCGATCGGAATGGCCGCATCCGTCGATATCCGACGCGCGACCGACGCCCACAGCTCTGGCCCGGTAGTGCTGATTCGATGTTCGGCGGGCAGGTGGCCGTCCAACATTGCAGACAGGAGCGCGATCAGCGCTTTTCGGGCGGGAGAAGGTGTGGTGAGGATTTCGCGCGAGAACCCTCGAGCGAGTTGTCGGGGTGCGGCGTCGCCGGACAGCGAGAACAACCGCGCGAGCGTTGCGTCGATCACCGGGCCGCGGTCCTCGTCGAGGTGACCGAGTACGACGCCGATCGCGATCAGGTGTGCTTCGACGATCGGATCCCGATCATCGCCGTGGTGTTCGACTTTTGCGCACACGACGTCTACCGACTCCAACCACCCTCGCTCCCAGCCGGGTTCGAGGTACCCACGACGAATGTCGGCAGCGACGACGGCTGCGAGGGCATCGCAGACGGCTTCTGCGTCGACGTCGGCCGGGCCGGTCGGTACTGGTCTCACCGAATCTTCGAGAGCAACGAGAAAAGTGTTGTCGCACAGTGCAGTCCAAGATTCGGCGACAGTGTGCAGGTACCGAGCGATCGTGTTCTTGCCTTGCCGCGCAGGAGATCGCTCGGCCCGACCGACGGGAGCGGTGAGCCCCGCAATCACCTCGAGTACCGCATCGCGAACGAGGTCGGGCGCGACCAAGGCCAACGCCAGCAGGAGCGTGCGGGGTTCGTTGTTCGAGCGCAGGTAGTTCTGATGGGTGGCAGCGAGTTCGGCGTACATCCCGGTACGGCGGACCAGGGCGGCGATCGCGTCCGGGCCCTGTCCGACGAGGTATGCCGCCGTGGTCGCAATCGCTGTGCGTAACTCGGGGCGTTGCAACCACAGTCGGTGCAGGTGCTCGGCGACGGACTCGGTGTGGCCGTGCACGCGCGGCAGAGTCCGTAGGAATCGACGCAGCTGGTCGTCGGTGACCGCAGCAATCATGTCGGTGGTGAGTTCGAGGATTGCCGGGTGATGCGCCCAGGCGGTCATGGCGATCGAGATGGGATGCGGGTGACCGGTGCCGATGAGAGTCCGACAACCCGCGCGGAGGGCGGGTCGAGCCAACGCGTCTGCCCCGAGGATGATCAGGGTCTGTTCGACGACGGCACCGACGAACAGGTCGTCCGGTGTCTTGGCCACTCGCGCAATCAATCTGGGCAGTTCGTCCTCGGCACCCCTGGCTGCGAGCCCCTTCGCTGCAGCGAACTCGAAGAACGTCTGATGGAGAAAACGGGCACGGTTGTCGGTTGTGATGAGGACGCCGCGCCGGGTCAGTGCACGTACGTGCCTGCGTAGGACGATGTCGTCACAGGCATGCCCCGTCGATGCAGCGACCTGGGCCGCGCGTCGGACAAGAACGTCGAGGGGCGGCTCGGGTGTTCCCAATGCGAGCATGGCGATTGCCAGAAACCCGGCAGCGGCCGAAAGGTCGTCGGTGTCCTCGGCCGGTACTTCCGGTCCCGATCGGTGATCGCTGACTATGCGTCGAGACCAGAACAGGTTGTAGAGGCCGGTGACGTCGAGTTCCAGCTGAGGGAAATGTGGTGCGGACAAGGAGAACAGAAGTCGCAGTAACAAGGGGCTGGTGCATACGTCGTCCACCAGAGCGCCGCGTGCCCGAGCAGATTGGATCGCCGATACCGGATGCGCAGGCATGACGGAGTCGTCGGCGATGAATTCGACTGTCAACGCTTCGATTGCGGTGGGCAGTTCGGAGTTCGAGGAAAACGGCCCGAGGGTGGTCTTGTGCCCCAGATTCGGCGGAAGGCTCTGCCCCTCCATGGGCCTTGTCGTCAGAACGACAGGAACTGCAGTCCGCGCCAGAACCGTGACCAGGTCGATGACGTTGTGCCGAGCAGATCGACTGTGCAGCATGAGGTCTGCGGTGTCGAGAAGTAGAATTGCGCCCGCTCTGTCGGCGACGGCCGACATGATCTCGTCGAGTGAGGCTGTGGGGGTTTCGTCGACGCCCCGTTGAAGCCAGGTAGCCGACACCAGCAACGGATGTAGTCCCTGATTCCGCAGCGCCCGATGAAGCGACCACAGCAGCGTCGATTTTCCGTGTCCCGCTTCACCGACGACGATCTGCGGTTCGGATCCCGCAAGTGTGCGTCGGAGCAACGCCGCCTCGATATCGCGCTCTACATACCAGTTTTCGTCGTTGTCGGGTCGATGCCCAATGTCGTCGAGGAGATGCTGTGACAGCCGATCCAAGCGAGCCCAGCCCGCCGAACCCGTGTCGGTGACGCTCACCTCCTCGCGCCGTCGATCCGGCTGCGTGTGTGCAGCACTATCACCGCGTCCGTGTCGCGACGCCGGGCATCAGGATGCGCAACACACCCAGCGCTACCTCGGTAGCCGTTTCGGAAGGCCTTGTCAGACAACGAAAGAGGATGTTGTTGGTCAGCATGATGGCGGCCTCGAGCGCAGGCGCATCTTCGCTGAACACTCCGATTTCACGCCCTCGCTCGAGGATCGGGACGACAGCGGAAGGCAGGTACAGATTCTCCAATACGGTGGTGACCGTGCTGGGTTGCTGGAACTGCTCGAAGCTCAGGGCCAACAGCATCCCCGAGCTCATGGCTCGGTTGTCGATGACGAACTCCGCCAGCGCGGTCAGAGTTCGTCGAAGGGCGATGGTGGGCTCGACGCCCAGTCGCTCGTCGGCGCGACGCAACCGCAGCACACGATCGAATTCGGGCTTCAACCCGGCGACGATGATGTCGACTTTGCTCGGAAACAGCCTGCGAAGGTCGTCGACTCGAATTCGTGCTGCCGCCGCGATGTCTGCGAGAGTGACCAGGAAGTAGCCGTTGTCGACGAACAGAGTTTCGGTTGCCGCGATCACGTCGGCCTCGAGGTCGGGCCGTAGAGCGTCGGAGCTCTCGGCCGGCTCGGTCTGCTCGGGCTCGACTGCTTTCCGGTCGGTGTGGAGTGGATCGATGGCCCACCGGAGGATCGATGTGGTCGCTGCGGCGATCTCGTTGCCGGAGACGGAACCGGGAGTCAGCATCTCTCGTAGTGCGAGCCCGTCGAGTGCGGCTCCGAGGACGGTCGTCACGGACGTCAGCGTCATCGGTTGGCGGACGGAGCCGCCCTGAGCTTGGATCGCCTGACCCACCATGGTGCGCAGGTCTGCGTCCAGGCGTTCGAATTCGGGTACGACGGCTTTGCGTGCCCCCTCGTGGTCGGCGGCGAGGAGGATGGCGATGAGGCGGCGACGCATCAGGCCCGAGGTCAGGTCCTCGAACAATGCAGTCACCGGTGCGGCAGCGTCAAGCACGCCGGCCGGGGGGTCGGTCGGCGCAGTTCCGCTGTAGTTCACGGTGAGGTTCTCGAGCAGGTCTGCGACGAATGCCTCTTTGCCGCCGAAACCGCCGCTACGGGAGTTGCCGGGGTAGGTGTTGTGAAAGGTTTGATGTGACAGCCCGGCACCGTCGACGACTGCCGAGATGGACATCGACCGTGCGAGATCGGTCATGTCGACGTCGTTCAGGAGCCGGTACCCGGCTTGGAGGAATTGTTCGCGTGGGAGCGGCCTCGGGTTCAACGTAAACCGCCTTCACTGAACTGCACAGCACCTGAATGGACAACGAACTATAGCAATCCGGACCCCAAGCCTGCTTGATTTAGTTCAAACTACATCGCTGTGTAGATGGAACCCCGCGCTCGATGGCTTCCTCGAATCGGATTGTGTTGCAGGGGATTCGACAGCCGTGGTCAGATGCATACCGGCCTGTAGGCCACATCCACGAGGAGGCCCGGATGGTGTTGATCGGTCATCGACCCCAGGTACAGGCACGAGTTGCGATGCCCGGGGCTGCACGTGCCCCCATCGGCCAGGGGCGATCCCGCGGCCCGCGACCGAGATCGGCGCCGGTGTACGCCGCCCCCGGACTGACCGAGCGCGAGATTGCGGTTCTCGAAGTCTGGTTGGTGTGCGACTCCAAAATGGAAGTCGGTGCCCGCCTCCACATCGCGCTGGGAACCGTCAATACCCACCTGACGCGAATCCGTGACAAGTACTCCCGCGTCGGTCGAGCCGCGCCCACGAAGGCGGCACTGGTCGCACGGGCCCTGCAGGACGGCATCGTGGCACTCGACGACCTCTGAGCGACGCACTTCGGTGCACCGGCGAGGATGCTAGGTGCGCCGGGGTCTTCGGCTTTCGATCACCATGACCATCGACGCGGCTCGGGGTCGGTTCTCTATGGCATCGACGGTGTAACCGAGATGGTCCGACAGCTTCGCCAGACGGTGTGCGACGCTGCTGTGGTGCAGGTGCATTCGGTTGGCTGCGGCGCGTAACGACCCCGATCGGAGGTACACCCGCAACGTCCCGAGAAGTTCACGTCCGGTCGCGGTCTCGGTCAGTTGTCGAGCGCGAACGAGGTCCGGAATACTCTCGTGTGGAATGGAATTGCCCGGCGCAAGTAGGTTGAGGGCACCTAGCTCGGATGCGTCGACAATTCGTTTGTCTTCCGTGGCCTGACTTCTCGCGAAGTACGCGGATCCCACGTAGAGGTGAGATGTCGATGCTGTCGATGGCAGCGAAATGCCAACAGCTGCAGTTGATTCGACAATTTCGTCGATACGCACGACCGGGACGACGACGGCGTCGTCGACCGTGACAGCAACCGCACGTCCAGCCGTCGCACGCGGACTGTGCAAGCCCGTGTCGGTGTCGTACACCAGAACACGCAGCTCGGTTTCGGGATCGATGCCGAGCCCCGCGCAGGCGGTGAGTACCGCCAGTTCGTCCATCGGGAACAACAGGTTCGTGGTGTGCTCGTAGTCCGTCAGTGTTCGTCGAGGGTGCAGGATGGCCGCCGCGGTGATGGCCATCCGGTCGACGAGCATGTCGTCGAGCGGGAGCGGCTTTCCGACCCGCTCGATCCACACCGTCCCGACTACCACGTCGTCGACAACCACGTCCTTCGTCGACGATGGTGGCCGTTGGGGCTGCGGGGACCAACGGCCACCGGGATCGCATCGTCGCGTTGTGCGGCTCGAGTCGGTCGATCCGGCGACGTCCATTCCGACGGTGCAGTCTGCGAGCGCTGCGCTGGCCCGCATCATCGCCGCGGTATCGGCACCGTGTCTGACCAGCGCATCGAAATAGTCGATCACACGTACCAGGCCCGCGGAGTCGGCGTCGAGCTCCGCTAGCCGATACATCAGTCCTTGCATTCAGGGAAGCTACGAGGTCGGCACCCGTTTGCGCAACCCTCGTCGCAGAGCGGCGAGAGCCTCTGCGTGTCCCCGGATGCTCACCTCGGCGCCGGCGACCAATGCGGATCCGTGGAAGGTGCCGGGGAACGAGTGCAGCTCGACGCTGACGCCGGCGTGGAGCAGACGAAGCGCGTAATCGATTCCCTCGTCGCGCAGTGGGTCCAATTCCATGGTGCACAGGTAGGTCGGGGGCAGCCCGGCCAGGTCGGTGGCGCGGGCCGGCGCGGCGTAGATCGAGACATCGGGATCGTCCGGGCCCGAGTAGCTCTCGCCCAGGTAGTACCGCCACGACAGAATTGCGTTGGGGCGGTGCCACATCGGCGAATCCACGAAGTCGGTCATCGAGACCGTGGTCAGCCGATCGTCCAGTTCAGGGATTTCCAGGTGCTGGAAGGCGACCGGAACAACTCCCTCGTCGCGTGCCTTGAGAGCTGTCCCCGCGGCCAAACCGCCGCCCGCGCTCTGGCCTCCGAGTGCGATTCGGGAGGCATCGAGGCCCAATTCGTCGGCATGAGTGTGGATGTAGGTCAGAGCCGCGTAGCAGTCGTTCAACGGTCCGGGAAACGGTGTCTCGGGAGCGAGGCGGTACTCCACGTTCGCAACTGCGAACCCCAGCTCTCGCGCGACGTCGACGCAGAACGAGTTGCTGGATTCAGCGGTGCCGATCGCGAATCCGCCTCCATGTATCCACACGAGTACCGGCAGTGGTCCCTCGACGGCGTGGGGTGTGAAGAACTCGATGGGTACCTCCGGGTCACCGTCGAGCCCGGGGGCGGCAAGTGCGCGGACATCGACGCCGTCGTAGGAAAGTTCGGACACCAGCGCGCCGACCAGAGCATCGAAGGTGGACCTGGCGGCGGGAATGTCCCCGAAATCGACTTCGGGGAGCATCGTGACGGCTGCAGCGAGTTCGGGGTCGAGTGTGGGAAAGGTGGTCATGTGCACCATCCTGCGCTCGATGGGACTGCAAGTCACCGGCCGTGTGTAGGAAGTAAATCCGAAAAATCCGACACTTGTCGGATGGGCACCGGCCGCTGTCGTCGGTCCGGTGCCATGGGTAGCACTTCGGCGCGGATTCGATCGCAACTCGAACATTGGCTTGACCGATGTCAAGAACTTGACATACATTGGTCTCACGTCAAGATCTTGACGAGTAACGAAAGGATCCCCATGCCAACACCGACTGTTTCCGGACCCAGCTTCCTCGCCCTTCAGGTCAGCGATGTCGACAGCGCTGCAGCGTTCTACGAAGAAAAGCTCGGGCTGGTCCGGGCACCGAATTCTCCTCCCGGTGCCGTCGTGTTCACCACCTCACCGATCGCGTTTGCAGTGCGAGAGCCACTGCCGGGAACCGAACTCGATTCCGGGCAGCCAGGTTTGGGCGTTGCGCTGTGGCTCGCCTGTGACGATGCAGACGGTCTCCACGATCGGCTGGCAGCCGGGGATGTCCCCATCCTGACGCCGCCGTTCGACGGACCGTTCGGCCGCACCTTCGTCTTCCGCGATCCCGAGGGATACGCGGTCACGATCCACAACAGCTGATGCACGAGTTCACGATCACGGTCGACCAGCAGTTCCGCCTCGACGCCTCCGCATCGTTCGCCATGGGGTTTCCGGGAACAACCATCGATGAGTCCGGTGGATCGATGGCGTTCGCGTGGGCAGTGGACGGCGAGTGGACCACTGTCGGCGTTCACCTCCGCCAGATCGGACGCACAGTCCACGGGGAGATCGTGGGTTCGGTGTCCGGAGATCTCGCCGACCTCGTTCGTCGGGACGTCGAACGCATCCTGTGCGCGGATGTCGATGGGTCCGGATTCGCCGGTACAGCATCGAACGACCCGGTGGTCGCGAGCATGCACGCGCGTTTCCCTGGGCTGCGGCCGGTGTTGTTCTACACCCCGTACGAAGCGGCAGCTTGGTGCATCATCGGTCATCGCATCCGGATGAGCCAGGCCGCAGGGATCAAACAACGCCTCGGCGACAAACTCGGCGTCCTCGGCGCGTTTCCCGCTCCCGCGCGCCTGGAACAGCTCGAGTCGGGATTCAAGGGTCTGACCGACCCAAAGACCGAACAACTACGGCAGCTCGGTTCAGCGGCGTCGAGTGGACTCCTCAGCCGTGACCATCTACGGGCACAGTCCTACGACGACGCCATTGCCGAGCTGCAAGAGCTGGCGGGAATCGGGCCCTTCTCGGCGGAACTGATCATGATCCGCGGCGTCGGTGTTCCCGACGCGTTGCCACGACACGAGAAGCGAATGACAGCGGCCATTCGACAGTTCTACGACACCGACGACGTCGCGGGTGTCGCTGAGCAGTGGCGGCCGTACCGAAGTTGGGTCGGACTTCTGTTGCGCGCAGCTGCGTCGGAGTAGGCGAAATCGATTCCGCGAATGCGGATTTCGTGACTTCCGGTGAGGCCGGGTGGTACGAATACCGCAGTCCGTTTCGACCCGCGATCTTTCGGGTCTCCGGCAGTGCACCGTTCGAGAGAATACTGCTGCTGGGAACCCTCCACCCCGGCCACCGGCAGAACTGAATGCAGCTGCCGTTCACCTGGTGCGTAGCACCAGTTCCGTCGGATGCGCATCGGCAGGGGTATCGATTGCGTTCCGCACCGCACGAGCAACGGTGCTGGGCTGCAGGAACTTCGAGCCGTCGTATTCCCCACCCTCGTGCGCGACGATTTCCTGCTGCATGTCGGTGTCGATGCGTCCAGGATGTACCGAGGTGACGCGCAACGACGGCTCCTCCAGTCGCAGGGCATCTCCGAAGGCGCGCAGCGCGAACTTGCTGGCCGCGTACCCGCCCCAACCCGGGTTCGCGCGAATGCCGGCACCCGAATTGATCAGCACCACATGCCCGTTCGCCTTACGTAGCGCAGGAAGCAGCAACCGAGTCAGCTCGACGACGGCGATGACGTTCACCTCGTACTGTCGACGCCAATCCTCCGCCGTCGACTCCTCGACCGTTCCCAGCGCCGCAACTCCCGCGTTGTGCACCAACACATCCAAAGAATCGATACCCGACGCGGCCGCCGCCACCGCGTCGGGATCGGTCAGTTCCACGGGCCATGGCGTCGACCCGTCCAACTCGGACGCGATGGATGCGAGCGATTCGGCCGACCGTCCGCCGAGGAGGACGTGATGATCGGGGGCGAGCAGTCGAGCGATATGGGCACCGAGCCCTCGGCTTGCTCCGGTCACCAACGCAGTACGAGTCATGAAGCCAGGTTAGCTAGAAGCTCATTCCCGCTTCGGAGGCCCAGGTCCGGGTGGTGTTCGCGCCGTCGAGTTCCTCGCGAATGATGTCGGCATGTCCGGCGTGCTGGGATATTTCCCGCAGGATGTGCAACACCGTGAATCGTGCGCTCTGCCAGATGCGTTCGGGTGCCCAAGGTGCCGTCGGGACTGGAACGGAAAGGTCGAGGTCCAAGGTTTCCAGCGCAGCCGAGGTTGCGTCCGCCACCTGTTCCCATTCGGCGACCAGGCCTGCAACGGTGTCGTCGTCCGCCATCAGGTATTCGCCGCCGGCGGAGGCCATGTCGAACTCGGCCGTCGCGTCCAGGTCGGCGATCACCTTCATCCAGTGCCGTTCGTTGTTGACGACGTGGTGCAGCAGCCCGCCGAGGGTCAGTTCGCTCGCGGTGGTTCGGGTGCGTGCCTGCTCCTCGTTGATGCCGCGGACGGTGATGAGGAAGTTGGCGCGCTGCTCGGCGAGCATATTCGCGATGTCGGCGTTCTCTGTGGTCATCGTGTCCTCCTGTTGGCTGGTGACGCCCACATTAGGAATAGATGCGGACAGGTTCGGTCCTCGATGTCAACCGAGCAGAATCTCGCCCACGGACGCAAACTATCTGCATGGGCGATCGAGGTTTCACTTCCACGCAGCTGGCGGCGCGCGCAGCATATCTGCTCAGGGGCAACGACCTGGGCACCATGACCAGTGCCGCCCCGCGGCTGTACCCGCACATGTGGAGTTGGGACGCGGCATTCGTGTCCGTCGGACTCGCTCCGCTGAGCGTTGAACGCGCCGTGGTGGAGATGGACACTTTGCTCTCGGCGCAGTGGAAGAACGGAATGATCCCGCACATCGTCTTCGCCAACGGGGTGGACGGGTACTTTCCCGGACCGGCTCGCTGGGCTACCGGAACTCTCGCTTCGCACGCACCGATGAGCCCGCAGACCTCGGGGATCACCCAGCCGCCGGTTCACGCAATTGCGGTCCAGCGCATTCTCGATCATTCCAAGCGTCACGGACGTACGACGCGTGCCGTTGCCGAGGAGTTCCTCGATCGCCGCTGGGGTGACCTGGTGCGGTGGCATCGTTGGCTCGCCCAGGCCCGCGACGTCGACGACAACGGACGCATCGCGCTGTTCCACGGCTGGGAATCGGGAATGGACAACTCGCCGCGGTGGGATTCGGCCTACGCCAATGTGGTTCCCGGAGAAATGGATCCGTATTTCCGCGAGGACAAGGCCGTTATCACCGACGCCTCCCAACGGCCCAGCAATCTCGAATACGACCGCTACATCTGGCTGGTGGAGGAGATGAAGCAGGTCGGGTACGACGACGACGCACTGAAGACCAAGATGAGCTTCGCAGTCGAGGACGTGTTCGTCAGCGCCATCTTTGCGGTGGCATGTGACGTACTCGCGACCATCGGGGAGGACCATTCACGTCCGAACGCCGACGTTCGCGAGCTGCGGTCGTGGGCGGAGAAGTTCCGCAAGGGCGTCGTTGCGACGACGGACGCTCGCTCCGGCGGGGCTCGTGACTTCGACCTGCGAACTGGTCAGTGGATCGGCACCGAGACCATCGCGATGTTCGCGCCGCTGCTGTGCGGTGGGTTGCCTCGCGAACAGGAGCGCAACCTTCTTCGCATCTTCGAGGGAACCAGGTTCTGCGGACATCCGGATCTGCGGTACGCGGTTCCGCCGTCGACGTCCCCGGTGTCCAAGGATTTTCGCGCTCGCGAGTACTGGCGTGGGCCGGTGTGGCCGGTGATGACATGGTTGTTCTCGTGGGCGTTCGCGCGCCGCGGTTGGTCGGAGCGGTCACTGTCGTTACGGGACGAGGGACTGCGTCAGGCCAGCGACGGCAGCTTTGCCGAGTACTACGAGCCGTTCACCGGCAAGCCGCTCGGCAGCATGCAGCAATCCTGGACGGCTGCTGCGGTGCTGGATTGGCTGGGGTAGCGAAATTCAGCTGAGGTAGCTCTCTACCAACGGTCCGACGACGTCGAACGAGGTGGCGTCGGGCACCAGGTACTTGGCGACGGTGCCGCAGACGAAGGGATGCCACGGCGAACCGGAGTCGGATCCCACCGACGAGACCGCGAGGATGTCGCCGAAGTAGATGCCGGGCAGGTGTCGCTGGACGAGTTCGTCGTTGTGCGATGCGACGGCCAGCAGTTCTTCGACGTGGCTGCGATCGATGTCGTCACCCATGGAACCCAGGAGGTCTGCGCCCTCGGCGCGGGCACGGACGGGGTCGCTGTCGAGCAGCGTCAGCGCTCCGACGGTAATCCCGCGGCTCTGCAGCTCGACGGCGATGGCGTGGGCGAGAACTCCACCGAACGACATGCCCAGGAGGTGGACGGCGCCGGTGGTCCGGACGCGAACGATGTCGTCGGCATACTGCGCTGCCAGGGCCGGGAGGGACTCCGCGCGCTCACCGGAGGCGGACACCTGGACGCCGTAGACGGGACGGTCGTCGTCGACGTGGGCTGCCAGACCTGCGTAGCAATCCACCAGACCCACCAACGGGTGAATGCAGAACACGGGGTCGAGGTGACCGGTGGTTCGGATCGGCGCGATGGTCGGCACCGCATAGTTGGATGGGTCGAGTTCCGTGAAAGCCAGATTCGAGAGATCGTTCACGACAGTCATGGTGCGCCTCCGAGCCAAGAGATGTAATTCGTGTTTGCATGGTTTGTTGATGCCGACTCTGGGTATGTCGCCGTCGGCAGCGTGAGTGTTACCCACGTCTCATTACCGACGACTCAACCACGTCTGTGGACAGAACGCATTAGTGAATGTTCACCATCGAATGCCCGGTTTCGTACACCGATACCGGGAACGCGGGTCAAAGAACCGAACTCGCCGTGACCCGTGCACTGGTTTGGGTTCGAGCCCATCTGCAATGAACGACCGACGGCACCCGTGGCCGATTGTGTCGACCAGGGGTGCCGCCGGGTTTCACTGCACGAACGTAGTTGCTACGCCGATTTCCAGACTGCGACCACGGAGGGTCGCGGCTGGGTGTCGCCGCCGTCGGGCCAATGCGAGATCGGTGCATCGGCAGTGGCGTCGTCGCTCTCGCCCGGGTGCTGTACGCAAACCATGACGCGCTCGTCGGAGACGATCGGACCGCAGGTCTCGCCGCCCGCGGGAACCGTCAGGAACTGGCGGGTCTCACCGCGACGCGCGCCGTCGAGCACCACGGCGAACAGGCCGTCGTTGGAGTCGAGTGCATTGCCGTCGGTGGAGACCCACAGGTTGCCCTTGGAGTCGAACGCGAGGTTGTCGGGGCACGAGATGGGGCTGACCTGGCTCTTGTCGAACCCGCCGAAGTAGGTGTCGGCTTCCTTCGGGTCACCGCAGACCAGCAGCAGGTTCCAGGTGAAGGACGTGCCCGCGTGCTCGTCGTCGAGTTCGAGGACCTGTCCGTTCTTGTTCTTGTTGCGAGGGTTGGCTTCGTCGGCGGCAGCCTTGCCCTCGGTTCCGCGGTTGGAGTTGTTCGTCAGCGCAACGTAGACCTTGCCGGTCACCGGGTTGGGCTCGAAGTCCTCCGGGCGGTCCATCTTGGTCGCGCCCACCTTGTCGCCTGCCTGACGGGTGAACACTGCGACCTCTTCGGCGGACATGCCGTCGACCAGGGACTTGCCCCGGCCGTCCTCGCCGGTTTCGAGCAAGGGGATCCACTTGCCGGTGCCACGGAATTCACCGTTGGACGGCAGGGTTCCCGAGCCGTCGATCGCGTCGGGGGTGTCGCCGGTGAGGGTCGCGACGTACAGCGTGCCCGCGTCCAACAGCGTCAGGTTGTTGCGCATCGCGGCCGCACCGGTGCCAGGCATCATCTTGCGGGTCGAGACGAACTTGTACATGTAGTCGAAGCGCTCGTCGTCGCCGCTGTAGGCGACGACGGTGCCGTCGTCGGTGATGTAGATGGTGGCAGCTTCGTGCTTGAAGCGTCCCAGCGCGGTGTGCTTGATCGGAGCCGACTGCGGATCCCACGGGTTGACCTCGACGATGTACCCGAACCGGTTGGGCTCGTTGGGCTCCTGAGCAAGATCGAAACGCTTGTCGAAGCGTTCCCATTTGCGCTCGCTGGCGCCACCCTCGATGCCGTAGCGCGAGAGTCGCTCGGCCACAACAGGATCCGTGACGGTTTCGGCATTGGCGAAGTACTGGTTGAAGTTCTCTTCGCCGGAGAGGACGGTTCCCCACGGCGTGAGGCCACCCGAGCAGTTGTTGAACGTGCCGAACACCTTCGTGCCGGTGGGATCGACGCTCGTCTTGAGGAATTCGCTGCCTGCGGCAGGGCCGGTGACGACGAACTCGGTGCTGCCGGTGATGCGGCGGTTGTACTGACCCATCGCGGGGGTCAGCTTGCCGGTGCCCGACTCACCCTGAACCTGCACCACGGAGAGTCCGTGCGCGGCAATGGCGACGTCGAACTGTTCACGGGTGGGGTTCTCGGCGTCGTAGCCCTTGAACATGGCCGGCTCGGTGCTGTACTCGTGGTTGACCACCAACAGGTGCGCGTTGGGCGTGCCCTCGATCGGCAGCAGGCCGGCGAAGTCGTTGTTGAACCCGAACTGCATCGCTTGTGCGGCACCGGTCTGACGGTCGAAGTCGAACGCCGGGGCACCTGCGACGACCGCGTCGCCCCAGCGGATGACGATTCCCTGCTCGTAGCCCTCGGGTATCACGACGGCGTCTTCGGTGTTCGGTTCCACCGCAACGAAATCCACGCCGTCGACGGGTGGGGTATCTGCACCGGACGTGCTCGAGGTTCCGCTTCCGGTGGTGGCCGGCTCGTCGGTCGAGCACGCCGCGAGAGCGCTACCCGCGCCCACGGCGAGCACTGCCATGGCACCGCCCTTGATCACACCGCGCCGCGACATCGCGGTCTTGACGATGTCGCCGAAGTACTCACCCTTCGAAGTGTTGGGAACCTCGTGGAAACACGCATCCCCGCACTTGTACTTGCACGTCAATGCTGATCGCTTGGAGCTTCCGTCGTGAACCGCGAACAAGGGTAGTGGCTTCATGAGACGGCACGCTGTCACCCAAAAGCGAAAGTAAAGGAACGTTCAGGTGAAGTTGCGGACAACGAGGTTGCCCTAACGTGCCTCCGGCAGTGGTGTGGACAAGTGCCTCCTGTGGCACTCGTCCACACCACTGCTACAGCACCTGCGAGAGGAACGTCCTCAGTCGATCGGTGTGCGGATCGTCGAACAACTGCTCCGGCGTTCCGGTTTCGACGGCGCTGCCGTGATCCATGAACAACACCTTGTTCGACACCGACCGCGCGAAGCCCATTTCGTGGGTCACCACGACCATCGTCATTCCGCCCTTGGCGAGGTCGGCCATGAGCGCCAGCACACCCTTGACCAACTCCGGGTCGAGAGCGGAGGTCGCCTCGTCGAAGAACATCACCTCGGGCTTCATGGCGAGTGCTCGGGCGATGGCGACGCGCTGCTGCTGGCCGCCGGAGAGGTTGCCCGGACGCGAGTCCGCCTTGTTGGCGAGGCCGACCAATTCGAGTTGGTCCATCGCGGCCGCGCGGGCCGCTTCCTTGGACAGGCCGAGCAACTTGTGTGGTCCGAGAGCGATATTGTCGGCAACGCTCTTGTGCGGGAACAGGTTGAACTGCTGGAACACCATGCCGATGCGTTGACGCAGTTCGTCCGGGTTGTCCTTCAGCACCGATTTGCCGTCGAGCAAGATGTCGCCCTGTTCGGGCTCGTGCAGTCGATTGAGGGCGCGCAAGAGCGTGGATTTGCCCGAGCCCGAAGGGCCGATGACCGTCGTGGTCGTGCCGGCCGGGACGTCGATGCTCACTCCACGCAGCACCTTGTTGTTACCGAAGGACAGGTGGATGTCCTTGCCTGTCAGCGACACACTGCGTTGCTGGGAAACGGAAGTCATGTCAGCCTCTTTCCACGACGATGGCCTGCTCGACCGGGTCCAGCGTCTGCTCGGCCTTGCCGGTGCGCAGTCGCTTGTCGATGTAGTTCACGAGATGGGTGAGCGGCACTGTGAGCACCAGGTAGAACAGTCCGGCCGCGACGAGCGGTGAGAGATTTCCGGTCTGTGCGTTGAGATCTCGTCCGACGGCGAACAGCTCGCGTTGGGTGGCGAGCAGTCCGAGGAAGTAGATCAGCGACGAGTCCTTGATCAGCGAGATGAACTGGTTCATCAGTGCAGGCAGGACGCGTCTGACACCCTGCGGGACGACCACCAGATTCATCGATCGACGACGGCTGAAGCCCAGCGCCCGTGCAGCTTCCATTTGTCCGGCTTCGACGCTCTGGATGCCGGATCGGAAGATCTCACCGATGTACGCCGCGGCGAGTAGCGAGAGTGCCGCAGCGCCGAGCCAATACGGGTTTCCGCCGGTCAGACCCTGCACCACCGGTCCGATACCGAGTCCGATGATCAGGATGATGACCACCGCGGGAAGTCCCCGGAAGATGTCGGTGTAGATGCGTGCCGGCCACCGGAGCCAGCGGGTACGCGAGAGCCCGGCCAGGGCCAGCAGCATCCCCAGGACCGTACCGATGATGCCCGACGCCAACGCCAGAATCAGCGTGTTCGGCAGGCCCACCTTGAACAGGTCGGGGATGGCCGACTTGTACAGCGACCAGTCGAAGAATGTATCTCCCAACTGCGCCAGTGTCGATTTCGGTTGCACGGCAACGGCTTCGGGAGCATTTGCGTCGTTCTGTGCCGCGATTGCGGCGAAGTCCGGTAGCTCGGGAGCGGGAGCAGCCTTGCTGCCCGGCTTGAAACCCTCGGGAAGTTCGCGAGGTACCCAGTTGGAGTACAGCGAGGCCCAGGTGCCGTCGGCGATCACGGCGTCGAGACCGGAATTGAGGGCATCGATCAGCGGTTGGTTCTCGCGTGCGACAGCCCAACCGACGAAGTTGTTCAGCGAGAACGTGTTCTGGGTGATCGCCGTGCCGTCCTCGGGCTTCACCAGTCCCTCGGCCTGCTGCGACGGGGCGACCCACGCGTCGATCTGACCGGTCTTCAGGTTCGCGTACGCGGTGTTGTAATCGGGGAACTTCACCGGATCGAGGCCGAGCGTGTTCACCACGTAGTCGTCCTGCACGGTGCCCTGCACCACGCCGATCCTGGTGTCCGCGTTCAGATCCTCGAACTTGGTGATCGGACCGCCGGTCGTCGCAACGAGGGAGAAGTACCCGAAGTCGTAACCGTTGGTGAACCCGACGGTGTTGCGTCGCTCGTCGGTCGTCGTGATCGAGGACGACCCGACGTCGAAGCGGCGGCCGGCAACCTGCGCGAGCAGACCCGAGAACTCGGTGCCCGAGAAGTTGATCTGCAGACCGAGCTTCGCGGCGATGGCCTTCAACAACTCGTTGTCGTATCCGGTGTACTGGCCGGCCGAATCCAAGCAGATGCTCGGCGGGGCGTCGGACAGGGTGCCGACGGTCAGAACTCCCGGCGTCGCCAATCCCAGCGCGTTCGTGTCGATCCGATCCAGCGGAGTGACGTTCGCAGTCGTGTACTTGTCCTCCGTCGCAGCTGCTGCTGCGGCGTCGAAGTTCGTCGGGGTGGACGACGCGCTGTCGACTCCGGGAGGGGCGCACAGGTCGGTCGGACCTGCTGCCGCCTGATCATCGGATGAGGATGTTCCACACGCGGCGAGCGTGAGAGCCATCAACAGCCCGAGAACGAGAACCACGAGCGCGCGTGAAGCGCGTACGGCAACCATGAAGAAAAGCCTAAGCGGACCAGGGCCCACTCACCCAAACGCGCCACGCGCAAGGGTTTCGCTCAACGAACTGCCGTGACGTGTCTCTACTTGTGTGCGTCCCGCCACGCGATGGCCGCATTCAGTTCGGTGAGGTCGTAATCCGGGCCGCCGGTGCCGACGGTGAACAGAGTGGCTCCGGCGTCGACGAAGTCCTGGGCTGTCTCTGCTCCCGGCCACGAGACCGAGCGGGTGATGCCGGAGGTGTCGCGCCCGACAGTGGTGCCGTGTTCGGCGAGGATCTCGGACTTGCGCTTCAGCGCGTCGAGGTCGGCGAAGCTGTGCCAGATGTGCGCGTACTCGGCCACCAGCTTGAGCGTCTTCTTCTCGCCCCCGCCGCCGATGAGAATCGGAATGTCGCGGGTGGGGGCCGGGTTTCCGACGTCGAGGCGGTGTCGGATTCTGGCCAGACTCTCCTTCAGCAACGCCAGACGCGAACCGGCCGTGCCGAATTCGTAGCCGAAGTTGTCGTAGTCCTTCTCGTTCCAACCGGCTCCGATGCCGAGGATCAGGCGGCCTCCACTGATGTGGTCGACGGTCCGCGCCATATCTGCCAACAGATCCGGATTGCGGTAACCGCCACCGGTGACGAGAGCGCCGATCTCGACGTTCGACGTCTGCTCGGCCCAGGCACCCAGCATCGTCCAGCACTCGAAGTGCGCACCGTCGAGGTCGCCGTACAGCGGATAGAAGTGGTCCCAGTTGAACACGATGTCGACGCCCGCATCTTCCGAGCGCAACACCGCGTCGCGGATCAACTGGTAGTCGGGCGCGTGCTGGGGCTGAAGCTGAACACCGATCTTGACGGTCATGTACGTCTCCTCGTCGTGTGGGCTGCGTCTTCCATGATGCACCTCGGCGGCACTAGCCGATGCGGACGCCGTTCTCGGCCATCATCGCCCGCAGCACGAACCCCGCTTCGGAGCCGATGATCTCGCCGACGAGGGTGATGTAGCGGTCGACGAATGCGCCGCCGTGCTGCTGCTCGTTCTCGTCGGCGAAGTGGTGCGCCAGTTCGTGCAACACCACCAGCTCCCGCAACGCCCATGCCCGATTTCCCCGATGCAGCGGCACGGCAACGGTCGCGGTGTCCGATTCGTAATGGGCGGCGGCCGATCCGGACCTGGCCCGCACGGTCACCGTCCGGCCGGCGTCGGGCCAGGTGGCCGGCACCCAGTCCAATGCCAGCACCGCGTCGACGTACGTCTGCACCGATGCGAGCGAGGCGAACTTGCGCTCGACGGGCAGGGTCAGCTGTGAGCCCAGCACCTCGACGACGCGGTTGTCGCGCTCCTCGGCTCGATCGAACATGATCCGCACCATCTGTTCGGCGTCGTACACGGCCGACCGCTGCGTATCTCTCGGCCTGCTCATCCGGCCAGCCTAATTTGTGTTGGCCTGCGGACTCCCCTAGTGTTCTATCGACAACGATTGTCGAAGTCGTTCCCACTTTGTGAGGAGATCCTGTGCTCGTCGTCGATGACCTCTGCATCGACGCCGGACGCACCCGCCTCGTCGACGGCATCTCGTTCGAGATCCCAGCAGGTCGACGCGTGGGCCTGCTGGGTGCCTCGGGATCGGGCAAGTCCTCCATCGCTTCCGCGCTCGTCGGAGCGCTGCCGCCGGGCATCACCTGCTCCGGCCGGATCGTCGTCGACGGTCACGACGTCGCCGGAGTTCCGACACCGCGTCGGCCTCGCTCCGCGCGTCCGGCGATGGTCTTCCAGGATTCCGCGACCGCGCTGAACCCGATGGTCACCGTCGGCGGGCAACTGCGCACTCCCGACGCAGCCGCGCTGCTGGCGCGAGTGGGACTGCACGACACGGCCCGCATCCTGGCATCTCACCCACTCGAACTCTCGGGCGGTCAGCGTCAACGCGTCTGCATCGCATTGGCATTGGCTCGGGAGAGCTCGCTGGTGATAGCCGACGAACCGACCACCGCACTCGACGTGTTGAGTCAGGCGCGTGTGCTCGACGCGCTGCGAGAGGTACCGTCGCTGCTGCTGATCACCCATGACATCGCGGTGGCCACGCAATTGTGCGACCATCTGCTCGTTCTGGATTCCGGACGCATCATCGAATCCGGTTCCACGGCAGGCGTACTGAAGAGCCCGCGATCGGATCGCACACGGCAGATGATCGAGGTGGCTCGGGCGGCGGATCCGTTCCGTCAGCTGGTCGCGCTGTGACTGTGGGAGAACCGGCCGGTGTGGAGGCCACGGCCGTCACACGACAGTACGACCGACATGGCACGTCCCATACCGCCTTGGATGCAGTCACATTCGCTGTACCGCCGGCCGGGCGGATCGGTCTGGTCGGCGAATCCGGTTCAGGAAAAACGACATTGCTGCGCCTGCTGCTGGCCGTCGATGCTCCCAGTGGCGGAAGGATCACCCTCGACGGGCAGCCCGTCCGCCCCGGATCGGCTCGATCGTTGCGGTGGTTTCGCCGTCGAGTGCAGTACATTCCGCAGGATCCGGCGACGAGCCTCGACCCGCGCCGCAGTGTCCTCGACCTGGTCGCAACGCCGCTACGACTGCTCGGCGTCGAGGGTGATCACCGCGCCATGGCGAGCAGTGCGTTGTCGGCCGTCGGGCTCGATGCGCAATTCCTGGCTCGCCGCCCGGCCGAGCTGTCCGGCGGGCAGAAGCAACGCGTTGCCATTGCCCGCGCCGTAGCGTGCGCGCCCCAGTATCTGTTGGCGGACGAGCCGGTCAGTGGACTCGATCCCGACCTGCGAGAACAGGTGCTCTCCGTCCTGGCCGGCGTACCGGGTGCATTGCTGATCGTCAGCCACGACCTGTCGGCTGTTGCCCGGCTCTGCACCGACGTCGCGGTCATGCACCGGGGTCGCATTGTCGAAACAGGCTCTGTTCGAGCAGTTCTGACCCGGCCCGAGCACGAGCACACCCGAAATTTGATCGATGCCGTCCCCCGGCTCACCTAAGAACTACAGGAGTTACATTGACCAGCAACATGTTTCGGGTAGGCGCGCTTGCAGCAGTGGGCACGTTGACGCTCACCGGGTGTTTTTCCTCCACCGCGGCATCGTCCGAGGATACGGAGGGCCGCGTTCGCGTCGCGATGCTGCAGCCGCCCCGGTCGGGGCTGTCCCAGTTCAGTGACGACGCCTTCAAGCTCTCGCGCTGGTCCACGGCCGAGACGTTGATCGTTCTCGACGATCTCGGCGAGGCCGAGCCGGGTCTGGCCACCGCGTGGAACCGCGTCGACGACCGAACCTGGAACTTCGACGTCCGGCCCGACGTCACATTCCACAACGGGGCCCCGCTCGATGCGGCGGCCGTCGCCACCGCGCTGACAGCCGCAACACAGTCGGCACCCAAACCGCGCATTCTCGACGGCGTCGAGATGACGGTGACCGCGACCGACGCCGACAGTGTGTCGGTAACCACCGCTGACGTGGATCCACTTGTACCGCAGCGGCTGTCGAGTCCACAGTTGGCCATTTTGGCACCCGAGGCGTACTCGACAGGCGGTAGCAACCCGATCGGAACCGGCACCGGGCCCTTCGTGCTGAAGGCAGTGAACGGAACGTCCACTGCCACCCTCGACCGTAACGACGACTACTGGGGTGAGCCGGCCAAGATCTCCGGCATCGACGTCGACTTCGTGCCCGACGGTACGGCCCGCGCCGCGGCACTGCGTAACGGCACCGCCGATGTGGTGGAGGCGATTCCGGTATCGCAGGCTGCCAACGTCGACCAGGCACTGGTGCACGAGGTGCCGATGCCGCGTACCAACACCCTGTACCTGAACACCGCGTCCGGGGCCTTCGCCGACCCGGCCATGCGCGCTGCCGCGCGCGAGTCGATCGACCGCAACCGTCTGGTCGAGCAGGTGTACGAGGGCCGCGCCGACGCCGCGAACGGGCTACTCGGCCCGGCCCTGCCATGGGCTGCCGACCGTCCGGCGCGCACCGAGGCACCGGCGGGCGATCCCGCAGGCAAGAAGATCACCCTCGCCACCTTCACGGATCGGGCCGAGCTCCCCGAGGTCGCCGTGCTGCTGCAGCAGGAGCTCGAGGCCAAGGGCTTCGTGGTCGAACAGGTGGTTCGTGAGTACCAGTTCATCGAAACCGACGCTCTTGCCGGTGCTTTCGATGCGTTCATCCTTTCCCGCGCCACCGTCCTCGACTCCGGTGACCCGGCCGCATACATGTACTCCGACTTCGCTTGCGAAGGATCGTTCAACATCTCGCAGTTCTGCGACCCGCAGGTCGACGCGGCGCTGGCCGACGCCGCTGCCACCGAGCCGGGAGATGAGCGTCGCGCCGCCGTTCTCGACGCCGAGAAGCTGATCCTCGACAAGGACGCGGCGGTACCGCTGCTGCACGAACGCGTCATCCAGGGCGAGTCCGAGGGCGTGACCGGCGTGGCCCGCGATCCACGTGAGCGCACCTTGATCACCAACCAGACCGCGTTCGAGTAGGCGGTGAGAACGACTGTCTCACGGCTGCTCGCGGTGGCGGGGGTCGTACTTCTCGTCGGCATGCTGCCGTGGTTGTCCGACCGAGATCCCGCACTGAGCATTCTGCGGGCACGCTCGGCCGAGCAAGAGGCAACCCCCGAGGCCCTTGCGGCGATCCGCAGCGATCTGGGTCTCGACGCCGGGCCACTACGAACCTTCTGGAACTGGCTCACCGGCATCGCGTCGGGCAACCCCGGAAACTCCTGGAACACCGGCAAACCCGTGCTGCCCGGCGCACTCGACGCGCTGACCGTCTCCCTGACCCTGATGGGTTTCGCAATGGTCGTCGCACTCGTCACGGCGTCCCTCGTCGTGGTGCCCAGCATGCGGGCGGGTCTGCGTGGCACGCCGAAACGTACCGGTGGAAGCATTGCGGCTGCCCTGACGTCGCTGCCGGAGTTTCTGCTCGCCTCGGTGCTCGTGGTTTTCGGAGCAGTGTGGTTGTCGTTCCCGGCCTACGGCTGGAACGGACCGGAGTACGCGGTGTTACCCGCACTGGCACTGGGGCTTCCGGCAGGTGGATTGATCGGACGCCTGCTTGCCGACGCGGTGGCCGTCACCTTCACCGAAGGATGGGTCACCACCTGGACTGTGGCTGGATTCTCCCGGCCACAGATCGCTCTCGCTGTGCTGCGCCGCGCTGTCCCCGGTCTCGCGTCACAGGTCGGCTTGATCATGGTCGCGATGACGGGCGGTGCAGTGGCCGTCGAAAAGGTGTTTGCGATACCGGGATTGGGGCGTTCGACTCTCGGTGACGCCCAGTCGCAGGACCTGCCCGCCCTACAGATCGACATCCTGCTGCTGCTGGCCGTCAGCGCGGCACTCGGTATCGCCGCAGAGCTCGTGCGCCGGTTGCTGCTCGGCAGCGCACTGCACGAGAAGGCGATGCCGATCCCTGCCGGAGTGTTCCATCCGTCACCGCGCCGGTGGATCGTCCCGATCGGTGCCGCATCGCTTCTGGCGGTCATGGTGTCGGTGGGTCTGCCTCGGGACGGCCAGATCACCACTCGTGAGAAGTTCGCTTCCCCGTCGTCGGCGTTTCCCTTCGGAACCGACGCCTCCGGCCGCGACCTGCTGGCCCGAGTAGCGGACGGAGCCTTGCGGTCGATCGGATTGTCGTTGGCGGTCACGCTAGCGGCCCTGGTCGTCGGGGTGCTGCTGGGCTTGGTCCCCCGGGCGACCCGAGGACTCGTCGAGGTCACCAATGCCGCCCCACCCGTCGTCACCGGCATCCTCATCGCCGCGATCTGGGGTCCGAGCGCCGGCGGTGCCGCGGTGGCCGTGCTGATCGTGACGTGGGCACCGCTCGCCGCGCACACCGCCGCACTCGTCGACGAGGCGCGAGCACAGCCCTACATCTCCATCCTGCCCACCCTCGGTGCCGGTAACGGTCGAATACTGTTCGGCTCCATCGTTCCCGGCGTGCTGCCGGCAGTACTGCGGCACGCCATGATTCGACTTCCCGGAGTCGCGCTCGCGCTCGCCGCCCTCGGATTCCTCGGGCTCGGACCACAACCGCCCACCGCGGACTGGGGACTGATCCTCTCCGACGGAGTAGGTGCCGTCGAGCGAGCACCGTGGGTTGCGGCAGCACCGTTGGCGTCGTTGATCGCTCTGGCCGTCCTCGCGGTGTCCGTCGCCAGTGCCACATCGGGGCGGGTGAGAACGACACAGACAACCGGTACCGTCATCGAGACGGCCGACGCAGGAGGACGCAGTACATGAGCACCGGAATCGACCGATCGCCGACGCGGTGGCGGTGGTCGTTCCTCGTCGATCTGGGGCGTGCGACGCCCACCGTGCGATTGCTGGTCCTGACCCAGATGACCTTCAACATCGGCTTTTTCATGGTGTTGCCGTATCTGTCGGTGCACCTGACGAGTGACCTCGGGCTCGGGGCCGCCCTCGTCGGAGTGGTGCTCGGAATCCGAACGTTCTCTCAGCAGGGCCTGTTCTTCGTGGGCGGCACACTGGCCGATCGGTGGGGCATCAAACCGGTGGTTCTCGTCGGTTGTGTCCTACGAGTTCTGGGATTCCTGGGCCTCGCTGCCTTCGATTCTCTCGCTGGTGTCGTGGCCGCGACGGTCCTGGTCGGCTTTGCGGCCGCATTGTTCTCTCCCGCAGTGGAATCCGCGATCGCCGTCGAAGCCGGTAAGAGCGAACGCAGCGGTGGCGCCACTCGCGTGCAGACCTTCGCTCTGCTGTCGGTGTGCAATCAGATCGGCTCGTTCACCGGCCCGCTGATCGGGTCTTTGTTGCTGTTGGCCGACTTCCGGATCGCTTGCCTCACGGCCGCAGGCATTTTCGTTCTCGTCATCGCCGCACACATCACGTGGTTGCCCCGCGAGCCGGGCGAACATCGCGACGATCCGTGGCTGTCGGGCTGGACCGACGTGATCCGCAACCGAACCTTCGTACTCTTCGCCGTCGCGATGAGCGCACAACTAGTGGCCTACAACCAGCTGTATCTACTGCTTCCCCTCGAAGTCGAACGCGCCTGGGGATCGCAGACGGTACTCGGCTGGTTCTTCGCCCTCTCCGCGATACTCGTCGTCACGACGCAATTACCCATCACCCGACGCGTCGCCGCGGTATCTCCGCGCATCACGCTGCCGATCGGATTCGCCGTCATGGCAGTCTCGTTCGTCCTCGTCGCGGTCCTCGCTCCACTGGAGCTGACGGGCCTGATCGGACTGATTCCGGCCGCGTTGTTCGTGCTGCTGCTGGCACTGGGTCAGATGATCGCTATGCCACAGGCCAGGGATCTGGTGCCGCTCATGGCGGCAGAACGCCGTCTCGGCTCGTACTACGGCTTCATGGCCTCACTCGGGGGCATCGGAGTGCTCATCGGCTCGATCGCAGTGGGAGCGGTGATCGACGCCTCCCCCGACACCGGCTGGGGCGCAGCCATCCCGTGGCTGGTCGCCGCACTGTTTCCCATCGCCAGCGTCGTCGGTCTGCGCGTGGTGCTGGCGCGCCTGGACTGAGGCTGCTTCGGTTTCGACGGCCCCGACCGACCGCACGTCGGCTTCTTCCCGCCGCCCGGCGTTCTCCGCCGCGCCCCGTTCTCCGCCGCCCCCATTCCCCGCCGCGCCCCGCGTTCTCCGCCGCCCCCATTCCCCGCAAACGCGCGCGCGTTTGTCATACGCGAGCAGATTCGCGTCGGATTCCGGGGCTATTCCGCGCGTACCTGGCGAATGCGCTCGCGTTTGCGGCGGACCCGACTACACGCCAGCGTCGACTCTCCCCCACCGGGAGGGGTGAGAATGTCGACATGAACGGATTGCTGACGATCGGTGAGTTCTCCCGGATCACGCACCTGTCGGTGAAGACCCTGCGGCGCTATCACGAGTCGGGTTTGCTCGAGCCCGCGACCGTCGACGACTGTTCCGGCTACCGTTACTACGCAACGGATCAGGTCGCGACGGCGCAGATCATCAGGCGGTTCCGCAGTATGCAGATGCCGGAGCGTGATGTGCGGTCGATCGTGAGCACACCGGATCCCGACGCCCGAGCCCGACTGATCAGCGAACATCTCACCCGCCTGGAGCGGCAGTTGGACGACACTCGATCAGCGGTGACGGCTCTGCGCCGGTTGTTGGATCCGGTTCCGCCCACCATCGAAGTCGAACGCGTTCTCACCGAGCAATGCTCTGTCGCAGCAATTTCCGAGATGGTGGACGCCTCCGACGTGCTCGACTGGTACAGCGCGGCAATGGCCGAGATCGACGCAGCCGTGATGGAACCGGCGGGCCCTGCGGGTGGGCTGTACGACAACGAACTGTTCACCGAGGGGCGCGGCACCATGACGGTCTACGTGCCGACTGCAACTGCGCCGTCCAGCAACAGAATTCGGCCGATGACGCTACAACCCACCGAACTCGCGGTGACGGTCCATCTCGGGCCGCACGACGACATCGACGTCACCTACGGCGCACTGGGGGTGTACGTGGAGACCAACGGGCTGAAGATCGCCGGGCCGGTGCGCGAAGTCTACACCGTCGGCCCGCGTGATACCGAGAATCCGACGCTCTGGCGCACCGAAATCGGGTGGCCGGTGTTCGCGGCCTCGCCGCGAAAACAGTAGTCAGCGACCCAGCTGCCTGCTCGCGCCGTCGATCTCGGCATGCCCGCCGATCTTCGCGTTTCGCCCCGCTCGATCCCCGGCCTTGCGTGCACCCTCGGAGTATCCGGCATTCGCGCTCTGGCCACGCCAGTGTCCACGCGCCGTTGATGTCTGCCGGTAGTAGTCGCGGAGCTCGATCTCCTTGTTGCGCAACACCAGCGCCGTCCCAGCGCCCTGTTGCTCTTGCTCGATGGCTGTGGCCTCGGTGTCCTTCTTCACCTGCGCAAGCCGTTGGCCGATGCGCGACGCGAATGCGGTCTGGAAGTTCAGCCGTGCCGTCACGGCTGCGACGGGTACTTCCTCACGCCGGGTGTAGCGCCGGCGGTTCTTGATCTCGGTGACGGTTCGGATCGCCGTCTCGGACTTGTAGGCACCGGATTTGATGTACGCGTCCGATGCTCGCACCATCTGAATCAGCAGGGACGAGTACAGGGCCTCGGTGGTCTCGATGTCGGAGTCGAAACCGTAGGCGAACACCTGCGTCGACGATCGAGACACATCGCACTGGACGTCGTTGGCGTGCGCGATGGACACGAACAGGTGTACGTACGTCTTGAGTCCGCGCTTACCCGGTTCACCGATGGGGATCACCTTCTGGCTCGGCGTCGCCTGCCGTTCCCGGGACGCACTGTGCGAACGAGCCACCGCCAGATCCACCGATGCCGACGTCGCCAAACGCTGAGCTGCCTCCATGAATGCCTCGGCCTCATGGGGGTTGTCGGTGGACTCCGCCTGACGCAGCAATCCGCCGATTCGCGTCAGCATCTTGTCCGAACTCATGAGCGAAAGGGTACCGGGCACCTCCGACACGTCCGGGTTGACCGATTCAGGAACTCGATAATGACCCCTGCGCGGTGAGTTGTGTGCCACAGTACCCATCGACATATGTGTCGGGGGAGCATCACAGCACGATTCTGCGTGCCCATCTCCGGGCGCATACCACCGCGTAGAAGTAAGTGGAGAAAACAATGGCGTCTTTGATCACGAAGGTGGCAGTGGTTGCGACAGCAGCCACGCTGCTGACGCTCACCGGATGTTCGAGCGACAGCGGTTCGAGCGGCGATTCGGGTGCTGCATCCGAAAATGCCGACGGCCGTGGGCCTATCACCTATGTAGAGGGCCAGGACACCACCGAGACCGGTGTCGTCCAGCAGATCGTCTCGGAGTGGAACTCCAGCCACCCCGAAGAGCAGGTCACCTTCAAGGAACAGTCCGCCGACGCCGATCAGGCCCACGACGACTTCGTCCAGCAACTCCAGGCACAGCAGAGCGACTACGACGTGATGGCACTCGACGTCGTCTGGACCGCCGAGTTCGCGGCCAAGGGCTGGCTCGTGCCGCTCGAGGGTGAATTCGCACTCGACAACGCAGGCGTTCTGCCCGCGACCGTCGCGAGCGCGACGTACAACGGCAAGCAGTACGCCGCACCGAAGAACACCAACGGCGGACTGCTCTACTACCGCAGTGATCTGCTCCCCGAAGCGCCCACCACCTGGGCCGAGCTCACCGAGGACTGCCAGGTCGCCCGCGACAACAACATCGACTGCTACGCAGGGCAGTTCGCGCCTTACGAGGGTCTGACGGCAAACGCGTCGGAAATCATCAACGCGCACGGCGGATCGATCGTCGGCGAAGACGGCAAGACCCCCACCGTCAACAGCCCGGAAGCCAAGGCCGGACTGCAGACTTTGGTCACCGCGTTCGAAACCGGCGTCATCCCGGCCCAGGACACCACGTTCAAAGAGTCCGACAGCCAGCAGGCGTTCCAGGACGGAAAGACACTGTTCCTGCGCAACTGGCCGTACGTCTACGGCACCGCCGCAGAAGAAGGTTCGGCTGTGGTCGGCAAGTACGCGGTCGCACCGCTTCCCGGAGTCACCGGCGTCGGCACCTCGACGCTCGGCGGATACAACGCCGCGATCAGCGCGTACTCCGAGAACAAGGCCACTGCAGCGGACTTCCTGCGCTTCATGCAGGGCGAGAAGGCGCAGCGCATCATCGCCGAGGGTGCTTTGCCGCCCGTGCTCTCGTCGCTGTACGACGATCCCGCACTGATCGCCGCGATGCCGTACCTTCCCGCATTGAAGGCATCCATCGAGAACGCCGTTCCGCGTCCCGTCACCCCGTTCTACCCGGCCGTCTCGAAGGCCGTGCAGGACAACGTCTCTGCCGCCATCAAGGGTGAGAAGAGCGTCGACCAGGCGATCACGGACATGCAGGCCGGTATCGAAACCGCCGGCGCCAACTGATTTCGGGAGAACCAATGGCTGTACCTGCTGGTGTGACCAGTGGGGCCGCCACAACCGCCGCGGCCGGGGGCTCGTCCCCCGGCCGCGGTCGGCATGTGCGGTCCAAGAACAAGCGGTTCGGCCTGACGCAGGGTCGAGCCTGGCTGTTGATCGCACCGACGATGGTGATCCTCGCGATCGTCATCGTCTACCCGGTGATCCGAGCCCTGGTGATGTCCTTCTCCAAGGATCCCGGTCTCGATCCCGCCACCGGCATGTTCGTCACCGGTGGATCTGCCGGCTTCGACAACTACACGCACTGGATCCTGCAGCAATGCACCTCGGCGTCGGGCACGTCGGTGCCCTGCCCGCCGGGGACGCTCGGTTCGCAGTTCTGGGGCGCCGTCGGTAACACCGCGTTCTTCACGGTCGTGACGGTGTCCATCGAGGTGGTCATCGGTTTCGCGATGGCCGTCATCATGGGCAAGACCTTTGCCGGACGCGCCCTGCTGCGCGCCGCGATCCTGATCCCCTGGGCTATCCCGACGGCGGTCACGGCCAAGCTCTGGTACTTCATCTTCGCGTACGACGGTATCGCCAATCGCATTCTCGGAACGAACATTCTGTGGACCGGTGACGCCTGGCCCGCTCGTTTCGCGGTGATCATCGCCGATGTGTGGAAGACGACGCCGTTCATGGCGCTGCTGATTCTGGCCGGTTTGCAGATGATTCCCGCCGACGTCTACGAGGCTGCCCGCGTCGACGGGGCGTCGGCCTGGCAGCGTTTCACCAAGATCACGCTGCCACTGGTCAAGCCCGCGTTGATGGTGGCAATTCTGTTCCGCACCATGGACGCACTGCGCATGTACGACCTGCCCGCCATCCTCACCGAGGGTAATCCCGCCACGCGAACCATCTCGATCTTGGTGGTGGATCAGATCCGGCAGGGTTTCAACAGCGCTGCGTCCTTGTCGACCATCTCGTTCGTCATGATCTTCATCGTGGCGTTCATCCTGGTGAAGTTTCTCGGTGCCAATGCCGTTGCCACTCAGGAGAATCAGCGTAAGGGGGCCGGTCGATGAAGCAGGCCCGCATCTATCTCGGTGTCGTCGTCATCCTCGTCTGGGGCCTGGCACCGTTCTACTGGATGGTCGTCACCGCATTCCGCGACCCGCGCTACACCTTCGACACGACGCCATGGCCGACCCATGTCACGTGGGAGAACTTCGACAATGCTTTGTCGACTGCCAACGGCAACAACTTCCTGCGGGCCGTGGGCAACAGCCTCATCGTCGGCGGAGCGACGACGCTGATCGCGCTGATCATCGGCATCTTCACAGCGTATGCTCTCTCGCGCATCGACTTTCGTTTCAAGTACGTGGTGACGGGGATCATCCTGGGAGCCTCGATGTTCCCGGTCGTTGCGCTGGTGACCCCGCTGTTCCAGTTCTTCACCAACATCGGGTGGATCGGCAGCTATCAGGCCATGGTCATCCCGAACATCTCGTTCGTGCTGCCGCTGACGATCTATACGCTGGCTGCGTTCTTCGCCGAATTGCCCTGGGAACTCGAAGAAGCCGCGCGGATCGACGGTGCCGGACGCTTCCAGGCATTCCGCCTGGTGATGCTCCCGCTTGCCGCACCTGCATTGTTCACCACCGCGATCCTCGCATTCATCGCTGCGGTGAACGAGTACCTGCTGGCCAGTCAGCTCTCGAGTGACAAGACGGAACCGGTTACCGTGGCCATCGCGCGGTTCACCGGCAACGATCCGCTGGTAGTGCCGTATGCCGCGATCATGGCCGCGGGCACCATCGTTGCGATCCCGTTGGTGATCATGGTGCTGCTGTTCCAGCGCCGCATCATCTCCGGCCTCACTGCAGGTGGCGTCAAGTCGTGACGGCTCAGGATCACCTTCAGTTGCTGGCGGGCATTCTGGGATTCTTCGCGCTCGTGGCTCTGATCGTTGCCGTCGCCGGGATCATCGGGGGTGATCCCGGTGTACTGCCCTCATTGGCACTACTCGGCCTCGTGATCGCACTGTGGTTCACCGTGAAGAAGATTCGCTGAAACTGCGCGTCGCCAGCGTGACCAATTCGGTCAGCGCCGGGCTCATGGTGGGCCGCCACACCAGGGCCAGCAGCGCGGCGGTGTGCGAGTCCGTGAGCTCCACAGCAACGAGTCGATCGTCGTAGAACCCTGCCATCGATTGACTGAGTATCGCGACTCCGAGGCCGCGGGCAGCGAGGTCGGCAACTGCGTCGGGTGCGCTGGCCTGCAACGTGATCGACGGTGACAGGCCTACCCCACCGCAGTCTCGGTCGAACACCGTGCGAATTCCCGTGCCCGGTGGGAGGGCGACGATCGAATGCTCGCACACCTGTGCCAGTGTTGCCTTCTCGTGAGCTGCCAGCGGATGCTCAGGTGGAACTGCCGCGACTATCCGTTCGTCGATCACCACCATCGATTCCAGTCCGTCCGGGGGTCGGGCTGCGACTCCCACGAGTGCGAGATCGAGCTCTCCGGCACGCACGTCGGTCACCAGTCGATCCGAATTGTCCTCGTGCAGAGCGAGTTCGACGCCAGGATGCGCCGAATGGAAGCGCGCCAACGCGTCGAACAGCTGTGGAACCGTGCAGGCAGTGACCATCCCGACGCGGAGCGAGCCGCGCAGGAGTCCGGCAACGTCATCGACGGACTGTCGAACCGACCCGGCGGCGGCCAGAGTCGCACGGGCTCGAGTCAGCGCGGCCTGGCCCGCAGTGGTCAATGTTGCTGTGCCGCCTGATCTGTCGATCAACTCGGCACCGAGTTCGCGTTCGAGGGCTCGTATCTGCGCGCTGACGCCGGATTGACTGATGTGCACTCGGGCGGCGGCGCGCGTGAAGTTCGCCTCCTCGGCCACCGCGACGAAATACTCCAGTTGCCTCAATTCCATTGCTGTAGTCCCAGATTCGGACCCTCGCCGGCGTCGAGTCGCGCAACACTGCGTTTCGGAGCGGTGACGCGGTAGCTACAGTCGATCAACTCGGCGGCCTCGGCCCAGACGTCGTCGGGGGCACCGTCGTCGGGGGCATCGGACAGGTCGAATCCCACCCAGCCCGACGGCCCGAGGTAGGCGGGGTGGAAGTAGCGGGGCTCGAGCTCGCAGGCTCGCTGCTCCTCGGCGCTCTCGCATTTGACCAGGATCGAGAGGTCGTACTGGTCGCCGCCTTTGACGCCACCACCGAAGTAGACGAATACCGAGGCGGTGCGAAAGGTCGGCCTGCCGTGGGAGATTTTCTCGCTCACGTCGGGGTAGGCGAACGCCATTTTCCGGACACGTTCGAGGACCGGATGCTTCGAGGTGGGGTCGATTGCCACGGACACACGATAACCTGCGTTCCCTACCTGCGGCTATGAATAGAACTTCTGGCGATCATCCGAACCAACTGTTGGACTTCTGACTCGGCGCGTTCGAGACTCGATTCATGACACAGACACCGAAAGAAGTTGCAGCAACCTACTTCGAGGCATGGAAGGGCAAGGACTTCGACACTCTGGCGTCGATCCTGCACCAGGACGCGACATTCCGGGGACCATTGGGCACAGCGGCCAACGGCGCAGAATGTGTGGCCGGATTGAAAGGAATGTCGGAAATTGTCACCGACATCGACATCGCCCACATCTTCGTGGACGGTCCGAATGTACTGACGTGGTTCGATCTGCACACGTCCATCGCATCGCCCGCGAGCACCGCCAACTGGCAGCGCATCGAGGACGGAAAAATTGTGGAAATCAAAGTGACATTCGATCCGCGAGACATCATCGCGGCCGGATAGCCGAACGCCCGCCGGTACTCAATGTGACATTTGGTGGCCTTTTCGGGGGTCAATGTCACGTTGAGTGGACCAACGGGCGGAAAGCGCAGTGGTGCGGACGAGTGCCTCAGAGGGCATCTATCCGCACCACTGCAGCAGGCACTTATGCGTCGATGATGAACGCTTCGAGCTGTTCACGAGCGATGTCGTCGGCCAGCTGCTTGGGCGGGCTCTTCATCAGGTAAGCGGAAGCCGGGATGACCGGTCCACCGATGCCGCGGTCCTTGGCGATTTTCGCGGCGCGGACTGCGTCGATGATGACGCCGGCGGAGTTGGGCGAGTCCCATACCTCGAGCTTGTATTCGAGGTTGAGGGGAACGTCACCGAAGGCGCGGCCTTCGAGGCGGACGTAGGCCCACTTGCGGTCGTCGAGCCAGCCGACGTGGTCGGACGGTCCGATGTGGACGTCCTTGGCGTTGAACTCCTTCTGGAGGTTCGACGTGACGGCCTGGGTCTTGGAGATCTTCTTCGACTCGAGGCGGGTGCGCTCGAGCATGTTGAGGAAGTCCATGTTGCCGCCGACGTTGAGCTGCATCGTGCGGTCGAGCTGCACGCCGCGGTCTTCGAAGAGCTTCGCCATGACGCGGTGGGTGATGGTGGCACCGACCTGGCTCTTGATGTCGTCGCCGACGATCGGGACGCCTGCGTCCTCGAACTTCTTGGCCCAGACCGGGTCGCTGGCGATGAACACGGGCAGTGCGTTGACGAAGGCGACGCCTGCGTCGATGGATGCCTGTGCGTAGAACTTGTCGGCCTCTTCGGATCCGACGGGGAGGTAGGACACGAGCACGTCCACCTTGGCGTCACGCAGGGCCTGCGCTACGTCGACTGCTTCGCCGTCGGCCTCGGTGATGGTCTCGCGGTAGTACTTGCCGAGGCCGTCGAGGGTCGGTCCGCGCAGGACGTGGACGTCCTTCGGGGGTACGTCGGCGATCTTGATGGTGTTGTTCTCGCTGGAGAAGATGGCCTCGGAGAGATCGAAGCCGACCTTCTTGGCGTCCACGTCGAACGCGGCGACGAACTCGACGTCGCGGACGTGGTACTTGCCGAACATGACGTGCATGAGGCCGGGGACGGTGGCGTTCTCGTCCGCGTCCTTGTAGTACTCGACGCCCTGGACCAGGGATGAGGCGCAGTTGCCCACACCCACAATGGCCACGCGGATTGCGTTGTTGTTCTCACCCATGGTCGGGTTCTCCTTCTGTCTTGACTGTCCTGTTTGGTGCTGTGTGGGACGGTGCTGGGTTGGGGTCGGCCTGCTCGGCTGCGATGACTTCGTTGAGCCAACGCACCTCGCGTTCACTCGATTCGAGACCGAGCTGGTGTAGCTGCCTGGTGTAGCGGTCGAGTGTCCCGTTCGCCTTGGCCACAGCGTCGCGGAGTCCTTCTCGGCGCTCCTCGACCTGGCGACGTCTGCCCTCGAGAATGCGGACTCGAGCTTCCGCGGGAGTCCGACTGAAGAAGGCAAGATGTACGCCGAATCCGTCGTCGGTGTAGTTCTGCGGTCCGGTGTCGGCCACCAGTTCGGCAAATCGTTCCCTGCCGAGTGGGGTGAGCTCGTACACCCGTTTTGCTCGTCTTTTCACGAGCAGATCGGGTCCGGCGTCCTCGGCAATGAGACCGTCGGTCTGAAGTCGACGGAGTGCCGGGTACAGCGATCCGTACGAAAACGCTCGAAAAGCTCCGAGCAGGCCGGTCAGCCGCTTGCGGAGCTCGTAACCGTGCATGGGTGACTCGAGAAGCAGTCCGAGAATTGCGAGCTCGAGCATGCAACTCCCCCTTCTCGAATCCAACGATCACAACATGGCGATGCGATTGACCGCACTATCGAAGAATGTATCGCGCCGATACATTGATTGACAAGCCGATGTCTTGTTTCGGTGTGAAACCCCCTACGCAGACCGTGGCAATGCACGGTTCTCGCCCCTCGATCCGTGTCCGTAGTACAAAAGACGTACAAAAACGGACAAGTTTCTCGCTTCTGTGGCGGAGGTGGCGGAAATGTACTTATCTCATGACGGGTGTCAAGAAGTGGCATCCGTACGGGAAAGGGATACCCATATGAAACGAGTCCTCGCAGCGTCGTTCGGACTGATCGCAAGTGCCAGCCTGTTGATGGCTTGCTCGAGCGACAACGGTGGCGACAGTTCACCGGCCACCACCACGGCGTCGGCCTCGCAGTCGGGTGCCGCAGAGGTCACCACCGGTGGCGACACCGAGGTGCAGGTGGACGGAAAGGATCTGGCCGGTCTGGACTTGAACTCGGTGAGCTGCGTGAAGGCGGCCGGCAAGATCAACGTCGGCAGCGGTTCGGTGGGTGGTCAGCAGGGACTCGGTGTGGTGATGACCGACGAGGACACCCCCAAGATCGAATCACTGGGACTGGTGGTGGACGGGAATGCGCTGGCAGTCTCCAACAGCATGGGAATGTCGGTGGGCACCGCCGAGGTCTCGGTCGACGGCGATACCTACACCATCACCGGAGAAGCACAGGGGGCCGACATGGCGAACCCCACAGCCGGAATGATCACGAAGGACTTCACGATCAAGGTGTCCTGTAAGTGATGTAACTGCTGATCACGTGGGTGCGGCAGAGATGCCGCACCCACGTGACGCTCTAACGGCTGACAGAGACGATGTTGCCCGCGAAGTCCGCCTCGACGCGCCCGCCCTCGGCGTCTTCGTTGCGAGCGCTGATCGAGATGCGTTGCTTGCCCCGGCTTTCGTTGATCATGACGTACTCGACGGCGGCGTCAGGGACTCCGATGGCTTCGGGAGTTCCCGCAACGAGACCCGCCAGAACCGCGGAATCGATCGTGGCCCAATCGAAGAGCGCGTCATCGGTGTCGGGAGCGTCGGTGTCCAGGTCCACCTCGAAGCCCCCCGCGATCAACACTCTTTCCCGTCGGCTCTCCGGCGTCGGCCGATAGACGTCGGCACGGTTGTTGTCCAGCTGTATGTACACCTCGAGAACCTGTGAGCTACCGAAACGCTGCACGTATCGGTCTCGGAAATCGTCGAGCCCGGCCGCAGTGTCGAAAACGAAGGGGCGAGCAACGATAGGGGTGACGTCGACCGGCAGGTCCATCGGCACGGTCGGGGCGACGCTGCTCGTTGTCGTGGACGCGACGACTGCCGCGGCTTGTACCGGTTCCGCGCCGTTCCTGGTGGACAGGAACACGACGAGTGCGACAGCGACGATCATGACCGAGCCGAGTGCCAGGAGTAGCCGGTTCTTCGGTTCTGCGGTTCGCGGAGCCGGTTCGGGAAGGTCGATGTCGATCTGCAGGTCGGAGACCAGTCGTCGCAGATCACTCAGGGTGACGGCTACCCGCGCACGTTCGCTGCGCAGTCGATGCTCGTCGAAGGTGAGCTGGCCGTCGGCGTAGGCGGTATCGAGGACGGTGGCGGTCAGCGCACGGTCTATTTCACGAGCGCGAAAATCGGGTCGTCGTGCCATGCTGCGGGCTTCCTTTCGGGACTGATCAGCCGAACGAAAACGGGTTCACACGCAGGAAGTTGCCTGCAGGATCGAAGGCGAGGTTGCCGCTTTCCTGGTCGGTGTTCTCGGCCGAGACGTAGATCTCGGGTCCGTTGTCGCTGCCGTAGAAGCTCACGCTGTAGCTGTCGATGCGTGACATGTTCAGGCTCTCGGGGGCGCCGGCGATGATCCCCGCTGTTGCGGTCAGGTCGATGGTCGCCAGGTCGATCTGAGGTTCGTCGAAGTCGCGCGTGCTCGAAAAATTGTCGTCGTAGTCTTCGATGACGCCGTCGCGATAGGTATAACTGACCTGCTTCTGCGGCACCCCCGGCGCGGGTGCCGCGATGACGGCGTAGTCGTCGTACAGGCCGAGGCGGTCGACCACCGAGGTGCCGATCTTCTGCCGCAGCGCATCGACGATGTCCACGACGATTGCAGGATTCCTGTACCCCGCCGTCCCGAGACTCGCGGCCGGGTCGTCTGTGCTCGAGCACGCGCGAATACCGAAGGTGAGTGCCACGAGCGCGGCAACCGCGGGCACCGCGACGCTCATGAAGCCCAGTCGTGAGCCTTTTGCCGTGGCGATCGGATGCTGGAGCGCTATGGGGTCCGCCATGGGCTGTAGATCGGTGTCGTTCTGCAGGTCCTCGATGAGGGTGTGCAGATCGGCGATCGTCTCGGCTTCCTTGGCCAGGTCGATCCTTGCCGCATGCTCGAACTCGGACAGCTGGCCGTCGGCGAGCGCCTCGTCCAATGTGGCGCAGGTATCGGAGCGATCCACATCACGCGCTCGTGTGGTGGGCGGCAGTCGCGTCGGCACAGGTGGAGCATAGTTTCTCGGCGTCGGAATGGGGTCTTGTACGGACTCAGGCGGGGTTCGCGGGCCCGCGTGTCCGGGCCCGCACGTACTCTGGTCTCGTGCGACTTCAGCGACAGGTGGTGGACTACGCCCTTCAGCGTCGGTCGCTGCTGGCCGAGGTCTACTCGGGTAGGACGGGAGTCGCAGCGGTCTGTGACGCAGATCCGTACCTGCTTCGCGCTGCCAAATTTCACGGTCGCGGCAGCGATGTCGTGTGCCCCATCTGCCGCAAGGAGCAGCTCACGCTGGTGTCCTGGGTGTTCGGCGAGAAGCTCGGGGCCCTGTCAGGGTCGGCGAGAACGGCGGACGAACTCGTTCGCCTCGCGGCTACTCAGGAGGAGTTCTCGGTCCATGTGGTCGAGGTGTGCCGGTCGTGCAGTTGGAACCACCTTGTTCAGTCCTACGTCCTCGGGGCCGTCCCCGCGCCCAAACAACCCCGCCGGCCGCGAGCGGGTTCCCGTCAACCGAACCGTCGAACAGCGAGTGAATGACACAAACGCTCTGCTGATCCCATCCACCGAAAGTTCGACGCGGCCGCCGAAATTACTGGAGATTCGTACGTGAGTTCCCCCTACGACAACAACCCGGGTAGCAACGAACCTGGCCGTAGCGACTCCGGACGGCGTCCCGACGTGCCAGGGCCGCCGCGTGGCAGTCGACATTCCGATCCACCCGGGCGTCGCCCGGTGCCTCCACCTGGCCAGCGTCCGGGACCTCCTCCGGGTCAGCGTCCGATGCCTCCGCAGGGGCGTCCTCCCATGCCACCTCCCGGTCAGCGTCCCGGACCTCCTCCGGGTCAGCGTCCGATGCCTCCGCAGGGGCGTCCTCCCATGCCACCTCCCGGTCAGCGACCCGGGCCGCCTCCCGGTCAGCGACCAGGACCGCCTCCCGGTCAGCGTCCGCTACCTCCGGGTGCCCGACCCGTTCAAGGCAGACCTCAGGCGGGTCCGGTGAGTGGACGTCCCCCCGGTGAACGTCGCTACGGTGAGCCACCCATCGCGCCCCCGGTCCGTCCTGCTGCTCCGACGGGCGTCACCCGGTCCGGTGCCGTTCCGCCACCACACGAACCGAACGATCCATCAGCTCTCTCCTCGGGCAATGAACCGCCCGAGCCGCCCGAAAGAGGTTCCGCCGCGAAAACGAAGAAGAAATCCAAGTGGCGGGTCGTTCGACGCACGCTGTATGCGTTCATTGCACTGGGTTTGATCGTGCCGATCCTGGCGTTCATGGTGGCGTACACCGTGGAGGACGTTCCGCAGCCCGGCGACATCAGGACCAACCAGGTTGCGACGATCTTCGCCTCCGACGGCTCGAGTGTCCTCGGCAAGGTGGTGCCCAAAGAGGGCAATCGCACCGACGTGACGATCGACCAGATTCCGGAGCATGTGCGTAATGCCGTGCTCTCTGCCGAGGACCGCGATTTCTACTCCAATCCCGGATTCTCGGTGACCGGTTTCGGCAGGGCGTTACGTGACAACGTGCTCGGACGCGACAGTGCCGGTGGCGGTTCGACCATCACTCAGCAGTACGTGAAGAACGCGCTTGTCGGTAACGATCGGACGCTGAAGCGAAAGATGCGTGAGCTCGTCATCTCCTCGAAGATGGCGCGGCAGTGGTCCAAGGACGACATTCTCGCTGCGTATCTCAACACCATCTACTTCGGCCGCGGTGCGTACGGCATCGCTGCCGCGTCGACGGCGTACTTCGGCAAGTCCGTCGATCAACTCTCGGTCGAAGAGGGTGCGGTCCTCGCGGCGGTCATCCAGCAGCCCTCCAATCTCGATCCCGAGGTGAACCCCACCGGCGCGCAAGCTCGTTGGGATTACGTTCTCGACGGAATGGTCTCGCAGGGTCAGCTCGACGCGACCCAGCGAGCCACGATGATGTTCCCGGCGGTGGTCCCCACCTCTCAGGTCGATTCCGGTGACGCCGAGGACGCAGGTCCGAACGGCCTGATCAAGGCCCAGGTGTTGCGCGAGTTGTCCGATGCGGGCGTCAGCGATCAAGACCTCAATACCGAGGGTCTGCAGATCACCACGACCATCGATCCGAGAGCTCAAGCGGCAGCGGTGGACGCCGTGAACAGCAATCTAGAGGGTGAGCCGAGCGAGTTGCGTACGGCCTCGGTCTCCATCGATCCCCGTACCGGCGCGGTCCGCTCCTACTACGGCGGCGCGGACGGACGTGGCTTCGACTTCGCGCAGTCCGGGTTGCAGACCGGATCCTCCTTCAAGGTGTTCGGCCTGGCCGCGGCACTGGATCAGGGCATTCCGCTGTCGAAGATGTACGACAGCTCCTCGCTCGACGTCAACGGCATCCAGATCAGCAACGTCGAGGGCGAATCCTGCGGGACCTGCACCATCGCCGAGGCACTCAAGCGGTCGCTCAACACCAGCTTCTACCGCATGATGCTCGGCATGGACAACGGCCCGCAGGCCATCGCAGACATGGCGCACAAGCTCGGAATCCCGCAGGAAATCGAGGGCGTCGGCCCCACCCTCACCGAGCCCGACAACGCAGGCCCCAACTACGGAATCGTGCTCGGCCAGTACCAGTCTCGCGTCCTCGACATGGCCTCGGCCTACGCGACCCTGGCGGCGTCCGGCGTTTATCACACGCCGCACTTCGTGCAGAAGGTCGTCACCGCGGACGGCACCGTGCTTCTGGACCGTGCTCCCGAAGCGGGCCAACAGGTCGTCTCGGCCGCGGTCGCGGACAACGTGACCTCGGCGATGCGTCCGATCGCCGGATACTCCAACGGTCACAACCTCGCCGGCGGCCGCCAGTCGGCAGCCAAGACCGGTACCGCTCAACTCGGTGACACCGGGCAGAACAAGGACGCCTGGATGGTCGGCTACACGCCGTCGCTGTCCACCGCAGTCTGGGTCGGCACCGAGCAGGGCCTACCGCTCGAGAACAGTTACGGCGGGCCGATCTACGGATCGGGCATACCGTCGGACATCTGGAAAGACACGATGGACGGCACGCTGGACGGCACCTCGAACGAGACCTTCCCGACGCCCGAGGCCATCGCGGGTCAGGCCGGTGTGCCGCAGTATTCGGCACCCGCACCGACGGCCACGGTGGCTCCGTCGACGGCTCCGCCGCCCGTGACACTGCCGATTCCGACGGAGATCTCCCCACCGGTGGTCATCACTCCGCGACAGGTCGAAATTCTGCCCGGCGTGACCATTCCCCTTCCGGGGCTGGCACCCGCGCAGCCTGCGGCACCGGCGCAGCCCGCACCTCGACCGGCAGCACCCGAACCGGCGACGCCCGGACAGTAGCGACGTCACCGGTGACGACCGAACCCGAGCGCAAGGGCCGTGCAGTGGCGAGCCCCGGTCTCCTCGACCAGGCGAGCGCAGCGGACCGCGATCTACCCAGTCGCACCGATGCGATGGCCGGGGAACTGTCCTCGGTCATCGGCGGACCGGTCGGGAAGCACGCGCTGATCGGACGGCAGCGCTGGTTCACTGCGCTGCGGGTCGTTCTGCTGCTGGCGGTGATCTTCCTGAGCTTCGGGTGGTTCGCCAAGGCTGCGTGCATTCAGCAGGCACCGGTGGGGCCGAACGGTGAGCTCGGACTGGACTGGAGTGGCAGTCGGCAGTACGTGGCGATGTGCTACTCCGACACAGTGCCTCTCTACGGTGCGGAGCGACTCGACCAAGGCGCTTTCCCCTACAAGAAGTCGTGGGAAGAGACCAAGGCCGACGGGTCGAGTCAGATTCGGTACATGGAGTACCCGGTGCTTGCGGGGTTGTATCAGTACGGCTCGATGGTCGTCGGAAAGGTGTGGAACACACTGACGTTCCTGCCACAGGCCCTGCCGGTCGTCGTCTACTTCAACGTGGTGGCTCTGGGACTGGCCGTGGCCTGGTTGGTCACCGTATGGGCCACCGCGATAGCTGCCGGACGTCGCATCTGGGATGCCGCTCTCGTGGCTGCCTCCCCGTTGGTGATCGTGCACGGATTCACCAATTTCGACGCTCTCGCATCGGCTTTCGCGCTCACCGGCTTGCTTGCTTGGGCAAAGAAGCGGCCGGTTCTTGCCGGCGTGCTGATGGGTCTCGGTGGTGCCACCAAGCTCTATCCCCTTCTCTTCCTCGGTCCGCTGCTGGTGCTCTGCTGGCGCACCGGTCGGATGCGGGAGTGGGGGCTCACCGCCTGCGCTGCACTCGGAGCGTGGCTGGCAGTCAATCTTCCACTCGCCCTGCTGTATCCGTCGGGATGGTACGAGTTCTTCCGGCTCAATTCCGAGCGCGGGGCCGACCCGGACTCGCTGTACAATGTCGTCACCTCGTTCACCGGCTGGACCGGCTTCGACGGGCCCCTGTACCCCGGTGACAAACCGTTGGTTCTCAACGCTGTGACGTTGGTGCTGTTCGCCGTCGTGTGTGCACTGATCGCCTACATCGGCACCACGGCACCGACGCGGCCGCGACTCGCGCAATTGGTGTTCTTGGTGGTGGCCGGATTCCTGCTCACCAACAAGGTGTGGAGCCCGCAGTATTCGCTGTGGCTGGTTCCACTGGCCGTGCTGGCACTACCTCATCGCCGAATTCTGTTGGCGTGGATGGCAATCGACGCCTTCGTCTGGTTCCCAAGGATGTACTACTACCTGGGTGTGGAGAACAAGGGCCTACCCGAGCAGTGGTTCACCGCGACCGTCGTGGTGCGCGATGTTGCCGTGATCGGGTTGTGCGCGTTGATCGTTCGACAGATCTACCGTCCGTCCGAGGACCTCATTCGAAACGGCAGCGCCGTCGATCCGCTCGGTGGCGTGCTCGACGGCGCTGCAGATCGGACCGCGACGCATCGGCCCGCGGCTCGCCCGGTCACATATAGCGGCCGAGCTGTTTGACGGCTTCACCTGCGTGCTTGGCCGCGATGCCGTCGCCGATTGCCTGGAGCTTCCATTCGCTCCCCTGGCGATAGACCTTCGCCATCACCAGGCCGGTGAACGGCATACCGCCCTGGAGGGTGAAGCGGGCCAGTTCGACGTTCGTCGTGTTGTCGACCAGACGGCAGAACGCGTTCGCGACCTGCTCGAACGTCTGACCGCGGTACGAGGTGACGGTGAAGATGATGCCGGTGACGTGCTTGGGTACCCGCGTCAGGTCGACCACGACGACCTCGTCGTCGCCCTCACCCTCACCGGTGAGGTTGTCGCCCTGGTGCACGATGGACCCGTCCTTGGCCTTGAGCTGCCCGTAGTAGACGACATCGTTGACGTTGCGGTCGGCCAGCATGATCGCCGACGCATCCAGGTCGATGTTGGCCGCCCGGCCGCCGCCGCCGAACAGTCCGCCCTTCTTCGGGGTGGTGACCGGATCCCAGCCGAGGCCCATGCGAATGACCGTCAGCGCAACGCCGCCGTCCTTGCGGAGTGTGACCTTCTGCCCCTTGGCGAGGCTGACGGGCTTGGATTTGGTGAGGCTGACTTCCGGAGCCTCGGTGCGGACCGGTGCAGCGGGTGGAGCAGGCGGAGCGGGTGGTGCCGGCGGAGCGGCGGGAGTGGGAGGAGGCGTCGGAGCGGGAGCGGGGGCATCGTCCACGGACACGCCATGATCGGTGACCAGCGCGGCGAATCCACCGGCATAGCCCTGCCCGACTGCTCGGACCTTCCAGCTGCCCTGACGGCGATAGATCTCGAGTGCGATCACGATGGACTCCGAGCTCAGGCCGTCGATCGTGTACTCGTACAACACATTTCCAGTGGTGTCGCTGACTCGTGCAACGGGAGCGGCGGATTTGCCGAAGTTGCTCGACGCGTCGTCGAGGGTGATGACCGCGCGGATCTGCTCGATGTCACTGGGAATTGCGCCGAGCGACAAAGCGAGTCGAGCCGGTCCACCCTGGCCGGGCTCGAGACGCACGCCGGGGCCGGTGGGTTGGTTGAAGAACACGAAATCGGCGTCGGTGCGCACCTTTCCGGCGTCGGTGACCATCAGCGCGGACAGATCCGCGGGTACGGCAAGCGCAATGGAGACGACGACGTCACCGACGGTGAGGGGGCCGTTCTGGCCCTTGGACAACGGTTGACCGGCCGGAGCAGACAATGTGATGGACTCTCTCTCGTAGTGCTGGTTACCGCCATCCAATGTACTTGTCCGATTTGTCTTCACTGGTGTGGCTGCGATCGGGGAGCGTTCAGATCTGGCGGAGGGTGAACAGGTCGCCGGGCGTGCAGCCCAGGACGCGACAGACGGCGGTGAGTGTCGAGAATCGGATGGCCTTGGCGCGGTCGTTCTTCAGCACCGAGAGATTGACGACGCTGACTCCGGCAAGACGGGAGAGCTCGGCCAGTGTCATGCCGCGGGCGTCGAGAATCTCGCCGAGATGGCAGAGTACGAGATGGTCGACGAACTCCTCGGTCATCAGACCAGCCCGTCGGCATCGCGAGCGAGCTTGGTGCCCTGGGTGATGGTGGCGTAGACGAACTGCAGAAAGACGGCAACGACCAGCGCGATGTACAGGCCGTTGGACGATCGCGAGGTGTCGATGGTCTCGCTCAGCTCGAGAGCGCCGACCACGCTGTTGGTGCCGAGCATGTTCATGAATCCGGTGAGCACTGGATACGCGACGATGGACACCCCGATCAGAGCGACGTCCGTGCGCGCGGCGTTGGTGAAGGGCGTTCCGGTGATGACGCGATCGCAGAAGCGGTAGAAGAACAGCAAGCCCACCAGGATGATGACGAGGCCGAGGACGATCGCGCCGTAGCGCATCACGTCGATGAACCCCAGCAACCGTGCGATGTCGGCCTTCGGCACGCTGAGCTCGATCGAATTGCCCGGTTGCAACCGGCCGCCGAACAGTTCGACCGGTGGGGTGTTCCACTCCGGTTCCACCGTCGCGATGACGTAGTCCGACGAGTGGTATTTCCACATCTTCCAGCCGGACCAGACGACTGCCGCCGCCGCGTAGAACACCATCACCCATTTGTTCGTTCGTGCCGAGCCCAGTCCAAATGCCATTCCGCCGCCTCCATATCGATAGTCGATAACAACGAATATCGATAACCTATCGAAAATCGATACGGTGTCAAGGGCGGGCTGCCGTCACCGCCTCAGCGCGACCGCGACGTGTCGTCCGATCTCCGACGCCAGCCCGGCAGTATCGGCCGGCGCGATATCGATGGACTCGTCGGAGTGCACGATGTACCGGCCGTCGCGCTCGAAGTCCATCCAGAAGAACGAGACGGCGTCGGCGTCTCGGCGGTTGTCGTAGGTCTTGCCGCGCGCGATGATGATCTCACCGACAGCAGACCGTGGGCGGGCGAAGAACATTCGGATCTGCTCGTCTGCCGTAGCCCCGCGAGTTGCAGTGGACAGCCCCGCACCACCCGATGATGCGGGGGCGGTTGCACGTTCGAGTCGAGCGGCAGGGTGTCGGCCGGCTGCAGTGTTCGGCACCGCTGCGAGTACGCGAGCGGGTGCGTGTGCGGGACTCACCAGTTCGATCGTGACGGCGCCGCCGGACGTGGCGTCGGGCCCCGGCTGCTGGGTGAGCACCACGGCGACGTCGTGACGTATCGCTGCATGGCTCCGTATGATGCCGAATCGGGATTCGGTTGTCTCACCACGACATTCGATGCGAACGGCCGGTTCCACAAGGGTTCGAACAGCCGCGTCGAGCTCCTCGTTCATCATCGCGTCGATCCTCGCCGACGCCTGACTCCGGACTTCTCGGAGTTCGTCCGCGGTGTCGACGTCGATCGTGACCGACAAGGGATACGGCAGTCGGTCGCGTCCGAATCGACTGCACAGCATCATGAAATCGATACCCGCCATGGTCCATCCGGTCATCGTCAGCCGCCGAGTACCGGAGGTGCGACCAGCGGCAGATCCCCGATCAGTTCGCTGCCGTTGCTCACGTCGACCAGATAGCCGGGAGTGGCGTGCTCGCTGTCGTTGTCGCCTGCTCCCCGTGCGCCTGCTCCGCCCATTGCACCCATTCCCGGCATTCCGTGCGATCCCGCACGGCCGGCCGCCGCACCGGCGTTGCCCGGTCCGCCGGTGCTGGCCGCGCCGCCGCCGCTCGCCCCGCCGCCGATCGGAGGGCCGAGAACCGAGCCGCCGTAGCCCGAGCCGGCACCGGAACCGCTGTAGCCCGAGCCGGCACCGCCTGCGTACCCCGTGCCGCCGCCGTAGCCCGAACCGTTCGGCCCAGAGAAACCATTGCTACCGGGGCCTGTTCCGCCGTACCCGCCGGAACCTGCGCCCACCCCGGAACCTGCACCGGCCCCGGAACCTGCACCGCCGCCTGCAGATCCGGGCCCGGCCGATGCGGCACGAGTTTCACCGGAGTTCTCGGCCGGCGGAAGAGGTCCCGATTGCCCGGAACCCGGTCGCCCCGACCCTGCACTCGGTTGCTCTGCTCCGGCAGGCTCCGTGCCGCCGGGTTGCGCCTGTGCTGCAGCCGCCTGGGCTGCCGAATCTGCCCCACCTGCGCCGCCGTTTTCGGACAGCGACCCGAAACCACCACCACCGCCTCCCAGGGAATTGCCGAGGCCCCAGCCGCCGCTGGAACCGCCACCGTCGGCGACCGGGTTGTGCGCTGCCGGTAGCACGGGAACCTGGGAATCGGACTGCAACACCCCTGGCACGTACACCGAGCGCATGATTCGACGCGCTTCTTCCTGCTGCTCCTCTCGGGCAGACACCACGTCCTTCGCGGCGAAGGGAATCGGCAGAAGGGTATCGATCATGCTGCTTGCCGCCGGCGCAACCACCGGCGGCATCTTCGACTTCGTTTGCGTGAAACCGGAGTGCGCCTCGAGCAATTTGTTGCTGATCAGGCTCATCGAGGTGGACAACGCGGTCGCAGACGAGACGTAGTTCCCCACACCGCCGCGGACGGCGTCGGCTGTGGGGCCCGACCACCCCGACGTCATGGCCGCCTCGATGCCGGACCGGAAGCCGTCGGATCCGGTGGTTGCGGCAGCGGACAAGTCGTTCCAGTTCTTGGACGAGCCTTCGATGATGCCGGTTCCCAGCGATCCAACCAGGGCCACGATCTGCTCGTGCGGCATCACCTCGAACGCCTCGGTGATGACCACTTCGGTCGGCTCGAACTCGCCGCGGTAATCGAGGGCCACGTTCGCCTTCTCGAATGCCGCTTCCAGGACGGAGCCGAGAAACTCGGGTCCCACCGGAGTCACGAACGCACTGGTGACGATGTTGTCGATCGTCGCTGTGAGTTCCTCGTACGGATCCGTCATGCCCACCCCTTGCCCTACAGTGTGTCTCCCCGACGAACTGTTAGACGCGGCGCACTGCGGTTCGGTTCCGCAGCCATTCGAGAATTTCTTCGCTGGCCCGGACGCCGGAGGAATCGGTGACGGTCAAACCGGGGCGGGTGAATCCGAGCAGTTCCAGTTCCCCGTGTCGTGGCCGGATCGCCGCATCGGCGGCGATGAGCATCTCGGCATCGAGTGCGCCGTCACCGGCGGCGAAGAGTCGAGCCCCGGAACTGAGCGTGCCGTCCTGGATCAGCCTGGACCGGACCTCGGCCACCGCGGAGCTCTTGCACACCGCGTTGGGCATCGTGTAGATCTTGCGGCCCTGCTGCGAGACGTTCCAGTCCCGCGCGGCGCACCACTGCGACCACTGCGCGACGAAGTCTTCCGGCACGGCCGTCGTATCGACGACGAGATAGCAGAACAGACCGTCTGCCTCGCGATACTTCAGTACCCAATCCTCGGATACCCGCGACCTCAACTCGGCACCGATGCCCGCCAGATCCAACTCGAAACTGTTGCGCCAGGCAGAGTCCGGTGTGCCGTCGACGAGGATGTTGCCGCCGTTGCTGGTGATGGCGTACCGCCAGGGTGCCCCGGGCAGCGCGATCCGCTGAAACTGTTCGATGGTCCGCGTGGTGGTCGGCACGACGACGGTGGTCTCGCTCAACTCCCGAAGAAGCGACACCGAGCGAGAGCTCATGTACGACAGCGGCTTTCCCTCGTACATCTCCACGCACTCGAACGAATCGTCCAGGGGCACTCCGAGCGCGCCCTCGGAGAAGATCATCGTGCGGTCCAGATCCACCGCGACGAGGGCACTCACGACGCGTCCTCGTTCGAGACGTTCTTGATCAGTCCCATGCACGAGTACGCGAGGTCCGGAACCACGTCCACCGGTACGCCCCTGGCTGCGGCGAGCATCCGAATGTGTTCGTGCTCGGGCGCATCGGCGTCGCGCACCAGCACGCGCCACGGAACGCGACGCAGCAGCACCCTCGTGGTTTCGCCGACGCCGGGTTTGACGAAATTGACGTGCGAGATGCCGTACTCCTCGCGGACCTTCTCCACCGATGCCCATCCCGACCAGTTGGGAATTCTGTCGGAGGCGAGTACGGCAGTCACCGAGGCGGCTACCTCGTCCCGCACGTCGTCGAAACGCGCAGCGACGGTGTCGAGCAGGTGACGTGAGACGTCGTCGGGGGCAAGATCGGCGTAGTACTTCGCACCGTGGAAGTCGCCGGGCCGAATCAGTTCGTCGTTGAGCACGGTCCGTGAAACCAGGCCCGAGACAGTCGAATTCAAGCAGGCCGACGCAATGAGGAAGTCGTCGCGCGTGCCGTACGTGCGCGCGCAGTTGCCCGGATCGGCGAGCACGGCCAGATCGTCGTCGAAGTCCGCCCCCGGGAATTCGCGCAGCGCCGCAGTGAGTTCGCGTGCGATCGCACCCTTGCCGGTCCAGCCGTCGACGAACACCACCGATCGCGAGTCGTGATGGTCGGCAAGGTATCGCAGGGCCACGGCGTCGATACCTCGATCGCGCACGATCGAGACGGCGTAGTGCGGAATCTCGATGCCGTGAGCCGCGAATGCCCAGCGGCGCATCAGGATTCCGACGGGTGTGCCCGCGCGAGCCAGCGACGCGAGTGCGATGTCGTGTCCGCGCTCGGCCAGCACGACCTCGGTGACGGTTCCGACGGCCACTGCCAACCTCGATGCGCTCTCCTGCAGCACTTTCTCGAACAGTTCACGGTAGGCAAGATCCGGTTGGTACTCGACCGGAAGCGACTCGGCATAGTGGGCTTCGCCGGCCTGAATGCGCCTCTCGCGCTCTTCGATTCCCGCTTCGAGCGAGACTGCCGAGAGGTCCTTGAGCAGCCAGGTGACTTCTTCGGCTGCATAGGAACCGAACTCGGGTCCTCGAAGTGGGCGTGCCCGCCGAGCGACCTCGAGGGCCACGGGGTCGGCCCCGCTCACGACAACCAGGAGTACGTCGGTGCCCGCGGCGGCGAGTGTACGGGCCGCGGCCTCGAGGGCATCGGTGTCGGCCGGGGCATCGGCGACGAGCACCAGCGTGGCATCGTGCGGGGCGGACGCGTTGTAAAGGTAACGTAGTCCCGAATCATCCTCGGGTGCAGCGAATTCGAAGCCGCGACGCAGGGGGTAGTCGGGTATGTCGAGCACGTATGCCGGTGACCGAGTGGTCGTCTGGAAGAGCGCCCTGTGTCCCTTCTTCTGCAGCGCCGCCGCCAGTCGAAGTGGCAGGTACATCAGCTCTTCGTGGCCGATCACCACCACCGATTCGGCCTCGGTGAGAGACGCGTCGACGGTGGCCGCGACGGCTTCGATGGCGGTGTCGAAACCGGCCGCGTCGGAACCGAGGAACCCATGGCGTCCGCCGTCGGGCAGAGTTGCGGGCCAGCTCGCATCGAGTCTGCGAACCGAACCCGACTGTGCAGCAGTGGGATTGAAGGTCGGATCGGGGAGCTCCAGAACCGTCTCCACCAGTCCCGGTGCCAGATCCACCGATCCTTGCGCGAGGCTGACGTTGTCGATCCGAACGCCGAGCTCCGTTGCCACCGCCTCGGCAGCAGCGAGATGCTGGGCCGTGCGCATGTCGACCAGGGACGCGATGACGTAGTGCGCGCGTCCGGCCGATGCATGAATCTGCCGCAATGCATCCAGCGCCGTCGCTCCGGTGGAAATTTCGTCGTCCACCAGAATCAACGGCAGATCGCCGGCGAGCAGATCGCCCGATGTCGGCATCAGCAGGTGGTCGGTGGCGTGCGAGTGGCCTTCCTGGAACTCCGCGTGCACCGTCATGCCCGGCACCGTGCGACGAGTCGAGTGCAGGTAGCAGTGGGCGCCGAGCGCTGTGGCGACGGTGTGGCCCAATCCTGTTGCCGTCTCGGCGAATCCGAGAACATCGACGTCGGAACCGTCCACCGCGGCGTGTGCCACGGCGGCCAGCTCGTTTCCGGCCGCGATGACGACCTCGGGGTCGACGGGTATGTGTTTGCCGAGCACCGTCGATACCAACAAGTGGGCGCGACGGGGGTTGCGCCGCAGACCGGGCCGCACCAACTGCGTCGCCGTCCACGACGACGAGGAGCCGGTGTCGGTCAAGGCGATGCCGTCCGCCGGCTTCCCGGTCATTGCTGTGCCAGTGCGGTCAGTAGATCCACGAACGTGATCCCCTCGTTGGTGACGCCGAATGCCTTCGCGCGCAGGACCGTCTGCTTCGCCCAATTGCGGTGCGGGCCGAGCTCGTTCATCTTGTTGCGGTAGCCGGATGCTTGTACGCCGCCCTGGTCGGACGACAGGATGTCGAGTGCATCGTGGTATTCCTCGTGCGTCACCGCGGACAACGCGTGCACAGCGGGCACGTGCGAGGGATGGATGACGGTCTTGCCCTGGATACCGTTGGCCCGGTCGAGGGCCACCTCGCGCAGCAGTGCGTCGAGATCGCTGCTGACCAATTGCTGGCGGAAGCGGACGGCCTCCTGGTCCACGAACGGCGTCTGACGCAGCAGGGGGCGGAACATGCGTTCGTGGTCTGCGAAGTATTCCCACACCGGGCCGGTGATGACGAATCCCGATCCGTCGTTGCGGCCGAGGTGGTTGACGATGGCGCTGATGACGTCGGCGACGACGCGCACGTCGTAGATCGTCAGGTCGCGGTCGCGGCGGATGCCGAAGTTGCCGCACATGTCGGTGGCACCTATTCGCACTGCCAGCACCATGTCTCGGTAGCCACCCAGGAGTTCGCGGATCGCAACCAATTCTGCGTCGCGAGTCTCGCGGTGCACCACTTCCGGCGACTCCAGGACCGGCATCGCGAACAGGCGCGTGCCGTGTGCCCGAGATGCAGCGGCGATCTCGTCGAGAAACTCGGCTCCGCGCGCTGCGGTGAACTTGGGTACCACGAACCCGGCGAGTCCGGCGGCTCCGTGGGTGAGGTCGGCGCAGATACTCCGGATGTGCGCAGCGGTGCGGGCTCGAACGAAGACGAGCGAACTCGAACCCGAGAGTTCGTTCAGAGTTCGGACAGTGTTCGCCAACGCTTCGTCCAGATTATGGTCTGCGACAGCGTCTTCGAGATCGATGACGATGGACCGCACGCCCTCGGCGGTTCGTTTGTTCACCGTCGCGGTCAGGTCCGAGCGCGTGGCTGGGATGTACAGCGTTGCGCCGAGAGCCGTTGCGAGGAGGTCGTTTCCGTCGCTCGTCTCGATGTCTTCCGGCTGCAGGAAGAACACACGTGCACGGGTGTCTGCGTCGAGATGGCGAAAGTGTTGCACCACTGTCCTTCGTGTGAATGTGATCAGTGCGAGTTGCGCATACGCTCGATCACGCCTGCGATGAAGTCCGAAATGGTATCCAGATCCTGCAGATATGACCAGTAGTCGGGATGGGTTCCCGTCAGCGCTGTGCTCGCCCTGTCGATCCTGGCGAGCTGAGCATCCAACACCGAGCCCCATTCGGCAACCAGGCCGCGATTGATCGCGAGTTGTTGAGCATCACGAAGTTTGAAACGCACCTTGTTCTCGGTGGCGTGCGGATCCGATTTCACTGCGCGCAGCAGGCGAACTCGGTCGGTGACTGCGTCGACCAGGTGTTCGGCGTCGCTGAGATGGCTGCGCGCCTGAGTCACCAGATCCAGTGAGTGCTCGGGATTACCGGCGTCGAGCGCAGAACGTGCGGCCCGCAGGTCCTCGTCCGCTTGCTCGATGTGGCGCGCACTCGACCGTTCGTTGCGAGAGAGGTCTGCCGAACTCTTGGCGTTGAACTCGCGCAGCAAGCTGGAGAAGGCAGGGGCGATGCCCTCGGATCTCGTTCGCACTGCTTCGATTCGAGTGCGCACCGAGGCCAGTGCCGTACGGGCCTCCTGGGTACGCCCCGGGGCGGACGCGACGACGGCTTGCAGTGCGGCCGCCCGGTCTCGGACGGCTGCGGCATGCTCGCGCGCGAGCAGTGGATTTCGTTGGGAACTCTGCAATTGCATTGTGGCCGAGTCGAGTTCGTGCCACGCCTGACGAAGCGAAGGGTACCCGGCGTACTGCTCGTCGACGGTCGACCGGGCTGCATCGGCCTCGGTCAATGCGTCCTGGACCAGGCGCGGGGTGGCGGCGAACTGAGCGGAAGCGTGTTCGAGGGTGCTGCGATGAGCGTCGTAGAAACGATCGACAGCGCCGCTCGCATCGTGCAGCAAGGCGGTCGCGCGGTCGAATGCCGATCTGGCGGCGGGCGTGGCCATTCCGTCGAATTGATCGACCGCGGCGAGGTAGGCCGCTCCGGCGTCGAAACACTGCTTCTCGGTGTCGGCCCATCGGGTGCCGAGTCGATCCTCGGGCCGCAACGCGGTGGAGGCTTCCACGCCTGCCGAGGCGATGGATTGACGCTTGTCCATGTCGAGAAACGCGGCGACAGCATTGTCCTGGGACCGACGCGCGGCGGCGTCCGATTCGGCACCTCGGCGAAAGACCCCAGGCCAGCGACTTGTCACCTGCTCGATAGTACCGACGGGAACCCTGGCGATGTCGCAGTCGTTGGCGGAGTACGTCCAAGAACCGGACATTCCCACTACGGTTGTAGCCGTAACGGGAAACCATTTGCGAAAGGACCTCTCAATGGGCGTCAGCCTCAGCAAGGGTGGCAATGTCTCGCTCACCAAAGCAGCTCCGAACCTGACCGCGGTCGTGGTCGGACTCGGATGGGACATCCGCACGACGACCGGCACCGACTTCGACCTCGACGCCAGCGCCATCGCGCTGAACTCGACGAAGAAGGCCTTGAGCGACGGACACTTCGTGTTCTTCAACAACCTGAAGTCTCCCGACGGCTCCATCGAGCACACCGGGGACAACACCACGGGCGAGGGCGACGGAGACGACGAGCAGATCAAGGTCGATCTCGCCGCTGTACCGCCGGAGATCGAGACCATCACCTTCCCCGTGTCGATCTACGATGCGGACGCGCGCTCGCAGTCGTTCGGTCAGGTGCGTAACGCGTTCATCCGCGTGATCAACCAGGCCGACAACACCGAACTCGCTCGCTACGACCTCAGCGAGGACGCCTCCACCGAGACCGCCATGGTCTTCGGTGAGCTGTACCGCAACGGCGCGGAGTGGAAGTTCCGTGCAGTGGGTCAGGGCTACGCGTCCGGTCTCGCGGGAATCGCTCGCGACTTCGGAGTAAACGTCTAGTAAAGACCTCCCCAAGATTGGTGATACCCCCGCCTCGTCATTCATGATGGGCGGGGGTTTTTCCGTATTTGTCCTCCCCCCAGCCTGGTCGTTCCTGCCGGCTCCGCTCTAGCCAGAAAGGCCACTGACAGTGGTTTTGAGAATCTTCGGCTGGTCGATCGCGGTCACCATCGTGTCCGTCATCGTGGCATTCCTGTACGGCGGACTCGAGGCCATGATCCTCGTGCTCATCCTCGGTGTACTCGAGGTATCGCTGTCCTTCGACAACGCCGTCATCAACGCAACTGTGCTGCGGCGCATGAGTGAGTTCTGGCAGAAGATCTTCCTCACCATCGGCATCGTCATCGCCGTCTTCGGTATGCGACTGCTGTTCCCGCTGGTCATCGTCTGGGCCGCGTCGGGCCTCGGTCCGGTCGCCGCCATCGACCTGGCGCTGAATCCTCCGCCCAACGATGCCGCGTACTTCGACGACGGCCGCCCCAGCTACGAGACGCTGCTCACCGATGCGCATCCTCAGATCGCTGCGTTCGGCGGAATGTTCCTGCTGATGCTGTTCCTCGGCTTCATTTTCGAGGATCGCGAGATCACCTGGTTGAGCTGGCTCGAGAAGCCGCTGGCTCGCATCGGTCGTCTCGATCAGCTCTCGGTGGTCGTCGCCGGTCTGCTGTTGGTCCTGAGCGCCGAGTTCCTGGCCGAGGACGACAAGATCGCCACCGTGATGGTGTCCGGAGTGCTCGGCATGATCACGTACATCGCCGTCAACGGTCTCGGTGAGCTGTTCCACGTCGAAGAAGAGGGCGAAGAGTCCTCGAACGGACCAAGCGAACTGGCGAAGGCGACGGGTAAGGCCGGGTTCTTCCTGTTCCTCTACCTGGAGGTGCTCGACGCGTCGTTCTCGTTCGACGGCGTCATCGGTGCCTTCGCGATCACCGCGGACCCGATCATCATCGCGCTCGGACTCGGTTTCATCGGTGCCATGTTCGTCCGCTCGATCACGGTGTTCCTGGTCCGCAAGGGGACGCTGTCCGATTACGTGTACCTCGAGCACGGCGCGCACTGGGCAATCGGCGCGTTGGCCGTCATCCTGCTGGTGTCGATCGGTGTGCACATCAACGAGCTGATCACCGGCTTCGTGGGAATCCTGTTCATCGGAGCCGCTCTCGTCAGCAGCGTTCGACGCAACAAGCGTCTGGCACGCGAAGGCGTGGACACCGAGGTCCACGTCTGACCTACCGCTTCGAATCATGACAGCTCCGGGCCTGCGCAGTGCAGGGGCCGGAGCTGTTGTGTTTCCCGAGCTGTGTGGGGGTCACAGCTCTGCGATGTCGACCAGTCCGTCCTGTAGAGCCCGGGCCACCAGTGCGGCCTTGGTCGGAGCGGAGCGTCCGACCGAGGTGTATTTCGCGCGGATACGCGTCAGGTGGGTGTTGACGGTGCCCAGCGACAGAAACAGCGTTTTGGCGACCTCGGTCTTGGAGTCGTGCCGAATCCAGCAGAGAAGTACTTCGATCTCGCGGTCGGTCAGCCCGGGTTGCGTCGGGAACGGGCTCGGTGCCGGGGGCACCGGGTTGACCTGCATCGCGTGCGGTACCAGGGAGATCAGCCCACGGGGTGTGGCAGTGATGGAGTCGCTGTGTTCCGAGGGCATGGGATCGAGCAGTGCGGACATCAGTTCTCCCGAGGGCCGAAGCAGGTTGAGACGGTCTAAACCTGAGCAACCTGATTCTCACAGGTAGATCACAGGATCGCTGCCCTGATTTCTATGGGCATTGAACCGTCAACTCAGATGATGCCTCATGCACCTGTGTCGGCCAGCGCGCTGCCGTAGCCGTCGAGTTCGATTCTGCGGTCCTCGGTGGGGTCGCTGACCAGTATCGACGCAATCGTCGGACGTCCGGGCGGCAAGATTCTGGCCGTGACGACCTCGCCCGTCGCGTGTGTGAGGACGTCGGCGACGGCTGCCTGGACTCGATGGGCGACTGTGGGATCGAGCACAGCGAGACCGCCGTCGTCGAGCAGAACTACCTGCACGCCGCGTGCACGGGCCGATCTCGCTGCCGCCACGACGTCGTCGGTCATCAACCCCGGCGCGCGCAGTCCGTCCCGCAGTGCAGCCTCGAGCAGGCCGCACGCTTCGCGCTCGGCTCGATCGAGTTCGGCACCACTCGCGAGTTTGTCCAGGAGAGGTCTGGCGAGCTGGTCGAGTCGCTCGAGTTGTCGGTCGCGTTCGTCCAGTGCGGCCGAGGTTGCAGCATTCTCCGCGGCTCGTCGACGCGATTGACCGCGCAGTTCGAAGACGGCCGCGGCGGTGGATCGGAACGTCAGCGCGAAGAACGTCGCCATCACCAGCGGAGCGACGTTGATGATCGACATGACCACACCGTGCGCCGGGCCCTGGCCGGTGGCAGCGGACCAGACGATGCACACGGCGACCACCGAGGCCATGGCGATCCACCCGATCGCGGTGCGGCCGCGGACACTGACGAATCCGCACAGAGCCATGGCCGCGCTGAGCGGCCAGGTCTGCACTCCGTTGTCCACGGGGACCGGCAGCTGAAGCAGCACGACGGCCGTGGCTATCGGAGCCGTAGCGGCAATCGCCACCGCCCATCTCGCAGCGAGCGGATCCCCCGGCACGGCGACCAGAGCGAATGCGGCCGCAGACACCAGCAGCACCGCCGACTCCACCACCCAGACGCTGCGCACGCCGTCCGACGACGTGAAGTTCATCAACGAATACGTGGCGAGGAAGACGGCCGCTGCGACGTACGCACTGGCAGTGTTCATACCGAGAAAAGCACGTACGTCGCGATCGGCGTCGACGACGGCTTCGTCGGTCACGACGCGTCACCGATGGGTCGGTAGGTGAGAGTGACGGTTGTCCCGCGTCCCGGTTTCGACGCCACCTCGGCCGATCCGCCCGGCAGCTGGCGCATGCGGCCCTCGATGCTGACGGCGAGTCCGAGTCGATGTGGTGCGACGGCACCGGGGTCGAATCCGCGACCGTCGTCGGATACGGCTATGCGTACCGAGTCGGCGGCGACGGAGACCTCGACGGTACGTGCGGCGTACTCGCCTGCGTGCCGGACGCTGTTGCGGAGCGCCTCTGTGGCACTCGCAGACAGAGCTCGCACTGCGTCCATCGGCAGAGTCGCGTCTCGTGCCGCGTCGTCGACGGCGGCGGTGATGGCAACGTGGTCGTCGACTTCGGCCAGGGCCGATCGCAAGTACGCGACGAAGCCGTCCGGGTCGACCTGTTCGGTGGAGGAGATACCCGATCGCAATCGGTCCAGCCGGTGCAGAGCCGTCGCCGATTGGGCCGTCAGTGCCGGGCTGTTGCCCGCTCGTGCGGCCGACAACAGGGTCGACATGACGTCGTCGTGTATCAGTGCGTCGAACCTTTCGCGTTCGACCGACCGCGCGGCGCTGGCGGCAGCAGCCGCGGCCTGAGCCTCGGCAGTAGTTCGCGTGGTGTCCAGCACCCGGCCGGTGCGCACCACCAAGGTGACCGTGAACGTGAAGATTCCGCAGAACATGACGCCGAAGGCGATGTCGGCGACGAGCGCAACGTTGCCGTGATCGATCCTGCTGTAGTAGTTGAGAACCTGCCCGTACGAGGCGACGACCACCAGGTAAGCGAAGATGGCGCGGTTGGACCACGCTATCGCTGTCGTGACGGTGATCAATCCGGGAAACATTGCGATCCAAGCAGATTCGGTCACTCCGAGCGGTGGCCCGTCGAAAGCGGGCAGCCACAACACCTGCGCGGCAAGATAGGCAGCCGCCAACGCCGTCACCAGAGCGCGGATGCGCCCGATGCTCCACCGGAACGAGGCGAACGACAGGAACAGAGCCGGGCCGAAAACTGTCACCACGAAAACCGTTGTGTACCAAGCGTATAGCCGATCGAACTGTCCCGCGATCTGCGGTGCCAGCAATACCAGGTACGCGAACGCCCCCGCGCTGGCGAAACGGGCCATGTAGCGCGAGAGGCGTTCCTCCGCACTCGTGTTGGGCATCAGTCCTGCGAGGGAAGCTCGGGCATCGGGAGCCAGCCGTCTTCGACCGCCCGCTTGTAGAGATCGGTTTTCGTCGGTGCCGGACGCCCCGCCTCGGAGTACTTGGTGCGGATCCGCACGAGGTAGTCGTTGACGGTCTGTTCGGACAACCCGGCCAGGCGGGCGACGCGTCCGGCCTTCTCGCCGGAGGCGTAGAGGGCGAGTACCTCGCGCTGACGCGGACTGAGGCCGACGTCGGGAAGCTGTGGGTCGCCGTCGATCGCGGCCGCCCAGTCCGTCGTGACGACCTGCTCTCCGCTCGCGGCACGTCGGATGGCAGAGACGATCGCGGCCGCCGGCGCGGACTTGCGCACTACACCCAGCACGCCTGCACGGGCGGCGGAGCGCACCAGGAAGGCGTTCTCGGCGCCGGTGTAGACCAGCACGCGTACACCGGCGGCATGGAGCTGTTCGACGTTCGATCGAGGTGACGAACCGTCACCCAGGCGAAGGTCGAGTACGACCAGATCGAGTGTCTGCTGCTGGGCGAGCAACTCTCCGACGGTGGCTGCGATGGACACCAGATCGAGATCCGGTTCGTCCGCCAGCATGGCCTTGAGGCCCAGAGCGACGGATTCGTGGTCCTCGACCAGTCCGATGCGCCGCGCCTCGACGGCAGATTCCTCGTGCGACTGCGACCCCTCTGCCATGTCCCCGCCCCCCGTAGCCGTAACCGTAACGTGCTACCTGTTTTGTACCAGGGTTCGAGGCTCTGCGGGGTCCTGGTCGGGGTCGGACCGGGCCGGAATCCGCATCTCCGACTTGATGAACGAGACGAACAGCACGACCAACAGCAACGCTCGTCCCCACACTCCGACGAGAACGAAGAACTCTTCGTCGTTGGCGTCGGTACCCGAGGCCAGCGCGGCGAAATACTTGAAGACGCCGACTCCCATCGACAGATCGACCACCAGATACGCGGCGACCAGTCCCCACGGAACCCGGAGTAGCACCAGGAAAGGAAGCAGCCACAGCGTGTACTGCGGGGAATGCACCTTGTGCAGCAGCATGAAGCCGCACAACATCGATCCGCTCACCGCAACCCACGGATAGGTGCCGACCACTTTCGCGCGGCGGAACCCGAGCCACAGCGCGAGAGCGAATGCGACGAACACCAACAGCGGCGACGCCACGTCCACCGTGTCCTGGAACGACGCTTCGGCCGCCGCGTAGGCCTCGGGTGTCATCCGGTCGTTGATATAGGCGTGGCGCAGTCCCCAGTACCAGATGGAGTTGGTCGTCAGATCTGCCTGTCGCAGCGACTGGAACGTGAAGGATGCGCGCCACCCCTCGTAGCCGAGTACGGCGAACGGCAGATTCACTGCAACGACCGTGCCGATCGCCGCACCGGCGACCATCAGACCACCACGAATGTCCCAGCGACCCCGGATGGTGTCGGCGGATTCGCTCCGGTCGATCCCGCCGGTGACCACGTACGCGATCAGCGGCAACACGAAGGCTCCCGGATAGAGCTTCAGACAGAAGCCGACTGCCAACAACACCGACGCGAGGGTGGCTCTGTGTCGCAGCTGCATCGGCAGCGTCATGACGAAGATCGCGCCGACGGCCGCGGCGACCACGGGGAGCTCCCAGTTGTGGAACGCGTACATCACCAGGGGCGGGCCGATCGACCACAGCAGTGCGGGCCAGCCGGCCATCCGACCGAGCATCCAGGCGGTGAGCAGACCGAACGGCCCCAGAATCAACGCCGAGGTCAGCAGGAACTGCGCGTCGGTGTGTGCTGGAATCGCGCCGAGCCACATCAACAGACCGCTCAGAACCGGGTACTCGACGGTCCCCCCGGTGAGAATTCCATCGCTCGTGATGGCCCCGTGGATGTACGGAAAGATGTGATTGTCGATGTCTCGACCGAGCCACAGGAATTGGATGTCGGAGTAGCAGACCGAGGAATCCTTGATGGCGTCGAACACCGTGCTCCGTCCGGAAGCGTCGAACGGTGCGACCGCGCAGCGTGCCTTGTTCAGATACCCCAGAATCAATCCGAACGCGGCCGTCACGACGACCACGACGGCCGTCGTCGTACTGGCGCGGACCCCGGATCGCATGGTGCAAGACTATGACGCGCGAACGCCGGGCCGTACGTCCAACGCGAATTAGCAGGTCAGGGCCCTGTCGTGTATCTTCGAGGGGTTGCTGACGCAACGACCCTCCTGCCACGGATAGTCCGTGGCCGTTTTCACTAGTCCACAGGAGGTGATGAGGTCTTATGCGTCATTACGAATTGATGGTCATTCTCGACCCCAATCTGGACGAGCGCACTGTCGCTCCGTCGCTCGATACGTTCCTCAACGTCGTTCGCAAGGATGGCGGCACCGTCGACAAGGTCGATGTGTGGGGCAAGCGTCGTCTGGCCTACGAAATCCTCAAGCATGCCGAGGGCATCTACGCCGTTGTGAACCTCAACGCCGAGCCTGCCACCGTCAGCGAGCTGGATCGTCAGCTCGGACTCAACGAGTCCGTTCTGCGCACGAAGGTCCTGCGACAGGGCAAGTAATTGTCGTTGCCCGCCTCTAGGCTGGCATCTACAACGCTTACTACTGAAAGAGGAACCATGGCAGGCGAGACCGTCATCACCGTCATCGGAAACTTGACGGCTGATCCAGAACTTCGATTCACCCCCGCCGGTGCGGCGGTTGCCAACTTCACGGTTGCATCCACCCCGCGCACATTCGATCGTCAGACGAACGAGTGGAAAGACGGCGACGCGCTCTTCATGCGCTGCAACATCTGGCGCGAGGCAGCGGAGAACGTTGCCGAGAGCTTGACCCGAGGCTCGCGAGTGATCGTGAGCGGACGGCTGCGGCAGCGCTCGTACGAGACGCGTGAAGGTGAGAAGCGGACAGTCGTCGAGCTCGAGGTCGACGAGATCGGACCTTCACTCCGCTACGCCACCGCAAAGGTCAACAAGGCCAATCGCGGTGGAGGTGGCGGCGGAGGCGGCTTCAACTCCGGCTCCGGCTCCGGTTCCTCTGGCGGATCGGGCGGCGGCCGCTCGAACTCCTCGTCCAACTCCGGTTCCGGCGGAGACGATCCCTGGGGCAGTGCCCCGGCGGCATCGGGCTCCTTCGGCGGACGTGGCGGAGACGAAGAGCCACCGTTCTAGATCCTTCGATCGAGAACAACCAGATGTAACGGAGAAAGACCCATGCCCAAACCGCCATTGCGCGACAAGGTGCTCAAGAAGAAGGCGTGTTCCTTCTGCAAGGAAAAGAACACGGCGATCGACTACAAGGACACGACGTTGCTGCGTAAGTACGTCAGCGATCGCGGAAAGATCCGTGCTCGCCGTGTCACCGGCAACTGCGTCCAGCATCAGCGTGACGTGGCCGTTGCCGTGAAGAACTCGCGTGAGGTAGCACTGCTGCCTTACGCCGCGACGGCTCGATAGAAAGGGGCGATTGGTATGAAACTGATCCTCACCGCTGATGTGGACAACCTCGGTGCGCCTGGCGACACCGTAGAGGTCAAGGACGGCTACGGCCGTAACTTCCTGCTGCCCCGCGGATTGGCCATTCAGGCCACCCGTGGAGCTCAGAAGCAGGTCGACGGCATTCGCCGCGCTCAGGAAGCACGGGCCGTTCGCGGTCTCGAGCACGCCAACGAGCTCAAGCAGGCCATCGAGGGCCTCGAGTCCGTCACGCTGTCGGTCAAGACCGCGGGCGATACGGGCAAGCTGTTCGGCTCGGTCACCGCGTCGGACGTCGCTTCTGCTCTCAAGGCTGCCGGTGGTCCGGTTGTCGACAAGCGCAGCATCGATCTGCCGAAGGCTCACGTCAAGAGCACGGGCAAGCACGACATCGTCGTGAACCTGCACCCCGACGTGACCGCAAAGTTCAAGCTGGAGGTTGTCGGAAGCTGATTTCAGCTTTCGGCCCGATTCGGTCGAACAAAGCCCCACGAACTCACAGTTCGTGGGGCTTTTTCGTGGTCTTTCACAAAAATGAACTGTCACAACAGGTTCCGGATTGTGAAGCATCTCTCCTGAGGGGCCGATGGGCAAAGCTTTGCGTAACCTTTACTTCGGGGGCGACGGAACAACAAGAACGATCACCTGACGCCTAGACGCCCGGAGGAACACCGTGACCACAACTGTGGAGCCCGATTCGGAGCCCAGTATCCCGACCCGACCCGAGCCTCGCTCTCGTGTCGGGTCGATCCTGAAATACGACGTGCCGGCCTCGCTGGTCGTTTTCCTTGTAGCAGTGCCCCTTTCGATCGGTATCGCCGTCGCGTCCGGCGCTCCGATCATGGCCGGCCTCATCGCCGCGGTGGTCGGCGGCGTTCTCGCCGGGATACTCGGTGGGTCACCGCTGCAAGTCAGCGGCCCGGCTGCCGGTCTGACGGTGGTGGTGGCCGAACTGGTCGGCCAATTCGGTTGGGGCGTGACCTGTGCGATCACGGTTCTTGCCGGTGCCGTGCAGATCCTGTTGGGGATGAGTCGAATTGCCCGCAGCGCGCTGGCCATCTCACCAGTGGTGGTGCATGCCATGCTTGCCGGAATCGGCATAACCATTGCGCTGCAACAGATTCACGTACTGCTCGGAGGCGAGTCCCAGAGTTCTGCGGTGCAGAACGTCCTGGCCATTCCCCGCTCGGTTGCCGACGGTCAGTGGCCGTCCATCGTCGTCGGCGGCATCGTCGTCGTGCTGATGTTCTCGTGGCCGCGGCTGGCTGGGGTATCCAGCGTGATGGCCAAGGTGACCAAGGTGCCTGCTGCACTGGTCGCAGTGGTCACCGCAACCGCGGTGTCCATCTTCTTCTCGCTCGACGTCGAGCGAATCGAACTGCCGGGCAACCTGATCGAGTCCCTGAGCCTGCCCGTCATGCCCGATGGGCAGTGGAGCGCCTTTGCGACAGGTGTCATCACCATCGCATTGATCGCCAGTGTCGAGAGCCTGCTCTCGGCGGTCGCCGTCGACAAGATGCACAGTGGTGAGCGCACCAATTTCGACCGCGAACTCATGGCGCAGGGCGCAGGCAACATGGTTTCCGGTGCCATCGGTGGTCTGCCGATCACCGGCGTCATCGTGCGCAGTGCCACCAACGTGAAGGTCGGAGCCAAGTCCCGTGCGTCGGCGATTCTGCACGGTGTGTGGATTCTGATCTTCTCGGTACTGTTCATCTCGATCGTCGAACTGGTTCCGTTCGCGGCCCTGGCCGGGTTGCTCGTGATGATCGGCGTGCAGCTGATCAAGTTGGCGGACATCAAGATTGCGAACAAGACCGGCGATATCGCTGTCTACGCGGTGACGGTCGTCGGCGTGGTGGCGCTCAATCTGCTCGAGGGCGTGTTGATCGGTCTGGCCCTGTCGATCATCCTCGTGTTGCGCAGGGTCGTGTGGGCCAAGGTGCGTGCCGAGGAAACGGTGGACGGTACCTGGCGCGTCAACACCGAGGGTTCGTTGAGCTTTCTCGCGCTCCCTCGATTGACGAAGGTCTTGTCCACCGTTCCTGCAGGAACCGCCGTCACCGTGCACCTGGGCGTCGACTTTCTCGATCACGCCGTGCACGATGCACTGAACGAATGGATGCGCCAGCACGAACTGGGCGGTGGCACAGTCAAAGTCGAGGAAGTGGGCACCGCATCGATGGCGGCCGCTGCCGAGGGTCCACCCAAGCGTGGATCTGCGACGGTGCGCAGTTCGTTGGCGCCGTGGCGAGCCTGGCAGCTCAAGAGCGATGTGACGCAGAATGATTCGCCTGCCGCGCTGCGGCCGGTGTTGCACGGCGTCGCGGAATATCACCGCACCCATGCTCCGAACATTCGTCCACATCTCGAGGGTCTGACCGACATGCAGGATCCGGACACTCTCTTCCTGTGCTGCGTGGACTCGCGCGTCATGCCGAACACGATCACCAGTAGCGGTCCCGGCGATCTGTTCACCGTCCGGAACATGGGCAACCTCGTGCCCGCTCAGGGGCAGGATTGTTCGGTGGAGGCGGCGCTGGCGTTCGGAGTCGATCAGTTGGGCACCTCGTCGGTGGTGGTCTGTGGACACTCGGGCTGCGGTGCCATGAAGGCGGTGCTGAGTGGGCCGGAGAACGCCGCGGACCCGTCCGTGGCGGAGTGGTTGGGGTACGGGATGGCAAGCCTGGAGGCGTACCGCAGCGGACATGTGGTGGGACGTCAGGCGGCGGAGCTCGGCTTCGGTGAGGCGGATCAGCTCGCGATGGTGAACGTGGCGGTGCAGTTGCAGACGCTCACGCGCCACCGCATCGTGGGCCGGGCCAACGCCGAGGGCCGTCTACGAATCACCGGTCTGTTCTTCGACATTCCGACGGCACGCGTGCTCCAGATTGGCACCCAGGAGGTCACTGTCCTGGACCCGGCGGACTGCCGGCAGGAGAGTGACGCCTGACCTCCGAGCGGCGGTATCGAGGGGCCCGATTCCGAGTCTGGGATCGGGCCCTTGCCGTCGAAACAGGCTTATGGTCTGTTTTGTGACCGATCCCAGTCCGTGTGACCTAATTCACCCTCGGGTTCACTTGGCATTTACTCAACACGCCCGAGCTGTCAATTCGGCCGACACGCCGCTCCAGAATCGATGCACAGGAAGAAAACTTTATGTACACCCCGTGAGCTGGCGATAGTCATCAAAGTCGGAAAGTTATACCCAGGTTATCCCCAGACGGTCAACACGGTTGTTCAACACCATCCACATTTCATCCACAGATTCGTCCACAGGCTGTGTTGTGACTACTGCCGATAGCGCTTAACGTCCGTGCAGCGTCTCTCTCGATGCCGTGCAACGGCGACGGGACAGGGCGAATCCGGTGCCGAGCAGGACCTGTCGGTGCCCGGGGGTAGAACTTGCAACACCGCACCGCCGGGTGATATTCGACGATGCTGACGACAATGGGGAGAGGACGGCCGGTTCGCGTGGCAGTTGTGGACGATCGAGGACAGTCCGACTATTCCGGCTCCTCTTCCAGCGAGGGGCCCGGCGAGGATTTCGGTCGCCAGCCCCCACAGGACATGGCTGCCGAGCAGTCCGTGCTGGGCGGCATGTTGCTGAGCAAGGACGCCATCGCCGATGTGCTCGAGGTGCTTCGTCCGGGCGACTTCTATCGCCCCGCCCACCAGAACGTCTACGACGCGATCCTGGATCTTTACAGCCGCGGTGAGCCTGCGGACCCGGTGACCGTATCGGCCGAGTTGGATCGACGCGGGGAGCTCAAGCGCATCGGCGGGCCTCCGTACTTGATCACGCTCACTCAGACCACGCCGACGGCAGCCAATGCCGGGTACTACGCCGAGATCGTGGCGGAGAAGTCGATTCTGCGCCGACTCGTCCAGGCAGGCACCCGCATCGTGCAGTTCGGTTACGCGGGTGCAGACGGACAGGACGTCGCCGAGGTCGTCGACCGCGCCCAGGCCGAGGTGTACGAGGTCACCGAACGCCGCACCTCCGAGGACTTCCTGCCCCTCGAGGAACTGCTGCAGCCCACGATGGACGAAATCGACTCCATCGCCAGCCGAGGCGGCATTTCCCTCGGTGTACCGACAGGATTCGCCGAACTCGACGAAATAACCAACGGTCTTCACCCTGGTCAGATGATCATTGTGGCGGCTAGACCTGGCGTGGGTAAGTCTACCCTAAGTATGGATTTCATGCGTTCGTGCTCCATCAAGCACGGCATGCCCAGTGTCATCTTCTCTCTGGAGATGAGTCGCACCGAGATCGTCATGCGTCTGCTGTCCGCGGAGGCGAAGATCAAACTCGGCGACATGCGTTCGGGAAAGATGACCGACGACGACTGGACCAAGCTGGCCCGACGTATGAGTGAGATCAGCGAAGCACCGCTTTTCGTCGACGATTCGCCCAACTTGACGATGATGGAGATTCGAGCCAAGGCGCGACGCCTCAAGCAGCGCAACGGCCTGAAACTCATTGTGGTGGACTACCTTCAGCTGATGTCGTCCGGCAAGAAGGTCGAGTCCCGTCAGCAGGAGGTCTCGGACTTCTCCCGTCAGCTCAAGCTGTTGGCCAAGGAACTCGAATGCCCGGTGGTCGCGGTCTGCCAGCTCAACCGTGGTCCGGAGCAGAGAACCGACAAGAAGCCGATGGTCTCGGACCTTCGTGAGTCCGGCTCACTGGAGCAGGACGCCGACATGGTAATTCTGCTGCACCGCCCCGACGCGATCGAGCGCGACGACCCCCGCGGCGGTGAGGCCGACTTGATTCTCGGTAAGCACCGTAACGGTCCGACCGCGACAATCACTGTGGCACATCAGCTTCACTTGTCCAGGTTCGTGGACATGGCGCGGGGCTAGGGTCACCAGCGCTGGGTCGCGTATTCTCTCTGTGAATAAACCGAGCACCTACTGCAGCAATCGACGAAAGTAATCATGCCCGAGGATCAGAACACAGACGTTCCACCGAATCATCTCTCGATCGATCCGCGGAGCCCCTTCTACAGCGAAGAGGTTCTTCGACGGGACGTGGGTATTCGCTTCAACGGCGTCGAGAAGACCAGTATTCGCGAATACAACGTGACCGAGGGTTGGGTGCGAGTCGAAGTGCCCACCGCGAAGGATCGCTTCGGAAATCCCATGCTCGTCAAGCTCAAGGGCACGGTCGAACCGTACTTCCGCGACGCCAAATAGCGGACTTCGCCCGGGGTCTAGTCGACAGTGGCACCGGCCGCCGCTATGGATGCTAGGGCTCGCTGATGCTCGTCTTCGGTCGATCCCGCGCAAGCAGCGGAGCGCACCGTGACGCGGTAGCCCAGTGAACACGCGCCTTCCGCGGCAATCCGAACCCCGAAATCCGTGAGGTAGCCGGTGATCGTCAGGTGCTCCACCCCGACGAGTCTCAACAGGGCGTCCAGATCGGGGTTCGACCAGATGTCGCGATCGAACTTCGTTGCGATGAGGTCCCCTGGCAGAGGCGTCATCGACGGGTGGAAGCGGGCCCCATCGCCCGCCGGGTCGGAACGCAGCGGATCGGCTGCATCGCGGCTGAGATAGCGAGTGCACACCACCAGCCCGCCCACCGCACGTTGGGCGTCCCGGACCGATCCGGCGCGAGCCAGTGCGCCGGGATCATGTCCGAGCTCGATGATCCATGGCTGAAAGTCGATCTGCAGCAGTGCCGTTCGCGTCACGTCAGTATCGAGTTCCGACTGCAGCGGGTGCACTTTCGAGCGCGGCGAGATCCTCGGCGGTGAGCTCGAGCTCGAGTGCCGCGAGGTTGGCGTCGAAGTGGCCGATGTTGGTGGTGCCGGGAATGGGAATCACGTGGGTGCCCTGGGCGAGTACCCACGCCAATGCCACAGCGGCAGGGGTGGAGTCGTGCCTCGACGCCACTGCGGACACCACCTGGACGATCGATCGGTTCTGTTCGGCGGCAGCTCCGGAGAATCGGGGAAGTGCCAACCGCATGTCGGTCGCCGGAAGTGTGGAGGTGTCGAGTGAACCGGTGAGAAATCCTCGACCCAACGGCGAGAACGGCACGAACACCGCGTCGTTCTCACCCGTCCACTCCACCATGTTTCCCACCGGTTCGCCGTCATGGGTAGTGCCCTGCCCCAGTGCGTTTCGAGTCCACAGGGATAGTTCGGACTGCACCGCAGAGACCGGATGAATACTGTGGGCCACCCGCGCTTGCTCGACGGTGACCTCGCTGAGTCCCAGGGCACGCACCTTGCCCGCCGCTACCAATTCCGACAAGGCTCCCCAGGAGTCCTCGATCGGCACCTGGTCGTCGACGCGGTGGAGGTAGTACAGATCGATGGTGTCCACACCGAGGTTCCGCAGGCTCGAGTCGCAGGCTTGCGCGAGGTGCTTGGGCGTACCGTTTCGAGTCAGCACAGGCGCTCCGCCGTCCAGGTTGCCGATCAACCCGGCTTTCGTGGCGATCACGACATTCGTCCCGGCCAGAGCGCGGCCGACGACCCTCTCGTTGTGTCCGGCGGCGTAGGCGTCGCTGGTGTCGAAGAAGTCGATCCCTGACTCGAGTGCATGCGAAAGGATTGGTGCACCTGCAGTGTCCGAGGAGGTATCGGCACCGGAGTAGGCCCAGCTGATACCCATGCAACCGAGGCCGATCGCACCGACATTGCGTCCGAGTGCCGGGACGTTACGAGTGGGAATCGACATAAATGCTCCTGTGCTCGTTGAATGATGGGGGGATGACCGCAAGACCGTCACAGTCGAGACCCTGTGCGATCAGGTCCTCGTAGTGCGAAATTTTCGACTCCAGCGCCGACCGTGCTTCGGCGAGACGACGTTGCTTCTCGTCGACCCGTACCCGGTGAGCGGTCAGAATGTCGATCCGTTCCTGATGCGTGGACGCACCCAGATTCACCAGAATCACGAATCGGCGCATATCGGCTGTGGGCATACCGGTCGACCGCAGACGAACCAGAAGTTTCACGAGTGCGACCAGCCGCGGGCTGAACGCGCGCCTACCCATCGCCGTGCGAGGGATCTCGGGTATCAGGCCCTCCCGCTCGTACCAACGCAGCGTGTCCTGCGTCAGCCCCGAGGACTCGGCCATCTCGGCAATTCCGATACTCACGTCCTCGGTGTCGGTCGCGGCCGGTGAATGCGGTGCTGCGGTCATGGACCAGACGCTACGTCTTCGAGTGCACTCCAACGCAAGCCGAAATCGGCAACGATTAAATACTCGTCCGGTGGATCGAGTCGTACTTCTCTCGCGCCCGGGCGACGTCGTCCATGTTCAGGTGTCCAGTCCTCCAGCCGAAGGAACACCCACAGCACGGTCTGGGACGGCGGTTGCCGCAGGTGCGGTCGCGGCTCTGGTGACGGCTCAACCTCTGATCGAACAGGCTTGGGCTGCGGCGCGAAAGATCAGGACTGCGGCTGCATCGGTCCGCTCGAAGTCACCTGTGGTGAAGTGGTCGAGCAGCAGCCCTCGGAATCCGGCCCCCACGGTTGTCGCGTGCGCGTAGGCCGTGGTCGAGTCCATCCCGCAGCGCGCCATCGCGCCGGCCAAAGCGTCGGTCAGTGCCCGAATGCTGTCGCGCGCGAAGTCCGCGATGACTCCGGACTTGATGGACGCAATCCCGATGACTTGCATCAGGATTCGTGAGCTGACCGCGTCATTGCCCTCCGACATCGACTTCCATAGTTCGAGCAGTCGGTTCTCGAGCTGGTCGGCAGTGTCGACGTTGCCGAACATCTCAGCGAACGCCGGCCGTTGGCTGGTCAGTGCCTGCACAATCAGGTTTTCGCGAGAATCGAAGTAGTAGATCAACATTCGAGAGCTGGTGCCGAGTTCGGCGGCCAATGGGCGAAGAGTCAGATCGTCGAGACCGTGAGTTCCGATGTATTCGACAACGCGGCCGAGTAGTTCGACGCGCTTGTCGTGATCGAGGGGGCGGGCCATGGGTTGACTGTACCGGTCGCTACATGTATTCATGGACGGTATGAGTGAACCGATCGCTACACAAACTGACCGCCGCAACGCGGTCGTCACCGGATACGTCGCTACTACCGCTCTGGCCGACGACGCCGACACAACGTGGGCTCGCCTCCTCGACGGGCAGAGCGGTATCGGCACGCTCGAGAATGACTTCGTTGCGCAATATGACCTACCTGTCCGCATCGGCGGAGTCCTTCAAATGGCGCTCTCCGACCATCTGAACCGCGTGGAGCAGCGAAGACTGTCCTTCGTCGAGCAGTTGGCGGTGGTGTTGGGGCGGCGACTGTGGCGTTCCTCAGGTCTGCACGACATGGACTCGGATCGACTTGCCGTGGCAGTGGGCACCGGTTTGGGCGGCGGCGACGCATTGATCGGGGCCGTCGACGCGATGAGGTCGGGTGGCTACCGAAAGGTGCCGCCGATGTCGGTACCGATGGTGATGCCGAACGGACCGGCCGCTCACATCGGGCTCGAGGTCGGCGCGCGGGCAGGAGTGTTCACTCCGGTGTCGGCCTGCTCGTCGGGTTCCGAGGCGTTGGCTCACGCGTGGAGGCTGATCGTGACAGGTGAGGCCGATGTCGTGATCGCCGGAGGAGTCGAAGGGCACATCGACGCGGTGCCGATCGCGAGCTTTTCGATGATGCGCGCCATGAGTACCCGCAACGACGAACCGGCGCGGGCGTCGAGGCCCTTCGATCGTGACCGTGACGGATTCGTGTTCGGCGAAGCCGGAGCGCTGCTGATCGTCGAGTCGGAGCAGCATGCCGTAGCTCGTGGCGCGCGGGTTCACGGGCGCTTGCTCGGTGCCGGTATCACCTCGGATGGGTTCCATATCGTGGCACCGGATCCGCAGGGGCGAGGGATTCGCAAGGCAATGGAAAAGGCCATCGGTACAGCGGGTTTGAACGCTCGGGACGTCGGTCACGTCAATGCGCATGCGACGGCGACTCCGATCGGTGACCTGTCGGAGGCCAGGGCAATCGCCGCCACAGTCGGTCAGGCGTCCGTCTATGCGCCGAAGTCTGCGCTCGGCCATTCCATCGGCGCGGTCGGTGCATTGGAGGCAATTCTCACGATGCTGTCGATTCGCGATTCGGTGGTGCCGCCAACTCTCAACCTCGACAATCAAGACCCTGCAATCGATCTCGATATCGTTGGTTCACGACGCAGCCAGCAGATCGACTACGCGTTGAGCACGTCGATCGGTTTCGGCGGGCACAACGTCGCGCTCGCGTTCGGGCGCTACTGATCAGATTCGGTACCGGATCAATCGCGAGCTGTTGCCGACCACCGCGACAGAAGATGCGTTGTGCAGGATTGCGGCGAGTACCGGAGACAGTGCCCCACCGGCGCTCACCACGAGACCCAGGGCGTTCACTGCGATAGACATTCCGTAGTTCTGCCGAATGACGGACACCGAATGTCGCCCCAGATCGCGTACGTCGAGCAACCGTGCAAGGTCGTCGCTGGCCAGGGCAACGTCAGCGGTTTCGACGGCAACATCGGTGCCCGCCAAACCCATTGCGATTCCGATGTCCGCAACGGCGAGCGCGGGCGCGTCGTTGGTGCCGTCGCCGACCATTGCGACGACGTACCCCGCCTCCTGCAACTCGCGGACGGCTTCGAGCTTGCCGCCCGGCATCACTTCGGCCCGCCACTCGGCGATGCCCAGTTCGGCGGCGACGGCGGCAGCGGTCTCTGGGTGATCTCCGGTGAGCATGACGATGCGTTGCACTCCGTCGGCCCGGAGTGCATCGAGTACCTCCAGAGCATTGGACCGGACCTCGTCACGAAGGCTGATCAATCCGACCAGCACCCCGTCGACTGCCAGCAACAGCGGTGTCTCGGCCTGACGCTGGAGTCGCGAAACCCACTCAGCCGCATACTCGGACACGTCGACGTTCTCGGCGCGCAGCAGCGAGGGACTGCCCAGCAGCAACGTCCGTCCATCCGCGACAGTGCGCATGCCGAGTCCGACGAGTACCTCGCACTCCTCGTGCGGCGGAATCACGATATGACGTTCCTCTGTGCTGCGAATCACGGCCTCGGCCAACGGATGCCGAGAGTGGATCTCGGAACTGGCGGCATACGCCAGCACCTGCTCCGGCTCCCAGTCGTCTTGAAAAGACACGACATTGGTGACGACGGGGCGTCCGACGGTGAGGGTGCCGGTCTTGTCGAACACGAAGGCGTCGACCCTGCCTGCCTGTTCCAGATGAGACCCACCCTTGATGAGTATCCCCCTGCGAGCGCCGTTTCCGATGGCAGCGCTGATCGCCGTCGGAGTAGACAGACCCACCGCACACGGGCATGCGACCAACAGCATGGTCATCGCGCGTCGAACATCGCGGGTGACGAAGAGAGTGAGGGCCGACAGAATGAACGACGCTGGCACGAAGCGTCGCGAGAAGTTCTCTCCCACAGTCTGAATCGGGGCGCGGTCTTCTTGCGCCTCCTCGACACGCGAGATGATGCGGCCGATGGTGGTGTCGCGGCCCACTGCGGACGCGCGTACGACGATGCGGCCCCGGACAACGACCGACCCGGCATGAATGCGGTCGCCGGTAACGATGGACACCGGCAACGTCTCACCGGTGATCGCCGACTGATCGACCACCGCATCACCGTCCACGACGATCCCGTCCACAGGAACGCCGGTGTGATCGTGCACGATCACCTCGTCGCCGATTTCCAACCGATCGACGTCGACGGAAATCTCGGAACCGTCGGCAAGCCGGATCCATGCGGTGTCCTGAGTACCGGTCAGGAGGTCCGAGATCGCTCGACGAGTTCGCTTGAGCGTCAACTCTTGTAGGTACTCGCCGATGTTGAGAAGCCACAGCACCGTGAGGGCGACGACGTTTTCGCGCAGGACGAGGCTGGCCACGGTCGCGGCGCTGACGAGTGCATCGGTGCCGGCGGACCCATTGCCGGCCAACGAGCGCAGCGCGCCCTTCAGGAACGGATAACCGGTGAAAATGGTTGCGCCGGTGGCCACGACCCGGCTGGTGGGTCCGAGAATGGGTGGCCGACGGAATGCGTATCGGCGAAAGCCGAGCAGTACGAGGGCCGCGCCGCCGATGGTCATGCGCAGGACGTCACCGCTGGTGACGTCCGCAGAACGTGGACTGCGTACAGGTACCAGTGCCCAGTTCGTCGTTCGGCCCGCGGTCACCGCGTCGAACAGTTCGGCCCTATCGATCCGTGAGCGGGAGTACCAGACGACCACGGACGCCGTGCGGGGATAGGCGTGGACGGCCCGCACCCCGCGAATCTTGTCCACATGGTCTTCGACGGCGACCGCCCGGCCCGGGCTCGACCGCAGCCAGTCGACGCGGAGCCGCATGCGGCCGGCGGCGTCGGACAGAATCTCGATGCCGTCTGTTCGGATGGAAGCAGCGTCGACCGGCTTTTCGGCGAGTGTCGTCATGTTCGGCGTGCTGCCGCGGTCAGTGCGAGTGGCCGTGGCCGACTTCGGTGGCCGACGGCGGCGGTACTTCCTCGCCGAGGCGGTCCCGTGCCTCCGCAACGACATCGGACACAGCCAAACGTGCTGACTCGGCGTGGATTTCGGCCTTCCGTGCGGCACGAAGACCGATCTCGGTTGCCGATACCGCAGCCTTGCGAACGGGTGCCTTCTCGTACAGCTTCTTGGCACCGTTGTACGCGGCGACGCCGACTGCACCTGTCACGACCGTCGATACTGCTTTCGCGACGATGATCGGAAACGCCATGTTGTTGCTCCTCGAACTCGAACCTGTAACCACTTAATGGGAATCATATTCGTTTTGTTCGGCTGTGGCGACTCCCGGGGTCGCGAGGTGTCATCGGTTCGGACGCGTGGTGCGAAAAGCCCTTGTCACATAGGGAAGTTCGATCGTCGCTGTTCCGTCCAGGCCCAACTCGTCGAACAGCGCCGCCACATCCCGATCGATGCCGTCACGCTCATCGGCCGTCGCGGTGATGTAGAAGCTGCGCGACCGAACCAGGTCGGTCAACTGGGACCGCCTCATCGTGCGAGACCACGTCCACCGCTCTTCGTCGAGGCGAAGGAACGGGTCTGCAACCGGCGGCGGACCGTCGTCGAACATGGTCAGCGCTCCGCCGCGGGAGACCACCGAGTTCAGTTGCCGTACCCACGACTGCGACTCGTCGCGGATGTTCCAGATCAGGCCCAGGACGCCGCCGGGACGGAGAACCCGCCCGATCTCGCGTGACGCGGCTACGGGCTCGACCCAATGCCAGGCTTGTCCCAGTAGGACAGCGTCGACGCTGTCGTCCTCCAGCGGAAGGGACTCGGCAGTACCGACGTGGGCGGGAACGCCGGGAACTGCGGTGCGCAGGTAAGCGAGCATCGCGGGGTCAGGATCGACGGCGATGGCGTCGCAACCGGCGGCGACGATGCTGCGGGTGAGTTTTCCCGTGCCGGCACCGACGTCGGCGACTCGTGGTCGTCGGCCGGCCGAAAGTACCGGCTCCAGCAGCCACTCGACCGCTTCGGTCTGGTATTGCGGACGCGCGGCTTCGTACACATCGGCGGCGGTTCCGAACGATGTCGAGCTGTTATCTCGGCTAACCATAAACTCAGGCTACATCGCCAGAGTCAGCCGAGTTCGAGTTCGTAGTACAGAGCCTTCGGGCCCTCGCCGCGGCCTTCGTGGCAGTCGAAACCACGCTTCTCGTAGACGTGTCGCGCTGCCTCGTCGTCCTCCGAGGTGTTGAGGTCCATGTACGTGGCACCTTTGGCGCGCGCGTGCTCGATGACATCATCGAGAAACTCTGTCCCATAGCCTTTCCCGCGCAGACCGGGCTTGATGTAGAACTCGGCGAGATACGCCTCGAGGTCGGCACACAACGTACCGGCCCGAAAGCGCAGAACCGCAACACCGATGGCCGGAGTCCCATGCACCAGAACGCTGGTATCGCCGGAGTCCACCAACGTCGCGAGATGGGCTGCAAGCCATTCCGGCTCAGGCACCGGGTAGTCGTACTCGCGATTGAAATCGATCAGCAGAGTCGCGGCCTCGGCAAATCCGGCGGGATCCTGGACGGCACGCGTAGCGCCGAATGGTGTCATCGCCTTCTCCTCCGTCAGTGATCCGGTTGAACGAGATTCTTGGCATCGCGCAGACCGAGGCCGGGGTGCATCTCTCGTAGCGCTTTCATGGCGTAGACAGTTCTGCCGGATTCTGCGACTACCGCTTCGACATCCTCGGCGGGAACGGATTCGGGTCCGATCTTTTCGACGCTAGGCCTTTCGGGGCGCAGATGGCCGTGCAGAAGCAAGGGGGCAGCAACCACCCATACCGCCAATTTCGTCCAGTTCCAGGCCGACGGTTCGGAGAGTAGATCGGAAACGACGAAGGTTGTGATCAGGATCAGCCAGGTCGCGAACAGGTACCGGACCCATGGGCGTCGACGATCGTTCATGTGTCCCATGCTGTCACCGGACCCCGCTCGGGGCAATGTCTCAGCGGCGCAATTCGGTGTCGAGCTGTGCCATCAGTTTGCCGAATGTCGTACGCCCGGCGACCGGTGACGGAAACCGGCGCAAGACCGATCGGACTGTCGGATCGGCATTGCTCGCGACCCAGTCGAGTTGCTGTGCAACAGCTTTGGCATCGTTTTGTTCGAGCGCCAATATCTGATGGACGCCTGAACCGAGAATGTGTTTGACCTGATGCGGGCTGTACAGCGGATGCAGAAACGCTGCACCGGCGGCGTGCATTGCCGACAGTGCAGCATCCGTGGCCGCCGATGCCGGCACCTCCCGGGCGGCCTTGTGTGCTGCCCAGGCAAGTCGGCGAAGCGATGCCGTCCGGTTGCCGCTCTCGGCGAATGCCTCGGCACCGGCGATCGCCGAGCGTGGGCGCGAATCGTCGGGGTGGGCCATCTCGAAAACCGGCAATGCCTGTCGGGCGCAGACCGCTGCGAACGCCACCACATGCCGAATGTCGTCGAGGCTCAGTTCGACGTCCGCAGGTTCGGCCACCTCAGACATCGCCGGTTTGCGGGCGTGTCAGCGACCAGTCGGTGTACACCTCAGTGGTGATGCAGAAGGGGTGACCGGCGGGGTCGAGCAGTACTCGCCATCGAGGGTCCGGCTGTTCCGTTGCCTCTGTGGCTCCACATTCGATTGCGTAGGCGACGGACCCGGCGAGGTCCGCTCCCGCATCCAGGTCGAGGTGGACGATCGAAGTCGATGGCCAGATGGGCGGAACGTAGTTCGCGACCTTTTGCGCAACGAGGCACAGACCCGATTCCGTCCGAAGTCCAACACTGTCCGAGCTGTCCCACAACAGTTCTCCGCCGAGAAGAGCCAGATAGAACTCCGCGAGTTCCCGAGGCTCGGCACAGTCGATGGATGTTCCAGCTACAGCGAGGTAGGTGCGCGACATCTTCAGGAGAATACGGTCGCGCCCAGCATGATGACGATGATCACGAAGATGGCGAGAATCAGCCATCCCTCCCAGGTGTGCGGGCAGATCCCCCAGCCGATTCGCAATGGTAAAGAGTTGGCCATAGGTGGGCGGCAGTGCGCTCAGTGTCCACAATTTGCCGCCAAAGGCGGGATCGCGCTTCTGAGCCAAAAAGGTGGACACTCACCGCACTACCCACCACATACGGACTGTCACCGGTACAACGTCGCCGTCTCGAAGGCGCGGGCGGCCAGTTCCTCTCGAATCACGCTCGGCCGCAGCACTGTAACGCCAGGTCCGCAGTGCCACAACGCTCCCGAGGCGTGATTGTGGCCGGAGAACTCGATGACTGCCAGGCGTCGCCCGTCGCTCTGTACGTCCTCGCTGATCACACGAACCACGTTCTTGGTCAACGACAACCACGCAGAGTCATCGACAAGGCAGGTGACCTCGATCTTGGCCAAACTCGAACGAAAGGACTCCCAGTGCGCCATGAACGACGCCTCCAGATCCACCGACTCACTGCGGTCGGCAGGCTCGTCGAGCACGACCAGGTTCTCGATGCGTGAGACTCGGTAGACGCGCTCGGCACCGTCGCGCGCGGCCAGTAGGTACCAGTGATCACCGGCGTAAACCAATCCGATGGGGTCGAGGACGCGATCGGCCACTGCATCGGCGCGATTTCGATACGCCACTCGTATCCGCACGCCTTCGATCACGACGCGCTGCAATTCGACGAGGTGGCCCTCGGGCTCACGGGGAAAGGCAAAACCGTCGGGGCGCACCAGAATCCGTTGTGAGGCAGAGCTCGCCGATGCGCGATGCGCGTCGGGTATCGCGGCGGCAATCTTGCGCATAGCGCTCGCGAATGCTGGGGTCGCAACGCGTCCCGAGCCGGAGGCCAGCAGCGCCGTCGCCTCGTCGGCGGTCAAGCCGGTCAGCTCGGTCCGGTAGCCGGGCAGCAGGCTGATGCCACCACCGCGACCGCGATCGGTGTAGATCGGCACACCCGCCGAGGACAGCGCTTCGACATCGCGCAGTACGGTCCGCGTCGACACTTCGAGTTGCTGGGCGATGTCGGCAGCGCTCAGCCGGCCCCGATGCTGGAGCAACATGACGATGGACAGCAACCGATCTGCGCGCACGAGAAAAGTCTGCCATCAGAATATGACAGTAGGTGTCATGTTTACCCGATTTACTTTCCAGCGTCGGGCCACGTCGGGTGGCCCGCGGACGGAAGGCGCACAAATGACCATCATCGACACCACCCAGCAGAACGATCCGCGCGATGTGTACGCCACCGCCGCGACGTGGGTGAGCGGACTGCTCGGTGCGGTGCGCTCCGAGCAACTGGACCTCCCGACCCCGTGCGACGAGTTCGACGTCCGGACGCTGGCGGGTCACCTCGTCGCGACGGTCGGCCGGCTGATTGCGATCGCCGAGTTGGGTAGCCCGGACTCGGTGTCGCCGTTCTCCGCCGTTCACGACGCCGCCTCCTTCGACGAGCTCGTCGTGCAGGCGCGTGCGGCATGGGCCGAAGACGCGTTGCTCGACGCCCCGGTGGTGGTTCCGTGGGGCGCAGTGCCCGGCCGATCGGCCGTATGGGGTTACGCGCGGGAGCTGCTGCTGCACGGGTGGGATCTTGCGGTGGCGACCGGTCAGCCGGCCGAAGTCGATCCCGCCCTCATCGAACCGGTAGCCGAAGAATTTCGGGGGATGCTTCCGGCCGAAGCTCGGGTTCCGGGCGTTCCGTTCGACTCCATAGTGGAACCGCGAACTGCGGCAGGGCCACTGGAGCGTCTCGCGAACTTCTCGGGGCGGTCCTCGGACGGCTGGGTGTAGTGGCGAACGCTTGACCTCGAGTGCACTCGAGGTTGCAAGGTGGGGTCATGGAGATGAACTTCGACGAGTTGCCTCGACTCATGACACTGATGACGGGCGATGAAAAGCACAGCAGTAGTGCCACTTCCACACTCGATGTGCTGTGGGTGCTGTACTCCGATATTCTTCGGCTCGACGCGGCGAATCCCGATGACCCTGAACGCGACCGGTTCTACCTCTCCAAGGGCCACGGTCCGATGGCCTACTACGCAGTGCTCGCTGCACGGGGGTTCCTGACGCCGAACGATCTTGCATCGTTCGGCGCTTACCACTCACCGTTGGGCAACCATCCGGATCGAACGTTGATTCCGGGAGCAGACATCGGATCGGGGTCACTCGGCCACGGTCTGGCATTGGCCGCCGGAACCGCTGTTGCGCTCAAGATTCGGAAGAGCACGGCCCGAGTCTTCGTGCTCGTCGGCGACGCCGAGCTCGACGAGGGCAGCAACATGGAAGCCATTCAGGTCGCAGGCCGATCGAAGCTGGGCTCGCTGACGGCGGTTGTGATCGACAACGAGTCGGCCGGTCTGGGTTGGCCGGGTGGCATTGCGTCGCGCTTCGCCGTCGAGGGGTGGGCGACATCCGACGTCGACGGACGAGACCACAGTGCACTGCGGCAAGCGTTTGGCACCGGGCATGCCGATCGACCGCATGTTGTGGTCGCCCACGTAGAGAAGAAAGAGAGCTGATGAGCGCAACGCTGGACCAACGTGAGCACTTCTATCGCCTCGTACCCGAGCTGCTGACCCAGGACGAGCGAATCGCGCTGGTGTTGGCGGAGATCGGAGTGGGCTATGTCGAACCGCACCTCACGCCCGATATCCGATCGCGGGTGATCAACGTCGGGATTCGCGAGCAGGCGATGATCGGTGTTGCCGGCGGTCTGGCCCTGGCAGGGATGCGCCCGATCGTGCACACCTTCCCGCCGTTCTTGATCGAGCGACCTTTCGAGCAGGTCAAACTCGACCTGGGCCATCAGGGTGTCGGCGCGATCCTGGTGAGCTCCGGCGGCTCGTACGGGTGGCCGCAGGGCGGAGAGACTCATTTCGGCCAGCGAGACGTAGCACTGCTCGACACCCTGGGTGGTTGGACGGTTCACGTACCCGGGCACGTCGCCGAAGTCGAATGGATGCTTCGCAGCGCGACGGCCACCGACGATCGCGTCTACATCAGACTCGACGGCGTCTCCAACGAACGCGAGTACGGGCGCTCCGATGGGAGGTTCACCGTTCTGCAGCAGGGTAATTCGGGCACGGTGATCTCCGTCGGCCCCATGACGGACCGGGTGCTGGCCGCAGCCGGGGGACGTGACCTGACGGTGCTGCACGCGTCGACGATCAGGCCGTTCGACGGCCGAACGCTACGGGCGACGTTGTCCGAGCCCGACGTCATGATCGTCGAGCCATACCTGGCGGGAACCTCTGTGCTGCAGATCGATCGGGCGTTGGCCGATGTGCGGCATCGAGTGTCGGGGATCGGGGTCGAGCAGGGAGAGCGTCGCAAGTACGGCACTGTGGCCCAACATGATCGGGCCAACGGCCTGGATGTCGAGGGTCTGTCGAGTTCCATGGCCGAGTTCTTCGGGCAGTCAGTCTCGGCGGCGCTCGTACCTGCTCTTGGCAACTTCGAACGCGGACTCGAGTAAGTCCTTCAGCTGCGTTTCGGTCTGCGAGGACGGGTTGACCACCGACAGCCATCCGGCGGTGCCGTAATGGGGGTGGGCGGCCATGACGTCGTCGGCGTCGGCCTGAGTTGCGTGCGCAGCTTCGCGGGGCGGAAGGCCCAGAATTCGCTCGAATTCCTGCTTTCCTGCAACAACATTGACACGGAATGCATCGGGCCTGTTCAGCTGGGACAACTCGTCACCCGGGTAATTCTTGGTCACGATCGTTGCGAACGGTTGAGTGGTGGACGGGATGGTGCCGTCGGGCGAGTAGTAGAAGAACACATCGCCCCAAGCGAGCTCCGGAGTTCCATCACCCTCCCGGGGCTGCTGCGCCACGGTTCCTCCGAAGCTGTCGACCAGATTCACGATGTCGTCGAGTGTCATGCACCGATCGTCACATGGCCGGCAGCGTCTGTCGCAGTGTTCAGCCGACTTTGTACGAACCTGTTCCGGTCGCGACGAGGCGTCCGGACTCCGTCCCGAGGATGTCGACTCGGCAGGTCTTCAAGCTCCGGCCGGCGTGCATCCGTGTCCCGACGATGTCGATGCCTTCGGCGTACACGGGTTCCATGAACTGCACCGACATGGACACCGTGACACCCCGAAGCTTCTCGGGGACTGCGGATCCGGCCCACGCTGCGGTCATGATTCCGATATCGATACAGCCCGCGATCACTCCCCCGTGCAGCATCTGTCCGACGGTGGACAGCTCGTCGCGGTAGGGCAGTCGCAGTCGAGCCGTGCCCTCGGCGATGTCGACGAGCTCTATGCCCAGTTCCTGAACGAATGGCGACTGCGGCAGAAACATGGTCATCGCTGCACTACCGCTCTTCGGTGTCTGTATTTCGCTGGCTGTCATCGCTACCCCTCTATCATAGGTTGATTCTGATATCGGAATCAGACTACGATAAGTCCATGGTCTTGGATACCCCCACCGACAAACGAAAGCGTCGAACCCACACCGCTGTGCTCGACGCCGGAGGGACGCTCTTCCTCGCGCACGGCTATCGAGGAACGACCATCGAAATGCTCGCTGCAGCAGCGGATGTGGCAGTGAGTTCCATCTACGCCAACTTCGGTGCGGGCAAGGTCGATGTGTATGCGGCACTGGCCTGGAGAACAGCCTTGGACCATGTCGAGCAGATGACGGCACCCTTCGGCGCAGTCCAACCAGCGCATGTTGTCGCCGAGTCCCTCGATCGGTACATCGCATTCCATCGTGACAATCCGCTGGCGCTCCGTTTGCTGGGACTGACGGATGTGGACAGGTCCGAGTCCGACTCGGTGGTCGAGGCCAAAGGGAAAATCGATGCTGCCCTCGGTGGACTCGTCGACTCGGTGACGCGAGCAGTGACGGACGCCGGTGCCGACGTAGACCCACGCGCGTTGGTGTTGAATGCCTGGGCCGGCATGAACGGTGCTGTGTCACTGCGGCAACGACGGATTGTCGACCAACCGATGCTCGACGCGATGCTGGCGATCACGCGGGCCGATATGCTCCGTCATCTGAAGGGGGCCTCCGATGAAACCCGGTGAACTCGGTGCAGGCGGACGCGTGCGAACCGTGGGAGTCGCTCTGCGGCAGCAACTGTCGATGCTGGCCGGCACCGTGCTCGGTCCTCGCAGAGGCGCGTCGAACATGGCCTGGTCGATTGTCGATGCACCGGATTCACGATTGTGCCGCGACGCGCTCGACGAGGCTCGCGAGTGTCTGAGTGCACCCGTGTTTCGACACAGCCTGCGCTGCTGGCAATACGCCTCGGCGTTCGCCGTCGTGGACGATCTGCGTCCGGATCAGGAGGCGTTGTATGTCTCGTGTCTTCTGCACGACCTCGCACTCGGCAGCGAACTCGACTCTGTCGTAGGATGTTTCGCATTGCTCGGCGCAGAACGGGCCGGTAGGTTCGTCCACGAACACGGCGGGGACCAACGGACGAGCCGCATCGTCCACGAGGCGGTTGCCAGGCACATGGACGTGTCGACACCAGACGCGGCCGAAGCCTCGCTACTGCACGACGCGGCGTACCTGGACGTCAGCGGTCGCCGGATTCGTGACCTCGAGCGGCAGTGCCTCGTCGCGGTCGAATCATGCTATCCACGAGCAGGTTTCGCCACGGAGTTCGCATCCAAGGTTGAGGCCGAATCGCGACTGCGACCGAAATCGAGAGCCGCAGTCTTCTGGCGATCGGGAATGCAGCTGGCGCTGAGAGCCAATCCACTCGAACGTGGGCTCACGTCGTCGCGGTCGAGAGTGCCCGCTCGATGATGAGTTCGATCCGTTCGGCGTCGTCGGAATCCCGCGGCGCGTACAGAAAGACGTAGGTCTCGGGTAGTCCGAGGAAAGGCCGTCCGGCCAAGGGATGCAGTTCGCCCCATCCGGCCGAGATGACGGTCTGGGCATCGTTCGGCTCCATCACTGCATGCAGCGATCCTTCGGTCTCGTGCACGTGCAGAACTTCGCCCTTGGTGCGTGAAATCCACGGGGCGGCATCCGCGGTATCCGACACGTACAGTGCGTCACCCCGACGCTCGAACCTGCTGCGCGACAGGTGGAACAGGCCGTCCGTACTGGCCTTCGCCTCGACGACTGCCACCATGCGGTCGATGAGCGAAGAGGGGCCGCGGCCGTTCAGTTGCCGATGAGGTATCGGATGTGGGGCGATCTCAGGCCGAGGGCCCGGCCGCTGTTCGAGGTTCCACCCCAGCCCATGACGCCCCGCGCCGCGGACGGTTGTTCGATCCCGCCGGGACAGCGGGCGCAAGGCGGACGCGATCAACCACCCGCCCACATTGGCAGGCAGTCCGCCCGGACCGAGGTCCGTCCACGCCGCATAGTCTCTTCTGACGATCTCCACAGTCCCCCTGGTCACGTAGGTAAGTCTCAACGTAACCGGGAGGGCCGGGCAAGGCCAGTCTTCTCGATACTTCGACTGTCGCCGTAGGAGTGTCCAACGGCCCTAGATGATCGACCCGATCGTGCGCGCTGCGTCGGCGAACTCCCCGGGGTTGGGGCCCGCGTAATTGAGTCGAAGGTATTTCCCGGTGGGTTCGGCGGGAAAGTAGTCGTCTCCGGCTCCGACGATGACCCCCGCCGATTTGCACTCTTGCACAACTTGGTTCAGGTCCGCATCGTCGTGCAGTCGCATCCAGAGATTGAGCCCACCGCGAGGCACTGTGTCGAGATGGCCGCGAGGTGCGAACTCGATCAAGCTGTTCGCCAGGAGGTCTCGCCGCGAGGCCAGTTGTGTGCGCAGCCTACGCAGATGGGTACGCCAGGCAGGTTGCGTCACGACATCCAACGCGACCGCCTGCAGAATTCCGCTCACGTACATCGACTCGGCTCCGGTGTCGGCCAGAATTCGCTCGTACGCAGGGCCACGAGCGATCAAGCCCGCCAACCGAACCGAGGGCGACACCGTCTTGGTGAGCGAGCGAAGATAGACGACATGTCCGGCGTCGTCTCTCGCGGCCAGTGGATGCGGCTCGGCGGTGATGCCGAAATCGTGGGCCGAGTCGTCCTCGATCAGAAACGCGCCATGGCGTCGAACGGTCTCGAGGACCTGCTCGGACAGCGCAGGCGACCACTGAGCTCCGGTGGGGCTGGCGAACGTGGGTTGGGCATAGAACGCGCGAGCACCCGTGTGATCGAATGCCCGGGCCAGTTCGTCGGGGTTTGGGCCGTCGACACCGCTGGGAATCGGTACGACGCGGACGCCTGCCTGCGTGGCGGCGAGGATCGCACCCCAGTACGTCGGGGACTCCATGAGCAGCGGCCGGCCGGCACCGACGAGCGCCCGAAAAGCTGTGCTGAGCCCTGTCTGGCTGCCGGGAATGATGACGACGTCGCTGGCCGACGGTGGCGTGACGCCCAGTGGGGTGGACGCTCCCACCTCTGCCGCGAACCATGCCCGCAATTCCGGTAGTCCGGCGGTGGGTGGTCTGGCGATCACCGAGTCGGTACGCGAGGCGCGGGTGAACGCGGCGTGAACGAGTCTCTCAGGCAACAACTCCCGGGCCGGATAGCCCGAATGCAAAGCGATCACATCGCTCGAGGTGGACTGCAGCGCCGCCGGAAGCTGCAGGCGATTGTCCGGTGCCCCCAGAGCTGCGGTCTGCCACCCGTAGTCGTTGGGGCGGGCCGTGCGCACTGTCCGGACGAATGTGCCTACGCCAGGCCTGCTTTCGATGACGCCCTGGGTGATGAGGGTGCGCAGCGCCTTCTGTACCGTGACCGGACTGGCCGAATGCTCGGCAACGAGGGCGCGGGTGGACGGCAGCCGGGATTCCGGTGGCGCGGTCGCAATCCAGTTTCTCAGTGCGGACACGATCCGCGAACTGCTATCGTCGGACATGACACAGCATAGTAGCGCTACTCAGTCCGGAACGGGTCTGCTATCCCGCGCCGGAGTGCTCTGGGGCCTGGCAGGCGTCACGGCGTTCTCGTTCACCGTGCCCATGACCCGTATTGCAGTCACCGGAGGTCTGTCTCCCCTCTTCGTCGGCTGCGGACGCGCTGTGGTCGCCGCCGCCTTGGCCGCGCTAGCGCTCGCCGCTACTGGGCAACGGCTCCCACAGGGACGGCAATGGATCCGGCTGGTGGTGATCGCGGCCGGTGTCGTCATAGGGTTCCCGGTGCTCACCTCCTACGCCCTCACCACCGCGTCGGCGGGACACGGCGCCGTCGTCATCGCCTTGCTTCCCGCCGCCACCGCTGCCACCGCGGTTGTTCGTGAACGGCAATCGGTACGGCCGATGTTCTGGGTGGTGGCTGCCTTGGGCGCTGTCGTCGCAGTCGGGTTCGCCGCCGTCCAGGGTGGACGGCTGACCGGGCTTGGGTGGTCGGACCTGTTGCTGCTCGGGGCGGTCGTCGCCGCGGCGGTCGGATACGCCGAGGGCGGCCTGTTGGCACGAGAACTCGGGGCGTGGCAGACGGTGTCCTGGGCGCTGGTGGTGTCCGCGCCGGTCACCGGTGCGTTGGCCGTGTTCGCGTGGTGGCAGCACCCGTCGACGGCAGGTGCATCCGAGTGGGCGGCCTTCGGCTACCTGGCGGTGATCAGCATGTATCTCGGGTTCTTCGCCTGGTATCGGGGCCTGGCCATCGGCCCGATGTCGAGCGTCAGCCAGGTCCAGTTGATCCAACCGGTGCTGACCATCTGCTGGGCGGCGATCCTGTTGGGAGAGGGCTTGACGTGGCCTGTGGTGATGGGTGGAGCAGCGGTCATCGTGTGTGCAACAGTGGCGGTCCGGACCCGGATGTCGCCGACCGTTCGACAGGAGGAGTTTTCGCAATGACGAAATCGATCGATCAGGCCCGCAAGCTCGGGCAAGTTCGCTACGACATTCGCGGACGAATTCTCGACAAGACCGAGGAACTCGAGGAGCAGGGCCACGCGATCCTGCGCCTCAATATCGGCAACCCTGCCCCGTTCGGGTTCGAGGCGCCGGACGAGATCATGATGGCGATGATTCGTAATCTGCCTACCGCACAGGGCTATTCGGACTCGCGCGGATTGTTCTCCGCCCGTACGGCTGTGGTCCAGTACTACCAGACCAAAGGCCTGACGGATCTCGATCTCGACGTCGGGAGTGTCTATCTCGGCAACGGGGTGTCGGAGCTGATCGCGATGACCATGCAGGCCCTGTGCAACCCGGAGGACGAGATTCTGATCCCCTCCCCCGACTATCCGCTGTGGACGGGGTCGGTGGCCCTGTCCGGTGGCACACCCGTCCACTATCTCGCAGACGAAAGCCAGGGTTGGGCACCGAACTTCGACGATCTCGAATCCAAGATCACCCAGCGCACCCGCGCAATCGTGGTGATCAACCCCAACAACCCGACCGGAGCGGTGTACTCACGCGAGGTACTGCAGCGTTTCGTCGACCTGGCGCGCGAGCACGATCTGATCCTGCTTGCCGACGAGATCTACGAGAAGATCGTCTACGACGGGACGGTGATGACGAACCTGGCAACCTTGACCGGGAAAGATGTTCTCTGTCTTACCTATTCGGGGCTCTCGAAGGCCTACCGGGTCTGCGGATTTCGCGCCGGGTGGCTGGCGATCACCGGACCACGACGGCGTGCGTCGAGCTTCATCGAAGGCATCACGCTGCTGTCCAACATGCGGATGTGCGCAAATGTGCCGGCGCAGCACGCAATCCAGACTGCGCTCGGTGGCCGGCAGTCGATCGAGGACCTACTGCTCCCGGCGGGCAGATTGACCGCGCAACGTGACCTGGCGCATCGCATGCTCAACTCCATCGACGGGATCAGCTGCGTGCAAGCGGCGGGTGCGCTGTACATGTTTCCCAAGCTCGACACCGAACGGTTCGGGATCGTCGACGACGAGAAGTTCGTACTGGACCTCCTCGAATCCGAGAAGATACTCGTCAGCCACGGCCGCGCGTTCAATTGGGATGTGCCCGATCACTTCCGACTCGTCACTCTGCCGAACGTGGACGATCTCGCGACGGCGCTGGAGCGACTGGGCAACTTCATGAGCTCGTACTCGCAGTAGAAATAGTTTCGCTCGAGCTGATTCGAAGTCCATGCGGATGGTCTAAGACGAGGTATTCGTGCTGATGGGCCCGCCTGTCGCTCTGCTGCACAGTCTTTGGTGAACCCCCATTTCCCGGCTGCTCCGGGGAAATGGGGGTTACGCTCGTCGTCCGATCTACCGGGCGAGAGGGAATTCGTGGATCTCTGGGGTTATCTGCAGGGGCGGGGTGAGTCTCTCGCGTTTCTGGCGTACCAACATGCTTCGCTGGCATTTCAGACGGTCCTGGTGGGCACTGTCGTAGCAGTGGCAGTGGCCATCGCTGTGCATCGATTGCCGCTGTTCGCGGCGTTGACGCTCACCACCAGCCGAGTGGCACTGACCATTCCGTCGCTGGCGTTGCTGGCGCTGCTCATCGTGCCGTTCGGCCTCGGCGTCGTGCCGTCGTTCATCATGCTCGCGTTCTTCGCCGCGATGCCCGTCATCGGCAACGCCATCGTCGGACTTCGCGGTGTTCCCGATACCGTGATCGAGTCGGCCAAGGGAATCGGGCTCTCTCGCAGCAGAATTCTGCTGTCGGTTTCCCTGCCCATAGCGTGGCCGGTCATCCTCACCGGGATTCGGGTCTCGACGCAGATGGTCGTCGGCGTCGCCGCGATCGTCGCCTACGTTCTCGGACCGGGCCTCGGTTCGCTCATCTTCAACGGTCTGTCGCGACTGGGCGGAACCAATTCCGTCGAAATGGCAGTCACGGGAACAGTTCTCATCGTCGTCATCGCATTGGTGTTCGACGCCCTGCTCGTCCTTCTCGGGCGCCTCACCATCTCGAAGGGATTGTCATGACGGACAACACGATCGGCGAGCGCACGGTCACCGGTGCCTCCATCCGACTCGACGGTGTGGTGAAGCAGTACAAGGGCCAAACCAAGCCGGCCGTGAAGAAGATAGATCTCGAGATCGAGGCGGGTCACATCGTCGCGTTCGTCGGGCCGTCCGGTTGCGGCAAGACCACGACGCTCAAGATGATCAACCGGCTGATCGAACCGACCGAGGGCCGCATCTTCATCGGCGACCGGGATGTCACCGGCGAGGATCCCGACAAGCTGCGGCAGTCGATCGGGTACGTAATCCAGTCCGGCGGGTTGTTCCCGCATTGGTCCGTGGCGAAGAACGTCGGGGCCATCCCCCGCGTTCTCGGCTGGGACGCCAAGAGGATCGACGAGCGGACCGACTATCTGCTCGATCTGGTCGGTCTCGATGTCGCCGAGTTCCGTGACCGCCTGCCGAAGGACATGTCGGGCGGGCAGCAACAACGGGTGGGCGTAGCTCGTGCCCTCGCCGCCGACCCGCCCGTGCTGTTGATGGACGAGCCGTTCGGTGCCGTCGACCCCATCACTCGAGTTCGTCTGCAGGACAGTTTGATTGCCATCCAGCACGAGCTGGCCAAGACCATCGTCGTCGTCACTCACGACTTCGAGGAGGCGACGAAGCTGGGCGACAAGGTTTTGATTCTGTCCGAGGGCGGACACATCGAGCAGTATGCGACGCCCGAGGAGATCCTGGCCAAGCCCGCCACGCCGTTCGTGGAGGAGTTCGTCGGTTCAGGGGCCACGCTCGCACACCTGACATTGTCGAGAGTCAAGGACGTGGAGCACGATTCGGTCGTCACCGCGAAGGTGGGCGACGATGCGAAGGCTGTGATCGCACGGGCGAGAGCGCACGGAGCAACGTGGATCGTCGTCATCGACGAGCACGGGCGTCCGCGCGCATGGCCGTCTCTGGAAGAAGTGGCGACCAAGGACCACATCACCGACTACGTCGACGCGCGGCTACCGACCGTCGCACCGTCGTCGACGCTCAACGATGCCCTGGATTCGATGCTGGCGGCGAGCCAGGGCGGAGTGCTCGTCACCGACGGCCGCGGCGCGGTGACCGGCGCGCTCACGATCGCGACCGTCATGGCCGTCATCCGTGGCCAGCTCTCGGATGCACGATCGGGCGATGGCCACGTGTCGTACTCCGCGCACACCGAAGGCAAGAAGGCATGAACCGTCTCCGCCGCGCTCCGTTGGACGTGTGGTTCGAGCCCCTGATCATCGTCGTGCTCGGACTCGGCTACATCCTCTGGTACCGATCGACGACGTTGACGACGACCGAGCAGGCGTCACTCGGCTGGGACAACTTGAAGACCACCATCGTCGACCACATCGTGCTGACACTGACGGCCACCGTGATCGTCGTCGCCATCGCGATACCGTTGGGAATACTGCTCACGCGTGAGCGTGCCGAGAAGTTCCGTCCAGTGGCCATCAACTTTGCCAACATCGGCCAGGCTGCGCCTGCAGTAGGTCTCATCGTGCTGTTGACGATGTGGCTCGGTACCGGGTTCCGCACGGCCGTGGTCGGATTGGTGGTGTACGCGATCCTCCCGATCCTGCAGAACACCATCGTCGGCATTCAACAGGTCGATCAGCGCACCATCGAGGCTGCGCGAGGAATCGGATTCTCCGGGGTGCGCACGCTGGTTCAGGTGGAGCTACCGCTGGCAGTTCCGGTGATTCTCAACGGAGTTCGCACCGCACTCGTCATCCTGGTCGGCACTGCCACCCTGAGTACGTTCATCGGGGCATCGAGTCTCGGCACCCTGATCACGACGGGGACCACGCTGTTTCTGCCGAAGCTGCTCATCTCCGGTGCCGTCCTGGTCGCTCTGCTCGCTCTGATCATCGACTGGCTCGGCCGGGTGGTCGAATTGTTCGCGACCCCACGAGGAGTGGCATGATGCGCCGACTGTTCACCACCGCAGTTGCAGCGGCGCTGATCGGGACCGTGGCCGGTTGTGGGCTGGTCAGCTCCTCCGGCACATTCCAGAGCACCAGCCTGCCGGACGGTGCCACGCCGCTCGACGGCGCATCGTTGGTGGTGACGAGCAAGAGCTTCACCGAGGGTGTGCTCCTCGGAAAGATCACCGCCACATACCTCGCCGCGGCCGGTGCGAAGGTCACCGACCTGACCGGAGCCCCGGGATCCGCGTCGTCGAGGCAGGCCCAGCTCAACGGCGACGCCGACATCCTGTGGGAGTACACCGGAACCGGATGGGTCAACTACCACAACGAGACCGAGACGATCAGCGACCCGGAAGAACTGTGGGAACGGGTACGCGATATCGAGAAGAGCGAGCACAACCTCGATTGGCTACCGCCTGCGAACTTCAACGACACGTACGCCTTCGCTGCCTCGGCCGCGACGGCACAGCGCCTCGGTGTGAAGACGCTGTCGGACGTGGCAAATCTCCCGGAAGCAGAGCGGACGTTCTGCGTGGACGACGAATTCTATTCACGCTCGGACGGTTTCGGTCCGATGCTCGAGACGTACGGAATAGGACTCAATGCTCCGGGCGGAGTGCCCTCGGGGAACGTCACCCGGATGGACGCCGGCGTCGTCTACACCTCCACCGCCGATAGTTCGCCGTGCAATTTCGGCATGGTCTACACCACCGACGGTAGAATCAAGAATCTGAATCTGACTGTGCTCGAGGATGATCGCGCATTCTTTCTGCCGTACAGCGGCACCGCGGTCGTACGGGACGCCGTGCTCACCGAGCATCCCGAGATCGCCGATCTGCTGGGCGTGGTGTCCGAAAAGCTGACGGACGACCTGATGCAGGAGCTGAACGGACGCGTCGACATCGAAGGTGAGGATCCCTCGGACGTCGCCTACGAGTGGTTGCAGAGCGAAGGGCTCGTGAAATAGGAACCAATCAACTCGGTTCCGGCTCGAACAGTTCCTCGATCGAGCAGTCGAAGGCCGCGGCGAGGCGAAAGGCGACGGGCAGGCTCGGGTCGAATCGTTCCTTCTCGATGGAGATGATCGTCAGTCGAGTGACGTCGATGCGTTCGGCCAGTTCGTTCTGAGACCAACCCTTCTCCGTGCGTCGACGTCGAACACTGTTCTTCACTCGGACAGCGCGCGATGCCGCGCGAATGCGTACCGAGCAGTGAACGACGCGAATGCGGCGAGAAGCAAGCCGATGAGAACCAGCGTGGCCGGCGGCTCGGCGCGTGCAATCGAGATGACGGCAAGTGTCAGGCCCAGAATGCACACCAGATCTGTGGCCATCCCGCTCGACGCGGTCGACGTCCAGTGGGATTCGATACTCTCGCCCGAGGGGTAGGTGGCCTCGGCGGTTCTCGGGGCGGCGAAGAGAATCCACCCCAGCATCGCGCCGAACGGTAGCGCGGTGAATCCGAACACGACCGCGGAAATGCCCGGTGCGACGGGTGAGACGAGCCAGGCCAAAAGGGCAGTCGACGCTGCGGTTGCAAGGCCGACAGCGCCGACCGACAGCCATCTGAGGGTCATGAGAGACTCCGATCCTAGGTATAGTTTGCTATACGTATAGGAAACCATACATCGTCACCGGCTTCGTATGTGTTCGCCGACGCAGCACGGACGGTAAGGTTCCCAACACGTAGATCGTCGGGATTTCGGCGTCGTACCCAGCCCTAGGAGCCAGCCCGTGCACTCGTCTTCTTACAGAGGTCTGTGATGGCCGGCGGACTCGTAGCTCTACTCGACGACGTGGCAGCGCTTGCTCGCTTGGCCGCGGCATCCATCGACGACGTCGGGGCGGCGACCGGCAAGGCGACGGCCAAGGCGGCCGGTGTCGTGATCGACGACGCAGCGGTGACGCCTCAGTACGTTCGAGGTCTCGCGGCCGAACGTGAACTACCCATCATCAAGCGCATAGCGGTGGGCTCGCTGCGCAACAAGCTGCTGATCATTCTGCCGATCGCGTTGCTGCTCAGTCAGTTCCTGCCGTGGCTGTTGACACCCATTCTGATGCTCGGCGGTTGCTACCTCAGCTACGAGGCGGCGCACAAGATCTGGGGTGCACTGTTCGGCCACGGTGACGATCACGCGGCCGCCGAGGACGAACCGCGCGACGAGGACACTGTTGTCTCCGGCGCGGTGCGCACGGACCTCATTTTGTCCGCCGAGATCATGGTCATCGCGCTGGATACCATTGCTGCAGAGGGTTTCTGGAGCCGGCTGATCATCCTGGCGGTTGTCGCCGTGGTCATCACGATCGTCGTCTACGGAGTCGTCGCGCTGATCGTGAAGATGGACGACATCGGTTTGAAGCTCGCCGACGGCTCCACCGGATTCGTCGAGAAGTTCGGTCGGGGTCTCGTCAAGGGCATGCCGAAGGTCATGTCGGTGCTGTCGGTCGTCGGCACCGCAGCGATGCTGTGGGTCGGTGGGCACATCCTGCTCGTCGGCATCGACGAGCTCGGATTTCATCCCATCTACGAATTGGTGCACCACGGCGAAGAAGCGGTGCGCGGAGTTGCGGGCATCGGCGGCGTGTTGGCGTGGATCGTCAACACCCTGGCCTCGGCGATCATCGGCGCGATCGTGGGTGTTCTCATCGTGCTTGCTCAGTTGGGGATCTCGAAGGTGCTCGCCAAGCGCGCCACCGCAGCGAAGTAGTGGTTGCGCCAGTAACTTTTGCCGTCGTTCATCCTTCGTCGGAGCCGGCGTCCGAGGTTCTGTTTCGTTACTACGCCGATGTCGTCGGACGTTTTCACGGTCGAGAAGCGACGGACGACGAAGTGCATCGAGCCATGATCGAAGAACCGAGCGATGACCTCGCAGGAGATACGGGATTGTTGGTCGTCGCGTACCTCGGCGCGCATGTGGTCGGTTGCGGGGGCGCACGTTTCGTATCCGAGGACGTCGCAGAGCTGACCCGCGTCTTCGTGGATGCGGGGGCACGCGGGGACGGCATCGGGGCGTCGATTGTCGAGTTTCTCGAAGGATGTGTCCGACAGTCACACCGCACGAAGATTCGGTTGGACACCCGAGCGGACCTGGTCGAGGCGCGGGGGTTGTACTCGAAGCTCGGCTATCGAGAGGTGCCTGCGTTCAATGCGGAGCCCTACGCCGAGGTGTGGCTGGAGAAGATTCTGCCTTGACCGCTTGTCACCGTCGAGCCAGCTCGAGAACCCGTCGCTCCGACAACGAGACGTCGGCGAGGGAAGCCGTCAACTCCTCCCATGCCCGTTGAACACGAAGCTCGTCGCGGCGTAGACGGTGTTGCGCAGCAGCGAGGGCGCGCCGATCCGCGTTGATCATTGCCGCCTCCCGGTCGCGCGCGAGCAAGTTCAGATACGTTTGCGGATCGAACGGATACATGCCAACTCCTATGGTGTGGTGGGGAATCCGTGCATCAGGACCATGACGTGTTCGCGTTCCCCCGAGGTCGCGTTCTCGCCGTGTCGCCGCCATTTGTCCACGACAGCCCGTAGTTCCAGATCCATCTCGGCGGTTTCGCCTGTTGTGAGGCGCAAGACGTTGTCGCTACTGAACGCTGCCGACACCCACTCCGGTCCCCAGGATTCCGAGGTCCGATCGAAGTCGCGTAGCCGTGACCACTGGTGCGCCAACCAGGAGTCCTTGGAGGCCTTCGCAACCGACAACGATTCGGGTGAATCGGCGAAGTCGTTCTCGGACCAGCTGAACCCGTTCTCGTTGGCTTCCGACCACCAGCGTTGACGCTTGTCCGATCCGTTCTCGACCTCCTTGACGAAGCCGTGTTCGGCGAGTTTGCGCAGGTGGTAGCTCACCGAGGCGGGCGACTCGTCCACGAGATCACCGAGCTGGGTTGCCGTCATCGACTTGTTGGCGCGCAACGCATAGAGCAGGCGCAGTCGGATGGGATGCGTCAGCGCCTTGAGCTCGGACATGTCCGTCAGCTTCCGTGGCGTCCGAGCCGGAGGTGGTGGGGTCATGAAGCACCATAACCCGAAAGAAATATTTCGCAATAGTTCTTTCGGAGTTCGTCGGGTGCTAACTCCTGCCAAGACTGCAAATTCGAGCCACGAGTCGGTCGTCACCTGGTCCGACTGCATCATGATCAGCAACGCCCCGATTCCCACCACGATCGGAGCGGGCAGGATCCACCATGACCAGCGGCGATCCTGGCCGACGACGTGGAGGGTGCGAATGGCCCAGATCAGCCCCACGGTCAGCAACACCAAAACCGCTGCTGCACCGATGAGCAACGGATCCAGCCACGCGAAGCGTCCGTACGGTGAGGGCCACCAATGCCCGGATATGAATACCAACGGGACGACCGCGATTGTTGTGAACGCGAGCAAAATCGGCCCCGGGGGCTTGGCCGGCTGTCGTGGTGCGTTGGATGCCGCGATCATGCGGTCGATCAGGATTCTGAAGATGGTGGGTCCCTCAGGTTGCGGAGTCGGGTCGCAGTCAGGATGCCATGATCAGGGCCCGTGCATGTCAAGATATTGACATGAGCCACGTGGATCTCGACACCTCGATCGGATATGCCCTCAAGCGGGCCACTTCGGCGCTGCGCTCGGCGATGGACGAGCGACTGCGTGCGCTGGACATGACGGTGTCGCAGTATGCGAGTCTCGAACTTCTCGCGCACACGCCGGGACTCTCCAACGCCGACCTCGCCAGAGGGGTGTTCGTCACCAGGCAGGCCACGCATCAGCTGCTCGCCGGACTCACGCGCGAAGGCTTGGTGGAGGTCACGGGGACCGGTCGCGAGCAACGCCTCCATGTCACTGCTCGAGGGCTGGAACGGCTCGAGCGCGCATCGGCTGCTGTTGCCGAGGTGGAGAGCGCGATGATCGAGTCGCTGTCCGAGCACGACCGGTTGTCGATGCTGCGGAGTCTGAGCGCGTGCGCGGACGCGTTGGATCGAGCCGGGCGGTGAATGTCAGTCGAGCGAGCCCAGAAAATCGAGCATCGTCGCATTGAATTTGCCCGGACGGTCCATGTTCGCCGCGTGTCCGCAATCCTCCAGAATCACCGATCGGCCGTATGGATTGCGTCCGACGGCATCCGACGCGTGAGCGGCAGGCCAGAATTGGCTGTCGCGCCCAGCGATCATGAGAATCGGCTTGTCGGTCGCCGCGATGGTCCCGCGCCAATCCTGTGCCGCATGATCGTCCAGCAGGGTTTTCATCGGGGCTGCGTCGGGTGAGGCCATCTTCGGCATCGCGCGCAGTGCGACCACGAGTCTCAGCAGTGACGGCACGGACTTCCACTGGGGCCGGCCGTGGCCCGTCGCGGGTATTCCTCTGTCGAAGAACGATGCTCGATTATCGTCGGTGAGTCCGTAGAAGCCGTTGGGCCAGTCGGCACTGTTCACCATCTTCGGCGTCTGATCCACCGATACGACGGCCCGCACATGCTCTGTGCCGAATTGCGAGATGTACGACCAGACGGTGCTCGCACCCATCGAGCCGCCGATCAAGACGACGTCGGTGACGCCCACCGCCGCAAGGAAGTTCTCGAGATCGCGACCGTGCCGCTTCATCGATGCTCCATGCGTAGGTGCGTCGGAGTCACCGTGCCCACGTCGGTCGAGAGCAAGAACGCGATAACCGGCTCGCACCAACGCTTTCTGCTGTAGCGCCCAGGTGGTCGCGGGCGCGCAGAAGCCCGCGACAAGTACGACCGTCGGGCCTGTTCCCTCGTCCAGGTAATTCAGGGTGACGGCATCGTTGGTGACGACAGTCGGCATGGTCGGCGCTCCCCTCACGCGAACTCGGCGTGCATTTCCCAGATCAAAATCTCGCTCGTCGTCGATGCTGTCACACGGTGCCCTCCGGTGGAGGTCAGTCGAACTGCATCACCCTGTTCGACGGCTCCGATGTCCTCGAACATCGCGGAACCGTCGGCGACGAAGACGTGACCGAACGGCGCGTCCGGCACGGTGATCGGCTGTCCAGGCTCGAGTCGTGCAACATGCAGTGCCGCAAAGCGATTGCCGATACGCACCCCACTTCTGTCGGGCATTCCCGATGCCACGCCGACCAGCTCACCGGACGCCAATTCGTCTCGCACGTCGAGTTCTTCGTACGACGGCACCCGTCCGTCGGTGTCCGGCGGAATCCACATCTGCACGACGCGCAGTCTGTCGCGGCTGGTCAGACTCGAAGCGTTGCGTTCGGTGTGTCGGATACCGGTTCCCGCACTCATGCGTTGAACGAGGCCGGGGTAGATCAGACCTGAATTACCCTCTGAGTCCGAGTGTTTCAACGTTCCTTCCAGTACCCACGTCACGATCTCCATGTTCTCGTGCTGATGGGAGTCGAACCCCTCGCCCGGGAACACCGTGTCCTCGTTGTGCACCATCAGCAGCCCATGTGCATTGGCCGCCAGATCGTAGTTTCCGGTGGCGGGAAACGACTGCTTGGAGTCGAGCCACTCGTTCCACCAGTGATGCCGATCTTCGCTGGGGATGTGGATGAGCGTCACGACGCGTGGTCCCGCATCGCCGAGAATGTTCGGGCAAGCGCGCCCAGATCGTTCGGGTCCATGAGATCGAACATGTTCTGTCGTACCGCCTCGACGTGACCGGGGCTCGCCGCGGCCAGGGTGTCGAGCCCGGCCTCGGTGAGCTCGGCCGACATGCCTCGCTTGTCGTCGTCGCATTTGACGCGGCGCACCCATCCGCATTCGACGAGTCGGCTGATCGCCCTTGTGACGCCACTGCGGGTGGTGGTGACTGCGTCCGCGAGTTGGCTCATGCGTCTGCGGTGATCCGGTGCCTCGGAGAGGACGACCAGCAGCTCGAAGTCGGTGAACGAGATTCCGGAGTCGCGAGTGAGCTGGTTGTCCAGATCACGCAGAAGCAGGCGTGTGGCGTCGAGATATGCGCGCCAGGCCAGCTGTTCGTCCTGGCTGAGCCACCGTGGAGAGTTCATGTCTGCATAGTAGTTGACAACGCAACTATCCGGTGTACTGTTCTCAGTAGTTGACGAAGCAACTACTTGACCGGAGGTACAGCGATGACCGAGACAGATCAGCACTCCATCGAACGGGACCGCATCCGCGACCAGCACCTGAAGCCGGCGGGTGAGCGGCCGGCATCGTCGGCTCGCGGCCTTCATCACACCGCGTTGATCAGCAGTGACGTCGAAGCAACCGTCCGCTTCTATCAGGACCTGCTCGAGTTCCCGCTGACCGAGCTCATCGAGAACCGCGATTACCCGGGCTCGTCGCACTTCTTCTTCGACATCGGCAACAGCAACCTTCTCGCGTTCTTCGATTTTCCCGGCCTCGATGTCGGACCGTACAAAGAGGTGCTCGGTGGACTTCACCACGTGGCGATCAGCGTGGAGCCCACCCGCTGGGAACACCTGCGTACCAAGCTGATCGACGCCGGTATCGAGCTGATCGAGCACAGTGAGGTCTCGCTGTACTTCCGCGATCCCGATGGTGCCCGCCTGGAATTGATCGCCGATCCGCTCGGCGAGATGTACGGCTCGCACGTCCTGTAGGCATCCGCATACTCGAAAGATCGAGGCACACCACATGACCTCTGCAGCAACCACACCCGACGTTCGCCGCGCCGACGACCGATTCAAGACCAAGATCGGCTGGCTCGACTCAAAGCACTCCTTCTCCTTCGGCAATCACTTCGATCGCGGTAATACTCACCACGGCGTTCTGATGGTCAACAACGACGACATCGTCACTCCTGGTCAGGGTTTCGACACCCACCCGCACCGCGACATGGAAATTGTCACCTGGGTCCTGCAGGGTTCGTTGGTGCACCAGGACTCGATGGGCCACTCCGGCGTCATTTACCCGGGTCTGGCTCAGCGAATGAGCGCAGGAACCGGCATCCTGCACTCGGAGAAGAACGATTCGTGGCGGCTCGGCGAGACTGCCGGCACGTACTCGGGCAAGCACGGCGATCCGGTTCGGTTCGTCCAGATGTGGGTCGTGCCCGACGAACAGGGCATCACCCCGGGCTACGAACAACTCGAGATTGACGGTGAATTGCTCAGCGGCGGCCTGGTTCCCGTCGCATCCGGCATGCCCGACCATGCCGATCACGCGGCAATCCGCATCAAGAACAAGTATGCGGCCATGCACGCGGCACGCCTGCAGCCCGGCCAGGCTCCCGTCGAAATTCCGGACGCGCCGTTTGTGCACATCTTCGTCGCCGAAGGCGAAGCGATGCTCGAAGGCGTCGGAATACTCGCCGAGGGTGACGCCGTGCGTATCAGCGGAGGCGGCGGTCAGAAGATCGGCTCCGCCACCGGAGCCGAAGTGATCGTCTGGGAGATGCACGCCGCGATCGCCGGCTAATCGGTCTCTCGATGCGGGCGGAAGGAATGCTCCTCGTGATCGAGCTCGTGCTCGAGACTGCGCATGCTGTTGTCCGGCAGTCGGCCGGCGTCTCGCCAGCACAACAATTCCTCCCGCTCGACGTCGAGGATGCGGCGACGTGTGGTCATCGCCGCGGTCTGTTCCGGTGAGATCACCGCGTCGCCGATATCGGACTCGTCGAGGTGATCGAGACGGCGATGGTAGCGGTCGATGCGATGCTCCAATTCGCGACGCAGCATCTCCCGCCCCTCGTCGTCGAGGTTCTCCTCGTCGGCGATTCGGTCCAGCTGCGACAGCGCAGCTTTGGTCGAACCCTCCCGCGCTTCGTTTCTCAGCCGTGCCTCGGCGGCCGGATCGGCCACGACATTCAATTTCCGCACCAGCGGAGCGAACGTCAGACCTTGCCCCACGACGGTCACCAGGACCACGAGAAATGCGCAGAACAGCAACAGATCTCGGCTCTGAAACGGCTCGCCCGAGTCGATGGTCAGCGGCAACGTGAACACGGCGGCGACGGTGATGACGCCGCGGGTGCCTGCCCAGCTCATCACCACTGCTTCACGCGCGGAGAGCCCGGTCGTGAGCAACCACAGCGGCCGCAGCAGCAGAACTCCGGCGAGAGTGACTCCGACAGCGAGGGCGATGGTGGTACCCGAATACGCGGACAGACCACGTACCACTGTCGGCAGCTGTTCGCCGATGAGCAGGAACACGAACCCCTCGAGCAGCAGGTCGATCAGCCGCCACACTGCGGTGGTCTGCAGACGGCTGGCACCCGAAATTGCGTGACGGGTGTGATGGCCGATCACCAGCGCCGCAACGACAACGGCCAGGACGCCGGAAGCGTGGACCTCTTCTGCCGCGAGATAGGCGACGAACGGCGTCGCCAGCGACACGATGTTGAGCAGCAGCGAATCGTGAACGAACCTCTGCACCAATCGAATCGACAGGGCAACGACCAGCCCGACGATGATGCCGCCGACTGCAGCCAGCACGAACAGTCCGCCGGCATGGGCCGCTGTCATGTCCTGACTCGCGATAGCCGTGATCGCAACGGTGAGCATCGTCAGTGCGGTGGCGTCGTTGAGCAGTCCCTCCCCCTCGATGAGGGTCACCAGTTTCGGTGGGATGCCTGCCCGTCGACCCACGGCCAGCGCGGCCACCGGGTCCGGTGGTGCCACGGCGGCACCGAGCGCCATCCCGGCCGCCAGCGTGATGCCGGGTACGAGCAGCCAGAGTCCCACTCCTACCAGTGCCGCGGTGGCGACCACCAGGGCCACGGACAGGCTCAGGATCGTCCACACATTGCGACGAATGGCCACGAGCGAGGAATTGAGCGCAGCGCTGTACAGCAGAGGCGGAATCACAAGCGTCAGTACGACCTCGGGGTCGAGAACGATGTCCGGCAACGCAGAGGCCGACACCGCCAACCCGGCCAGAGTCAGCAATGCCGCTGCGGGAAGCGTCGTTTTCTTCGAGATCACCTGCGCGGCGACGATGAGGCCTGTGGCTGCCAGTACGAGCCCGAGGGTCTCTACCACGGTCGGTCGAGAGAAATTTTGTTCACACAGCCGTATTCCCGCAGGTCATGGCTTCAAACTACCTCTTCAGGCCGAACATCTTCGCAATGGTTCTCTCCATGAACGTAGCCGGCAGCAACCGCCGCGCGAGGAACACGACCGGCGCGTTGCTTCCCCTGGCGTACAACGGTTTCGGCTTGTCGGCCTCGATGGCTTTGAGGACCACCTCGGCGACGTCGTCTGCGGAGATGCCGCCTGCTTCCTTGCGATCCAGTGACGAGATGGCGGTATGAAAGTCGTCTCGATGGACCGAATCCGATGCGATGTACTTGGTTCGCCGCTCACTGATTCCGGTGTTGATCGACCCCGGCTCGACGGTGGTCATCCACACGCCGAAGGGCGAGAGTTCCAGGCGCGCCGCGTCGGAGAAGCCCTTGATGGCGGCCTTCGTCGAGGCGTAGGACGAGCGATAAGCGAGAGGGAAGCTGGCCAGCATCGATCCCACCATCACGATGCGACCGTACCCACGCTCGCGCATCCCGGGAATGACGTTCTGCGACAACGTCACTGCGCCGAACACGTTGAGCTGAAACAGCCGCTCGATGGCGTCGGTCGGTAGTTCCTCGAACGGCCCGGACTGGCTCTCGCCGGCATTGTTGACCAACACGTCTACTTCGCCGAGGTCGGCGGCGAAGGTGCGGATCGATTCCGAATCGGTGAGGTCGAGAGCGCGGTACTCGACGCCGCCGGCCCGTTGGTCCTCGGTCATCGAATTCGGATTGCGAGAAGTGCCGATCACTCGATAACCCCGTGCGACGAGTTGCTGCGCGACCGCGCGTCCGATACCCGACGAAGCTCCGGTGACCACTGCCGTGCGATTCATGCCCGAATGGTACCGGCGCGGTCGATTCGGAGCGGATGACGAGTGGGGCCGTACCGGTTAGTCTGTTACGCGTGCAAACGAATTCTGCTGCTCTGCTGATCGAGCATCTCTGCATGGCGTTCGGCCCCAAGGTTGCCGTCGACGACCTGTCGCTGATGGTTCCGCCCGGGTCGATGTTCGGTCTCGTCGGCCCGAACGGTGCGGGCAAGACCACCTGCCTGTCGATGGCAGTCGGCCTGCTCAGGCCGCAGTACGGGCGAAGCCTGGTGTTCGGACGCGACGTCTGGGCCGATCCGATCGCCGCGAAAGAACTTCTCGGCGTGCTGCCCGACGGGCTGGCGCTGCCGTCGCAGTTCACCGGCCACGAACTCCTGACATATTTCGGACGGCTGCGCGCGATGCCGGAAGACGTCATCGCGCAGCGTCGAGACGAGCTGTTGGACGCACTGGATCTGGCCGACGCCGGAGGAACCGTCATCGCCGACTACTCCGCGGGTATGACCAAGAAGATCGGATTGGCCTCGGCACTGCTGCACGGCCCACGCCTTCTCGTACTGGACGAGCCGTTCGAGGCGGTCGACCCCATCTCCTCCACCACGATTCGGAACATCCTGGTTCAGTTCGTCCGGTCCGGAGGGTCGGTGATTCTGTCGAGCCACGTGATGGCGCTCGTCGAGCAACTCTGCACTCATGTCGGTGTCATCACCGGCGGACGCGTCGTCGCGGCGGGAACGGTGGACGAGGTCCGGGCCGGCGGAACCCTGGACGACGCCTTCGTTCGGCTGGTGGGCACTCGCCAGCAGAACCCCGACGGTCTGTCCTGGATGCGCTCGTGACGTCGATCGTGCGCACTGTTCTGCAGATGCGAATCACGCTCTACCGCAGGCAGTTCAAGGGCGGGCAAGCGGTCGTCAAAACCGTGTTCGGGTTGCTGGGACTGGTCTTGGCCGTCGTGGCATGTGTGTTGGCTGCGCGCAGTGGATCCTCGCAGGTCTTGGTCGGCGGCACCGCGAGCCTCGGGCTGACACTGATGGGCCTGAGCTGGGTGCTGTTCCCGGTCCTGTCCGGAATCTCCGACGACAACATCCAGCCTCGCCACTTCCAGATGCTGGCGATCGATCCACCCCGACTGGCGCGTGCGATGTTGAGCACGTCGGCCTACGGAATGGTGGTGCCGCTCACCACCATCGCGGCCGCGTCGATCCCGATCTACGCCGCCTCGCGTTTTCTCGCAGCTCTCCCGCTGGCCCTGGTGGCCTGGCCTGCAACTGTGGTCTTCTTCGTCACCCTGTCCAGGGTGGTGACAGTGGCGATGTCTCAACTGTTGAAGAGTCGGCGCAGTCGAGAGTTTGCGCTGCTGGCGTTCGGTGCAGTGTTCGGTGGCCTGTACTTCCTGCAGTTCCCCATCACCCAGAACTTCTCCAGGGTGTTGTCCGGTGAGGTGACATGGCCTCTGACACTGGCTCATTCGATTCCGTTCAGTTGGGGAATCACCGGGGTGGATGCTGCGCTGGACGGTAATTGGCCGCTGGCGGTCGGCGCGGTGGCGGGACTGTTGGTGCTCGACGGCGTGTTGGTGTGGTTGTGGCAGCGGCTTGTCCTGCGGCTGTTCGAGGGACGGGTGTCCACCTCGCACGGCGCGTCACGGAAACAGACAGCGGCGAACGGCCGCGACGGGGAGACCGGCTGGCGGGCAACGCGAGTCGGTGCGGTGGTGACGCGCGAGCTGTCCCTGTGGCGCGGTGACATGCGGCGTCGAAGTCAGCTGCTGTCGGTCCTCATCTTCACGGTGCTCGGAGGTGTCGGTCCGTTGGTGACCGACTCGATTCCGTTCGGTTCGGCGTGGGGTGCGTGGATCGTGATCTTCATGGCGATGGGTGCCGGATCGAATTCTTATGGCCTCGACGGGAGTTCGATGTGGCACCTGGTGATGATCCCGCAGGCTCTCCGCGACGATGTCCGTGGTCGGCAGATCGCGTGGCTCATGGTGGCCGCACCCTTCGCGATCGCCTCGACACTGGTGGTCCGAGTGTTCGGTGATCTCGGCCTGCACCGGCTGGAGATCCCCATCTCGGTGACTGTTTCGATGCTCGGGGTCGGTGCCGGGTTGACCGTCGCGATCTCGGTGCGTGCCGCCTATCCGGTTCCCGAGCCGACCAAGGCCTTCTCGTTGAACACCCGCGGGTCGTTCAACGGAAGCTCGTTCGCGTTGATCATGCTGTCGATAGTGGTGATGGCCGTGTCGGTTGTTCCCGGCCTGCTCCTGGCACTGCTTCCCGGTGCCTACGCGTACCTGTCCGTACCCGTGGCTGCGGCTATCGGTTGGCTGGGGTTCTGGTGGGGTGCGCGGATTGCCGTATCCACGTTGGTTCGTGACTCGGACAAGATCTTGAACGCGGTGCTGTCACGGTAGAGCGCGAATCGTTCGGCACGGGTTGCCGGCCGCGAATGTGTGCGACGGTACGTCTCGGGTGACGACGCTGCCGGCACCGATCACCGAGTTGTCGCCGATCGTCACTCCCGGGCAGACGATGACCCCGCCGCCGAGCCAGACGTTGTTTCCGATGGTGATGGGAAGAGCGCTCTCCCAACGTGTTCGACGCGCCTCGTGGTCCTCCATGGGGTGCAGTGCCGTCAGCAGTTGTGCTCGTGGACCGATCGATACGTCGTCACCGATGGTGATGGGCGCGCAGTCCAGCAGAATCGCGTCGTAGTTGAGGAAGCTGTTCGATCCGATGGAAATGTATGTGCCGTAATCGCATTGGAATCTGGGCATGATCCACGAGTCCGGTCCGATGGAGCCGAGCAACTCGTCGAGAATCCTGCGCCTCTCCGTGTTCTGTTCTGCCGTCGTCGCATTGAACCGGTCCAGCAGCGTCCCGCATCGCACCCTGGACGCGACCAGGTCCGGATCGCTGTCCCGATAGAGCTCGCCGCGCAACATACGATCCCGATTCTCGCCCATGGACGAGACACTATCGTTGTCCTGTGATCAACGTACTTGTGGTCGAGAACGACTCGGACCGCCGACTACTTCCCTCGCTGGACGGAGTCGAGTTCAAGAGCTGCACCATCGCCGATCTCGCGGACGCGGTGTCGTGGGCCGAGGTCCTCCTGTTCAGAACGTTCGAGACCGCCGATCTGCGGGCCGTGTGGCCGAACGCCGACAACCTGCGTTGGGTCCACGCGTCGAGCGCCGGAGTCAATCGATTGTTGGATCCGGTTCTTCGTGACGGCCCTTGGCTGTTGACCAACTCGGCCGGCATTCTCGACCGTGCGATTGCCGAGTACGTTGCCGCTGGCATCTTGGCATCGGTGAAGAAGCTGCCTCAGGCGCTGCGTCGACAGCGGGAGCGGGTCTGGGAGCATCGGATGACGGCCGGAATCTCCGGTCGGAACGCCCTCGTAGTCGGTCCGGGTTCGATAGGACGCGAAATCGGCCGGATGCTCGGCGCTCTCGGGATGAAGGTCGACGCTGCGGCAACCTCCGAGCGGCCGGGGGATTCGGACTTCGCGAGAATCCGGGACGTCGCGCACCTGCCCTCCCATGCAGGCGAATACGACGTGATCGTGCTGGCGGCACCGTTGACCGACGCCACCCGGGGACTGGTCGACTCCGAGGTGCTCACGGCCATGCGGCATGACGCGGGCCTGGTCAATATCGCCCGCGGACCCATCGTCGACGAAGACGTCTTGTGCGACGCTCTTGCCTCGGGTTCCATCGGGTGGGCCGTGCTCGATGTGTTCGAGGTCGAGCCGCTGCCGGAATCGAGCCCGCTGTGGGGCCTGGACAACGTCATCGTGACCGCACATCTGGCAGGTGACGCGGACGACTTCGCGGAACGTCTGTGGTTGCTGTTCGAGGACAACCTCCACAAATATCGACGGAACGAGCCATTGGCCAATGTGGTCGACAAGCAGGCAGGTTACGTCCGCCGATAGGAACCGGGCCGAAAGTATGTGTAACACGAAGTCGCGTGTACTAGTGTGCACGAGTGCGTGAAATCAATCGTTCGGCCGTCGCGTCGACCAGCCGTGAGGCGGCCTTCGCCTACATGGACGACTTCGAGAACGTTCCACAGTGGATGTTCGGCATCACTCGTTTCGAGCCGACGGGCGATATCCTGTCCGGTCTCGGTGCCACCTACGGCGCGACGATGCAGATCGGGCCGAAGGCCCTCACCTCCGTTGTGCACGTGACCGAGTGGGTCCGAAACGAAAGGCTCACGCTCGAGTCCGTCGAGGGCCTGTCCAACTCGTCCACCTGGTCGTTCTCCGATACGGCCGACGGCAATACCCGTCTGGACGTCGTGTTTCGGTACACCCTGCCCGGTGGGATCGCAGGCAGGGTGCTCGGGGCCGTGGTCGAACCTGTTGTGAGCCAAGCGATTCGGTATACCGAGTCGACACTCCGGGCGCGGTTGGAAGCGGCCGGCTAGCACACCGCCCAGCGTCCGCTAGGAGATCGTAGTGGTGCAGACGACGAATTGCCGTGCCTCGTAGGCGAATCCGCCTTCGGGGCAGTCGTTGGGATCGGAAGTACCGGTCTTGATTTCGGTGACCTGTTCGACGTTCGTCGCGCTGGGATCGGCGCAGTCGACTCGGGCCGGCTCGTCCATGCCTCCGGTGGGCACGCTCATGCAACCGTTGATCGCCCAGTCGACGTCGAGGCACAGAGCGCCTTGCTCCACGCCGTCGAGAGTCTCGTAGTAGGTCTGATTCACATCACTGGGGCACTGCTCGTTCAGCTCGGCCTTGGCGATGACCTTGTAGTTCGATTCCATGCTGCCGCATTCGGCGTTCTCGATGGTGGCGGCCGTCATGGTCCCGCCGAGCTTGACGCACTGACCGATCTCGACGTCGATATCGGTGGAGCCGCCGGCATCGATGCCTTCCTGGCCGGACACGTCGTCGGTGGTGCTGGGAGCTGCGGACGTCGAGGAGTTGGCGGTGGTGTCCGCGGCAACGGCGTTGCCCGCGTCGGACGACGAACAGCCGGCAGCGAACAGCAGCGTGAGCGCTGCACCTGCGGCGAACAGACCTCTGGAGAATGCGTGCATCGTGGCGACACCTTCGAGCTCATCCAGGCGAGGGAACGCGCCCTCGTCGGCAACCCCACGGGCCACCGATGAAAGATTGTTTACCATTCACGCAGTTTTGGAAAGTCAGGAACGAAACACGATGCGGGCAACCCATTTGGTGTTGTGCACGCCCGGAAGCGCCGGGACGATCACGCGGGCGGGATAGCCGTGATCGAGCGAGAGATCGACCCCGTTGACTTTCAAGGCCAACAACGAGTCCGGGTGCACCGCTTGATTTCCCTGCAACACGGCTCGCGTAAATGCTCCGTTCTGCTCGAGCGAGCCCACCTCGGCCGATCGCGGTGCCGGCACGCCTGCCAGCGCGGCGAGTTCGGCCAGCGGCACGCCGGTCCACGTCTGAACGGTCGACCATCCTTCGACGCACGCAATGGGAAGTTCGGCCGTGTGTTGCGGCATCGACATCAGCCGGCCTCGGGACAGCACGATCGGCACGGCGTCCTGGGCTGTGCTGCTGATGGTCAGCTGCCAATCGGCCCCCGTCTGTGTGTCGGTGATCCCCGCGGCCTCGGCCGTCCGGTTGATCTGAAAGTCGTTGGGGCCGTCGCCGTACGAGCGCCCGCGAGGTAGCAGAATGGCGGCCTTGCGCAGAACTCCACCGACCGTCTGGCCGACCGTCAACACGGCGATGAAACCCATTCCGGCAGCGACCAATCCGATGGCCCCGCGTCGGCTCATGGTCGCTGACGTCTTGTCGCTGCTCTGGTCGGGTGCCTCGTTCCGTGCGCGGAGCACGTCCATCAACGACTCCGAGCGAAGAGTGCGGAACATCAGCGGAACTTTGAGGCCGAGATGCACCAGAAATCCCGAGATGAACACCCACGCACCGAAGTAGTGAGCGGCGTAGAAGTCGAAGCCGAACACGTAGTCGTATTGGATGTTGAGAACACCGGTGACGATCTCGAACAACAATCCGCCGACGAGTGCCAACAGCGACAACCGTTCGAGCGCATGCGCGGGCGAGCGCACCGGCGGAAGTTCGACGAGCTTGGGCATCACCGACCACAGTTTGGCGATGACGAGCGGCACGATGATCAGGCCGAGTCCGACGTGCAGACCCTGCGTGAGCTGGTAGAGCCAGGCGGGGTTCGTCGGCCAGTCGAAGAACGGCAACCGCAGCCACCCGACGGCACCCGGCCGCGCCTGACCGAACTGCGGCCCGTACGCGCTGTAGGAGAGCAGCCCGGTCACGATGACGATCGGCAACGCGAACAGCAGTACCGCGCCGAACAGCGACGTCAGCCACGTGCCGCGCAGCGGACTGCGAAAGCGCGCGAGAGGGTTGCGTGCGTCGGCCATGTAGTGCATTCGCTGCCCGGTGGGTACCGGATGTGTCGCGTCCAACTCACCGTCCCGACCCATTGCCGCGTAGAAGGCTTCCGCATCGGCGGCGGTGGATACTTTCGGTCGATTGGACGCCCATCGGTGAAAGAGTTCGCCGTATCTCTCACCCAACGCCGACGGTACCGCCGGGTACCGAGCCGCGATCTCGGCTGCCCGCTTGCGCAGCAGAGCGGTTCGCACGGTGTCGATGGTGGCGGAATCGAACCCGGAGGGAAGTGATTCTCCCGCAACGAGCGCGCGGATGAGGTCCTTCTGGCGGCGCGCGAGGTTCTCGCTCACATCGTCGTGCACGACGAACGATCTGGGGTGATGCGCGTCAGGCCGGCGGAATCGGCGATGGCGTCGAGTTCGTCGAGCAGCTCGTCCTCGGGCGGGTAATGACCGTCGCGCTCGAGCATCAACGGCGCGCGGTGGCCCGCCGCGGTGAAGGTGCGGAGCAGCCCGAGCACTTCGTGGGGAACGGGAGCGGTGTGCGTGTCGTGGTAAACACCGTCGCGAACCGTGCCACCGGCGATGTGGCAGTAGGCAATTCGGTCCAGGGGCAACCGTGCCAGCTCGGTCCATGGGTCGCGACCCCGGTTCAGCGCGTTGGCATAGACGTTGGCGATATCGAGCACCAGGGTGACGCCGGTGCGTTCGACGAGCTCGGCAAGGAACTCGCTTTCGGTCAGCTCGTCATCCGGCCAATCGAACAGTGCTGCAATGTTTTCCACTGCCAAGGGGACGGAAAGGCCGTCCTGAGTTCGGGAGATGTTCCGGGTCAGCACCGTCAGGGCTTCGCGGGTCCGTGGCACCGGAAGCAGATGCCCGGCCTCGATTCCGTCGGCACGAACGAAGGCGATGTGCTCGCTGACGATCGGTGAGCCGAGCAGCGAGGCCACTCTTTCCAGCTGCGCAATTCGATGCTGCTCCAAGGGCTCGGCACCGCCCAACGACAGGGCAATTCCGTGCGTGACGACGGGCACGCCGAGTGCGGCGAGGCGGTCGGGAACACGATCACCGATCGACTCGGCGATCACCTCGCAGAACGCGAGCCCCGGCAACTGCGAGATGATCCCCGAAATCTCGGAGCGCCAACCGATTCCGAGGCCGGTGGGCAGAGTCTCCACCGTCACCCTCCGCACCCACCGCCGCCCCCGCAGCCTCCACCCCCGCCTCCGCCTCCGTCGCCACCACTACCACCACCGCCGTCACCACCGAAACCGAACGATGCAGCTCCACCGGCGTGAGCTGATCCGTAGCTCAGAGCACCCGCCATTGCCGGATCGAGCACCATCAACGCTCCCGCTCCGAAGAGGGCCGCCGACATGCCCGCGCGTGACGGACCGTACGCGGTGAACGACGGGCGAGCCCGTGGCTCGAGGTAGTTGTTCTCGGCGCGAAGGCGTCGGAGCGCTTCGTTTCCAGGGGCGGTACGACGTGGTCGGCGAATGACGAACGGAAGCGCGACGTGCAGCAAGACGACGATGACGATGAGAAAACCCACCGGCTTCTCGTTGGCGACGCCTGCAGCAATGCGGGCGATGCCGACAGCCGCGACGGAGAGGATCGGAAACATCCGGGCCAGCATGGGACGCGCGTTCGCGCCGTGCATGAGGCCCTCGTCGACGAGGGCGCTGCGCAGCTGCGCGCAAGCCCCGGACATGTTCGACACCAGGCGGGATCGAACCAGGGGTGCCTTTCCGCTGCCGAGTCGTTCGAGGACGGTGCGGGTGAACCAATCCAGCTGCACGCGCTCGGTATCGGTCAGGCCTCGCCGGGCGCGGCCGCTGGAATCGATCACGTTGGCACCGCGCAGGATGGCCAACGACGCCATCACCGCCTGCTCGTCGTTGGTGAGCACCCCGACCTCGGGCGGCGTGAGTACCCGGCCGGTCGGCGAGGCCGCAACGGTCCGGTGTGCGTCGAGCCAGTTGCCCACCAGCGTTGCAACGACTGCGAGAACGGCTGCGAGCAGATACCACCGCAGGAACTCAGCGCTGGCAATCCCCCAGGTGTCGGTATTCCCCACGGCTGCACCACCCTTCGGTCGAAACCAGTATCTGGTGCAAGTATCGGGCCAAACAGCGAGAAAGCAAGCCCTGAAACGTCCCCGCGGGGACGCAACGTCTCAACTGCCGCTGCCGCATCCGCCTCCACCGCCGCCTCCACCGCCGCAGCCACCACCGTTGCCGTCACCGCCGAATCCACTGTCGCTGCCGCCGGATCCGGATGTGCCGCCGAACCCGACCAACGGGGCCTGACCGACCTGTGCGACGCCGTGACTCAACGCATCCGCCATCGCGGGATCGAGCATCATCAACGCACTCGTTCCGAACAGCGCGGCCGACATTCCTGCGCGCGAGGGACCGTATGCGGTGAACGACGGGCGTAAGCTGGGCGCGAGGTAGTCGTTCTCCTGACGAAGACGGCGGACTTCGGCCTCGCCGAGGGCGGTACGTCGCCGCCGACGGTGCACGAAGGGAAGCGTCAGTAGCAGTAGGGCGATGATTCCGACCAGAAACAGCACCGGGTTGCCGTTCCTCGGACCCTGGGTCACCCGTGCGACTCCGACGGCCACGACGAACAGTATGGGGAACACGCGGATCGTCGACGCGCCGAGCGTCGACCGGCCGTAGAGCAGCCCCTCGTCGACCAATCCTCTACGCAATTTTGCGCGGGCCCCGGACGTGTTGGCGAAGAGTCGGGAGCGGACCAATGGTGCGGTGCCGTTACCGAGCCGCAACAGGACGATGCGGGTGAACCAGTCGAGATGGGTGAGTTCGGTGGTCGTGGGAGTTCGAAGGGAACGGCCGCTCGAGTCGATCACATCGGCCCCACGCAGCATGGCCAGCGATGCCAGGACGGCTTGGGTGTCGCTGGTCAACGCGCCGACCTCGGGAGGCGTGAGCACCCGAACCGCCGGGGCGGATGAAACGGACCGTTTGTCTGCAATCCAATTGCCCAGCACCGTCAGTACGACCGCGAGCACGGCTGCGATCAGATACCAGTGCAGGAAGTCGGAGCCGGATATGCCCCAGGTGTCGGTACCGGTCATCACTGCACCACCCTTCGCTCGGAAGAAGCGTCTGGTGTCAGTATCGGGCGCACCGGCGAGAAAGCAAGAGCAATAACGTCTCCGCGGGGACGCTTTTCCTGCCTGCAGGAAGTTCTTGTCGGTGCCTCGTCGTACCTTTATCGAACATGCATTCGATGAATGGGGGCGTTCATGAGCGACACGGTCGAGGCGGGGTCGGTCGAGATCGAAGAAATCGAGACCGAGATCTGCGCGCTGGCAGGTCAGATCGCTGCAGCGTCGGCGCAGTATCTGATCCTGGTGGGAGAATTCGACACGCGACGTGGATGGGCGGCCTGGGAAGTGCGGTCGTGTGCACATTGGTTGTCCTGGCGCGCGGGAGTCGATCTGCACACGGCTCGTGAGCAGGTGCGCGTGGCCAAAGCGATGCGAGAGCTTCCGCTGATCACCTCTGCGTATCTGAACGGCACGGTCTCGTACTCCAAGGTCCGTGCGATGACCCGCGTTGCAACAGCCGACAACGAGGCGTCGCTGCTGCAGAAGGCACTCGATGCGCCCGCCGCCCATATCGAACGTCTCTGCCGCGGCCTGAAGAAGGCGATGCGGCCCACCCGGCGGAACGGTGTCGACGCCGATCCGTGCGTGGGACGGTGGCGCTGGGACGAGGAAGACGGCTCGCTGGTGCTGACGGCACGCTTTCGGCCCGAGGACGGCAAGCGGTTTCTGGCCGCCTTGACCAGGGCCGAGTACGAGCGGACCCGCACGGATGAGGAGTCGGGAGCAGATCGGGCAGCTCCGGCACCGCCGAACCCTGTGCCGGCGATGATCTCGATGGCGGAGATGATGTGCAGCGGCCTGAAATCCCCTGTTGTCTCCCCTGTCGCGGAGGTATTGGTCCACATCGGCGACAGCAGCGAAGCGGGCTGCGATCATTCCCACTTCGACGACGGTCCCGGACTCGACGACGAAACGCTGGCTCAGGTGCTGTGCACTGCAGTGATGCGGACAGTCGGTCACGGGCGCCTGGGTAAGACCGTGCGATGGAGTACCACCGCCCCACACCCCGGCCGAAGTCAGATGCGGCAGTTGATCATTCGAGATCGGTGCTGCACAGTACCCGGATGTGGCCGCACTCGGTTTCTGCATGCGCATCACGTCACCTACCGCTCGCGCGGTGGTGAGACCACGCTCGACAACCTGGTGCTGCTGTGCGGCGAACACCATCGAGCGTTGCACGACGGCTATTTTATCATCGAAGCCCTTGGCCATCAACGCTTCTCGTTCCGCCATCCCTCGGGAACCGAGATGATTCATGCGCCCGCGGTGTCCGGCGACGCCGCCGATCTCAGGCGACGACACGACGACATCGAACCCGACGCCATCATCCCGAATTGGGGCGGGGAAGGTCTCGACCTGAGCTACGCGACCGATGTCCTGATCACCAACTGGCGGCAGGCTGCCTGAGTGAACCGCGCGACGAGCAAGTTAGTGTGACGACGAGACTCGGACAAGAAGCGGTGGGACATGAGCGTCGACAGATCAGTGGGGGACGAATCGCCCTGGCCGGTGGAACGAGCACCGAGGCGCAGCGACGCGACGAGGCCCGAGGACGACCCCTTCTACGCCGCGCCCGACGGGTACGAAGCGGCTCTGCCGGGGACGATTCTGAAAGTTCGGCCGGTCGACGTCGCGATGTTCGGTCGCGTTCGCCAGCGAGTCGACGCATGGCAGCTGCTGTATCGCACTGCGGATCTCGGTGGGTTTCCGCAGGCCAGCGTTACGACAGTCCTTCGCCCGCGCGACGCCGAGCCTGTGCTGCTCTCGTATCAGTGTGCGATCGACGGCGTCGCCTCCTCGTGTTTCCCGTCCTATGCGCTTCGGCGTGGTTCGCGGGCGTTCGGCGCGGTTCCGCAGTTCGAATTCTTGCTGGTCCTGCATGCTCTGCGCCGCGGGTGGACCATCTCGATCCCGGATCACGAGGGTCCGGACGGGCACTGGGGCTCGCCGCAGGAACCCGGTTTCTGCACGCTCGACGCCGTCCGCGCGGCGTTGTCGTTCGAGCCGTTGGCATTGCACGCGAAGACGCCCGTCGCATTGTGGGGCTACTCGGGCGGCGGGCTCGCGACATCCTGGGCAGCGGAGATGGCACCGGAATACGCAACGGAGATCGAGTTGGTCGGTGCCGCACTCGGCTCCCCCGTCGGCGATCCGGGTTCGGCGTTCATGAGGCTGAACGCAACGTTCCATTCGGCGTTGCCCACTCTGGTGGTGGCCGGGCTGCGGCGCACCTATCCCGAACTGGACCGGGTCATTCGCCAGCACGTCGACGAGGAGGGGATGCGCATTCTCGACTCCGTGGAGAAGATGACGACCGTCCGCGCCGTCACCACACTGGGGAAACACGATCTGGATCGCTACACAGACCTCCCGTTGGCCGATCTGCTGGCTCTGCCCGAGATCGTGCAGGTCTTCCAGGACATCCAGCCGGGTCGAACAGCTCCGTCCGCACCGTTGCTGGTGGTCCAGTCGGTCAACGATCAGATCATCGCCGTCGACGACGTGGACGGACAGGTGGATCGGTACATCGAAGCGGGCGCGCACGTGACCTACCTCCGGGATCGGTTGAGCGAACACATTTCGCTGCATCCGCTCAGTGCGTCGCTGACGCTGGACTGGTTGGCCGACCGATTCGCAGGCCTTCCGGTCCCGGATCCATCGACGCGAACGGTGTGGTCCACGGCGTCATCGGTCTCGGCGGTGCGCGACTTGATGGCGCTGACCTGGACCACGATCACAGCGCTGGTCGTCGGCGTTCGGGCGTAGCTACCCTCGGACCGGTGAAACGAACCTGGATACGAATACTCACCGGCACGATCGCCACTCTGGGCATCGTCACCGGGCTCGTGGCTATGGGTGCGTACTACACCGACACCCGAGTCAACGTGTTGATCGCGCTGGCCTCGTTCGTTCCGTTGATGTTCGTCGCCGTCGTGGTCGGTGCTCTGGTGGCGTTGATCGGTCGACGCTGGGTTCTGGCGGGAGTGTCGGCACTGGTGCTGGCCGCAGGCGCATTCGCTTACGCACCGCTCTACGTGGCGGACGCAGCGCCTGAGGAGTCGGAGGGCGTGCGGCTGCGCGTGATGCAGGCGAATCTGATGATCGGGATGGCAGATCCGGCGGTCGTTGTCGGCCAGGCCCGCGAGAACGCCGTCGACATCGTCACGATCCAGGAGCTGACCGACGCATCGGTGATCGGCCTGCGTGACGCCGGTATGGAAGAACAGTTTCCCTACAGCTACCTCCAGCCACACGTGACAGGTGGCGGCGGAGCCGGAATCTACAGCCGGTTCCCGATTACCGGTAGCCGAGAACTCGACGGATACGGTCCGGTGAATCTCGCAACCGAGGTGGAGGTTCCCGGTTCCGAGCCGATCTCGCTACTGGCGGTGCATCCCGGCCCGGCATACATCACCCCGGCCGACATCTGGACCGCCGAATTGGACACGCTCCGAGACGAATTGGAGGCGGTATCGGTCAGCGGGCCGGTGATCGTCAGCGGAGACTTCAACACCACCTACTCGCACAAGAAGTTCCGCAACCTGCTCGATGCCGGATACTCCGACGCCGCAGCGCAATTGGGGAAGGGTCTGATTCCGACGTATCCCACGGACAAGGGTACCCCCGCAGTCGTCGGGATCGACCACATTCTCACCAACACCGGTCACGCTCGATCGTTGGAGCGAATCGATCTACCGGGATCGGACCATCACGGATTGATCGGGGAGATCGAGTTCGACCGGTAGGTCATCGAAACGAGTCGACATTGCGCTGCGCCCATTGCATGAATGTCGTAGCAGTGCCGGTGATGTCGACGAGTGTCCCGTCGACCGGTTGAGGGTTGTCCACCGAGGACTCGAGTCCGTCCACGTAGGTGATTGCGAAGTCCCCCATGCTGGGGGTCAAGTCGTCGATCGTCTCCTGTCTACTGACCGTCTCGAAGGTCAGGGGACGGCCGAGAGCGGTGCTTATCCTGTCCAATAGCTCTGTGCGCGTCAGAGTTTCGGGCCCGGTGAGTATGTGAGCCCGGCCGTGATGCGACTCCTCGTCGATCAGTACGGCTGCCGCCGCTGCGGCGATGTCTTCCATGGCGATCGGGGCATTGGCGGCATCGGGGAACGGCTCACGGACACAATCGGATTCGATGATTTGCTCCGCCCACATCGTGGAGTTCTCCATGAACTCGCCTGGCCACAGGTGAGTCCAGTGCATTCCGGACCGCTCGACCGCTACCGAGATGGGATTCCACCAGTTCTCCGGCGGACCGGCGAGATCGACGACATGCCTCACGCCCGCGTTGCGGGCGAGTTCGAGCACGGGTTCGATCGTGCTCGGATACGGAGCCAGATAGATCTGGTCGACGCCGACCAGGGCGTCGGGCAGAGAATTCACTCGACCGAGGAACCCCTCGGCGATCTCGACGCCCGCGGGCAATCGTGCGCGTTCGGGATGGTTGGTCAGCGCACGCACGTCGGTTCGTCCTGCGGCCAGAAGGTGGTCGACGAGCATGCGGCCGATGTTGCCGGTGGCTCCGGTTACCAGAATCGTCATACCGTACAGCGTACGGTATGACGATCACGGTCGGGTGCGGAACGGAAAGACGTCAGCTGACGCGAACGACCTGCTTCTTGGACTTGCCGCACTGCAACAGGATTCGCACCGCAGCCGGGGTGCCGTCGAGCGAGGTCACGATGTCATTGCGCGTGCGTGCTGCGGCGCCGGCCACTTTTTCGAGCGAGGTCACTGCGGGGTCCAGCGTCGCGGTTATCTCGACGACTCTCTGCCCGCGATCGGAGACCGAACGACCGGTCGCCGATACGACGCCCTGGTGCGCGGCCAGGGACTTGGCGGCGCTGCGGGCAGCAGTTCCCAGATCGACGCTGAGCCTGCCGTCGATGTCCGGATCTGCCGCGGAGGCGAAGGCGACGGTGCCGACCGAACGGCGCGGCAGGTGCGCGAGCAACCACCACAGACCGACCAGCACGAGGGCTATGGCGGCTGCTCCCAGAGCCCAAGGCCACCAGCCTGCATCGACTGCGGTGTCGACGAAGGCTGCATCGAGGCGCTCGCGTCCGGGAAGCTTGCCACGCTCCCAGGCGATTGCTCCGCCGCCGAGGGCGATCAGGGCCAGGCCGACGACGGCAGTGCTGGTTCGGTCGACCGATGCGGTGGCGCGTTTCACGATGTCTGTCCTGTCGTTCGCACTCGGGTGCGGACTTTCGGTGCCGACGCGAGTGGGCGGAGGGCGTCGCCAACGGAGGTGGCGACCGAGGATTTCAGCTCCGAGGTGTCGGTGCCTGCAACGGTCGACACGGCGACGGTGACCTTCTTGTTTCCGGCCTTGGCTGTCGCGGAATCGACTCCGACGCTGTCGAGAGCGGCGGTCCGCGCCACGGCGGCGATGTCACCCTTGCGGAGCCAGACGTTCGGCTCGGTGAGGGCGCGGTGGGTGCGTCGGCGCGGACGGACGGCAACCAGGACCAGGATGAACCCGAAAACGACTGCGGCGATGCCCGCGGGCAGCATCCACTGCTGAGCGGTGAGGCCGTCCAGGTGGGTGGCCGCGGGGCCGACCCATTCGGGCCCGTCGAGAGCGCCCAGCTTCAGCAGCGCCTCGCGGCCGAGAACCACTCCGGCACCGATGAGGACGAGAGCGAACAGGATCGCGGGAACGGCTGCGGTCGGGTTCGCTACCGGCTTCTTGCCTGCCTTCTCGGTCATTGCACTCTCCCTTCTTCGCTGCTGGCCTCGGCGGGTACGCATTGGACGGTGACATCGACTCGGTCGACGGTGTAGGTGCCCAGCTCCGACAAGTCCCGGGCCACGGCGGCGCGGACGTCCGCAGCAACTTTCGCCAGGGGCGACGGCCAGGTGACGGCCACAGCGACCTGCGCGCGAACGCGGGAGCCGCTGACCGTCACGTCGGCCTTGGGTAGGTCACGTCCACCGAGGACACGCAGTCCCGGGTGACGGTCGGTTACCGCGTCGGTGCAACGGGCAGCGAGGACGGCGAGGCGCTCGACCGCTTTGTGCTTGATTTCCAGCGAACCCCGCTCACCGGGGTCTGCAGCAGCTGTCTCAGTCACGACCGCGACCACGCATGATCGAGTTCAGGTCCAGCTCACCGTCGATGTAGCGGCCGACGAAGAAGCCGAGGCCGCCCAGAACGATGGCGATGAGGAAGCCGGTGAAACCGCCGGCCGCCGCGGCGATGGCCAGCAGAAGGCCGACGAACAAACCGATGGTTGCAGTGGTCATGGTCTTGATCTCCACTCAGAGTTCGAAGTAGTTGCGCCTGGTGACGCGTTTGTGGATGCGAGCGATCCGCTTGGGAAGGGTGCGCAGCGGGGACGGGATCGACGACGCGCGAAATGCCGTCGGCGCGCTCGCTGCATTGGCAGGAGTAGAGGGCCGGACAGCGAAAAGTCGGTCGACCTCGGCGAGTTCGGCCAGGTAGCGAGCCGGGTCTCCGCCGACGTCGGGATGGTGTTGGCGGGCCACAGCGCGCCGAGCCGCCTTGTACGCGGCGGCTCGGTCGTGCGCTGCATGCTCGTTCACCTGGTCAGACTCGCACAGATCAGACTCGCACAATGTCTTCGACGGTGACGTGAACGGGCCCGTCGACCATCGCCGCCACGGTGCGCCGGACTGCTTCGGCGGTGTCGCGTACCGCGACACCGAATTCGAGTGTCACGTGGACTTCGGTTCCGTCCTCCCCGATTCGGACGCCGGCGATCCGGCGTCCGGGAAGGTACGTCGCTGCCTCGCCGAACATGCCGCCGTGCAGCCCGACGACACCGTCGATCGCCAGTACGGCGTCGGCGATGTCCTCGGACCTGTCACGCTCCGCCATGTGCGGGTCGGTCACTGCACTCGGGTGGAGGTGGCCTCGGCGGTCTCTTCGTCCTCCGAGCCGTCGTCGAGGAAGATGTCGTGGACGACGATGTTGACCTCGGTGACCTCGAGCCCTGTCATGCGCTCGACGGCATTGATGACGTTGCGACGGATGCCTGCCGCGAGGTCTGCGATCGAGACGCCGTAGTCGGCGACGATGTCGATGTCGACGGCTGCCTGACGCTCGCCGACCTCGACCGACACGCCCTGCGACTGGTTGACGCGGGCACCGGGGATGCGCTCACGAAGTGCGCCGATCGCGCGGCTCGCTCCGCCGCCGACGGCGTGCACTCCCTGGACCTCACGGGTTGCGATGCCGGCGATCTTGGAGACGACGGTGTCGGCGATGGTGGTGCGGCCCTGCGAGCTGACGAGCACGGAATCCGACTTGGTGGTGATGTCGGTCTTGCCTTCGCCTGCTGCCGATACGGTTGCCTTGGTGTCCGTCGTGGAGCTCATTGAGTGCCTCTCTTCGTCGTATGTCTCGTGCAGAGTGTGTGTCAGGAGTTGGTCGTAGCTCGATCGGTGAAACGCACGTCCGGATAAAGTGACCTACGTCATAGATTACGTCTGCTGGTAAACCGGTACGGAAGACATGCGTGACGGATGACCGCACGATGAACTGGGGGGCCGATGGAGTGGGTTGACGCGTCGGATCGCGTTCTCGTCGGCGCGGCCGCGCTCGGCGAGACCGATGCGTTCGAGGAGATCGTCCGGCGCTACGGCCCGGAGATGTTCCGGTACGCACGCAACATGTTGTCCGATCAGGGTGCCGCCGAAGAGGTTGTGCAGGACGCCTTCGTCGCAGCGTGGAAGGGACTGGACAACTTCCGCGGCGACTCGGCGTTGAGGACATGGCTGTTCTCTCTGGTCTCGCACAAGGTGGTCGATCATCGCAGGCGGCGTAGCGTCCCTCCTGCAGAGGATTGGATGTTCGAGCGCAAGAGCACGGGGGCAGGCAGCGATCCCGAGGCGGACGTCGAGGCCGACAGCTTCATGGCCGAACTCGGCGTCGCGCTCGCCGAGCTGCCCTACCGTCAGCGGGCCTGCTGGCTGCTCCGCGAGGTCGAGGGTCTGACTCACCCCGAGATCGGCGCGATCATGACGTTGTCGGCGGGAGCGGTACGCGGCCAATTGACCAGAGCACGAGCAACATTGAGCGAGAGGTTGGCAACATGGCGAACCCGGTAGAGCCGGACGCAGTTCTCGCGCGTGCTGCCACCGAACTTCGGGACGCACCGCAGGAACCGAACTGGGTGGACATCAGCTCGTCCATCATCGCGAAGGTACGCAACACGACTCGGCGTACGTGGCCCATCGACAGCGCTTTCCCGGCCGCCGGCGCATTCTCCGCCGACGAGGCCAGGTCGCAGGACTCGCTGAAGATCAGCGACCACATCGTCAAGACGACGCTCCGGCGTGCCCTCGCAGGCGTGCACGGTGCGCAGCCCACCGAGATCGATCTCCACCTCGACGACCATGCCTGTGTCGGCCTGTTCATCGCGGTCATCGGGGTCTACGGCGACGATCTGCAGGCCGCAGGAGACGAACTCGCGACCATCGCAATCGACGTCGTGGCGGATCTGCTCGGTGTCACCCTCGATCGCGACGTCGTCGAGGTTCGCGTCGATGACATCGAGGAGCGGTAGCGGATCGCGATTGCCGGCGGAGCGGTAGCGGATCGCGATTGCCGGCGGAGCGGTAGAGCGTAAATATTGCGTCATAGCCGCTGGTTGCGGGCGTAAGAAAGCGTAAGGAAACCGTCTCGGCTCGGTTGCGGGCTCCAGGATCGAGCAATGACCGAATTGCTCTGTCTCACGGTGGCCGCGTTCGTCGCGGTCTACCTGTTCGTCGCTCTCCTCGACCCGGAGAGGTTCTGACGCCGCCATGAATCCTGCTCTGCTTGCCGGCTTCCAGATCGGCATCGTGATCCTCGTGCTGGCTGCGGCGTACGTACCACTGGGTGACTACATGGCCCGGGTGTTCGACGGGGCTCACGACACTCACGTCGAGCGCCTGGTCTATCGGGTGGCCCGCGTGAATTCGTCGTCGGAGCAGACGTGGGTCGGCTACTCCACCAGTCTGCTGGGATTCTCGTTCGCGGGCGTGGTGTTTCTGTTCGTACTGCAGCGGATTCAGGGCGTCCTGCCGCTGAACGGTGGACTCGCCGGGGTCAGTCCGGCGATGGCGTTCAACACCGCGGCGTCGTTCGTCACCAACACCAACTGGCAGTCGTACGTCCCCGAGACCACGGTGTCGAATCTGACGCAGCCGCTGGGGCTCGCGGTGCAGAACTTCGTCTCTGCCGCAGTCGGTCTCGCGGTTGCCATCGCGGTCATCCGCGGGTTCGTGCGTGTGTCGACGGGCGGCGAACTCGGCAACTTCTGGGTCGATCTGACTCGCGGGACCCTGCGCATTCTGCTGCCGCTCTCGCTGTTGGTGGCGGTGATCTTGCTGACCCAGGGCACCGTCATGTCGTTCTCCACCGGCTTCACCTCCACCGGCCTGGACGGGCAGACGGTGACCAATGCGCTTGCGCCCGTTGCCTCTCAGGAGGCGATCAAGGAGATCGGCACCAACGGCGGTGGCATCCTCGCGGCCAATTCGGCGCACCCGTTCGAGAACCCGACTCCGCTGACCAACATCGTGCAGATCATCTCGCTGCTGCTGATCCCGGTCGCGTTGACCCGCACCTTCGGCACCATGGTCGGCAACCGTAAGCAGGGTCTGACGCTGCTGGCGGTGATGGCAACGCTGTGGGGAGTCCTGTTGGCGGTCACCCTCTACGCCGAGTCCGGTACTCGCGGAGTTGCCGCCACCGCTGCGGGCGCGATGATGGAAGGCAAGGAAGTCCGCTTCGGCATTCCCGCTTCGGCGTTGTTTGCCGTCTCGACCACCGGAACATCCACCGGTGCAGTCAATTCGGCCCACGACAGTATGTCGGCTCTCGGTGGCGGAACGGTATTGCTGAACATGTTGTTCGGCGAGATCGCACCCGGCGGAGTCGGAACCGGACTGTACGGGCTGCTCGTGCTTGCGGTCATCGCAGTCTTCGTCGGCGGCCTGCTCGTCGGACGTACGCCTGAGTTCCTCGGCAAGAAGTTGGGCCGGCGGGCCATCACGATGGCGGCACTGTCGGTGTTGGTGATGCCGATCCTGGTGCTCGTCGGCACGTCCATCACGGTGGTGCTCGAATCCACGACGAGCTATCAGGGCAATCCCGGCATCCACGGTTTCACCGAGGTGCTCTACGCCTACGCATCGGCGGCCAACAACAACGGCAGCGCATTCGGTGGGCTGACGGTGACCAGTGATTGGTTCCAGATATCCCTCGGTATCGCAATGCTTCTCGGCCGATTCTTGCCGATCGTCTTCGTATTGGCCTTGGCCGGATCATTGGCGACGACCAAGCGTAGCGCACCCAACGCAGGCACCCTCCCCACCGACGGGCCGCTCTTCGGCACCCTCCTGATCGGAACCTCGATCCTCGTGGCGGCCCTCACCTTCTTCCCCGCACTTGCTCTCGGACCCATAGCAGAGGCCATGCAATGAACCTGTCACTGAAAACGGCCGTACCCGGGGCGTTCCGCAAACTCGATCCGCGACATCTGGCCCGAAACCCGGTCATGTTCGTGGTGTTTCTCGGCTCCATCGTCACTACCGTCCTCTCGATCGCTCAGCCGTCGGTGTTCGCCTGGTTCGTCACCGGGTGGTTGTGGTTCACCGTGCTCTTCGCCAACCTCGCCGAATCCGTCGCCGAGGGCCGCGGCAAAGCGCAGGCGGCAAGCCTACGAAAGGTCAAGCAGGACACAGTTGCCCGACGGCGCACCGCATCCGGAACCGAAGAAGTGGCCGGAGCGGAACTCGCCGTCGGCGACGAGGTGATCGTCTCGGCAGGCGAGGTCATCCCCGGTGACGGCGACGTCATCGAGGGCATCGCCACCGTCGACGAGTCCGCGATCACCGGCGAGTCGGCACCGGTGGTGCGAGAGTCGGGTGGAGACCGGTCCGCAGTGACCGGCGGCACCATCGTGCTCTCGGACGAGATCGTCGTGAAAATCACTGCAGCGCAGGGTGAGACGTTCGTCGACCGGATGATCGCTCTCGTCGAGGGCGCGGCTCGTCAGAAGACGCCGAACGAGATCGCTCTGAACATTCTGCTCGCGTCGCTGACCATCGTCTTCCTCTTCGCGGTGGTCGCCATCGGTCCGATGTCGAATTACGCAGGGCAGCAGCAGGATCCCATTCAGTTGATCGCTCTGCTGGTCTGCCTGATCCCCACCACCATCGGCGCGCTGCTCTCGGCCATCGGTATCGCGGGCATGGACCGGTTGGTCCAACGCAACGTACTCGCGATGTCCGGCCGCGCCGTCGAGGCCGCCGGCGACATCGACACGTTGCTGATGGACAAGACCGGGACCATCACCTTCGGCAATCGGCGCGCGACCGGACTGCACCCGGCGACGGGTATCGACGCGGCCGAGCTCGCGCGAGCAGCACGACTGTCCTCCCTCGCCGACGGCACCCCCGAAGGCCGCAGCATCGTCGAACTGGTCGATCGTGACTTCGAATCCGCAACGGCAGAGGGCGAATCCGAGCGCGGCGAGTTCGTGGCGTTCACCGCGCAGACCAGGATGAGCGGACTCGATCTGCCCGGCATGGAAATCCGCAAGGGTGCCGCGGATTCGGTGTACGAGTGGATTCGAGCGGGCGGCGGCACGGCGGACCTCGACGGGACGGTGCACGATATCGCCCAGAACGGTGGCACTCCGCTGGTCGTCGCAGTACACGAAACCGGAAAGGTCGCGAAAGCGCTGGGCGTCGTCGAGCTGTCCGACGTGGTCAAGCCGGGCATCGCGGAGCGGTTCGCGCAACTGCGCGCCATGGGCATCCGCACCGTGATGGTGACCGGCGACAACCCGTTGACTGCCAAAGCCATCGCCGCCGAGGCAGGCGTCGACGACTACCTGGCCGAAGCAACTCCCGAGGACAAGCTCACGCTCATTCGGCAGGAGCAGGAGGGCGGCAGGCTGGTCGCGATGACCGGCGACGGCACCAACGACGCTCCCGCTCTGGCGCAGGCCGACGTCGGCGTGGCGATGAACACCGGCACCTCGGCCGCCAAGGAAGCCGGCAACATGGTGGATCTCGATTCCGATCCCACCAAACTGATCGAGATCGTCGAGATCGGCAAGCAGTTGCTCATCACCCGCGGAGCACTGACGACCTTCTCACTGGCCAACGACCTGGCGAAGTACTTCGCCATCCTGCCGGCCATGTTCAGCACCGTCTATCCCCAGCTCGGCGGGCTCAACATCATGCATCTGGCGACGCCGCAATCGGCGATCCTGTCGGCGGTGATCTTCAACGCGCTTGTGATCGTCGCGCTGATTCCGTTGGCGCTCAAAGGTGTTCGATACACCCCGGCATCGGCGGCGGCCCTGCTGCGGCGCAACCTGCTGGTCTACGGCGTCGGCGGCGTGATCAGTCCGTTCGTCGGTATCTGGCTCATCGACCTGCTCGTTCGACACATTCCAGGAATAGGCTGACCATGCGTTTCGTACAGGGATTTCTTCGACAGGTACTCGCAGGCCTCGCAGTGCTGCTGGCATTGACCGTGATCCTCGGCATCGCGTATCCGGCGGTGGTCTGGGGCATCAGTCGCATCGGTACCGACTCCGCTGAGGGCAGCCCGCTCCGCGACGCTCAGGGCTGCGTCGTCGGGAGTTCGTTGATCGGCGTCGATCCACAGGTGGCTCCCGGACAGCCGGATCCGTACTTCCACACCCGCGTGACCGGTTCGGTCACCGACGACGACGCATTCGCTCCCGGCGATCCCGCGGCAGCCCTGCCGAGCAACCAGGGACCGTCCAGCGAAGTGCTCGCATCGTTCGTCGAACAGCGGCGTGCCGCCATCGCCGCCCGCGAGAACGTCGACCCGTCGGCGGTACCGCCTGACGCCGTCACCGGCTCCGGTTCCGGAATCGACCCCGATATCAGCCCGGCGTACGCAGCCATCCAGGTTGCGAGGGTGGCGCAGGTCAACGGAGCGTCGGTCGACGATGTCGAGGCTCTGGTCGACAAGTACACCCATGGCCCGCAGTACGGTGTACTCGGTGCCGAAGCGGTGAACGTCCCGGAGTTGAACCTGGCACTGTCGGGTAAGGAGACAGGTTGTGGCGGACAGGGGTGAGCTGAGGATCTATCTCGGCGCGGCTCCCGGCGTCGGCAAGACCTTCGCCATGCTCGGGGAGGCCCACCGGCTGCGTGGTCGTGGTTGCGACGTCGTGGCAGCGGTCGTCGAAACGCACGGTCGCGCGCGAACGATCGAGGCGCTCGACGGGATCGAAGTGCTGCCGATGGCGACCGTTCGCTATCGGGGATCCTCGGCACAGGAACTCGATCTCGACGCCGTCCTGACTCGCCGCCCGGAAGTGGTGCTCGTCGACGAGCTGGCGCACACCAACACCCCCGGTAGCGTGCACGACAAGCGGTGGCAGGACGTGGAAGTGCTGCTCGACGCCGGCATCGACGTCATCTCGACGCTCAACGTGCAGCATCTCGAATCGCTGAACGATGTGGTGCAGCAGATCACCGGGGTGCCGCAACGAGAGACCGTGCCCGACAGCGTCGTTCGAGCGGCGGACGAGGTCGAGTTGGTCGACATCACCCCGGAGGCGCTACGGAGCAGGTTGCGGCACGGCAACGTTTACGCCGCCGAGAAGGTCGACGCCGCACTGAGCAACTACTTCCGGGGCGGCAACCTCACTGCCCTGCGAGAGTTGGCCCTGCTGTGGATCGCCGACCAGGTCGATGCCGCACTGGTGAAGTACCGCAAGGACAATCGCATCACCGATACGTGGGAAGCGCGCGAGCGCGTGGTGGTGGCCGTCACCGGCGGCCCGGAATCGGAGACGCTGCTGCGCCGAGCCAGCCGGATCGCATCGAAATCCAGTGCAGAGCTGATGGTGCTGCACATCGTCCGCGGCGACGGACTGATGGGAGTGTCTGCACCGCAGATGGGCGCAGTGCGCAAGCTCGCTGCCGGTCTCGGTGCCAGCGTGCACAGTGTCGTCGGCGACGACGTGCCGTCGACCCTGCTCGATTTCGCCCGCGGCGTGAACGCGACCCAGTTGGTGATCGGAACCTCGAGACGGTCCCGTGCCGCTCGAATTTTCGACGAGGGCATCGGTGCGGCCGTGGTGCAGAACTCGGGAAAAATCGACGTGCACATGGTCACTCACGCGGAGCAGGCCAGGCGTAGGAGCGTTCAGGTGGATTCGGGGCGGCGACGCATTCTGGCGTGGGTCGCCGCCGTTCTGGTGCCGTGCCTCGCTGCGGCCCTACTCAGCACGATCGGACCCGACTTCGACTCCAGTGGCGAGAGCGCCCTGTTCTTGATGGTGGTGCTGTGCGTTGCGCTGCTGGGAGGGGTTGCGCCTGCGGCACTCTCGGCACTGATCGCGGGCTTCCTGCTGAACTACTTCTTCACCACACCGAGGTACAGCCTCACCATCGCCGAACCGGACAACTTCGTCGTCACCGTCGTGCTGCTACTGGTCGCCGTCGCCGTGGCTGCCCTGGTCGACGCCGCCGCCCGGCGAACACGTCAGGCGCGGCGGGCCACTCAGGAGGCGGAGCTGTTGACGCTGTTCGCCGGATCGGTGCTTCGCGGGGCCGATCTCGCCGCACTGCTCGAACGCGCCCGCGAAACCTACCGGCAGGACGGCGTCGCGTTGTGGGACAACGAGTCTCGCGCCATCATGGGGAGCGTGGGAGCCCGAGCCCCGATCGACCGCTCCAGCGCCGACACCGAGATCGACGCGGGTGATTTCACGCTGCTGCTCGTCGGCGAACGCACCCGCGCCCACGATCGTCGGGTTCTCGCAGCGGTGGCGAACCAGGCCGCGGGCATGGTCCGACAGACGCGACTCGCCGAGGAAGCCAGCCGAGCCAACGCGCTCGCCGAGGCCGACGCGTTGCGTCGAGCATTGCTCTCGGCCGTCAGCCACGATCTGCGAACGCCGCTGTCCGCGGTCAAGGCGGCCTCGTCGTCCCTGCGCAGCAACGACGTTCAGTTCTCGGCGGAGGATACCGAGGAGTTACTGGCCACCATCGACGAGTCGGCCGATCAGTTGACCGCTCTGGTGAGCAACCTGCTGGATTCCTCGCGACTGCAGGCGGGCGTCGTGCGGCCGACGCTCCGACCGGTCTTCGTCGACGACGTACTTCGCAGCGCGCTCATCGGGGCGGCAGGCGACCGTGTGCGGGTCGACGTGGGAGACGTCGAGGTGCTCGCCGACCCGGGACTGCTCGAACGCGTCCTCGCGAATCTGGTGGACAACAGTGCCCGCTACGCCCCCGCCGGCGAGATCACCGTGCGGGCGACCGCGCACGGTGACCGGGCGAGCATCTCCGTGGCCGACCACGGCCCCGGCATCACCGAGGGGGCCGAGGAAACGATGTTCGACGCGTTCCAGCGCCTCGGCGATCGTGACAACTCGGTGGGCGTCGGGCTCGGACTGTCGGTGGTGCGCGGGTTCGTGCGCGCGATGGGCGGTACCGTCACGGCATCGAACACCGTCGGCGGCGGGCTGACGATGACGGTCGAGTTGAAGGCAGCCGAGTCGAAAGCGGGGAGCAGGTGAAGGTGCGGGTGCTCGTCGTCGACGACGAGCCACAGATCGTGCGGGCGCTGCGCATCAATCTCAATGTGCGCGGATTCGACGTGGTGAGCGCCGCGAGCGGTGGAGAGGCTCTGCGGGTGGCCGCGAACTTCCATCCGGACATCGTGATTCTGGACCTCGGTCTGCCCGACATCGACGGTATCGACGTCATAGCGGGCCTGCGCGGTTGGACCGATGTGCCGATTCTGGTGCTCTCGGCGCGCACCGATTCTGCCGACACCGTCGAGGCGCTCGATGCCGGAGCCGACGACTTCGTGACCAAGCCGTTCGGAATGGACGAGCTGCTGGCGCGACTGCGCGCTGCCTTGCGCCGTGGCCCGCACTCCGTCGCCGACCCGGTGATCGAGACCGCCGACTTCACCGTCGACCTCGCCGCGAAAACCGTTGTGCGCGAAGGTGCGAGCGTGCACCTGACTCGCACCGAGTGGGGTGTCCTCGAACTGCTCGTTCGCAACGAGGGAAAACTGGTGTCGCAGAAGGAGATACTGCGCACCGTCTGGGGCCCCGGCCACGAGCGCGAAACGCATTATCTGCGAATCTATCTCGGCCAGCTGCGCCAGAAACTCGAACGAGACCCGGCCTCGCCGGTGCACCTCATCACCGAAACGGGTATGGGCTACCGATTCGTGAGCTGAAAGTCCGGTTGCGGTGCCGACTCGTCGTGGTCGACGAAGAGCGAGAGCGATTCCCAGTTCTGCTGCACGGCCAGGGCTGCTCCGTCGGCGTCGCCGGCGCTGCACAGTTCGATGATTCTCTCGTGTTGTGCGATCGAATCGCGGCCGACGAGCGAGGCGAACCGTAGCCGTTCCAATCGACGCAAGCTGGGTGTGACCTGCTCGAGTACCGACGCCACCACATTGTTCTGGCTGGCTTCGACGGCGACGTTGTGGAACTTGTCGTCGCTGGCCAACGCCACGTCGACATCGCCTCGGGCGAAGGCTGCGGCGAACTCGCTGTTCGCGCTCCGCATCGCGGTGATCTCAGGCGTGCGCATGAGGGGAACGGCGGTGCGCATCGCGAGAGCGTGCATGGCTGCCGCCACCGCCTGGACGTCCAATACCGCCTTGCGTTCGATGGTCGAGACGATCGTCGAACGCCCGGGTCGAGTGTGGACCAGACCTGCCTGTTCCAGCCGCGCGATCGCATCGCGAATGGGAGTGCGAGACACGCCGAGCCACTGTTCGAGTTCCGCGTCGCGCAGCCGTTCACCGGGCGCGAAGGTGCCGTCGACGATTGCGTCTCGGATCGAGACGTAGGCGTTCTCGCGCAGCAATGACCGCTTGTGCTTTCCGAGTTCGACGGGTACCGGCATGCGAAATATCGTAGCCCACCCTCCTCGGGCTTGACAGGGCGCGGCATGCAAGATGCAATATATTGCAGAATCCCGGTTCACAACTGTGGCCCGAACATCGACCCAAGGAGAACCGCGTGGCGATCGACGACTTCGACCGTTATCCACTCACTTTCGGCCCCAGCCCGATTCACCCGATGGAACGACTGAGCGCGCACCTCGGCGGCGCGAAGATCTGGGCGAAACGCGAGGACGTCAACTCCGGTCTGGCGTACGGCGGCAACAAGACGCGCAAGTTGGAGTACATAGTTCCCGACGCGTTGGCCAAGGGCGCGGACACGCTCGTCTCCATCGGCGGGGTGCAGTCGAACCACACCCGTCAGGTCGCTGCCGTGGCTGCCAAACTGGGCCTCAAAGCAGTTCTGGTACAGGAGAAGTGGGTCGACTGGCCGGACTCGGTCAACGACAAGGTGGGCAACATCCTCTTATCTCGAATCATGGGTGCGGACGTCCGACTCGACCCGTCGGGCTTCGGTATCGAGTTCAAGGACAGCTGGCAGAACGCCATCGAGGACGTCGAGCGTTCCGGCGGCACGCCGTACGCGATCCCGGCGGGCGGGTCCGATCACAAGCTCGGCGGTCTCGGCTTCGCCAACTGGGCGTACGAGGTACAGAAGCAGGAAGAGCAGCTCGGGGTCTTCTTCGACACGATTGTGGTGTGCAGCGTGACCGGCTCGACGCACGCGGGCATGATCGCCGGCTTCGCGGGGCAGAATCGCCCGCGCCGCGTCCTCGGTATCGACGCGTCGGCGAAGATCGAGGCGACACGCAACCAGGTCGAGCGGATAGCGCGGAACACGGCCGAACTCATCGGCCTCGGACGCGAGCTGCGCGACGACGAGATCACCGTGCTCGAAGGGTGGGCCGGTGACTTGTACGGCATTCCCGTCGCGTCCACCATCGCGGCCATCGAGATGACGGGACGCCTCGAAGGTGTCATCATCGACCCCGTCTACGAAGGTAAGTCGATGGCCGGTCTGATCGACCTGGTCGAGCAAGGTGAGATCGGCAAGGATTCGAACGTGCTCTACGCACACCTGGGCGGTCAACCCGCTCTCAACGCATACAGCGGAATCTTCTGACGTAAGCGGGGCTGATGACGCAAGGTCGAGCAGAGCTGGATCCGTTGAGCGCTCGGATCACTGCGGCGCTTCAGGTGAATCCGAGGGCATCGTGGGCGAGCATCGCCGATGCCCTCGGCGAACCGGAGAGAACCGTGACTCGTCGGGGTCGAGAACTGCTCGATTCGGGCAGTGTTCGAGTGGTCGGTGTCATCGGCGCCACCGGTGCCGTCATTCTCCGTGCGCGCTGTCATGTGGGCATGGCCCGCGCCGTGTCGGTGGGGCTGGCACGTCGTGACGACACGATGTTCGTCTACGCCACCTCGGGACACGAGGAGTGCATCGCGGAAATTCTCGTCGACGACGCGCATCTGGCGGATCTGATGCTCGACGATCTGCCGAGCATCAGTGGCATTCGGCGGATCCGGGTCGATCCGATCACGCACGTCTATCGCTCGGTGCGGGAGTGGCGTCCGAACATTCTCGACCACGCGCAGGTGGCCGCACTGACCCCGCCCGTACACGGGGACTATCAGCCGGACGGACGACTCGGCTCCGAGATCTCGGCCTTGCATCGCAGCATCCTGCGCGTGCTTGCCGAGGATGCGCGCACGACCACTTCGGAGATCGCGCGGGTGGTGGGCACCACCGAGAACACGGTCCGACGGCACATGGAGACACTCGAGCGGACCAACAAGTCCCGCCTGCGTGTAGTGGTCGAACCGGCGCTGCTCGGGTATACCGCGGAAGCGATGGTGTGGGTCAAGGTTGCGCCGCGACAGCACGACGACCTCGTCGGGCTGCTGCTCGAGCATTCCGAGGTGCGGTACGCCGTGGCTGTCGCGGGGGCCGAGAGTCTACTGATCAATTTTGCGTGTCCGGATCGAATTGCTCTGCACGAGATGACAACTCACACCGCATGGTCGGCACTGGCCGATTCGATCTCGGTGGTGTCGGTGCTCGGTGCCACCAAACGAAGCGGCAATCGGCTGTTCGCCTCGCAATCCGCGGCCTACCTCTACTGACCGGCGCGGGTCAGCGGATGGGGGCACCGGGACCGAGCGGGATACCCAAGGCGTACCAGACGGCGAACAGTGCAGCCCATACGATCAGCATGCCCAGTGCGACGGGAATGGTGAACGACGCGAGGGTGCCGATGCCCGCATTCTTCTTGTACCGCTGGATCAGCCCCAGGGTGAGGATGAAGTACGCGGACATGGGAGTCATTGCGTTGGTGCAGGAATCGGCTATCCGGTAGACGGCCTGAGTGGTTTCGGGGTTCACGTCGATGTACATCAGCATCGGAACGAGAACCGGCGCGAGCATCGCCCACATCGCCGAGCCGCTACTGACGAGCAGGTTCATGAAGGAGATGACCACCAGCATCAGCATGAAGACGATCAGCGGATGCAACCCACCGGCTTTCAGCAGTTCCGCCCCGTTGACGGCGACGACGTTACCGATCCCGGTCCACTTGAAATATGCGAGGAACTGGGAGATGGCGAAGAAGAGCACCAGGATCGGAGCCAAGGTCTTGATACCCACTGCCATGGATTCGGGTATCTGCCTCGCACGCTCGAAACTGCCGGTGGTCCTGCCGTAGACCCAGCCCGTCAGGACGAACGCGATCGCGATGAAGAAGGCCACGTTCTCCATGACGATGGACTGAACGAAGCCACCGTTCTCACCGCGCAGCGGCGACGATTCCGGTAGCAGGGCTGCGACGACGACGCCTGCATAGATCAGGAACGCGATACCGGCGCGACGCAGCCCCTTCTTCTCCGCGGGCTCGAGATCCAACTTCAGGTTCTCGGCACCGTCCTCGACGCCCTCGTCGGCGTCGAGGTTCATGTGCTTGGCCATCACCAGTTCCACGACGAGAGTGATGAAGACGGAAATCACCAGCGACGACGCGAGACTGAAGAAGTAGTTGTCGACGGGTGTCACGACATACTCTGCGTCGACGATCTGTGCGGCCGACGTGGTCAGCGAGGACAGGATCGCGTCACTCGGGGTGATCAGCGGGGATGCGTTGTAGCCGCCGGAGATGGCAACGAAGGCGACCATCATTCCCAGTACCGGACTGCGGCCCGCAGCCTTGAAGGCCAGCGCCGCCAACGGGAGGACGACGATGAATGCCGCATCGAACATGACGTGAGACATGGTGCCGGCGAACGCAACCGCAAATGTCACCCATTTTGCGGGCAACTTCACGATGGTGGTGCGCAGGAGTGTGGTCAGTACGCCCGAATGCTCCGCTACCGAGACGCCGAGGATGACGGTGACGATGATCGGAAGTGGACCGAAGGCCGCGAAGTTGTCCAATGCGGTCCCGAAGATCATGGCCACACCGTCACTGCTCAGCAAACTCCTCACAGCTGTCGACTCCCCGGTGCTGGGAAGCACGACACTGGTGCCGATGGCCGCGAGGGCTGCGCTGACGACAGCCAGGATGGCCGCGAGAATCCAGAAGAGCAGGAACGGATGGGGCAGTTTGTTGCCGACCCGCTCGATTCCCGACACCAGCGCGAAGAGCGGCCTCAATCCCCTCGGCATCCGCTCCTCGACCGCATCGGCAGTTGCTGGTGGGCCGTCGATTTGACTGGACATCGATGTTTCTCCTTCGCAGACCTCATGGATTGTGACACGGAGCACGGTGACGAATGTGCTGCTCACTCAACTCGTTTCACGTTGCGGATATGTTGCTTGCGTGTTTTTTCCGGCCGGATGCGCGAATCCGCCACGCGGAGGGCGAAAACGCTCGATTGCGCAGGATGGTTCTTTCCGTGCTGCGGGTGAGGGCAGTGTGTAAATAGGCTGCCGACAACACTTCCGGCGTTGCCGGACCGACGCGAGGAGACCCATGAGCAGTGCTGCCGAGTCCATGTCCCTACGCGAGTTGGCGGGCAGTATCCGCCGTCGAGACATCTCGGCTCGGGAAGCTCTCGCAACCCATCTGACGCGCATCGACGAGGTCAACCCCGTCATCAACGCGATCGTCACACTCGACGCCGACACCGCTGAGCAGCGCGCCCGCGAGGCCGACGCCGAATCGGCCTCGGGTGCAGCACTGCCTCCGCTGCACGGTGTGCCGATGACCCACAAGGACAACCACCTCACCGCAGGCATGCGCACCACTTTCGGTTCTCCGGTGTTGGCCGACAACGTCCCCACCGAAGACAGCGGCATCATCGCGCGCCTCAAGCGTGCGGGCGTCAACACGACGGGCAAGTCCAACGTGCCGGAGTTCGCGGCGGGGTCGCACACGTTCAACCCCCTGTTCGGGACCACGACCAACCCCTACGACCCCACCCGGAGTGCGGGCGGCAGCAGCGGCGGGGCCGCAGCCGCGATCGCCGCCGGTGTACAGCCGGCCGGTGACGGCTCCGACATGGGCGGATCACTGCGGACTCCTGGATCGTTCTGCAACCTGGTGGGGTACCGGCCGTCGCTCGGTCGGGTCCCGATGACTCCTGCGCGCAACCCGTGGGCCTGGATCGCCCGACAGGGCGTACTCGCGCACGACGTGGAGGACGTGCGGTTTCTGATGCGCGCCATCGCGGGCCCGGACGCGTCGAGCCCGCACAGTCTCCCGATCGACGATACGTACGCATCGGAGGAGCCCGGCACTCTGCGCGGCGTGCGAATTGCGTGGACCGCCGACTTCGGTCTCGGCGTTCCGGTGGAACGAGAGGTGATCGAGGTGCTCGGTCGCCAACTCCACGTATTCGAGGACCTCGGTGCCGACGTCGAGGTCGGCTGTCCGGATCTGTCCGACGCCGACGAGGTCTTCCAGACCACGCGGGCGTTCGACTTCGCGACCAACTACGGTCACCTGCTGGCCGATCACCGGCACCGGATGAAGGACGCGGTGCAATGGAACGTCGACAAGGGAATGGCGCTCACCACCCGCGACATGATCTCTGCGAACGCAGCTCGTGCACGCCTCTGCGCTGCTGTCAGACGTTTCTTCTCGACGTACGACGTCCTGATCGCGCCTGCTGTTCAGGTGCTTCCGTTTCCGGCCGTCGAAGAATACCCCACCGAGATCGACGGCACGCCGATGGGCAATTACCTCGACTGGATGCGAGCGGCCTGCCTGATCTCGGCGACAGGACTTCCGTCGTTGTCGATTCCGGGCGGTTTCAGCTCCTCCGGTCTGCCCGTCGGACTACAGATGGTCACCGCCGATCGGGCCGACCGATTACTGCTTCGAGTTGCTCATGCATTCGAGGAGTCGACGGGATTTCACCGGCGCAGGCCCGAACTCACGGCTGCGGCTCCAGTTGCGTGGTGACGCCGATGCGGTTCCAGGCATTGATGGTGAAGATGAGTCCGATCAGCTGACCGATGCGATGGTCGTCGAAATGTGTTGCAACTCGGTCGTATATCTCGTCGGGCACGCCGCCGTGCGGAAGGGTGGTCACTGCTTCGGTGAGCGCGAGCACGGCCTGTTCGGGCTCGCTGAAGAATCCCGGAGCGTCGTGCCAGTTCGATACCAACATCAGGCGCTCCTCGCTCTCGCCTGCGGCGCGGGCATCCGAGGAGTGCCTGTGGATGCAGTAGGCGCAGCCGTTGAGTTGAGATGCCCGGATGCGGACGAGTTCTGCGAGCTCGGTATCGATTCCTTCGCGCACCACGGTGTCGAGTGCGACGAGTGCCTTGTAGGTCTCCGGTGCGGACTTCGCCAGGTTGATTCGTGTCATGTCGTCCACTGTATGAGCCAAGGCGAACCCCGCTATGGTTCACTTTCATGGCAATTCAACGGGTCACTTCGGTCGATCTGCATCTCGATCTCGACCCGTCCGGCTCGCGCCGCGAGGCATTGGCCAGGGCGTTGCGCGACGCCGTCCGCAGCGGCAGGCTCGAGCCGGGGGTGGCGCTCCCGTCCTACCGCGCGCTCGCGCTCGACCTGGGGATAGCCAGAAACACCGTCGCCGAGACGTACGCGGAATTGGTGGACGAGGGATGGCTGACGGCCCGGCAAGGATCGTCCACTCGCGTCGCTCACCGCGCTCGGCCCACGCCGGTCGCCGGCGCGGCAATGCCACCGCAGCCTCGGCCGCTCTTCGATCTGCGGCCCGGCCGACCGGATCCGTCGTCGTTTCCGCGTTCGGTCTGGTTGGCCTCGGCTCGGCGGGCGATCAACGACGCGCCGTCCGATGCGTTCGGTCCGGGTGATCCGCGCGGCCGCATCGAACTGCGGACGGCACTGTCGGACTACCTCGCACGGACCCGTGGGGTGCGTACCGATCCGCAGCGAATCGTGGTGTGCTCGGGCTTTTCTCAGGCGCTCACGATGCTGAACGACATCGTGCCAGCCGGACCTGTAGCACTCGAATCCTTCGGTCTGCCGTTTCATCGGAGTATCGTCGAAAAGTCCCGATCCACGGTGGCGCTCGGCGTCGACGACAAGGGTTGTGTCGCAGAGGATCTGGGGGCCGGCGCGGCGTCGGTCGCCGTTCTGACCCCGAGTCACCAGTTCCCCACCGGTGTGGCGCTCGCCCCCGAGCGTCGGACCGCGGCGGTGCAGTGGGCCCGTGATGTCGACGGAACGGTGATCGAGGACGACTACGACGGCGAGTTCCGGTACGACCGCTCACCGATCGGTGCGATGCAGGGCCTCGATCCGGATCGCGTGATGTACGTGGGGTCGGTATCGAAGAGCCTGTCCCCCGCCGTACGCATCGGGTGGATGGTGGTCCCGGACCGGTTGCTCGACGCGGTGGTCGCGGCGAAGGGGGTCCGTGAGTCGACGGTGGCCACGGGCGATCAACTGACGCTGGCGGACATGCTGGTCTCGGGTCGGTACGACCGGCATGTGCGGACGATGCGAATGCGCTACCGCGCCCGGCGGAATCTGTTGCAGCAGAGCATGGATCGCGCTGATGCGGACGTACGTATCGGTGGAATCGCGGCCGGCCTGCAGGCCGTGATCACCCTGCCGCCCGGGCGCGAGATCGACGCACTGAACAGGGCCGCGGGCATCGGACTCGCCATCGAGGGTCTCTCGACCTTTCGGCACCCGGCCGCGACCGATGCCACGTACGACGGTCTCGTGGTCGGATACTCCGCTCCTACCGAGAATGCCTATCCTGCGGCTTTGGAGGCCCTGATGTCCGTCCTGTCTTGAGCATCAACCACCCAGCACCTCACCCTCGCGCCGGGGGTCGGCTCCCCCGATCCAGCCGCCGTCGGTGCGCTGCAACGCGCTCAGTCCACTGGACTGGTCTGCGACCGACACCTGGTGGCCCATCTCCCGGAGCCGTACCACCACCGGGTCGGTTTCGCCCGAGACGTTCGGGTGCTCGCCGCCGTAGTTGGTCGACGGGGTGTTGGCCGCACCGAAGTCGACCATTGACACCGCCTGCTGCGGGTCCATGCCCCAATCGAGCAGTCCCACCAACGTTTTGACGACGAACTGGATGATCACCGAGCCGCCCGGAGAACCGGCGACGAGGACCAGATCGCCGCGCGCGCCGTTGTCGTCTCGGTCGAACACCAGCGTCGGGGCCATCGAGCTACGCGGACGCTTACCGGGCTCGACGCGATTGGCCATCGGAGTGCCGTCCTCGGCCACCGGTGATGCCGAGAAATCGGTGAGCTGATTGTTGAGCAGAAAGCCGTCGACCATGTGGAACGAGCCGAAGGCCGACTCGACGGTCGTGGTCATCGAGGCTGCGTTGCCCTCGCTGTCGACGACGGAGATGTGGCTGGTGCCGTGCTCGGGATCGCTGGACGAGGCGAACTGCACCGGCCCGAAGTCACCCGGCTTCGCGGTGCCCATCGACTTGCCCTCGTCGATCAGTCCCGCTCTGCTGCTGAGGTATTGGGGATCGAGCAGTGCATCGGGGGAACCGCCGGGCAGCGGTACGAAATCCGGATCGGCAACGTACTTGTCGCGATCGGCGTAGGCCAGGCGCTCGGCTTCGGCGATCAGGTGCACGCCCTCCGCCCTCGGAGTTCCGCCGTTGGCGTCCATTCCGGTCGGCGCGTACTGCGCGAGGTCGAAATTCGACAGAATCCCCATCGCCGACGCCACCGCGATACCTCCCGAAGACGGGCCGGGCATACCGCAGATGTCGTGGTCGCGGTACGGCGTGCACACGGCGGTGCGTGTTCTGGGCTCGTACGCGGCGAGGTCGGCGAGCGTGATCTGCCCGGCGGTGCGGCCCGCGGTGGTGTCGGCCGTCGCGTCGACGATGGCCTGTGCGATATCGCCGGTGTAGAAGGCGTCGGCACCGTCGGTTGCGATGGCGGACAACGTCTTCGACATCGCGGGGTTGTTCAGGACCGTGCAGGCCGGCTTGCCGGTACCGTCCGCCTGTAGGAAGTACTCCTTGGACGCCGGGTCCAGTGCGAGCTTGGGTGCCGAGTCGGCGATGGACGACGCCATGCGCGGGCTGATCTCGATTCCGTTGTCGGCGAGACCGATTGCAGGCTCGAACAGCTCACCCCACGGCTTGTCGCCGTGATCTTCATGGGCCTGTTCGAGCATGCGCAGCACTCCGGGAACGCCGATCGACCGACCGCTCGAGCGGGCATCGGGCTGCGGCACAGTGCGATTCACATCGTCGATGTATCGCAGGTAGTCGCCGGTAGCGCTCATCGGGGCGGTCTCGCGGCCGTCGTAGCTCTGTACCTCGCCGGTGGCCGCGTCGTAGTACATCAGGAATGCGCCGCCGCCGATTCCCGAGGACTGCGGTTCGACGAGGCCGAGCACCGTCTGCGCCACGATGAGCGCGTCGGCCGCGGTACCGCCGTCACGCAGAACGTCGCAGGCGGCCTCGGTGGAGACCGGATTGGCCGTCGAGACGGAGTAGGAGGCCGTTTCCACCGGAGCCATGTTCGATCGATACCCGGTCGCCACTTCCGGATTGGTCGAGATGTCGCCCGAACCTGCGCTCGGCGTCTTTCCTACCGGGGTGCCGCCGCTGGAGCCGAGAACGCAGCTGTTCTCGGCAGCGGAGTCGCGATCGGTGCTCTCACTGCTACTGCACGCGGCGAGCGGCACCAACAGTAAGGCGCAGGCAAGGGCGGTCGAGCGGAGCGGACGCATTCCGGTTGCAGACACCGCTCGACGCTAACACCGTGGTTACCGCCGTTCGGCAGATTCGAGAAGCCAGTGTGCGACGGGCGCGGGCCGGCCGAACAGAAAGCCCTGCGCGAAGCGGCATTCGAGCGCCTCGACGGTGGCGGCTTGTTCTTCGGTCTCGACTCCCTCGGCAACCGTGGCCACCGAGAGAGCCGACGCCATTGCGGTGATGGCGCGGATCAGTTGAATGTCCCAGTCGGATCGACCGATCTCCTGAACGAACGATTTGTCGATCTTGAGCATCTTGAACGGCATGGTGCGCAATCGATTGAGTGAGGAGTACCCGACGCCGAAGTCGTCGAGCACGATCAGCACTCCCATGGCGGCGAGTCGATCGAGCACGGTTTTCGCCGTGCCCATGTCGTCGATCAGGACGCTCTCGGTGATTTCGAGGGCCAGGTCGGCTCCGTCGAGGCCGTACGTATCGAGCAGTCGTCCGACGATGAGCGGCAACGAATCGTCGCGCAATTGCATCGGGGACACGTTCACCGACATCCTGACGTCCTGCCCGTTGGTACGCAGGGCCACCAGATCCGACATCGCGGTGTGCAGCACCCATTCGCCGATTTCCTTGATGAGGTTGGTCGATTCGGCGATCGGGATGAACTCGTTGGGGGTACGCACTCGGCCCCGCCAGTTCCAGCGCACCAGTGCCTCGTAGACGACGGTGGCGCGCGAGGAGGTCTCGATGATCGGCTGGTAGTACACCTCGAGCTCGCCGCGTCGGATCGCGCCGCGCAGCTCGGTGGCGGTCTCGATCGCGGATGTGGCACGTGCGCGCAGGGATTCGTCGAAGAACGCATAGCGCGCCGCTCCGAGAGATTTGGCCTGATACATCGCGGTGTCGGCCTCGCGGATGGCGTCGTGCAATCGGTCCGCATCCGCGATGCCGACCGACGCGGTGACGTATGCCGTCGCGGCGCTGAGTTGGAACGGCTCGTTCATCCGGTCGATCACGCTGCGGGCCAACGCTTCCGCGCCACCGCGATCGCGGTGGGTCAGGACGACGAATTCGTCGCCCGCGTAGCGAACCACGGTGTCGGTGCCGCCGACTGCGACGCGGATGCGTCGTGCTGCGGCCACGATGAGCTCGTCTCCCACGCGGTGCCCGTACGAGTCGTTGACCATCTTGAAATTGTCGAGGTCGACGAACAGGACGTACGTGCGTCCTGGGTTCTGGTTGCGCTCGTGCCGAGTGAATTCCTCGTCGAGAATCGTGCGGTTCGGTAGGCCGGTCAACAGATCGTGAGCTGCCAGGTATTTTGCGTGCTCCTTGCCGACCTGCATTCTGGTCAGCGCGCGTTCCCCGCGAAGGAATGCGCCCACCAGGATCGAGGCGAGCAGTAGCGACCGCACGATCAGGTCACCGGTGGACACCGCCGAGCCCAGCAGCGGCACCGTGGCGCAGACGACCAGCAGCGTCACCACGAACACGACGCGGCGGCTGCTGTGTGCCGGTGCCGGGGTCTGCCGCTGGGAGACGGTGCGCATCGACGGATCGAGGGCGGCCATCGCGAGTGAGAGGTACGCGAACAGGTAGATCGCGTCGAGCACTCCCGAGGACGGCGCGGCGTCGGTGGTGGCCGCGAAGGCATACGAGACGTCGCCGACGAGTGTCGCGACCAAGGCGATCAAGGCCCATTGCAGCGCCGCCGTGCGGGGTTTGGCCGAGAACAGCAGGTAGGTGGTCAGGGTGATCAGCGCTGCGTCGATCGCCGGATACACCCCGTTCACCACCGTCGATGCCGACGAACGCGGAGATTCGAGGGCCGGGGAGATGAACAGCAACCACGACAGGAACAGGGTGCCGAGGAAGATCAGACCGGCGTCGACGAGCGGGGTGATGTCGTCGATCGACCGACGATCTCGGATCCACCGTGAGAGCGCGTATCCGACGAGTGCGTACCCGGTCAGCGTGAACAGATCCGGCAGCAGGGGGATCGAATGATTCAGTGCGCTGGGATCGCTGCGCAGCGCGACCCCGAACATGAACAGGACAGAGGCCCCGAACAGGGCCCACCAGCATCGGGAGTCCTCGGGACGGTATCGACGGATGGCGGCGCTGATGGCGAGCACCGACCCCACAGCGACGGTGGCCAGCACACCTGCCCGTACTCCGGCGTCGCCGAGAACGAAGACGGTTGCCGCGACGACGATCACTGCGACCAGGGCGGCGGTTCGTCTGCTGTGCACGACGAAGGGCGCGGCGACCTTCGTATTCATCGAAGGACCTACTTCCTTCCCGCTCGCGGCGTGCGCACGGCTTCAGCACCGCCTCCATCGGTGAATATACGTCTTCGTGCACTGCTCACGGTGCCGAAGTTCGAGCTGAATGGGGAAGAATTTCAACAGGTGTTGCAACGGCGGCTCTCCGAGATCAGGACGCCGTCGACTTCTCCCGCTGCACAGCGGAGCGGACCTCCTCCTCGATCAGGTCGCCGTTGATCGCAGCACCCGCCTTCACTCCCGCCGCGGACGCGGCGATCACGGTGTCCATCGGGGCGGACACGTTGCCTGCAACCCAGACGCCCGGCACCGATGTGGCACCGACGGGATCGGACTCGATGTAGGTGCCGAGGACGTGGTCGTTCATCACCAGATCGGTGGTGGCGAGCCCCAGTGACACCAGGATGTCCGCGCGAGAGGTGAAGTTCGGTCCCACGACCACGGCGTCGAGCCGGACCTGCCTGCCGCTCACGAGCGTCGCGCCGACGATGGCGTCGTTCTCGACGTCGATCCGAGCGATCTCCTCGTCGACGATGTCGATGCCCCGCGCGGTGAGTCGCTCGACGTCCTCGGCGGCCAATTCCGTTGCCGTATGGGCGAACACAGTGACGCGTTCGCTGAGCTGGCGCCACATCTGTGCCTGATGCCCCACCATGACGCTGCCGATGATCCCGATGGCGCGATCTCGCACTTCCCAGCCGTGGCAGTACGGGCAGTGCAGGACGTCGCGACCCCATCGATCGGCGAGACCGGGAATGTCCGGGAGGACGTCGGTGAGGCCGGTGGTGACCAGCAGGCGTCGACCGCGCACGACGGAGCCGTCGGCGAGGGTCACCTCGAAGCCGGACTCGGTTCGGATCGCCGAGTCGGCGACGCCGTCGATGATGCGTGCGCCGTAGTGGCGCGCCTCGAGTCGGCCGAGTCGAACCAGTTCGAGAGGCGATTCGCCGTCGCGGGTGAGGTAGTTGTGGGAGTGCGCTGCCGGCGCGTTGCGGGGATCGCCCGCGTCGACGATCGCAACGGATCGTCGGGAACGGCCGAGAGCCACTGCGGCGCTGAGTCCGGCGACTCCGCCGCCGACGATGATTGCGTCGACGGGAGTGTGTCGATCGGTATCTGTAGTCATGCGGAAAGTGTGCGTCGTAGATCGAACGCTGGCAATAATTATTGCCGAAACAGCAAATGATGGAAGGCAAAAATACCGCCGGACGACGCGACACGACAGAAACGGACCGTTGGCCCCAATTGCGACCGCTGTGACTGTCAGCCGGGCGGTGAGCCGCCGAGGTAAGCGCGGACGTACCGCTTGAACAGGGCGTTCACTCGAGGTCTACTGATCGGTAAGAAAACTAGCCGGGGGGGCGCATGGGGCACTTCGAGATCGGAGCGACCGTCATCACGGTCCGCAACCTGGGGCACCTGCGGTGGCGCAGTGGAATTCCGAAAGGAACAGTGGGAATCGTCGTCGGCGTGGATTGGCTCGGCGATGCCCGCGTGAACTTCACCGTCGACGAGTCGATGCTCGCCCGCGGTGAGACCGTGGAACACATCGTCGCCGACGGTGACGTCCGCACTCTGCGGGCAGCTCCCCGCCGGTTGATCGGCTAGTTGCTGTCGGTTCGCTCGTCGGCGGTCGCGGGACCGGTTTCGACCGCTCCGCCCTCGCTCGACCAATCGTTGTCTTCCGCCGCCGCGGCCGGATCGGACGTGACGTCCTCTTTCGCGTCGGGGGCGGTGTCGTGGTTCTTCTCAGTAGTCATGAGCCCGGGGTACCCGTGCAGCGGGAGACGAATCTTCGGCCGCCGCACGGGCGAGCACTCGGGCAGTTCCTACAGGCCGAAAGGCAACGTTCCCGGTGCCAGCTCGAAGCCGCTGCTGCCAGCGGAAATGGAGCCGAAGCCACTGAGGATCTGGTTGATGAACGCGGTGATCATGTAATTCCTCTGTTCGATGTGATGGACTGTGTGTCCTGGACAACCCGGTCGAGGTTACCGGCAGCTGTAGCGTCGAAGCTGTGAGGAGCCAGGGAATTCTCGTCGGTATTGCTGTGTCCGCCTGTCTACTGGCGGGTTGTTCGTCGGACTCTTCGGTGCCGGAAGCACCTGCTGTGTCGTCGGACGCGGCCGTTCCGCTGAACTACGTCGCGCTCGGAGACTCGGCGGCGTCGGGGCCGCGGATCCCCAATCAGGTCGGCGCACCGGGCTGTCAGCAGTCCGACTCCAATTACCCGCACGTTCTCGCCGAGGCGTTGCAGGTCGCCTCGTTCGTCGACGTCACCTGCGGGGGTGCGGTCACCGACAACATCGTCTCGGTATCGCAGAGCACGTCGAGCGGTGAGGTGCCCCCGCAGCTCGACGCGCTGACCCCCGAGACGGACCTGGTGACCGTCACGATCGGCGGTAACGACATCGGACTGGTGTCCACCGCCGTGCAGTGCCTGACCTTCGCGAACACCTCGGCCACCAACGTCTGCAAGGACCGCCTCACCGCAGGCGGCGTCGACACCGTCGCGGCCGCCGTTGCGGAGAAGGCACCGCAGTGGGGAGCCATGCTCGACGCGGTGGCCGAGCGAGCGCCGGACGCGCGGATCCTGGTCGTCGGCTACGGCACCTATCTGCCGGACGGCGGCTGCTTCCCCACCCAGCCGATGCTGCCCGAGGACGCCGACTACATCCAGAGCAGCATCACGACGATGAACGAGGCGCTACGGGCGCAGGCGGACGCGCACGGCGCGGAGTTCGTCGACACCGAGCCGTTGAGCGTCGGCCACGACGTGTGCGTGGCCGCCGATCAGCGGTACTTCGAAGGGGTCGTCCCGCAGAACCCTGCGGCACCCCTGCATCCGACAGCGGCGGGAATGGCGGCGATCGGTGACGCGGTCGCGGCTGCGGTACGCGCCGGATAGCCACGGGTTGCGGATTGGCTCTTCTCGGACCTGCCGTCGGCGTGAAGTCTCGACGGCATGGTTTCGTATACCGCTGTCCTCGGGGTGTTCGCCGTCGCTCTCGCGTTGGTTCTGACGCCGGGCCCGAACATGATCTATTTGGTCTCGCGCAGCATCTCGCAGGGCAGGCGGGCGGGACTTGTGTCGCTGGCCGGTGTCGCGATCGGCTTCCTGATCTATCTCACGGCCACCAATCTCGGTCTGGCTGCGGTGTTCACCGCCGTGCCCGCGCTGTACACGGCGGTCAAGCTCGCAGGTGCGGCCTACCTTGCTTGGTTGGCGGTGCAGGCCCTGCGCGGAACGGTATCGGCGTTCGAACCGACCGAATTGCAACAGGATTCGACTCGACGGCTGTTCACGATGGGCCTGGTGACCAACCTGCTGAACCCGAAGATCGCGATCATGTACATCTCGGTCATCCCGCAGTTCGTCGATCCCGCGGCCGGACACATTCTGCTGCAAGGGTTCACGCTCGGCGCCGTGCAGATCGCGGTTGCGGTCGCGGTGAACCTGCTGATCGTCGTACTGGCCGGATCGATCGCCCAGTTCCTTGCCGTCCGCCCGACCTGGCTGAAGATGCAGCGTTATGCCATGGGCACGGTGCTCGGGCTACTCGCGGTCCGCGTCGCCACCGACGGCGGAAGGCCGCTCCCGGCGTGATCGACGCGCGGCCCGCAGCTCCGGATCGAGCCGTTGCCGTACCGATTCGGAGGCGGCCGGGCCGGGAAGGAACTGCGCGTTGCTCTCACGCAGTGTCCTTCCGCTCTCGCGGTCGACGAGGACCGGGTCGATCGATCGGCCTTCGCCGTCCACCAATACGACCCGCCGATCCTGTTGCGGCACATCCTTGTTTCCCCATGCATACAGCGCGACGATGACCGTGCCGAGTTCACGGGCCCGCGTCGTCGGTACGTATTCGTGACGCGGGGGTCGCTCGCTGTATTGCACCTTGGTCAGCATCCCGCCGTCGACGAGGCTTTTGAGCCTGCGTGCCAACATGTTCGGCGCGATGCCGAGGTTGGATTCCAGCTCGTCGAAGCGGGAGAAGCCGTCGAGCACGTCCCGCAGGATCAGCAGCGTCCACCATTCACCGACCTGCTCGAGCGCACCGGCGATGGGGCACTCCATGTCTGCGAAACTACGTCGTTGCATTGCTACTTTCCTGCGATGACCAGCAGCGAGCTCGTGCCGGTTGCAACGACCTTGCCGGTGTTGTCGACCACTGATCCCTCGGCGAAGATCACCCGCGAACCGTTCTTGACCACGGTTCCCGTCGCCGTCAGAGGACCGCTGTGGGAGTGCACCGGCCGCTGGTAACTGACGTTGATGTCGATGGAGGTGTATCCGGTGCCCGCCGGGAGCATGGTCTGGGCCGCGCATCCGAGCACGGTGTCGAGAAGCGTGCACACCAGACCGCCGTGCACCATGCCGATCGGGTTGTAGTGCGCCTCGGACGGTTCGCACTCGAACACCACCTTGCCTGCCTCGACGTGCACCGCGGAGAACTGCATCAGTACGGCGATGGGCGGAGGCGGCATCTCACCGCTCGCCACCGCCCGCATGGCGTCGAGACCACTCATGGTCGACGCGGTCTTCAACACCTCGGCGGGGCTGACCCACGAGAAGGTCTGCGATCGTCGATGCTCGTCGGTGATCATGCGTCGTCCTGTCGTCGAGTCACTATTACGATGATAGTAAGCTGCTCACGATCGTAAACCCTGATCGAGATACGCGCGCCAGCCGCCGTACTCGGTGATGTCGGTTCCTGCCTCGGCCGCATCGTGCGCGCAGCAGAATCCGGTGACCGAGCGTCCGTCGGACAGCTCGACGGGCCCCAGACCCATCGGCGCGGGCAGTCCGGCGAGGAAGGTTCCGACCGCGGCCGCGGACATTCGATACAGCTCTCCGGCGATGGGCGCGCCGTCGCCTGCCCGCCGAACCAGGCCGGGCTTCGGCGGTGTGGTGTGCAGATCCACCAGTCGGTAGTCCGCGGTGGTCCTCACCTCGCCACCGAACCGTGCGCCGCGCTCGGTCAGCTGATGGTGCACCGGGAATCCGCGCAGATGCGCGCCGACGACCAACACCTCGATACCGTCGTCGATCAACGACGGCGACGCGACGCCGCTCAGCTGCGCCGCGAGGTCGATCGCGATCTGGTCCTCGAATGCGGGTACGACGACCATGACTCCGAAAGGATCACCGTCGGGCGTCGGGGCTCCGGGGACGGCGACTGCCGCCATGTCGAGCAGATTGCAGAAGTTGGTGAACGTCCCGAGTCTGCGGTTGATACCAATCGGATCCGCCTGCACTGCAGCGATGGTCGGATGCTCGGTGGTGGTGGGCAGCAACAGGCCGTCGAACCCGCTCAGCAGGGCTTGCGCGGCGGTCTCGGCGGTCGCGAGAGCATCGAGATCGTCCACGTACCGGTGCGCGGACGGCCCTGCCGCCGATCCGACGATCGCGGCCACCGTGGGATCGGCTCCGGACGGTGCGGTGTCCAGAAACGTCCCGACGGCCGAATAACGCTGCGCCACAATGGCACCGTCGTACAGCAATTTCGCGGCGTCGAGCAGGGCGGAGATGTCGACCTCGGCATGAGAGATGCCCTTGTCGGCCAGTCCGGCGACGGTCGCCTCGAATGCCCGACGGTACGCCGGACTCAAGGCCGTCAGGTCGTCATCGCGTGGAACGGCGACGCGGGGCTGTGGGGATGCGGCCAGTCGGACGTCGGCGGGCCAGGCTCGGCTGCGTGAATCGGACGCGGTGGGGCCGGTCATGACCTTCATTGCCGCAGCGGCACTGTCGAGGTCGCGCGCCAGAACGGTGACGCAGTCGTAGTCGGCGCAGGCAGGTACGACGCCGGTGTTCGGCACGATCCCCAGCGAGGCCTTGATACCGACGATGTCGTGGAAGGCTGCCGGTACTCGACCCGAACCTGCTGTGTCGGTGCCGATTCCGACATCGACGATGCCCAGTGCAACCGCGACGGCGGACCCGGAACTCGAACCACCCGAGATCAATGTCGGATCCCAGGCGCAGCGCACCGCGCCGTACGGGCTGCGGGTGCCGACCAGTCCGGTGGCGAACTGGTCGAGATTCGTCTTGCCCAGTACCAGTGCGCCCTGGCTCGTGAGTCGCTCGACGGCGATTGCGGACGCGGCTGGGGTGTAGGCAAACTCGGGGCAGGCCGCGGTGGTGGGCAAGCCCGCGACGTCGATGTTGTCCTTGACCGCGACGAGGACGCCGGCAAGAGGTAGAGCCGCACCGGATGCCAATGCCTCGTCGAGGGCGACTGCCTCGGCCAACACGTCGTCCTCGTTGCGCAGAGTGATCCACACCTCGGGCCGATCGACCTCGGCAATTCGTTTGTACGCCTGCAGGACTCGTTCTCGTACCTCAGGCCGCATCGGTTTTGCCCTTCTTCGTATCGAATTCGCCCGCTGCCGACCACGCATCACGTTCGGCACCGAAGGCCACGGCTTGTCTCGCGCGAAACTCGGCGATGGAGTCCGCGTTGGTATCGAGAAAGTTCTCGTGCTCGGCGAGGGAGAACTCACCGTCGGTGATCTGCACGCCGCCGCCGCGGCCTGCCGCCAGATCCGCGCGCAGGTCCATCAGCTCCTCGGGTTCGACCGAGTACCAGGAGATTCGGTCGAAGAACCGGAGCAGCCACGGGGTGCCCTCCTCGAACGGGCCGCCGCTGTAGGCGGCACTGTGGTTCCACACCTGCGTGGTTCGGCCCACGAACTGGTATCCGCCGGGACCCTCCATGCCGTAGATGCACAGGTACGCTCCGCCGATGCCGACCGCGTTCTCCGGCGTCCACGTTCGCGCCGGGTTGTACTTGGTCGTCACCAGGCGGTGCCGCGGATCCAGTGGAGTCGCAACCGGAGCGCCCAGGTACACGTCGCCGAGTCCGAGGACCATGTAGTCGGCGGCGAAGACGGTATCGAATACGTCTGCAACAGAATCGAGTCCGTTCATCCGCCGGATGAACTCGATGTTCCAGGGGCACCACGGGGCGTCGGCGCGCACGCCGTGCATGTAGCGCTGAATCGCCTCGCGGGTGGAGGGGTCGTCCCACGAGAGCGGGAGCCGAACCTGGCGGCTGGGGACCACCAGCTCCGAGGCCGCGGGGAGATCGTCCTCGACCTCGGAGAGCAGACCCATCAGCGAATCTATCGACAGCACATCGGGATTCACCTTCACCTGCAACGAGCGGATGCCGGGGGTGAGGTCCACCAGGCCACGCGGGGCTATTGCCTCGACCCGCTGATGCAGGGCGTGCACCCGGGCCCGCAGTGCCAGATCCAGTTTCATGTCTCCGTACTCGACGAGCACGTTGTCGTCGCCCGACCGGCGGTAGGTGACGCACGTGTCGGCGTCGCGTCGGGCGATGACGCCGTCGTCACCGTCGCCGCCTGCGGAGAACACCGCGGGCAGAGACGCGCGACGGGCGAGGCCTAGTGATCCGAGCGGCGCGGTCGAGGCGGCCTTGACGGGAACGAAGCGGATGGTGTCACCCGGTCGCAGTTGGCCGAGCTTCCACCGTTCGGCTGCGACAACGGTGATGGGACAAACGAATCCGCCCAGGCTCGGGCCGTCGGGTCCGAGCAGGATCGGGGTGTCGCCGGTGAAGTCCAACGCTCCGACGCTGTAGGCGTTGTCGTGGATGTTGGACGGGTGCAGGCCGGCTTCGCCGCCGTCGGCCCTCGCCCACTGCGGCTTCGGCCCGATCAACCGGACCCCGGTGCGATCGGAGTTGAAGTGCACCTCGTAGCGGGTGGCGTACAGGGTGTCGATGTCGTCGCGGGTGAAGAACTCCGGAGCGCCGTGCGGTCCCTCGGTGACGGCGATGTCCCAGCTCGACGTCAGTACCGGCAGGTGCTCCATCGGAATTGGCCCGAGGACGGCGGGGTTGTCGGAGCGGCCGGCCAGCGCGATGACGTCGCCCTCGCCGAGGGTGCCGCCGCGGTGTCCGCCGAACTTGCCGAGCGTGAAAGTCGCTGCGCTGCCGAGGTAGTCGTCGACGTCGAGGCTGCCCTGGATCAGAACGTAGACCCGAAGTCCGTGCCCGGTGGTGGTGCCGACATCGAGGGTGCCACCGGCGGGGACCAGGACCGGCTTCCACTGTGGGGCCGCTCGGCCGTCGATGCGGACCGGTACTGCGGCACCGGTGACGCAGACGTAGGTGTCGGAGTCGAATGTCAATGCCGGCCCGGCCATGGTGGATTCGAGGCCCGGTGCACCCTCGGGATTACCGAGCGCGACGTTGCCGAGCCGAAACGACAGATCGTCCATCGGCCCCGACGGCGGTACGCCCACCTTCCAGTACCCGATGCGCCCCGGCCAGTCCTGCACCGTGGTGAGCATTCCCGGCCGCTGTACGGCCATCTTGGTGGCGTTCATGCGCGGGCCGACTCCCGTGTCACGATCATGCGCACCGCGGTGGGGTCGAACCCGTTGCAGGGGTTGTTGATCTGCGGGCAGTTGGACACCAGCACCAGCGTGTCGATCTCGGCACGCAGTGAGAGCTTCTTTCCGGGAGCCGAGAGCCCGTCGACGATGCCGAGAGTGCCGTCGGCGTCGACGGGCACGTTCATGAAGAAGTTGATGTTGGGCACCAGATCTCGTTTGCCGAGTCCCCACTTCGAGCCCTCGATGAGAAAGTTCTCGACGCACGCGTGTTGATGCTGGGTGTGGTGGCCGTAGCGCAGGGTGTTCGATTCCTTGGAGCACGCACCTCCGACGGTGTCGTGGTTGCCGACCTCGTCGTCGACGATCGTCATGACCGGAGTCGAATCATCGCTGCGCAGAACGGTTCCGGTGGTGAGGAACAGGTTCCGCTGCGCGGTGACGGTGGCGGGGGCGGAGTACCGGATCGAATGATCGTTCGCGCCGTACATCAGGGTGTCGACGGCCTGATTGCCGTACAGATCGACGATGGTCAGTACGTCACCCGCCTCGACGACGGCGGACCAGGGGCCGAACGCGGGGGCGATCTCGTCTCTCACTACCGTGCTGCTCACTGTCCCTGTATTCACTGTCCCTGTATTCACTGTCCCTGTATTCACTGTGCTGCCTTCCATGCGTCCTCGGTGTTCTGCACTGCGCGCAGGTATTCCGGCTCTGTGTTGTCGAGAGCCAGTAACTCGTCCGGTGCTCGCCAGGCCAGTACGTCGAGGGTTGTCGTGGGGTACTCGGACCTCGGGTCCAGTGGGTGAGCAGTGTTGGCGAGCAACACGATCACCGGCAGATGGATCAGCAGATCCACGGACTTCCCGTTTCCGGCCGAGCCGGTGCTGACAAGACTGCCGTCGGCGTGGACTCTCACGCCGTGAAAGAAGGACAGTGACGGTGCCACGTCACGTGGTTCGAGCCCGTGCTTGGCCGCGGCAAGGGTGAACAGTTCTCGACCGGCCGGAGCCGCCGAATGTGGACCGCTCACTCCGTATTTGGCCGTGTTGGTGGCGGTGGACGTGGTGCCGCACAGTGCGTCGTGGTGACCGGACGTGTCGTCGACGATGGTGGCCAGAACGCGGCCCTGATCCGAGAGCAAGGGATGGCCCGAGCTCAGGTACGCCTGCCACGGCACTTTGACGGTATCGGCGGTGTTGAGTCGTTCCCACGGGGCGTCCGCGCGATAGAGCAGCAGGTTGGCGCACGCATCACCGTCGACGTCGACGAGGCGTAGCCGCGTTCCGCGAGCGAGGACCTTGGAGGCGTAGCTGCCACCGGGAACCGATTCCGCCCAGGTGAGCTCCGAGATGCCCTCCGGTGCTGTGGGCGCAGGCGCGACGGTGGCCTGGGATCGTGCGTGTTCCTTGGCGGAATACGTCGTTGCGGTGCTCATGGTGGTTCAGGCTCCGATCGTGACGGGCTTGGGGTGGTCTTTGCCGCGCGGCAGGCAGGCGATGCCCACGACGATCACGGCGAGGACGGTCAGCGGGGCTGCCCACCGTAGGAGGGGGAATTCGCCGGTGGGGTCGAAGATCTCGGCCCGCGGCCACGACAGGTTGATCACCATCAGCCCGCCGTAGAGGACCGCGGCGATGTTGACGGGCAGGCCGAGACGGCCGAGGGTGAACAGCTTCTCGCCGTCGGCATCCTTCTGTACTCCGCCGTGCGGCCAGCCTTTGAGTCGCTGGATCAGCAGTGGGACGGTGACCATCATGTAGGCGAGGTAGATCAGCACGATGCAGACGCTGGAGAGCGTGGTGAAGATCGCCGAGTTGCCGACGTTGACGGCCAGGATCGCCACGCAGGCCAGACCGATCAGGACCGACGGTGCGATGGGAGTTCCGGTGCGTGAGTTGACTTTCGCGAGAGCAGTCGAGGCGGGCAGTCGTCCGTCGCGGGCCATGGAGAACATCAAGCGCGACGCCGCGGTCTGGATGGCGAGGGTGCAGATGAACACGGCGATTGCCACGTCGATGAGCAGTACCTTGCCCCACGGGGACGTCAGGATCGAGTCGATCACGTACGGAAGTCCCTGTGCCGCAAGCTCACCATCGGTCAGGCTGGGTGCGGCCATCAGAGCGCCGACGATCATCAGGCCACCGCCCAGTGCCGAGGCGGACAGGGCGAGACGGATGGTGCGCGGGGCGACGCGTCGGGGATTGCGGGTCTCCTCGGCGAGTTCGCCTGCCGAGCCGAAGCCGACCATGACGTAGGCGGCCATCAGGCCCGAGACGATCCAGGCACCGATGTAGCCGGGATCCGCTCCGGCAGTGCCGGTGTCGAAGACCACCTGCGGTCCACGCTCGGCGTGGGTGAAGAACACCAGGACGAGGGCGATGACGCCGACGATCTCGCAGGTGACGCCGATGCTGTTGATCCGCGACATCCAGTTCACGCCGATGCAGTTGATGGTGGTGGTGAGCACCAGCAGAATCGAGCCCAGCACAACGGCATTCGCCGCACCGCTCGGTGAGGTGAGTGCGGTGTCCTCGCCGATCAGCTGGAATCCGCCCCAGATGCTGGGCAGCACCACCTGCAGTGCGATGGCGGCTGCCGAGGCGGTGACGATCTGCGCGATGATCATGAACCAACCGGCGAACCACCCGACCAGCTCACCGCCCATGCGTCGCGACCAGTGGTAGATCGCGCCCGAGATGGGATAGCGGGCAGCGAGTTCGGCGAAGTTCAGGGCCACCATGAACTGCCCCAGAAACACCAGCGGCCAGGTGAGGAAGAAGGCCGGGCCACCGAAGCTGAAGCCGAGTCCGAAGAGTTGGAAGATGGTCGTCAGAATCGAGACGAACGAGAAGCCGGCTGCAAAGGACGCGTACTTGCCGAGGCTGCGATGCAGCTGTTGGTCGTAGCCCAGCGCAGCCAGATCCGAATGATCCGAGGTGGTGGGCGGTTCGGACCCCGCGCCGGGGGCAGGCAGTGTGGTCGAGCTCATGTGTACTCCTACGGCCGAAGCGGGGTTTCTGTCAGTTGATAGTTTTCGGGATCGCCGTTCCCTCGCGGTGACCGTCGTGAAACAAGCTCGTTTCGTCTATTTCGATCAGATGACAGAAATCTCACCGTCACGTCGACCTGACAAGATGGGCCCATGACCGGCGCAGGCAGACCCAGGCTGAGCACGAAGAAACGGCCCGGCGACACCGCTCGCGAGGAAATTCTCGACGCCTCGGCCGAACTGTTCACCACTCGCGGATTCACCAACACCTCGACGCGCGTCATCGCCGACGCCGTCGGACTGCGTCAGGCCTCGCTCTATCACCACTTCGCCACCAAGGACGACATCCTCGACGCGCTGCTCAGCGGAACGGTCGACGCGCCGTTGGCCGTTGCGCAGCGGATCCGCGAGTCGGGGGCAGCCGCGGCGGTTCAGATGTATGCGCTGGCCTACTTCGATGCCGGGCAGCTCGGTGCGTCCACGTGGAACCTCGGCGCGCTCTACCTGCTGCCCGAACTGCGCAGCGAGCGCTTCGAGTCCTTCCGTGACCATCGCTACACGCTGATGGGTCTGTATGCGGCGATCGCGTCGGATACCGTGGCCGAGCTCGGTGCCGCGCCACGTCCTGGGACCGTCGACCTGCCGTTTCGCCTGGTGGAGACCATCGTGAACGCCCGCGCCGACCTCGAGAACGGCAGGCCCGACGCGATGGCCGACGCCGCAGCCATCGCCGAGGCCGCGTTGCGTGTGCTGGGGTGGTCGTCCGATGTGGCGGGGCTGCACGACGCGGCCCAGGACTTGCTGAAAGGACTCCGATGACTCAGCTTCCGGCTTGGGCGCAGGCTCTCGACCTGGCCCCACACCCCGAGGGTGGTTGGTTCCGCGAGACCTGGCGCAGCGAGGTCACCATTCCGCAGGAATTTCTGCCCGACGGGTATCCCGGTCCCCGCGCGGCAGGCACGGCGATTCTGTTTCTGCTCATGCCCGGTCAGCAGTCTGCGTGGCACACTGTCCGCGGAACCGAGATGTGGCTGTATCACCGGGGCAGTCCTGTGCAGCTCGACCTCGGCGGCGCGGGGGCCGAACCGGGGACCGTCACCTCGTTGCTCGTCGGACCCGAATCACCGCAGCAGATCGTGCCGCCGTCGGTGTGGCAGCGGGCGCGTCCGCTGGGCGAGGAACCGAGCTTGGTCAGCTGCACCGTCACCCCTGGATTCGATTTCGAGGACTTTCGGCTCGAGGACGGTAATGGGTAGAAAGCGCGGATCGGAGCCGACCGGCGGATTGCAGCCCGGGGTCTTCGAGATCGATTCGGGCACCTGTGAATTGGTTCGCGACACCTTCTCCGACGACGGCTGGGTCGTCAACGTCAACGACGTCCCGAGTTCGCACATCGACATGAACGACCCCACGGTGCTCGAGTTCGAGTACATGCGGTGGATATCGGGACTGGTTCGAGCGCAGTGGGATTCGAGCTTTCCACTGCGGGCGCTGCACCTCGGCGGTGGGGCGTGCACTCTGGCGCGCTCGTTCACCGCGGAGTTCCCCGGTGCGCGCCAGGTGGTGGTGGAACTGGATGGCAAGCTCTCGGCGCTGGTGCGCGAATGGTTCGACCTACCGCGGGCACCGCTGCTGCGCATCCGCGTCGGGGAAGCACGCGCCGTCACCGAGACGCTGAGCGAGAACAGCCGCGACCTGATCGTGCGAGATGTGTTCGCGGGAGCGGTCACTCCCGCCCCGCTGCTCACCGCCGAGTTCACCGAGCAAGTTCGACGCGTCCTCTCCCCCGGCGGCATGTACGTCGTCAATTGTGGTGACAGACGGGATCTCTCGCTTGCGAAGCAGGAGGCGTCGACTCTTCGCAGTGTCTTTCCGCACCTGGCAATCGTCGCCGATCCGGCGATGCTCAAGGGCAGGCGCTACGGCAACATCATCATTGCGGGCAGTGACGTGCCGATCGGGGATTCCCCGTCGTTGGCTCGCGAATTGCTCGGCGGCGCGGTTCCGGCTCACGTGTGGTTGACCGAGCAGGTCGAGTCCTTCGCTCGCGACGCGAGGATTCTGCGGGATTAAGGTGCGGGGACGTTGCTCGCGAGGTCCTTCGCCAGTCGTTCGGCAGCCGAGATCAGCAGGGGCACGAACTGTTCGGCCGACTCCAGCGTGACCCGGGCGGTGGGTCCGGCGATGGACAAGGCCGTGAGCGTCGGTGCACCGATCACCGGTACGGCGAAGCAGCGCACTCCCACTTCCTGCTCACCGTCGTCGACGGCGTACCCGCGTTCGCGGATCACAGCGAGGTCCGCGAGCAACGCGTCGAGAGTGGTGAGGGTGTTGACGGTCCGGGGAGCCATGCCGAGACGGCCGACGATCGCGCGGACGGCGTCGTCGTCGAGTTGCGCGAGCAGAGCTTTGCCGACTCCGGTGGAATGCGGCAACACTCGCTGGCCCACTTCGTTGAACATCCGCATGGCGTGTTCGGACGGCACCTGCGCGACGTACACCGCCATGTCGTCCTCGAGAAATGCCATGTTCGAGGTCTCGTGCGTGATGCGGACCAGCTCGGCGAGGTAGGGTCTCGCCCATCCGCCGATCAGCTTCGATGCGCTGTCACCCAACCGAATGAGCTTGGTGCCCAGTGCATATCGGCGAGACGGGAGCCGTCTGACGTAGCCGAGAGAGACGAGGGTACCGATCAGTCGGTGCACTGTCGGCATCGGTAGATCGGTACCCTCGGCGAGTTCACTGATTCCGATGGATCCGCCCGAGGCGGCCATGATGTCGAGCAACTCGAACGCACGCTCCACGGACTGCACCCCGCCACCTGCCGCCACAGTCCCACCTCGCATGCTCGTAGCTTCTACCGATCTCGATAGAACACTACTGGTGATGCCGCGTCGCGACCGGAGGTGCTGCGGTCACCACCGAGGGCGAGGCCTTCTGGCCACGGGTGACGACGTTGAAGAGGATGTTCAGCACGACGGCGACGATGCTCGCGGCGCTGATGCCCGAGTCGAGCACCACGTGGACCCAGTCGGGGAAGGCCGCGTAGAAGCCCGGCACCGCGATGGGTATGACGCCGAACCCGATGGCCACCGCCACGATGACGAGGTTGAGGTTGCCGTCGAACTCCACTTTGGACAGGGTCCTGATGCCGCTCGCCGCCACCGAACCGAACAGCACGATGCCTGCCCCGCCGAGTACCGGCAACGGAACCGACGCCACCACCAACCCGAGAACGGGAAAGAGTCCGAGGAAGAGCAGCACCGAGCCGCCGGCCGCGACGACGTAGCGGCTCTTGATTCCGGTGACAGCCACCAGGCCGACGTTCTGGGCGAACGCACTGGCGGGGAAGGTGCCGAACACGGGAGCGATGGTGGTGGCCACCATGTCTGCGCGCAACCCGTCGCCGACGCGTCGGGCATCGACGTCGGTACCGACGATCTCGCCGACGGCCAGGATGTCCGCGGTGGTCTCGGTCATGATGACGAGAATGACGACCACCATCGACATGATCGCCGCGATCTGGAAGGTGGGTGCACCGAAGGCGAACGGCTCGGGGAGGCTGAAGATGGCACCATCGCCCACGGCCGAGAAGTCGGCCTTGCCGACGAGGACGGCGAACACCGTGCCGACCACGATGCCGATGAGAATCGACAGGCGTGAGAGCGTGCCCTGCACCAGTCTGCTCACGAGCAGCACGACCAGGAGGCTGAAGGCAGCGAGTCCGATGTTGGACATCGAGCCCCAGTCGGTGGCCTGCTGGTTACCGCCCATGGCCCACCGAACCGCAACGGGCAGTAGAGAGATGCCGATGACGGTGATGATCGTGCCGGTCACCACCGGCGGGAAGAAGCGCACGATCTTGCTGAAGAACGGGGTGATGAGGATGCCGATGGCACCGGCGGCGATGATGGCTCCGAATACCGAGTTCAAGCCACCCGGCCCGCTCGCGATGGCCACCATCGTCGACACCGACGCGAACGAAATGCCCTGTACCAGAGGTAGCTTCGCGCCGAAGTAGGGCACCCCCAGGGTTTGCAGCAGGGTGGCCGCTCCACTGACGAACAATGCGGCCGAGACCAGCAGGGCGATCTCGGTGCCGCTCAACCCCGCTGCACCGCCGACGATCAGGGGTGGTGCGATGACTCCGCCGTACATCGTCAGGATGTGTTGCAATCCATAGAGATACGACCTGCCGATCGACAACCGTTCGTCCTCGGGACGGGCGGGATCGTGCGGCGCGCGGGTGTCGTTCAGCTTGCGTTTCGTCAGCTTCATGGCCCTGCGCTCCTAGCAGAATCCGGGAACGGTATCCCAGGCGCGGCCTGCGTCCGGGGCGTCGTCGCGCTGCACCGTGGCCTCGATCAGACCGTAGGGACGATCCGCGACGTAGAAGACCTCACCGGGGTTGTCGAGCCCGAACGGCTCGAGGTCGACGAGAAAGTGATGGATGTTGGGCATCGAGAACTTGATCTCGCCGATCTCCGGGTGCGCTTCGAGTACCTGCTTTCCCATCTGGAACAGACTCTGCTGCAAAGCAAGAGAGTGAGTGGAGGCGAAGGCGTCGAGCATGACGGAGCGGACGTCGTCGAAGGTCTTGTCGAAGTCCAGCTCGGTGGTGAGGTACCGCCAGCGGGCGCTGACCGACGTCGCGAGGATACGGTCCGTGGTCTCCTTCAGCGTGGTGTACCGGTCCTTCGGGTAGCCCCAGAACTCGGATGCCGTCGAGTTCAGCACAACGAGATCGCTGATTCCGGAGACGACGGAGATGTCGTTGCCGTCGATCGTGACGATCGTGTTCCGCTTCTCGTCGCTTGCCTTGACGAAGGAATGGTCGTATCCGTCTGTGCCGTTGTTGCTGCCGATCCGCGACCAGGAGTACTGCTCGACCTCCCAGCGACCACCGGTGATCCAGTCGAAGCTGTCGGTGAAGTGCGCGCCGAGACGCAGCGCGAAGTTCTCGATGGTCCCGATGCCGTCCCGCGCGAAGGCGTACACGGTGTTCTTCTGGGTGTCGGTTGCCACGACGTGGGCGTTGTCGCCTTCGGTGTGGACGGCGTCGAGGTCGCCGCGCAGCTGCGAGGTGACACTGACGTCGGTGATGCGGTGGCGAGGAGTCTCGCGGTCGATGCGGACGAGCCTGCATTCGGCTTTGCCGTACTGGTTTGCTCCGAGCACGATGGTCATGGGTTCTAGCTCCCTCGATAGGTGGTGAAAGCGAACGGACTCAACAGAAGTGGGATGTGGTAGTGCTGGTCGGGTGCGGTGATCTCGAACGTGACGACGACCTCGGGGTGGAAGCACTCGGTGTGCTGCGCCGCGAAGTACGCCCCGGTTGCGAAGGTGAGGCGGTAGATTCCCGGTTCGAGTTCGCTCGGACCGAGCGCCCCGACCCGGCCGTGATCGTCGGTGACGGCGTCGGCAACCGGGGTGCCGTGGTGATCGGCGAGAACGATCGAGACACCCTGCGCGGGAAAACCTCTGGCGGCGTCGAGCACGTGAGCGGTGACATGGCTCTTGTGATCAGGCATCGCCGAGGCTCCCCGTTGCGCGAATTTCGGCGATCTCCCGCAGCTCGTGTTCGACGACGGCGGCCTCGGTCGCGGGGTCGTTGCCGAGCCTGCTGTGCAGAGCGTCGAGAACGGCCCGGGCATCCCGGCCGGCAGCCCTGATCAGGAAGACCTGCCCGAACCGCCTCTCGTAGTCCATGTTTTCAGCTCGCAGTTGCTGTTCGATGTTCGCGTCCGTGATGTCGACGCCCGCTTGTTCGGCGCTCGCAAACTCGGCACTCGCATTGTGGGTGTCGGGTCTTTCGCCGATACGTGGATGCACGGCCAATGCTCGACGCACTTCCTCGGCTGTCAGTGGCGCGGCGGCGTGCTGAATGGTGAGGCGCAGAGCCTGGGCGTCGGCGAACGGTCGGGCGCTCAGAACTTCCTCGACCCAGCGCGGTACGTCGAGGCAGAGCGAGAGTGTGCGTGCCGCCTCGGTCTCGGAGGTCGCGTTCAGATTGGCGGTCGCTATCTCCGGCTTGGATTCCGCAATACGAAATGATGATTCCACCAAACGAGCGTGACACCGATCACACCGAGTGTCAAGGGCTAATCTCGGGCTGTCTGTGTCGAGCCATTCCTTGTTGCTGCACTGCAGTATTCGGCACTTCGCCCGGGCGGTCCGGGTGTGCGGGTCTTGACAGATCCACGTGGTGCACGCCACACTCGAAACACAAAACGGAATAGCAATTCCGTATTACGGACTTTGACCCGGTCCGTTCGAGCCCGAGAGGAACGACTTCATGACGGAGCTTTTCTGCAACGGTGGCGCGATGCGCGGCGGAAGCTTGCATCACAACGTCTCGTCCCACCCGTTCGTTGGCACGGTCCGCACCACCCCGAACTACCGCTTCTTCTCCGTACGGGACGAATTTCCGGCGTTGTTGCTCGATCACACCGCCGGTGCGGCCATCGAAGGCGAGTTGTACGACATTCCGCTCGACGCCATTCGCACGTCCTTCTTGCCGGACGAACCGCCGGAACTCGAACTCACCGTGGTCGCTCTCGAGGACGGGCGCTCGGTCCTGGGCGTCGGCCTCCGCCCCGGGGTGCTCGATGCGCAACCGGACGAACTGACCGACATCACCTACGCCGGCAGCTGGCGCCGTTACCGCGGCCTTCCGCAACCACTGTCCTGATAGATCGAGCTCTGAAAGGCACTGTGCATGAACACCTTCGCTGATTCTCGACTCCACTACACCGTCAACTGTTCCATTCTCTTCACCGATGTTCCGCTGCTGGATCGACCGCAGCGGGCGCGAGACGCCGGCTTCGATGCCGTGGAATTCTGGTGGCCGTTCTCGAACCCGGTCCCGTCGGACGCCGATGTCTCCGCATTCGTGTCCTCGATCCGCGATGCCGGGGTGCAGCTGACCGGACTGAACTTCGCCGCCGGTGATATGCCCGCCGGTGATCGCGGGATTCTCTCCGATCCCGCGCAGGTGCAGGCTTTCCGAGACAACATCGACATCACGGTCGGAATCGGTGAGCAGCTGGGAACCAAGGCGTTCAACGCCCTCTACGGAAACCGTATCGACGGCGTGGATCCGTTGCAGCAGGACGACGTCGCGATCGAGAACCTGGCCGCAGCCGGGCGAGCGGCGTCCACGATCGGTGGCGTCGTACTGATCGAACCCGTCAGCGGCGCACCCGCCTACCCACTGAAAACCGCGGCCGGAGCCGTCGCCACCATCCGACGCGTGGCCCGTGAACAGGACGTACACAATCTGCGTCTGCTCGCGGACCTCTACCACCTCGCCGTCAACGGAGAGGACGTTTCCGCAGCGCTCGATGCCCACCACGACTTGATCGGGCACGTTCAGATCGCCGATTCCCCGGGCCGCGGAGAACCGGGCACCGGCTCGCTCGACCTCGGCGGACAGATCGCCGGACTCGCATCACGGGGTTACGACGGTTACGTCGGACTCGAATACAAGGCCACTCGCCAGGACACGTTCGACTGGCTGGATCTGGCTCTCTCCACCGGCACCACTACCACGTAAGGATTCCCATGAGCACCATTGCATTCATCGGCCTCGGAATCATGGGCAGTCCCATGTCCGTGCATCTCGCGAAGGCAGGCCATCAGGTGGTCGGCTACAACCTGACCCCCGATCGCACAGGTCCATTGGTCGAGGCAGGCGGCACCGCCGCCGATTCCATCGCCAAGGCTGTCCACGACGCCGACATCGTCGCGATCATGGTTCCCGACTCCCCGGACGTCCAGGAGGTCCTGGGCGGTGAGGGCGGTGTGTTCGACAATGCTCGACGCGACGCGCTGATCATCGACTTCTCCAGCATCCGTCCCGATGTCACCGCCACGTTGGCTGCCGACGCGACCTCGCGCGGCTTCCGCATCCTCGATGCCCCGGTCTCCGGCGGCCAGGCCGGTGCCGAGAACGCGACGCTGTCGATCATGGTCGGCGGCAGTGCGGACGACTTCGCCACTGCCAAGCCGATTCTCGACGTCGTCGGCAAGACCGTCGTACATGTCGGCCCCAGTGGTTCCGGCCAGACGGTCAAGGCAGCGAACCAGCTGATCGTGGCCGGCAACATTCAGGTGCTCGCCGAGGCGATCGCGTTCCTCGAGGCCTACGGCGTCGATCTGGCTGCGTCGGTGGAAGTGCTCGGCGGCGGCCTCGCCGGTTCGGCAGTGCTGAACCAGAAGGCCCAGAAGATGCTCGACCGGTCTTTCGAGCCCGGTTTCCGTATCGACCTGCACCACAAGGATCTCGGCATCGTCAACTCGGCTGCACGCGAGGCAGGGGTCGTGATTCCGATGGGTGCTGTACTGGCGCAGCTGATGGCCTCCGCCCGCGCCAACGGCGATGGCGGCCTGGACCATTCGGCGCTGTACCGCGGTGTCGCACGTCTTTCCGGTAAGGAGAACTGACATGGCGAAGATGCGCGCGGCCGAAGCTGCGGTGAAGATTCTCGAACTCGAAGGTGCGACAACCGCATTCGGCCTTCCCGGTGCGGCCATCAATCCCTTCTACGCGGCGATGCGCAATCACGGGGGCATCCGCCACGTGCTGGCCCGCCACGTCGAGGGTGCCTCGCACATGGCGGAGGGATTCACTCGAGCGGCACCGGGCAACATCGGGATCTGCATCGGTACCTCCGGCCCGGCCGGAACCGACATGATCACCGGGCTGTATTCGGCCATGGCGGACTCGATTCCGATCCTCGCCATCACCGGGCAGGCCCCCGTCGCGCGGCTGCACAAGGAGGATTTCCAGGCCGTCGACATCGCATCGATCGCCGCACCGGTGACGAAGATGGCGATGACCGTGCTCGAACCCGCCCAGGTTCCCGGGGCATTTGCGCAAGCGTTCCACCTGATGCGTTCCGGTCGTCCCGGCCCGGTGCTGATCGACCTTCCGATCGATGTGCAATTGGCCGAGATCGACTTCGATCCCGAGACGTACCAGTCCTTGCCGGTGCACAAGCCCGTCGCGTCGCGTGCCCAGGCCGAGAAGGCCATCGACATGCTCCTCGCGGCGGAGCGTCCGCTGATCGTGGCCGGCGGCGGGATCATCAACGCCGACGCCTCGGACTTGCTCGTCCAGCTCGCAGAGATCCTCGACGTCCCGGTGATCCCGACGCTCATGGGCTGGGGCACCATCCCCGACGATCACCGCCTCGCGGCAGGCATGGTCGGTTTGCAGACCGCGCACCGATACGGCAATGCGACCATGCTGGCCTCGGACTTCGTGCTCGGAATCGGAAACCGTTGGGCCAACAGGCATACCGGTGGTCTGGAGACCTACCGCAAGGGCCGCAAGTTCGTGCACGTGGACATCGAGCCGACTCAGATCGGACGCGTCTTCGCGCCGGACTACGGCATCATCTCCGACGCCAAGGCCGCACTCGAGCAGTTCGTGGCCGTCGCCGAAGAGCGTCGCGCGGCAGGCACGGTGCGTGATCTCTCGGGCTGGGTCGAGGACTGTGCGGCGCGCAAGCGCACGATGCATCGCCGCACCCACTTCGACAACGTGCCGATCAAGCCGCAGCGTGTGTACGAGGAGATGAACAAGGTCTTCGATCGAGACACCCGCTACGTCAGCACCATCGGGCTCTCGCAGATCGCGGGAGGTCAGTTCCTTCACGTGTATTCGCCGCGGAACTGGATCAACTGCGGTCAGGCCGGCCCGCTCGGCTGGACCATTCCCGCTGCGCTGGGTGCCGTGGCTGCCGATTCGAAGACGAATGTCGTTGCCCTGTCAGGTGATTACGACTTCCAGTTCATGATCGAGGAGCTGGCCGTGGGTGCGCAGTTCAATCTGCCGTACGTGCACGTGGTGGTGAACAACTCCTACCTCGGTCTGATTCGGCAGGCGCAGCGCGCGTTCGACATGGACTTCTGTGTTCAGTTGGGATTCGACAACATCAACCACCAGGACACCGTGGACACTCAGCCCGGTATCCCCAAGGGCTACGGCGTCGACCACGTGCAGGTTGCAGAAGGATTGGGCTGCAAAGCGCTTCGCGTCACCGATCCCGACCTCATCGGCGAGGCGCTCGTGCGGGCCAGAACGCTGGCGTCCGAGCACAAGGTTCCGGTCGTGGTCGAGATAATCCTCGAGCGGGTCACCAATATCTCGATGGGTACCGAAATCGACAACGTCGGCGAATTCGAGGAGCTGGCAACCACCTCGTCCGACGCACCCACTGCGTTGCTCCTGCTGGACTAGAGATGAGGCGAATTCTGCTCGCCCCGGACAAGTTCAAGGGCTCGCTGACGGCGGCGGAGGTCGCACGGGCGTTGGCGGCGGGGTTGGCTTCCGTCGACCCGACGCTCGAGACGGTATGCCTGCCCGTCGCCGACGGCGGTGACGGCACCGTCGATGCTGCCGTCACCGCCGGTTGGGACCGAGTGGCAGTGACCTGCACGGGACCGACCGGCGAACCGGTACACACGTCCTATGCCCGTCGCGGCGATACTGCCGTCGTCGAACTGGCGTCGGCCGTCGGGCTCGAGCTTCTGCCCGATGGAGTGCCGGATGCCCTGGGATCCAGCACATTCGGTCTCGGTACCGTCATTTCGCACGGGCTTGTAGCGGGTGCGGAGCGTATCGTCGTCGGGCTCGGGGGCAGTGCGTCCACCGACGGCGGTGCAGGGATGCTCATGGCGCTCGGTGCGCGCATCCTCGATGCCGACGGCAACGACGTCGCGCTCGGCGGAGGTCCACTGCGCGGCGCAGTCCAGCTCGATCTGAGTGGCTTGTTGCCGTCGGCGAGAGCAGCTGAGTTCGAGCTGGCGTGCGACGTCGACAATCCGCTGCTCGGCGTCACCGGAGCTGCGGCGGTCTACGGCCCGCAGAAGGGTGCCGGGCCGCAGGAGCTGCTGTATCTGGAACACGGGATGCGGCAGTGGGCTCATCTGGTGCGCAACGCAATCGGTCGCGATCTCAGCGGCCTGGCCGGCACCGGGGCAGCAGGTGGGACCGCGTTCGGAGCTGTCGCAGTACTGGGTGCCACCGCGAAGTCGGGGATCGAGACGGTGCTCGAGCTGATCGACTTCACCGGCGCTGTGGCGTCGGCCGATCTGGTCGTCACCGGTGAGGGCTCGCTGGACGAACAGAGCCTGCACGGCAAGGCACCGATCGGTGTCGCTCATGCTGCGCGTGCAGTGGGTGTTCCGGTGATCACCGTGGCGGGACGAAGCACCGTTGCCCTGGACCGGTTGCGTCCGTACGGAATCACGGCTTCCTACGCGTTGTCCGACTTGGAGCCGGACCCTCGCATCTCCATGCGTGACGCGGCCAGGTTGTTGTACGAGGTGGGCCGAACAGTGGCCACCACACATATTTTGGAAGGAACGTCATGACCGATACCGATTTCACCACCTTGACCGATCTCGCGTCCCGGGCGCTCGGCGGCAGCGTGTCCGCAGCGAACGACGAGTTGTTCGCCCAGCGCGAGAACCTGATCAAGCCCGATTCCCCGCTGTTCGATCCCGCGGACTTCGGCCACAAGGGAAAGGTATACGACGGGTGGGAGACTCGGCGTCGCCGCGACGAAGGTGGTCATGACTGGGCGATCGTGCGACTCGGGGCACCGGGCATCGTGCACGGAGTCGTGGTCGACACCGCTCACTTCACCGGGAACTACCCGCCTTTCGTCTCCATCGAGGCTGCGTCGATCGAGGGCTACCCGTCCATCGAGGATGTGCTGAAGGCCGATTGGCACACCATCGTCGACAAGTCCCCCGCAGTCGGTGACACCGCGAACTCCTACGCGGTCGCCGATCGGCACCGGTGGACGCACCTGCGCCTGTCCATCTACCCCGACGGCGGTGTTGCTCGGTTCCGTGTGCACGGCCAGGTGGTACAGGATCCGCGGTTCCTCGCCGGCACAGTCGATCTGCTTGCCGCGGAGAACGGTGCCCGGCTCACCGACTGCTCCGACGCGTTCTACTCCTCGCCCGCGAACATCATCCTGCCCGGACGGGCCCGCAACATGGGTGAGGGTTGGGAGAATTCTCGACGACGCAACGGCGGCAACGACTTCGCAGTGTTCGCTCTCGCGTCGCCCGGGGCCCCGCGCCACGTGGAGGTCGATACCAGCTACTACGTCGGCAACGCGCCGGGGTGGATTCGACTCAGCGCCATCGACTCTCGTCGCCGGCACATCACGGACCCGACGGCCTGGAGCGAAATTCTGCCCCGAACCGCCGTTCAACCGGATACACGCCACCGGTTCCTGCTGAACGAGTCCGACGCGTACACGCACCTGCGACTGGACGTGTACCCAGACGGTGGACTCTCCCGATTGCGATTGTTCGGTGAACTCGACGCCGAAGCCCTCGATGCGGCTGACGTCGCGTGGAAGTCGTCCGAGCTGCAGAGTGTCTCCAGTGCAGGCTGATTCGGTCGATCTGGTTGTCCGCGCTGCTCGAGCTGTGATCGGCGGGCAGGAGGTTGCGGCGTCGATTTCCGTGCGCGACGGCCGAATCGTGGCCATCGACTCCCTGGATGCGCCCGTGTCTGCGGCAGTGGTGGTCGAGCTCTCGCCGGACGAGGTGCTGTTGCCCGGTCTGGTCGATACTCATGTGCACGTCAACGAGCCGGGGCGTACCGAGTGGGAGGGGTTCGCCAGCGCCACCCGAGCTGCGGCTGCGGGAGGCATCGCGACCATCGTCGATATGCCGCTCAACAGCATTCCGCCTACGGTCGATGTGGCTGCGTTGGAGATCAAGCGCCGGGTGGCGGCGGATCAGTCGGTCGTCAATGTCGGTTTTTGGGGCGGGGCCGTGCCGGGGAACGTTGATCAGCTTCGGCCACTGCACGATGCGGGGGTCTTCGGTTTCAAGTGCTTCCTGCTTGCGTCGGGCGTGGACGAGTTTCCGCCGTTGACGCCGGCGGAGCTGGAGAAGGCTCTGATCGAGATCGCGTCGTTCGACGGGTTGATGATCGTGCATGCCGAGAACGCCGAGGTGATTGCTGATGCGCCTCCCGCTACTGGCCGCGAGTACTCGGGCTTTCTCGAATCACGTCCGCGTGCGGCGGAGAACCGTGCCATCGAGCAGGTGATCGAGTTGTCCCGTCGGACAGGGTGCCGGGTACACATTCTGCATCTGTCCAGTGCGGATGCGTTGCCGATGATTGCGGCGGCCAAGCGGGACGGCGTGCGGGTGACCGTCGAAACATGCCCGCATTATTTGTGTTTCGATGCGGAAGCAGTGCCGGCGGGGGCAACACAGTTCAAGTGTTGCCCGCCGATTCGTGAGGCCGGCAATCGAGAGTTGCTGTGGCAGGGTTTGTCCGACGGCACGATCGACACCATCGTCACCGACCACTCCCCCTGTACGCCCGATCTGAAGAGGTTCGACACCGGAGACTTCGGCGATGCGTGGGGCGGGATCGCGTCGTTGCAGGTGTCGCTGGCTGCAGTGTGGACCGAGGCGCGTGCCCGTGGGTTCGCGCTGACCGACATCGTGCGGTGGATGGCCACCAATACTGCCGATCAGGTGCAGATGACGGACCGAGGCCGCATCGATATCGGTTGTGCGGCAGACCTGGTGGCGTTCGCTCCGGATGAGAACTTCACCGTGGACGTGGATCAGCTGTACCACCGCAACCCCGTGACTGCCTACGATCGGCTCGGCCTGTCCGGTGTGGTGCGACGATCGTGGATCGCGGGATCGGAGGCGTCGACCGGACAGTTGTTGTCGCGCCAGCGTTGAGTTTCTAGAACGGCGGCTCCGTTTCGTCTGGCGACTCGGGCTCGTGGTTGTCGGGTGGGTTGGGGTAGGCGACGATGCCGGATCGTCTCGGTTTGGTGGGGATGTGTGGTCTGAGGTCGTTGCCGAGGATGGGTACGGCTGTTCCGTTGGCGGGCAGGGTGATTCGGGTGGTTTTCGAGGTGGAGGTCCACAGTAGTGCGCCGCCGGGGAGCATGGTGGCTGTCCAGTAGCCGGCGGTTTTCACGGAGTGGTGGAACTCGCAGAGGCATTGGAGGTTGTTGATGGTGGTCCAGCCGCCGCCGAGTGGGTTGGTGTGGTCGAAGGCGATGATGTGGTCGAGTTGGCAGCGTGCGGCGGGGCGCCGGCAGCCGGGGAAGCGGCAGTGCCTGTCGCGTTGCCGGACGGCGGTGGTGGTGAGGGTGTCGGGTCGGTAGATGAGGGCGCGGTCGGTCAGTGGGTCGCGGGGTACGGATTTTCCGAGGGTGGGGTCGGCGGCGATGGCGGCTTCGAGTGCGGCGGTGAGGGATGCGTTTCCGAGGTAGATGCCGCTGGCAGTACAGCCTCTGCTGCTCGACAGTTTCTGTGCAGCGTGATTCGGTGCTGCAAGATCGAGGGCTGAGAGGTCGAGGGCAGAGCTGTGCCGTGTGCCCCGGCCGAGTGGGGTGTGGGTGCAGAACAGGGCTGCGGCGGAGGTCAACGACTGGGTGCGTCGTTGGTGTTCCTCCCCGCTGGGTTCTGCCGTTCCGTCGGTAGCTGGGGCGGGTTGCGGTGCTGCTCCGACCGGGTTCGGGTTCGGCTCCGGTGGTGTCGTTCTGCGCGGTTCGGGCGGAGGAACAGACGCAGTGTGTGTTCCCCGCGCGGGGTCTGTTGCAGGTGGTGGTCCACTCGACGGTGTCGACGATCCTGTTCTTGATCGTTCGGGTTGTTCTGCAGCAGAGTGTGTTCGGCGTGGATCGGGCGCTCGGCTCGGATCTGCTGGCATACCGGATGCTCCCACCGGGCCTCGGACCGATGCTGCGTGCGGCGACGCTGAATTGGAGCCATAGCCGGGATCAGCTCCCCGGCCGGGGGTAGGTTTCGGTACCGTCGCCGGCGATGGTGCAGTGGTCGATTCGGTGTCGGTGCGGTTGGCGGGCTCACACGCAGGGTCCGTGCCCGGCACAGTAGGCGTGTCGGTGTCGGGGTCGGTATCGATGGAAGTCCCAGTGGCTATGCCAGATTCGGTCCTGGTCTCCGACGCCGGTTCGGTGTCAGTGCTTGCGCCTGGCTCTGTCTCGTTTGCAGCGGTGCCGGTGTCCGTCGCTGAATTCGCTGCGGCTGCGGCTGCGGCTGCCGGTGCTGCTTCTGCGGCAGGCTCAGTTTCCGCGTTCGGTGACGCTATGTCCTTGTCGTTCGTCGGGGTTCGTTCCCAGTCCCCTGTTTCTGGGTTCTGCTGGGCGAGGCCGAGGGATTCGGCGAGAGTCACTGCTTCGGTGAGCAGGATCTGCCACTGACTGGTGCGGGCCAAATCCCGCGCCAACTCCGGGTCGATGGTTCCGTGACCGGCCAGGTAGGCGGGATTGGCGAGTAGTCCGATGAGGGTGGCGATGTCGACGGTGATCATCGCCAGCGGCACCCGCCGATCCGGCAACACCGCATCTTTTTTCGGGCAGTCCGAGCGGGGGCACTGGCACACCAGTCGGGTGTCGCCGTGCATGCGGGCCATGAACGCATCGCACAGCCGTTCCTTCTTACCGCGCGGGTCTTTCGGGCAGAGGGTGTCGGCCATTTCTTCGAGAAGCTGCCATGCGGCAGCAGCTTCGGGGGCGGTCAGTTCGGCTCGGATGCGGGCGAGTTCGCCGGCGGAACTGTAGGTGACGGTCCGAAATCTTTTCGCGAATTCCCGCAATGCTGCTGCTTCTTCGGGTGCGACGCGAACCAGAATGTCCCAGATCGCGTTCTCCAAAGGCCCGGGCGAGTTCTGGCGGGCGGCGTCGAGGACCTCGGCTTCGACGCGGGTGACGAGGTCGTCGGAGAGATTGTCGAGGATCCGGCAGGCGGTGCGTATCCGGGCGAGGTCGATCTCACCGGCGGAGAACGCTGCCCGGAGCAGTGGCATGCGGGTGTGCAGGGCGACGGCGATCGAGACATACGATTCGGCGACCGTCGCCGAGCACCCCAACGCGAGTGCCATTTCGGTGCGCCCGTAGCGGCTGTAGTGCTTGTGCTTGATATCGCGGGTGATCCAGGTGCGGTGGACGTCGTAGCAGGCAGCAATCTTGCGTGCTGCATGCCGGTTCTCGTCGCGCGCGGCAGCGGTCAACGCCGCCAACGACACTGCTGGTGCTGGATTCATTCTCCACCCCCCGGTGAACCCCAATTACGAACGCGTGTTCGAACTGAAAGAAGACTATCCCGAGCCACCGACAGAAACGTGCGCCGAAGCAGTAGACCCCTCGAGTACGCGTTTTACCTCTGGCGGAGCGCATCGATCGCTCCGAGGTCTACACGGATTCAGCTGCCGTTTACTCCAAGAGATCGAGACTGCGATGTTCCTGACAAGAAGACTTGTCCCTGCTGCGCAACGACGTCGACGCGAACACGAGCGCGATCGAACAGATGCAGCTGATGAGAACGAAAGAGGTCACAAGGCTGAGGTGTTCGGCGAGAAAACCCACGAAAGGGGGTCCGACGAGGTACGCGCCGTACCCTATGGCGCTGACCCGCGCGGCGGTTACTGCTGCGTCGGCATTGCTGCAGCGGTCTGCTTCACTGATGAGCAACGGAAACAGGGGCCCGAGGACTATCCCGGAGCAACCCACAGCGATAACCGCAACCCATGCCTGGTGCTGCAGCAGGAGTCCCACGAGCATGGTGGTCGAGACCACCGCTGCCGCGCACCACACCGTCAGTGCTGCGCCGAGCCGGTCGACGATCAGATCACCGAAGCTACGCGAGACGAACATCGAGCTGCTGAAGGCGACTACTGCAACGGCTCCGAATGTCGCACCACCGCCGAAGTCCCGTGACACCAGCAGGGCAGACCAGTCGGTGATCATGCCCTCGATCAGGAGGGCTGCAACGGCCATTACTCCGATCGATGCCGGGATGGCCAGCGTCCGACCACTGCAAATCCCCGCGGTCGGCCTGTAATGTCCGACGGCGTCGGGGTCGATGGCCACGCCCTGCGTACTCGAGGACGGCAAGGACCACGACGCGGCAAGGGCCGAGACCACCAGAAGAGTGCTGACCGTGGCGAAGTGCGCGAGCACAGTGATGTCGAACATCGAGGCGAGAGCGCCCGACGATGCCCCGGCGAGTACTCCCAGGCTGTAACCGCCGTGAAGACGGGAGAGGATCCGTTGTCCACCGCGATTCTGGTAATCGATAGCAGCAGTGTTCATTGCGACGTCCAAGCACCCGCTTGCGGCACCGAGGGCAACCAACGCTCCACCGAGTGCCCAGCCGTTGGGTGCAAGCCCGATCAGCGGCAGCGCAGCACTGAATGCGACGGATGTATTGGCGCACAACGACTTCGCCGTCACGATGCGCAACAGGTGCGCAGCGCCGGTCAAGGCCGGCACAGAACCAGCGGCGACCGCCAACAGTACCCAGCCCACTTGGCCGTCGGTTAGGTGAAGATCGGCGGTGACCTGCGGAATGCGAGGTGCCCAACTTGCCAGAACCGCACCGTTCACAAAGAAGATGACCCACAATGCCACTGACGATCGACGGGTACGAACAGGAAACGACATGACGGCCTCGCGGTCGCCCTATCGGAAGCAGATGCCTACACCCCCGGACGGGCAGGGGCGCTACGGCGTGATTCGTGAACGATGTCAGCAAACCACTCTGCGTGATCGACGTCAAACATCGCGAGTTGGTCGAGTGCTGTTCGCCTTCCGAGACGAAACTGCCCGGCAGCGGGCTACCAGGACCGCATCTACGTCGAACTTGCGTTCACGCGTACTTCGCATCCTCCGCCGCGGTGTCGTGGTGAATCGGGCCCGCCGTTCGTGTCAACGGCAGAGCACTACCTCCGCGTCGCACCGCCACGAATTCAGCCGCGATGGCGAGTGCAGTCTCCTCGGGTGTTCGGGCACCCAGGTCCAGTCCGATCGGCGATTTCAAGCGCGCCAGTTCCTCCTCCGTCAGCCCCACTTCACGCAACCGGGCTGCGCGATCGTCGTGAGTCCTGCGTGAACCCATCGCCCCGACGAATGCGACGGGGAGTCGCAGTGCCACTTCGAGTAGCGGCACGTCGAACTTGGCGTCGTGGGTGAGTACGCAGATCACCGTTCGGGCATCGACCTCTGTCCGCGCCAGGTAGCTGTGCGGCCATTCGGCCACTACTGCATCGGCATCGGGAAACCGTGCAGCCGTGGCAAATACGGGCCGTGCGTCGCACACCGTCACGTGGTAGCCGAGGAATCGACCGACTCGCGCGAGTGCTCCGGCGTAGTCGATGGCCCCGAAGATCAGCAGTCGCGGTGCGGTGGCGTACGACTGGACGAATACGTCGAGGTCCGGCCTGCACCGCACCGACCGAACGCCGGTGCCACCGGAGTCCAACATGGCCAGTGCCTCACCGACCACCACGGCGTCGACGTCGGAGAGCCCGGTGCTGCCGATCGTTGCCGTGGCGGACACAGCGAGAGACTGCCCGGACCCCGACAGCATGGTCACCGTGGCCACTGCCGCGTCCGAGGCGATGGCCGCCAGCACTGCCCTCGGTGGCCCCGGTCGTACGAACACCTCGATCACTCCCCCGCAGGTCAAGCCGACAGCGAAAGCGTCGATATCGCTGTAGCCGAACGATTCCCGGACAGGTTCGCCGGTGTCGAGAACCTGACGGCACAGCTCGTACACTGCTCCTTCGACGCAGCCGCCGGAGACGCTGCCCACTGCTTCACCATCGGCGCAGACCGCCATCGCGGCACCCGGAAGCCGTGGAGCGCTTCCGGATACCGCGATGACCGTCGCTACGGCATAGGGAACACCTTCGTGGTCCCAGGCCGACAACCTATCGACGATCTCTTTCACGTTACGAGATTCCCAACGCTTCTTCGATGGGGTGCAGGGCGAAGTAGACCAGGAAGATGCCCGACATCAGGTACAGCAGCCAATGCGTCTGGCGTGCTTTGCCTTTGGCGAGCCGCACGACCGTATAGGAGATGACACCGGCCGCGACGCCGACGGTGATCGAGTACGTGAAGGGCATGAGCACGATGGTCAGGAAGGCCGGGACCGCGATTTCGGTGTTCTCCCAGTCGATCTTGCGTACATGTGTCATCATCAGCGCGCCGACCAGAACCAGTGCCGGAGCAGCGGCGCCGACCGGAACCACTCCGGCCAACGGGGTGAAGAAGATCAAGCTGGTCAGTAGTCCGCCGGTGACGACGCTGGCGAGACCCGTTCGCGCACCCTCGGTCACGCCCGCCGCAGATTCCACGACGGCCGTGTTGGCGGAACCGTTGATCGCGCCACCGACGATGGCACCGATGCCGTCGACGGTGAGAATGCGACTCAATCCCGGCATCCTGCCTTGCTTGTCGACGAGTCCGGCTTCCTCACCGACACCGAGGATGGTGCCCATGGCGTCGAAGAAGCCCGAGAGAACGAGAGTGAACAGTACGACCGAGGCCGTCACGACACCTGCCCGGGCGAATCCACCGAACAGGTCCACATTGAACAGGAGATCGAATTGCGGTGTGGCGATGATGGAATCGGGAACCTTGGGCACCACCGGCCCCCACGCCTTCGGATCGATGTTGAAGACCGCGTTCAGGATGATGGCAAGATTGGTGGCCACGAAGATGCCGATCAGCATGGCGCCGGGAACTCGACGAACGAACAGCATGATCATCAGGATCAGGCCGACGCAGAACACGAACACCGGCCAGCCGGCGAGCTTGCCGAACGTGCCGAGGGTGACCGCAGTTGCGGCTGCCTCGTGGTGCCCGACGAACCCGGCGTCGACCAGGCCGATCAGTGCGATGAAGGCCCCGATCCCGACGCCGATCGCTTGCTTGAGTACCAGAGGTATGGCATCCATGATCAGCTGACGAACGCCGGTGAGCGCGAAGACGACGATGACCACGCCTTCGAGCACCACCAGGCCCATAGCCTGCGGCCAGGTCATGAACGGTGCCGCCTGGAACACCACGATCGGCGTCACTCCTAGGCCGGCCGCCATGGCGAGGGGCGCGTTGCCGACCACGCCCATCAGGATGGTCGTCAGACCGGCGGACAGTGCCACCATGGTCGACAACTGCGCCGCGTCGAGCGTTGCGCCGGTGACATCGCGAGCATCACCGATGATCAGCGGGATGAGCACGATGAGGTAAGCCATGGCAACGAATGTGGTGACACCACCGCGAATTTCGCGCGACAGTGTCGAACCGCGGCCGGTGATGTCGAAGAACTTGTCGATCTGGGATCGACCTCGTGCAGTTCGGCGAGTGCTGGATGTGCGTACGTCGGTCATGATCGGCCCTCCCAGGGCGTGATCAACCTTTCCGAGCGTCCGACGGTAGCCGTGCCGGGGAAATGGCGTCGGGTGTCGATGTAGCGGAGAAGGTTTCGTCGAATGGGGGTGGAGATCGGTCAGCTGTTGATGATGTGTTCGGGTCTGACGGGTACTCGGGTGAGGGCGAGCCCGGTGGCGTTGCGGATGGCGGCCACCACAGCAGGCGTCGACGACAGGGTCGGCGGCTCGCCGGCACCGCGAAGACCGTACGGGGCCAATGGGTCCGGGTTCTCGAGAATGTCCAGCTTCATGGGCGGCATGTCGAGAATCGTCGGGATGAGATAGTCGGTGAACGACGGGTTCTTCACCAGACCGTCGACGACGACGATCTCCTCCATCACCGCAAGACCGAGCCCTTGCGCTGTGCCGCCGTGGATCTGGCCTTCGAGCGAGAGGCGGTTGAGGATCTTGCCGACGTCCTGCACGGCCGCCATCTCGACGACCTTGACCAGACCGAGTTCGACGTCGACGTCCACCACGGCGCGATGGACACACAGGGCGAGCTGGGTGTGGCTCGCTCCCTGTCCGGTGACCGGATCCATTCCGCTGGTGGGGCGATGGTGGAATTCACGCGTCTGCTCGATGACCCGTTCGCCGAGAACGTCCTCGATCGTCGCCAGCACACCATCGGTGGCCGAGACGATCTTTCCGCCGTCGAGGCTCAGGTCGGCCACCGCGCGGCCGAGGTAGAGACCGGCCAGGACGAACACCGCCTCGCGTACGGCCTCGCACGCAGTCTTGACTGCGCCGCCGGTCATGTACGACTGACGCGACGCGGACGAGGAGCCGGCATTGCCGACCGTGGTGTCGGCCGGGTGGATGACGACCTTGGTGACGCCGAGCTCGGTGCGCGCGATCTGGGCCTCCAACGTCACCAGACCCTGGCCGACCTCGGCAGCGGCCGTGTGCACCAACGCTGTTGCCTCACCGCCGATCACCTCCAGTCGAACGCGGGCAGTGGAGTAGTCGTCGTAGTTCTCGGAGAAGCAGATGTTCTTGATGCCGACGCCGTAGCCGATCCCGCGTACGACGCCTTCGCCGTGGGTGGTCTGCGAAGCCCCGCCCGGCAGATTACGGATGTCCGACGCGTCCACGGGGGCAGGCAGTTCCATCGCCTCGGCTCGGGCGAGCATCTCGGCGAGTGGAGCAGGTGCCTCGATGACCTGGCCGGTCGCGAGGATCGAACCTTGGCTGACTGCGTTCATCTGCCGGATCGCCACGGGACCGATGCCGCAGGCCTCGCCGAGCTTGTCCATCATCGACTCGTACGCGAAACATGCTTGCACTGCGCCGAATCCGCGCATCGCGCCGCACGGCGGATTGTTGGTGTACACCCCGTAGGCGTCGATCTCGATGTTGGGAATGACGTACGGACCGACGCCGAGCGATGCGGCATTACCCACGACGTTCAGGGTTGCCGAGGTGTACGCGCCACCGTCGAGGATGATCTCCACGTCGGCGAACACCAGCTTGCCGTCGCGGGTTGCGCCGTACTCGTAGTGCATCTGCGCGGGGTGGCGGTGCACGTGCCCGAAGAACGATTCGTAGCGGTTGTAGACGATCTTGACCGGCTTGCCGGTGTGCATCGCGAGCATCGCCGCGTGGATCTGCATCGAGAGGTCCTCGCGGCCTCCGAATGCCCCGCCGACGCCGGCGAGCGTCATCCGGATCTTCTCCTCGGGCAGTCCGAGGCACGGGCCGATCTGCGCGAGGTCGTTGTGCATCCACTGCGTCGCGACGTAGAGGTCGACTCCGCCGTCCTCGGCCGGAACGGCAAGTCCCGATTCGGGTCCCAGGAATGCCTGATCCTGGATTCCGACGGTGAAGTCGCTGCTGACGATCACGTCCGCAGACTCACGGGCCGCGGGAACGTTACCGACGCGCACCGGTTGATGCCGCGCCACCCCGCCACGTTCCTGCACCTTCGGGTAGTCCGGATCGAGTGCGGCGCGTCGGGCATCGGTCAGGGGTTCGAGGACGTCGTAGACCACGACGATCTTTTCCATTGCGCGCCGGGCAGTTTCGGGATGATCGGCTGCGATCAGGGCGATGGGTTCGCCTTCGTGCCGTACCTCGTCGAAAGCCAGCACCGGCTGATCCCACGTGTGGTCGAGACCGAAGCACTTCCGTCCCGGAACGTCGTCGTGCGTGAGGACAGCTTCGACGCCGGGTGTCGAGAGGGCCTGTGAGATATCGACCGAGACGATCTTCGCGCGTGGGTGCGGGCTGCGCAGCGTTGCGCCCCAGAGCATCCCGTCGATGAACAGATCCGACGAATATGCGAACTCGCCCTTGACCTTCAGCGTGCCGTCCGGCCGAAGTGGGCTGTCACCGACACGACCGCGTCCCGGTGCCGAGAGGTCGGCGGGGACCTGTCGGGGTGTGGTACTCGGCGCGCTCACAGGACGTCCTCGGCAAGCTTCATCAGACGACGGTGGGCATCTGCCCCGGCGCGCCCGATCTCGTCCTGCGGGGCGCTGACGAGAACGTCGTTCTCGACGATCGTCCGCCCACCGACCATCAACCGCGCCAGTGGAGGTGTCTGCCCGTACGCGAACGCCACGATGGGGTCGTCGACGGCCGAGTAGAACCCGTCGGTGCGCCAGATCGCGATATCGGCGAGCTTGCCGACCTCGAGCGAGCCGATCTCGCTCTGCCGACCCAGTACCGTTGCACCGCCCAGTGTTCCGATCTCGAGTGCCTGACGCGCAGTCAATGCGGTCGGACCGTACTTGGCGCGCTGCATGTACATCGCCTGACGCACTTCTCCGGCGAGGGGCACCATCTCGGCCGAGGCCGAACCGTCGACGCCCAGGCCGACGGGTGCGCCGGCCGCGAGCAGATCGGAGATCCTGGCGATGCCTGCGCCGAGTCGGGCGTTGGAACTCGGGCAGTGCGCGGTACCGGTTCCGCTCGCGGCCATCTTCGCGATATCGGAGTCGTGCAGGTGTACCGCGTGGGCGAACCACACGTCGTCACCCAGCCAGCCGACCTGCTCCATGTACTCGACCGGGGTGCAGTTCATCTGAGCGAGGCAATGCTCTTCTTCGTCGAGGGTCTCGGCCAGATGTGTGTGCAGCCGAACGCCTTTCGCACGAGCCAGGGCGGCGGATTCGACGAGCAGTTCCTTGCTGATGGAGAACGGGGAGCACGGAGCGACAGCTATCCGGAGCATCGAACCGAACGAGGCGTCGTGATAGGTGTCGATGGCCTCGGAAGTGGCGGTGAGGATGTCGTCGAGCGTTTCCACAACCTCGTCCGGCGGCAATCCGCCGTCGGACACACCTCGATCCATCGAGCCACGGCACGGTTGGAACCGAACGCCGATGCGCTGCGCCGCGTCGATCTCGGCGGCGAACAGATCGCCCCTGCCTTTGGGAAAGATGTAGTGGTGGTCGGTGCTGGTGGTACAGCCCGATTTGGCGAGCCAGCCGAGACCGGCGGCAGCGGCTCCCCCGACCACCTCGGCGTCCATCTTGGACCACGGCTTGTACAGGGCGACAAGCCATTCGAAGAGGGTGTTGTCCTTGGCCAGGCCCTGGGACGCCCACTGGTAGAGGTGGTGATGGGTGTTCACCAGGCCCGGTGTGACGAGGCAGCCGGCCGCGTCGATCGTCTCGGCACCGGCGATCACCGGTGCCGGGCCCGATCCGATGGCGCTGATCGTGGTGCCCTCGACGACAAGGTATCCGGAGGCGATTTCGTCCCCGACGATGGGGGCGATGTAGGCGTTCGAGATCACCGTGGTCATTTGGCTTCCGCCTTTCGAGTTGCTGCGAGCCGTACGGCGTCCAGGATCTTCTCGTATCCCGTGCAACGGCAGAGGTTTCCAGCGAGGGATTCACGGATCTCGGCATCGGACGGATCGGGAACGCGTTCGATCAGATCGTGGGCTTGAACCACGAGCCCCGGTGTGCAGAAGCCGCATTGGACGGCTCCGCACTCGACGAACGCTTCTTGCATCGGGTCCAGCTTGTCCCCGTCGGCGAGGCCCTCGACGGTTCGGATCTCACGGCCCTCGACCTGTCCGGCTGCCACCAGGCACGCGCAGGCGGGGATACCGTCGAGATAGACCGTGCACGAGCCGCATTCGCCCTGTTCACACGCGTTCTTGGATCCGGGGAGTCCCATGCGTTCACGCAACAGGTACAGCAGACTCTCGCCCTCCCAGACGTCGTCGGCTTCCATGTCTTTTCCGTTGATGGTGCAGTTGACTCGCATGTTCAGGCCACCTTCCGTGCGGCTGTGAGATCGCGCCACGCCCAACCCAGTGTTCGCCGGGCCATCACGGACAGGGCGTGCTTGCGGTAATCGGCAGTGCCACGTACGTCGTCGATGGGACTTGCTGCCGCACTGACCAATCGGCCGAATTCCTCCGACACCCGCGGATCGAGGGCTCCGTCCCAGTCGAGTTCGGCCGCGAGGTAGTTCTCGGCATCGTAAGCCCGGCGCGGCGTCGGCGCAGCGGAGCCGAGACCGGTACCGACACGGCCGTCCTGCGGAAACAGCGCGATCGAGAACGAGCAGACGGCGATGACCATCGCGTTGCGGGTGCCGATCTTCGAGAAGTACTGCGGGCCCGCTGCCGGCGCTACGTGGAATGCGCGGATGAGTTCGTCGGGCTTGCACGAGTTGCGCTTGACGCCGAGGTAGAACTCGGTCGCGGGGATCATGCGCACGCCGCGCTCGGCCGATTCGACTTCGACGGTCGCACCCGCAGCGAGCAGGGGTGCGTGCAGATCACCGGCGGGTGATGCGCCGCCGAGGTTGCCGCCGACTGTTCCGCGATTGCGGATCTGCGGCGAACCGACGGTGCGGGATGCCTGCGCGATACCGGGAAGCTTGCCTCCGAGCTCGGCGATGATGCGCACGTACGGCACGCCGGCTCCCACCCTCAGCGTGCCGTCGGGGAGTTCTTTCCACTCGGTGAGTTCGGTGATCGGGTTCAGGTCCAGCAATCCGCCCGGCCGGTGCAGGTCGAAGTTCATCTCGACCATGACGTCGGTGCCACCCTGAATGGGCACCACGTCGACATCGTCGGCCTTCGCGGCCAACGCGTCGCTCCAGGTCTGTGGTCGCAGGAAATCCATGTCGGTGCACTCCGCTCGCTGTCCATATTTCGTGTTCACCCAGTACAGCGGCCGGGCGCGACAGGAACGAGAGACAGGAACGACGAAGTATGACGGCGATCACAGTGTAGGTTTTGGAGGATCCTACGAAGGAGAGGTCGATACCACCGTGAGGCTGCGTGATCTGGCCGATCTCCCCGATCTGAAGCTGCAAGCGATCGTCACTCCCGAGCACTTCGATCCGACCATCCGATGGGTCGTCACCACCGACATGCTCGACCCGAGCCGCTACCTCAGCGGCGGCGAACTGGTGCTGACCGGCCTGATGTGGCGGACGGGCCCCGAGGACTCGAGGACGTTCGTGCGGGCGGTGTCCAAGGCGGGCATCGCCGCGCTGGCGGCATCCGACGACGGCGTTGTGCCGGACGATCTGGTCGACGCGTGCCGCGAGCACGGGCTGCCGCTCTTCCGCGTACCGGCCGACATCGCCTTCGCCACGGTGACCGAGAGCGTCGTCCGGCAGCTGTCGACGGCCAGAGCGTCGGACCTGAGTCTCGTGCTGGATCGGCATCGACGCCTCGTGGCGAGCACCGGTCCGGGCGGCGGGCTCGGTCCGCTCCTGGAGATGGTCGGTTCCGATCTGGGCATGAACTGCTGGGTCGTCACCTCGTCGGGACGCGTCCTTGCCGGACCGGAAAATCCGCCCGACACCGAGGCCGTGGCACAGGAATTCATGACGTCGGTGCGACTTCCTCGGTACTGCCAGGCCCAGCGCGTCTCGATCTTCCCGGTCGACGGCGAGGCAACGCCGCGGGTGGTGGACTGGTTCGTTGCGTTCGAAAGCGATTGGCAGACATGGGACGCGCCGAGGCATTCCCTGGCCGCGCAGCTGGCGTCGATCGTGGCGGTGGAGCGCAGTCGTCTCGACGATCGCCTGACGGGGTCAGGAATTCTGGCTCAGGAATTCGTGCGGGCGATCGTCGGTGGCGCGACGGCCGGAGACATCCTCGCGCAGATGCACGTGATTGGTCTCGACAGCGAAATGCGTTATGCTGCAATCGCTGTGGCCACATCAGGAGAGACTTTGCGACTCGGCGAGTTACGAGCGTTGTTGCGAGAAGTGCTGGCACCGAACGAGGTCACGGTAGGAATCGTCGACGACGAGGCTTTCGCTTTGGTGGAGGCCGAGACCGATCGAACCGATTCCATCCGGCGAGCCGTCCGGACGTTGGCCCCGGGTTTGGCCGGCAGCGGCACCTCGATCGGCGTCAGCGCTCCGACCGCACCCGCCGACATCGGAAGCGCACTCGAGGAAGCGCGCTATGCCCGCCGCCTCGCGGAGCGCCGTGGCCCGGACTGCAGCGTCGTCGGACACGATGAATTGGCCATGCTGACAATACTTCTCGCGAATGTTCCCGGCGACGTGCGACGGATGTTCACCTCGAGGCTGCTGACTCCACTGGTGGAGTACGACGACCTGCACAACAGTGACCTGATCGCGACACTGTCGGTGTACCTCGACACCAACGGTGCCTGGACGCGATGCGCCGAACAACTGCACATGCACGTCAATTCCGTCCGATATCGCATCCAGCGCATCGAGGAACTCACCGGACGCGATCTGTCGAGGCTGGAGGACAGAATCGAGTTCTACTTGGCACTTCGACTGAGATGACCAGGCAGGAGTGGAGCCTGCGGAACGACCCATACACTGAATCCCATGGCACTCATCGCTCTGTTGGATTTGACGTTCAAGCCCGAATCTCTTGCCGAAGCCCGCGCATTGCTGCGGACGGTGCTCGCCGATACGCGGGCGTTCGAGGGTTGCCTCGGCGTCGAGGTGTGGGTCGACGAGGAGAACGAGGCCCATGTCGTTGCCTACGAAACCTGGGAGTCGGTCGAGGCGGATGCGAAGTACCGCGAGTTCCGCGCCGGTCCCGGCAAGATCGTCGAACTTCCGCCGCTGCTCGCCGCGCCGCCGTCGCTGACGAAATTCACCGCCGATTCCTCGATCTGAGCGAAGGTAATTCCGCTAGCTCGTCACTCCCAGCGTGGAGTGCTTCGCGGCGGGTTCCGGCCGGCCGGTGAGGAAACCCTGAACCATGTGGGCGCCGAGTTCGGCCGCCACCTGTAGTTCCGCTTCGGTCTCGACGCCTTCCATGATGACGGTCGCGCCGATCTGCCGGGCGAAGTCGATGATTGCGTTCGCTGCTGCTCGACGAAGCGGATCGCGGTCGATCCCGTGCACCAGTGCGTAGTCCACTTTGAGGATGTCGGGCCGCAGTTCGACGACATGGCGTAGACCGGCGAATCCGGCTCCGACGTCGTCGATGGAAATCTGTACTCCTGCGGCACGGAGATTCTCGATGGATCGGGTGACTGCCAGGTAATCGTCGACCCGCTCGTGCTCGGTGATCTCCAGGTAGAACGTCCGCGAAGACAGATGCGGACGCAACCGGTCGAGCAGATTCGTCGTGCGGATGGTGTCCGCGGATGCGTTCAGCGAGATGAACGATCCCGACGGTAACGCGTGCATCGCGTCGAGCGCTCGGTCGAGTGCGGCGCGTTCCAGTCGGGGACCGATGCCGACCTCGGTGGCGTCTCGATACCACGACAGTGGTGATCCGGCACCGAAGGGAAAGCGTGAGAGTGCCTCGAAGCCGAGGACGGATCCATCGATCGTGTTGCAGATCGGCTGGAAGACGATCTCGGGGCCGCCGGACGCGATGAGTTCGTCGATTCGCAGTCGCGTCTGCTCGTGTGTGTTCGCTTCGGGACGTCGGTAGGGAACTTCGGTGCCCGAGGCTCGTGTCTTGAACCGATACATCTCGATGTCGGCCAACGCGATCAACCGTCGAACCAGGACGTGGACGCTGGTGTCGGTCTCGAATGCTTCGACAGCCGATCCGATGCTGGTGGAGAACCGAGGCCCGTCGAACGTCTCTTCCAGCGCAGCGCGGATCCTGTTGTCCGACTGCGCGATCTCTCCTCGAGTCCCGGTTCTGACCACCACGAATTCGTCGCCGCCCAGCCGTGCGACCGCGGCCCGTTCGCCGGCTGCCTCGGACAGGCGACGGGCAACTTCGACGAGAACTGCGTCGCCGGACGGGTGCCCGAATCTGTCGTTGATCTGCTTGAACCGGTCGACGTCGAGGACGGTCACCCCCAGTGCCTCGCCGACCTGGGTGTCGACCAGTGTGTCCACGGTGTCCAGCAATCCGCGACGATTCCACAGGCCGGTCAATGGATCGCGCAGGGCTCGCGCCGCTTTGAGCCGAAGTTGCCCGATGTAGGCCTTGATCATGAAGGGAGCTGCATACAGAGAGCCGATGGTGACGATGCGCGACGCGGTCGACCACGGGTCGGCACCATCGGCCACGGCCAGTACACCGAGCGTCAGCAGCGTGACGGTCGCGGCGCCGAGGTGGATCAGCATCACCCGATACGAACCTCCGACGACGATGAACGCGGCGACGATCGAGAACATCGCGCAACCCGGCATCGCGTCGAAGTGGGTCTGGAAGGAGAACAGGACCGAGATGATCCCGATATCGGCGTACAGAACGTAGGCCGTCGCCAGGTGCGGTGACGTCAACGGCCGGATGTACCAGGCGATGGACACGGGCACGGTGGTGGCCGACGCGATGAGGACCGCGATGGACATCGGCTCGGAGAATTGCCCCGCCGGGATCATCAGAACCCCGGCCAGTCCGAACGTCAGCGTCATTCCGCTGATGAACAGCCGGACCCATCGCTCCTGGGCGGTGGGGACGAAATCTCCCTGATCGGAAATAGCACGCCCTCCGTCGAATAGGGACCCCAGCCTGCATGAACGCTAGCATCTGCGGAAATATCCGCACCCATGATCTACCGAATCAGACCATGTCGCGCGCGGTGAGCCAACGCAGCGTCGGCCACCCGAGAAACACCGGCAGCCAGCAGGTCAGAACGCGGTAGAGCAACACCGACGGCACTGCGATGGATGCGGGCAGTCCGAAGGCGGCGAGCCCGCCGATGAGTGCGGCCTCCACGGCACCGACGCCGCCCGGAGTCGGCGCGGCCGAGGCCAGAGTTCCACCGATCATCGTCACCACCGTGACCGTGACGAACGTCGTACCTCCACCGAAGGCCTCGATGCTCGCCCACAGTGCCAACGCCGCACCCAGCGTCGTTGCTGCACAGCCGAGGATGATGATGGAGAAGCGTTTGGGATCGCGGGCAAGTTCGGCAAGTTCGCTGAGCACCTCGGTGACCTGCGGTCGAACGGCCACTTTCAGCCACAGTCTGAGTTTGGGTACGAACATGAACGTCCCGACGATGCCGAATGCGGCACCGGCGATCAGATACAACACGGTGTTGCCCGGCACCATGTTCGACAGACCGGTCGAGGTGCCTGCCACGACGCTGAAGAAGATCAACAGGCTCACGTGCGTGATCACCTGGACGGATTGTTGCAGCGCCACAGCGGCCGTCGCTCGGACCGTTCCCAGCCCGCCCTTCTGCAGGAACCGGACGCTCAGCGCCAGACCGCCGACACCGGCAGGCGTCGTGGTGGCCGCGAACGTGTTGGCGACCTGCATGATCGTGAGGTTCTTGAAGCTCACCTTGCCGAACGCGCACGCCCACAACGCCGCTCCGGCCCCGATGTAGGTCAGTGCCGACACCACGAGGCCGAGTAGCGCCCACCACCAATCGACCGAACCGAGTTCTACGACGAACGCAGGCACCGCACTGATGAACGGGTATGCGACGTAGACCAATCCGATCAGCAGCACGAGCGAGATGATCTGATTGCGAGTGAAGCGGGTGACCTGTTCGGCCTCGATCTTGGCTGCGCCGGTCTGGTCGAGGACTTCCAGTCTGATGGCCTTCATCGTCTGTCCGGGCTCGCGCACCGACTGGCGAATGCGAGCCGGGATGGCGGACTTGGTCAATCGACCCGAGGCCAGGACCACCGGGTCGAAACCGAGCACGTCGATGGCGGTCGCCACGGCACGCCGAGAGCCGAAAAGGTCTGCCGTGGTGAGCAACAGCTGCGCCACGTCGGACTGCATCTGAGCATCCGACGCCCCCAGCTCCGCGTGACCGAAACCGCAGAACAGTGCCCGGCCGTCGTGAATCCGGAGCTCGCCTCGATGCAGGTCACCGTGCGAGATCTGGTTCTCGTGCAGGGTTTTCAGGGCCTTCCACAACGCGCTGAGGGTGGCGTCGTCGTGCTCGGCCTCGATCGGATCGCCGATGGGTGGAGTGTGTGCGTACAACGTCCAGCCTCGATCCAGCGCCGCCACCGCCAACGGGTCGCTGCCTGCAGCCCCGAGCCCCTTGATGGCCAGACCCATCAGTGCGCGATGCTCGACGGCTCGGCGCATCGACGCGTGCAATGGTGCAGTTTCGCTGCCCCGCCGCGTGATCCATCGCCAGAACTGCCGTAGGGCACCACCGCTGCGTTGATTCTGCCCGTACAACTCGACCACCACGTCGGTGTCGGGAGTGTGCGCGTTCAACACCAGCGGGCCGGGGCCCGCCGGACGGACGACAGTGAAGCTGCGGACGGTGGCTCCGCGGCTGTGGAACAGGCGAACAGCCGCGTCGAGCGGAACCTCCAGTGCCGGTGTGCCGACGAGCAGAACGATCACCGCCCCGACGAGCCAGCCGACGGCAAGTCCGAGCAACGAGCGAGCGGGGACCACGGTGGAGACGACCAGGTGTATGGGCACGAATGCGAGCAACAGCGTCCACCATGCCCGACGCCACCGCGCGGGCAGGCCCGGTCCGGAAACCGTCAGCGCCGCAGCCAGCATGGCGATCCAGCGAGAGTCGTCGAGGAATTGCGCGAGGAACGTGTCCAAGCGCTCGGGAACGTCGAGGTCCCAGGTGGGAGTGGAGATCCCGGTGCCGGTGATCGACAGCGACAGGGCGGCCAGCAGTGCTGCGGCCGCGTATCCGGCTAGTAACTTCCATTTGCGTCCGGCGATCAGACCGATCAGCACGCCGAACGGGAGCGCGAGAATGGCGACGCCGTAGACGATGTACACGGCATTGGATTGATCGGGGCTGAGCACACCGACGATGTTCGATACCGATTGCTCCAGCGCGTCCCACTGATTTCTGGTGATCAGCGAACCGGCGATCACCACGCCGAGCAGTGCAGCGGCCGATACGACGCGAAGGATGTCACTGGTTCTTCGCACCAACGGCTGAAGCAGGTTTCCCGCTACGGGAACGTCCCGCCCATCCACGCGCATGAGGTCAACCTACCGTGCGGTACGCCTACGGAGTTCGTTGCGGACGGTAGGCCATTCGGATTCGATGATCGAGAACACCACGGTATCGCGCAGCGAACCGTCGGACATGCGTTGATGATTGCGCAGAACACCGTCTTGCTTCGCGCCCAGTTTCGCGATCGCCGTCCGCGATTGCAGGTTCATCCAGTGGGTACGAAACTCGACGGCGATGCATTCCAGTTCCTCGAAAGCATGTGTCAGCAGCAGCAGTTTGCTCGCCGCATTGGTGCCGGTTCCGTGCGCGGAGCGGGCATTCCAGGTGTATCCGATTTCGACGCGGCGGTTGTTCGCGTCGGCGTTGCAGAACGTCGTCGCTCCGATGATCTGCCCGGTGTCGTTGCGGCGCAGCGTGAACGGAAGCATGGTGCCTGCGTCGAGCAATCCGAGTCGACGGTCGATCTCGGCCGCCATCTCCTCGGGCTTCGGAACGCTGGTGTACCAGAGGTTCCACAACTCGCCGTCGCGGGCCGCGTCGCACAGTCCTTCGAGGTGGTCGTGACTCAGCGGCTCGAGGGTCACGAGATCGTCAGCGAGGGTCACCGGTTGCAGAAAGGGCATTCGCCGACGATACGTCGGATCCACTCCTCCGGGAAAGCGCAATGATCGCCGCTGCGGTGACGGCGACGGCCGCCGCCACGAGGGCGATCACCTCGGTGAACGCATGGGCGTATGCGTCGGCGAATCCTGGTTGCCCGGCAGCGGCGGCATCGGCATCGGCTCGGTCGGGAAGTTCGCCTCGGACGAAGAGGGTCAGCAGCCAGGCGTAACCGGCGACCATCACGGCCTCGCTGCCGATACGGAACATGTTGAGGACGCCTGCCGCGGTGCCGCTGCTGTGCGGCGGAACTGCGGCGAGTGCCTCGCCGTCGACGAGTCCGATCGGAAGCCCGAACCCCAGTCCCACCAGGACCATCGGGACCAGGACGACGGGAAGTGGGACGCCGGGTTGCAGCGTCAGCATGCCGAGATTTCCGAGTACGAGGCACCCGAGGCTCGCCAGGACGACGCGGTCGGGTGTGACGGCGTCGAAGGCAGCGATCGCCCTGGAGACCGTCAACGGAGCGATCAGAACCGGGACCGTCATCGCCAGCATGAACAGCCCCGCGCGTCCCGGAGTCAGGGACGCGACGGCGCTCAGGGCTGCGGGCAGATACGTGAGCAGGGTGACGAATCCGATGGCACCGGCGACCGGCACCAGGCACAGGGCGAGGAACCGACGGTTGCGCAGCAGGCCGAAATCGAGCAGCTTCGATGCTGTGGTGTGGGTGCGCAGAGCCGGAAGGGCCAGCATGCCGACGGCCGCGAGGGCAAGAACGAGCGCCTGAGCGGCGAACACTCCGCGCCACTCGACGACGGCGATCAGCAGTCCCGAGATGGTGGGCCCGAGTGCCAATCCGAGTCCGTTCACGGTGCCGAACAGGGCGAATGCCGTGGTTCGTTCGGCTCCCTCAAAGTGAAGCGAGAGAATCGACGTCGAGCCCACGAGGACCGCCGCGGCCCCGACGCCGGCGAACACCCGCGCCGCATCGAGTACGAGCAGCGAGGACGCCGAGGCGCTGACCAGGCTGGCTGCGGCAGTGAGCACAACGCCGATGCGGAACGACGTGCGGTGTCCGATGCGGTCCGATACTGCGCCCCAGGCCACGGTGAACAATGCGAACGCCACGTTGAAGCCGTTGACCACCCACTGCAGAGGGTTCGGATCCGAGCCGAGATCGGCAGCGATCACCGGGAGCGCGATGGCGGTACCGGAAATGGACATGGGCACGACGAACTGCGCCGCGAGTACGACCGGCAGAACTGCTCTCATGAATCCCCCCAGGTTTAGGTACGATATTTTTCGTACTAGATCAGGATTGTAGGTACGGCGCAAGTCGTACCTTTCGGATGGAGGCCGATGGCAGACGAGAACGGGCATCCGGAGCCCGAGGAAATGCAACTCGGTTCGGTGATGGCTGCGCTGGCGGATCCGCTGCGCCGCAAGGTTGTCACCGAACTCGTCGGTGACGAGAACGGAGCCGAGCGGACGTGTATGTCCTTCGAGCTCGGTGTCACCAAATCGACACTGACGCATCACTTTCGAGTGCTACGGGAAGCGGGTCTGGTGTTTCAGGTCGACCGTGGCAACAGTCGTAAAGTGACGCTGCGACGGCAGGAACTGAACGCGCGGTTTCCCGGCTTGCTGGATCTGATCGCCAACGAAATTCGCTAGCCGGTTTCGGGGGTACGTTCTACGGTGGGCACCATGCACATCGCCATGATCGGCACCACGGCTCCCAGCCACATCTACCCATCACTGGCCGTGATTGCCGAGCTGGTGCGGCGTGGGCATCGCGTCACCTACGCCGTCGGTGATTCTCTGCGGCACCTGGTCGAACCTGCGGGAGTCGAGGTGGTGCCGTTCTCCTCGATACTCCCCGACGGAGAGGGCTCGTGGCCCGATGATCCGGCAGCCGCGATGCAGGTGTTCCTCGACGAGGCAATTGCGTCGTATCCCGTGCTCACCGCGTTCTACGACGACGATCAGCCGGACCTGTTCCTGTACGACATCGGCGGCATGACGGCACCGGTCCTCGGCGTCCGATACGGGGTTACCGCCGTACAGCTCTCGCCGACCTACGTGGCATGGGACGGATATGCCGAGGATCTTTCCGATGCGTTGACGCCCATGCGTGAGTCCGTCACCGGCCTCGCGTACCACGCTTGCTACACGACATGGTTGCAGGACAACGACATCGACGCCGATCCGTGGGAGTGGATCACGTATCCGAAGCACTGCCTGTCACTGATTCCGCGGGTGATGCAGCCCCATGCGGATCGGGTGGCCGATACGGTGCGGTTCGTCGGGCCGTGCCTCGATCCGGTACGTCTGAGCGATCGCAGCTGGACGGCACCCGACGCGCCGATCCTGTACATCTCCTTCGGCACCGGCTACAACGAACGACCCGAGTTCTACCGACTGTGCATCGAGACGTTCGGAAATACGGACTGGCACGTGGTGATCTCCATCGGCCGGCGCGTCGACCCCGCGGTGCTCGGTGCGCTGCCCGCGAATGTAGAAGTGCACGAACATGTTCCGCAGCTCGTAGTACTGGACGCGGCCACTGTGTTCATCACCCACGCTGGAATGGGCGGATGCACCGAGGCGCTGTGGTTCGGCGTCCCGACGGTGGCCATCCCGCAGGCGGTCGATCAATTCGGCAACGCCGCGATGCTCGCCGAACTCGGCGTGGGAGTGCATCTGGACTTCGAGAAGGTAACGGCTACGAGCCTCGCCGACGCTGTCTCCGAAGCCCGTCGATTGAGCACGCGCGCAACAGCGGTCAGCACTGAAGTGCGCGCACACGGTGGCCTGGAACAGGCAGCGGATGCGATCGAGGTATTCCGGCGCTGACCGACGTCACGGCTATCGAGCCGTGGCCAGAACCTCCAGCTGCCCGAAGATATCGGCATAGGTGTCGCGGACCTGGCCCCAGGATGCCGTCATGTCGACATTCTGCGGATCGGGAGTCGGCAGCGCGTAGCCGTATTGGGAGCGAGGCACAGGATTGCCGGGCAGGACGAGCACCTGGGTGAACGCCGCGGAATCGGGATTGAACGTCAAGGTGTGGGATGCGACGTTTCGGCCCCAATCCTCCGACGGCCACGACAGGAAGATCACATGTTGCGGATTCGCCGCGACGTCGGTGTACGAGACGTAGCTTCCGTAGTGGTCCTCTCCCGGAGACATGATCTTGTACGCCCCGTTGTCGGTGTAGATCAGCAGTGCCTCGGCGAAGGGCTTCTGATCGAACAACGCCGTGTAGCGAAGTGCCTGAACGAATACGGGTTGTCCCAACGGGATCGAGATGGGTTCTGGTGTCGAAGTCATCGGTGTCGAATCCTTGCCTTCTCGGGTGTCGGGATCGAGGGTACCGACACGAAGCGAAGCAAGACTGATTCGCCGAACGACAATCGCGTCGACAGCGATAAGGTCCCACCGTGGGGAAAATATTCGAGCGCATCGACGACTCGCTGAAGGCATGGATCCAGGCGCAGCCGATGTGGTTCGTCGGAACTGCGCCGCTACAGGGTGACGGACACGTCAATGTCTCACCCAGAGGACATGATTCGTTCTCCATTCTGGGAGATCGCGAAGTTGCGTGGGTCGACTACACGGGCAGCGGGGTGGAGACGATCGCGCACATACGAGAGAACGGTCGGGTGTGCCTGATGTTCTCCGCGTTCGACTCTCGACCGCGCATTGTGCGGCTGCACGGAACCGGATCGGTGTGGCTGCCGGGTGACGCGATGTTCGACGACGTGGTTGCCCGCCACCCATCGAATCCGAGTACGCGCGCAGTGATTTCGGTCGACGTGACAAGAATCAGCGATTCCTGCGGTTGGGGTGTGCCGACCATGGATCTGGTCGGCGAACGCGATCTGATTCGACGGCACGCCGAGAAGAAGGGCGTCGACGGCATGGTGAAATACCGCGCCGAACGAAACGCCACCAGTATCGATGGTCTGCCCGGGTTTCCCGGCTGACTAGCGGAGTGTGGCCGGCCCGTTCATCAGGCTGACGATTTCGGCGGCGTCGAACTCGTTGGGAACGCCCCATTTCGATTCGTAGCCGTACACCTCCCGCAACGAGGTCGCGGACTCGTGGCCGTAGAGAATGTCGAGATCGTCGGCCGTGATCAACCCCGGGTGCGCGACGCCGCATGCCTCCGAGACCTTCAACAGGTCGCGCCGAAGCGTCCTGAGGTAGTTGGTGGCACGATCGGCCTTGTTCATCGGGTCGAGACCGTGGGCGAGCCACTTGTCCTGTGTCGCAACGCCGGTCGGGCATTTGTCGGTGTGGCACTTCTGCGCCTGCACGCACCCGATGGACATCATGACCTCGCGGGCCACGTTGACCATGTCGCAGCCCAGCGCGAATGCCACGACCGCGTTGTCGGGCAGTCCGAGCTTGCCCGATCCGATGAACGTCACGTGATCGGCGACTCCGCTGCGCGCGAACTGCTCGTACACCCGGGCGAAGCCGACTCGGAACGGAAGCGCTACCGATTCGCTGAACAACAATGGCGCTGCGCCGGTTCCGCCTTCTCCACCGTCGATTGTCACGAAGTCGACGCCGCGTTCGGTGGTGCTCATCAAGTCGACCAATTCCGACCAGAAGTCCATGTTGCCGACAGCGGACTTGATGCCCACCGGCACACCGGTCTCGTCGGCGATCATCTCGACCCAATCCAACATCGAATCGACACTGTCGAATTCGGAATGCCGGGAGGGGCTGGCGCAGTCCTTGCCCTCGGGAATACCGCGGATCTTCGCTATCTCGGGAGTGACCTTGGCACCGGGAAGTAGGCCGCCGAGGCCGGGTTTGGCACCCTGGCTGAGCTTGATCTCGATTGACTTCACCGGGTGCGCTGCAACCAGATCCTTCAGGCGAGCGATGTCGAACCGGCCGTCGTCGTCTCGGCACCCGAAATACGAGGTGCCGATCTGCAGCGTCAGGTCTGCGCCGTGCTGGTGGTGCGGCGACAGTCCGCCCTCGCCGGTGTTGTGCAGGCAACCGGCTGCTGCTGCGCCCCGATTGATGGCCTCGATCGCCGCCGCCGAGAGCGAACCGAAACTCATCGCGGACACATTGACCACCGAGGACGGACGGAACGCACCGCGTCGTTCACGGTGTCCGCCCAACACTTTGGCAGCCGGAACGATGTCGCCTGCCCCGGCCGGTTGCGCCGTCGCCGGCGAGATGTCGGAGAACGTGCGGTGCTTGATGATCGGGTAGCCCTGGGAGAACTCGGTGTCGTTGTCCGCGCCGAACCCGAAATAGTTGTTCTGCAACTTCGCCGACGAGTAGATCCAACGGCGCTGGTTGCGACTGAACGGCCGCTCCTCGTCGTTGCCGCTCACGATGTACTGGCGCAACTCCGGCCCAACCGCCTCCAGGAGGTAGCGGGCATGACCGACGACCGGAAAATTGCGGAGAATCGCGTGGCGCTTCTGGGTCAGGTCGTACGCCGCGAGGCCGAGCACACCCGCAACAGGTAGTGCCGACAGCGCCCGAGCCCATTTCGATGACATGGTCCAACACACTGCACCGCCCAGGGTGAAGTGTGCAGGCGCTCAGACGAACAACGAACGACATTTCGGCGTCGAATCGGAGGTTCGTGTACGGGTCGACCGGTGATGTTTCGGCGCGACCGGAGTCGAATCCTGTATGAGCACCTTCACCACGAAAGTCCCGGGCGCAACCATCACCTACGACGTCCACGGTGAGCAGTCTTCGGGCTCGGTCCCGCTGGTGATGATCGGATCGCCGATGGATGCCGGAGGATTCGCGGCCTTGGCCGAGCAGTTCGCCGACCGCACCGTGGTGACGTACGACCCCCGCAACACCGGACGCAGTGTGCGGGACGATGCCGCTGCCCCGGTGAGCGCCGAAGAGCACGCGGAGGATCTCCATGCAGTGTTCGTTGCCCTCGACTGCGGGCCGGTGGATGTCTTCGCATCCAGCGGCGGTGCCGTCAATGCACTCGAGCTGGTTGCGCGCCATCCGCACGACGTTCGCACCCTGATAGCGCACGAGCCGCCCGCAGGAGGGACGCTCCCGGATCGCGTCACCCTGCGCGCGGTGTGTGCGAACATCGTGAAGACCTACGACGACTCGGGTTTCGGACCGGCGATGGCCCAGTTCATCGCGTTGGTGATGCACCGGGGTGAACTCGACGCCTCCTACCTCGATCGACCTGCGCCGGATCCCTCTGCCTTCGGGCTGCCGACCGAGGACGACGGTGACCGTTCGAACCCACTGATGGCGAACATGCGCGGCGGCGGAGTGGACTTCCTACCCAATATGGAAGCACTCCGATCCGCAGCAACGAGGATCGTCATCGCCGTCGGCGAGAATTCGGGGGGACCCTCGGACGGCGAAATGGCCGGGCGAGCCGCCTACGCCGTCGCCGCGTTACTGGAGACCGATGCGGTGGTGTTCCCGGGCGATCACGCGAGCTTCTCCGGCGGCGAACCTGTCGAATTCGCGGCCAAGCTACGAGAGGTGCTCGCCTGACCGCACATTGCTGTCGAATCGGGTGCAGGTGACCGCGCTGAGCGCGGTTCACTGCACCCGATTCAGTCTTCGAGGACGCTGACGCTCACGCCGTACGGCAAAAATCGGACGCGTCGACGCGGGTCGGTGTTGTCCTTGTGCGCACGAAGGGCATCGAGTTCGGTGGCGTAGAGCTGATCGATCTGCGGTGATCCGGCGTCGTCGACGCTGTAGATCGCCCAGACTCCGTCGCCCTTCTGGCCGGTGGTCTCGGGCTCCGGTGGAGCTTTGGGTGCCCCGGCGTTGGAGGCGAACAGTGAGCCGACCACCTCGCGCAGTCCTTCGGTCGCCTCTCGCGCGAACTTGTCGAAATCGTCGGATCCGAATCCGAAGGGTCCTTGGTTGGCCATGGCCGTACCTCCTGAGGTGATACTCCAGTATGCGCGTTTTCTCCGAACAGCCGCCGATCGTCCGAACGTTCGGATTGCCGGGTGGCTCAGGGCCGGTCATGGTGTTCCTGCACGGGATCGGTTCGGCCGGCGTCCCGGCGTTCGGGGCCGTCGCCACCGATCCAGCGTTCGAGGGTCGTGAGCGGCTACTGCTGGATCTGCTCGGCCACGGATTCAGCGACCGTCCGCACAGCCTGGGCTACTCGCTCGACGACCACGCTGCCGCGATTGCAGATGTGCTCGATCGGCGGAACCTCTCGGCGGTGGACCTCGTGGGGCACAGCCTGGGTGGGTCGATTGCGATCGTGCTCGCCTACCGACGACCGGATCTGGTGGGCCGGTTGGTCGTGCTCGAACCCAATCTGCTGCCGTGGGACGGCACTGCCAGCGTCGAGATCGCCCGACAGTCCGAGAGTGCATTCGTCGAGAGCGGAATCGCCGCGGTGATCGCCGACGCCGATCCGAAGTGGGCGTCCACCCTGCGTGTTGCCGATCCGATCGCTCTCCACCGCACTGCCGTCGGGCTGTGTCTGGGTCCGGAGCCGACAGTGCAGTCCATGCTCGAGTCGCTGCCCATTCCGAGGACGTTCGCGTTCGGCGAGCGCACCGGTGCGCCGAGTCAGGAAGCTGAACTGACTGCGTCCGGGGTGGCCGTCGCACGCATCGATGACGCCGGCCACGTCATGATGGCCGACAACCACTGCGGCGTCGTCGAGTTGCTACGCGTTGCCCTGCTGCAGTCGGGCACCGATGGTGTTGTGCAGCGCGCGCAGTGAGTTCTGGCCCAATGAGACCGTCTGTGACTCGACGTATCGCAACAGATGCGTGTCGTTGAGAACCTTCTCGCTCGACTGGATCAGCACTGTGCCCGCGCCGGTGAAGTCGAACTGACGCTCCTCGCCGCTGTTGGCTCCGAGGAATCCGCGGGCCGCGCCGAGGAAGCTCTGCATCCAGTCGGCGTCGAAGTGATGCGACGGTGACGGGCAATCTGCCCATCCCACAAGCGCTTCCGGGTCGATGCGCAAAGGCGGCTCGGCGAACATCACGGTGCCGTTGGACGACGCGAGAAACTTACCGGTACCGAGCAGAGTCAAGAAGCCGGGCACGATCGACTGCTTGAGATCCAGAGTCGGCTCGAACGCAAGGAGATTCGCGGCGCGGATCGTGAGGTTGCCGTCGTCGAGGTCGTAGCTGTTGATGTTGAATCCGCGATCGCCGAGGATCAACTTGCCCTGACCCTGCGCCAGCACCCAGTCGTTCGAGTACAGCGGAGACGAGAACCGTGCCGCGACGATGGCGGGCATCGACGTCTGCCCGAGCGGCTCGAAACGAACGTTGCCGTAGTACGCGATCATCGCGCCCTTCGACGTGAACCACGGTTGACCGGCGAGCTCGACGCAGTATGCGTAGTCGTTGCCGGGGACATTGTCGTTGGCAGGCAAGGTGTACGGGGTGTGGATTTCGAGACCCATCAGGTTGCTCCTCAGAACTTCTGCTCGGAGGCCTGGACCCACACGGTGCCCATACCCGTCATCTTGAGTTGAATTGCTTCACCGCTGCCCTTGCCGACGGCGTCGCGCCACCCGACGTTCGCGGAGATGTCGACGTTGATGTTGCCGATGTGGCAGACGTACGCCTGCGGATCCACCACGACCATGGGGTTGTTGGGTCCGACCTGCAGGGGAGTCGCGCCGCCGTGCGAAAGAACCGCAACGCTGCCCTGTCCGGTGAGTTGCGTCGTGAAGAGCCCCTGCCCGGTCATCGCACCGCGCACCGCTCCGCGAACGCCGCCCTGTGAGGTCAGGGCCACGATCGAACTCTGCAGGTATCCGTCGTGCACCAGCAGACGGTCGGCTTCGACGGTGAGCATCGAGGAACCGTCGAGATGGATCACCTCGACGTAGAGCCCGGCGTGGCCGTAGAAGACCTCGCCCTGACCCTCGGCGGCCATCATCGCCACGTGCTCGCCTGCCATCATCCGGCCGGCCATCCCGGCGACGCCGCCCATGCCGGGCATGGCACCGGCCGCGCCGCCCATCGAATGCGGTACGAACCGGACGTCGCCGGTGTAGTAGAGCATCGATCCACGACGTGCGAGCACGTTCTGATTCGGTGCCAGAACGGATTTCACGACTTTGCTGTTGACGAGTTCGAGCGGCACGTCAGCGCTCCTCGGGTTGGATGTAGACGACGCCCTGGCCGTCGAAGCGGAGGGAGAACGCCTCGCCGCTACCGCCGCCGATGGCGGAACGCCACGTGACGTCGGTGACGAAGCTCTGATTCAGTTGGCCGCGATGGGCGACGAAGGCGTCGGGATCGACGACGAGGGGGTACTGCGGGTCGACAGCAAGGGCGATGATCGGCCCACCCTTCGACAGCAGTGCCACGGTGCCGGATCCGCTGACGACGGTGGTGAACAAACCTTGTCCCGACGTTGCGCCGCGGAGGCCGGAGAATTTCACATCTGTCTTCAATTGCCCTGTGAGAGCAAGTAATTGAGACGATTCGACGTGCAGGTTGTCTCCCTGCACCTCCACCAGAGTGATGTCCTGGGCGTCGACGGCGAAGTAGACGGTGCCCTTGCCCGACACGTCCATCAGCGACAGCGATTCGCCGGTCACCTTCTGTTTGAGCGCGGCACGAAATCCACCGCCGCCGCCCATTCCGGCGCTCTTGAAGGCGACATCGCCCTCGTACGCCACCATCGAACCCGACATCGCGCGCAGGGAGTCGCCGGTCAGGTCTGCGACCAAGACGCGGTGCCCGTTCATCCTCAGCTGAGCCACGGGGGAACTATGCCACTGCACGCGCCCCGTGGCTACTGGTAGCTCGATATTCGGGCACGCTGGTCAACGACGCCGGTACAACCGTTCCGGCCGCCCGGCCCGGCCGTATTGCAACCTGATGTCGAGAACCTCGTGTGTCAGGTAGTGCTCGAGGTAGCGGCGCGCGCTGACGCGCGAAATCCCGACGAGGTCGGCACACTCGCTCGCGGAGAGTTCGGTACCCGGCGTGATGACGTTCAGTACCGACTTTCCCGTCTCGGCGGACATTCCCTTGGGTAACTGCACGCGTTCGGCAGCGGCGGTCCCGCGACCGAACAGGGCGTCGACGACACCCTGGTCCAGCCGATCCGAGGACAGCGCCTTCCGGCGAGCGAGGTAGGCCTCGAGCTTCTCGCGCAGATTCGTGTACTCGAACGGTTTGATCAGGTAGTCCGCAGCACCACCGCTCAATGCCGTGCTGACCGTGTCCAGTTCACGCGCAGCCGTGATCATGATGACGTCGACGGCATTGTTGTCCGCACGTAGAGCGCGCAGTACGTCCAGGCCCGAGCCGTCGGGGAGATGAACGTCGAGCAGGATCAGATCCGGCCTAAGTTCGGCAGCGGCCGTGAGGGCAGCGGCCGCTGTGTGAGCCACGCCCACCGCACGGAAACCGTCCGTTCGATCGACGAAACGACGATGAATGTCGGCGACCATGAAGTCGTCGTCGACCACGAGAACGCCCGTCAACGCCATCATCGGTCTCCTGTGCTCGCGTGCCCCGGCAACGGGATTCGTACCCGAAATCTAGCGCCACCGGCGGGGGCGTCGTCCACCACGGCCGTTCCCCCGTGTTGAGTACTCACCAATCTGACGAGAGCGAGGCCGATGCCGCGTCCGCCGGGCAGGTCCGGTTTCGAGGTCACGCCCCGGGAGAACACCGACTGCCGCATGTCCTCCGGCACTCCGGGGCCCGAGTCGGTCACCTCGACGACCAGGTCGTCGGTGTCGTTCACCGTGACCGTGATGGCGCGCTCTCCGGAATCCCGCGATGCGTCGAGTGCGTTGTCCACCAGATTGCCCACCACGGTGATGACGTCCGTCGACATCACCGGATCGAGTGGGCGCAGGTTGGACGAGGGGTCGACCGTCAATCGCGCGCCGACCTCTGCGGCCAACGATGTCTTCGCGATCAGCAGCGCCGCGACCGCCGGATCGTGGATGTAGGTGGTGATCGATTCGCTGATCGCTGCACGCTTGCGAGTGAGGGTTCCGACGAGTGCCGTCACCTCGTCGTAGCTGCCCAGCTGGGCCAGTCCGGAGATGGTGTGCAGTTGATTGGCGAACTCGTGCGTCTGGGCGCGCAATGTGTCGGTGACACTGCGGTGCGAGGTCAGCTGACTCTGCATCGACGCGAGCTCGGTGCTGTCACGCATCGTGGTGACCGTGCCGATGTGCTGGCCGCGACTGGTGGCAGTGCGGCGGTTGAGTGCGAGAACCCGGTGCGCGGTGGTGACGATGAAGTCCGCCACCTCCCCGTCGGACAGCAGGACCTCGAGCACCCCGTCGTCGATGCCGACGTCGCCCACCGGCTTGCCGACGACGGTGGGATCGAGACCGAGGAGGGTGCAGGCGCTGTCGTTGACGACGGTGATCCTGCCGTCGTTCCCCACCGCGATCACGCCCTCGCGAATGCTGTGCAACAACGCTTCTCGGTGATCGGCAAGACTCGCTATCTCGGCCGTCTCCAGGCCGAGCGTGTGTCGTCGAATTCGACGCGAGAGCAACCATGACCCCGTGGCACCGAGACCGGCACCGATCGCGAGGTACAGGATCAGCCTGGTTCCGGACTCGGACAACAACATCCACGTCGACGGATACAACTCCGCGACGGTGACGATGGCCAGGACCGAGCCGTCGGGAGCGAGCACGGGGACGTGGCCGGCAATGGATCGAGCACCTGCCGACTCGACGTCACCGGACCATCCACGGCCGTCGAGAACGTCACTGTCCCCCAGCTCCGCGTCGCTACCGACGCGGGTGGGATCGGTGGACACGATCACGACACCGTCGATGGACACGATCTCCGCCAGTGACGCACCGGAGAGGGCCACTGCTCGATCCACCTCGGGCGCGAGCACTCGGTCGACCAAAGCAGCATCGAGCTGATCACGCACTATCGGTGTTGACGCGAGATTCTCGGCCACGGCAAGCATCCGTGCTCCGCGTAGGTCGCGAAACTCGTCGGTGGATTGCTCGATGGAAATTGCTGCGACGGCACCGAGTACGAGGGTGAGGACGGCGAGCTGAAGCAGCAGGTACTGCCCGGCGAGGGTGAGGGTGTGCCGTCGGCTGACTGCTCGTCGACTCTGTCGTGACCACAAAGAACTTAACTTCCATTGGTTTCTCAAAAGTGACTTGCATCACTGACGGGCTGATACTTGCTACCGATCACAGTCTCACAGAGACCGAACCGAAACGAGGACCGATGCCCAGAAGGCTGACAGTGGTGTTGGCGCTGATCCCACTGCTCGTGCTGGCGCTCGCATCGTGTGGCGTCACCAGAGGTGACGACGGCGAAGGACTGCACCGCATTCGAATGATGGTGCCCAACAGTCCCGGTGGAGGTTACGACCTCACCGCACGAAGCGCAGTGAAGATCATGGAAGAAACCGACATCACCGGCCGCGTCGAGGTCTTCAACGTCATCGGAGCAGGCGGAACCGTCGCCATGGCTCGATTGATGAACGAGGCGGGCAACGACGACCTGATGATGATGATGGGACTCGGTGTCGTCGGCGCGATGTACACCAACGGCTCGACCGATCGAGTCTCCGACGCCACCCCGCTCGCCAAGATCGTCGAAGAGCAGGAGGGGCTTCTCGTGCCCGCGGATTCGCCGTTCCAGACCGTCGGCGACTTCGTCGCGGCATGGAAAGCAGATCCGTCTTCGGTGACGATCGGCGGAGGATCCTCTCCGGGCGGGCCCGACCACCTGTTCCCGATGGAAACCGCTCGCACGGTTGGCGTGGATCCGAAGGCCGTGAACTACGTGTCCTACGACGGCGGCGGAGATCTGTTGACGGCTCTGCTGGGCAACAAGATTTCCGTTGGCACGTCGGGGTTGGGTGAGTACGTCGACCAGATCGAGGCCGGACAGGTGCGGGTACTGGCCGTATCGGGAGCCGAGCGACTGCCCGACATCGATGCACCGACCCTCACCGAAGCCGGCATCGATCTGCAGTTCACCAACTGGCGTGGTGTTCTCGCACCGCCCGGCACACCCGAAGACGTTCGTGCACAGATGGTTGCGGCACTGACCGAGCTGCACGGCACCGACGAATGGAAGGAAGCGCTCGTGACGAACGGATGGATCGACGCATTCGAGACGGGACCTGACTTCGAGCAGTTCCTGCGCGATCAGGATGCCCGAGTCGAGTCCACACTCACAGAACTGGGACTCGTATGACCGCCACCGTGGACCGCAGTGACGGTAACGGCGAGGCCGGAACGGAACCGGTCGGCCCGGACCGTGCGCAGCTCCTGGTCTGCGCGGTACTGCTTGTGGTCGGCATCTTCTTGATCGTCGACGCACTCTCTCTCACAGCCGAATTCGCCAAAGTCGACCCCGTCGGACCGAAGCTGATTCCGATCGTCGTCGGAATCGCGATGCTCGTCTGTTCCCTTCTGCTCGCCGTGGCCACCCTGCGAGGGAGTCGAGGTGAACAGGACGGCGGTGAAGACATCGACACATCGACCCCCGCAGACTGGAAGACCGTCGGACTGCTCGTCGGTCTGTTCGTGGTGACGATCGCGGCGGTGGACACCCTGGGTTGGGTCATCATCGGAGCAGTGCTCTTCGGCGGTGCCGCAACGATTCTCGGCAATCGGCACTGGATTCGTAACCTGGCTATCGGGCTCGTTCTCTCGCTCCTGAGCTTCTATGCGTTCTACGTCGGGCTCGGAATACCGTTGCCTGCAGGCATTCTGGACGGAATACTCTGATGGACAATCTGAACTGGCTCATGCAGGGCTTCGCCGAAGCCGTCACTCCGATGAATCTTCTGTACGCATGTATCGGAGTGTTGCTGGGCACCGCAGTCGGCGTGCTGCCCGGAATCGGCCCGGCGATGACGGTCGCGCTGCTTCTTCCGATCACCTACAACGTGAGCCCCAGTGCGGCATTCATCATGTTCGCCGGCATCTACTACGGCGGCATGTACGGCGGCTCGACGACGTCGATTCTGCTCAATACTCCCGGTGAATCGTCGTCGGTGATCACCGCGATCGAAGGCAACAAGATGGCCAAGGCCGGACGAGCCGCCCAGGCGCTCGCTACGGCCGCCATCGGATCGTTCATCGCCGGGTCGATCGGAACCATGCTCCTGGTGTTGTTCGCCCCCATCGTCTCTCGATTCGCCGTGTCGCTCGGAGCGCCTTCGTACCTGGCGATCATGTTGCTCGCTCTGGTGGCCGTGACCGCTGTACTCGGTAGCTCGAAGCTACGAGGATGTATTTCCCTACTGCTGGGACTGGCCATCGGTCTGGTGGGTATCGACTTCCTGACCGGACAGCCCCGGGCGACGTTCGGTGTCGCGCAGCTCTCCGACGGAATCGACATCGTGGTGATCGCCGTCGCGGTCTTCGCGCTCGGCGAAGCACTGTGGGTCGCTGCACACCTGCGACGTAAGCCGGCCGAGGTCATTCCTGTCGGTCGCCCCTGGATGGGCAAGAGCGACTGGAAGCGGTCGTGGAAGCCGTGGTTGCGCGGCACCGCATACGGATTCCCGTTCGGTGCGTTGCCTGCAGGCGGAGCCGAGCTACCGACCTTCCTGTCCTACATCACCGAGAAGAAGCTCTCCAAGCATCCGGAAGAGTTCGGCAAGGGTGCCATCGAGGGTGTAGCAGGACCAGAGGCAGCCAACAACGCCTCTGCCGCAGGCACTCTCGTGCCGATGCTCTCCCTCGGTCTACCCACCAATGCCACTGCGGCCGTGATGCTCACCGCCTTCGTGTCCTACGGCATTCAGCCCGGGCCGACGCTGTTCGACAAGGAACCGCTGCTGATCTGGACGTTGATCGCGAGCTTGTTCATCGGAAACTTCCTGCTGCTCGTGCTCAACCTCCCGCTTGCGCCGTTGTGGGCCAAGCTACTTCGCACCCCCCGGCCCTACCTGTACGCCGGAATTCTCTTCTTCGCGGTGCTCGGTGCCTACGCAGTCAATCTGCAGTGGCTGGATCTGGTTCTGCTGCTGATCTTCGGATTGCTCGGTTTGATGATGCGACGGTTCGGACTCCCCGTGCTGCCGCTCATCATCGGAGTCATCCTCGGCCCGCGCGTCGAGCGTCAGCTGCGCCAAACTCTGCAGCTCGGTGGGGGCGAATGGAGCAGCATCCTGTCCGAGCCCATTGCCATCGTGGTCTACGCCGTCATCGTTCTGCTGTTGGTCGCGCCCTTCGTGGCAAAGCTCGTCCGACCGCGCACCGCTCTTACTGCTCCCACCCTCGAGAAGACGAAGGAAGACGCATGATTGTCGTCGGATATACCCCTGACAAATTCGGTAAGGCTGCACTCGAGCACGGGATTGCCGAGGCCCAGTTTCGGAACACGGGTCTCAAGGTGGTCAATACCTCCACCGGCGACTCCCTGGCCGATCCTCGCTTCGCCGATTCCGACACCGTCGCCGAGTTGAATGCCACCCTCGATGCCTCCGGCCTCGAGTACGTGCTCGATCAAGGCGTGGTCTCGGACACCGTCGACGCACTGCTCACCGTGATGGATGCCGACGATTCCGACGTACTCGTCATCGGAATCAGGCACCGATCGGCGGTCGGTAAGTTGCTGATGGGCAGCTCCGCCCAGCAGCTGCTCCTCTCGTGCCCCAAGCCGGTGCTTGCGGTCAAACCGCCTCGGTAGCATCCGCCCCGGTCGTGCTGATATCGCCTGCTCCGCCACTCGTGCGGAGCAGGCGACAGCTTTTTCAGACGAGAGGCTTCAGAGCCTTGCCTGCCAGTTCGACGGCTCCCGGCTGGTGTCCGTTGGTGATCAGGTTGATGATGATCCCGTCGATGCCCTGATCGAGGACGCGCTTCTGCACCTGCTCGGCAACGTCGTCGGGAGTGCCGCAGAAGTGGCGATCGGTGGCCTTTGCGGCGTCCTCCTCGGAGAGGTTCGTCAGATCGAGGCCCTGCTTGAGCACGAACTCGCGCTGCAACTCCTTCGCCTTGTCGCCGTCCTCGTCGATGATGACGAAGGCGAGGAAGCTGGTCTCGAGGTCCTTCGGATCGCGGTCGACCTCCTCACACCGAGCCTGAACTGCTGCCACTTTGCGCGGCAATTCCTTTGCGTCGCAGATGATGTTGAGGTGATCGGCGAACTGCGCTGCCAGACCGAACGTCTTCTTCTCGCCTCCGCCGCCGAGCATGATCGGTAGATCGTCGCGGATGCGCGGCTCGTTCATCGCATTGTCGACCTGGTACCAGAGGCCGTCGAACGTCGGGCGCTGTCCGCGGAGCATCGGTTCGATGATCTGCAGGGCCTCGTCCAGACGCTCGAAGCGATCGGTGAAGGTGCCGAATTCCAGTCCGAAGCTCTGGTGCTCGAGCTCGAACCAGCCGGCACCGATACCGAGAATCGCGCGCCCGCCGCTGACGACGTCCAACGTGGTGACGGTCTTGGCGAGGATCGCCGGGTTGCGGTAGGTGTTGCCGGTGACCAGCGCGGAGAGCTGGATGGTGTCGGTGGCCGTCGCGAGTGCGGAGAGCGTGGAGTAGGCCTCGAGCATCGGCTCGTCGGGCTTGCCGATTCCGGGAAGTTGGTAGAAGTGGTCCATCACGAATGCGGTGTCGAATCCGGCCGCTTCGGCCTCGCGCGCCTGCGCGATGACCTGGGGGAAGAGTTCTGCGACCGAACCGTCGTAGCTGAAGTTGGGCATCTGGTAACCGAGGCGAATAGTCACGGCATTCACGCTACTCGGATTTCGGCCCGTGGCACGTGCGAGAGCGCGATAATTCGACGATGACACCCTTGGCATCCACCAGGCAGCCGTTCTCGGGATTCGCCGTGGACGACCTGTCCGCGGCCCGCACCTTCTACACCGAGACACTCGGTCTCGAGGTGACCGACAACGAGATGGGCATGCTCGAACTGCACCTCGGCACCGAGACCGTCGTGCTGATCTATCCGCGCCCCGACCACGTGCCCGCGCAGCACACCATCCTGAATTTCCCGGTGGCCGACATCGAGAGCGCTGTCGACTCCTTGATTGCCAAAGGGATTGTGTTCGAGCAGTATCCGGACATACAGGGTCGTTCCGCAGGCTCCACTCCTGCCATGGGCACCGACGAGAAGGGGATCTTTCGACACGGCGGACCGCTGATCGCCTGGTTCACCGACCCGGCGGGCAATGTGTTGTCGGTGTTGCAGGACTGATTACGCCGTCGGGAGTGGAGCCTGCGGAACGACCTTCATGCGGTCGGGAGTGGAGCCTGCGGAACGACCTTCATGCGGTCGGGAGTGGAGCCTGCGGAGCGACCTTCATGCGGTCGGTGTCCCTTCGGCGAGAGTGATTGTGCCCGAACTGGTTACACCGGCCTCGTCGACCCATTCGACGACGGCGGAATCGCCGGGTAGACGACCGATGAGGGCTTCGGACAGCTCCGACGAGGAGCCGATCGACTTGCCGTCGAACTTCACGATCACGTCTCCCACAGACAAGCCCACCGCCTCGGCCGGGGAATCGGCGGTGACCGTTACGACGGCCGCTCCGACCGCGGGCCTGTTCTCGAAAGCCGACACATCGCGCACCGACACTCCGAAATACGGCGTGGGGCCCACATGGACAGTGCCGCTCGACTGACCGGCGACAACCTGATCGAGCACAGCGACCGCCTCGGAGATGGGAACGGCATACGCCTCAGGAGCCTGAGGCGGCGACGTCTCGGTGCCGTTGCGCGCCTCTTCGGACAACCCGGCGGTGTTCACACCGATCACCCGGCCCCACGCATCGAACAGTGGGCCGCCCGAATCCCCCGCTCGCACATCGGCATCGACGCGAATCATCCGCTCCAGAGTGTTGCGTGAGAAATCCACCGAACTGCTGGTACGAACCTCCTGATCGAGGGCGGTCACAGCACCTGGTGCCGGAACCAATACCCCTGCGCCCGAGGCATTCCCGACAGCAGTCACCGCATCACCCACCTCGGGAAGTGGCTCCGGGGCAAGCTCGACCACTGGCAGGTTCGCCGCGGTGATCAACTGCACGACAGCTACGTCGCGGGATTTGTCGTAACCGAGCACGGTGGCGTCGTAGATCAGTCCGTTGCCCATGTGGACCGCACTGATCTCGGTGGCGTTCTCCACGACGTGGAAGTTGGTGAGCACGATTCCGTCGGGGGCGACGACGAAGCCGGTCCCCGCGACCCCGGAGTAGCCCGCTGATGCCGATATCGTGACCACGGTGGGGTCGACGCGCGCCGAGAGTTCGTCGAGCGTCAGTGGGGGCGGTTCGACGATGGGTGCGACGGTTGGGGCGGGCGCAGGCGCGGCGGTGAAGTCGGCGGTGCCGGGATCGAGTGGCGGTGTCGCGAAGAACCACACACCGGCAGCGACCAGCGTCAGTACCACCGCTCGGCCGCCCGACTGCATGGGTACCGATTATGGCCCGGTGAAGCGGGCGGTGCCAGCTAGTCGGCGATGACGGCTCGCGGAACGTCGGCGCGTAACGTGAAATCGGTGACGAATTCCCCGTCCTCGGGCCCGTAGCGATTCTTGAGATCGTAGCTTTCGACGTCGTACGCGTCGAGTGTGGGCGAGTGTGTCGTGACGGCCATCGTTCCGCCGTCGACGTCGAATTGGAGCAGTCGTTGGAATCCGGTGCTGCGTTCTCCGTCGACCTCGAAGTACTGGTAGTCGGCCAGTAGTTGGACGACGGTGCGGTCGGTGTCGCCGACGTTCTCGTCGACCACGGCCGCCTGACCGTCCACGTGCCCGGACAACACGAGGAAGACCGACTCGTGCGGTACGACGAGACGATTCCAGATCTGTTGTCCCGAACTCGATCCGATGTCGCCGAACCCCATCAGCTTCTTCTCGCCGTCGTCCTCCATGTAGTAATGCGTGCCGATCACGACGTTGCGATCGGGATGCTCGTCGAGCACCCGCTCGGCCCACTGCATGACTTTCTCGGGCGGGTTGTAGCCGATGTAGAGCATGAGGAACTTCGCGCCTGCGATGTCGACCAGGTCGTAGTGAGCCGAATTGTCTTGGTCCGTAAAGGAACCGCCCCAGTACGGCTGATCGCGATAGCGTTGCGGGCCGAAGTACTCGTTGTAGAGTGCGTGATTTTTCTCGTGCTCCCCCGGAACCAATTTGCCGGCTGTGTTCCAGATGTTGTCGTGATTACCGGGCAGCACACCGTGGGCGATGCCGGCGTCCTCCAGGATGCTCATGGATTCGCTGGCCGCCTCGAATTCCTTGCGGGCCTGAGTATCCGGTCGACCAGGGCTGATCCAACTCTGAATCAGATCGCCGGTGTGCATGCTGTAGTCGATCTTCAACTCGTCCGCGTTGTCGGCGGTCCACTGGGTCATGTCCGAATACACGCCGGGGTCGTCGCGCGAGATGTACTGGGTGTCCGTGATGTGCTGGAGCGAGAAGTCGTAGGTGCTCGGGTCCGCGAACGCCCTGTCGGGGGTCGCGTTGGTCTGGGCGAACGAACGGTCGACTCGGGGGCCGTCGATGACGAGTACGTCGACCGTGCCGCTTCGGTTCGAGATTTCGGCATTCAGTTCGATTGTGCTGCCGGGTGTTTCAGGTTTCGCGGCTGCGAGGGCAGAACCCCAACTGTCGGTCGATTCGTCCCACACATGCAAGGCGAGATCGTTGTTGTTCACCGACCGGCCGGCCCACCTGATATTCGTTGTGTCTGTGCCCGGCGTCAGGTTCACGGTGTAACGAAGGTACGGGTACACGTCCCACTCGGAGGTCCGCATTTCCGTCGACGACGACTCGACCCCGAACTCGCGCGTCGTCGGAACCGATCGGTCGCTGACCCCCGCGACCATCGACGTGGTGATCGCTGCGGGCACCGTCGTCAACCCGACACCCGGTACCGCAGCGGCAAGACGCGGCGTCGGTGAATCACCGCCTTCGGCTGCCGCGTCGGCCCCGGCGAATGCGAGAAGAACACAGGTCAGCGCCAGGGAACCGAAAGTCGATGGACGCTGCATGCCATCGAGGCTACCGATACCAGCGCCACAGCCGCGGAGCTGCGAGAACGAGCAGCACTGCGAGGGCAGTGACCACGGCTTGGCCGACGCGACCCGCTGTCACACCGCCGGTCGGATCATACGGCGGGTAATTCACAACGGCGTTCGCTGTGGAATCGAGGAGCAGTGTCGTTGCGCCGAGCATCAGTCCGATTCGTCTACGTCGGGCGATGAGAACTGCCGCAAGCGGGTCGAGGACGACCAGCGTTACGAAGAACCACGCGATCGCTGTGGGCGCACCCGGATATGGATCTCCTCCGCCGCCGGCGAGCTGCACCAGATGAACCGCCGTGCCGTATGCGAATACGACCGCGAACAGATACGTCAGCACGTCGACGTGCCGTGGGGCGGAGCGCACGAAGCGACGGTACCGCCCGTCTACAGTCTGCTCATGCCCGCGTCGCGTCGACCCCGAGTCCTGATCGGCATCTCCGGTTGGACGTACGCGCCGTGGCGGGGGGATTTCTATCCGACGGGCTTGGCTCATCGCAAGGAACTCGGATACGCGTCGGAACATCTGACGTCGATCGAGATCAACGGCACGTTCTACGCGATGCAGAAGCCGTCGAGCTTCACCAAGTGGCGCGACGAGACGCCGGAGGACTTCGTGTTCTCCATCAAGGGCGGTCGCTACGTCACTCATATCAAGCGGCTCGTCGGCGTCGAGGCCGCACTCGCCAACTTCTTCGCCACCGGGGTGTTGACGCTGGGCGACAAGCTCGGCCCGTTCCTGTGGCAATTGCCGCCGAACCTGGAATTCGATGCGCAGAAGATGTCGGACTTCTTCGCCATGCTGCCGCGAACCGTCTCTGCCGCAGTCTCTCTGGCCGATTCTCGCGACGACAAGCTGGCTGAGGATCGCGTGCTGTTGCCGCCTCCGTCCTCGCGCCCGCTGCGGCACTGTGTCGAGGCTCGACACCAGAGTTTTGCAACGGATGAGGCAGTGAAGCTGTTGCGGGACAACGGTATTGCCTTCGTAGTTGCCGACACCGCCGGCAAGTATCCGTATATCGACACGCCGACAGCCGATTTCATGTACGCCCGCCTGCACGGTGACGAAGAGCTGTACGCCAGCGGCTACACGGATGCAGCCCTCGATGGATGGGCCGCGAAGATCTCGGACTGGACTGCAACGGGCCGCGACGTCTACGTGTACTTCGACAACGACATCAAGGGATACGCACCGTTCGATGCGATGAAACTGATCGAGCGTATCGGTAGGTGAGTATTCGACTCTCTAGCGTTTGGCGAAGATAGGGCTAGGGATTGCTATGGCAGCACAGACGCGCGCGGAATCGTCGGGCGCGTTCGGTATTGCCATCGGATCGGTGTCTACTCCGCGCGCGTCTGGCAAACGCGCGCGCGTTTGCGGAAAGACCGGTGCCGCCACCGCCACTTCCGGGGTACCGATCCGTCTGCTGTGAGCAGAGAGGCGAACGCGTCGATCCACGACAGCACGAACCGGCTCACCGGCACACTGGATGCATGAAGCTACTCGTCCTCGGCGGCAGCGACTTCGTGGGTCGAGCTGCCGTCGAACATGCCCTCGATCTGGAATGGGATGTCACGGTTCTGAACCGCGGACACGCGCTTCCGAATCCGCGGGTTACCGCACTCCGTGGGGACCGACGAGCCGTAGACGGGCTCGACGCGCTCCGTAATGGACACTGGGACATGGTGTTCGATACGTGGTCATCGGATCCGACGGTCGTCGCGCAGTCGGCGGCGATGCTCGCCGATCGAACCGGGAGCTACATCTACGTTTCGAGCCGATCGGTATACGACACACCCGAAGCGGGAGCGACCGAGACCTGGCCGACAGTCCAGGGGCCCGGCGAGGACTATGCGCGGCAGAAGGTGGCCGGTGAACGAGCGGCAGTCGCGGTTTTCGGTGATCGAGCGCTGGTGGTCCGCGCGGGGCTGATCCTCGGCCCGTACGAAAACATCGGCCGACTGCCCTGGTGGCTCAACAGAATCGAGCGTGCCGGGGAGGTGTTGGCTCCCGGTCCAGCGGATCTGCAGTTGCAGTACGTCGACGCCCGCGATCTCGTCGGCTGGAGTCTGGATGCAGCCGCTCGGGGGCTCGGCGGTCCGTACGACGCGGTGAGTCGACCCGGACACACCACGATCGGCGAACTACTGCAGTGCTGCATCGCCGCCGCTCGGTCCGATGCTCGTCTGCGCTGGGTCGAACCCGATGTTCTCCTCGCTGCTGGGGTGCAACCGTGGACCGAGCTTCCGATCTGGATTCCGCCCGGTGCAGATCACGACTCGTTGCATGCGTCGGATGTCTCGAAGGCGTTCGCTGCGGGCCTGCGGGTCAGGCCGATCCAGGAGACCGTCGCGGATACGTGGACGTGGCTGCAATCGCTGAACGGACCCACGCCGATCAGGGGCGATCGCCCGCCCGTCGGACTCCCGGCTGAGCGTGAGGCCGCAATTCTGGCCGAACTTGGGCGCGCGGAGGGGCGGTGAACTCGGCAAACGCGCGCGGAATCGTCGGGCGCGTTCGGAATTGCCAACGAATCGGTGTCTACTCCGCGCGCGTCTGGCAAACGCGCGCGCGTTTGCGCTGAAACCGGCCCGCTACCCCACTATTCACCACTCTTACCCCAGCGCTAGATATCGATAGACAACGCTACGGAGCGCAGAGGCGTCGCACAGCCGCTTCGATTTTCGACGCCCTACGCGCAATTTCCGCGCCGCCCGCAGGCTCACAATCCAGGCTGGGTGCGGTCATCCAGGCCGAGGTGATACCGAACATCATGGTGATCAGGTCGTCGACGGTGAAGGCGTCGGAGATCAGTCCGTCTCGCTGCGCTGCGGCCATGGCGTTGCGTCGCTGTGCGATGACCGAGTGGATGTCATCGGTGCCCGAGGTCGCCATCCCGCCCTGAAGTTGGGTCCACAGCAGTAGGCGGTGTTCCTCCGGGTTCGCGGCGAGATGCAGGTATTCGCGCGCGGCGTATCCGCCGAGGTCGTCGACTGCGAAGGGCACCTCTTCGATGAAGCGTGCGAATCCGTCCTCGACGACGGCTCGGAACAGTGCTTCCTTGTCGCCGAAGTACGCGTACAGGCGTTCCTTGCTGGCCTTGGCCGCGACCGCGATGCGATCGACCCGAGCCCCGGCCAGTCCGTGCACCGAGAACTCGTCACGGGCGGCGACGACGATGCGGGCGCGGGTCGCGCTGGCGTCAGGTTTCATGGCGGTCACCATACCCCCAACCAACCAGTTCGTTTGACACTTGGCGTCAGTTGGCCTACCTTTTCGCTCGGGACATTTTTCGTGCCCAGAATCAACGAGTACGAGTGGGGTAGAAACATGTCGCAGGTCTCCGAACGCGAAGCGTCGGATCCGAATCCGAACTACGAGCGTCGATGGTTGGTGCTCTGCATCGTCGCCATCACGCAGCTCACGATCGTGCTGGACGGCACCATCGTCAACATCGCGCTGCCGCAGGCCCAGATCGATCTCGGTATCAGCGACACCAGCCGCACCTGGGTGATCACCGCCTACGCACTGGCGTTCGGTGCCCTCCTGCTGCTGGGCGGCCGCATCGCGGACTACTGGGGACGCAAGCGATCGTTCATCGTCGGAATGGCCGGCTTCGCCGTTGCCTCCGCCATCGGTGGACTCGCCCAAGAGGGTTGGCAGCTGTTCATCGCACGCGCCGGGCAGGGCGTTTTCGCCGCACTGCTGGCACCGGCCGCACTGGCCATCCTGACGGTCACCTTCACCGACACCAAGGAACGCGCCAAGGCGTTCGGTGTGTTCGGAGCGATCGCCGGCGGCGGCGCAGCCGTCGGCCTGCTCCTCGGCGGAGTACTCACCGAGTACGCCAACTGGCGCTGGTGCCTGCTCGTCAACATCCCGGTGGCCATCGTCGCTATTGCGGCCGCTGTCCCGCTGGTCAAGGAAAGCAAGGCGCACGGAGACACCCGCTACGACCTGCCCGGCGCAATCCTCGTCGCACTCGGACTGGCATCGCTGGTCTACGGCTTCACCGAAGCCGAAGACGGTTGGGCGACGGTACCCACCATCTCCTTCATCGCCCTCGGTCTCGCGTTACTCGCCGCGTTCGTAGTGGTCGAAACGAAGTCCGAGAACCCACTGCTTCCGATGAGCGTGCTGCTCGACCGCGACCGCGGTGCCGCATACATCGGCTCGGCAGTCATCGGTGCCGCACTGCTCGGCGGCACGTTGTACCTCACCTTCTACTTCCAGATCGTGCTCGAGATGAGCCCGGTGATCGCGGGTGTCGCGTCACTGCCGATGACCGGCGGCATCCTGATCACCGCAGCGATCGCGTCGGCGCTCGTACCGAAGATCGGGCCCAAGCCGCTGATGGCCGTCGGCCCCGTCGTCTCCGCGGTCGGTCTGCTGCTGCTGACGCAGATCGGCGTCGACACCTCGTACTGGACGCACGTTCTCCCCGGCGTCGTGCTGCTCGGCCTCGGTCTCGGTCTGCTGATGGTCCCGATGCAGAACGTGGCACTCATCGGCGTACCCGATCACGACGCGGGTGCCGCATCCGCGCTGATCAACGCCACGCTGCAGGTCGGCGGCGCACTCGGCGCGGCAGTGTTCACCACGGTGTACACCTCGTCCAAGTCCTCGTACCTGGCCGACAACCCGGCACCGACTCCGCCCGCAGGGGTTCCCGCCGAGGCTCTCGCCGGCCAGGAAATCCCCAGCGACGAGGTACTGGCCGCGTTGCCGGAACCGATCCGCAACTTCGTGCTCGCCACCATCGACCACGCGTTCGCGGCCGAGGTATCGGGCTACGCCTGGGCCTTCGGAACAGCCGCGATCCTGGTCGCGCTGGTCTGCCCCGTCGTGCTGGGACTCGTCCGCGCGAAGAAGGACGACCTGCCCGTCGGAGACACCCCGATTCACGTCGGATAGCGCTGTTCCAACTTGAAGAACCCCGCTGCTCACCCGTCGAGCAGCGGGGTTCTTCGTTTCGAACGCGTCAATCGGGATCGATCGCCTCGGACTGTGCCGTGAGCAGCATGTGCAGCAATTCGGGCGGCAGGGCCATGGGCGGCATCGCACCAAGGTCGATCGAGTTCCCGGTGTCACCGTTGAGTTCCACCACCTCGTCGTGCAGGCTCTCCATCTTTTCGTCCAATTTGTTGGCGCTCTCGGCGGCCTCGGTCAGCTCGGCCAGCAGAGTGGCCGGAATCTCCCCGCGATACTTGTAGAAGATCTTGTGTTCCAAGCTCGCCCAGAAGTCCATCGCAATGGTGCGGATCTGCAGTTCGACGAGCACCGGCTGAACGCGGTCGGACATGAACACCGGAATCTCGACGATCAGATGCAAACTCTTGTAGCCGTTGGGTTTCGGATTCGCGATGTAATCCTTGACCTCGACCACCCGGATGTCGGTCTGGCTGCTGAGCATGTCCGCGATGCGGTACGTGTCGGAGATGAAACTGCACGTGATGCGGACCCCGGCGATGTCGAAGATGTTCTCGCGGATCGCATCGAGCGTCAGCGCGCACTTCTTGCGCTGCGCCTTGTCGATGATGCTCTCGGGAGTCTTCAGCCTCGACGAGACATGCTCGATGGGGCTGTAGCGATGAATGTGGGTGAATTCCTGCTTCAGGATGTTGATCTTGGTGATCAGCTCGTCGATGCCGAATTTGTAACTCATCATGAAACGGGTGAAATCGTGTCTCAACCGACCCAGGTCGACAACGGACTCACTGTTCTTCATGACCTCGCTCATGAGCACGATTGTCCACGACATCGGGTCGGGCACGCGCGGCGCGGGAATCGAAGCTCGCATCGCTGCACACTGGGCCGAGCTCAGGAGTGAATTTCACGACGCCACAGGACTGGCACTGATGCGTCCGGTGATGCCCGAGCTCGCACGAACACGCTCGTGAACCGACCAGAACCGATCCGGCGACGAGACGATGACCGTTGCCGCATCGAGTCGGGGCCCGCTCGGCCCACCGATCTCCGACGCGGTACAGAGATCCCGCAGTCGGATCGGGTTCGAGTGCCATCGCGCGCGACCGCCTTCGAGAATCCACCGCGTCCGATTTGGACCGCCCGAAGTGGCTCCGCTGGCCGCATCGCCAACTCCGGGGGCGCGTTCACACTAGCAGAAATCGAACATGTGTTCTAACTCGTATGTCAAAACCACGTCTTGCGGCCACCGACTGCGCGACCCATCGAACCGAGCAACGTCAGAACCGCGCCGACGACCACCAGAATGATGCCGATAGTCGTCAGAATTGAGATGCCGGCGAAATAGCCGATGAGGGCGAGGATGATTCCGAGAACGATCATGACCACTCCTGGTGCTGGGGTGAGCCCGTTACCGGCGGATGCCGATACGACCGAACGTACCCCCGTCAGGTGGAGGATTGATCACGATTGTCGCTATTTCTCGGCATCGACCTTTGCGGCGAGGAATGCCTCTGGGTCGATCAGGTCCGATTGCCCGACGATGGAGCCCAGATCGGCAATCCGTTCGATGCCGGTGAGCACCATCTCCTCCTCGACGGTGCCCTCGGCGTAGCCGTAGTAACAGGTCGACGTCGTGTGGTTGTGGTCCTTGTCGATTCGGTTGGCACGACCCTCGATCTGACGAATGTCGATGGGGGTCCATCGAGGATCGTGGATCAGCGTCACCCGTGGTGCGAGGGTCGATACCGTCCCTTCCGGCAGCAGTAACTCGTTGGTGTGCAGGTTGATCGCGCTGGTGGTGGTCGAGACGATGACCGACGCGTCGCCGGTCTGAAAACGCCTGATCGACGCCTCCTGATCGGGGCTGCTCATACTTCCGTCGACCACGGCGACGTCGAGACCCTCGTCTCGTAGCGTCTGCGCCAGCGCAGCGACCGACTCGCGGTAGAACATCGAGACGAACACCTGATTGCCGGCCTTGACCCACGTCCGCACCTGATCGGCCGACGCGGGAATGCGCAAGTACGAACATTTTTGGCGGAACCGCAGAGTGGCGGCGCGGGTGCTCGGGTTCTTCTGCAACACGCGCTTACCGCCGACGGCCTTCCAGATCGGCAGCCCGACTTCCTTGCGGTAGTCCACCCACGCCGAGTTGTACAGCCGCTTCTGTGCCGCGGTGAGTTCCTGACCCAGCGGCTCGCGCGGAGTCGGCGGTGACGGACGCGAAATCGACCACGGCACAGCGCCTCCCGACAGCCAACCGTGCACGGACGCGATATCGCGGGCGCGTCGGGCCGCGTCCTCAGGCTCCCAACGCCACGTCGTCAGACCGGTCGTCGCCTTGCCTGCTTTCACAGCGAAACCGGACTCGATGAGGAACTCGGCCCACTTCATCGTCACCGCATAGCCGAGATACTCGTCGTCACCGAGGATCTCGACCCCGCGGCTACGCTCCACGGCCCGCGCCATGTACGCGAAGTGCAGCGGCTGATAGCCGGGGGTCGCAGACATCCACACCACCGAGCGGGCCGCCTCCTGGTACCGCCACAGGATCTGCGACTGCTGCGATTCGATGTTCATCAGCGCATGCGATTCGTCGGCGATCACCACGTCGATGTCGAACCGGAGTTCTCCGAGCGAGATGGTCCGCTTGTTCTGTGTCCGTTTGCGTTTGCCCAGATCGGTCTCGGGCGGAACCGACAGCAGCTTCTTCGTCGACTGGTAGGTGATCAACAGCCAGCGCTTACGCTCGGACGGCTCGATGTCCGCCTCGCTGTCTGCGATGGTGCGACGCCAACCCGGCAACGCACCCTTGGGCGCGACCACCAGTACCGTGCCGATCTCGGCCGCCGACATCTGCCGGACGGCCTCGCACACCGCCAACGTCTTGCCCAGACCGGTCGAATCCATCTGCGCGAAATACGGAAACCCGGCGTCGAGGGCGGCGAGATGGCGTCGAACGGATTCGAGCTGCGTCTCGCGAGGCTGCATCGCCCGTTCCCGGACCTCCTCGTCCCGCCAGTTCTCGTTGGCGTCGTCCTCGAGCCACCGCTGCAGGCTGTAGGGCATCGACTCGTAGGGACGCAGATACTCGGGCAACTCGGTGCCGTAGTACGCGAACACCCGAGGACCCGGGTACCAGCGCGCCCCGGCCGCGCCCGCCGCAGATCGATCCTCGAACGGCACGTCCAGCACCCAGACGCGCTCGCCGGGATCGGGAACCCGCAGATCCGGAGCAGCAGCCTTGCGTGGGGACGTCTTGCGCGGAGCTGCCCGCTTACGAGGGGCCGCTTTCTTCGCCGCAGCCTTCTTCGGCGCCGGCTCACCGTTCTTCGCGGCCGCGAACTTTCGGGCAGCGCTGCTCTGCCCGGCCTTGACGGTGCGGGCAGTGGTGGATCGGGCTGTGCGTCTACGAGGTGGCATCGGATCCAGTCTGTCGTACGGTGTGCACGAACACCGTAAAGGAGCCCTGTGACATACCCGAATCACCCGCGCGCCGTAGTGCTCGTCCACGATCAGGATCCGAACCTCGCGCGACGCGACATCGGTACCCTCGACGCCGAATTGCGCACCAGGGGTTTCCAGTTGGACGTGCACTCCTTCGATCACAGCCCCGACGTCGCGCCGCCACCGCTGCCCGACGCGCGGTTGTTGGTGATCATGGGTTCGCCCGACGCCGCGTACGACGACACGCTGACGTGGCTCGCGCCGGAAATCGCGTACGTGCAGGAGGCGATCGACGCGCAGGTCCCCATTCTGGGAGTGTGTTTCGGTGGCCAACTGCTCGCACGCGTGCTCGGCGGGTCGGTGCGTAGATCCGAACGTCCCGAGTACGGCTTCGTCGACGTCGACACCTCCGATCCCGACCTCATCCCCCCTGGACCGTGGATGGAGTTCCACGGCGACACTTTCACCGCTCCCTCGCAGGCCACGGTGATCGCCCGAAACGAGTCGGCGCAGCAGGCGTTCGTTCTCGGGCCGCACCTCGGGCTGCAGTTCCACCCCGAAATCGACCTCGATACCTACGACGCGTGGGCAGCGGCGTGGGACCGCGACGGCGTCGAACATGCGGCGGACATCGACGAGATCAGACGCGCCATCGCCGACGCCGAACCTGCAGCTCGGGTGCGTTGCTCGGCTCTGCTGGACGGCTTTCTGGCCCGATCCTCGGCGGTGCCCCGGTAGGGTCGAACGATGACCGAGGCCAGGCCCAGCAACTTCAGCGATCACCAACTCGGCATCTACGCCGCCGGGATGTTCGCCCAGCAGACACCGCCGATCACCACCAACCTGGCGCGGCTGGAGGATCAGGCTGCCGAGAAGCTCTCGCCCGAGGCGCTGGGCTACATCGTCGCCAGTGCGGGCAGTGGCTCGACGGCTCGTGCGAACCGGGCGGCCTTCGACAGGTGGGCCATCACGCCGCGGATGCTGCGCAGCTCGGCTGCCCGCGATCACGCGTGCACCGTGCTCGGCACCGACATGCCCGCTCCGCTGATGATCGCTCCCGTCGGTATTCAGACGCTCGCGCACCCCGACGGGGAGCTCGCCACCGTCCGCGCCGCCGCGGAACTCGGTGTGCCGTACATCCATTCGACGCAGGCCTCGCATTCGTTCGAGCAGATCGCCGAGGCGGGCGGCGACGCTCCGCGCTGGTACCAGCTGTACTGGCCGACGGACGAGTCGGTGTTGCTGAGCTTTCTGCAGCGCGCGAAGGATTCCGGATTCTCCACGCTGGTGCTGACCCTCGACACGACGATGCTGGGTTGGCGGCCGGCCGATCTGGACCGCGGCTACCTTCCGTTCCTCGCCAACCTCGGAATCGAGAACTACCTGACCGATCCGGCGTTCCAAGCCGGCCTGGCGCAGTCGGTCGAGGACAATCCTGTTGCCGCAGCGATGCATTGGGCGCAGATGTTCCCCAACCCGGGTCTGTCGTGGAAGAACCTGGCGTTTCTGCGTGAGCACTGGAGTGGCCCGATCGTGCTCAAGGGAATCTGCACCGTGGGTGACGCCCGAGAAGCTGCCGCGCACGGGGTGGACGGTATCGTCGTCTCCAACCACGGCGGACGCCAAATCGACGGGGCCAGAGCCTCACTCGACGCATTGCCGTCCATCGTCGACGCAGTGGGCGACCAACTGACCGTTCTCTTCGACTCGGGTGTGCGGACCGGAGCCGACATGGCCAAGGCCCTGGCCCTCGGAGCGGATGCGGTGTTGCTCGGCCGGCCGTTCCTGTACGGTCTCGCGCTCGGCGGGCAAGAAGGCGTGTCGCACGTATTACGTTGTCTGCTGGCGGAATTCGATTTGGTGACCAGCCTGTCCGGCCATACCGGTGCGGGCGAGCTCGGCCGCGACTCGATCATGGAGTCCTGATGGAGTGGACGAAGCACGCCATCTGGTGGCACCTGTATCCGCTCGGATTCACCGGTGCGCCGGTGCACGGATGGGACGGCGAATCCCAAGCGGATCTGCATCGGCTGAACAGAATCGAGAAATGGCTCGACTACGCACTCGAGCTCGGGGCCTCGGGCATCGCCCTCGGGCCGATCTTCGAGTCCGAGAAGCACGGCTACGACACGGTCGACTACTTCCACGTCGACGGCAGGCTCGGCACCGACGAGGACATCGATGCGCTGATCGCCGCCGCGCACTCCCGCGGCCTGAAGATCATGTTCGACGGTGTCTTCAACCATGTGGCACAGAGCTTTCCGAAGTTCCGGCAGGCCCTGGACGAAGGCCCGAACTCCGAGGCCGCAGGATGGTTCCACCTCGACTTCTCCGGCGAGAAGCCGACACACCGCAACTTCGAAGGGCATGACGAACTCGTCGCGCTCGACCACGAGAGTGCGCATGTGCAGCAGTACGTCGTGGATGTGCTCTCGCATTGGCTCGAACGAGGCGTCGACGCCTGGAGGCTCGACGCGGCCTATGCGGTGTCGCCACGCTTCTGGTCGGCAGTGCTGCCGAAGGTTCGCGAAAAGCACCCGGACGCATACTTTCTGGGCGAGGTCATTCACGGCGACTACGACCGAATCGTCTCGGCCTCCACACTGGACTCGGTGACCCAGTACGAACTGTGGAAGGCAATCTGGAGTGGTCTGAGCGAGCAGAATTTCTTCGAGCTCTCCCACGCGCTCGAGCGGCACAACGGCTGGCTCGACGCGTTCGTGCCCGCCACCTTCGTCGGTAATCATGACGTCAATCGCATCGCCAGCGTCATCGAGGACGAGCGACATCTGGTGCACGCGTTGGTGGTTCTGTTCACCGTGGGCGGTATGCCGATGATCTACTACGGCGACGAGCAGGCTTTCCGCGGCGTCAAAGAGGATCGCGTCGGCGGCGACGACGAGGTGCGGCCCGAGTACCCCGACACCTCCGACGACCTCGCGCCGTACGGCTGGCCGGTTTTCCGAATTCACCAGGAGCTGATCGGGTTACGGCGTCGCAACCCGTGGTTGTATTCCGCGCGCACCGAGACTCTCGAGCTCACCAACACCGCGCTGCTCTACCGCGCACACGCGGACGGCAACTCGTTGACGGTCGCGCTCAACCTCGGCGACGATGCCATCGACTATCCGGTCGAGGGCAGCGAAGTATTGGCCGGTGAGGCATACCTGAACGGCGGGCGGCTGAGCGTTCCGTCGCACGGCTGGGCCGTCATCGGCTGAGAGCTCGGGCTGCCTTCGCGCGGTCGAAGAATGCCATCAGGTGAGGTAGCTGCTCGTCGGTCACGGTGAGGTTCACTCGGTCGCCGTTGTAGTGAATACCGCCATCGGGTGTACGTAGACCCACGACGACCTTGGTGCCGCCTCGCTTGGGCTTCGCGTCGACTCCGAGATGGTCTACGTGCCAGCGGCATCGACCGCCGGAGGCAACGGTCACCGCAGCGTCGAAGACCTCGACGATGCGGTGGTCGAGAACGAAGATGACGTTCTCGTCGAAGCGATACTCCAGGTAGACGCGTTCGGTCATCTCGGCACAGTAACTCGTCATGATCGTATTCGGGAATCTACCGCTCGCCCTAGAGAGCGGTAGCGACGGCAATGCAACCCCGGTCTCGGAAGTGATCGGTACAGTCGACCGCGACACGGGGTGCCCGACAGGGCTGAGAACACACCCGTCGAACCTGCTCTGGTTAGGACCAGCGAAGGGAATGTCGTGACGTTTCGGTATTTCCTGTCCCTCGCGACGGTCCCGACCTCGAACGAGAGGCGAGGCGTATGAGATTCGACGAGCAGACAGTGTTGGTCACCGGCGGAGGACGCGGACTGGGAGCAGCGATCGCCGCTGCCTTCTCCGGTCAAGGCGCACGCGTGGTGATCGACTACCGCAACAGCCGTGATGCTGCGGAGGCGCTGGCCGCCAGGCTCGGTGACAACGCGATTGCGGTGCAGGGCGACGTGACCGACGAGGGTGACGTAGCCGGGCTGTTCGACACCGCACGAACACATTTCGGCACCCCGATCACCACCGTCGTCAACAACGCGCTGGCGGACTTCTCGTTCGACGGAGATGCGCGGCCCAAAGCAGACACCATCACCTGGGATCGGTTCGACGCACAGCTGCGCGGCAGCGTCCGAGCAGCGTTGCTCACCACCCAGGCGGCCTTGCCGGGAATGCGCGAGGCAGGATTCGGTCGCATCATCAACGTGGGCACCAACTTGTTCCAGAATCCGGTGGTGCCGTACCACGATTACACGGCGTCCAAGGCCGCACTGCTCTCGTTGACACGCACCCTCTCCGCCGACCTGGGCGCAGACAACATCACCGTCAACATGGTCTCGGGCGGACTGCTGCGCACCACCGATGCCAGTGCCGCGACCCCGCCCGAGGTGTTCGACTTCATCGCAGCCTCGACCCCGCTGCAACGCGTCACCACCCCCGAGGAATTCGCCGACGCGCTGTTGTTCTTCGCCTCTCCGTGGGCACGGTCGGTGACCGGCCAGAACCTCGTCGTCGACGGCGGCCTGGTCAAGGACTGACATGCACCTCAACGCTTTTCTCTACGGTTGCGGCCACCACAGCGCGGCGTGGCGTCATCCCGATTCACGCGTCGAGGACCTGGGCAACATCTCGTACTACGAGGAACTCGCGCAACTAGCCGAACGAGGGAAGTTCGATGCGGTGTTCTTCGCCGACGGACACTCGGTACGCGACCCCGCCGGGGCAGGCAACTGGTTCCTCGAGCCGATCACAGCGTTGTCGGCCATGGCCAGGGCCACGACGCACATAGGTCTGGTCACCACGGTGTCGTCGACGTTCTACACCCCGTTCCACGCCGCCCGCATGCTGGCGTCCCTCGATCACATCAGTGGTGGCCGGGCCGGCTGGAACGTCGTCACCTCCATGTTCGACGCCGAAGCACGCAATCACGGGATGGACTCCATCCCGGCTCGTGACGAGCGTTATGCGCGTGCCGAGGAGTTCGTCGATACGGCTCTGGCACTGTGGGATTCGTGGGACGCCGACGCGTTGACACTCGATCGCGGCGGCAACTACGCAGACCCGGCGAAGGTGCATTCGATCGACCACGACGGCACACACTTTCGCGTGGACGGGCCGTTGACGGTACCGCGGTCACCGCAGGGCAGGCCCGTTCTGTTTCAGGCCGGGGCGTCGGGTCCGGGTCGTGATCTCGCGGCGAAGTACGCGGAGGCGATCTACGCGGTTGCCTACGATCTCGTTGCAGCGCAGCGCTATTACGAGGACGTGAAATCCAGAATCGATCATGCTGGTCGCGAGAGCGCCGCGGTGGGCATCATGCCAGGCCTGGTGACCTACGTCGGCTCGACCATGGAGGAAGCCCGCCGAAAGAAGTCCGAGCTCGATGCACTGCTGCCCACCGAGCAGTCGCTGGCCATGCTGTCTACCTTCACCGGGCAGGACTGCGCCGCTTGGGAACTCGACGCTCCGGTGCCGCCTTTACCCCCGGCGGCGGAGTTCACCGGACCGCAGGGCCGATACGAGACGATCCTGCGCATCGTGGAGAAGGACGAACCCACTGTGCGGGCGCTGCTCGGTACCCTCTCTGCGGGCGGCGGGCACGCCACCATGATCGGAACACCGGAGTCCATCGCCGACGAGATGCAGTCGTGGATCGGGCGCGGTGCCGACGGCTTCAACCTGATGTGTCCGCGTTACCCCGATTCTCTCGCGGACTTCGTGGACCACGTGGTCCCGATCCTGCAGCAGCGCAGCATCTTTCGCACAGACTACACCGAGTCGACGCTCCGCGGGCACCTGGCTCACTGAGTGGCCGGCCCGAAGACTCCCCGATCGACGAATGCAACCAGAGCGTCGAGGCCATCGTCGGAAGGGCCCTGCCACAGCCGGGCGAAGTTCTCCGCCGCACCGCCTATCAGCATCGCGGTGGTGGCAGGGGATGCAGGTAGCTCGACCCCCGCCTTCTCGAAGGCGGTGAGTCGGGAGACCCACGGCTCGAATTGAACCTGCGTGAATCGTTGTACTCGCTCCGCGAAATCGGGACTCACCAGCGCGGCGTCGCGGAGGGCGTCGATCACCACTCGATGCCGAGTGAGCAACTGCCAGAACACCTCCACGTGAGGACGCATCGTGGGGCGTTCGCGAGCCGTCGGATCCTGTGTGGCGACAATGACGTCAGCGTCCTCCCCGATCTGCTCGGCGAGCGCCAAGAGCAGTTCGTCCTTGCCTGCGTAGTGGTTGTAGAACGAGCCAGCCGCACGGCCCGCTTGTCGCGTGATGTCGACGATCTTGGTGTTGAGGTAGCCGGAACGGGCGAAGACGACGCGCGCTGCGTTCTCCAGCTCGATTCGGGTCTGCTCGGCCTGCTGGGCCCGCGTCGCGTTGGGCATCGACGCTCCTTCCCTGTTGACACCTGTACTGTCACGATACACACTGAATAACGATTCAGTGAATATGTATTCGTCGAAGGAGTGGCCATGCGAGCAGCAGTTCTGTCCGAATTCGGGGTGCCGAGGTACACCGACCACGAGAGCCCGGTCCCGGCCGAAGGTCTGGAGGTGATCGACGTTGCGGCCGCGACGCTCAATGCCGTCGATATCGCCATCGCATCGGGAGCGCATTACCTCAGCCCCAAGAACTTGCCGACAGTGAGCGGTATCGAAGGCGCAGGTACGGCTGCGGATGGCCGCCGCGTCTATTTCTCCCTACCCGTCTCGCCGTACGGTTCGATGGCCGAGCAGGCGCTGGTGCCGACGGGCTTGCTCATCGAACTACCCGATGGACTGGACTTCGCGGCGGCGGCAACCCTCGGCAATGCCGGACTTGCCGCGCTGATGCCTCTCACGCACGGCGGCAGACTCGTCGCCGGAGAGAACGTCGTGATCCTCGGTGGGACTGGAGTGGTCGGTCGCCTCGCCGTTCAGGCTGCCCGCCTACTCGGCGCGGGATCGGTCACCGTCGTCGGGCGCGACGAGGCCGCGCTCGAATCCACTCGCGAGCTCGGTGCCACGGCGACGGTCGCCATCGGTGACAGAAGCGTCGACGAGTTGCGCGACGCGATCCGACAGGCCTCCTCCGGCGCGGACGTCATCATCGACTACACATGGGGCACAGTGGCTCTGGCGGCGCTGCAGGCCGGAAATCGGCTCGTTCGCCTGGTGCAGATCGGTGATCGGGCCGGAGCGGAAATGACCGTGCCGGCGCAATTGATGCGATCGCTCGGCGCAAGCGTTCAGGGCTTCATGCCGATCCACTACGGGCCCGGCGCAGTGCAGCAGTCGTATCGCACGCTGACCGAATGGGCTGCAGCCGGCGAGATCGCCGTGCAGTACGAGACCGTACCGCTGGCCGAGGTGGCGGATGCGTGGGAGCGAGCCCCGCGCACCCGTCACAAGCTGGTACTGGTTCCCTGAGTGTGCCTCGCGTCCAGCGAGTCGATGAATTCTCTTGTCAATCGGGCGATGTCATCGGCATGTGAGATCGGCGACCAATGTCCGGCTGGAATGTCGTTGCGCGTCAGGTCCTTCACCCACTTGCCGGTGTCGTCGTAGTGGTACGGGCGCACCGCGACGTCCTCAGTGTTGACGATGAGGTGCACCGGGATGTCGATGTACCGATCCCGCGGATTGGTCAGCAGCGGAATGATGTTGGCCCGGTACAGATTTGTGCCGTTGGTTGCGTCCGACCACAGCGTGGGGTTCTGGGTGACGAGCTTCGGGTCCACTCCCGAGAATTCCTGGAGGAATGCCGGCCAGCCCTTGGCGAACTGTCGCTTGATCCGCAGGGTCGACAAGCCCGGGATGTGGAAGGTGACGGTGTACCACGAGGCCCGCGTCTGGGCGAGCACCTGTTTGATGCCTGCCAGGGTCGGGCGACGTAGGCGCGACTGAGACCACTTGCCGAGATGGTCGAGGTTGGGTCCCGAAATCGAAGTGTAGGAACGGATTCGATCCTTCGCCTGCGGTTGCGCGGCGGCCTCCCACACCTCGACTGCGCCCCAGTCGTGGGCGAGCACATGGACCGGAGCGTCGGGGCTGACGGCGTCGGCGACCGCGTAGAAGTCCGAGGCCAACCGCGCCAGCTTGTACGCCGACTGCTCGGCGGGAATCGAGCTCTCGCCGGCACCGCGGGAGTCGTAGCTGATCACCCGAAAGTGGTCCTCCAGCTGCGGCACGATGTGGCTCCACAGCTCGTGGGTATCCGGCCACCCGTGGACGAGGACGATGGGGTCGCCGTCGGGGTTGCCGCTCTCGAATACCGCCAACCGGATTCCCTCGTTGACGACCGTCGTACGAACCGCTTTGCTGCTCAACAGTTTTCCGTTCTATAGATCGAGGACGAGACGTGCGCTGCGTGCACGGGAGACGCAGATGAGCATGTGATCGCGCTGCTCCTCGGGAGTCAGCCGGGTCTCGAGGTGCTCGGGCTCACCGGACAGCACCCGAACCTTGCAGGTGCCACAGAACCCCTGCTGGCACGAGTACGCGACGTTGGGCTTCTGGGTCCTGACCGCAGTGAGCACGGATGCGTCGGCGGCGACGTCGAGCACGGCACCGGTGCTGATCAGCTGCACCTCGAACGGTGTGCCGTCGAGAATGGGCGGCGGTCCGAAGCGCTCGAAATGCAATGCGGTAGCGCGGCACTGGCGAAAGTCACGGCGGACGGCGTCGAGCATGGGGGTGGGGCCGCAGCAATAGACGGCACCTCCCGCGCTCGCGCGCGCGAGCAGCTCACCCTCGGCGGGGTAGCCGTGCACGTCGTCGGTGCGGATGAACACGCGGTCGGATTCCCAGCTCTCGATCTCGTCCAGGAATGGCATCGTCTCGCGGGATCGACCGCAATACACGAAGTGCCAGTCCATGCCGATAATCCGTGCGGCCCGAACCATCGCGATGATGGGGGTGATGCCGATGCCACCTGCGATGAACAGCGCACTGCCCTCGCCGACGAAAGGGAAACCGTTGCGGGGACCGCGGACGGTCACCTCGGTGCCCGGCTCCAGCCCGTGCATCTCGATGGAACCGCCTGCGCCGTCGGGGATTCGGCGCACCGCGATGCGATAGGAACTGCGATCGGACGGGTTGCCGCACAGTGAATACTGCCGACGACGCCCCGAGGGTAGGTGCAGATCCAGATGGCAACCGGGATGCCAGATGGGCAGCTGATCCCCCGTCGGCGACGCCAGGGTGAGGGCAGCGACGTTGTCGTCCTCGGCGATGATCTCGCGCTCGGTGACGACCAATTTCATTGCGGAATCGGGATTGTGGCCTGCGACGGCATCGTTGTACTCCGCACTGGCAGCGGCATGCATGTACCCGTTGAGGAACGTGCCGAGCACCTGCATCGAGCGGTCGGGTCGCCCGCGTCCGCGCAGATCCGGCGGCGCATCCTTGGGGAGGAACCGCGGGACGCGTCGTGAGGTGAGTTTCACCGTGCCGCAGCCTGCGCGGCAGGCGAGGACGCGAGGTACCGGACAGCCTGGGCGGTAGAGCCTTCCTGGCTCGGGTGGTACGACTTCTTGAGGTACCGCGACATGCTGCGAGCGACGTGCGACAGTGCGGGAAGGGTGCCGCGTTTCACGGACTTCCTCCACAGCGCCGAGCGAGGCTTGCGTACGGACTTCGGTGCGGTCGCCAGCTCCGGGTCGTTCTTCATCAGGAAGATGATCCCGCGCATCCAGATGTACGCCATCAGGGGCACGACAACTACGAAGGTGCGCAGCCGACGTACCTCGCGCTTGTCGAAGTATCGGAGCGTGTCGTACGCGACCGAGCGGTGCTCGACCTCTTCGGCACCGTGCCAGCGCAGCAGATCGAGCATGGTGGGGTGGATGCCTGCACGATCGAGACCGTCGGCGTTGAGTACCCAGTCGCCGAGGAACGCGGTCACGTGCTCGATGGCAGCGATCAGAGCCAGGCGCTCGACCAGGTTGTTCTTGGATCGCAGGCTCGTCACGGAATCGGATCCGAGCACCTTGCCGAAGGCCCATTCCATCTGGTCGGTGAAGGGCTTGGGGTCGAGGCCCTTGGCCTCGAGGTGCACCAGTACGCCGGTGTGCGCCTCGGCGTGGACGGCCTCCTGGCCGATGAAGCCGATGACGTCGTCGCGGAGCTTCTCGTCGTCGATGTAGGGCAGTGCTTCTTTGAACGTGTCGACGAACCAGTGCTCACCGGCGGGCAGCAGCAGATGCAGCACGTTCAGGACGTGCGTGGTGTACGGATCGCCTGGCACCCAATGCATCGGCAGGTCGGTCCAGTCGAACTTCACGTTCCTGGCCTGCAGCATCACTTCACCGGGATCCGACGCGACGGTGTTCCGTTCGTTCATCGAGTCCACCTCCTCAACATCCGCTGTGTGGCCGATGCCACAGTGCGCGCTTTAGTATAAACATCAGTTACATGTAAAAGGAACTGCGTCGGCGTCGCCGGGAGTGAAGCCTGCGGAACGACAGTGGAGCAATGAGAGACTTCTACGATGACCGACCCCTCCCCAGCGGCTGTTCCCCCGAGCAGCGTCCCCGTCGCCTGGCCTGCCGAATGGCCCGCCGAGATACGGCGGATCGCCGATGCCACGAACGCTGCCCTCGCCGCAGTTGCGGCGCGGAATCCGATCGCGTTCGACGACGCCGTCGAACTGCTGGGCCGCTCGGACGCGGCGCAGGCCGGTCACGTGCATGCCGAAATGGTACGCACGTTGCTCGAAGAGGTACATAGCGATGGATTGACCGGCGAGAACGTCCAGGAGGTGCTCGGCCGAACCGTGCGAGGCGCAGATTGGCTGCCGAATCTGGACATCGCCGGGTTCGTCGAGGTGCTCACCGGAGCGTTGGGCGTTGCCGATGTGGAGGAGCAATCTCGCTCGAAGCCACGGCCGGCGCATGCGTTGCTGGTGGTGGCAGACCTACTTGCGGTCCGTCGGGGCCGCGCCGAAACCTACCTGCGCAGTGCGTTGGCGGAAATCCACCGCGCACAAACAGTGGAGATGCCCTAGCGAGATCTTCGCCTCTCTTGCGTCAGCGCTAGAGAGGCGAAGAAAGTGCTACCGGCGGGTCCCCAGCGTCGAGTTCGCAGTTGTGCAGACGATATGGGCGTTGTGAGCAGCACAACTGCGAACTCGACGTCGATCCCGCTACCGATGCAGAATGTTCGCCCCGCCGATGACGGCTCGCACGGCCGACAGGGTGGCGTCGGGCTCGATGGCCATCGACCATTCGCGGCGACCATCGTGCTCACCCAGGATGAAGGTGGCGGTCTCGTCGCCGATGATCTGCTGGTGGAACGAGAGGATCTCGATGCGGAATCCGGCGTCGTAGAGCATCGACGTCAACGCCTCGATCGGCCCGTATGTTGTTGCGGCGCAAGCGATGATCGTGTCACCGATACCGAAGGTGGCATCGAATTCGATCCTTCCTCCGTTGGTCTTCGTCCCGGTCCACGACCCGAGCCGTAGTGGCCCGGTGGTCGGTGAGAAGCGCTCGGTGAAGGCCGTCCACGTCATGTGGTGCCACGTGGAGTCGGGGGTCTCGTCGCGCATCGTGCGCGGGAGAGTGCAGCCGAAACGGCCGTGAAATGGATCGGTGGCGAAAGTGGAAGCAAGTGCATTCATCAGGAGTGGTCTTCCGAATGTGAAGGGAGGACCGAGGCAGTACGAAGACCCGCAGCGAGGGGTCGGTCCGAATCAGACCCCGCTACGGCGGCGTACTACGAGAATGCGCTTCACAACGAGCAACCTAGCCGCGACCTGGACGCCGGCGCAAGTATCGAGTGAATACAGATCTCTAGGACACGAACTAGATGTCCGCATATATCGCACGAATCGCTGTAACTTTGGCCCCATGGACCCCGTGCGTAACCCTTACGCTCCCGGCGCCGGCCAGCGCCCACCCGAGCTCGCAGGTCGAAAGAAGCAGCTCGACGCGTTCGACGTCGTGCTCGAACGCATCACCCGCGGCCGGCCGGAACGCAGCGTCGTTCTCACCGGGCTGCGGGGCGTCGGCAAGACGGTGCTCCTCAACCACCTCCGATCCGCAGCGATCGCCCGTGGGTGGGGAACCGGGAAGATCGAGGCCCGCCCCGACCAGGAATTGCGTCGACCCCTGTCGTCGGCGCTGCACATGGCGGTCCGCGGAATTGCGGCCTCGCATCGCGACCCCGAACGCGTCGACGAGTTCCTCGGCGTTCTCAAGGCCTTCGCCCTGCGCTCGACTGCCGACAAGGGCATGCGGGAGCGGTGGCAACCCGGCATCGACGTTCCCGCGAAGACCGGCCGCGCCGATTCCGGTGACATCGAGATCGACCTGGTGGAACTGCTGCTCGACGCCTCCGCGCTGGCGGGTGACGTGGGCGTGGGCATCGCCATCTTCATCGACGAGATGCAGGACCTGGGACCTGCCGACATCTCCGCACTGTGCGCGGCCTGTCACGAACTGAGCCAGGACACCGCGCCGCTGATCATCGTCGGGGCCGGCTTGCCGCACCTACCCGCCGTGCTGTCGGCGTCCAAGAGCTACTCCGAGCGCCTGTTCAGCTACCACCGAATCGGTCGGCTCGAACGAGCTGCGGCAGACCTGGCCCTGATCGCCCCGGCCGATCGCGAGGATGTCGAGTTCACCCCCGAGGCGCTCGACGCGCTGTACGCGGCCGCCGACGGCTACCCGTACTTCGTGCAGGCGTACGGCAAGGCCACCTGGGATCTCGCAGCCGACACCCCGATCACCGTCGAGGACGTGCGAGTCGCCGCCCCGACGGCAGAGGAAGAACTCGCCGTCGGATTCTTCGGTTCCCGCTACGAGCGCGCGACGCCGGCCGAGCGCGAGTACATGCGCGCGATGGCCGAGCTGTCCGTGGACGACGGTTCGGTGCCGACCTCGGCCGTGGCGACGGAGCTCAAACGCAAGCCGGCGTCACTGTCTCCGGCGCGGGACGGCCTCATCAAGAAGGGGCTGATCTATTCGGCGGAGCGCGGAACGATCGCCTTCACGGTGCCTCACTTCGGCCGCTACCTGCGCGCGCAGACCGACGAACCCGCAGCGGTCTGAACTGGGACCGACATTACGCACCATGTGGCCCAATCGATCCAGACTATGCGTGGCTGTGCGGTGGTACGAAGCGACCCAAATATTCGCGTAGACCCGAATCCACAACATAGACGTAGGTGCCTAGCATTCCGCGTGTCAGCAGTACTGCGTAGATGTTCGTGATGAATTGCAGAAGATCATTGTCGCTGTACTTGATGCCGAGTTTGGCGTTGTTTTCCTTGCCCTTCGAGTCAAAGTACGAGTCGCGATCGATGAATAGTCCCCTGCCCTGTTCGTATCGCAGGTCTGCGCCGACAATGACTCCTGCATAGTTGAGGTCGTAACCCTGGACAGTGTGGATAGAGCCGACCTCGGCCAGGGAACCGGGAGACGCAATCCAATCGACCGGCTTCCCGTTCCAACGCAACTGCTCTCCATCCAGTTCGATATCCCAAGCCGCCTTGTCGCTCTTGGACTTCCACTTCCACGCGTAGCCGGCAACGAGGCGAGCAAGCCCTACCTCTGCATCGCGCCTGTGAATCTCCTCGCGCATAGTGGAAAAGCTATCGAAGAGTTGAAAGTCGTAGTCAGCAAACGATTCTGGCCGTAGCTGCTTGAGGTTGGCTTCGGCTCCGAGAATTCTGCGTACGTACGAAACGTAGTCTTCCCCCGCGCGGACTCGCATTTGCGACATGAGCTTGTAGAGCCGCATATTTTTTTCTGCATCGATCGTCAGCGCCTTCAGGCTCCCGAGCGGCAGGTCTGCAGGTCGCACACGTTGCGCTCCGTCGACGAGTAACAACTGATGATCGCTTTTGGCCTTGATCCAGTCGAGTTGGGTTTTGACGAGATCGTCGGACCCGAACAACGAGATGTTGATCTCCGAGAACAGCTTGTTCTGGCCACCTGACGGCTGATTCGCTCGCTGGTTCAGTCGGTGTGCTTCGTCAACTATCAAGACATCGAAGTGGTCTTCCGCTTTCCCTACATCAAACGGCGTCAGCACCATGTCGGGTCGCAGGCCGGGGGTCTTCTTGAATACGCGTTGAATCGACGTACGCAGAGATTGCTGCGGTACAACAAGGCCAATTTTGATGCGACGGAGTAGTTCTCGATTTTCTTTGACGAAGAACTCCGAGAATATCGAGTTGCTGTCCACTATGTCTTGGGGTTTTGAGAAAGCGATATCCATTAGCAATTTCAGCAGATAAATCGCGACGACAGTCTTGCCGGTCCCGGGCGATCCCTCAACGACGCTCATGCTGTTCGTCTTGGGCGGCTCAAGATCTTCAAGTAGCCCTTCGACAATTCCTTCGACAGCAACTGCTTGGTCGTGCGTCAGGGCTTTGAATGGCGACAGCTTGAACAGGTCACTGTTTTCGATCTCGGCGATCGATCGCGTGAACATTCCATCGTCGCGAAGTGACTGGAAGACATCCTTGAAACTTGTTCTGTATGAGTCACGCTCGAAGTAGTCCGACTCGACGACGCCACTATTTCGATTGAGTACTCGAAAAGTTCCATCGCCCGCAAGTAGGCGAATCAAGTAGGACTCGAGGTCAAGGCAGACTGACTTGTTGAACTTGTCATCGAGAATAATTCGCACACTGCTGAGTTGTCTCTTCTCGGAATTTTCCAGGTGTTGCCTCATCCTGCTGGCGGCATTCAAGGTTTCACCGACGTACACATTGCGGAGCAGTTCACCTCGACCTGGGAGCGCGTCACCGTCTATGACGTACACGACTGGCCAGTTTGTGTACCGGGGGTTCGGTGGCGTCCAGTCGACTATCGACGCTGCGGTGAAGTCTATGCGCTGGATCTCAAAGGGCGTCATACTTCTCGCTGCGACCGAAGGCCTTGTCAACCGGGTACTTTTCACGACTGATGGCCAGCTTGTTCTGGACGATCTGATCTGGGTCCAGGCCGAGTTTATCGGCCAAAATCAGGCAATAAGTCAAGACGTCAGCGAGCTCACCGCGAACATCGGACTCATCTGCTTCGGCGCTCCACTGAAAGCACTCGAGAAGTTCGCCGGCTTCGATTGCGATGCTCTTGGCGAGGTTCTCGGGGCTATGAAATTGGGACCAATTGCGTTCTGCGACGAACGCGGCGATTTGCTCACGTGTAGTCCGCTCAACCATCACGTCAAGGTAGCACTGCCCCGTGATCGAGTGCGATCTCAGCCTGTCATTGCGGCTAGGAGCCGCAGTCCCTCGGCTGACGGCCTATCAGGGCGCGGGAACTCAGGCCTGGGCTCGCTCGGTGCACAGTTGCTCGAGCTTGCGCACAGCCTTGGGGTCGGAGCGGTCGACGTTGACGCGGCTCGGATCACCGTCGTAGAAATCGATCAGTCGCTGATCCATCACCTTGCGCCACAGCGGCGGAACGAGCGCGCAGAAGATCATCACGGCGTATCCGGCCGGTAGCTGTGGGGACTCGTCGACGGTGCGCAGTGCCTGATAGCGGCGCACCGGATTCGCATGATGATCGCTGTGGCGTTGCAGGTGGTACAGGAACAGATTGCTCCACAGGTGGTCGCTGTTCCAGCTGTCTCGATGCGAGGGCTTGGCGTAGCGACCGCTGGGGCGCTTCGTGCGCAACAGGCCGTAGTGCTCGAGATAGTTCGCTGCCTCGTAGAGAACGATGGCGATGCCCGCCTGGATCAGTAGGTACGGCAGAACGATCCAACCGAACACCGCAACGAGTGCCCCGAACAGCAGGATGCTCATGGCGGCGGCGTTGAACAGGTGGTTCCGATGTGTCCAACGAGATATGCCCTGCCGTGCGAGGCGTCGGGACTCGAGCTCCCAGGCCGAGCGTAGACCGTGAATCATCGTGCGCGGCAGAAACTTCCAGAAAGTCTCACCGAATCTCGCCGACGCCGGGTCTTCCGGAGTGGCGACGCGAATGTGGTGACCGTGGTTGTGTTCGACGTAGAAGTGGCCGTACAGGGTTTGTGCGAGAGTGACTTTCGACAGCCACCGCTCGACGTTCTCGCGCTTGTGTCCCAGTTCGTGAGCGGCGTTGATTCCGACTCCGCCCACCACACCGATGGTGATGGCAAGGCCGATTCTCTCCGGGGTACCGAGTGGACCGTGCGCCCACAGATAGCATGCGGCCACCAGACCCGCGTACTGCAGCGGGAGGAACAGGTACACGCACCACCGGTAGTACTTGTCATTCTCGAGTGCCGCGATTGCCTCGTCGGGTGGATTGCTGCGGTCGATGCCTGCAAACTTGTCCACCAACGGGAGCGCGATACCCATGATCATCAATCCGAGAGTCCAGAACGCCCCTGGACCGAGGAGAGAGACCAGGCCCCAGGCCAGGAACGGGCTCAGAGGAATGATCAGCCCGAGCGGCCACAAGTAGCGCTTCGGGTCGCGCCACCGCGGCGACGTACTCGTGGCGGACTCATCACGCATTCGGGATTCTTCGCTCCTGGTCGGGCTGTGCCTCGGGCGCGAGGCAAGTGGTTAGTGGGGTGTCACAATTACATCGCCCGCTCCACCAGGATAGTTACCCAAGCAAATTTTGTGGGTTCGTCGATGGGCCGTCGAACGGTCCGCCGCCCTTGTACGGTGACCGAATGGAGCATGTCGAGTCGTCGTTCGTCGGAGTTCACGGAACCCGGATCGTCTACGACGTCTGGACCCCCGAGAACACGCCGACCGGGATTCTCGTGCTGGCCCACGGCCTGGCCGAGCATGCAGGCCGATATCGGCACGTCATCGAACGCCTGGGCTCGCTCGGCCTCGTCGTCTACGCACCCGACCACCGCGGACACGGACGCTCCGGCGGAAAACGGGTGTCGCTGGAGAAGTGGTCCGACTTCACCGACGACCTGCACACCCTGTTCGGCATCGCTGCCGACGAGTACCCGAGCACGCGCACCTTTCTGCTCGGCCACAGCATGGGCGGTGCCATCGCACTCTCGTATGCCCTCGACCATCAGGGCGACCTCGACGCTCTGATGCTGTCCGGCCCCGCTGTGGCTCCCAGCGTGGGGCAACCGAAAGCCCTGGTGGCGGTCGGCAAGATCCTCGGGCGATTCCTCCCGGCGATGCCCGTACTCAAACTCGATCCCAATCTCGTCTCGCGCGATCGAGAGGTGGTCGACGCCTATGTCGCCGATCCGCTGGGCTATCACGGCACTGTCCCGGCCGGCCTGGCCGCAGCGTTGCTGGGTGTCGGCGAGACCTTTCCGGCGCGCCTGCCGTCGCTGAAGATTCCAGTCCTGCTCCAGCACGGGACGGCGGACGGACTGGCCGACGTCTCCGGCAGCGAACTCGTCGCCGAGTTGGCCGGATCCGAGGATCTGACCTTGAAAACGTACGACGGGCTGTTCCACGAAGTGTTCAACGAACCGGAGAAGGAGCGCGTACTCGACGACCTCATCGCTTGGCTGCGTCCCCGTGTACATGCCGGCGCTGTAAATTCCTGACGGTTCTTCACGAAGAAGGGGTACGACCATGACCAGGCGAGCACTCGTATTGGGCGGCGGCGGAGTCGCAGGTATTGCGTGGCAGACGGGTGTCCTACTGGGATTGGCAGAAACCGGAGCCGACGTCACCGACGCCGAGATGCTGCTGGGAACGTCGGCAGGCTCCTCGGTCGCAGCGCAGATCTCGAGCGGAGTTCCGTTGGCCGAGTTCTACGAGCGTCAAGCAGACGAATCGAAGCAGGACGACGAGCCACACGCCGACGCGACCATCGACGAACTGGTCACGATGTTGGCGCGTGCGGCGCAGAACTCCGACGGCAGCGCTCTGGACACTCGCAGACGCATCGGCACCCAGGCGCTGGCGGCATCGACGATCACCGAACGTGAGCGCCGCGCCATCGTCGGACGACGGCTACCGACGCACTCGTGGCCCGACCGCGATCTGAGGATCGTCACCGTCGATGCGGTGACCGGTCGGCATCGCGTTCTCGATCGTGGCTCGGGCGTCCAGCTGGTCGACGCGGTTGCCGCGAGCTGCGCCATCCCCGGTATGTGGCCGCCCGTGACGATCGGCGATCATCGCTACGTCGACGGAGGCATCCGAGCAAGCGAGAATGCCGATCTGGCAGTCGGATTCGAGAAGGTGCTGGTGCTCAAGGTCGGGGCGCTCGACCTGGAGGACGACCCGTTCGAGATCGAGCGCAAGCGCCTCGTGAAGGGTGGTTCGAGGGTGGAAGTGATTGCCCCCGATGCCGATTCGACAGCAGCCATCGGACCGGACGCCACCGATATCGCCGTCCGATCGGCGGCGGCCGTGGCCGGACGAGCGCAGGGCAATGCCATCGCCGAGCGCATTGCGCAGTTCTGGGTCGGCTGAGAGCTTCTCTACCCGAACAGCTCTTCAGCCGAACAGCGCAGCTCCGTTTTCCCAGCACACGGCGCGAACCCAATCGTCTCCGAGATCGAGTCGGCTCACGGCCTCCAGCGCGTGCAGGTAGGGGTACGGAATATTGGGGAAGTCGCTGCCGAACAGAATGCGGTTCTGCAGATCGAGCAATCTCGGCAGTTCCTGCTTCGGGAACGGAGCGCCTGCCTCGGAGAAATCGGTGAAGGCCATCGTGGTGTCCAACCGCACGTTCTCATAGCGAACGGCCAGATCGAGGAAGTCGGTGTACTCCGGCATACCCATGTGCGCGATGATCAGCGGGAGCTTCGGAAACCGCTGCAGCAGAGCGGCAATAGGTTCCGGGCCGGTGTGGGCGCCGGGTGCCGGACCCGATCCGCAGTGGATGACCACCGGTACCTCGGCATCCGAGATTGCACCCCAGACGCCGTCGAGTAGGGAATCGTTCGGTGAGTAGTTCCCGACCTGTATGTGCGACTTGAAGATTCGGGCACCGTTCGTCAACGCCTGCTCGACGTACTCGGTGGCACCGACCTCGGGGTAGAAGGTGGCGGTCTGCAGGCAGTCGGGCGTTCGGGCCGCGAAATCGACACCCCACGAGTTGAGCCACGCCGCCATCGACGGCTTGTGCGGGTAGATCATCGAGGTGAAGTGGCGAACCCCGAATGCTCGAATCACCTCCAACCGTTCGTCTTCGGCGAAGCGATACGAGATGGGCCAGACACTGCCGGTCAGCGGACCTGCACTGTCGAAGTAGCTCCACACCTTGTCCATCACGTTCTTCGGCATGAAGTGCGTGTGGACGTCGAACAGGCCGGGCAGCGACAGATCTGTCCAGAAGGCGACGATGCGATCCGTCTCTTCGGCGAGGGCGGTGTTCATCTCTCGATTGGAGCACATCGGCAGGAGTGGAGCCTGCGGAACGACCCGGTGCTGGAGTGGAGCCTGCGGAACGACCCGGTGCTGGAGTGGAGCCTGCGGAACGACCCGGTAGGGAGTTGCACCGTATGCCGGTAGTGACGGCGAGTCTCTCGGTTTGTACGGTGGCGTGCAGGGAACGATCCCGACCGAGAGGACAACTGATGCGCGCGGTACAGATCTCCAGCCTCGACGGCCCCGATTCGGTGACCGTCGTGGACGTCGCCGAGCCTGCTGCGCGCGATGGGTCGGTGGTGATCGAGGTTCATGCTGCGGGCGTTGCATTTCCCGATGCGTTGCTCACTCGGGGGCTTTACCAGTACAAGCCCGAGTTGCCCTTCGTTCCCGGTAGTGAGATTGCCGGCATCGTTCGGTCGGCACCTGCGGAGTCCGGCTTCTCCGCAGGCGATCGAGTCGCGGCTCTGACGGGACTGAGCGACGGTATGGCCGAGGTCGCCGTCGTATCGCCCGATACGGTGTTCGCGCTGCCCGAGTCGGTGTCCCTCTCGGCAGGTGCGGGACTGCTGTTCAACGACCTGACGGTGCACTTCGCACTTCGTGAACGTGGGCGGCTGGCACCGGGCGAGACGGTCCTGGTGCACGGCGCAGCAGGCGGAATCGGGACCTCCGCGCTGCGTATGGCTCCGGTACTCGGCGCATCCCGCGTGATCGCCGTTGTGAGCTCGGAAGCCAAGGCGGACATCGCCCGATCTGCCGGAGCCACCGACGTCGTTCTGCTCGACGGGTGGAAGGACGCGGTGAAGGAACTGACCGGCGGCCGTGGCGTCGACGTCGTCGTCGATCCGGTGGGCGGCGACCGATTCACCGACAGCATCCGTTCGCTCGCACCGTCGGGTCGAATTCTGGTGTTGGGCTTCACCGGTGGTGAGATACCCACCGTCAAGGTGAATCGCTTGTTGCTCAACAACGTCGACGTGGTCGGCGTCGGCTGGGGTGCGTGGTGGATGACGCGGCCGGGCTACCTCGCCACCCAGTGGGCCGAGATCGAACCGCTCCTCGCCGACGGATCGCTCAGTGCACCGGAGCCGTCCGTCTTCCCGGTCACCGAGGCTGCGGCAGCGATCGCATCACTGGAAAACCGCACTGCGGCAGGAAAAGTGGTGCTCGACTTCGGCCTGTGACGCACTGTGGGGCTGCCGGGTCACTCCGGCAGCTCGACGCCTCTCGCCTCGGCCAAGGCTGCGATCTCGGCGGGGAAGACGTTCTTGAACACGAACGGATCGGTCCCGAGCGCCCAGTTCGGCGCGAGCTCGATGGCGTACCGCTCGAAGTAGCCGAGCTGCTTGGCCACCAGGATCAACTCCTCGGGGCTCGACGTCTTGTACTGCTTTCCCATGCTCACCAGCGCTCGAATGAAATCCGCCAGGCTGAAGTGCGCGAGAGTTGCCGAGAGCATCGGCGCGAACACCGACTGCAGGATCGCGCCGACCTCCGCATCCGAACCCATTTGCGGAGCAACGATTCCCAACCGCTTGACGGTGACGGCCAGGCGAGTGAAGTCACCGTCGATCACGGTGGCGTGGAACAGATCGAGTAGCAGTGCGCGCCACTGCTCGTCGACCTCGCCCATGACTCCGAAGTCGAGAAACGCCACCCGGCCGTCGTCGAGCACCCACACGTTGCCGGCATGCACGTCGCCGTGGAAGAGACCGTGCAGCACAAGCGCTTCCATCCACACCTTGGCGGCGCGGCGGACGATGAGCTCGGACTGGTCGCCCGGCTCGTAGCGGTCGAGCGGGGAGCCGTGCATACGTTCCATGCAGATGACGCGGCCACCGCAGTAGTCGAGAAACACCTCGGGAGCCGTGACGTGGGCGTTGTCTCCGAACGCACCGATGGCCGCGCGAAAGCTGTCCTGCCGCTTCGCTTCCACGGCACTGTCGAGTTCGGCAAAGGTGGCCGCGTGCAGATCGGCGATGATGGCCGACGCGTTGGCGGTGGCGAAGAACGGAATGAACTTCTCGAGCCCGCGGGCGATGAGGTATGCGATGCGCAGGTCGATCTTCATGCGGTGGTAGATGCCTCGTCGCTGCACCTTCATGACCACTTCGCGTCCGTTGTCGCGGCGCACGCACCGGTGTACCTGAGCAACCGAGGCCGACGAGAGCGGCACGTCCTCGAACGAGGAGAACAGTTCGTCGATGCCGCGGCCCAGATCCGCCTCGATCACTGCGCGCGCCTGCGCACCGGGGAACGGCGGCACTTCGTCGAGACAGCGCAGACAGGTATCGGCGAGAACCTTGGGGAACAACCCGGGCGAAGACCCCATCAGCTGCCCCACCTTGACGAACGTGGGCCCGAGAACGAAGAAGGCGTCGACGACTGCTTCCGAGGCGTGTACCGGCCACCCGCGCCGAGGTGCTCGCACCCAGCGTCCGATCGCGACGAACTGAAAGAACGTCAGCGCCGAGCCGATGACGATGAGCCGCAGCAATTCTCGTATACCGAAGGTCTTCAGTTCGGGTGCCGGTTTCGGTGACATGGGCTCTGTGTTCAGGGGCACGGGGTTCAGGGGCACGGGATTCATGGGTTCCGGGGTCATGCGGGCACCCCAGCAGGAACGCGTGCGGCCGAGGCTTCCAGGCGCGCCAACAGCCGTTCGAACCGCGTTGCATCGTCCGATGCGCGCGAGAGCACCAGTGCGCCCTGGATGCCGGCCACGATCTCCTCGGCTACTTCGGCCGCGGATTCCCCGTGGCCGAGCCGTCGGAGTACCGGAGTGAGTGCCTCGATCCAGTGGGCGAAATGCGTTGCGACGCGGCCCGAGAACGCAGCGCGTTCGAGTCCGAGAGTGAACGCCCCGAACAGGCACACCAGGCGGTTGGAGCGGAAATACAGGGAGGTCTGCTCGAACATCTCGTGGGTGGTCGACGCGGCGTCGGTGCCGTGCCGCAACGGCTCGAACACGTTGTGGTGGAACCACTGCTCGACGTCGTCGAGGACGGCCTCGGCCATCTCCTGCTTTCCGCGCGGAAAGTAGTGGTAGAGACTGCCTTTGCCCAGCCCGGTCTGCTTGCTGATGACCGCGAGGGACGAACCGTCGAACCCATGGTCGCGGAACACCCCTGCGAGTACCGGCACCACGTCGTGGCGATCGCTCATGAGGCCGTACTGTACCAATCGGTACACGCCGGGTGTATCCGGGCTCCAGGAGTGGAGCCTGCGGAATGACCCTGGGTCTGGAGGCAGTGGAGCCTGCGGAATGACCCTTGGGGTCGAGCAGACGGTGGATACTGCAGTCGTGAAGAGAACGACTGTCCTGGCCGCCGGAGCTTTCCTCGTCGGTGGGGTGACCTACCTGGCGGCCGAAGCCGTTGCCGCGCTGGGGTGGACGGACCGACCGTACAGCTACGCTCGCAACAACATCAGCGACCTCGGAATCCCTGACATCTCACCGCTGCACGCGGTGATGAATACCGGCTTCGTCGTGGACGGCTCGTTGTTCGTCCTCGCGGGACTCGGACTGTCCGTGCTCTTCGAGGGCCGGGCGCGGTGGATCGTGTCCGGGACATCCGTCGTACATGGCGTCGGCAGCATCGTCGTCGGGCTGGCGCACGCCTCGGTCGACGGGGCATCGACGCCGCATGCGGTGGGTGCGGGAATGGCGATCGTCGGCGGCAACCTCGTACTCCTGGCCGCGGGCCGATACGGCGGCCGCGTCGGTGCGCCGCGCTGGTACACCGCGGGCAGTGCCGTTGCGGGGGTCGCAGGCCTGGTGGGGCTGGGCCTCTTTCTCTCCGATACCGGATTCCTCGGTGGCGGAACGTTCGAGCGAATCTCGGTCTACACCATCATCGGTTGGGAGATCGTCACCGGCGCAACAATTCTCGCGAAACGCACCCTAGCCGAATCGCGGTGACTCCTTGGCCAGAAAGGCGCGCACGCCCTCCCGGCCGTCCGCTGACTCGAACGCCTCCTCGAACACCGGCAATGCCCGTCGTGCAGGCAGGTCGGGGTTCTCGCCGAACGTGAGCGCGAGTGCCCGCTTGTTCGCATGGACAGCAGTTCGGGACTTGCTCGCCAGCGTCCGTGCCAGGTCCAGTGCCGCCGCCAACGACTCTCCGCGTGGGGCGACCCGGTTGATCAGACCCCAATCCAGAGCGGTCTCGGCCGAGATGGGCCGGCCGAGCAGCACCAGTTCGGAGGCACGCGCCTGACCGATTCGCCGCAGTGCACGCATGGACCCGCCGCTGCTGGGGATCACACCGAGGTCGATTTCCGGGAGCCCGAGTCGCGCGCGTGCGTCGGCGACGATCAGGTCGCAGCACAGCGCCATCTCGAGTCCGCCGCCCAATGCGAAGCCGTCGATTGCCGCAACGGTGGGAAGTGGTAGTGCGGCGAGCAGGTCGAGGGTGGCGTTCTCCAGCTCGCTCTTGCGAGCGAGTACGTCGCCGGCCTCCTGCATCTCGGGCATCTCGGCGATGTCCGAGCCGGCACTGAACACCCGCTCGCCGGTGACGACGAGAGCTCGAATTGCGACGTCCTGGGCCAATCCCTGCAAAACGGTACGCAGTCGCCTCGTCGCCGGGCGGGTCAGAGCGTTGACCGGCGGGTTGCTCAGCGTGATCTGCGCAACGGCCTCGTGCGGAAAAGTCAGGACGGGAGAGGGTTCGGCGGTCATGACTGAACCGTAGAGCGTGCGGCTGACCTGGCGATTGGGAGACTGTCGAGATGGCCTGTAACGTGGTGAACACCCGACGCGGGGTGGAGCAGCTCGGTAGCTCGCTGGGCTCATAACCCAGAGGTCGCAGGTTCAAATCCTGTCCCCGCTACTACGCAAGTCAGGCCCGGCATCCACGATGCCGGGCCTGACTTGTTCGTTGGATCAGGATCAGGGCTGCAGTCTGAACTGCACTACGGCCGTGACATTCTCGATGGCGTCGTCGAGTGCGGTCATCCGTGCCCTGGCGTCCGGTGCCGACAGAATGTCGAGTCGATCGGACTGACCCATGGGAATCAGTGCGGCCAATGACCAGATCTTCTCGGCGGCCGAGATCGGCAAGCTCAGAAAGTCCGGAACACCGGGTGTGGCAACATCTTCCGTCGATTCGAGGCGGCCGATCAATTCGTAGAGATCCTCGACCCGCGCCCACGTGGCATCGAACTCGGTGTCGGCTATCACCGCGTCGACGTTCTCGTCTGGCCATGGTCGGACGTCGGCGAGAGGGTACGGATCGTCCGGCAGCCACGCGTCGATCCTGATGCGTTCACCGCCGACGCATTCGAGTAGGTATCTACCGTCGCCGATGGCCTCGTGGCCGATGATGTGAGCGGTCGTCGCCACATCGTGCCGAACATCGCCGCCACCGGCCTCGTGCCCGCGCGCGATGAGGACGACGCCGAAGCTCGGGTCGTCCTGTTTCAAGCAATCGTGTACCAGCGCTTGGTAACGCGGCTCGAAGATGTGCAGTGGTAGACGTTCGCCGGGAAGCAGCACACTGCCGAGCGGGAACATCGGGACAACGCTCACGGGCGCCGCAGCGGAACAGCTGCCGGAGTGATCGCCGTGGGAGCACTCTTGTCGGATCGGTCGGCATCGAGAAACTCGTCGAGCAGTCGAAAGAAGAAGTCCGGCTCGTCGAGCTGGGGAAAGTGGCCGGCGTCGGGGAAGATCTCGACGTGACTGTTCGGAACCTCGCGGCGAATGTTGTCTGCGTGCTTGGCGGGGATCATTCGGTCCTTACCGCCCCAGACGAGCAGCGACGGAATCGACTCGAACTTCTCGAAGTGCTGCTTGGCGCTGACGGTCTGCCCACGTGGGCCCACCACGGCTCGCGTCGACGCCAGGAAGGCCCCGCGGGTGGAGCGGTCGGCGACGGATCGGAACGACCGCCAGGTCTCGGCCATGCTCGGTCCCGGCTTGACCGGCAGACCCCACTTGCCCAGCTGCGTCAGTGCGCCTTCGGTGTTCTTACGGAACCAATCCGACGCGAGCAGTGGCAGTACCAGCTCACTGCCGGGCAGTGTCGCGGCCTTGAGGAGCAAGCTCACCTCGGGGCCGAGCCCGCCGCTGCTGACGAGCGCAAGACGTTCCACCCGCTCGGGGAACAGATAGGTCAGCTGCATGACGATGCCGCCGCCGAGTGAGTGGCCGACCATCGGAGCCGAGTCGATGTTCAGGTGATCCATCAGGTCACGGATGGTGGCCGAGTGCGAACTCAGTGAGTAGTCGCCGGTCGGCTTGTCGGACGCGCCGTGACCGAACAGATCGGGCGCAATGACCCGATGTTTGTGCGACAGCCGCTCGAGCTGCGTGCCCCAGGACTGGTGCGATCCCAGCAGACCGTGCACCAGAATCACGGGCGGGCCGTCGCCGATGTCGACGTACCGCAGGACGTCCTTGTGAAGTTCCACGGACTGCAATTCGTACGATGAACTCATTGTCGACCTCCCTGTCGTGTGGTTCGCGCCCGTCGCACGCCTCGCCGGTGGCGTCCGGCACAAACGTACAAGCTCATCCCCCGCGGCGACAGGCCATCGACCGGCTCGTTCCGACGGCTGCGCAGCTATTCGGATCGGTCGGTCGAGTCGACGGTGTCGTCGATGATTTTGGCCAACTCCTCGGCCATCGGTTCGCGCAACATGTCGATGTGATCCCCGGCAATGTCGACGAAGGTCAACTCGCCTCGAGCGACCGTCCGCCACGACCGGGCGTCTTTCACATTCTCTGCTGTACGAACCACGGTCATGGAACCTGACCACGGAGTCGGCACATGCTTGTTCAACGCCACGTACCCGATGCTTGCGAAGACCAACCATTCCATCGTCGTCGGGTACCGAAGCAACCCGGCGCACTGCATGCGCAACCAAAGGGCGGCGGTGCCGACGCGGCCGAGATGGAAGCCGGCCTCTTCTCGTGTTTGGGCAGGTGATGCGGCCGGAACCTCGGTACCGCCGGGCAACTTGTCCAGCAGATGCCGAAACAGCCGCGTGTCGAGGAGGAGCAGGTGCGGCGAGCCGAGGCCGGAGTCCCTGATTTCCTCCGCCATCGCGATGGCGATCCAGCCGCCGAGCGAGTGACCGACCAGGTGGAACGGGCCCTCGGGCTGGACGGTGCGAACGGCGTCGACGTAGCGCTTGGCAGTTCGCCGGATGGTGCGGTCGGGTCGTCCGCGTGTTCCGCGGCCGTACGCCTGCAGGGCGTACACCGGGTGGTCGTCGTCGATGTGCTTGACGAGGTTGAGAAAAGCCATCGCGCCGACGCCGGCACCACCGATGAGGAAGATCGGCGCTTTGCTGCCCTCGGTGCGCAACGGCACGAGCACGTCGTGACCGCCGGACGTGCGACGACGGGCGGTGGCTGCCTCGGCGAGTCGGGCATCGACCGTCACGGCCAGCGTTCGGACCGTGGTCGCCGCGAACACATCCTCCGGCGTCAGATCGATCTTCAAGTTCTCGCGCAGCTGGGCCAGCATTGCCGTGGTGGTCAGCGAGTTCCCGCCCAGAGCCAGGAAGTCCTCGTCCCGTCCGATGGTGTCCAGACCGATCGCGGTGCGGGCGGCCTCGGCCACGATGTATTCGGTCGGGCCGACCGCGGTGCGCTCGACGCGCCGATCGGACGGCTCGGGCAACGACATGCGATCGAGCTTGCCGCGTTCGTTCCGCGGCATCGCGTCGAGCGCGACGATGTGGGTGGGCACCATCCACTCCGGCAGCGTTCGGCGTAGCGACGATCTGATCTCGCCGACGGAGGGCCGCCTGCCGGATCGGGTGGAGCACACGTAGGCGACGAGGTCGGTGTCGGTGCCGGAGTTCCTGCCGATCACCGCGGCGTCGGCGATCTCCGGCATGGCGCGCAGAGCGGCCTCGACCTCGGCAGGCTCCACCAGGTATCCGCGTACCTTGACGGCGTCGTCGATGCGTCCGGCCAGGTGCAGCGTCCCCTGTTCGTCGAGTCGCCCCAGATCGCCGGTACGGTACCGGAACAGGCCGTCACCGAGTGCTACGAATCGTTGGGAGTCCGGACCGGCGTCGCCCAGATAGCCGTCGGCCAGGCAGTTCGCCGTGACCCGTACTTCGCCGATCACGTCGGGTGCACATCTCGAACCGTCGGAGCCGACGACTTCGACGAGCTTGCCTGCAATGGGTCTTCCTGCAGGAAGAAAGCCCGAGGGAAGTTCCCGTTCGGGCGGGTACTCGCTGTAGGCGACGGCACCGGCCTCCGTGGTCGCATACCAGTTGACCATCGTGGCGCGGCTGTCGAACCGCCGTCGAAAGCCCTCGGCATCGGTGGAGTGCAGGGATTCGCCGTACGTGGTGACCACCCGCAACGTGGGTACGTGCCCGCCGGCCGAGTGCGCTGCCGGTCCGTGATCGGCCACGGAGACTGCACGCAACAGCGACGACGAGCAGTGCAGCGTCGTCAGGGAATGCGTGGATACCCACTCGACAGTGCTGCCGGGGACGCCGGATCTGGGGTCGCGGCAGTACACCGAGGCTCCGCTGAGCAGACCGGCGAACAGCGTGTTCAGGCCGGCACCGAAGCTGACCGGCAGGGAGTTTCCGACGCGGTCGTGTGGGCTCAGTGCCAACGCGGTGGCAACCTCGTATGCCTTGGTCAGGCACATGCGGTGGCTGAGGATCACGCCCTTGGCCGTGCCGGTGGATCCGGAGGTGTAGTTGATCACCGCGGTGTGGTCGCCGGACAGCGTCGGTAGGGGAACGCAGGAGTCCATGGTCGCTTCGACAGTGGCGGAGTCGATCGGCGTCGCGGCTGCTCGCTCGATGATCGTGGCGCGGCGCTCGGCGGGAAGCATCGGGTCGAGGGGCACGAGGGGATGGCCTGCGGCGACGACCGCCAGCATCAGCTCGATCGAGGTGGTGTTCGCGTCGGTGTCCACGGCGAGTGGCCGAGAATCGCCGGGGAAGAGCGTGGCGATCTTTCGTGCCAGCGAGTAGGCGCGATGGAGGAGTTGGTCGAAGGTGAGCGAGGTGTCGTCCGTGTGCAGGGCGACGGCGTCCGGGATGGCGTGAGCCACCTCGCGGTAGCGGGCCATCAGCGTGTCCCGGCGTTCGGGGCGACACAGCGGTGCCAGTGACAGTCGGGTGGGCGCATCGATGTCTTGAACCGACATGATTCTCCTTGCACGAGCCCGACCCGCGTTGTCAGAGTTGGTTTGATACCGACAAACCTTCCAAAGGTTTGTTTTGCCCCTCTGAAGGTAGACGCGTATCGGCTTTGTGCGCAAGCCGAAAAACCGGACATTCCGCAACAATCGGGTGACGTTGCGGAATGTCCGGTCTGTTTTCCGGCCTCGCTCTACAGGTCGGCGATGGCCTCCAACGGTTTCGTGCGTGCAGCTCGCACAGCCGGCCACAGCGCGGCCAGCACCCCGACCACGGCTGATCCGAGCAGCATCGACACCACCTGACCCCAGGGCACGGTCATGGTGCCCAGGCCCTCGTCGCGCAGAGTCTGTACGAATCCCCATCCGAAGGCGATGCCGAGGACGACGCCCACGATGGCACCGAACAGCGCGATGAGGAGCGATTCGAGGTAGATGATGCGGCGAACCTGGGGCCGCTGCATTCCTATTGCCCGCAGCATGCCGATCTCCCGGCGACGCTCGACGACGGAGAGGGCGAGCGTATTGACGATGCCGAGCACTGCGATCACGACGGCGAGTGCCAGCAGGCCGTAGAGGACGGCGAGCAGGGTGTCGATCTGCTGACCCTGGCTGCCCTTGAACTCGTCGACGTCCTGAACCTGCACGACGACGAACGGCTTGGTCGCGGCTTCGAGATCGGAGCGCAGGGTGCTCAGGTCGGTGCCGGGCGTTGCCTTGACGAGTACCAGCAGATCCGACCGGGTGATGGACGGTGTCACCTTCTCGTAGATGTCGCCCGAGACGATCCAACTACCGATCAGCGGATTGTCGGCGAACACGCCGGTGACGGTGACGGGGACCGAGGCTCCGTCCACGGTGTCGAAGGTGACCTCGGTCCCGACGGTCCAACCGCGGCCGGCCGCTTCGGTTTCCGAGACCGAGAATCCGTTGCTGTCGAGGTCGGCGGTGCCCTGGACCATCGACAGGTCGAGCAACCCCTCGGGCGAGCCGTCGATGGCGGCGCCGTATTCCTCCTCGCCGGCGATCATGACGAACACCGGGTGCAGCACCGCCGTGCGGTCCACCCCGGTCACCTGTTGCGTGGCCGTCGTGGCACCGGTCGGAATTCCTATCGACTGCGGACCGGAGAGGATGTAGTCGGCTTCGACGCCGGTGTCGACGAGGGAGTCGACACTGGCCTTGGCGGTGGATCCGAGCACGCCGATCACGGTGACGAGCATGAGGCCGAGCATCAGGGCGAACGCGGTGGCCGCGGTGCGACGCGGGTTGCGTACCGAGTTGGTCCGTGCCAAGCGTCCGATCGCTCCGAACGGGCGGGTGATGACGGCACCGAGCGCACCGACCACCGGCCGCGAGAGGGACGGTGCGGCCAGTGCCGTGGCGATGATCAGTGCCACGGCTCCCGCTCCGACGGTGGCCGCGGCCGCGCCGCCGGTCGACTGCGCGCCGATCACCAGTGCAGCCGCGCCTGCGATTCCCAGGCCGACACCCACGAGCGTCCGGGTGCGCAGGGTGTCGCCCGCGGAGGCGAACTCCTCGCGCATCGCGGCGACCGGCGGAATCTTGGCCGCCCGTCGGGCCGGTGCGTACGCGCTCAACACGGTGACCACGATGCCGACGGCGAACGCGACGACCACGGTGCGGGGCTCGAGTGCCAGCTGTCCCGACGGTAGGCCGAGGTCGAAGGCGTTGAGCAGCGCCCGTAGACCGTAGGCCAGCCCCACTCCGCCGATGAAGCCGAGGACACTGCCGATGACGCCGACGACGAGAGCCTCGAGAACGACCGATCGGCTGACCTGCCCGCGGCTGGCTCCGATGGCGCGCAGCAGTGCCAATTCGCGGACGCGCTGAGCGACGATCATCGAAAACGTGTTGTAGATGATGAAGGTGCCGACGAGAAGCGCGATCCCGCCGAACGCCAGCAGGAAGTAGTTGATGAACGACAGTGCCGACTCGACCTCGGCCTGAGTTTCCGCCTGCACGTCCGCTGCGGTCTGGACCTTCAGACCGGGCAGCGCCGCGGCGATCTCGTCCCGAAGGTCGCTCTGGGTGAGTCCCTGGGCCGCGAGGTTGTCGCCTGCGACGTCGATGTACTGCACGTGGGCGCCGTCGGTGAACAGCTCGTTCGCCTGGCTCTGCACGAACTGAATTCCGATGAAGCCACCGGATTCGGTTGCAGTGGAATATATTCCGGAGATCGTGATGTCGGTGATGCCCTTGGACGGCACGAGCACCTGGGTCGCGTCGCCCACCTTCAGGCCGGCGCGCTCGGCTCCGCCGGCATTGATCGCCACCTGCCCTGGCGCAGTGGGAGCCGAACCGTCGACGAAGTTCGTCGGATCGCCCAGGCGTTGGTCGTCGGGGAGGTACGACTCACCGAGAGTCGGTGCGCCACCGGATTGCACGGCGGCACCGTCGGAGCCCAGCAGCACCAATTGCCCGCCGGCGTAGGGCGACACGGCACGCACGTTCGGCAGCGCCGCGATCGCCGCGATGTCCTCGTTCGGCACGCCGGAAGAGCGGGCGTCCTCGGGGCTCACTCGCACGTCCGCGCCCTGTGCGGTATCGGCGAACAGTGACGAGAAGGTGCGCTGGAGGGTGTCGGTGAAGACGAACGAACCTGCGACGAATGCAGTGCCGAGTACGACCGACAGTACGGTCAGGGCCAACCGAACCTTGTGTGCAGCAAGGTTTCTCAGCGACACCTTGCGCATGGGGTTGCCCGACGGCTTGTGTCGAGGAGGCTTGTTGGAGACAGAATGCGCCATTATCGGACCGTCTCCAGCTTCTTCATTCGCTCGAGTACGGCGTCGGCGGTGGGCGAGTTCAGTTGATCGATGACCGCGCCGTCGGCGAGGAACACGACGCGGTCGGCGTAACTGGCCGCGCGTGGATCGTGCGTGACGATCACCACGGTCTGGTCGAATTCGTCTGCTGCCGTGCGCAGAATCGACAGCACCTCGCCGGACGAGCGGGAGTCCAGGTTGCCGGTCGGTTCGTCGCCGAACACGATGTCGGGTCGCCCGGCCAGTGCGCGGGCGCACGCCACTCGCTGCTGCTGTCCACCGGAGAGTTCGCTGGGGCGGTGATCGAGGCGATCGCGCAGGCCCAGTCGGTCGACCACGGTGTCTAGCCATCCCTGATCCGGCGTGCGGCCGGCGATGTCGAGGGGCAGCGTGATGTTCTCCAGAGCGGTGAGTGTCGGCACCAGATTGAAGGCCTGGAACACGAATCCGATTCGGTCCCTGCGTAATCCCGTCATCTCCTTGTCGGACAGCGCCGTCAACTCGGTATCGCCGATGGTCACCGTTCCCGAGGACGCATTGTCCAATCCGGCCAGGCAGTGCATCAGAGTGGACTTGCCGGAGCCCGACGGGCCCATGATGGCGGTGAATTCTCCGCGCGAGAATTCGACGCTCACCCCGGACAGTGCGTGAACCTGGGTGTCCCCGGATCCGTAGACCTTCGATACGTTGACCGCACGTGCGGCAATGTCGCTCATGGGTGCCAGTGTTTCAGTGTTCTGCCCCCGTCGCTATCAGGGGAGACCCTGATAGCGCCCCTATGATGGGCGTCATGCGCATCGGAGCCCATGTCCGCGACAGCAGCGACCCTCTCGGTACGGCGGAGGCGCTCGGCGTCGACCTCGTTCAGATGTTCCTCACCGATCCGCAGAAGTGGAACAAGCTGGAGCCGCACCCACAGGGCGAGGCGCTGCGCGGCGGCGACGTCGACGTGGTGGTGCACTCGTCGTACGTGCTCAATGTGGCGAGCCTGAACAATCGGATCCGGATTCCGTCGCGCAAGGCCGTCGTGGAGCAGGCTGCGGCTGCGTCCGACATCGGGGCTATCGGGCTTGTCGTGCACGGTGGTCACGTTCGTGAGGGTGAGGACACCGCCAAGGGAATCGACAACTGGCGCAAGCTGTTCGAGCGTCAGGCCGAGCAGGGCGGCTTCGCCGTTCCGATCTTCGTCGAGAACACCGCGGGCGGGGACTCCGCGATGGCGCGCCACTTCGACGACATCGCCCGGTTGTGGGACGCGATCGGGGAGTTCGGTGCCGGTTTCTGCCTGGACACGTGCCATGCCTGGGCCGGGGGTGAGGATCTGGTCGACGTGGTCGATCGCATCAAGGCCATCACCGGGCGAATCGATCTGGTGCACCTGAACAATTCACGCGACGAGTTCGACTCGGCGCGAGACCGGCACGCGAATCTCGGTACCGGAACCATCGACGCCGAAATTCTCACCGCGGTCGCGTTGGCAGCCGACGCGCCGGTGATTCTGGAGACGCCGCCCGAAGGGATCGAGGACGACGTCAGGCTGCTGAAGAGTTTGTGAACGCGGCCGCGAGGTCGGTCACAGCGGCAGACCACAGCCGAGTCAGCTCGTCGACGCCCTGCAGGCTCGCAGCCCAGCTCACTCGGGCCTGCGTCCCACCCGCATCCGTCGCGGCGATGGCGATGTCGATGGCGTGGTCGCGGCTGTGCTTCTCCACTGCGTCGTCACGAACGATGATCTGCGCTCCTGCTCGCGAGGCCAGCGCGGGATAGTTGCGCGTCAGCGCGTAGTCGCGGCCGCCGTTCGGCACCGAGTCGAGTCGCCTGGAGACGTCGTCGACGAGGTGCCTGCCGTGCGAGGGGACGGCAAGAGCATCGGTGCTGACGGCGGGGAGTCGGACCGGGTGAACCGCATCGGTGTGCGCGAGGTCGAGGTCGACCAGTACTCCGGCCGAGGAGCCGCGGCGGTTGTTTCTCTGCCACGTGCACACGGCCGAGCCCAGCGCTGCGAGCAGCAGGACGCGGTGCCGGGGTGCGTCGGCGGGTACCGCGAACGTCACCGAGGTCTGCTCGAACTCCGTGGACGGCTCGGCAAGCAGAGGTCGCTCCGCCGGCGTCAGTACGGCGACCCAGTACGGAACCTGTTCGGCGACCTCGGTGCACAGGGTGCGTCCGAGTTGGGCCGGGCTGATCGTCTCGCGGTGCGCGAGTCTCAGCGGTGCGAACACGGTCACGCCGAAGAACCCCACTTCCGATGCAGATTGTCCTAGCCTTACCTAATCTCCATCAGGCTAGCTCGAGCCGGAAGTCCGACGCCAGGACACCCCGGTCGGGATCGGTTCAGTGGGTATCACGCAATGCAGGAACGCCTGGAGCGGCCGGCAATTTTCCCGTGTCCAGGTCGTCGAGCAGGCCTTGCGACCAGGTCAGCAGGCCGGTGACGTCGACGTGATGCGGAGGCTCGCACTCGAAGCCGACCAGTCGGTCGTGGCCCTGTCGGAGGAGCGAACCGGCACCGACGCGGTTGCCGCGCATGAGATGGGTCAATCCGACGGCGAGCTGAGCCAGTCCCTGCCACAACGCACGCTCGCCCGGCGGGCAGATCTTCCACGTGCCCTCGAGCACTTCGTGTGCGTGGAACGGCATGTTCGCGTCGAGGAACTTCTGCGCTTCGACGAGGGCGGCGGCGGGCGGAAGCCGCAGGTCGTCGGGCACCCGTGGGGTTCCGTCGCCGCCGCGGGCGAGGGGCCGCCCGAGACCGTCGCGAGGCCTGGCGTTGAGGGGTTTACCGTGCGCATCACGTTCGCGGTCGGCCATGGCGGTCACCCTAGTGCGTTGTGTCGTGCACCGAGATCATGGCCGGGACGACGAGCGCACGGTGATGATGCCCAGTGCTGCCAGTGCCGCGGCGGAGGTCACCACCATCGTCGTCGACACGGCGACCGCGTCGTTTCCGAGTGCGCCGACGATCGGCGCGACGATGGCACCGAGCCCGAACTGGGCTGCTCCGAGCAGGGCTGCAGCACCACCGGCGGCCTCACCGTGCCGGGACAACGCCAGAGCCGGGGCGTTGGGCATCACGAATCCGACGGCACCGAGCACGAACCACAGCGGAACCACGAAGCCGGCCATGCCGCCGATCCCGGCGATCGCCAGTACGGCCATGACGCCGCCGGCGAGGACGGCGAAGGACAGTGCGGCCAACACGATCTGCACCGGAGCGAAGCGTCCGAGCAGGAGAACGTTGAGCTGAGATGCACCGATGAGAGAGATCGCTCCGGCAGCGAAGACAATGGCGAACTGCTGCTCGTCGAGGCCGAACTCTTCCTGCAGGACGAACGACGATCCGGCGATGTACGCGAACAACGACGACATCGCCAGCGCTGCGACCAGGACGAGCACGACGAACTGGGCGTCGCGCAGCAGCGAGCGGTAGGTGCGTAGCACCGGCATGACTCCGCTGGCTCGACGACGTTCGGGCGGCAGCGTCTCACGTAGCGACACGATGGCGAGAGTCATCAGAGCGACGCCCATGATCGCCAGTGCAGCGAAGACGAGCCGCCACGATCCGACCAGCAGCACCGCACCGCCGAGCGACGGTGCCAGTACGGGTGCGACGCCCATGACGAGCATCAGGCGGGAGAGGACCGTCGCGGCAGCACGGCCACTGAACAGATCTCGGACGATCGCCATCGCGACCACGGCAGCAGCCGCAGCACCGAGACCCTGCACGACGCGGAGGCCACCGAGAACCGCGATGTTGGGTGCCACGATGCAGGCGAGGGACGCGAGGATGTGCACTCCGGTACCGACGATGAGCGGCAGGCGTCGGCCCACGATGTCCGAGAGCGGCCCGATGACGAGCTGGCCGAGAGCGAGTCCGACCAGCGTGCCCGCGAGGGTGAGCTGCACGGCGGACGACGGGGTGTTCAGGTCGTCGGCGATGGCCGGAAGAGCAGGCAGATACATGTCGATGGTGAGCGGACCGAGGGCGATGAGCGCGCCGAGCACCAGGATCACCCGCAGGCGTTCCTTGGACGTCGGCTCCGTTCCGGACGCGGTCGTCGCCGACGGGTCGGCTACGGCGGGGTCGGCTACGGACGTGTTGGCTACGGACGTGTTCGGTGCTTGGGCCACCCGAGGTTCAGCAACCGGGGCAGTCGTTCTGTTCCCGGCTGCCGACCGAGATTTTCGTGTTCTACGCCACGGTGGCCGCGTTGATGTGCGAGCCGTCGAGGGCTCAATGCCACGTGTGATCGACCAGCGCGGTTCGCGGACCGAACTTGGGCTTGGTGGCCTTCCCACTGAGGTACAGCAGGCGAATCGCCCGATGCCGATGCGGTGCAAGGGGCTTCAGATAGTCGACCATCTCGGCGTCGTCGATAGGCCTACCCAGTAGAGACCACCCCACCACCGACGCCAGGTGATAGTCGCCGACCGACAGCGCGTCGGGATCGCCGAGGGCGCGTTGCGCGGTCTCTGCTGCTGTCCAGACACCGACGCCAGGGATTGCCCGCAGCCTGCGCGCAGCGTCCCCTGATGTCATCGCCGACGCCTCCTCCAGGCGCCCGGCCGCGCAGGCGGCGCGGACGATGGTCTTGGACCGGGCCGGGTCGACGTTGGCACGGTGGTACTCCCACGACGGGATGCGTCGCCACACGTCGGGCGTCGGGAAGACGAACATCGGTTTCGGGGTCGGCCCCGGTGCGCTCTCGCCGAACTTGCTCACCAGGTACCGCCAGGATCCGAAGGCCGAAATGCCGTGTACGCGTTGCTCGATGATCGCCGGGATCAACGCCTCGAGCACCAGCCCGGTCCGGCCCAGGCGCAGGTGCGGCAGTTGCCGATGGGCTTCCTGCAGAATCGGGTGCTCGGGTGCGAAGGTGGTGGCATCGTCGTCCAGGCCGAGAAGCGAGGGCGCGGCGTCCAGCAACTCGGGTGCACCGGGGCCCCACGCTCGGGCCTGGACGCTGGTCGGCGAAGTCTGGATCAGGCGGTAGGTCACCGGACCCGAACTCATCCTCGACGTGCGCCAGACGGCGCCGTCCTGGGTGGACTCGTAGGTGGGGTCTCCGCGGCCCCGGCGCAGGGGTGCCATCGACATCCGCACGTCGATCCGCTGCTCCGAGGTGACCAGGCGCGCGGTTCCGCCCGAGTCGGTCGCACGGGGTTCGACGGTCATCGGCGTCACCTCCTGAACGGTCGGAGCCAGGTGGGCCGAGTGTGTCCCTGGCAGGGCCATAGTGAACACCCTTCCAGAGCTCGCGGCGAAAATATATTGGACACATGTCCAAGCCATCCGGTCGCGTGTCCGTGCTGCGTGACGCCCGGCTGTGTCTGTCGGCGACGCCGGGTAGCTCTCGGATTGTGATGCTCTCGGGTCCGCGCGGAATCGGGAAGTCCACGATTGCCAACACCATCGGCGACGAGGCGCGGGCGGCGGGCTTCCGGGTCGTCGATCTGCCGTGCCTCGTGTCTCTCGGCACGTCGGTGGGCGAATGTTCCGCGGCGCAGGCGAGCACCGGCGGGGCCCCGACCCTCCTGCTGATCGACGACCTGCATCTGCTCGATCAGCACTGCCGCGATCGTCTCGCGTACGCGGTGAAGACCGCGGTGCACGACCCGAATGTGCGGTGCGTCGCGACCACCACTGAGCTGTTACCCCCTCCGCTGTGGCGGGAGTTTTCGTTTCATCCGCTACTTCCGCTGCCGGAGGCGGACGTTCGAGCACTGTTGCGCGAGAGGGGCGTTGCGGCGACGCGGCAGACCTCGATCGTGACGCAGGCGCGGGGAAATCCACTCGCCGCGATCGAGCTGGCCAGGATGCGGAGCTTCGAGCGATGCACCGAGACCGTTCCGGTCCCTCACCTCACCGATGCGCTCGCGCACATCGGTGCCCGAGAGGTCCGCGACATGGAACCCGCTGCACGCCGAGTGATGTTGCGTGATGTGTTGGCCTACAGCGTGACTCGCGCTTTCGGTGCAGGATCGGAACCCGAGAGGCGGTGCCCGCCCGGCAACACCGTCGCCGAACTGTGGATTCACGCCTCGTCGAGCGCCGAGGATCGCGCTGAGGCCCACCTCGAACTGGCCGCCGATGCGCGGTTGTCGTCCGAGGAACGGCTGGTGCATCGCGCGCACGGCGTATCGACGCCCGATGCCTGTCTCGTCGATGCACTCGAAGAACGGGCGGAGGACATCGCGTCGACGCGTCGCTACCGGCAGGCTGCGTTGTTGTTGTGTCGCGCTGCGGTATTGGCACCGGAGCATGAGAGGGCGCTGGCCCTCGAGACGCGTGCTGCCTCGATAGCGGCGTTCGCCGGGTTCTTCGATCTCGCGGACGAGATCGCCGCCCGGGTGCGCCGAGGTCGCCGCGGCACCGACTCGTCCGAGACGGCAGCGGCGGAGGCATTCGCTGCCGTGATGCGGGGTGGTGAGCCCCGCGCGGCTCTCGCCGCCGTCGTTCGGGCACTGGGTCGAGTACCCGATTCGGTGCACCCGGACGTCCTCGATCAGCTCGTCGGGTCGGCCCTGGCGTACAGCGTCGTCACCGGCGACGCCGGGGCCGTCGCGCAGGCACTGCAGTGGGCGGTCAAGTACGAGCAGCACCTCGACCCCGTCAACGTGCTGATCAGCCAATCCCTGTCGACGTCGGGTCCGAGCTCGCACGTGCGTGCTCTCGATCGCCCTGCACTGCAGGGTGCCGTGCTCGCCTCGCTGCGCGGCGGTGAGCCCTGGAAGCAGGTGCTCCTGCATCTGGCGTTACCGCTGTTGATGTGGCATCCCGACGAAAATCGTTGGCTGACAGACGTACTCGACACCCCGGCAGCGGTCTCGCCCGCGACCGCGGCTCTGGAACGGTTACGAACGCCCGCGGTCTGCGCCGCTCGCGGGGAGTACTCGGCGGTGATCGGCGCAGACGGTGACCCGGACGACGTATGCTTCGTTCCCTTCGCCGACCGGCTGAGCAGTCTACGGCAGCTCGTCGCCACCATCGACGGTTCCGAGAATGGTTCCACCACAATCGATCTCGTCGCCAGAAGTCAGTTCGAGGTGGCGTACGAACGCATGCGTCACCGGGACATGTCGGCCCTGAATTGGCTCAGTACTCCGTACGGGCCGCTCGAGATGATCGACTTCGTGGAGTGCTGCGTGCGCCTTCGCCGCCCCGAGGATGCTCGGAGGTATCTCGAGCGGATTCGTCGAAGCAGACCGAACTTCTGGGGAGCGCGTCATGCGGCGCTGATGACCGCGGCCGAGGCGATCGTGGCCGAGACCGGAAGCGATCGGCTCTTCGACGCCAGTATCCGCGAAATACGTTCGGTCGGATGGTCGTTCGATCTCCCTCGGGTGTCCCTGGTCTACGGTGAGTGGCTCCGTCGCAATCATCGGGTCATCGAGAGTCGTAGCTGGTCGACCCATGCCGCGGACTTGTTCGGACAGCTCGGTGCCAGCACCTTCGAGCGCCGGGCCGAGGACGAGTTGCGCGCTGCCGGGGCACCGACGGCAAGGCGCGAGAACGACGGCGACGCGAGCACTGTCCTCACCGGGCAGGAGTATCGCATCGCCTCGCTCGCCGCGTCGGGTCTGACCAACAAGCAGATCGGCGAGGAGCTCTACCTGTCAGCGCGGACGGTCGGTGGGCATCTGTACCGGGTCTTTCCCAAATTGCAGGTCACCAAACGATCTGCTCTGCGTGACGCGTTGCTGCGCTACGAAGGAGCTCCCACCCTCTCTCGGTCGTGATCGCCGCGTCGGCGGGTCCGACCTGTCCTGAAACAGTCCACAATGGGCCGGATTCGGTCTCGCCACGGCGGGCACGGTGCGCAATGATGGTCCGGACAGGAGGTCGAGACGATGGCCGAACGCTCGTTGCTTGCGGACTTCCTCCGCGTGCGCCGAGAATCGCTGCAGCCCGAGCAGGTGGGGTTGGCGCGTGAGGGCAACCGTCGGGTTCGCGGTCTGCGACGCGAGGAGATCGCCCGGCTTGCCGACATCAGCTCCGACTACTACCTCCGGCTCGAGCAGGGTCGCAATCATCAACCGTCCGAGCAGGTTCTGGCCGCGCTGGGCAGGGCGCTGCAGTTGGACGAGAACGAGCGTGCGTACTTTCATCGCGTCGCACACGCGCCGTCCAGTGTTCCCGTCGTGGAGGCGCTGCCGCCGAGGGTGTCCGAGGCCTCGGCGCGGGTACTGCAGCAGTGGGTGCACACTCCCGCGTACATCACCGACCGCCATCACGATCTGCTGGCGTTGAACGCTCCTGCCGCGCTCATGACTCCTGGTCTGACCGTGGGCGCCAACGTCATGCTCGACGTGTTCGAGCACGAGCATCACGCCCCCTCGCACGAGGATTGGTCGAAGACAGCGCAGCGGATGGTCTCGGCTCTTCGTTTTCATGCGACACCGGGTCATCCTCGGCTCACCGAGCTGGTGGGGCGACTGTCCGTGGAGAGCAGGGCATTTCGGCGGATGTGGACCAGACACGATGTTCGGCCGCTGACGTCGAGCATCTCGGTCGTTCCGGTCGAACCGTTCGGATTGGTCGAGTTCCGTTCGCAGACGTTGGAGATCCTCGGTGAGGGCGGTCAGTTCATCACCACGTATTTCGCCGATCCGGGCAGTCGGTCGGAGTCGGCGATCCGGCATCTGGTGGCCGGTGCCGGTTCGACGCGCGAAACGAAGTTCGTCGTACCTCAGACCGAATCGGATTCGCGAACCGCCTCGGCGAGCTGAGTCAGGGCGGCCCGCGACTGCGCGGAGCGGGGATGCAACACCACCACCGTGTGATCGCCGTCCGCACGGACCTGTCGGTAGGTCAAGGCCAGTGGGCCGACGACGTCGTGTGGAATCAGAACGACACCCGAGGTTCTCGCACTGGTCTCGGCCGCCCAACTCTGTGCGAATACATCACTCCTGGTGGACAATTCACCGACGATGCGGCGAAAGGGCTCGTCCGGTTCGTGTCGGTCCAGCGATTCGCGCAGCATCGCGACCACCTGTTCTCGGGACTCGTCGTTCCGTTCTGCGCACGGTTCCTCCGCTGCGTCGACGAAGGTGTAGACGGCGAGATTGACACCCTCGAAGAAGCTGGGGGAGACCGCGCGGGCAAGGGCGGTGGACGAGAGAACGGTGAGGTGCCGGTCGAGCAGAATCGCGGGAAGCTCCGCCCAGGCCTCGAGCGCCCGGGCCTCGAGTGCGCGGGCCGAGCCGCCCTGAGCTCGGCGGTGTGGGGTGTCACCGTGGTGCATGGGTCGACGATAGATCTCGGCGAACGCACAGGCGGTAGCCCTGCCAGGGCCACCTAGATTCGGCTGGTGGTGCGGAACTTTCGCTGATAGTCCGAGGGCGTCACACCGAACTTGGCGACGAAGGCGCGTCGGAATGCCACCGGTGTGCCGAACCCGGCGACGGCGGCCGTCCGTGCGACGGAGTGGCCGGACTCGAGAGCGCCGACCGCGACATCGAGGCGCAATGCGGTGACGTATTCCAGAGGCGTTCTGCCCAACTCGTCGCGAACGAGGCGGTTCAGATGGCGCACACTGACATTGGCGTGTTCAGCCAGATCCTGCAGGCCGGCAGGCCGCGTCGGATCGGCATGGATGTACTCGGTGATGGCTCTGGCAACGGGCGTCCGAGGTGGTGCGCCCTTCAGTGACGCCGAGAACTGCGACTGGCCACCGGACCGCTGCATGTACACCAGCAGTAGTTGTGCCACCGTTCTGGCGACGTGCGCCCCGTGGTCGCTCTCGACCATCGACAAGGCGAGATCGATTCCCGCGGCCACGCCGGCCGAGGTGTAGATGTTGCCGTCCCGCACGAAGATGGAATCCGGATCGACCACGATGCCCGGAAACTGTTGCGCCAGTACGGATGCAAACTTCCAATGGGTGGTCGCACGCTTGCCGTCCAACAAGCCCGAACCGGCGAGAGCGAACGCGCCGCTGCAGATCGAGGCCACCCGACGCGCCCTCGACGCGAGCAGCACGACTGCGTCGAGCAACGCGGGATCGGTGAAGACGCCCGGAGCCGATTCGCTACCGGGAACGATGACTGTGTCGAACTCGCCGCCGTCGGCTGCGGCGGTGCCGACCGATACCTTCATACCCATCGAGGTCACGACATCGCCGCCGTCGACCGAGAGAAAGACGATCTCGTAGGCGTCGACGAGTTGATTGGCTTCGAGGAACACCTCGGCGGGTCCGACGAAGTCGAGCATCTTCACCTTGTCGAAAAGCAGGATTCCGACGCGGAGACGACGATGGACCGGCCTCGGCTCGACTCGTCCGTCGTTCACTGCCGACCTCCATGGGTCAGGTATCCGCGCGTTGCCCACAGCTGCAGTGGAGCAGCGGACTCACTCTAGCAATTCGAGTCATCTGACAGAGGAGACGACGGCTGCCCTCGTAAGAGACTGAGAGCATGATCCGGTCGTGTCCTGCGAACGCGCAATCCGTGCTCGCACCCGTGACGTCCGCAGCGATCTTCCTCGTCGTCACCGTCGACGAGGGAGGCGAGGACACCGTCCGCGACATCCTGTCCGGCCTTGCGGGACTGCAGCGTTCGATCGGATCGCGGGTGCCCGATGCGGGCTGCACGTGTGTGGTCGGAATCGGATCGGACGCGTGGGACCGGCTCTACGACGGTCCACGGCCTGCGCACTTGCATCCGTTCGTGCCGTTGACCGGCCCCACGCACAGTGCTCCCGCTACACCGGGGGACCTGTTGTTTCACGTGCGCGCCAGTCGGATGGATGTCGTGTTCGAGCTGGCGGCGCAGGTGATGGCGGCCCTGGGCTCCGCGGTCACGACCGTCGACGAGGTGCACGGGTTCGCGTACTTCGAGCAGCGCGACCTCATGGGATTCGTCGACGGCACCGAGAACCCGACGGGGACTGCGGCCGACCGCGCGGTGATGGTGGCCGACGATGCCCCCTTCTTCGGCGGCAGCTACGTGATGGTGCAGAAGTATCTACACGACCTGGATGCTTGGAACGCGCTCACCGTCGAGGACCAGGAGTCGGTGATCGGCCGCAGCAAGCTCTCCAACATCGAGATGGGTGAGACCGTGAAGCCGCCGGATTCGCATACGGCATTGACGGTCGTCATCGACGACAACGGCGACCAACTGCAGATTCTGCGCGACAACATGTCGTTCGGCCGTCCAGGCTCGGGGGAGTACGGGACGTACTTCATCGGGTATTCCGCCACCCCGTCGGTGACCGAGACGATGTTGCGAAACATGTTCCTGGGCAGGGGCGATGCGTCGCACGATCGGATTCTCGACTTCTCGACGGCGGTGACGGGAACGCTGTTCTTCGTCCCGACCGTCGATTTCCTCGAAGCTCCACCGGGCCGTCCGCCCACATCGACACCGTCGACGGCTCCGGCCACCCTGTCCGACGGATCGCTCGGAATCGGCAGTCTCAAAACAACTTTCGAGCAGAGAGGATTGTCCGAATGAACAATCTCCACCGCGAACTGGCACCCATCACTGCGGCGGCGTGGGCCGAGATCGAAGAGGAAGCCACCCGCACGTTCTCCCGGCACTCGGCCGGCAGACGCGTCGTCGATGTGGCCGATCCCGCGGGATCGGCTCTCGATGCCGTCGGGACGGGTCACCTCGCTGCCATCGAGCCGATCGCCGACGGCGTCCTCACCCACGCCCGGGTGTCGCAACCGGTCGTGGAACTGCGAGTGCCGTTCACCGTCAGTCGATCTGCGGTCGACGACGTCGAGCGTGGCGCACGAGATTCGGACTGGCAACCGGTCAAGGACGCCGCCGAGAAGATCGCGTTCGCCGAGGATCGGGCGATCTTCGAGAGCTACGCGGCAGCGAGCATCACCGGACTGCGGGAGGGGGCGTCCAATGCCGAGATGTCGCTGCCTGCCGACCCGCGCGACTATCCGGAGACCGTCAGCGAGGCCGTGACCGCACTGCGGCTGGCCGGCGTGAACGGACCGTATTCGTTGGTGCTCAGCGCCGATGCGTTCACCGCGATCAACGAGACCTCCGATCACGGCTACCCCGTTCGGCAGCATCTGAGCCGCCTGCTCGACGGCGAGATCATCTGGGCCCCGGCCATCGACGGGGCCTTCCTCATGACCACCCGCGGCGGTGACTACGAGCTGCATCTCGGGCAGGACCTGTCGATCGGCTATCTCTCTCACGACGCGAACTCGGTGGAGCTGTACTTCCAGGAGTCGTTGACGTTCCGGATGTACACCAGCGAAGCTGTGGTGCCTCTCGCGCCGGCGCCCCGATCCTGAACCGGTTCGCACCGACAGTGTTCGGCAAGTCTTTCGTTGTTCGTGAGCGAGTCACCCAGAGTTTGTCGGTGGCCCGAAGTAGGGTCGGTGACCGTGATCATCGTGAGTACGGACGGCTCGTGTCTGCGTAACCCCGGCGGCGCTATCGGGTGGGCGTGGGTCAACCACACGGGGCCGAGCAAGTCCGGCGGCGAGCCCTCGGGCACCAATCAGGTTGCCGAGCTCAGAGCGCTGCTCGAGGCGGTTCTGGCCCACCCGGGCCCCGAGCCGCTGTTGATCGAATCCGATTCGCAGTACGCCATCAAATGCGCATCCGAGTGGCTGGCAGGGTGGAAGCGCAAGGGCTGGAAAACCGCAGGCGGCACCCCGGTGCGCAACTTGGATCTCGTGCAGAACATCGAGCGGGCCATCACCGAACGCGAGGGTCCGGTCCGGTTCCGGTGGGTTCGCGGACACGTGGGCAATCACTTCAACGAAGCAGCCGACGCCTTGGCCGGCGAAGCTGCTCGCGCCATCGCAGCAGCAGGGGCAAACGCCACACCCGCGCCGGTGAACGCTGCACCAGCACCCGCCGCGGCCCCGACACCGCAGTCAGCGGAGCCGGAAATCGCGACACTGTTCTGAGGCAGGCTCTGCTTCGGACCCTCGCTCGGAGTCAGCCGCGGGGCTTCATTCGAGCGTTGGGTAGTTCGGGGGCATGCAGGCGCGAGCCGGGGTATCCCTCCACGGTTCCGAATTGACCGTTCTCGGCCTCGTATGCGGCCCGATATTCCACGACGTCCTCGTGGCTGCGTCCGACGAAGTTCCACCACATCACGATCTGCTCCCCGAACGGCGGACCGCCCAGCAGCAGAAGGCGAACGGGGTCCCGCGTCGAATTGTGCAGGTGCAGTTCGTTCTCGCCGGGTTCGACGTAGCCCAGTTCGGCGGAGCCCAGTTCTGTGTCGGCCAGGATCACCGCGCCTCGGTCGACGATGATTCCGTGCTCGAACGTCGGGTCGATCTCGATCGTGACACGTGCTCCGGCGTCGAGCACGATCTCCGCCCCGAGCAGCGGCGAATACGTCTGCACCGGCGAGGTCTCGCCGAGCAGCGTGCCGAGGAAGACTCTCGCCTCCAGCCCGGGGCGAGCAACCGGGCCCGGCGCGTAATGCTCGAAGGTCGGTGCCACGAAACGCGATACGGCCGGAAGCGCGACCCAGAGCTGCATCCCGTGCAGCACGTCCGTCTCCGGCGTGGAGACTTCGGAGTGACTGATGCCGTAGCCGGCCGTCATCAGATTCAGCTCACCCGGCCGAACCATGGCGTGCGATCCCACGCTGTCGCGGTGCTCGATCTCCCCGGAGAACAGCCAACTGACCGTCTGCAGTCCGGTGTGCGGGTGCGGCGCAACATCCATCCGCGAGCGCTCCGGCCCGTAGTGATCGGCAAAACACCATGCACCGATGAGGGATCGGTCCTTGTGCGGCAGGGTGCGTCGAACCTTCATCGCGCGTGGACCGCCGAGCGGAACCTCGCGCGGAGTGAGAACCTGGACCACCGCTACTCCTCGATGTCGGTCTGGGCGAGTCTGAGCTTGGTGCACAGACTTTCGAGTGTCTCGAGCTCGTCGGCGTTCAGTGCGCCGCCGACGTAGCGTCGGATGCGGGCGGCATGTCTGCGCCCGATCTTCTTCTGCACGTGCGCACCCGCCTCGGTCAGGCAGATCACCGTTCCCCGTTTGTCCGAAGGATCACTCTGTCGGGCAACATAACCCAGCGCTGTGAGACGGTCGCACATTCGGCTCAGCGAGGGTTGGCTGAGCAGGATCTCTTCGTTGAGTTCGTGGAGCCGGAGGGCGCGGGTTTCGCTGTTGCTCAGGGTGAACAACACGTCGTACTCGCGCACCCCGATCGGATCCCAGATGTCGTCGGCGGTGAACCGGCGCATCAGCGAAACCTGAGAGCGGAACAGTGCCTCCCAGGCTCCGACTGCCAGCTCGGTACTAGACGGCAACACGGGAATGCTTCTCCGCCAACGCAGAAGCGTGGGTCGGAGGATTCTCCGGAACACCCTCCGGGCGTCGGGCAGCGAATTCCTTGCGCAGCACCGGCACCACGTCCTCGCCCAGGATGTCGAGTTGTTCGAGCACGGTCTTCAGCGGCAGGCCCGCGTGATCCATCAGGAACAGTTGACGCTGGTAGTCGCCGAAGAAGTCGGCGAACGCCAGGGTCTTCTCGATGACCTGCTGCGGCGACCCGACCGTCAGCGGCGTCTGCTCGGTGAACTCCTCCATGGTGGGGCCGTGACCGTAGACCGGTGCGTTGTCGAAGTACGGCCGGAATTCGTTCACCGCGTCTTGGCTGTTCTTGCGCATGAACACCTGTCCGCCGAGGCCGACGATGGCCTGGTCCGCGCGGCCGTGGCCGTAGTGCTCGTAGCGCTGCCGGTACAGATCGATCAGTTGTATGTAGTGCTCTTTGGGCCAGAAGATGTTGTTCGCGAAGAATCCGTCACCGTGATACGCGGCGATCTCCGCGATTTCCGGGCTGCGGATGGATCCGTGCCAGACAAACGGCGGAATGTCGTCGAGCGGCCTGGGCGTCGAGGTGAATCCGTCGAGAGGGGTACGGAAGTTGCCCTGCCAGCTCACATTCTCCTCGGTCCACAGGCGTCGGAGAAGTTGGTAGTTCTCGAGCGCCAGTGGAATGCCCTGGCGGATGTCCTGGCCGAACCACGGGTAGACCGGGCCGGTGTTGCCGCGGCCCATGATTAGGTCGACGCGCCCCTCGGCGAGATGTTGGAGCATCGCGTAGTCCTCGGCGATCTTCACCGGATCGTTGATGGTGATCAACGTGGTCGACGTCGAGAGGATCAGCTTCTCGGTCTGCGCGGCGATGTATCCGAGCATCGTCGTCGGAGACGACGGCACGAAGGGCGGGTTGTGGTGCTCGCCCGTCGCGAAGACGTCGAGGCCGACGTCCTCGGCATGCTTGGCGATGGTGACCATCGACCGGATGCGCTCGTGTTCGGTGGGCGTCACCCCGGTCGTGGGGTCGGTCGTGACATCTCCGACGGAGAAAATTCCGAACTGCATGGCGCGCTCCTAGCCGAACAAAAGTTCATGCGTTTGCATTGACTGACTCGTACAACCGGAGTCGAACGCGGACTATTCCGACCGGCGACCTAGCCGACGACCGATGCGATTCCGCTGAGCGAGCGGACGTCGTAGGACTCGATGACACCGTGCGCTTCACCGGAATCCTCGTGCACGGTGTACAGCACCGCGTACGAGGTGAACGTGGTCGGCTGACCGTCGGCGGGGTCGATGTTCACTCGCGGCAGCACGACCAACAGGTGAGTCCGATTACCGTCGGAGAGATTGTCGACGACGGTACGAACTTCGAAACCCAGATCGGATCGGGTGACGTCGGTGGACTCCAGCGTTTGTCCGCTCAACACGAGCTGGGCCGCCCAGACGCCGGCGGATCGGTGAGCGTCGACGGTCCCGGTCAGGTCGTCACCGCTGAAGTCGTAGTGGTTCGCTGCTGTGAAAGGCATGGTCACAGGCTATGCCTATCGGCCCGAGAAATTCTTCGGAAGAATTTTCCATCCGCACCCATCCACCCGGCGGGGGGCCGCGAATGCAAGGTGAGACACCCGCTGCTGCTGTCGCCCCCGACCGCCGTCAGTAGTGGGTGTCTCCCTTCATGTCTGCGGTCCCTAGGCTTCGGCGGTGTCCAAGAATGATCGTGAGCCATCGTCCGAACTGCACGCGCTGCTTCGGCAGGATCGACGAGATCTTGCCGCGAGCCTGCTCGCATCGGCCTTCGTTCCGATACTCGACGATCCCTACCCATGGGTGACCGGCGCTCGGCTGGGTGAAGCACTGTCCCGTGACGCTGGAATCCGGATCAGCCGTTGGTCATGGAGCATCGGCCGCAATCCCGACGCCACTCTCGCGCGGCTGATCCTCGAGCTCGTTCTGCTCTGGGAAGGGGCCGGGTTGGCGTGCCGGGGACTCGCGATCGACGGCAACGAGGTCGTCCTCCTGGCCCGCGGCGAGGAACTACTACGGGCCGGAGGCATCGACGCCGTCCGCCGGACACTCGGCTGACGACGATGCCAGCTGGTCCGGACCGATTCGGAAGGTGCGGTACCGGCCTCGACGAGAGGTTGCCGTAGCGCTTCGAAATCCCGAGATTTCGGGCGAGCGGAAACGGTGATCGCTACGCTCTCAGGCCGGGGCAGATGTTTTCACTAGGGAGCCCTCATGCAGAAAGACTTTCGAGTGCCCGGATCGCGGCACGGCGAGCCCTCGGGCGCGTCCCGGCAGCCACGTTCGATGCGGGCGCACGGCGACAGACACAGTCGACGCCGCACACGGTCGACCGCCGGTTCTCCGTCGAGGTCGGTCTCGAGCATCACGGTCTCGCCACTCGGACCACAACCCAGTGCGGCTCAGGTCATTCGCCACTGGTTTTCTTCTCCGCACGATTTCGATTGGATCTTCGTGCACAGGTCGACTCGTCCACTGCACGGATTGATCCGACTCGTGTTCGCCGGCTGCGTCGCGTTGTACGCCGCCGTGTCGGTTCTGATGTTGGGCTCGCCGAATGGGCCGTCCGGAGCAGGTCCAGTGGCCTACGTCGTGTTCGTCCTCGTTCTACAGATCGCCGCGATCGTGTGGTTGCTGGTGGGACCGTTGCCCGACCGCAAGTGGCAAGTGGTGGTCTTTCTGGTGTTCGGCGATGTCGGTCTTGCGTCGGTGATCCTTCTCGATGTACCTACCTCGGCTCTGATCGGCACATTTCTCTTCGCATTGACGGGGGCGATGTGCACCTTCTTTCTCGGACCGAAGCTGCTCGTCGCTCATCTCGTGTTCGCCAATCTGGTGATCGTCTACATCGGCGTGGCCGCGTACGTGCAGGGGTTGTGGGGTCCGTGGGATGCGATCGCCGCGGTGCTGGTCGCTGGAGGTGCGTCGTCGGGTGTGCCGATCTTCGCCCAGATCGCGTGGTCGTTGGTGTGTGAGGACGCGCGGCAGTCGGAGATCGATCCACTGACGAGACTGAAGAACAGACGCGGGCTGCAGAATGCGATCGACGATCTGTGGACGGTCGCTCGAGGCGAGCAGTTGGCGTTCGGTCTCGTTCTCGTCGACATCGATCGGTTCAAGAGTGTCAACGACCGCTACGGACACGATCAGGGTGATGCCGTCATCGTCCTTGTCGCGGAGCGTCTGTGCGGTCACTTCGAGAAGTTGGGGGTGGTGGGGCGAACAGGAGGCGAGGAGTTCGTCGCAGTCCTCGTCGGTGAGGCGGACCAATTGTGTGAACTGGTGCTCGAGGTGAGCGCAACCTTGACGGATCGTTCGGATCCGATACCGGTCACAGTGAGCGCCGGGGCAGTAGTGATCGCTCCCGATTCCGACGCGTGGCAAGGGTCGAACGTGATCAACGATGCCACGCGTGCAGCGGACTCCCTCATGTACCGAGCGAAGGCGGACGGCGGCAATCGAACGAGACTCGAGACCATGTAGGAGAGCCCAACTCACTGAGCCGGCTGACCAGTCGATCGGTGTCCGTTCCGATTGCGAATTGGGCTCTACCGTCCACCGTCACCGCACTCGACGACGCAGGCCGCCTCGCCCGCCACGCCGGCCGCCCTCTCCCCGGGATGGTGGGCGATCATCATCGTCACCGTCGCCCTAGCGCCGTTCACCTTTCGTTTCGGTGGAGGAAGGAAACCGGTCGGTGTGATACGCCCCAGGTGGACGGGATTCGGTCAGGAGGACTGTTCGTGGCGGTGGAGCGCGGTGACCGCGAGGACTGCGGCGGCTCCCCATACGGCTGCCGCGACGAGTCCGTTGATGGGCATTCCGGTGACGAACCGTCCGGCGTTGTCGGGGGAGGCTGCGATGGCCCCGAAGACAGCGATTCCGAGTGCACCGGCGGCCTGGCGAGCTGTGTTGTTGGCTGCGCTCGCCACTCCGGACCGTTCGGCAGGTACGGCCCGCATTGCGGCCGCGACGATCGGTGCGGCGAGCATGCCCATTCCGATACCGATTCCCGCCAATGAAGGCAGCACCGTCAGGTAGGGGCTGTCCGGTTCGAGGCGCAGCAGGTTCGCCCCGCCGCAATGCCGGATCTTTGGCCTCGGCGAGACGTTGTTCGGCTTTCTCGGACATCTCGTTAATGCGGCCTCGCTGGGCGGGGTCAATGCGTCGCAACCGGCAACGCGTGCAGGCGTATTCGTGGACACCGGGTCTGCCGTTGTACGCCCGGGGCCGCTAGGAGTAACCACATGAGCACCCCTGTCTCGGCGACAAGGGTGCTCATGTGTACGAACGGGTGTGGATTCGGTCCAGGCCGTCCAGTAGAGGTTCCGCTTCATCGCGGGCGCCGTCCTGGCGCGGCACGACTACCGGGCTGCGGCCACGGGTGCAGATTGTCCGGGCTTTGCCGAGGTAACCCAGAGCGCTCCCGCAATGACGGGCAAAAAGTAGACCAGCTTCACCGCGACGGGAAATTCCTGCGTCGCGTTGTAGCTGGCTACGACGAGACCCAACGCTGCGACTACGCCGCCGAGGTACCAGCCCCAACGCGATCGTGCGACCGGCCGAGAACATAGGTACAGCGCCGAAATCACTAGGCCTGCACCGGCAACAGCGAAGAGGTATGTCATCGTCATCGACGTCGCCTCGTCGAGTTCGAGGCCTGTGGCATTCGGGTACGAATAGGCGTGCGAGAGGGTCGTTCGAACAAGATCCGAGCTGAACGCCGTCACTACAATGGCGACGACGCTGGCAATGGCCCCCGCCGCGGCTGCCGTTCGAGATTTGATCACTGCCCACTCCTTGGTTCGTCATTGTGTTGTCTTGAATCCGATCGACGAGACACGGTGTCTCAACTGTAGAGTGTGAGATACTATGTCTCAAGTCAAACCGAGAGGCCGTTTACGAATGCCGCGCACCCATCGCACAGAGGACGCCACCCGAGATCTGGTCTCCGATGCGGTGATCGAGTATGTTGCCGAACACGGGATCGGTGTCCAGCCAGAAATTCCCATGGAACGGATACTCGAAACAGCGGGGGTCTCCCGCGCATCCGCCTATCGCATCTGGCCCGGCCGGTCGGCATTCGGCGCGTTTGCCATCGAACAGTGCGCGGCCGGGAACACTCTCGAAAGCCTCACGCACACAAGAGCAATTGCTCTCGCACGGCGTGCGCTCGACGTCGAAACAGACCCGGTCCACTGCGCGGCATACTTTGTCGCACTGTGCGCGGACGAGGAACTCACCCTCCTGTTGGCATCGCCGCGGTGGCGCGCGTTTGTCTGTTTCCAAGCCGTCGCCACGGGGACCTCCGCCGAACTGTTGCGCACCGCGCTCGAACGCGCAGATTCCGAAGACATCGACCGGCTCACCCATTTCTATCGCTACATCGCCGACGCCTGGGGCCTCGAGAACTACGACGACGACGGGGAGCGCAGGCTGGCGGAGACGGCGTTATTGATTTCGCGCAGTACCGCAGCGCGCATAGTTGTCGGGAAGGACGAAGCAGACGCGCGCAGGGGTTACGCCTCGAGTCTGACCGCATTGGTGCGCGGCACCTTTCGTGCGAGACCGACGAAAGGTCACTCCGCAAAGAAAGTTCTCGACGCGGTCAACGGATGGGCCGGGCTGCAGTAACGGCGAATCGTCTACCAGGTGTCTGCCACGGCGTCGGCGACACAGCGGTCCGGAGTATCGCGGCTGCCGCCCGAGTTGGCGTGGGCACCGTCATGGCGGTCGGCGATAAGGACTCCTTGCTGGTCAGTGTCTTCGACGAGTGGATCGCGGCTGTCCACCGAGACCGCGAATTCGACGTCATCAGCAACGCGAGCCCTCTTACCGCCACCGCAGCACTTGAGGCGGTTCTCGCGCTGTTTACGACGTTCGTCGAGCACTTCGCACGAGATCCTGAACTCCCGTGCTTACGCTGCGATTATCGTTAGCGGCCGAACCAGCTCCGACATTTTCAACCAGCTGAGGCGCACTCTGCTCGGCGAAATCCGTATCACCCTCGTGTGTGCCGGCCTTACGCAGAAGCGCGGGGAGCGCGGGAGAATGTCATCTACTTCGGCTATCTCGGACTGCTCATGTCTGCCGGTGCCGCTGCGGACCGAGCGGCTGATGCGTCTACGTTCGAGCACTTCCTCAGCAGCATCGAGTTTGTCATCAACTCCTCTAACCCGAAGGGCTCCTTGTGATCGACACCCCACATGTCTGGTGGTTGACCGCTGCACTCGCCGTGATCCTCCTGGCCGACGCCCTGCTGCCGGTCCGCCCACCAGTTTTCATCCGAAATTGCCTTGACAGCGTCGCGTTTCCTCGCGAATGGTGGTGGACTTTGGTGGTGATCAAGTTGCTGGCCGCAGCAGGACTAATCGCAGGACTGCAATATCCCGGAGTTGGCATCAGCGCCACCGCGGGCGTGGTGGCCTACTTTGCATGCGCCGCACCTGAACACGTCCGCGCGCACTTCGTCAAGCAAGAGTCCTGGCTCAATTGCTTTGGAATGCTCGCCCTCTCGAGCGCCGTCCTCGTCGTGTCCTACACCGACCTGATCGCGGGTTGAAACAATGCACGTCAATCACACCGGCGCATGCGCTCCTACGTCCGCGAATCGGTCAGGCTCAGGCGAGCCCCTACTACTGCTGCACGGTTTCACCCTCTCGCATCATGTGTGGCACGAGGTTGTCGACAACCTGGCGTCAGACTACGACGTCGTTGCGCTGACGATGCCTGGACATTGGGGCGGCCCCCGACTCCGCTTACGGGATCTCGGGGTAGCCGGAATCGCCGATGGAATCGAACATGAACTCGACACCCTCGGTTGGCAGACGTGCCACGTCGCCGGCAACTCCCTAGGAGGTCAGGTTGGTTTTGAACTGGAGCGCCGCGGTCGGGTGAGATCGCTCGCCGCGATCAACCCTGCCGGCGGATGGACCCGCTTTTCCTACGCCGAAATCCGTATGGGCCTCGGCTTCATCGCCCAGTTCCCGCTCGCCGCGCTCGTCCGCATCCTCGGTGAGAGGGCCGCAACCCACCGACGCTTTCAGCGCCCAATCATCGGAAACTGCAGCAGAGACACCGACAAGGTCTCGCGAGACGATGCTGCGAACGTGATGCGTGCGGTGTCTCATTGCCGGATCTACCTGCCCATCATGTTGGCGTTCCTACGTGATGGGCCGCTATCCCATCTCGACCTCGTGACCGCACCAACAACATTGATACTGTCTGAGTTCGACACGTTTCTGACCAGAGCCGACTTCATGCAGCGTCTCATCGACGAACTGCCCGATACCGTCGCAGAAGTCGCACTGCCGGGCGTCGGCCACATCCCCATGCTCGAGAACCCTCAAGGCGTAGCAGCGGCCCTGCGCGAGCATCTACGCCGAGCCACGACCTCGGCCACACCGTAGTTGCCCGGCCCACGTTCCACACGCCCATTTCGGAGCAACTAGACGACGTCGAGCTGTTCGAACTTTGCCCCAGGCAATCGCCGGTCGTCAGGGGTAGCGTGGCCGGTCTAGATCGTCCCCTCGCCAGGGCGCGCTACCAATTTCCCGACTCCTGGTGTCCGACTCCGCGCCTAACGGGGACGCTATGACTGATCCTGTCGACTCCGCACCGGGGTCGTTTACGAGCCGTAGGGTTCTAGTGTCGATCCACGGGACGCACCAGCCTCTGCGTAATGACTTGAAAAAAACTGTCTAGCAACCGCTTACGATTGTTACCCGACATAAGAGCTGTTACCGGTATGCTGGGACGAGTTGTATAAAACTCAAAACGCCTGCGTCCAAATGCGATTCGCAGCTCTGTTACCACCTCGTCTCTCTACCTCATATGGTCGACTAGTGCGGTGGGCAGATCGTTCATCACTGTGGGACGACTACCTATTCGATGTACTCGCGCCGCGCTCGGTTGAGTGCTTCGTTACCTGATCGCGTCGGAGTTCGGGCTGACACCCAAAGGATGGCAACAGCTCACGCGCTACCACCGGCTCAGCGACTCGTCAAGAACGGTCACCCACTCGCGCGCGTCGCCGCCGAAGCCGGTTACGCCGACCAACCTCACCTGCAGCGAGAATGGCGAACCTTTGCCCTGCAGACCCCCGCGTCCTCGATGCGTTCGGAGTACCTTTCACACACCATCAGATGAACACTGCGATGTTTTCACCTTCGTCGTTCCGGTCAGCGAAGCCGTCGCAGAGATCGCCGCCAGTGAAGTGCCCGGCGTGCTGCTGGCCAGCGGCATCGGCGGCGTCGTCGGTGTGCTGGCTGCCGGTCGGATCAGCGACCGATGGCCTTTACGCGCACTTCCGGTGACCGTGGTGACTTTCGCGGTCATCCTCGGAGTCACCGGCTTCGCGCATGCGCCAATGGCGTACGTCCTCCTCGCAGTCTTGTGGGGCGTGATGATCGGGATGCTCCCCGTCGTGCTGCAAGCGAACGTGATGCGCGCCGCCTCTGAGAACTTCCGGCCTCTGGCCGGCAGTGTCCTGGTCACCGTTCTCAATCTCGGCGTTGGCCTCGGAGCCGGTTTGGGAAGTCTGGTGTCCTCGCACGACGGGTTGCATGTGCTCCCGTTTATCGCTGCCGCTACGACTGCGCTAGCAATCGTGCCCCTCATCATCTTTCGTCTACTCCGACGGAACGCACAACCGCCAGCGTCCACATCTGCCGGCCAGATTTTCCAGCCAACGGCTTCGCGATGACGTCGCCAGGGAGCAGTGGTTCGATCTTGCCGATCAGCTCACCGAACTCGGGACTCTGTACGCCGGAGCGACCGAGAGCATGCGGTACGCGTCCGATTTCTCACCGGAGATCTACCGTGACTTCGTCCGGCCGTCCATGGAACCGCCCTGGTTCGAACCCGGGTTCTCCGCCGTGTTCAACCGGGATCACAATTTCAGGCTCACCCGCGCCAAGATTGTGCGTACAACGCTCGAAACGGCTAGCCCAACTCACTGAGCCGGCTGACCAGTCGATCGGTGTCGAGACTTGCGCAGCCGACCGCGAATTCGCTCAGCGGGACCAGTGCACGGAAGTCGGTACGCACATCGTGGTCGTACAGAATATCCACGAGATTGGCCAATCGCTGAGCGGCGAACTCGTCGACGGTCGAGAGTGCAGGAACCTCGGTGACGGTCAGGCTCGTCACTCCCTCGAGCATCCGTAGATAGTCACCTGTCGAGCGAGCGGCACAGCACAAGTCGGTGAACGTGTGACCACCCGACCCGCGCTCGAGAGTCCAGGTTCCCGACGCAAATCGCGACCCGCTGCCGCCGACGGTGCGGTAGTCGACAGGACCGTCGACGCAGACCACCTCCAGGTTCTGCTTCAGCTTCTCGATCGTCGGAACGAAAGTCGCATGGAAGAGCGGGTTCGGCAGTAGATCGTCGGGGGCGTAATTGGAGGTGACGACCAGCGCCACGCCGCGGGCGAAGAGGGCGTCGAGCATACGGGTGATGAGCCGGGCATCGCCGATGTCGTGAACGTGGAATTCGTCGAAGCACAGCAGCTCGGCCCGGAGCCCGGATTCGTCCGTCGAGAGGATGTCGTCGATCGCAGCGTCGATCGAAAATCTGTGGCGGAAGTACGCCGCATGCAGGTCGCGGAAGAAGGTGTGGAAGTGGACGCGTTTCTTCGCGGGGGTCGTGACACCGGCGAAGTAGGCGTCGAGCAGCCAGGTCTTGCCGCGGCCGACCGGTCCCCACAGATAGACGCCGGTGCTGCCGGGGGTCGAGAGTGCATCGGCTGCTGCGGTTTGGGCGTCGTCGAGGGTGAAATCTGCGTCGAAGGTATGTCGCGGTGCGATCGGCCTCATGGATCGAACCGTACGCCGATGCCCTCTACTTTTGTAGAGGGGGTGTGTAGGGTCACCACCATGGATCGCCGAACCGCTATCGCCGACGCGGCGCTCGAGGTCATCGCCCGCGACGGGTTGCGCGCTTTGACGCATCGGTCGATCGACTCGGCACTCGACTATCCGGCGGGGTCGACGTCCTACTACTTCCGAACCAAATCCGATCTGCTGGCGGCGGTGGCGGCGCGACTGGTCGAGCTCTCACACGCGAGGTTCGTGAAGATCGCCGGTACGGAAAACGACGTGGCAACGCTGATTGCCCGGTATCTGCACGAGGTACTGACCCACCGCATGGTCGAGCTTCGAGCCCGCTACGCGTTGATGCTCGATCCTGCTGTTGCACAGGATATTCGAGACGTCCTGGCTCGCTCCTTCTTCTCGCTCGAACGGGCACAGGACTTGTTCGTCGACCCCGCGCACGGAGACGGCCTGGTCTCCTTGTGCGAGGGTCTGGTGGCCGATGTCGTGTTCGGGCGGCGTACATCGAAGAATATTGCGGCGCTTGAGCTTCCGATCTCCGTCTACCTCGAGGGTGCCGGGAGTTCACTGCGAGGGAACTCGGTGGACACCGACCTTCCGTAGCCTCGCCGAGCATGCGATTCGGTAGGTACTTGCCCCTGGTGTGCGTTCCACTCGCGGTATTGATGGGGTGCGGAACGGATACCACCGCAGACCCCGCGTCGCCGGACGGCGGTAGCGCGCCACTGGGCTCGTTCGATCTGCAGGCGCATCGCGGCGGTCTCGGCTTGGTCACCGAGAGCACGATCGAATCGTTCACCAACGCACTGCAACTCGGGGTGAGCACTCTCGAACTGGACACTCAGATCACCGAGGACGGCATTGCGATCGTCACCCACGACCGCAAGGTCTCCGACAAGAAGTGCGTCGATACCGGGGCGTCCACCCCGGGTGACCCGGAGTTTCCGTACGTCGGGAAATTCGTGAACACATTGAGCCTCGCGCAGATTCGGACACTCGATTGCGGTGCTCTACCGCTTGCCGACTATCCCGAGCAGCGCCGCGTTGCCGGCGCTCGAATGCCGACGCTGACCGAGGTGTTGGAGCTGGTGAAATCGGCCGATGCACCGCAGGTGAAGCTGAACGTCGAAACCAAGGTCGAGGCGGGCAGCCCCACCGAGACCGCCCCGCGGGAGCAGTTCGTGGACACGGTTCTCGAGACCATCCGCGACGCGGGCATGCTGGACAGAATCTCCGTGCAGAGTTTCGACTGGGGCGCCCTGAAGTTGGTCCGGCAGGCCGAGCCCGAGGTGCCTGTGGTGGCGCTGACCAACGGAGATTTCCTGCAGGTCGGGCAGGACGGCGCTTCACCCTGGCTGGGTGGGATCGACATCGACGATTTCGGTGGAGACGCGATCGCCGCGATCGATTCGTTCGGAGCCTCGGCGTACTCGCCTGTACAGGGCACCCCGCAGAGCGGCAAGATCGGCGACTCGGACTTCGAGCTCTACGTCACCCAGGAGATGGTCGACTCTGCGCACGAGCGCGGAATCCGAGTGATCCCGTGGACCGTCGACGATCCCGGCACCATGCGTGCCCTGATGGATCTCGGCGTCGACGGCCTGATCACCGATTACCCCGACCGATTGCGTGCGGTCATGAGCGAGCGCGGACTGCCTCTGCCCGCACCCGCCCGGTGATTGCGCGGGGTCAGAGCGGGTAGCCGACTCCGGTCAACTTCTCGCTGGCGTCCCAGAGCTTCGCTGCCAGAGCCGGGTCCTGTGCGGTCTTGGTCATGCTGGCTGGGCCCGGCTTACCGCGCGTCTCGAAGAGGGACTTGGGGCCGCTGTAGGTGCCGCCGCCCGCAACATCGACCGCGTAGAGCGTGGGAAGTGCTCCGGCACTGGCAGATTGCGAGAAAAGCTTCAATCCGATGGGAGCGAGAGCGGCCAGGATCTTGTTGCTGCCGAGTCCGTCGGGGCTCGAGTACAGTTCGGTCGCCGAGATGCCGGGGTGCGCGGCATTGCTGATGATCTTCGAACCGGCCTTGTCGATCCGGCGCTGCAGTTCCAGCGCGAAGAGGATGTTCGCAAGCTTGGAGTTCGCGTACCCGCGCTGAGGGTTGTACCCACGCTCGAGCTGAAGATTGTCGAAGTCGAGCTTGGGGCCCTGCCGGTGCGCGACGGAAGCAATGGTGGTGATCTTCGCGTCTGCGGCGAGCTTGGGAAACAGCAACCCGGTCAGTGCGAAGTGGCCGAGGTGATTGGTGCCGAGCTGGAGCTCGAATCCGTCTGCCGTTTCGGTCCGCATGGAGGGCATCATCACGCCGGCATTGTTGATCAGAATGTCGATCGATTCGGGTGCCGAGGCGGCGTACTCACGCACCGACGCCAGGTCGGCGAGGTCGAGTGTGGCCGTGTCCACGGTTCCCTTCGGTGCTTCCGCGCGAATCTTGGCTGCGGCGGCGTCGGCCTTGCTCCGGTTGCGGCACGCAAGCGTCACGTGGTCGCCGCGCTTCGCCAACTCCAAGGCGGTGTAGTAGCCGATGCCGGTGTTTGCACCGGTGATGACAACGCGTCTCTGCTTGTTTTCGGGCACGCCGTCAGGCTACCGGTCTGTTTTAGAATGCGCCCGTGAGCAGAGCAGAAACCGAGGAACTTCCGGACTTTCCCGAAGGCACCGGAAATCCCGCATCTCGGGCCTTTCGCGCGGCCGGCTACCTGTGCCTGGACGATCTCGCGGATGTGCCCGCAGCCGAGTTGAAGAAGTTGCATGGGGTCGGTCCGAAGTCCCTGGCGGTCGTCCAAGCAGCGTTGGAGCAGACAGGTCGATCGCTGGGCTGAATAGTTCGGGGCCTGAGTCTTCAGGCCCAGTGACTCGGACGGGCCAACGATTCTGGAATTCGGGTCGCGAGATCGCCCTGTGCCGCGTTGATCTGAAACTGCGTGGCGTAGATGCTGCCGCGTAGGTCCGCCCCTCGCAGGTCGGTACCGCGGAGGTCTGCGCCGATCAGGTCGGCCAGGCGCAGGTCGGCTCCGCGCAGCGTCGCCCCGATGAGGTACGTGCCACGCAGGCTGGCACCGCGCAGATTTGCACCGGCCAGTTTTGCACCCATCATGTCGCGACCGCGATAGTTCTTCTTGCCCTTCACTTCGGCGCGAATCAGATCGCTTGCCCGGATCAGCAATTCGTTGACCCGTGAGCGCAGCATGGTTACATCGACCGACATCAGGATGTCGGGTACCGACGTGGTGAGCGCCTCCAGCTCGTCGATCTCGCGCGCAAGCCGGTCGTGCAGCGTCGCGGTCGAGTCGCGGTCGCGCACATCCGCCAGATACCAGAGCAACTCGTGCAGATCACGCATGATCGGGAACACCGCGAACATCTCCGACGAATTCGACGGCTGCTCCCGCCAGTCCTGTCCGGCGAAGGTGGACTGCGAGACCTTCTGGCCCGCACCGAAGCAGTCGTACACCGTGCACCCGGGGAAGCCCTTCTCCCGCAGCGTCGAATGGATGCCACACTTCGAGTCCTGACGAAGATTGCGGCACGGCTCCCCGGCCGCCTTGTCGACCGCGAAATCCGACGACTTCGCGAAGGGCAGAGCGACGCAGCAGAGTCCGAAACAACTGCCGCAATCGGCCAGCAGATTCTCGGGCGCATGCATGCGTCCACTCTGTCCTTCGACGCGTGGCAGCGTCAAACCAGATTGGGTCGAACCAGATTGTTCGCCGCAGCCACCAACGCATTCAACGAGGAGGCGACAACGGAACCGTCGACCCCCACTCCCCACGCCGACGTCCCACCCCGACGAGCTTCGATATACGTCGCCGCTCCGCTGTCCGAGCCGTGAGTGGTGGAGTGCTGAGACAGGCCGATCACCTCGACACCGAGGATCCGCGCCAACGCGTCGACCGGCCCGGTTCCGGTGGCGCTGTGATGGTGCTCGCCGTCGTCGTCGGCGAGGGTGATCGACAGGGTCGATTCGGCATCGATGGACCATGACAACAGTGTTCGACGGCCGGTGCGAATGTAGTTGTCCTCGAACAGGGTCCAGATTTCCTTCGAGCTGATTTCGGTACCCGTCGTGTCGGTGTCGTGCTGGACCACCCGAGCGAAATCGATCTGTAGCCGTCGCGGCAATTCCAGGCCGTGATCCACCGACAGCAGGTACGCGATTCCACCCTTACCGGATTGGCTGTTCACCCGAATCACAGCGTCGTAGTCCCGTCCGACGTCGGCCGGATCGATCGGCAGGTACGGCACCGCCCAAGGCGCGAGTTCAGGAGCGAGGCCCAGCCGCTCGGCCTCGTCGCGGTGATGGATCATCCCCTTCTTGATCGCGTCCTGGTGTGTGCCCGAGAAGGCGGTGTAGACGAGGTCGCCCGCATACGGGTGCCGCTCGTGCACGTCGATTCTGTTGCAGTACTCCACTGTTCGGCGTATCTCGTCGATGTCGGAGAAGTCGATCATCGGATCGATACCCTGAGCGTGCAGGTTGAGGGCCAGCGTCACCAGGTCGACGTTCCCGGTTCGTTCGCCGTTGCCGAACAAGCACCCTTCGACGCGTTGAGCGCCGGCGAGTACCGCCAGTTCGGCGCACGCGACTCCGGTTCCGCGGTCGTTGTGTGGGTGCACCGACAGGATCACCGAGTCGCGGCGATCGAGGTGTCGATGCATGTACTCGATCTGGTCGGCATAGACGTTGGGCGATGAGATCTCCACGGTTGCAGGGAGATTGTGGATCACCGGCCGATCCACGCTGGCATCCCAGATCTTCGACATCCCGTTGCAGACCTCGAGCACGTAGTCCGGTTCGGTCAGGTTGAACACTTCCGGTGAGAACTCGAAGCGAATCCCGCTGCGGTCGCCTGCCGCCTGTGCGATCTGCTCCCCGGCCTCGAAGATCAACGTGCGCAATGCATCACGGGAGTGGCCGAGTACCACCTCGCGCCAGGTCGGTGCCGTTGCGGTGTACATGTGCACCACGACGTCGGACAACCCGTCGAAGGAGGCGAAGGTTTGCTCGATGAGATCGGCTCTGGCCGCGGTGAACACGACGATCGTCACGTCCTCGGGAACAGTGCCGACGAGCGATCGGACGAAGTCGAAGTCGGCGCGACTCGCCGATGGGTACCCCACCTCGATCTCCTTGTAGCCCATGCCCACGAGGAGATCGAACATCCGACGTTTGCGGTGTAGGTCCATCGGCTCGGCGAGGGCTTGATTCCCGTCCCGGAGATCGACCGGAACCCACAGTGGCGCAGCGGTGAACGTGGCTGCGGGCCAGTGTCTTTCCTGGTCGATGACGGCGACGCGGCTGTGCACGTCGCGGTAGCGGTGCGACGGCATCGGGCTGGGTTGTTGGCGGTTGTGAATCACGGTGATCCTCGACTTCGGTGTGTGGTTCCTGGTCTCACCGACCGGCGCAGCGTCGTACCCCGCGACGGGGTGCCGGTCGGTGATCGACCCCGTCGCGGCGCAGAAGGAGCGCACAACCAAACATGTCTGAGGACTGTAATGCAAAGGTTACTTCTCAGACAAGTGCAGAAGCGCGATACTGGTAGCCGTGTCCACCGAGCATCTCCGCCCCGCAGATCGTGCTGTCACCGAACTGGGCCGACGCATCGGTGCGGGCGAATGGCCTGTCGGATCGAAGTTGCCCGGCGAGACGTCCCTCGCGCAGGACCTGGGCGTCGGTAGATCCACCGTTCGGGAGGCAGTGCGGGTGCTCGCTACCCGAGGGCTCGTGAGACCGCGTCAAGGTGCGGGTGTTTTCGTCGTCGCCGAGTCGGTTCCGATCGATGTCGCTGCGTCGGTGCAGCGTGCGGGCCTGGTCGAGGTGCAGGAGGTGCGCCGGATCGTCGAGATCGACGCCGCTGGACTGGCCGCCGAGCGCCGCACGGATGCCGATGTCGACCGAATGCGACGTGCCCTCGACGCCCGACACGATGCCGCGAGCGAGTCCGACGCGGCGTTCGTGAACGCAGACATCGATTTCCATGTCGCGGTGGTGGCCGCCGCCCACAACTCGCTGCTGTCGGATCTGTTCGAGTCGTTTCTGCCGCGATTGAGGGCGGAGCTACTGGCCTATACCTCGGGGGTGCTGGCTCGGCCGCGCGGCAGTGAGCCCGACGTAGACCTGCACCGGGCCCTGTTCGACGCCATCGCGGCGGGCGACGCGGCGGGGGCCGTCGCGGTATCGCGCGAACATCTGGGGTGAGTGGCTACTCCGGTAGGTCGAGGAGTGCGATGAGCTTCTTCGGCGCACGGTTGCAGTAGCTTTCGGTGATCAGCTCGCCGAGCTCCATCCGGTCGACCGACTCGTCGAGCATCATGCCGACGATCTGTGGACCCCAGCCCGGGGCGAAGAATCCGGCGCGGGCGGAGAGTGCGTCCAATTCCATTCCGCTGGAACGGAAGATGAGCACGTGCGCCGGGCCGTCGGTGCCTGCGGCCTTCGCGAATGCAGGCGGTGTCCCGTCGAGAATCTCGAGGACATGCGCGAACGTGCGGCCACGGACGCGCCAGCGCGCGCCGACCCAGGCCTGCTCCTCGTAGGTCTCGGGGAGGGCCAGGCACACGCGTCGGACCGTGGTTTCCCAGTTCGTCCTCGGGTGCGACATACCGCGCTACAGTAATTCAACGAACGTGCAGCTGGGCGAAAAGCCCGACAGGAGGCACCGTCGATGATGGATCTCGCGTACGACGAAGTGGTGTCCTCGCTGCGCGGTGCCGGGTGCGTATTCGCCGAGGAGGAAGCCGACATCCTCGTCGAGTCGGCCTCCGGCGCGGCCGAACTGCGGGACATGCTCGCACGTCGTGTCTGCGGAGAACCACTCGAGCACATAGTTGGGTGGGTGTCGTTCTGTGGTCGACGCATCGCCGTCGGACCTGGCGTGTTCGTACCTCGCCGGCGAACCGAATTTCTCGTCGAATGTGCCGGTGCACTGCGCCCTTCGACGCTGCTCGACCTGTGCTGCGGCTCCGGAGCGATCGGCCTGTCGGTCGACGGCGTCACCGAGTTGCATGCCGCCGATATCGACGCGGCGGCGGTGGAGTGCGCGAGAGGCAACCTCGCCGAAGTGGGGGGCACCGTGTATCTCGGGGACCTGTACGACGCCGTATCGCCGGAGCTGCGCGGCAGATTCGATGCGATCGTCGTCAACGCTCCCTACGTCCCGACGGGCGACATCGGGCTGATGCCGCGCGAGGCGCGGATGCACGAGCCGCACATCGCGCTCGACGGCGGTGCAGACGGAGCTGGAATCCATCGGCGCGTCGCCGCGGGGGCTCCCGAGTGGCTGGCTCCCGGTGGCCATCTTCTCATCGAAACCAGTGCAGCGCTGGTGAATTCGACATTGCACGCCGTCGTGAATGCCGGATTCGACGGCCGTGTCAGCGAATCGGAGATGTTCGGTGCCGTCGTGGTGATCGGTTCGCTGCCGAATCGGTGAGGGTTTCGATCGGGCACTTACGTGGCATGCCTGACCTGATCCCCGCTGACCTGATATCGACGAAGAGAGGTTGTTCGACCATGACGACATTGCTGTTCGCAGTCACCGCTGCCGACCACTGGACCCTGAACGACGGCACGAAGCACCCCACCGGGTACTGGGCCGAGGAGCTCGTCGAGTCTCATCGCACGTTCGTCGAGGCAGGCTGGGACATCACGGTCGCAACACCGGGTGGCAAGGCTCCGGTCGTCGACGAGGGCAGCCTGTCCGTCGACGCCAACGGCGGCGACGAGGAGAAGGTGGCGGACCAGAAGAGCTACCTCGCTTCCATCGAGTCGATCCTGTCCTCGCCCGCAAAGCTGGAGGACCAGAAGGCATCCGACTTCGATGTCGTCTTCGTGCCCGGCGGTCACGGGCCGATGGAAGACCTCGCAGTCTCCGAGAATTTCGGCGCACTGGTGGTCGACTTCCTCGACGCGAACAAGGTCGTTTCCGCGGTGTGCCACGCGCCTGCCGCCCTGCTCCCCGCCGTCCGGACCGACGGAACCTGGGCGTTCGACGGGTACGAACTCACCGGATTCACCGACGAGGAGGAAACCCAGGCCGGTCTCGCCGAGAAGGCCCCGTGGTTGCTCGAGACCCGGCTGCGCGAGAACGGCGCGAAGTTCGAGTCCACCGACGCATGGGCACCGAAGGTCGTCGTCGACCGCAACCTGTACACCGGTCAGAACCCGGCGTCGACGCGTCCCCTCGCGGAGAAGCTGGTCGACTCGTTGAAGTAGAGGTTCCGAGAATCAGGGGGTGAGCAGCCACCGCCCGCGCACCCCTGGAGTCGACGCCTCGTCCTGGGCCTTGCGCGCATGGTCCAGGGAGAGGGTGCCAGCTACCCGTACCTCGACGGTGCCGTTCGATACGAGTCGGAGCAGCTGCGCCAGGCGTCCGCCGTCGTGTCGGACGGACACTGCCGCCGCCGAAACACCGCGCACGGGTTCGGGAATCGCGGGTGGCAGAACGCCGACGTAATGGCCGTCGTCTCGGACGGCAGCGATCGCGGTCGCACCCAGGGCGGCCGCGTCGAGCACCGCATCGAACGAACCCGCGTCGGCAACGGTGCCGATCGCGGATGCAGCACCCGCGTTCAGTACGAATTCTCGGTCGCTGTCCCGCGCGAGCGCCGTCACCGTCCACCCCCGATGTGCAGCCAGCGCCACGGCGTAGCCGCCGACGCCGCCCGCGGCTCCCGTCACGAGAAGGGTGCCGACTGGTCCGGCGAGGTCGAGAGCCTGGTCGGCCGTCAGAATGTTGAGCGGAATCGATGCCGCCGCGACCGTGTCCAGGCCGTCCGGAATCGACGCGACGGCCTCGACCGGGAGCACTACGAAGTCGGCGTACGTGCCGAGCGGGGTCGTGGGGTCGGGGCGCAGGCCTACCACTCGCGTCCCCACTGCTGGTGATGTGACGTCGGCACCCACGGCGTCGACGATCCCGGCTACGTCCCACCCGAGGCCGAGTGTTGTACCCGCCGGCACCACCGACGCGTGCAGATATCCATCTCGCGTCGCCATGTCGACCGGATTCACCCCGGCTGCGGCCACTGCAATTCGTACTTCGCCCGGCCCGGGCTCGGGAACAGGCCGATCGGAGAACTTCAGGTCGCCCTTGCCGTCTGTCACTACTGCGCGCATGGTCTCGATGTCCTTTCGATGGTCAGCGGTTGCACAACGATCTTCTCGATGGCACTCTCCAACGGGAAGTAGGCACCTGAAAGTGCGTAACCCTCCTGGAGGTGTGCAATGGCAACGACAACCGCTGCAGCGCGACGTGCCGAGGCGAAGATCGAGTACGACGCATTCGTCGCTGCCTGTCCCAGCCAGAAACTGCTGGGACGAATCAGTGACAAGTGGGTGGCGCTCATAGTCGTCGCCCTGGGTGACGGGTCGTTGCGGTACTCCGAACTCTCTCGGCGCATTCCGAGTGCGAGTCAGAAGATGCTCACTCAATCCCTGCGAAGCCTGGAACGAGACGGACTCGTGAGCAGGACGGTAACGGCTGAGGTTCCGGTGCGAGTCGACTACGAGCTGACCGAACTCGGTATGTCGTTGCGGCAATTGATGATTCAGATCAAAGCATGGGCCGAGGAGCACATGGACGAGGTCGACCGCGCGCGTGAAGCCCACGCCGAGACGACTTGACGGCATTCTGCCCACGGAGAACAGCGAACTATTCGGGAACATCACTACTGCTTTCGAAGTTGAGCCCACATAGCTCAATCTCTTGGAGGAGAAGTGACCGAAACCGTTCGTGTCCCCGTACTGTTCCTGACCGACCCGATCGTCCTGCCCGGAATGGTGGTGCCCGTCGAACTCGACGAGGCTTCGCGCGCCGCCGTCGACGCGGCGCAGGCGAGCAACGACGGCACACTGCTCGTCGCGCCCCGTCTCGAGGACCGCTACGCCGCGTACGGCGTCCTCGCCACGATCGTGCAGATGGGACGCCTCGCGGACGGCCGCCCGGCCGCTGTCATCAAGGCCACTCGTCGCGCCCACATCGGCCACGGTGTCAGCGGTCCCGGTGCTGCCCTGTGGGTGGAGGCCGAGACCGTCGCGGACGTGACCCCGACTGATGAACTCAAAGCCCTTGCGGCCGAATACAAGCAGCTCGTGGTGGCCATGCTGCAGCGCCGGGACGCGTGGCAGGTGATCGACTCGGTCAACAAGCTCACCGACCCGGGCGCGATCGCCGACACGGCCGGTTACGCGTCGTACCTCACCGACGTACAGAAGCGCGACCTTCTCGAAACACCCGACGTGGCAAGGCGTCTGACCTCGCTCATCGAGTGGACCAAGGCTCATCTCGCCGAGGTCGAGGTCAACGACAAGATCTCCGGCGATGTGCGCGAGGGCATGGAGAAGACTCAGAAGGAATTCCTGCTTCGGCAGCAGTTGGCCGCCATTCGCAAGGAACTCGGCGAGGACGAGCCCGACGGAGCCGACGACTACCGCGGCCGCGTGGAGGCTGCGAACCTGCCCGAGAAGGTGCGCGAACAGGCGTTGCGTGAGGTTGGCAAATTGGAGCGGGCCAGCGATCAGAGCCCGGAGTCGGGTTGGATCCGCACCTGGCTCGACACCGTGCTCGATCTGCCGTGGAGCAACACCACTACCGACAACACCGATATCGATTCTGCGCGTGCAGTTCTCGATGCCGATCATCATGGTCTCGATGACGTCAAGGATCGGATCGTCGAGTACTTGGCTGTTCGCGCGCGGCGCTCCGAGCGTGGTCTGCAGTCGGTCGGTGGGCGCGGTTCCGGTGCCGTCATGGTGCTCGCCGGTCCTCCCGGGGTCGGCAAGACCTCGCTCGGTGAGTCCGTGGCCCGAGCGCTCGGCCGAAAGTTCGTGCGCGTCGCTCTGGGCGGCGTGCGAGACGAGGCCGAGATTCGCGGGCACCGGCGCACCTACGTCGGCGCGCTGCCGGGCCGGATCGTGCGGGCCATCGGTGAGGCGGGATCGATGAATCCCGTTGTGCTGCTGGACGAGATCGACAAGGTCGGCTCGGACTACCGCGGCGACCCCAGTGCCGCACTGCTCGAAGTACTCGACCCGGCGCAGAACCACACCTTCCGAGATCACTACCTCGATCTGGATCTGGACCTGTCCGACGTGGTCTTCCTCGCCACCGCCAACGTGATCGACCAGATTCCCGGGCCGTTGCTCGACCGCATGGAGTTGGTGACCATCGACGGCTACACCGAGGACGACAAGGTCGTGATCGCCCGGAACTACCTGCTTCCCCGTCAGATGGACAGGGCCGCAGTCACAGCCGAGGAGGTGACGGTGACCGATGCTGCGCTGCGCAGGATCGCAGCCGACTACACCCGCGAACCGGGAGTGCGGCAGCTCGAGCGTCTGTTGGCCAAGGCGCTGCGTAAGGTCGCGACGAAGTTGGCAGGCGGCGCGGACGTTCCGGAGATCGACGAACCGGATCTGGTGACGTATCTCGGGCGACCACGCTTCACTCCCGAGGTGCACGAGCGAACCGAAGTGCCGGGCGTGGCAACAGGTCTGGCGGTCACCGGGCTGGGCGGTGACGTGTTGTTCATCGAGGCAGCCTCGACGGACGGCGATGCCCGGCTCGAGCTCACCGGGCAACTCGGCGACGTGATGAAGGAGTCCGCGCAAATCGCGCTGTCCTACGTGCGTTCGCATGCCGAGCAATTCGGTGTCACTCCGGAATCTCTCGATCGGCGCATCCACGTGCACGTTCCGGCGGGCGCGGTGCCGAAGGACGGTCCATCGGCAGGTGTGACGATGGTGACCGCTCTGGTGTCGATGGCCACCGGACGGCCGGTGCGTTCGGATGTCGGCATGACCGGTGAGGTCACGCTGAACGGTCGGGTGCTGCCCATCGGCGGGGTCAAGCAGAAGTTGCTCGCTGCCCAGCGCGCGGGACTGAAGACGGTGTTCATTCCGGCCCGCAACGAACCGGATCTGGACGATGTGCCCGCAGAAGTGTTGGAGGCGTTGGACGTTCGGCCGATGACCGACGTCGCCGACATCCTCGCACTCGCACTGGAGCCGGCAGGAGCCGCAGCGGCGGCGTAGCACTGCAGTGATCGCCCGTGGAGGGGCAGGTGGCATCGTCCGCCTGCCCCTCCTTTCGGTCTCGAGTGCCGCGCTTGACCTCGAGCTATGTCGAGGTTCTACGTTGGGGGGATGAGTATGGAGATGACCGCCTGGAATCAGATGTATCGGACGATGAACAGGCCCGACACCCAGTCGTCGTTCTCGAAGGAGACGGCCCGCAGGATCCTGACGTTCGCGGCGCCGCATCGTCGCGCGTTGGGCGGATTCCTGGTGCTCAGCGTGGCTCTGGCCGTTCTCGCCGTGGCCACGCCGGTGTTGGCCGGGCGGGTGGTCAACGCGATCGTCGACGGGCGAGAGCTGCGCGTGGTGGTGTTGCTGGCACTGGCGATCGCGGGAATCGCTCTGGTGGACGCGGTGGTCGGTCTGATCAACCGATGGCTCTCGGCGAACATCGGCGAAAGCCTCATCCTGGATCTGCGGACCGCGGTGTTCGACCACGTGCAACTGATGCCGATCGCGTTCTTCACCCGCACCCGCACCGGTGCGTTGGTGAGCCGGCTCAACAACGACGTGATCGGAGCGCAGCGCGCTTTCAGCACCACCCTGTCCGGTGTCGTCAGTAACTTGGTCACCCTGGTGCTGACGCTGGTGGTGATGATCGGGATCTCCTGGCAGATCACCCTTCTCGCACTGATCCTGCTGCCGGTGTTCGTGCTTCCTGCGCGTCGGATGGGTCGACGCCTCGCGCGCCTGCAACGTGAAGCGGCAGCGCATAACTCGGCGATGAGTACGCAGATGACCGAGCGCTTCTCCGCACCGGGAGCGACGCTGGTGAAGCTGTTCGGTCATCCCGAGCAGGAATCGGTCGAGTTCGCGGTGCGTGCGGCCAGGGTGCGCGATATCGGAGTACGCAGCGCCATGGTGCAGACGGTGTTCGTGACGGCGCTGACGCTGGTCTCGGCGTTGGCGCTCGCCGTGGTCTACGGCCTGGGCGGTTTCTATGCTCTCAGAGGGACACTCGACCCCGGTTCGGTTGTCGCGCTGTCGCTTCTGTTGGCGCGGCTCTATTCACCATTGACGGCACTGGCGAGTGCTCGCGTCGAGGTCATGAGCGCATTGGTGAGCTTCGAGCGAGTTTTCGAGGTGCTCGATCTCGTTCCCTTGATCGTCGACAAGCCCGATGCGCAGGCGCTACCGCCGGGGCCGGTGGCCGTCGAACTCGACGATGTTCGGTTCGCGTACCCGTCCGCGGACAAGGTGTCACTCGCCTCGCTCGAAGAGGTTGCCACTCTGGATTCACGTGGGGGAGAGACCGTTCTGCACGGTGTGTCGTTCCGCGCCGAACCCGGCCAGATGGTCGCGTTGGTCGGTACGTCCGGCGCAGGCAAGTCCACCATCGCCCAGTTGATCGCAAGGCTGTACGACGTCGACGGCGGTGCCGTGCGGCTCGGCGGCGTCGACGTGCGAGACCTGACCGCCGAATCCGTCCGCGGCACAGTGGGAATGGTGACCCAGGACGGGCACCTGTTCCACGAGAGCATCCGGTCGAATCTGTTGCTGCCGCGGCCCGACGCCACCGACGACGAAGTGTGGGATGCGCTGTCGCGGGCGAGGCTCGTAGACCTCGTGCGTTCCCTGCCCGACGGTCTGGAGACCGTCGTCGGCGAGCGTGGGTATCGGCTCTCCGGAGGCGAGCGTCAGCGCCTGACGATCGCTCGGTTGCTGATCGCGCAGCCACGGGTGGTCATTCTCGACGAGGCAACGGCCTCACTGGATTCGACGTCCGAGGCCGCTGTTCAGGCCGCGTTGGCCGAGGCATTGGAAGGGAAGACGTCGGTGGTCATCGCGCACAGACTCTCGACAATCAGGGCAGCGGACATGATCCTGGTCATCGAGGACGGGCGGGTCGCCGAGCGAGGTACGCACGACGAGCTGCTCGCAGCGGGCGGCCGCTACGAGGAGCTGCATCGGACGCAATTCGCACAGGCGGAGTGACCCTAGGACACCGGGAGCGGAGCCTGCGGAGTGACCCTAGGACACCGGGAGCGGAGCCTGCGGAGTGACCCTAGGACACCGGGCCCGGGACCACGGTTGCCGGGTTGTCGTCGGTGGCGGCGGCGAGCATCGGGGTGAATCCGTCGATCGCGTAGTTCAGTGACAGCGGGCTCGAATAGCCGAGGGCCGACGGCAGATCCGTGCTGAACGAGCCGATGTAGACGGTGCGGTCCTGCTTCACGACGTCGAGGGCGGCGAGCAGTGGGTTGGCCTGAAGCTGCTCTTTGCTCTGGCCTGCGATGACGAGTACGTCGGTGTCGAGTCGGTCGAGGTTCTCGGGGCTGATGGTCTCGGAGGCGTCGGGAATCTCGAATCCGAGGTCGGTGAAGAACAGGGCGCGGATGTCGTCTTTGCCGAGCAGCAGGTAGCTGCCGTCGTCCATGACGAAGGCGAGTGAGAGGGATTTGCCGGTGAACTGGGGATTCTCGGCTTCGGTGTCGGCGAACTTCTGTTCGAGCTCGGCCGTCTGGTTCTGCGCTTCCTGCTTCTTGCCGAGGGCTTCGCCGACGACCTCGAACTCCTGCTGCCAGGTTGCTGCGGGAACGTTGTCGTAGCCGCCGATGTCGGCGATCGTGGGAGCCATCCCCGAGAGCTGGTCGTACTGGCCCTGATCGATGAAGGAGTACGGGCCGAGGATCAGATCGGGTGTCTGCGCGGCGATCTGCTCGAGATTGAGGTCGGTACTGCCGACCTCGGGAATCTCGGTGCCGCCCAGCGCCTCCTGGGCCCAGGGCCGCTGTCGGTAGTCGTAGCTCAGGTTGCCGCGTGTCGCAACGGGCTTGACTCCCAGCGCGAGGGCGAAGTCCTGTTCGTTGAACCCGATCGTCACGACACGGGTCGGCTCGGCGTCGATGACCGTCTCACCGAATCGGTGCTCGATGGTGACAGGGAAGCCGGCGGTGTTCTCGGCGTTGCCGGATGCAGTGGCTCCGTCATCGGACGAACAGCCGACCGCCAGTGCCAGAATCGAGGCACCGGCGGCGACGAGCTGGACAGTCTTCTTCATGTGGTCTCCTCGCAAATGAACTTAGCGAGGTTAGCCTAACCGACCCTTCGGGGCGTCGATCAGGTGCAGGGGGCGACCGGACCGGATCAGCAGTTGGAGGTAGCCGGTACTCCGGAGAATCGCTGGTCGATCCACTCGAGCGCCTGAGGTAGGCCGAGCACCGCAGCAGTCAGGTGATCGTTGCTGGGCACCTTCACCTCGGTCACCAGAACTCCGGCGCGGCAGTATCGGGCGATCGTGTTGTCGATCGCGCTGACCGGGATCAACGCGTCGGTGGGGCTGTGCCACTCGAAGTACGGTGCCTTCGGTACGCCGGGATACAGCTCGACGCTGTTGTCGTTGACGGCGGCGATCGCTTCCGGACTGCTGATCAGGTCCAGCGTGCCTGCAACCTCCATGGCGCTCTTGCCTGCGCCTGCCGCGATGATGTCGTTGGTGCACCCGTTCTGGATCTTGGCCTCGATCTCCTTGCCCAGCGGGTTCAGTTGCGAGCTGATCGGGATGCGGGTGGGGTACTCACGTTCGATACCGAGTGCGGCAGCGAACGCCAGACCGAACATGGGGTGCGGAGCGAACCCGAGATCGCGGGCCATGCGCTCGAGGTTCATCGGAGCGCCACCGTTCGCGCTGCCGACGATGTTCAGCTCGGGTGCGTAGTCGTTCTGCAACGCAGCTGCCCATGCCGTGGCCATTCCGCCGCCGGAGTAACCGGCCAACGCAACCGGGCTCTGCTGGACCTGGATGGGATCGAAGCGCTGAGTGGCGCGAATGCTGTCGAGCACAATCTGCCCGCCGAGCCTGGCTGCACCGTAGGCACTGTTGGGTCCGAGGTGATCGGCGATGACGACGGTCCAGCCGCGCTGCAGCACTGCGTTCATAGCAGGTGCCTCACGAATCATCAAATTCGGGTCGGTGGTCCAGAGCGCTTGTGAAGGTGCACATTCGAGACCGAGCGCATTGATGATGTGTTGGTAGGAAAGCACCGGGCCATTGGGTGCTTTGTTTTGCGGAACCAACACGGTGTTGATTGCCGCGATGGGATTTCCGGCCGAATTCGTGGAGCGGAAATTGAGCTGCCACACGTCCACGCCGACGAATCCTGGGGGCGGGGGCATCGGGCGACTGGAGATGACGTCACCCGGAGCCAGCGCCTCGAGGTCGACCGGCGGAGCGTAGAAGCTGTCCGCGATCGGCGACGGCAGCAGCGGCGCAGCAGCGGCCTGACCTGCGCCGACGAGCGACGAACACAGAACTGCAACCGCCGTCATGCTGACAGCGCCTGCCAACTTGAGAACCCGCATGTGGTAAACCCCTCCGTGCCTGAATCGAAACGACGCGCGCTCCGACGATCTGGCAAGCCCCCGTAGAGCCGGCCCGCAAACCGATATAGCTCTTGATGCGTGACTTGTTACGCTCCCCCGGAAACGATGGGCGCAACGGTACGCATCCGCTGATTTTATGGCAACCGAACGTTACCTATCTTCGGTTTGTCGATCGGATTCAAGTTTTTTACCGGTGACGACGCTCGTGTCATTCCATGCGCACCTGATTCGGTTGTTTGTCGGGGCGCAGGCCACGCCAGCTCGGATGCCGCAGATGGCCCGATTCGGTCGACTCGTAGAACCGGACCTCGCCGACGAGGACAGGCTCGACCCACACCGCCCCCTTCCGATCGGCCGCGGGCAGTGCCGAAACGAAGGGACTGTCCGACGCCTCGAGTGGGGCGAGAACGGCAGCGAGCGTATCGAGCGCACGGTCGTCGAACCCGGTTCCGACGCGTCCCACGTAGCGCAGTCGGTCCCCGTCGGGAATGCCCATCAGTAGCGAGCCGAACCCGCCGGAGCGACGACCCTGACCCCGTCGCCACCCGCCGATGACGATCTCCTGCGTTCGCCAGTTCTTGAACTTGATCCACGTGTGAGCGCGCTTGCCGGGTTGGTAGACGGAATCGGTTCGTTTCGCGACGACGCCTTCCCAGCCCCGTTCCCTGCTTTCGGCGACGGCGTCCGCAGCGGACCCCGTCAGCCGCGGCGGCACCAGAACGGAGTCGAGTCCGGTGGTGAGCAGTTCGAGAAGCCGTCGTCGATCCGAGTACTTCTTCCGCAGCAATGACGTGCCGTCGAGGTAGAGCAGATCGAAGGCGATGAATCGGATCTCGTCGCGGGTGGCGTTCTGCAGTCGCTCGAAGCTGCTGATGCCACTGTCGTCGAACACGACGACTTCGCCGTCGACGACGGCGTCGTGATCGGCCAGGTCGTCCGCCAGAGACTGGACCGCCCCGAACTTCTCGGTGTAGTCGTTGCCGCTCCGGGTACGCAGAGACATCGAGCCGTGCGTCAGTTCGGCGACGATGCGGAACCCGTCCCACTTGCCCTCGAACGACCACTCGTCCGCCGGAAGATCGAGAATGTCACCGGCAGTGGCGAGCATCGGCGAGATGTTCTTGGGCTCGGGCTTGTCGGGTGCGTCCTTCATCAGGTGCATCAACCACTGGCTGCCCTTGGTGCGTATCAAGGCGAATCTGCCGCGCGCCTTGGCTCCGTGCAGAACGACGATGACCTCGTCGTCTCGCCACTTCTCGAGTTCGTAGGTGCCGCTGTCCCAGATCGAGACGTCGCCGCCGCCGTACTCGCCCTTCGGGATCCGACCCGAGAACGTCGCGTACTCGAGCGGGTGGTCCTCGGTGTGCACCGCCAGCCGATTCTGCTTCGGATCGACCGGGATGTTCTTCGGGACTGCCCACGAGACCAGGACGCCGTCGTGTTCGAGTCGGAAGTCGTAATGCAGGCGTCGAGCATGATGTTCTTGAATCACGAAGGTGTCGTTGTTGCCCTGCGGTTCGGTGGTGGTCGGTATGGGTTCGGGGGTCTTGTCGGCGCTGCGCATACTGCGGTACTTGTCGAGTTTGTCTGTGGTGCTTGTATTTTCGACGTGGGAGTTCATCTCGGGGTCCAGCTCGGCCAGTAGATCGCCGACGTCCGCGAGACGCTCGAGGACCTCCTCGAACCGAAGCTGTTGCAGGCCCGGGTTTTCCAGCTCGTCCCAGGTGCGCGGCGCCGCGACGGTCGGGAGGGCGCGTCCGCGCAGCGAGTACGGTGCGACCGTCGTCTTCTTGCCGTTGTTCTGACTCCAGTCCACGAACACCCGCCCGGTGCGTTTCGCTTTTGCCATCGTGGCGGTCACTCGATCCGGCGATCGTTCTTCCAGGAGTGTGGCGACACGTTTGGCGACGGTGGACGCGCCGGAGGTCGACAGTGGCTTCTCCAACGGCACATACAGATGAATTCCCTTGCTGCCGCTGGTGACCGGATATGCCGTCATGCCGATGTCGCCGATCAGATCCCGTATTTCGCAGGCTACTTCGGCGCATCGAGCCAGATCCACGTCGTCACCGGGGTCGAGGTCGAAGACCATGCGGGTGGCGGGTCCTGGCTCGGTACCGTCGAACCGCCACTGCGGCACATGCGCTTCGATGGCGGCTTGTTGGCCGAGCCACGCCAGATCGGCTGCGGTGGACAGCAGTGGGTAGGTCACGACGCGGTCGGAGTGCTGCATCGATCGGCGGTCGAGCCAGTCGGGCGCAGACGCGGCGAGGTTCTTCTCGAAGAACGAGGACTGGTCGACGCCGTTCGGCCAGCGCTTACGCGTCACAGCGCGGCCGAGAAGGTGGGGCAGCATTGCCGGCGCGATGGTGGTGTAGTACTCGATGATCTTGCTCTTGGTGGTGCCGGTTTCGGGGAACAGCACTTTGTCGAGGTTGGTGACGGAGACCTTTCGACCTTCGATCTCGAGCGTGGCCATCGTCTCAGGTTAGTGGTCGCCGTCAGAACCTGCGGGGAAGTTGTGACAGGCTCGATCCATGGCGACGATCAGTGTCTCGGTGCAGATGCCCGAAAATCCGCAGGGCGCGTGGGACAAGGCTTCCGCGCTGGATCGGTTCGACGAGTGGATGACCATCCACGGCGGCTGGTGCAGTCCGCCGCCGAAGAAGATCGGCAAGGGCACCGAGGTCGAGTCGTTGGTGAAGGTGAAGGGCTTCAAGAACACCATCAATTGGAAGTTCACCGAGTACGACGAGCCGAAGCTCATCGAGATGTCCGGCCGCGGCAAGGGTGGCATCAAGATTTCGCTGACCATCCATGTGCGTGAGGCCGAGGGTGGGTCCGAGCTGACACTCGACGCGAAATTCGGTGGGGGTGTGCTCTTCGGTCCGGTGGGCTCGGTGGTGGCGCGGGCCCTCGATACCGACGTGAAGAAGTCCGTAGCGAATCTGGCGGCCTTGCGTTGACGGATCCGTGCTGAAGTAGCTGCACGACAACCTCTTCCAGCCCCGCACCGTAGTTTCGGTGCGGGGCTGATGTCGTCTGCGCATTGTGTGATCGCGCTCAGGCGATGTGGGGGCCGGCTCGGGCGTGGGATGGTCGGGGTTGTCGATAGGGATCCACTGTTGCCGGGGGTACGAACCAGGGGTGGTTGTCGGTGCCGATGAACACTTCCCAGTCACTGTGGTGAAGGAGTCGGTGGTGGAATCGGCAGAGTAGGACGAGGTTGTTCATGTCGGTGGGGCCGCCGTCGGCCCAGTGCCAAATATGGTGCGCCTCTGTCCAGGATGCGGGTTTGCCGCAGCCGGGGAATGCGCAGGTGTGATCTCTCGCGATGAGGGCTCTGCGTTGTTTGGCGGTGACAGTGCGGGCGGTGCGGGCGAGGTTGATCGGGGAGCCGTTCTCGTCCATGACGATGGCCGTGAGGACACAGTCGCACGCCAACTGCCGAGAGGTGTTGCGAGACAGTGGCCCCATCCAGGGAAGCCAGCCCACGGTGGTGCCGTCACCGAACAGATCCCTGTACGCGCCACGATCGGCTGCGGCACCGCCGTCACCGTCACCGTCACCGTCACCGTCACCGTCATTGTCGGCGCCCGGCTCCGAAGCATCCGATTCGGCAGGGGTTCTCGAGCTGTCGGAGACGGAAAGTCCATCCGCATCGTCGGCCCCGTCGGGGTGGATCGGGTTGTCGGTGTTGATGTCGACCGCGTCCGCGCTGGTGTCGGATTCGGCTGCAGTGCGGGTGTTCTCGTCGTCCGCGATATCGGCGCTGTCGGCGCTGTCGCGGAGGTCGGTGAGGTCACGCAGGGTGATGTGCAGGTTCACATGCGGTCGTTCACCGCCTTCGATGGGTCGATCACTCGATGCGAGGTACTGGTCGAGGATGTGCTCGAGGGCGTCGGCGCGGCGTTTGGCGGGGGATCGTTCGTCGGGGGTGCCGTCGGCCGCTGGTTGGTGTTCGGTCAGTGGTGAGAGTGCGGTGAGGAGTTTTTCTCCGGTGACGGCGTCGAAGCCACCTTTCATGATCAGTCGCCCGTTCAGGGTTTTCGAGGCGAAGAGTTCGTTGCGGTCGGTGTCTTCGGCGGGTGGCTTCTTGCTGCCGTAGGTGTCGTGCAGGCGGGTGATCGCCGCGCGGAGCCGGCCGGTCTGGGCTCCCGGCCCGATCGCTGCTTTCACCAAGGCAGCACGTGCGATGTCTTGTCCTGCTTGCGGGAGGTTCTTCGGGGGTGTTTCGGCGAAGGTGAGGATCAGGGCAGCGTGGTCGACGGACATGACGCCGGTGTTGACGGCGTCGGCGATGTCGGGAAAGTCCTTCAGTCCGCGGGCGAGGGCGACGATCTTGGTGGCTTTGCTGGGGCTGAGCAGGGTGGTGGAGGTGAGCCAGCCGGCTGGTCCGGGGAAGCCGAGCTTCTCTCGGCTGACGCGGGTGTCGATCTCGGCGACGAGAGCAATTCTCCGAGCTTCGAGCAGTTGGATCTGGTGGGAGACCGCGGCGGCGTCGGCGAGGAGTTCGCTTTCGCTCAGTTGCCAGATCGCTGCGGTCATGGGACCAAGTGTATCGAACATGAGTTCGACTGGCAACCATGATTGAATCGAAAACTATTGCACTGCTTGCTTATTCGCGCATCGAACTTGTCGGCGGGCTGTGGTAGTAGCTATCGCACCCTTTTCCAGATGACGATCGCCGCCGCGATTCCGATCACGAGCAACGCGGCGACTATCCCGACTTTCCATACGAAGTCGACAAACAGGTGGTGCACAAGCTCGTCCCCATCGGCGTCCGGCGTTGTCACGAACGGTCTCCGTCTTGATTGAGGCGCTTTGCGGCCGACCTGGCAGCACGTGCGGTCCACGATCCTCGGGCGGAGGGCTGGGAGCGTCGCGTATACAGATCCGCCGCACGCACGGCCATCGGCCCGAGTTGCCGTTTGGTCGCATTCCATTTCCCGCGGCGTTTGAGATGTACGGCGATAGCGAAAAGTGCGACGGCGACGACGGTCACGATCGCGGCGATGATCGCGAAGCGGATGAGTAGCAGTGTCAGAACGGTTTCCATGAACGACCTCCTTTAGAAGCATGAGCGTGCTAAATAAGAAAGTAGCACGAACCTGCTATAAAAGAACAGTGCCGAAAGTTGTAGATCCCGTCGAGAGGCGTCAGAGAATCTTCGAGGCCGTCTTCGATGTCGTCGTCGAATCCGGAATCGGGCAGGTCACTCTGCGTGCGGTAGCCGATGCGGCGGGATTGGCCATCGGATCGGTTCGTCATTACTTTTCATCGCGTGACGAATTGGTCGGTGCCGCCTCCGACGAGGTGATCGATCGCATCACCGCGCGCATCGCGGCGCACCGAGATCGGTTGGACGGCAGCAAGGATCGTCTGGGCATCGCCGAGGACATGCTGTGTGAGCTGCTTCCGCTGACCGAACGCACATCCCGCGAGGTTCTCGTGTGGCTCGAGATCGTCACATCAGGGCGTACCGATCCCGTACTGAAAGCCTCGGCCGACCGGCTCTTCACGGGGACGCGGTCCCTGGCGGCGGTGATCGTCACGCATGCCGAACTGGCGTCGAAAGCGGAGTCGGCACTCGAAACCGAAAGGTTGGCGGCGATGATCGACGGACTCGCGCTCAGAGCCTGTCTGCATCCCGATAAGCTGCCGCCGGCACTGGCGCGAAGCGTGGTGCGTCGTCACCTGCGCCAACTGCGTGAGGCTTAGTGCAGATTCCTACTGCTGTCGAGTCTTTCGCAACCACCACAGTCCCGCGATGGGGAGGATCACCGGAATGAAGACGTATCCGGATCCGAAGTGCGACCACACCGTCGGCTCGGGGAAGTCCTGTGGCTGGATGTAGCTGAGGGTGCCGATGCCGATCACGCCGACGAGTTCGATGATGCAGGACACCGTCACCACGCGTCGGGATGCTTCCGTTGCTCGGGCCAGTCCGACCGTAGCGACGATGTACACGACGGCGGCGAAGGCAGACAACAGGAATGCCATCGGCGCGTTGTCGAACCGCGTCGTGAGTTGAACGATCGAGCGCGAGGTCGCGGCGACGGCGAACACGGCGTAGACCGCGATGAGGAAGCGCCCGAATCCGGTGCGTGTCGCTTGCTGGAGGTTGTCAGGCATATCCGGCCCAAATCTGGCTCAGGCGCAGCACCATGGCTGCGAGGGTGAGGACGGCAACGAGCAGTACGGCTGTGCCGCCGCGGGAGCGGTCGCCCAGAGACCACCACGTCCCGAGTGGGAGCAGGAACAGCAGTCCGACGAGGTAAGACCCGAACGTCAGGCGGTGTATCTCGCGATCCGAGGTGAACATCATGACGAACCCGATGACGGCCTGCAGCGCGACGACGGCCTCGGTGGCGGCAATGGTCCAGAACAGCGCGCGATCGGGCCTGTTCTTCAGCAGGACGGGTCGGTTCGTGGCGAGCTTCACGAGTACCCAGATGCCCACAACCAGGGACAACGCGTACAACAAGCCGGTGACGGCGCCGATCATCGAGTTCCTCGTCAGGTTCGGGTGGACGGTGGATCGAACTCCACACTATCCGCGTAACACCACGTCAACACTGTGAGGCCCTCGAAACCCAGCGTTGTTCCGGGTGTGACCAATCGGAAATCGATGAGGCCTGTACTTGTCCCATGGCCGCAGAGGATCTGTTCTCTCGCCGGACATGACTCAGGTGGCCACAGGCGTCCACCACATCCAGCCAGCTCTGTGAACTTCAGGAGACCCACGTGTCAGACCTCGATCAGGCCATCGCCGAGAACATCAAGAAGTCCCTCGAAGAGATTCCGCACCCGTCACTTCCCAAGGGCAGCAACATCTACGGCTCCACCAAGATCTTCCCCGACTACAAGGCCGAGAACGGCGAGAGCTACTTCACGCTGGTGCACGGCATCGCGCACGAATCGTCCGTGTCGTTCGTGGCGGTACTGCAGGCGACGCGTGCCCTGCGCAAGGGCTTCGAGTCGGCCATGTACTTCTACGGCCCAGGCGCGATCAATTGCCTTGCCACTCGCGGTTTCCCGACCACCGGGGACTCCGGATTCCCGGGCGAGCAGAACATCAACGACTCGCTCGCGACGTTCATCGCCGAGGGCGGCACGGTGTTCTGCTGCCGCTTCGGGCTGGCTCTGCACGGTGGCCGTGAAGAGGACCTCATCGAGGGTGTCATTCCGGCCCACCCCCTCGACGTGCAGGACGCGCTGATCCACTACGCGCGCAAGGGTGCCATCATCAACTCGACCTACATGGTCTAGGCGCGAACCATGGCCCGGGAGCGGAGCCTGCAGGAGCGACCCGAGAAGTCGGTCAGTACGCGTGTAGATCTGGCGTTGCTCGGAATTCGAGGATCCACGCCGGTCTCGAGAACGGCGGGCGCCGGGCCGAGCGACGACGGGCATGTCACCATCGATGGCCTCGGCGCAGCCATCCCCCGCAATCCGCTCAGCCCGTACGTTCTCGAAGAAGGACGAGTGTTGTTCGACGGCAACGACATCGGTCTCGATGTGCAAGCCGTCGATCGCCCGAGGTTCTACGACCTCGTCACCTCCGACGGGATCGCCTACGAGAAGATCGCCAAGCTCCACGGCTCCAGCGTTCTCGCTACGACGGTGGTACAGACCTGCATCCGCTACGACGCCGATCAACGCTGCCGCTTCTGTTCCATCGAGGCGTCGCTCGAGGCCGGCGACACCATCGCCGTCAAAACTCCGGCACAGCTCGCCGAGGTAGCCGAGGCGGCGGTACGTCTCGACGGAGTCACCCAAATGGTCATGACGACAGGCACTTCGGCTGCGAAGGATCGCGGTGCCCGTCATCTGGCCCGATGTGTGCGTGCCATCAAAGCGGTTGTTCCGCAGCTACCGATTCAGGTGCAGTGCGAACCTCCCGGCGACCTGCGGACGATTCAGGACCTGTACGACGCCGGAGCAGAGTCCATCGGGATCCACGTCGAATCTCTCGACGACGACGTTCGACGCAGGTGGATGCCGGGCAAGGCCTCGGTCTCGATGGACGAGTACCGGGCCGCGTGGACAGAGGCGGTTCGTGTCTTCGGTCGCAACCAGGTCTCGACCTACATCCTGGTGGGGCTCGGCGAGGATCCGGACGAATTGGTCTCCGGGGCAGCAGAACTCATCGAGATGGGGGTCTACCCCTTCGTCGTTCCGTTCCGTCCGCTCGCCGGAACGTTGGCGGTGGACATCGACCGGGCGACGGCTCCCAGCCGGGACGTTCTCGAAAACGTCACCCGACGCGTCGCCAAGGAGCTCCAGGCAGCAGCGATGCTCGGATCCGATCAGAAGGCAGGCTGCGCGGCATGCGGTGCGTGCAGCGTCCTGCAGAATGCGGGAGGCTGAGATGTACGGTGTGGACGCGCAGGATCTTGCCGGATTGTCGGGCGCTGCAACCACAGTCGTCGAACCTCGGTACATCGTCCAACCGTGCGACAACCCGGTGCAACTGAGCTCGTACCGGGCGCTACGCAGAGCGACGTTCGTTGCCGAACAGGGCCTGTTCTCCGGCACTGATCAGGACGATATCGACGACGACCCGCGGGCCGTCGTTCTCGTCGCCACCGACCGGGACGGCACCGTGCTCGGCGGAGTGCGGCTGGCACCCTGCACCGCAACGGATCTGGGATGGTGGGCCGGGAGTCGCCTGGTGGTCTCTTCCTCGGCGCGCACCTCCGGCGTCGGGCCTGCCCTGGTTCGCGCAGCCTGCGCTCATGCCGAGAGCCGAGGAGTACTTCGGTTCGACGCAACGGTGCAGAAGCGCAACGAGAAGCTGTTCACCCGCCTCGGGTGGATTCGCCGCGGGGACGTCGAGGTGGCGGGCACCCCGCACGTGGCGATGTACTGGCCCATCGACCGCATCGAACGGCTCGTCTCCTCGACCAAGGCCATGCTCGCCGGGGTCCTCGCACCGCTGAAGGCGCAGCCACTCGGGCTCGGAACCAAAGGCTTTCGCGGTGACGACGGTGTTCCGGTGCCGGGCAGTGACATGATCGCGGCCTGCGACGCGATCATCCCCTCGATGGTCGATCGTGACCCCGAGTGGGCCGGTTGGTGTGCGGCGCTGGTCAACCTGAACGACCTCTCGGCGATGGGAGCCCGTGCTGTCGGCATGCTCGACTCCGTCGGCGCACCCACGCAATCTCGACTGACTCGCATCATTCGTGGTCTCGCCAATGCCTCTGCGGCATGGCAGGTTCCGGTGCTCGGCGGCCACACCCAGGCCGGGGTGCCGTCGTCGCTGTCGGTCAGCGCGCTCGGGCAGACGTCGAGGCCGGTGCGAGCCGGCGGCGGCAGCGTCGGCGATCGACTGACGCTCACCGCAGACCTCGAAGGCAAATGGCGACGCGGATACCAGGGGCAGCAATGGGATTCGTCCTCACGCCGCAATACCGACGAACTGACGAACATGGCGTCGTTCGTCGCCCGCACCGCCCCCAAGGCCGCCAAGGATGTCTCCATGGCAGGCCTCGCCGGCACCACCGGAATGCTCGCCGAGGCGAGCGGAACCGGTGCCGTACTCGACGTCGCGTCGATACCGAAGCCGGACGCAGCGTCGATGGGCGAATGGATCACGTGCTTTCCAGGGTTCGCGATGATCACCGCGGACCGTCCCGGTGCCCCGATTGCACCGTCAGGACCTGCACTCTCTGCGATCTGCGGCGAGCTCACCGACATTCCGGGTGTCGCATTGCGATGGCCCGATGGAATCACCACTCGCGCGGTCACATCCACCGTGACCGGATTGGGAGAAGCATGACCACCCACCCGAAGCCCGTCACCATTTCTGTCGCCGCAGCCGAATTCGGTCGCGACATGGAACAGGGCTACGCCACCATCGCTGCCCTGCTCGAGGAATCGCGCAATCGCGGCAGCCAGCTACTCGTCCTGCCCGAGGCCTGCCTCGGGGGTTACCTGCCGAGCCTCGGCGGCGGGGACGAAACCGAGGAGTCCCGGCAGCGCCGGTTGAAGGCACTGCCGCCTGCCCTGGAACTGGATGGGCCGGAGATCGAGCGCGTCATCGACATGGCGGGCGATACCGTCGTCACCTTCGGGTTCTGTGAGAAGGACGGCGACACCCGCTACAACGCTGCAGTGACGGTCGACGGCAGCGGCATTCTCGGCTCGTACCGCAAGGTGCACCAGCCGCTGGGCGAAAATCTCTGCTACGACGCAGGAGACAGCTACTCCGCCTTCGATACTCCGATCGGCCGCATGGGCATGCAGATCTGCTACGACAAGGGATTCCCCGAGGCAGCGAGAGAATTGGCGCTCGACGGTGCCGAGATCGTCGCGTCCATCTCCGCGTGGCCGACGGCGCGTACGGCGACCGTGGAGAACATGGAGGAGGACCGTTGGAAGCAGCGGTTCGACATCTACGACCGAGCGCGCGCTCTCGAGAACCAGATCATCTGGGTCGCAGCCAATCAGGCAGGTACCTTCGGTTCACTGCGATTCGTCTGCAGCGCAAAGATCGTCGGACCGGGTGGAGAGATCCTCGCCGGAACAGGCGTCGAACCGGGCTTGGCGACGGCCACCGTGGACGTCGCTGCCCTCATCGGCGCGGCACGTGGCGGCGGCATGTACAACCTGCGCGATCGCCGGCCGTCCGTCTACCGGACCATCACGAAGGAGCCGGTTCATGCCTGAGATGTCGTTCCTCGTCCGATGGCCCGACGGACGCGAACAGTCCTGCTATTCACCGTCTCTGGTGATGCACGACTATCTGACGCCCGGGCAGGAGTACCCGGTGGCCGAGTTCGTGCAGCGCACCTCGGAGGCATTGACGATCGCCAGTGATCGAGTGCTCGCGAAGTTCGGCATGCGGTGCACCTCGGCCGCGCAGCAGATGGAGGAGATTCACGGTGTCAGTACCTCGTACGAGGCCGGTGCCGTTCGCGTGCTGAGTATGTCAGGAGCTGAACTGCTGTGAGCGAGAACGGTATCGAACATCATCGAGTGATCGTCATCGGCGGCGGCCAGGCCGGCCTGTCCATCAGCTGGCATCTGACTCAGCGTGGCATCGAACATGTTGTGCTCGAACGCGACACGATCGCGCACGAGTGGAAGGACTCCCGCTGGGACAACTTCACCCTCGTCACGCCGAATTGGCAGTGCGCACTTCCCGGATACTCCTACGACGGCGACGATCCCGACGGATTCATGAAGCGTGACGAGGTGTACGCCTTCGTCCGCCGGTACGCCGAGAGCTTCGATGCGCCGGTGCGAGAACATGTCTCGGTCACCACCGCGCTTCAAGGTGTGGATGGTGGATTCGATTTCGAAACCTCGGCCGGACCCATGCACGGCGACCAGATCGTCGTCGCCGTCGGCGGTTACCACATCCCCACCATCCCGCGATTCGCCGAGAAGCTTCCACGTGACATCGTGCAGATCCACTCCTCCGAATACCGCGGCTCGCATCAGTTCCCGGACGGCGACGTACTGGTCGTCGGCACCGGCCAGTCCGGCGCACAGATCGCCGAAGATCTTCACCTCGACGGTCGACGCGTTCACCTGGTCGCCGGCACCGCTCCCCGCGTCGCACGTTTCTATCGCGGCCGCGACTGTGTCGCCTGGCTACACGACATGGGCGTCTACGATGTCTCCATCGAAGATCAACCCGGTGGCGTCGGCAAACGCGAGAACACGAACCACTACGTCACCGGCCGTGACGGTGGTCGCGACATCGACCTGCGCGCATTCGCGACCGAGGGCATGCAGCTCTACGGCCGGCTACTCGGAGTTCAGGACGGCGTGCTGCAGTTCGCGCCCACCCTCGAGGCGTCTCTCGATGCGGCGGATCGAGTGGCCGAGAGCATCAAGGACAACATCGACGCGTACATCGAGCGCGAGGGGATCGATGCCCCCACCGAGGATCGCTACGTTCCGGTGTGGCGTCCCGAGACCGAGACCACCGAACTGGATCTCGCTACCGCCGATATCAGGGCCGTCGTGTGGTCGGTGGGCTTCCGCACCGACTACCGCTGGCTGAAGGTCGGGGCCTTCGACGGTGAGGGGCACCCGACGCACAACCGCGGTGTCACCTCTGTGCCCGGGCTGTACTTCCTGGGCCTGCCGTGGCAGCACACCTGGGGTTCGGGACGCTTCGCCTCCGTTGCCAGGGATGCGGGGTTCCTCGCCGACCAGATCGGCCTGGAAATCAGTGCGGCGCAACCGCAGAGACAGATGGTCTGAGGTTCGACGTGGCCCCCATCAAGATCGGAGCGCTGGCAGCGCATTTCGGCAGAGATGTCGATCGGGCCGTACTGAAGATCACCACGATCATCTCCAGTGCGGCCCGAGAGGGGATCGATCTCCTGGTGCTGCCCGACGCCTCCCTCGGGGGCTACATCGACAGCCTGAGCAATCCGGATCCCGCGGAGTTTCCGCCGACTCTCGATCCGGACGGGCCCGAGCTGGCCGCGATCATCTCGGCGGCCGGTGACATGACGGTCTGCATCGGCTACACCGAGCTCTCGAATGGGCTGCGGTACAACGCCGCTGCCTGCTTGACGGGTGACGGCATTCTGGGTAGCCATCGCAAAGTGCACCAGCCGCTGGGGGAATCGCTCGCTTACGCGGCCGGTGATCGATTCGAAGCCTTCGATACTCCGGTCGGGCGGATGGGCATGCTGATCGATTACGACAAGACGTTCCCGGAGTCGGCGCGAACGTTGGCCCTCGACGGCGCGAGAATCATTGCGGCACTGTCGGCATGGCCCGCAAGCGTCACCGACCGGGCGTCCTCGCTACCGAACGACCGACAGTCCCGTCTGTTCGATCTGTACGACGCCGCCCGCGCGGCCGAGAATCAGGTCGTTCTGGTCTCGTCGAATCAAACCGGGGTGATGGGTTCGCTGCGTTTCCTGGGGCAGGCGAAGATCGTCGGTCCCGGTGGCGACGTGCTTGCGAAGACCTGGTCCAAGGGCGGCCTCGCCGTGCACGAGATCGATGTCGACGCCGAGGTCGACCGTGCCCGCCGTGGGCTGCACCACCTGGCGGAGCGCCGCGTCGATGCGTATCCGAATCTGTTGCAGGAGAAGCCGAGACAGTGAAGATTGCTCTGCTGACGTACTCGTCCAAGCCGCGCGGCGGAGTGGTGCACACGTTGGCGTTGGCCGAGGCGCTGGCGCGCGCCGGTCAGGACGTGTCGGTGTGGTCCCTCGGCCGTGGTGGCGACAGCGCGTTCTATCGTGCAGTCGACCCGGCCGTGACCGTTCGAATGGTGCCGTTCGAGCACCGCGAGAACGAGGGCGTCGGGGACCGAATACTGCGGTCCATAGATGTTCTGGAACAAGCATTTACGCCCGAGCTCTACGACATTGTCCACGCGCAGGACTGCATCTCCGCCAATGCCGTCTGCCGGTGCATCAGAACCATCCACCATCTCGACGAGTTCACCACACCCGAGCTCGCGGCATGTCACGAACGCGCGATCACCACCCCGTACGCGCGCATCTGCGTGTCGGCGGCCGTGGCGGAAGACGTCCAGCGCGGATGGGGGCTCGAACCCACGGTCATTCCGAACGGCGTCGACGCTCGAAGATTCTCTGCAGCAGCGCAATCGGGCCGATCCCACTGGCGCGACAAGCTCGGCCGATACGTCCTCGCAGTGGGAGGCATCGAGCCCCGCAAAGGCAGCCTCGATCTGCTCGACGCCTTCGCTCGGTTGCACGCGCGAGACGTGTCACTGGTCTTTGCGGGCGGCGAAACCCTGTTCGACTATCGCGACTACCGCGCGGAATTCGACCGTCGCGCAGCCGAGCTCGGCATCGAGCCGGTGATACTGGGCACCGTCGACGACGACGAATTGCCCCACCTCGTAGCGCAGGCCGCTGTGCTGCCGTTCTTCTCCACGAAGGAAGGATTCGGTCTGGCGGCCATGGAGGCGCTCGCCGCGTCGACTCCCGTCGTCGCGCGAGATCTTCCGGTACTGCGAGAAGTGTTCGGCGACTGCGTGACCTACGCATCCACGGCGACGACGATGGCGATCGAACTCGAACGCGCGCTCGACGCGCCGCGGGACCCGTCACCGGGCCTGACGCTTGCGCGCAGCCTCACCTGGGACGAGGCCGCGCGCACACATCTGGAGTTCTACTCCTCGCTGCGGTGACCGCTGCGCTTGTTGCGTTTGAGTCGATGAGGCTTGAGCTTGTGAAAACCCTTGACCCGCAGTGACCGAATGGATTTGAGGTAGAACTCGGAATCGTGGCGCAGTTCCTCGGTCATGACGGTGTCGACGAGTGTCGTTCCCGGATTGGCCGAACTGGTCAGGCGCGCAGCGATGTTGACCACCGAACCGTAGAGGTCGCCGTAGCGGGCCAGAACCGGGCCCCAGGCCAGCCCGACGCGTAGATCCGGCATGTCCTCTTGCTCGGCGAACGCGTCCTGCAGGTCGAGGGCGATGTGGGCTGCGTCCTCGGGAGTCTGCGCGCTGAACATCACCTCGTCGCCGACGTTCTTGATCACCGAACCACGCCCGCGCGCAATGATGTTGGTGGCGAGGGACTCGAACTCCTCGAGGAGCGTCGTCAGCTCGCCGATGTCGAGTCGACGCGTCAGGCTGGTGTATCCGACCATGTCGGCGAACCCGACCGCCATCGTCGGACTGTCGGTGGCGTCGTCGGGATCGGCGATGGACCGTCCGGCCGCCGCGGCCAGGTGTCGTCGCCAGGTGTACCCCTGCAGCGCTTCGAGGGTGGGAACCGTTTCGGCAGCGATGTCCCTGGCGTTGCGGCGGATGGCGTCGATGTCGTTCTTGTCCTCGTCGCTGCTGGTGATGCGTTCGAGGATGTGAGAGTTCACGACGCCCACTTGCCATTCCGCGAGCCTGGACATCGACTGGCCGAGGGTGCGCGCGATTGCGACCTCCATCTCGGGCTTGATGACCTTCTGCTCGGTGAGGCCGGTGATCAGCTTCAGTGCTTCGAGATCGGCGTCGGTGTACACGAGCGCCTCGGTATCGGTGTGAATCGGAAAGCCCATACCGATCCACAGTGCGATCACGCGCTCGAGCGGCAGCCCGGACTTGCTGACTATGTCCGAACGGGTGTACTTCGGTGTGCCCCCCAGGAGATTGCGTTCGATCTCCGCTTGCACCACCGAGTTGATCTGGTTCTCAGGCATATCCCAACGTTCTGTCGAAATAGGAACGGACTTCGTCCACGTACCGGTCGATCTCGTCCGGGTCCCAGTCCGTGGTGGGAATGGGCTCGCCGACGGTGACCTTGACCGTACCGGAGTGGACGGTGAAATCCTTCTTCCACATCACGTCGCCGGCATTGTGGATGACGATCGGGACGATGGGCACTCCGGCCTGCATTGCCAGGTGGAAGCCGCCCTTCTTGAACCGGCCGAGACGTGATGTCGGCATCCGAGTGCCCTCGGGGGCGATCGCCACGGAGATGCCGCTGTGCAGCTTCTCGATGGCCGGACGCATCGCGTCGCGGGCCTGTGCGGGATCGCCGCGATCGACGTAGGCGACGTCGAAGATTCTGCCCAGCAGCGCGAATCGTGGGTCGCGTTCGAGTTCTCGCTTGGCGACGGCGGTGATGTCGCGTCGAAGGATGGACGTGACGATGATCGAGTCGGCGGTGCTCTGGTGATTGAACATGAACACTGCCGGACGGGCGGACCACGCGTTCTCGGTTCCGGTCACGTCGAGCTTGACTCCGGCGATGGTCAGCGCGATGTCCGGTGCGATGGTGCTGGTGATGTTCGCGCCGTTACGGCGACTGCGCGTCAGCAGACCCAGCCCCAGGCCGATGGACGCACTGGCCAGCACCGAACCCAGAGCGGCGGTACTGCGCACGGCGGAGGTGAGGTCGGTACCGCGCTTGGGGCTCTCCAACGTCAGCGACGGCCAGTGCTTCTTGGCGGCGTAGCGCTGCAGTTCCGGATCGGGGTTGCATGCGACGGGACGCCCGACGGCCTCGAGCAGCGGCACGTCTTCTCCGCCGTTGGAGTAGGCGAAGCAGCCGGCGAGGTCGATGCCCTCACGTTCGGCGTAATCGATCGCGGCCTGCGCCTTGCGTGGCCCCCACAGCGAATCGCCGACGAGTTCGCCGGTGAGGATTCCGTCGGTGACCACGGGAGTAGTGCACAGCAGGGTCTCGAACATCATGTCCTGCTGCACGGGCAGCGCCTGGTACGGCGTCGCCGACGTCGCCATCACCAGTCGATGCCCGGCATGGCGGTGGGCTTCGACGAGAGCGCGGGCCTGCGGGTAGATCATCGGCGCGATCTCGTTGCGGAACAGCGTGTACGCCTGTTCCATCAGATCCTCTTCACGGCGCCCCTCCAGCCCGCGGACGGCCTTGCCCATCAGGTTGTCGACGGGGGAGTTGCGCATCCGCATCTCGACGACGGCGCTCGATATCTCCCACAGTTCCTTGACCGTCACGTCGAGGGTCTTGAGGCGTTCGAGAAACACTGCACGAGCGGAAAATCCGTTGATCAGGGTGCCGTCGAGATCGAAGAATGCCACGGTGTCTCGGCCCGGTGGTGCGGCGGCGATCGCGATGAGTCGATCGTCGAACGCGGTCATGAATTGTTCTCCTCGGGGGCCGTGATCGGTTCCACCTCGCGCAGCATGCGATGTGCCATGTCTCGGATCGTGCGCACCTTGCGAGCCCACTCGTCGATCTCGAGTGCGAACGCTCGGCGTCGGCGCGCGATACCGTCGGAACCGGAATCGACGAGATCGCGATTCTCGGCCAATTGCAGTGCGGTATCGAACAATTCACCGGAGATGGACTCGCTGTGATCGAGCTGCTGACGAAGCCGTTTGGCCTGAGCGGCACCGAGGCACTCCGCGATGAACTTCGGCTTGTCGAATTCACCGCTCTGGGGCAGCAACATCAGCTGATCGGCCACCACCTGGTACGCCTCGAAGATCGGCTGCAACACGCGATGCGCCAGATGCAGATCCTGTGACTGCAACTGTCGCGCAGCATAATCGGGATCGCTGATGTTGGTGCGCCAGTCGGGATCGATCAGATCGACCTCGGACTCGAGCCGCTCGCCGAAATCCTTCTTGTCGCCGAAGAAGAACTCGAACTTGAGCAGATCGCGCAATTGCAATGCCGACTTCCACAGCAGTTCCTGCGTCAGCGGCGTCGAGTCGCCGCTGGTCGGCAGCACGACCAACTCGCCGATGGCACGCATGACGAAGAAATGAATGGCGTTGTTGCGGAGGAACGCTGCCACCAGATGCTTGTCCTGAGCAAGATAGAACAACGGCTCGGGGCCGTCGTCGAAACGCTTGACGACGTTGGCGTTGACCTGCGCGATGACGGCCGAGCGGACCACGTCGACGTCGGCGATGTCCACACCGCCTGCTGTCGGCAGGTTCCGGCGTTTGATGTAGCGGGCCAACGGAGAGATGATCGCCCACATCTCGTTGACGTTGAGCGCCCGATCCTCGATGCCGAGCAGGGCCATGGTGACCAACGCCGCCGGAGTCACCGGGGTCGCGTCGTTGATCGCATGCGAGACGCCGAGCGCGATCTTCTGCACCGCTACTCGCTTGTCGGTGTTCTCGGCGACGATCGACGCCACCGACATCGGCTCTCCGAAGTTGAGATACACGTTGCCGCGCAAGGTGCCCTGCGCGCGAATGTAGCCGATGGCCATCCGAATTCCCTCGGCCTGCTTCTTTGCCCCGTGCGATTCCTCGGCCATCGCGCCGACCTCGTGCAGTCGGTCGTAGGTGATGGACGTCGGAACCAGATAGACATCTTCGGCGTCGCTGGTCTCGAGCGCGTCGACCAGATAGGTCAGTAGGCCGAATCGCGGCGGGCGAAGCTTGCCGGTGCGGCTACGGCCGCCCTCGATGTACCACTCGAGGTTGAACCGCTTGCTCAGCAGAAAGCTCATGTATTGACGCAATGTCCACTTGTAGATCGCGTCGGAGAACTTACGTTGAATGAGCACGACGCCACTGCGTTTGGCGATCGGACCCAGCGGCCAGAAGCCGACATTGATCCCGCCCATGACGTGATTGAGCGGCAGGCCCTCGGCCAACAGCGCGGGGCGCAGCACGAGCGGATCGAGGTAGGAACGGTGATTGGGCAGGAACACCAACGGATAGTTCTTGTTGAGCTCGCGCACCTTCTGCAGTTGATCGCGATCGACATCGACTTTGTACGCACGCGAGAAGTACGCCCCGAGCGTTCCCCACATTTCCACCGCGCGACGGGTCTCGGTTGCCACCATCTCGCCGAGGATGTCGTGGACGCGCTTGTCGACGGCCTCGCGGTCCTGGCCCACCTCGTCCGCGAGTTCGGTGATTCCGTCCCTGAACTTCTTCTGCTCGGTCATGTCCTCGACGACGAATCGCGGAATCTTGTATTCCGAGCCGATGACGCCGCGCTCGGCCTTGTCCAACGCCAGACTGGCCTGGCGAAGAATGAACGACGACAACGAGGTTCCGCCGCCCCGCTCGAACCGGTCCTGTAGATCACTGAGCGTTGCGGGTTCGCCGACGAGAACCGCAGAGTGGTCGGGATCGTCTCCCGCCACCCATCGCTGCCAGACCTGCGTGGGCTTGGAGCGACCTCGTGGGGCGAATATCCGGTGCAGAATGCCGTTCTTGCGATCGGACAGCGTCACTCGCAGCGGGATGAGCAGTGGATCGTCGGCGTATCCCCGAACGCTGTCCGACAGAGACGTTTTCGCCTCACCGGAGAGCACCACCGAGGGCGGGCGAGGTTTCCCGTCCGGCGTGGTGGCATCGATCCACTGATTCAGAGCCTGAACCTCGAGGGTGGATTTGGCGTCGAGCAAATACACGTGCGGACCGTCGCTGAGCGACTGCTCGTCCGCGTCGAGGTGGTACATCGAGACTCCTGTTCCGTACCTACGCAACAAGGCACGCCGCCAGGCTACGCGGCAGAAACCGTGCGCGAGGGTGGTTCGGCGAGGTGGTTCCGGGACGACATGCCGAGGGGTACTCGCACGCCTACTCGCCGGTACGCGGCAGGTGTCGACGGCACCTTTCAGTGGCTCGGGGGGCGCGCGCGAGGGTGGTCGTATAGAGTTGGAGCATCGGCTTTCTCGGCCAACCCAATCTAAGTGTTAATCCAAGTAACAGTTACTTGCGGTTACAGTTACTTGGATTCACAGATACCTTGCCTTCCGGGGCGGAGCTACGAGTGCGCGCTCGCAAGGCGTCTCGGCGGATGCCTGCGACAAGGCACATCCATCTGTGCGACAGTATTCGCAAACACTTTCGAGAAAGGCCGGTAGTCGATGCCACCCCGTGGGCGCGCCGTGAACGATTCGTTGACCCAGGAGAATCTCGCGACGCTCGCTGCTGCGCTCGCTGCAGGCCGTCGGGCCACCGTCTATCTCCGTGAGGCGAACCCGAGCCTGGGCCTGCCCGACGGCACGTCGGCCAAAGTCGTCTCGATCGACGGCAACACCGTCACGATCAGCCCGAAGGGCGTCAACGACGAACTGCCCTACGAGGCCGAGGAACTGCGGATCACCCGCAACCCCGCGACTCCGCCCGCGCCGGCGAAACGTATCGCCGCCAAGCGAATCCCGGCCTCCACACCCACTGCGCCGGCACCCGCTACTCCCACGCCCGCATCGGCCCCGAAGCAACCGTCTGCAGCTACTGCGCCGAAAGCGCCGACTGCCCCCACTGCTGCCGCTTCGTCGAGACCGGAAGTGGCCGTACCGAGTCAGGCGTCACGTCGACCCAAGAAAACACCGGGCGGAATCAGCGTCACCATTCATGCCGGGGCCGACAACGATTGGTCGGTGACGGTAACTCAGGGCGCGAAGAGGCCGACCAAGGCGCAGCCGGTGAGCCCGGAATCGGTGAGCCGCGCAGTACGAGAGCTGGGTGACCCCACTGCACGGGACGCGGTCGAGGCAGTCATCTCTCATGCGCGCGAGGAAGCTGCTCGCCGCGTTGCAGAACTGAGTCGCCAACTGGAGGAGGCGCGCACCACGCTGGCAGCCCTCGAGCAGGAGGTATGAACGACTAGCTCGTGTTCGTACACCTGTTGTTGCTAGGGTTCTGCCGACACCGCTGAGAGGGAGTACATGTTCAAGAAATTCATGCTCGTCGTCGTGGGGGCGGCTGCAATCGTAGCCAGCGTCGGCGTGGGGTCCGCATCTGCGGCCACTCCTGCTGCTCTCGGCGGCGGCTCGGGAATCATCGTCGGTGGTCAGGCAGAGTGCACGCTGACGACGATCGGAAACGACCGTAACGGCAACCTGGTCGGCTTCACCGCCGGACACTGTGGCCAAGCGGGTGCCTCCATCGTCCCCGAGTACGACACCTCCCTCGGTGAGGTCGGCCGCATCGCGTTCTCCAACCCGGAGTACGACTACGCCGTCATTGAATTCCAGCGTGACAAGGTTGCACCGATCAATCGCGTCGGCAATGTGACCATCTCTCAGGTCGGGCCGCCCACCGCGTTCCCGAACATCGTCTGCAAGGAAGGCCGTACCACCGGCAACACCTGCGGTCTGGCATACGGCGACATCTTGCAGTCGCAGGAGACCTGGGCTCAGCTGTGCGTCGTCGAAGGTGACTCGGGCAGCCCGGTCGTCGTCGGCAACACTCTCGTCGGCATGGTCAACGCCTACCTCGGTGTGGCGTGCTTCGGCCCCGAGGTCGGCACCAACTTCGACGCGATCCTCCGTAACGTCGATCAGGGCAACGGAATCGGCGCAGGATTCGTTCCGGCTCCCTAGAGTTTTCGATCGCAGGCCCCGCTCGCGCAATCACACCGCGCGTACGGGGCCTTCGTCGTTCGAAGGGGCGTGCGGTCGTCAGCGTGTGTGCACGGACGAGTCGGACGCTCGGACGTCCGCGACGATGCGTTCGGCGTCGTCCGGGGCGATTCCCAGCAACACCAGGCTCGACGTGGTGGCCGCCCCCGCCGGGTCGCTGAGCAATCCGGCGTTGGTGGCATCGAGGATCGACAGCGCGATGGCCTCGATGTTGAGGATCAGTACTTCCGCGGCCAGGTACGGAGAGAACACACCCTCGCGCTGGCCCCGTCGGATGACGGCGGCGGCCGAGTCTCTCATCGGAGTCAGTAGATCGTGAATACTGTTGTGTCCCAAATTGGTTCGTGCAACGGCGAGCAGTAGCCGGTATTGATCACCGACGCGAGCCAGGGCCAGCGTCTGCCGAACGAACACCGTCACAGCCGATTCGTCGGCGGCGGGAACGCGGGTGAGTGCAGCCGAGATGCGTTCTGCTGCTTCGAGGGCGATACCGTCGATCAGCGCTTCGCGAGAGGCGAAGTGGGCGTACACGGTTCGTCGGACCACCCCCGCCGCAGCTGCGACATCGTTGATGGTCGCATCGGGATTGTCCGCCAGGACCCCCTGCGCGACATGCAGAATCCGAGCGCGGTTGAACCGAGCGTCGCGTCGTTGCACCGGCGGCGCTGCGGCGTCCCGTGCATTCGAGTCCGACTCCGTCGTCTTGTGCACAGTTCAACATCTAGCACGATCTCGGGCGGAGAGTGTGGCTGCCGCCACAAAAGATTGCCGATCCTAGACGATGCTTCCTAAGCTGCACAGCACTGTGCAAGGTGTGTCGCACTTTGCCAACGGGGGGGAACACAATGACGCTGCTCGCGATGACGCCTGTCCAAGATATGCACAAACCGTACGCACGACGCTGGTCAGCGCTGGTGGTGTTGTGCCTGAGCCTGCTGATCGTGGTCATGGCCAACACGTCCTTGTTGGTGGCCGCGCCGTCGATGACTCTCGATCTGAGTCTGACGAGCAGCGACCTGCAGTGGGTGATCGACGGATACACGGTCCCTTACGCGTCGTTGATGCTGCTGTGCGGTGTTATCGGTGACCGTTACAGCCGCCGCGGCGCTCTGATCCTCGGCCTGATCATCTTCGTCGCCGGTTCGGTGGCAGGCGCACTCACCGATGCCACTCTCGGCGTCATCCTGGCCCGCATCGTCATGGGCGTTGCTGCCGCAATCGTCATGCCTGCGACGCTGTCGCTGTTGGTCGCAACGTTCCCGAAGCGGGAGCGTGCCACCGCTGTCACCGTCTGGGCGGCCACGTCAGGGCTCGCGATCGCGGCCGGGCCGCTGTTGGCGGGCTGGCTCCTCGAAAGCTTCACCTGGCACTCGACGTTCCTGATCAATGTGCCGATTGCGTTGGCCGCTATCGTCGGAGCCGTCGTGCTGGTTCCACCGTCGCGGGCCGTCGACCCGGGGGCGATCGACTGGATCGGTGGCTTGCTGTCGGTCCTGGCAGTGTCGGCCATCGTCTACGCCATCATCGAGGGAATGCACTTCGGCTGGACGATCGGACCGCTCTACTTCGCGCTCGTCGGACTGCTGTCGACTCTCGGTTTCGTGGGTTGGGAACTGCGCCATGCCAATCCGCTACTCGACGTCCGAATGTTCTCCTCGCGCATCCTCAGCGGAGCCACCCTCGCGGTGCTGATCTTCTTCCTGGTCACGTTCGGTGCGATCTATTTCGTGGCGCAGTACCTTCAATTCGCACTCGGATACGGTCCGGTGTCCACCGGCGTACACCTCCTGCCCTTGGCCGGCGCAGTGTTCGTCGGATCCGGCATCACGATGTGGCTCACGCCCAAGTTCGGACCGCGCGTCACCGTGACCGCAGGCATGATCCTGGGAACGCTGTCGGTGGTCTCTCTCGTCGAGATCGACTCGACGGCAACGTACTCCGACTTCCTGCCCGTGCTGACGCTGCTCGGTCTCGCGATCGGCCTGTCCGTCTCGCCGTGCACCGACGCCATCATGGGGGAGTTCCCGGACAGCAAGCTCGGCGTGGGCGGCGGCCTCAACGACACCGCCCTCGAACTCGGTGGATCGCTCGGTATCGCCGTGCTCGGATCGGTGCTCGCCGCGTCCTACCGCCAGGGAATCGAGGGCTTTCTGCAGACCTTCCCCGGCAAGCAACCGAACGGGCAATACACCGGCCAGGCGGCGGAAGGGCTTGCGGCATCACAGGACTCGCTGGCAGGTGCGGTGATCGTCTCCGACATCATCCGCGCCAACAACGCCTTCCTCAGTGGGTTCGCCGACAACCTCGAAGCGAATGCCGTCGCGGCGTTCGGTGACGCGGTGGTGCAGACGAGTGTGGTTGCCGCCGTGGTGTTCGGCGTCGGCACCGTGATCGTGGCTCTGCTGATCCCGTCGAAGAATGCGGCCACGGCGACGTCCTCGGAGAAGATCGCATTCGAGCCGATCGTGCCTTTCGTCGTTCCGCCGACGAAGGACGCCGCAGCAGACCGTGAAGTTGCCGAACTCGAGCAGTTGCTGGAGCGGCCGTCCGCGAAACCCGACAAGTCCGGGGCTCGACATGCGTTGCGGTCCTCTGAATCACCGATGCGCACTGTTGCCGAATCTGCCCTTGTCGACGCGGAACTCGAACGCCCCAGCATCTATCAGCTGGCGCGCGAACTCGGCGAGTCCACAGCGACCTCCACGCCGGTCGACGTCGAGCCATCCACGCCGCTGCAGACCTTCTACCAGCGGGCCAGCCAACAACACGCAACGTGCGCGGAATTCAAGGAACGCTCGAGCTCCATGTGGGCAATGCCGCTGTAGTTCCGGCCACCCCGGCCCGCTTATTCCACTCGCGTGAATGGACCATTGCACTGCTCAGGGTAGTTTCAAGCGGTCGTTGCAACGACCGCTTGAAACTACCCAGACGCATGCAATGGTCCATTGACGCGGCAGCAGTCGGCTAGATCAACACCGCACCGTTCGAGGCCGATCCGACCAGCTTGGAGTACTTGGCCAGCACTCCGCGGGTGTAGCGCGGCGGCAGTGGAGCCCAGCCCTGTGCTCGGGAGGCCAGTTCGGCTGCGTCGACGAGCAGGTCGAGGGTGCCCTTGCCGACGTCGAGTCGGATCTGGTCGCCGTCACGGACGAAGGCGATGGGGCCGCCGTCGACGGCCTCGGGTGCCACGTGCCCGACGCACAGGCCGGTGGTGCCGCCGGAGAATCGGCCGTCGGTGAGGAGCAGGACGTCCTTGCCGAGTCCCGCGCCCTTGATTGCTCCGGTGATGGCGAGCATCTCGCGCATCCCCGGTCCGCCCTTGGGTCCCTCGTAGCGGATGACGACGACGTCACCGGCGGCGATGGTGCCGTCTTCGAGTGCGTCCATGGCCGCGCGTTCACGCTCGAAAACGCGTGCGGTGCCGACGAATACGTCGGAGTCGAAGCCGGCGGACTTGACCACTGCCCCGCCGGGGGCCAGCGATCCTTCGAGGATGGTGATGCCGCCCGTCGGGTGGATCGGCTTGTCCAGTGCGCGCAACACTTTGCCGTCGGGGTCAGGGGGTGCGATGTGAGCGAGATTCTGCGCCACGGTCTTTCCGGTGACGGTCATGCAGTCGCCGTGCATCAGGCCGGCGTCGAGCAGAGCCTTCATGACGACGGGGACTCCGCCGATGGCGTCGACGTCGGTCATGACGTGCTTGCCGAAGGGCTTGACGTCGGCCAGGTGCGGCACCTTGGCACCGACGCGGGTGAAGTCGGCGAGGGTCAACTCCACCTGTGCCTCGTGGGCGATGGCCAGCAGGTGCAGCACAGCGTTGGTGGAGCCGCCGAACGCCATGACGACGGCGATGGCATTCTCGAAGGCTTCCTTGGTGAGGATGTCGCTGGTGCGGATGCCGCGTCGCAGGAGATCGACGACGGCCTCGCCGCTGGCGTGTGCAAAACCGTCGCGACGACGGTCGGGGGCGGGCGGGGATGCGCTGCCGGGCAACGACATTCCCATGGCCTCGGCCGCGCTCGCCATCGTGTTCGCGGTGTACATACCGCCGCAGGCGCCTTCACCGGGGCAGATGGCGCGTTCGATGGTGTCGACGTCCTCGCGGGACATGAGCCCGCGCGAGCATGCGCCGACGGCCTCGAAGGCGTCGATGATCGTGACCTGATGCTCGCTGCCGTCGGAGAGGGTGGCGAAGCCGGGCAAGGTGGAGCCGGCGTAGAGGAAGACGCTGGCCAGATCCAGACGCGCTGCGGCCATGAGCATTCCGGGCAGCGATTTGTCGCAACCGGCGAGCAGAACGGAACCGTCGAGACGCTCCGCGCTGATGACGGTTTCGACGCTGTCGGCGATCACCTCTCGCGAGACCAACGAGAAGTGCATGCCCTCGTGACCCATCGAGATGCCGTCGGACACCGAAATGGTGCCGAATTCCAGCGGGTAGCCGCCGGCAGCGTGGACGCCCTTCTTGACGGCCTTCGCCAAACGCTCGAGCGAAAGGTTGCAGGGGGTGATCTCGTTCCACGAGGACGCGACACCGATCTGGGACTTGCCCCAGTCGTCGTCGCCCATCCCGACGGCGCGCAGCATGCCGCGGGCTGCAGTCTTCTCCAGTCCGTCGGTGACGTCGCGACTGCGTGGTTTGACGTCGACTTCGGGTGGATTCTGCGGGGTCGTCATGACACTCCTGAACGGTCGGCGGGCGTGGACTTTCGGCGTTTCCACACGCTCCCCTGCTGGGCAGCATTCACCGTCAACACTAAACCCGTCCAGGTATCGGGGCTGCCGCGGCAACGGAACCGCTCGGCAGGTGGCCGAGACAGCTCGCTCGTGCCCTGGCAAGGTGTCGGCCATGCGCTCGTTCCATCACGTTGTTCATCCGGGTTCGGTGCACGGGACCGCGCGTCTTCGGACGCGACTGCTGACGTACTTTCTGCTGGTCACCACCGGCCTCTATGCGACTGGCGTGACGCTGACCTTGCTGCCGCACGGCGACAGGGTGACCTCGGATATCACCGGCGGGGTCGTGGCGATCTGCTTGGGGATCGCCGGCGTGCTGGTGTTGTGGCTCCGTCCGGGTTCCGCCGTGGCGCATAGCTGTGCGCTTGCCGCGGCCATGGTGGCGACCCCTGCGGTGATGGCCTTTCATCAGCTCGCCGCGGCGCAGAGCCAGTGTTTGTTGGCGGCGATGTTCTTGGCGATGAACATCCGGGCGTTCCATCGAGACGGACCGGGCCGAGCGCTCGTCGGAGTTCTCGTGGTGTCCGTGCTCGCGGCGGTGTGGGTCTCGCCTGCGCCGATGTACCCGATCTCGTACGTGATTTTCGGCGTGGCGATCGTGGCGGCGGGCGAGGCATTCGGTGCAGTGACCAAAGCGCTGATCGTCGCGTCGTGCACAGATCCGCTGACCGGGGTGTTCAATCGGGCGGGATGGGAAATGGCGACGGCCGAGGCGACGGGCGGTAGAACCGCGGGCAGTCCCGTGGCGGTCGTGATAGTCGACGTCGACAACTTCAAGGCCGTCAACGATTCGGCCGGACACCGGGCCGGTGACGAATTGTTGGTCGAGTTGGCGCGGTCCTGGACGCAAGCGGCTCCACGGGGAGCGGTGATCGCGCGTTTGGGTGGAGACGAGTTCGCTGCGCTACTGACCGGGCACACCAGAGACGTTGTCGACGGCTTCGTCCTGACCACCACCGAGTCGTTGCCGTACGCCAGTGTGGGGACCGCGGAGTCGTTCGATTCGGAGGAGCCGATATCGGACGTTCTCGCTCGCGCCGACGCCGACCTCTACGAAGCGAAACGTGCTCGTCGCCGATGACGACGCCAGATCAGCCGACGCTTCGGCGGCCGATAGGCGGTGAACCGAGATCGCAGTGCGGTGGGCAGTCGGACGCGTCCTCGCCGGTGCCGCGGATCAGGACCGCCGCGATCACGGCACCGACCACCAGCAGTCCGGCGCAGATGAGCATCGCAGTGTGGAAACCGGACGAGAACACCTGTGGCGCAGAGTAATCGGATCCTGCGATACCGGCGAGAGCCGGCAGGGCGGCGACGGCGAGCAGTTGACTGGTGCGGGCAACCGCGTTGTTGACGCCCGAGGCTATTCCAGCGCGATCGGTGGACACGGCACCCAGAACTGCTCCGGTCAACGGGGCCACCAGCGCACACAGGCCGAGCCCGAACACGATGACCGCGGGCAGAACGTCTGTGGCATAGCTGGATCCGGGTCCGATGCGCAACATGAGCAACAGGCCGAGTGCCGAGAGCAGTGGCCCGACCGTCATCGGAATGCGCGGGCCGATGCGTCCGGCGACCCGTCCCGCGCGGGCGGACAACACCAACATCAGCGCGGTGATCGGCAACGTGGCCAGACCAGCCGCGATGGGGGAGTAGCCCACGGCGAACTGGAGTTGCAACACCAGAAGGAAGAACACTCCGCCGAGGGCCGCATAGACGGCGAAGGTAACGAGATTGGCCGCCAGGAACACTCGTGAAGCGAACAGTGACGGCGGTACCAGTGGATCGTGCGATCGACGCTCGATCACGACGAACACCCCGACCGCCACGACGCCCAGAGCGAGCGCCAGGACGTGCGACTCGATCAGCCCGTACGTGAGCAGACCCAGTGCCGCCGCGACCGTCACCGCACCCGGCACGTCGAGCCGACCGGACGCATGCGGATCACGGCTCTCCGGAACATGTTTCGCAGCCACCCACACGACCACGACGGCAAGCGGAATGTTGATCAGGAACACCGCGCGCCACCCGACGGCGTCGACCAACCAGCCGCCGAGCAACGGACCGATCGCCGACGCGACGCCGCCCAAGCCCGACCACAGGCCGATCGCAGCTCCTCGATCCTCGGCCTTGATCGACGCCGAGATCAGCGCGAGAGACCCCGGCGTCAGCAACGCCGCGCCGACGCCCTGGAGCAGCCGCGCCGCGATCAGCACCTCGATGTTGGGAGCGAGACCGCACAGCACCGATGCGATCGCGAACCACACTGTGCCCCAAACGAACACCCGCCTACGGCCCAGCCGATCGCCGAGCGAGCCGCCCAGCAGAATCAGCGACGCCAGCGTCAAGGTGTAGCCACTGAGCGTCCATTGCAGACCGGTGACGCCGGAGCCGAGATCGCGACCGATCGCGGGCAGCGCGATGTTGACCACGGTGGCGTCGAGCATCGCCAGGGCCGAACCGAGCACCGTCGCCGCGACGATCCAACGCCCCCGAGCACTGGAGAGGGGGATGCCGCTGATGGTTGTCACAACTTCTCGACACAGACGACGAAGTTGCGGGAGTCCTTCTCGAATCCGTACAGCGCTGGGTCCGGGCAGTCGTCCACCGAGGAGGTGCCCTGCAGGATGGTCACGACGCGCCGGGTGTCGGCGCCGGGGGTGGCGCAGTCGATCCGTTGAGCGAATTCACCCACGAGATCCATGCATCCGCCGACCTGCCAGTCGATGTCGAGGCACAGAGCCCCCTGCTCGATGTCGAAGTACGTCTCGTAGTAGTACTGGTCGGCGTCTTCGGGGCACTCGGCCGACGTGGGTGTCTTGGCGAAGACGACATAGTTGGATTGTGGGGATCCGCAGGTCGCGTTGGCGATGTCCGCCTCGTCGACGGTCCCGCCGAGATTCACACACTCGCCGATCTCCACGTCGATGTCGACGCTGCCCCCGTCGTCGATGTCGGTCGTCGGGGCGCTGGTGGTGGTACGTGGAGCGCTCGTGGTGGTGGGCGCGATGGTGGCACCGGAGATGGCGACGGCGGTACCCGAGACCTCCGAGGCGCACCCACCCAGTATCAGGGCGACGCAGGCCGACGTCGCGAGAACAAGAGCGCGGACCGAACGGTTGGGTGACGCCATGGTGAGTCCTGCCCTCGTAGATTCGAGCGTGCTGTGTTCGTAGAAAATATCGGACTCGCGTGTCGGCCGCATGAGGCAGGATGAACTGCGTGGATCTTCCTGTTGCCGTGCCGGTCGCACCGATGCTCGCCAAAGCCGCGAAAGTGGTGCCTCCTCAGCCCGAGGACGGCCCTGCGGTGTGGTCCTACGAGCCGAAATGGGATGGGTTTCGCGCCATCGTGTTCCGGGACGGGGACGAGGTGGTGTTGGGGTCACGCGGGGGCAAGGATCTGGCGCGGTACTTCCCGGAATTGGTGGAGGCGGTCAAGGCCGAGTTGCCAGAGAAGGTCGTCGTCGACGGCGAGATCGTCGTGCCTCGGGAGAAGGACGGTTCCACTCGGCTCGATTGGGAGTCGTTGTCCGAGCGGATCCATCCCGCTGTCAGTCGGGTGACGATGCTCTCGGAGAAAACTCCCGCGCAGTTCATCGGCTTCGATCTGTTGGCCGTCGGCGACGAGGATCTGACGGGTGAGCCGTTCTCGACGCGGCGAGCGAGACTGCTCGACGTGGTCGGTCCGAGTCCGAAAAGTTGTTTCGTCACCTCGGCAACCGAGGATGCGGCGGTGGCCGAGGACTGGTTCGAGCGTTTCGAAGGGGCCGGGCTCGACGGGGTGGTGGCCAAGAGGCTCGACGGGCTGTACCTGCCCAACAAGCGCGAGATGATCAAGATCAAGCATGCCCGCACCGCTGATTGCGTATTGATCGGATATCGAATCCACAAGTCCGGCAACGGCATCGGATCGCTACTGCTCGGTTTGTACGACGGTGACGATCTGCGGATGATCGGCGGTGCGTCGGCGTTCACCGACAAGCGGCGGTTGGAGTTGCTCGAAGAACTCGAACCGCTCCGACTCGGTGACGACGTCACCTACGACGGTGAAGCGACCCGCTGGAATTCGTCGAACGACCGCAACTGGATCCCGGTGCGCATCGAGCGGGTCATCGAGGTGGCCTACGACCAGATGGAAGGGGCTCGGCTGCGGCACGTGGCGCGGTTCCTGCGGTGGCGACCCGATCGCGATCCGCGCTCGTGTGCCTACGACCAGCTCGAGGTTCCGGTGCGCTACGACGTCGCCGACGTGATTGCCGGGGGACGATAGCCATGGCCGCGAAAACACCTCCGGCGTTCGTTCAGGCCGGCGAACGCGAAGTCCGCGTATCGAGCCCCGATCGCGTGATCTTCGAGGCCACCGACCGCACGCCCGAGATCACCAAACTGCAGGTGTGCGAGTACTTCGCGGCCGTAGGTGAGCCGCTGATGCGAGCGATCGGTGACCGCCCCACCGCGATGGAACGGTGGCCCGACGGCTATCGCGAGGGCATGCGATTGGCGCTCGGCCCGCAGGACAAGGAGGGCGACGGTTTCTATCAGAAGCGGTTGCCCAAGGGTGCACCCGAGTGGATCGAGACGGTGAAGATCGCGTTCCCCAGCAAGCGCACCGCCGAGGAACTGTGCCCCTCCGAATCCGGTGCGTTGGTGTGGGCGGCGCAGATGGGCACGCTGACGTTTCATCCGTGGCCGGTGCGTCGACCGGACGTCGACCATCCCGACGAGCTGCGCCTCGATCTCGATCCGCAGCCGGGCACCACGTTCGCGGACGCGCTGCGTGTTGCCGACGTGACCCGAGAGCTGTTGGAAGAGATGGGCTTACGTGGCTATCCGAAGACCAGTGGCAATCGGGGTGTTCACATCTACGTTCGCATCGAGCCGCAGTACACCTTCGAGCAGGTCCGCCACGCGGCCATCGGTCTAGGACGCGAACTCGAACGTCGCGACGACGGAGTGACCACCAACTGGTGGAAAGAGGAACGCGGAGAACGCATCTTCATCGACTACAACCAGAACAACCGAGACCGAACCATCGCGAGCGCGTGGAGTCTGCGAGCTCGGCCGGGTGCGACGGTGAGCACTCCGATGACGTGGTCGCACTTGGCCGACGTCACCGATCCACGTGAATACAACCTCGTCACGGTGCCGGACTACCTGTCCGACGGTGACCCGTGGGCCGACATGGACTCCCAGGCGTACTCCCTCGAACCGCTGCTGCAGCTGTGGGAGACACTGCCGGGCGGGGAACTGAACTTCCCGCCCGATTACCCCAAGATGCCCGGGGAGCCGCCGCGAGTGCAGCCCTCGAAAAAGGTTGCCGGGCACTGGGATGCCGAGGGTAATCGAACCGAAAGCTAGCCGGGCGAGGTTGCACACTACGAAGCCCAATCGACGGGATCCGGTCGATTGAGCCGTGTTCGGTGCAACCTTGCCCACTCTTACGTGGATTCCAGCGCCCGGATCAACGTCGCCGCATCGTAGGGTCCGACGTGTCTGATGAGGTTCTTGTCCCCGCGCCCCAGGTAGAAGGTCGGGGTGCCGTCGACGTCCGATGACGAGGCGTCGAGTTCGTCGTCTTCGACGCGCACGACGTAATCGCCGGTACGGATGTCGTCCTCGAATTTGTCCATGTCGAGGCCGAGTTCGCGTGCGTAGCCGTCGATGTCGTCGGGTTCGAGAGCGTCGCTGTTGCGGAACAAGATGTCGGCCATCTCCCAGAACTTGCCTTGAGCTGCGGCGGCCTCGCTGGCGTATGCGGCGTAGCGAGCGTGCGGGTGGTAGTCGTCGAGCGGCAGGTGTCGGTACACGTAACGGAGGTCGTCGCCGAAATGCTTGCGTACCTCGGCGACGCTGCCGGTTGCCTTGCTGCAGAACGGGCATTCGAAGTCTGCGTATTCGACGATTGTCAGAGGCGCGTCGACCGGACCGCGAATGTGATCGCGCTTGGCACTGACCGGACGCAGAATACGCAGTGACGCTTCGGCTTTCGGCGGGTGAATCTTCTCGTCGATGCGGAAGAGGATCCAGCCGAGCACTGCGGCGATCACGGACGCCGCCAACACTCCGACGCGTGCCTCGTCTGCCAGTAGCTCGTCGTCGAGTGCGAGATCGATGATGAACAGCGAGATCGTGAATCCGATTCCGGACATCGCAGCACCACCGGCGATGTGCGACAACGTCAGTCCGGGAGCCAGGGCCGACGGCCTCAGTTTCGCGAAAATGGCCGAGGCAGCGGTGATTCCGACGAGTTTTCCGAGGACGAGTCCGGCGATGATGCCCCAGGTGAGCGTCGAGGTCGATGCAGCTTTCAGGGTGTCCGAGCTCAGGACGACTCCGGCGTTGGCGAGCGCGAAGATCGGCACGATGATGAATGCCGTGTACGGCTGATAGAGCCGCATGAGGCGTTCGTTGACAGACACCGCACGATCGAGTCCGAGTCGAGCCGCGCGGGCGTACTCGGGGTTGGGTGACTGCCGGAAGGCGCGGGTGAGGTCCGATGCGCGTTCCACCTCGGTGCGGCGCGGCGGGTAGACCGGAAGAATCAGCGCGATCATCACTCCCGCGAGCGTGGGGTGAACCCCCGACTCGTACATCGCAACCCACGTGAACAGTGCGACGACGAAGTACCCGACTCCGCGCCACACCTCGAGTCGGCGCAACAGGAAGATCAGTGCGAGACCGACGAACGCCAGAATCAGTGACACCACGTCGAGGTTGTCGGTGTAGAAGAACGCGATGATCGCCAGCGCGCCCACATCGTCTGCCACAGCGAGAGTGAGCAGGAAGATGCGCAGTCGCGCAGCCTTTTTCGGGCCCAGGACGGCGAGCGCTCCGAGCAGGAAAGCGGTATCGGTGGAGATGACGACGCCCCATGCCTGTGCCGCGGGCCCGGAGGGGTTGAACGCGAGGAACAGCAGAGCGGGCGCGGCCAGACCGGCAACGGCCGCGACGATCGGTATGGCAGCGCGTGACCGGTCGGTGAGCTCACCCATCGCGAACTCACGTTTGACTTCGAGACCGACGACGAAGAAGAACAGTGCCATGAGCCCGTCGTTGACCCAGTGGGCGAGGTCGAGCGAGATGCCGTGGCTGCCGACGGTGACCGACAGCTCGGTGTGCCAGAACGATTGGTAGGTCTCGCCGAAGGGTGAGTTGGCCCAGATCAGGGCGATCAGGGTTGCTCCGAGCAGGAAGCCCGCCGCCAAGGTCTCGCTGTTCCTCTCGCCGCGAGCCCGCGAGATCCGTTCGACGAAACGCGCCATCGGTCGATTCGTCGGCGTGATCTGATCTGCCATCTGCAGCCGGGGTCCTTCCCTGAGGAGTGTCGTGAAGCAGTCTGTACCAACACGACGGCCGGCGCTTTCCTTCCGCGCCGGTGAGTACGGTTGCCAGGTGACGTCACCGGAGAGATGTGCACGACATATTCGGCAAACGGCATTAGTCCGCGCGTAAACGGGAATACAGGACCGACTCACCCCTGCCACGAAGGAACATCCATGCGTGATTTCATCTGCCGCAAGTGCGGACAGAAGCTGTCGTTCGAGAACTCACTGTGTCTGAGCTGCTCGAGCGCACTCGGCTTCCATCTGCCGAGCAGAGCCCTGCTGGTGCTCCCGGACAAGGCCGACGACGGTGTCGCCGAGGCCGAGGTGGACGGGGCCACGTGGAAGATGTGCGCCAATCTCAACACCGCGCGCTGCAACTGGCTCGTCGATACCGCCGATTCCGACGAACTCTGCGTGTCCTGCCGGCTCACGCGTACCCGGCCCGCCGACGACGACATCGATGCGATGGCCGCCTACGCCGACGCCGAGACCAACAAGCGTCGCGTCGTGCTCGAACTCACCGAGCTGGGACTGCCCATCGTGGGCCGCGACGAGGACGACACGACCGGTCTGACATTCGATCTGCTCTCGAGTGCCGAGGAGCAGGTCATGACCGGCCACGACAACGGACTGATCACCCTCGACCTGGCCGAGGGCGACGACGTGCACCGCGAGCAGCTGCGCGTGGCGATGTCCGAGCCGTACCGCACACTCGTCGGACATTTCCGTCACGAGATCGGCCACTACTACCAGATGGTGCTGGTGGGTAACGGCGAGCATCGAGCAGCGTTCGAGGAACTCTTCGGAGATCCGGATTCCGACTACCAGGCCGCGCTCGATCGCCACTACAGCGAGGGCGCGCCGAAGGGTTGGGAGGACGACTACGTCTCGTCCTACGCCACCATGCACCCCGCCGAGGACTGGGCCGAGACGTTCGCGCACTACCTCCACATCCGAGACACCCTCGACACGGCCGCGGCGTTCGGCATGGCACCGGCCGGTTCGACGCTGGAGAGCCCGCTGCCGGGCGACGTCGGTTTCGATCAGATCATCGAATGGTGGCTGCCGTTGTCGTGGGCACTGAATCAGATCAACCGGTCGATGGGTCATCAGGATCTCTACCCGTTCGTATTGCCGGCGACGGTCGTGAAGAAGATCGGCTTCGTGCACTCGTTGATCGCACCCAGCACACTCTGACGCCGAGCTAACGGTTCTTCGCCTGAGGGCACGGAGGCGTATCCTGTGGTGTCGGCACTTCGCCGATGCCAGGGATACGCCCCGGTGCAGCAGGACGAGGTGACCGCCATCAGCGAGCAGACACTGGACTCGACCACCCGTCCTCGCGTCACGGACTTCGAGCTGAGTCGACGGCTGGCCGAGGTTGCCGAGAAACTGCGACGGCAGCATTCCGACCCCGATCGGGTTCTGATCACGATCACCGAGGCCGCGGTGGCCAACATCCCGTCCGCCGAGTTCGCGTCCATCACGACGGTGCTGCAGGGAAAGTTCGTCCACAGCGCGGCGCTGGTGGGCGAGACGGCGGGCCACTGCGACAAGATTCAGGAGCAGCTGGGCGAGGGCCCCTGCCTCGAATCGGCAATCGAACAGACCACCATCAGGATCGACGACATGGACAGCGACCCTCGTTGGCCGTTGTTCACCGACGCCGCGTCCGCGCTCGGGGTCAAGAGCATGATCTGCTTCCAGCTCTACGTCGAAGGGTTCAACTTCGGCGCGTTGAACCTGCACTCCACGCGAACGAATGCGTTCTCGGCAGAGGCCGAATCGATCGGCTCGCTGTTCGCTGCGCACGCGGCCATCGCGTTCTCCACTGCGCGCGAGGAACAGCAGATCCGGGCCGCATTGACGAGCCGAGATCTGATCGGCCAGGCCAAGGGCATGTTGATGGAGCGCTACAACCTGAACTCGCAGGCGGCATTCGCGTTGTTGGCCAAGCTGTCTCAGGACACCAACGTCAAACTGGCAGACCTGGCTGCGCAACTCGTCGCAGACGCAGCCAAATCGACGGACTGATCTTCCGTCACCGCACGTCGAGTCCGTCGGTGCTCGCGACCGAGACGGCCGGACCGTCCGACGCGACGAAGACCTCGATGCGAACGTCCTCGTCCACGTAGCGACTGAGCAACGCCAATCCTGTTGTGGCAGCTACGATTTCGTGGACGCGATCGCCCGAGATCGGGTAGTCGTCCACGTCGTGACGCCAGTGCGCGGCCACCAGGGTGCCCCCGGTCTCCAGGTGCTCGACGGCGTGGAGCATCGCCGACGTCAGATCGTCGGCGTCGAGGTAGTAGCCGACCTCGCTGACGACGATCAGATCGAACATGTCCCCTGGCTCCGGCAGAGTCGACCAGTCGTCCGAGAGGGACCACAACGCGAATTCGACTGCGGCGGTGTCGCCTACGCGACTGCGAGCGGTATCGAGAGCACCGTCCACCACATCGGTCGACACCAGGTGATCGCATCGGGTGGCCAACTGTGCGGTGAGCACCCCGATGGAGCAGCCGGGTTCGAGGGCTCGTCGATAACGTGGCTTCGGCAGCGAAGCCATGGTCAGGGCATATTTGCGACGCTCGTACCACTTGCTGTCGAGCATGAACGGGTCTTCGTTTCCCGCATAGATGGAGCGGAAGTACTCCGCATCCAAGCTCATTCGACAACCCGGCTCATTCGACAACCCGGCTCGTTCGAGAACCCTGACTCATGCGAACACCACCTCGAACGGTCGCTGGTATCGCGCGAGGACGTGGGGAGGCAACACCGCACGGTCTGCGGGATGATCGGACAGGGGCCGGATCTGTGACTCGAACTGTTCGATCGATGCTCGCTTGGCCTCGAGCGTGTGCAGCGGGAGGTCGATGCGGCGGCTGCGCGTCCACGGCACGGCGGGATGATCGGGAGTTGCCCAATGCCACATCCAGATCGGATACTCCACCACCGGAATCCCGACGGCGTTCGCCGCAGTGAGACAGGCACGCGCGGTGGCCTCGTGGTCGGGATGGCCGTCCCCGCGCCACGGCGTCAAGCACCAGGTGCCCGGGGTGGCGTCGAGCAGCGGTACCAGCGTATCGGCAACCGCACTCTCGTGGTCCTCGACCGCGCCGTCGGTGATCTGCAGACGCGTGGGAGGGTGGTCGATTCCCAACTCCGCCAACGCCCGCTCGGACTCGACGGGGCGTCGTACTCGCAGATCCTCCGACGTCACGGTCGGGGAGCCGGGATGGGAGCCGTCGCCGTCGGTGACTGCGACCACCCGAACATCGACACCCGCTGCGGCCGCAAGTGAGAGCAAGCCGCCGATGCCGAGCACCTCGTCGTCCGGGTGCGGGGCGACGACGACCATGGTGACGACGTCCTTCCACTGCAGGCCGGGGATGGACCAGTCGGCGGTCATCCAGTCCGATTCCGCGGTGCCGACGTCGAGATCGGCGTCGAATGCGTTCTCTACCATGGGTTGTCCTCCTCGGCGATGTCGAGCCCGAGAGCTTCCAGGTCGCGTTCGGCATGGCTCTGCCGCAGATAGACGGTGAGATCTGCGACGCGCTGCGCGTGTTCGGCGTCGCTGCACAGCGGGCCGGCACCGAGAGCGCGCCCGACGCGGTCGATGCACTGCGTCGCGGCGTCCTCGACCACCGCCCGAACGATGCGGGCTCGGGTTCGGGCTCGACCGGAGCGGTCGAACGGATCCGCATCAACCTCGGCTGCGGCGGTGGTCAGAGCGCTCGACGCTGCTCCGAGTGCGGCCGCGATGGCACCGAGGTGAGCAGCGCGGTGCGGGTCCGGCCGCTCGCGTACGGCGGCATGCAGCGTGTCCGCCACCGCGCACGCGCTACCGAACCAGGCGGCCGACACCCCGATGGCCCCGTGCCAGAATCCCGGCCGAGTGAGGTATTCGGTCGGTCCACCGACCGCAACGGCCGGGACTCCAGCGAATTCGACCGAACCGGAATCGCTTTCGCTCATCCCCACCGCATGCCACGTGTCGGGCACCGGAGTTGCGCCCGGATGCGTCAGATCGACGGCGAAGAGCCGAGGACTTCCCTCCACGCGCGCAGTCACCAGCGCATTGGTACACAGTGACGCACCCGAGCACCACGGTTTGGTACCGGTGAGCACCCAGCCCGAATCCTTTAGTGCCGCTTCGAGAATCGGGGCAGGCGGTTCCGCCGCCCACACTCCCCAGATCTGCCCGCGCTGCGGGCTCGGGCCGTCGAGCTCGTGCAGGATCGCGATCGCATCGGTGTGCGCCTCGGACCACCGGCCCAGCACGGTGTTGTGTCGACTGAGCGCGGCGAGAGATTGCCACCGCAGATCGGTGTATCCCGAGCCGGGCAGCGCGAGGTCGAGTCGACCATCGGCCTCGAACGCCAGAAGTGCGGCGCGCAAGCCGGTGCGTGTGTCTGCTCGGTCGGCGGATTCGACGAAACCTGTCTCGGTCATGCGGTGGGCTCCAGAGAACGTAGGAATCCGGCCATACCGTCGGGTGCTCTACCGCGCAGTCGTCCCGACGTCGTGACCGCGATATCGCAGACCCGACGGCACTCGACGCCGCCGAGTTCGAGGCGTCGGACCAGATCGTGGTCCTCGCCGGTGGCCAGGGGCGCGAAACCGCCGACGGAGAAGTAGTCCGTCGCTCGGACACCGAGGTTGGCGCCGTGCACGTGGGGGTGGCCGAACTCGTGTCGGTACTGGGCGTCGTACGACGACCGCAGCCGACGGTCCTCCTCGACGTGGTCGTCGAATTCGACTGTGACTGTGCCGACCACCGCCCGCGCACCCTCGGCAGCGTGCCGAACATGGCCGAGCAGCCAGTCCTCACCCACCCGGGAGTCGGCGTCGGTGGACGCGAACCAGGTCGCTTCGAGGCATTCGTCCCGGCACCGGCCCGCGAACCCGGTGGCCCTGGCCGCTCCGACGTTGCGATGAGACACCTCGAGCACCGACACGGACGGGTGACGAGCGGCGATGTCGACGGAGTCGTCGGTGCACGCATCGAGCACCACGACCGTCGAGACGGTCACCGAGGCCGCCTCGACGACGCGACGTTGCGCTCGCGACAGGGCAGTCAGGCAGGCGTCGAGCAGATCGTGCTCGTTGTGCGCGGGCACGACGACGACGAGGTGGCTGATGGGGGTACGGGGGTAGGCATCGGAGATCACGGTTCACCCTTCTCGACCACTGGACGGGACGAGTCCATTGCGGGAACCGCCGGTGTCTGGACGGGACGTGCTTCCCCAGCACATACCCGTTCCCCGGATGCCGACACATGCACCTCGGCCTGCGCAGACAGGGCACGGGACCGGTTGCGGCAACATACTCGTACTCGCGGTTTCTTTCGCTCGTTTCGTCGATATCCGATTAGCAAATGTCGGGGCGGTATGTGTTAATGGGCGTTGCCCCTGCACAGCACTGTTCGTGGGCATCACGACACAGCACGAAGGATGGTCGGATCACATGGCATCACCGGTTCGCACACGCAGGCTCGCCCGTTTCGGCGCGATCGTTGCAGGTACAGCCCTTGCTGCGTCCGCCGCATTCGGTTCTGCGCAGGCCGCTCCACTGTGGCCCGGTGGCCCGGACGTCTCCATCCCGGGAATGCCGGGGTCCTCGGATCCGTCGTCGCCCGCACCCGCACCGCAGCAGCTCGTTCCGCAGCTCGCGCCCGCGAACTTCTCCGATCCGAGCATCAGCCCCTCCGGCGGCGAGGTCGTCGGAGTCGCGCAGCCCATCGCCATCCGCTTCGACGAGGCCATCGGCGATCGCGACGCCGCGCTCCGCGCCATCCGCGTCACCACGAACCCGTCCGTACCAGGACACTTCTACTGGATCAACGACACCCAGGTCCGGTGGCTGCCCAACGAGTTCTACCCGGCTCACACCCAGGTGACCGTCGAGGCAGGCGGAGCGAAAGCCGACTTCTCCACCGGCGACTCCATCATCACCACAGCCGACGACAACACCAAGCAGATCACAGTCACCCGCAACGGTGAAGTGGTGCGCACCATGCCCACCTCGATGGGCAAGGTCGGACACGAAACCCCCAACGGCACCTACATCGTCGGCGAGCGCTTCCGCGACATGTACATGGACTCCTCCACCTACGGCGTCCCCGTGGACTCCGAGGAGGGCTACCGCACGTACGTCGAGTACGCGACGCGCATCTCCTACAGCGGCATCTTCGTGCACGCTGCTCCGTGGTCGGAATCGCAGCAGGGCTACTCGAACGCCTCGCACGGTTGCCTCAACGTCAGCACCGAAGACGGCAAGTGGTTCTTCGAGAACGCACAGAAGGGCGATCCCGTCATCGTCGTCAACACCGACGGCGGCACCCTGAGCGGATCCGACGGCCTCGGAGACTGGAACCGCTAATGCCTGCGGCAGTGGTGCGGTTATGTGCCCTAGCGGGCACTTAATCACACCACTGCGAAGCATTCAGGACGCGTTGGGGCTGAGTTCACCATTCGTTGGCCGTGACTGAGCACAGTCCTCGCGGTGAGTGCAACAACCGAACGAGTGCTGCCCACGGCACGCAAGAAGAGCTTTTTCTCGCGACCGTGGACCGATTACGCACTGTTCCTGATCCTCGTGGGCCCCAACCTGGCTCTGCTGGCGGTGTTCACCTATCGACCGCTGGTGGAGAACTTCCAGTTCTCGTTCTTCGACTGGAATCTGTCCTCGCCCACCTCCACGTTCGTCGGGTTCGACAACTACCGCGAGTGGGCGTCCCGCGAGGACACCTGGCAGATCGTCGGCAACACCGTCGTGTTCACGGTCGCCGCGGTGGTGGGTTCGCTGGTCCTGGGCCTGGTGCTCGCCTTGCTGCTCGATCGAAAGCTCAAAGGCCGCAACTTCGTTCGCTCCGCCGTCTTCGCCCCGTATGTCATCTCGGGTGCAGCGATCGGTATCGCGTTCCAGTTCGTCTTCGATCCCAACTTCGGACTCGTGCAGGACCTGATGCGACGCGTCGGCCTCGGCTCGGTTCCCGATTTCTATCAGGACCCCAAGTGGGCGATGGTGATGATCACCGTCACGTACCTGTGGAAGAACCTGGGCTACACCTTCGTCATCTACCTCGCGGCCCTGCAGGGCGTACGTAAGGAGTTGATGGAGGCGGCCGAGATCGATCAGGCGAGCCGCTGGACCACGTTCCGCAAAGTGCTTCTGCCGCAGCTACGTCCGACGACGTTCTTCCTGTCGATCACGGTGCTGCTCAACTCGCTCCAGGTCTTCGACATCATCAACGTCATGACGCGCGGTGGCCCGCTGGGCACCGGCACCACCACGATGGTCTACCAGGTCTACGAGGAGACGTTCCGCAACTTCCGGGCCGGTTACGGCGCCACGGTCGCGACGATCCTGTTCCTCGTGCTGTTGATCGTCACTCTCGTGCAGGTACGAATCATGGATCGGGACGATCAGCGATGACTGTGACCAACAAGCCGCACACGGCGACTCCTGAGAAGGTGCCGGGCGGGGGCGATCAGCAGCGTGCACGACGCAGTGCCAACATCCTCGGATATGCGGCCATGGTTGCCGTTCTGCTGATGATCGGTCTGCCGCTGTTCTGGATTCTGGTCACCTCGTTCAAGGACCGCCCGGACATCTACGTCCAGCCGGTCACGTGGTGGCCCAGCGTGTTTCACCCGCAGAACTACAACGAGGCGACGACGGAGGTGCCGTTCTTCACGTACCTGCGCAACTCCATCATCATCACCACGGCCGTGTCGTCGATCAAGTTCGTCCTCGGCGTCCTCAGCGCCTACGGTCTGGTGTTCCTCCGCTTTCCGGGCAAGAACATCGTCTTTCTCGTCATCATCGCCGCGCTGATGGTGCCCAATCAGATCACCGTCATCTCCAACTACTCGCTCATTTCCGAGTTGGGATGGCGGAACTCGTTCCAGGGCATCATCATTCCGCTTGCCGGCGTGGCCTTCGGTACCTTCCTGATGCGCAACCACTTCCTGTCGTTGCCGCCGGAAATCATCGAGGCCGCCCGTATGGACGGTGCCGGACCGGTACGGCTGATGTTCCGGGTGATCCTTCCGCTCTCGGGTCCGACCATGGTGGCCTTCGCCATCATCACCATCGTCACCGAATGGAACGAATACCTCTGGCCGTTCCTGATGTCCGACGACTCGTCGGTCGCACCGCTCCCTGTCGGCCTGACGCTGCTCCAGAACACCGAGGGTTACACCAACTGGGGCGCAGTCATGGCCGCGACGGTGCTGACCATCCTGCCGATCCTTCTCGTCTTTCTCGTCCTGCAACGCCACATGATCAAGGGCCTCACCTCCGGTGCGGTCAAGGGCTGATTCACCTCACTATCAGGAGTCGAACACCATGGCACACATCATCAATCGGCGTGGCTTTCTCACGCTCACCGGCGCAGCTGCGGCCGCCGCAGCCCTCGCCGCGTGCAGCGGCCCCGGATCGGGAGACTCGGGCGGCGGTGCCGGCGTCGAAGGCGATGCGAACACCATCAACTTCTGGTCGAACCACCCGGGCAAGTCTCAGGAGTTCGAGAAGGAACTGATCTCGCGTTTCCAGGCCCAGAACCCGGGCCTGACCGTCAACCTCATCGACGGTGGCAAGAACTACGAGGAGGTGTCGCAGAAGTTCAACGCGGCGCTCTCCGGCAACGATGTGCCCGACGTCGTCGTGCTCTCGGACGTCTGGTGGTTCAACTACGCACTCACCGGTGCGATCGAGCCCCTCGACAAGCACTTCTCGGCAGCAGGCGTAGACCAGTCCGATTACGTGGATTCGCTGCTGGCCGACTACAACTGGAACGGCAACCACTGGGCCTTGCCGTACGCACGCTCGACGCCGCTGTTCTACTACAACAAGGCCGTCTGGCAGCAGGCCGGACTTCCCGATCGCGGACCGGCCACCTGGCAGGAATTCGACGAGTGGGGCCCGCGCATTCAGGCGGTGGTCGGTAACGGCAAGCTCGCCCACGGTTGGGGCAACGCCGTGGACTACCTCGGGTGGACCTTCGAGGGCCCGATCTGGACGTTCGACGGATCGTACTCGGATCAGTTCGAGCTGAAGTTCGATGACCCCAAAACCATTGCAGCAGGCAAGTTCCTGCAGGACATGATCCACACCAAGAAGTACGCCGCGGTGTCCAACGACATCGCCAACGACTTCGCCGCGGGTATCCTGGCATCCACCATCGCCTCCACCGGCGACCTGTCGACCATCACCAAGGGCGCTGCGTTCGAGTTCGGTACCGCGTTCCTGCCGGCCACCGAGGGCACCCCCGGTTGCCCCACCGGCGGTGCGGGCCTGGCCATCCCGGCGAAGATCTCGGACGAGCGAAAGGTGAACGCGCTCAAGTTCATCGACTTCGTCACCAACGGCGCAAACACCGCTTACTTCTCGCAGAACACCGGCTACATGCCGGTCCGCAAGTCGGCCCAGCAGGACCCGTCCGAGATCGCGTTCCTCGAGGCCAACCCCAATGCCAAGACGGCCGTCGATCAGCTCGCGCGGACTCGCTCGCAGGATTACGCCCGCGTGTTCGTGCCCGGCGGAGATAAGATCATCGGCAGTGGACTCGAGCAGATCGCTCTGCAGAACGCCGATGTCGCAACCACATTCGCATCCGTCGCGGAGCAGTTGCAGCAGATCATCGACCGCCAGATCACCCCGAAGCTGCCGAAGTAATGGCGGCCGTTCACTACGCCGGTGTCTCGCACCGGTACCCGGGAGCCGACTCGCTCGCCGTCGACAACCTCGAACTCGACATCGCGGACGGTGAATTCATCGTGCTCGTCGGGCCCTCGGGCTGCGGCAAATCGACGAGCCTGCGCATGCTCGCCGGTCTCGAGTCCGTCGAAAGTGGCCGCATCGACATCGGCGGAGTGGACGTCACCTCGTTGGCTCCGCGGGCCAGGGACGTCGCGATGGTGTTCCAGAACTACGCGCTGTACCCCAACATGACCGTCGGCGACAACATGGGCTTCGCGCTGCGCAATGCTGGAATGAGCAAGGCCGACACAGCAGCTCGGGTACTCGATGCGGCGAAGATGCTCGAGCTCGAGCCGTTGCTCGGCCGCAAGCCCGGCAAGCTGTCGGGCGGGCAGCGTCAGCGCGTGGCCATGGGGCGCGCCATCGTGCGGCAGCCCAAGGTGTTCTGCATGGACGAGCCGTTGTCCAACCTCGACGCCAAGTTGCGGGTCTCCACCAGGGCCCAGATCGCCGGACTGCAAAGACGATTGGGCACCACGACGGTGTACGTCACCCACGATCAGGTCGAGGCGATGACCATGGGTGACCGCGTTGCCGTACTGCTCGACGGGAAGTTGCAGCAGATCGCCGCCCCGCGAGAGTTGTACGACAATCCCGTCAACACGTTCGTCGCCGGTTTCATCGGGTCACCCGGAATGAATCTCGTCGACGCCCCCGTGCGCGACGGGGCTGCCGTACTCGGCGAGCTGCGCATTCCCGTTCCGTCCTCGGCGGGCGAGCGCGTTGTCGTCGGTGTCCGTCCGGAATCGTGGGACCTGGTGGGCGAGGGCACCGGCCTGCAACTGACCGTCGAGTTGATCGAGGAACTGGGTGCGGAGTCGTTCGTCTACGCTTCCGCACCCAGTTCCGACGGCGGTTGGACGACCACCTCCGGGCGGATGTCCGTCCGCGTCGACCGCAAGCTGTCGATTGCACTGGCCGAAACGATCCGGCTGGTGCCCAGGCTCGACGAGTTGTTCTTCTTCGATTCCGCTACAGGCCTGCGGTTGTCCTGACAGGCTCGCCCAGATCGACTGGGAGAGTGGCCCATCCATGCAAGACGCGGGTGTTGCGTCGAGTTCCCTCGCCTGCCGACCGCAGGTGAGGGAACCGATCGAACAGGGTCTTGAGGCCCACTTCCGATTCGGCCTTGGCGAGCGCGGCCCCGAGGCAGTAGTGACGCCCGCCCGAGAACGACAGGTGCTTACCGGCATTGGCGCGGGTGACGTCGAAGCGATTGGGGTCGTCGAACACCAGCGGATCGCGATTGGCACCGGCGAGCACCAGCACGACGAGCTTGCCCTCGTGCACCGTGACGCCCTCGACCTCCACATCCCGCTTGGCCATGCGTGCGGTGAGCTGCACCGGCGACTCCATCCGCAGCATCTCGTCGATCGCGGTGGGCCAGTGTGACGGATCCTGTTGCAGCACCGCCAACTGATCGGGGTGATCGAGCAGAAGCTGGATGCCGCTGCCGAGCAGGTTGACCGTCGTCTCGAACCCCGCCGCCAGCACCAAACCTGCGGTGGCTCTGAGCTCTTCGTCGTTGAGGCCGATGCCCTCGTCCTTCGCGGCGATCAGCTGGCTCATCAAGTCGTCACCGGGATTGCGTCGGAGCTCTGCGATGTGCTGTGAGAGCCAGGCGTCGAACCCGATCAGTCCGCGTTCGACCTGCTTGAACTGCGCCCACGACAATCCGATGTCGAGACTCGGTGCGGCCATCTCACCGAACTCGAGAACCCGCTGATTCTCCTCCTCGGGAACGCCGAGGATGCGACCGATGACGGCGACCGGAAGGCGTGCGCAATACCGGTCGACGATGTCGACGACCGGAGAGCCGTCGGACAGCTCGTCGAGCAGAGCGTCGGCCGTCTCCTGCACCTGATCGCGCATCTTCTTCACCGCGCGGGCAGTGAACACCGAGGACACCAGTTTGCGGTACCTCGTGTGATCGGGCGGTTCCACCGAGAGCAACGAGGGCGGCAGGATCGGATGGAGGGCTCCGGATCGGGTGTGCTGCTCGATCCACCGCAACGGCCCAGGCAGAGTTGCGCCCAGCTGAGTGACTCGGAAGTCGTCGGAGCGGAGCAAATCGAACGCCACCCGATGGTGCACGGTGATGTTGGAAATCCTGGTCTTCACCAGCGGCGCGGTGGCACGCAGCTCCTCGTACACCGGCGTCGGATTCGCCCGCGTCGCCGGGTCGGCCACCAACATCGCCTGCCGATCACCGGCGGCCGCTGCTCGTTTGGCCGCGAACCGAATCACCCCGTGAGCAGCGAGCCAGCGTGCGTATTCCCTCATCGAAGTTCCCTCCCCATATCGCTTCATGAGGTGAGCGGAACTTCGTACCCTGCTACGAAGTTCCGCTCACCTGGCGCTACCAGATCTTGACGCGCTTCCCCGGCTCCAAGTACAGCGCATCTCCGGGCCGTACGTCGAACGCTTCGTGAAAACTGTCCAGATTTCGTACGACGCCGTTGCAGCGGAACTCTGGCGGCGAGTGCGGATCGACGGCCAGTCGCCGGATCGCCTCGGCGTCACGAGCCTTGGTCCGCCACACCTGTGACCACCCGAAGAACACTCGCTGCATCCCGGTCAGGCCGTCGAGCACCGGTGCGTCCTTGCCGTCGAGCGAGATCTCGTAGGCCGCGACTGCGATGGACAGACCACCGAGGTCGCCGATGTTCTCGCCGATGGTGAACTCGCCGTTGACCTTGTGGCCTGGAAGTGCCTTGGGCTCGAACTCGTTGTACTGCTCGATGAGCGCGGTAGTGCGCTTGCCGAATTCGGTGCGGTCGCTGTCGGTCCACCAGTCGACCATGTTGCCGTCACCGTCGTACTTGGCCCCTTGATCGTCGAATCCGTGTCCGATCTCGTGGCCGATGACGGCTCCGATACCGCCGTAGTTGGCCGCGTCGTCGGCTTCGGGGTCGAAGAACGGTGGCTGGAGAATGGCTGCGGGAAAGACGATTTTGTTCATGCCGGGGTTGTAGTACGCATTCACGGTCTGCGGCGTCATGAACCATTCGTCGCGGTCGACGGGGCCGCCGAGCTTGTCGAGGTCGCGTTGGTAGTCGGCGGTGTAGCCGCGGCGGTAGTTGCCGAGCAGGTCGTCGGCGCTGATCTCGACGCCGGAGTAGTCACGCCAGCGATCGGGGTAGCCGATCTTGGGGGTGAACTTGTCGAGCTTCTCGAGTGCCCGCCGGCGGGTCTCCGGGCTCATCCATTCGAGTTCGGAGATGTTGCGGCGGTAGGCCTCGGTGAGATTCTCGACGAGCACCTTCATCCGAGCCTTGGAGTCGGCCGGGAAGTGCCGCTCGACGTAGAGCTTGCCGACGGCCTCGCCGAGTACGTCCTGCACCAGCGAGACTCCGCGCTTCCAGCGTTCCCGGTTCTCCTCCGTGCCGGTCAGCGTCGTTCCGTAGAACGCGAAGTTCTCGTCGACGATCGCACTCGTCAGAAACGGTGCGCGTGAATGTATGACGCGCCAGGCCAGCCACGCCTTCCATGCCTCGATGTCCTCGGAGGTCCACAGCGAGACGAAGGTGGTCAGGAACGGAGGCTGCCGCACGACGACCTCCGCGAATTGCTCGGTGGTGGCCCCGAGTCCGGAAATCCATGCAGCCCAGTTGAATCCGGCACCGTTCTGTACCAGCGTGTCGAAATCCACGAGGTTGTAGCTCTTCTCGGCGTCACGCCTGGCGACGACGTCCCAGTGCCCGGCCGCGATCTTCTGCTCGAGGTCGAACACCGTCTGCGCGTCGTACTCGATACCGCTGAGCGCGAACATCTTGGAGATGTGCTCGATGTAGCTCGAGCGGATGTCGGCGTACTCGTCCTGCCGGTAGTACGACTCGTCGGGCAGGCCGATGCCGGATTGGCTGAAGTGCACCAGGTAGCGATCGGACTGCTTGGCGTCGGTGTCGACGTAGTGGCCGATGGCTCCGCCGACGCCCGTGCGTTGCAGGGAGCCGAGAACGCTTGCGAGAGTGACGAGGTCGGTAGCGTCGGAGATGGCGGTGAGCTCGTCTGCGATCGGGGTGACGCCCAGCTGCTCGGCGCGGTCGGCGTCCATGAAGCTCGAGAACAGATCGCCGATCTTCTGTGCGTCGCTACCCGCGGGTGGGTTCGCTGCGGCCGACTCCTCGATGATGGTCTGCACGTCGACCTCGGCTCGGTCGTACAGAGTCCGGAACGCGCCGTCGACTGCGCGGTCGGCCGGGATGGCGTAATCGTCGAGCCATTTGCCGTTGACGTGCACGAAGAGGTCGTCCTGCGCGCGTGTGTTCTCGTCCTGGTAGCTGAGATCGATGCCCGAGTTCACTACTGAAGTCATGCATCCATCTTTACACTCTTGCGCTCGATTGAACCAGTGTTTAATGTGCTGTACATGCGTACAGCACAGGAGGATCTCACCACCAGGGCACGAATCCGCGATACCGCGATCGACGTCTTCGGGGCGCAGGGCTTCACCGCAGGCGTGCGATCGATCGCCACGGCGGCCGGAGTCTCTCCCGGGCTGCTCAACCATCACTTCGGGTCCAAGGACGGTCTGCGCACGGCATGTGACGAGCACGTTCTGCGCGTGATCCGTGAGTCGAAAGCTGCGTCGGCCGCCCCCGCCGCAATGATGGAACACCTCGCTCGCATCGAGGAGTACGCACCGCTCGTCGCGTACATCGTGCGGAGCTTCTCCGTGGGCGGCACGTTGGCGCGAGAGTTGTTCGAGCACATGGTCGACGACGCCGTTCGCTACATCGACGACGGTGTGCGCGACGGCCGTTTCACCCCCAGTCGAGACCCTGCGGCTCGCGCCCGATTCCTGACGCGGCAGAACGTCGGTGGACTCCTGTTGTACGTGCAGATGGCCGGCCCCGACGTCGACTTCAGCGAGGCCCTGAGCGCCCTCGGCAAGGAGATCATGCTCCCGGCACTCGAGCTCTACACCGACGGATTGTTCACCGACTCCCAAGCTTTGGACACCTATCTGGAGGCCGAGCAATGACCGACGCAATCTCCGTCGAGGGGCTGGTGAAGACCTTTGGTCCGGTGCGGGCGCTCGACGGCCTGAACCTGCGCGTACCGACCGGTGAGGTGCACGGCTTCCTCGGCCCCAACGGGGCCGGTAAATCCACGACCATCCGTGTACTGCTCGGTCTCGTCCGTGCGACGTCGGGAACCGCGCGGTTGCTGTGCGGCGACCCGTGGGCCGACCCCGTGGCGCTACATCGGCGCCTGGCCTACGTCCCGGGAGATGTGACGCTGTGGCCGTCACTCACCGGCGGCGAGGTGATCGACCTGCTCGCCCGGATGCGCGGCGGCATCGACACCGTCAGGCGCGCCGAATTGCTCGAACGGTTCTCGCTCGACCCGAGCAAGCGCACGCGCACGTACTCCAAGGGCAATCGGCAGAAGGTGGCGCTGATCTCGGCCCTGGCCTCGAACGTCGAGCTGCTGATCCTCGACGAACCGACATCCGGACTCGATCCGCTGATGGAACAGCACTTCGCGGACTGCGTGAAAGATGCTGCCCGACGCGGAGTCACGGTGCTGTTGTCGTCGCACATCCTGTCCGAGGTGGATGCGCTGTGTAGTTCGGTGACGATCGTCAGAGAGGGGCGGACGGTGGACACCGGGACCCTGGCCTCGATGCGACACCTGACCCGCACGACGATCACCGCCGATCTCGAGCACGTGCCCGACGGTCTCGCCACGCTCGCGGGGGTGTCCGACGTCCGAGTCGCGGGATCCTCCGTCACCTGCACGGTGGAGAACGAAGCACTTGGGGTGACCATGCGCGTACTCGCCGACGCCGGAGTCCGCAGCCTGGTCAGTTCGGCTCCGACGCTCGAAGAACTGTTCCTGAGGTACTACGCATGAACACCCTGACCGGGACGGGCGCATTGCTGCGGTTGTATCTGCGCCGCGATCGTTTGGTGGCACCGGTGTGGATCGTCCTGCTCGGAGCGCTGCCGCTGCTGTACGCGGTCAGCTTCGAGGGCCTGTACCCGACGGCGGCGGACCGTCAGGCCTTCTACCTCGGCACTCTGTCGACGCCGGCGCAGGCAGCACTGGTCGGGCCGATCTTCGGAAGCGACCTGGGCGCTCTGGTGTCGTGGCGCTCGGGGCTGGTGCTGGCGCTGGTTCCGCTGGCGGCGATCCTCACCGTGGTTCGGCACACCCGAGGTGAGGAGGATGCGGGTCGGACCGAGCTGATCGGATCGACGGCGGTGGGTCGGTATGCCGGGTTGGCCGCGGCGATCGCGCTGGCGGGCGGCGGGGTGATCGCGGCAGGCGCGTTGTCGACGATTTCGCTCTGGACGTTCGGCCTCCCGGTGGCCGGGAGCATCGCGTACGGGGCGTCGGTCGCCGTGGTCGGACTTGTCTTCGTCGGCTGTGCGGCCGTGGCGGCGCAGGTGGCGTCGGGGGCGCGGGCGGCTCGGGGTTACGCACTCGGTGTACTGGCCGTGGCGTTCGTCGCGCGGGCGATCGGCGACGCAGGCTCGGGCACCTTGTCGTGGTTCTCGCCGATCGGGTGGTCGGCGCAGGTTCGGCCGTTCGCCGACGAGCGGTGGTGGCCGCTGCTGCTGTCGCTGACGGTCACCGCCGTGTTCTTCGTTGCGGCCTTGGCTGCTGCCGAGCGTCGCGATCTCGGAAGTGGACTGTCGGCCGAACGCCGTGGCCGAGCAACGGCACCGCCGTCACTTGCGGGTCCCGTTGCGCTGGCCTGGCGACTGACTCGCGGGGTGACCGTCGGTTGGACTGTCGCGATGGCCTTGTTCGGAATTGCCATCGGGTCGTCCGCCCACGGCATCGGTGGTCAGCTCGGCAGCAGTGCCGCCATCAGCGACGCACTGGAGAAGTTCGGAGGCAGCACCATCGAACAGTCGTTCATCGCTGCCGTACTGAGTATTGCGGGCGTCGTTGTCGCGGCGTTTTCGGTGTCGGCCGTGCTGCGTCTCCGCGGCGAGGAAGAGGCAGGCCTGGCCGAGATCGTGTTGGCTACCGGCGTCTCGCGCCTGCGGTGGCTGGTCGGGCACCTACTGTTCGCTGTCCTCGGCCCAGCGTGGCTACTGCTGGTCGTCGACCTCACCATCGGCCTGACGTACGGGTCGGCCACCGGCGATATCGCAGCAGAGCTGCCGTCCGTCCTGCTCGGCGCACTGAGTCAGCTGCCGGCGGTGTGGGTGGTGACGGCCATCGGCGTTGCGCTGTTCGGCGTTGTCCCTCGATTCGCAACCGTCCTCTGGGCAGTCCTGGCAAGCTTCGTCGCCCTCGGTCAGATCAGCTCGGTGGTGGGCCTGCCGCAGTGGCTGCTCGATGTCTCGCCCTTCACACACGTTCCGCGATTGCCGGGAACGTCCTTCACCCCCGAGCCGATCGGTTGGCTCGTCGTGATCGCGATCGCGATCGGCATCGGGGCTTTCGCAGTGTTCCGACGAAGGGACCTCCGAGGGTGATGCCGGTCGAATAGCATCACAAATGGCCGATATGTCCGGCCCGGTCCGGCGTATGACGCGTCCGGTCCGGTCATTGTCGGCCGGTACGGGCCTGGAGGTTACGTGCAATCGGTCTTTCTGCGCACGTGGTGGCACCAGCCCCACAGCTACGAGTCGGTGGTGAGCTACCTCGAGCTGCACGGTGCGCTCGCACCGTATCGCTTGGCTGCAGCTCTCAGTACGTTCTCGTACGGACTCGGCGCTGCCGCACTGCTGTTGCTCACCGATTCTCCGCCGACCTCTGCGGTCGGTAGGTCGATTTTCGTCCTTGCGATCGTCTCGACGCTCGTGGTCGGTGTCGCCTGGCTCAGGACTCCGTGGCCGTCGAAGCGCGTATCCCTGATGTTCGCCGCGTACTCGGACATCGGCGTAACCCTGGTTCTGTTGTCCTACGGATCGCCTCAGACCCTTTTTCTGGCCCTTGCGATGCTCGCGGCCAACAGTGTCTACGTCCAGCTCTTCCACAGTCCGAAAGTCATGGCTCTGCATCTACTGTGGGCCGGAACGGCCGTGACCCTGTTCTCCGTGCTGATCTTGCTTTCGCCCGACACCGATCACGGTCTGGCCATCGCGCAACTCGTGGTGCTCGTCCCCATCACGTTCATGGGCCCGACCTTCTTCCAGCACCTGCTCCTCAAACTTCATGTCCAAGCGCAGGCCGCCAACTTCGACCCGCTCACGCAGGTGCGCAACCGACGAGGGCTCGACGAGGCACTACCGGTGTATTACCTCGGTGCGACCGATGTCTCGGTGATGGTTGTCGACGTGGACCGATTCAAGTCGATCAACGACCGATTCGGCCATCACCAGGGGGACGCGGCCTTGCAGCTCGTCGCAAAACGGTTGACGACGGACGGCGTGGTGGTCGCGCGGGTGGGTGGTGAAGAGTTCGCCGTGGTGACCAGGCTTTCCGAACCCGACGCCAGAGCATTGGCGGAGCAGTACCTGAGCGCTGCGCACTCCGCATCGGACGCAGCACCTCTGACGGTGAGCATCGGAATTGCGCATTGCCAGTGCGTCAGCTCAGGCACCGACGTCGTCGACCTCATCACGCGACTGTTGCGATCGGCAGACGCGGCGATGTACGAGGCCAAGCAGCAAGGCGGCAATCAGGTGGTCGTGGCGGGCCTGACGCCCCGAGATGATCGCGCTCCGTCGGGCACCGAGTTGTGAGTGCCTCGGCCGCGGCTCAGTTGGGTGTCGAGTCGTCGTACTGATTCTCGACGTTCTGCTTGAATTCGTCGGAACATTGCTGTTGCGCTGCTGAATCGCTGCCTGCGTTGGTGATGCAGTCGGTGAAGTCTTGTCCACCGACTGCGTTGAACAGGCCGACGCCGACGACGACGAGAACGATCGACAGCGCTGCGGCCACGAAACCCAGAATGATCGCGATGAGTGACACGGTGCCGTTGGTGGCGGTGCGCTTTTTGTACCTGGACCGTCCGACGAAGCCGAGAACGATGGCGATCAGGCCGAGAAGAATTCCGCCGACGATGGTCCAGGAGAACAACACACCCAGAATCGCCAGGACCAGAGCCACCGTGCCGACGGTGTTCTTCGGTGCCGGCGGCTGTTGTTGGTACCCGCCCTGCTGGGGGTACTCACCGGGTGAAGGGTAGTTTCCGGGCGGGGGATAGTCACCGGGTGGGGGATTCTGATTCGACACGTCTGATACCTCCGAAATCGGCGATCGCGAACGCTGGGAGTGTATGCGGGTAGCCGCCCTGCGCACCGGTTCACCGTGTTCCCGTGATCAAGTTGTCATCGAACGTCCACGTCAGCCGCCGAGTCGCGAATGCATCTCCCAGATCAGTACCTCGGCCGGTTCGCTGGCCGTAATGCGTTGTCCGCCAGTCGAACTCATCCGAACGGCATCGCCCTCGTACAGTTCGCCGACACTCTCCATCGAGACCGTGCCGCGGGCGACGAAGATGTGGACGAAGGGCGCGTCCGGCACCGTGACGGTCGACCCCGGTGACAACCGTGCAGCATGCAGCGCTGCTGACTTCTGGCCGATGGTGATTGCTGCCTGACCACGATGTTTGTCCATGCCCGACGCGACGGTGACGAGCCCGCCCCGCAGTAATTCGTCGCCGATCTCCAGTTGTTCGTAGGCGGGAGTGGTGCCGGGACTGTCCGGAAGCACCCACATCTGTACGAAGCGAACGGGTTCGGTGTGTCGGTTGCCGTCGATGCTCCAGGAATCGTTCTTCTCCGAGTGCATGATGCCCTTGCCTGCACTCATGCGTTGCGCGAGCCCCGGGTAGATGATCCCGGAATGTCCGATCGAATCCTGATGCACCAGTGAACCCTGCATCACCCAGGTGACGATCTCCATGTCGCGATGCGGATGCGTCTCGAAACCTTGCCCGGCAGTGACGATGTCGTCGTTGTTGACCAGCAACAGTCCGTGATGGGTGTTGTCGGGGTCGTAGTGCTGGCCGAAGGAGAACGAATGTTTCGAGTCCAGCCAGGACACACGGGTTTTCGATCGATCACCGGCTCGGTGTACGTCGATGTGGGCGGTCAATGGAGCGGACATGTGACCACTCTACGAGCAAGTCGGTGCACCGGCGTACGACCTGCATAACGTTCGGGTGTCTTTGCTGCCGGGGTGTGAGCGTCGCCGGGAGTGGGTAGGTTTCGCTCCGTACGGTCACAAACTTTGCAAACTCCCCCGAAGGCGGCGAGAGATTCTCATGGTCGGTTCCAGCTCGAGTGTGGCACGCACGGTCGAACCCCAGCTCGAGGATGCTCTGGCAACGTGGTTGCCAGGTCAACGATGGTTCGGCGCAAAGGGTTCGACGGTGACATCGGTCCGAATCGTCGCGCGTGACGTGCTCCACGACGAGCCGCATTTCGCAGCCGAGCACCTGCTGGTTGAGGTGCAGTTGACGCAGGACGGTGCGGCCGTGACGCAGACCTATCAGGTGCCCCTGGGCTTTCGGACCGAGCTGACCGACGACCTCCGACCGTGGGTGCTGCCCGTGACCGGCGAGGTGGTGGTGTTCGACGGTTTGCGCGACCCCGAGGTCATCGGCCTGTACGGCGATGCACTTGCCACCGGAAAGGCCACGGGCAGCATCGAATTCAGGATCGTCGACGGTTCGAGTGTGCCGAGCGGTCTGCGCGGTCGGGTTCTGGGGGCCGAGCAGTCCAACACCTCGGTGATTCTCGGTGACCTGCTGTTGCTCAAGCTGTTTCGTCAGGTGCCGCCGGGAATCAGCCCCGACGTCGAACTGCATCGCGCGCTCGCAGAGGCAGGCAGCGTCAATGTTGCGCCACTGCGGGGATGGCTCGAGGCTCAGGTAGGCGGCGAGCCGACCACGCTGGGAATGGCTCAGGACTTCGCCGCGAACTCGACCGAGGGCTGGACTGCGGCCCTGGCCAGCGTGCAGGAGGTGTTCGATTCCCCGCAGACGCCGATCGAAGATCTGCCCGCAGATTTCGCTCCGGACGCGTATCGAATCGGGTCGGCAGTCGCGCAGGTGCACGACGACCTGGCGTCGACGTTGGGCACTGTCGAACGCTCGGTGGAGTCGACCGCCGTCGAGGAGATCCTCGCTCGTATCTCGGGGGTGGCGCGGGTGGTGCCGGAGATCGCCCAGTACATCCCGGCGGCAACCGCTCTGATCTCGCGGGCGGAGGCGTCGAACAGCACTACTGTGCAGCGAATCCACGGTGACCTACATCTGGGGCAGGTGCTGGGCACACCCGAGCGGTGGCTGCTCATCGATTTCGAGGGGGAGCCGGCGAAGACTTTGGCCGAGCGTAGGCAGATGGACAGTGCTCTGCGCGACGTCGCGGGAATGCTGCGCTCGTTCGACTACGCCGCCAATCATCTGCTGGTCGATCGGCCCGAGGACTCGTCGGAGAGAGAGCGGGCCGAGAAGTGGGCAGCTCGGAGCATCGCGGCGTTCTTCGACGGGTACGCCTCGGTGGCCGGGCACGATCCACGCGACGAGGCCGACCTGCTGCGCGCGTACGAACTCGACAAGGCCGTCTACGAGGTGCTGTACGAGGCGCGCAATCGGCCCACCTGGCTGTCGTTGCCGATGCGTGCCGTGGCGCGCCTGGTGAGCTGAGCAGTGAGTCGGGGCGCGGGAGTGGAGCCGATAGGAACGACCCAGGGGTGCCGGTCGACCGAGCCGTCTACGACAAGTACCGTATTGCCTGACACGGGAGGCAGGACATGAACGGTATCTTGGCAATTTTCGGCATCGCGGTGGTCGTCATCACCATCGTCGTGGTGGTCGTGCTCGTCGCGGTCTTGTTCGTCGCATCGATCAAGCCCGACAGCCTCAACATCGACCTCGATCGCAAGAAGCGCGCACGGGAAGAAAGTTCCTCGAAAGCCTGAGACTTCCGTCACCTCCGAGACCGATTCGGTCGCATGCGGAGTTGTATCGAATCGGAGCGTCGAACGACGCGTCCGGTTCTACAACTGGAGACCTCGTGAGCACTTTCCTGAAAGGCCCGGCCACGTCCGGGCCGTCGGCATGTGCGCCCCGCATCAAGTCGAGGATGCTCGGGGAATCGGTATTTGCTCAGTTCGCGCGCTTCGTGATCGTCGGGGTGTCAAGCAACGGTGTGTACGCCCTGTTGTTCGTCGCTCTCGCTTCCCTCGGATCGTTCACCGCCAATCTCGTAGGTGTCGCGGCCAGCACCGTCCTGGCCAACGAGCTGCACCGTCGTCACACGTTTCACGCAGCCGGCCGCGTCGGCTGGTTCCAGACTCAGTGGGAAGCCGGGGGTCTTGCCCTGATCGGGCTCGGTCTCAGTACCGCCTCACTGGCAGCAATGCACGTCCTGTTTCCCGACGCGCCGACGTACGTCCAGGTACTGGTCGTCATCGCGGTCAGTGGCATCTTCGGTGCCGCCCGGTTCCTTGCCCTGCGCGGATGGGTCTTCCGCCCGGCGACGCTCGGAGCCGCGTCGACTCTCGCCACTCGCTGAAACCGACCCGTCCTGGCTGTGACGTCGCACCAATCGGGCCGGACCGGGGTTGCTACCTCTAACAGAATCCGGCCAAGGCTCCACACCGGCCTCGTACGTCGCCCTAGGCTTGCGAGCTGACGTCAACGCGAGGAGGCATGTCGATGGCCAGGGATCTGACACAGCTCGAGCTTCTGCAAGAGCTGGTGCCCACTGCCGAGGACAATGTGAACCGTCACATATCGATGGCGCGGGAGTGGCATCCACACGACTACGTGCCGTGGGACGAAGGCCGCAACTTCGCCGCACTCGGTGGCAAGGACTACGACCCCGAGCAGTCCAAGCTCTCCGACGTCGCCCAGGCAGCGATGATCACCAACCTGCTCACCGAGGACAACCTGCCGTCCTACCACCGTGAGATCGCCGAGAACTTTTCCCGCGACGGTGCCTGGGGAACCTGGGTCGGCCGCTGGACCGCCGAAGAGAACCGCCACGGCATCGTCATGCGCGACTACCTCGTCGTCACCCGCGGCGTCGATCCCGTCGCCCTCGAAGAAGCCCGCATGATCCACATGACCAACGGCTACGCCTCACCCGCCGGATCGCAGGTCGGTTTGCTGCATTCGGTCGCGTACGTGACGTTCCAGGAACTGGCGACGCGGGTTTCGCACCGTAATACCGGCAAGGTCTGCGACGACCCGATTGCCGACCGGATGCTGCAGCGCATCGCCGCCGACGAGAACCTGCACATGATCTTCTACCGCAACATCACCGGCGCGGCGATGGACATCTCCCCCGATCAGACGCTGCAGGCCGTCTCGGACATCGTGACGAACTTCGTCATGCCCGGTGCCGGGATGCCGAACTTCCGACGCAACGGCGTGTTGATGGCCAAGCACGGCATCTACGACCTGCGTCAGCACCTCGAGGACGTCGTCTGGCCGGTACTGCGCAAATGGAACGTCTTCGAGCGCAACGACTTCACCGCACGCGGTGAGAACAAGCGTGAAGAACTCGCCGCGTTCCTCGAAGACCTCGAACGCCAGGCCACCAAGTTCGAGGAAATGCGAGACCGCTCCCTCGCCCGCGAACGCGCGAAGGCCGAAGCACGCGCGTCGTAGTGCCTGCGGCAGTGGTGCGGCTGGGCCTGCGGGTCGTTCCGCAGGCTCCACTCCCATGTGCCCCCGGCGGCACTTGACCGCACCACTGCGGCGAAACCGCATACTTGGGTGTGAACGAATTCTGGGACCGCATCTCCGCGGTGAGTCCTGATCCGCCGGTGTGGATCGTCCAAGTTGCGGCCGTGGCTGCCCTCGTCATCGTGGTTCTGCCGCAGACCTGGCGGATCGCGCGCAACGTGGTGACCATCGCGCATGAGGGGGCGCACTTGTTCGTCGCGCTCATCACCGGTCGTCAGTTGATGGGCCTACGGCTGCATTCCGACACCTCGGGCGTCGCGATTTCCAAGGGCAAGCCCACCGGTCTCGGCGTCATCGCGATGACCTTCGCTGGCTATGTCGGGCCGTCGCTACTCGGCCTCGGTGCCGCGTTCGTGCTCGGGACTCAGCATGCGGTGGCGGTGCTGTGGATCGGCGTCATCTCGATTGCGTTGATGCTGTTGATGATTCGCAACATCTACGGCTTGCTTTCACTCGTCGTCGTCGGTGCTGCACTGTTCGTGGTGTCCTGGTGGGGCACCGGCGAACAGCAGGTCGCGGCGGCGTATTTCATCACGTTCTTCCTGTTGATCGCCGGCCCGCGGCCCGTTCTCGAACTGCAGAAATCACGCAGCGCCGGACGAGCACGGGATTCCGATGCCGATCAACTCGCCCGACTGACCTTCCTGCCCGGCATCGTCTGGGTCGGGCTGTTCCTGCTCGTCACCGTCGGCTCATTGGCACTGGGCGCGTGGCGAATTCTCGTTCCCGTGCAGTGACGCTCGTCTAGGTTCGAGTCGTGAACCTCACCGAAATATGGACGGCGTACATGGCGACGCTCCGCGAGCGCGCGCCGATCACCGCCGCGTCGATCGGACCCCCACGGTCTGCGAGTGAGCGCGAGGCCGCCGAACATGCGACAACGCCGTGGACGGAGGAACTGAGCGAGTTCTACGGACTGCACGACGGTCAGCACGTTCCCCTGAGTGAGGACTACGTCCCGGTCGGTTCGGTGCTGCCGGACACGAAGTTACTGTCGTTGGACGAGGTTGTCGCTCGACACAGGTTCGGTCTCGAAAATCCGCACTCCATCGACTATCTGGGTGATGACTGGCCGGCCACGATCCGTGGCCAAGAGGCAGGTGAGACTGCCGAGATGTTTTTACCCGCCTATGTCCCGATTGCCGATGACGAAACGGGCGCAACCACTTTTATAGATACCCGCCGGGGTAGGCGGCGCGGTTGCGTTCGAATGTTCTCGGCTGAGGCCGCCGACGGGAGTGCGCCTTGGTTCGACTCTTTGACCGAGTACATCGCAGCGGTGAATCGCAGCGCCGAGACCGGATCGGCGATCTACGACGACCTGCGACCCACGTTCGACGACGGCGTGCTCGACTGGCGTTACCCAGAGCTTTCCGAGGGATCGATGGCGTACTCTGCGACGCTTCCAATCGTCCGAATACCATTCGCACTCATTGATTTCCGACCATCTCAACTGTCGGACGACGACGACCTTCTCGATCTCGACCACGTGCGCCGCACCGTCATCGATACCGCTCGCAGGCTTCATCCGCACGTGAACGTCGAGGAAGCCCGCGCGGTGTACCGGCAGGTGCCGCGTGTGCGCGGTGCCAACATGAACTGGTGGGTGTCGATGGATGGGTCGGAGGTGGTCTTCACCGCAATCGTGACCGGAGAGGACCACGACGTCATCGTTCTGGAGCTTCCATCCGGGGGATGCGTCTTCGAAGCCGAAGAGTGAGGTCCCCGCTAGAACACCACCCACAGCAGCGACGCGAGCGCGAAGATTGCCAGTCCCAGTGTCGTTTCCATGACCGTCCAGGTCTTGAGGGTCGTCTTCTCGTCCATGCCGAAGAAGCGGCTGACGAGCCAGAAACCGGAGTCGTTGACGTGGGAGAGGACGGTCGCTCCGGCGGCCAGTGCGAAGACCAGCAGCGCGATCTTGAAGTTGCTCAGATCCAACTCCGCCACCTGAACGGAAATGAGCCCGGCGGTGGTGGTCAGCGCGACGGTGGCCGAACCCTGTGCGACGCGTAGCGCGGTGGCGATCAGGAAGGCCTGCAACATGATCGGAAGTCCGAGATCGGACAACGAGGCGGTGAGGGACTGCCCGATGCCACTGGCCCGCAGCACGCCACCGAACATGCCGCCGGCTCCGGTGATCAGAATGATCGAGCACACGGGGCCGAGGGCCTGATCCATGTACTTTGCACCGTCGGCCACCGGGAAGCGTCCCGGCGCGAGGATGAACAGGGCCAGCAGCAGGGTGATGAGCAGGGCGATGGGCGTCTGACCGATGAGAGTCAGCGCTGCTGCCCAGGTCTCGTCTCCGGTCAGCACACCCGAGGTGGTGAGGGTGTTGACGACAGTGTTGAGGGAGATCAGCACCAGTGGTGTCAGCAGGATGAACAGCACCGCGGCAAACTTCGGAGCGGGGGTGCGCAGTGCCGCCATCTCTTTGTCGTGCTCCTCCGAGGCGGCCGATCCGTCGGCGAAGATGTCGGCAGGCATGGTGTGGAACCGTTTGCCGAGCTGGGTGCCGACGAGGTACGAGCCGACGAACCAGGAGACGATTGCGACGGGGACGCCGACGAGCAGAACCGACCCGATATCGCCGCCGAGAAGTTCGGTTGCGGCAACGGGACCGGGGTGCGGAGGAACGATGGCATGCATCGCAGCGAACGCGCCGGCCGTTGGCAGTGCGTACAGCAGCACCGATCCGCCGAAACGCCTGGCCACGGTGAAGATGATCGGCAGGAAGACGACGAGTCCGGCGTCGAAGAATATGGGGAAGCCGAAGATGAGTGCGGCGACACCGAGGGCGAGCGGCGCGCGTTTGGCACCGAAGCGGTTGATCAGGGTGTCTGCCAATACCTGTGCGCCACCGGTGATTTCGAGCAGTCTGCCGACCATCACACCCAGCGCGACGAGTAGGGCGACCGATCCCAAGGTAGAACTGAAGCCCGAGAGCAGTGCCGACGGCACGTCTGCCAGTGGAATTCCCGCTGCGACGGCGGTGACCGCGCTGACCAACACGAGTGAGACGAAGGCGTGCAGCTTCACCTTCATGATGAGGAAGAGCAGGACTGCGACGGCCGCAGCTGCGATCAGAAGCAGGGCCGTCGTTCCGTATGCCGGCTCGATCGGATCCATGGTGTACCTCGTTCGTTCGGCTCGAATTTCGACCATATCGGACATGGAGCGCGTCCCGTGGGGTTACGGGCACCGGGCCACGAGTCGACTCGGGAGGGGTGGAGTACCGTGCGGGTATGAGTGATGGGGATCACGTTACGGGTGGGGATCGTTCCGAAGAGCCGTCGAAGGAGCAGTTGCGCGAACAAGCTCAGCGCTATGCCGCGGCGGCGCGATTGAAGATGAAGGAGCGCCGCGCCAAGGCATCCGGTGGTCTCGGCGCGGTGGTGGCCGAACGTGCCGGTGGCTGGGATCTCGACGATCAGAACACCGTCGCGATGGACCGTCAGCAGCGACTGTGGAACGGCGTCATGGACCGCTACTTTCGGATGGAGATCGACGGCTGGGACACCATTCCCGAGTCGCCCGTCCTGGTCGTGGGCGTGCACTCGGGTGCCCCGTTCGTGTGGGACGCATGGACCGTCGGCGCGCAGTGGTGGCGGCACTTCGGTGAGAAGCGAATTCTGCACGGCACTGCGCACGATGCTCTGATGGCGTTTCCGTTGATCGGCAAAGTTTTTCGGTCCATGGGCGTGCTTCCTGCTGCCCCGGATTCGATGTCGACGGCCCTGGCCGAGGGACGGGACGTCATCGTGTGGCCGGGCGGTGAGGTCGACTCGTTGCGGCCCTGGAGCAAGCGAGACGAGGCGACCCTCGGTGGCCGAACCGGCTTCATCAAGCTGGCAATTCGGATGGGTGTGCCGATCGTTCCGGTGGCGACGGTCGGTGGGGCCGACGCCATGCCGGTGCTCATCCGTGGCGACAAGCTGGCCAAGGCGCTCAAGCTCGACAAGATCGCGCGGCTGAAGGTGTTTCCCATCGCGATCTCGCTGCCCTGGATCATTGCGCCTGCCGCGCTGCCGCAGATTCCGTTGCCCGCCAAAATCCGTACTCGATTCATGCCGCCGGTCGAATTGGACCACGATCCCGCTCGGTGCGAGGACGAGGCGTATGTCGAAGCCAAGTACGACGAGGTGCGCGCGAGCATTCAGTCCGGAATGGACGCCCTCGCCCGCAAGCGGAAGTTTCCGGTTTTCGGCTGATTTCTCGCTCCTCGGTAACGCGGACCGAAGCTGACCGCGATCGTTCCTAACGTCTGCGTCGTACGGATTCACCAATCGCGACGAGGGGCAAGCAGGATGATCGAAACATCGTCACTGACAAAGACTTTTCGACAAGGCAAGAAGACCGTGGAGGCGGTGCGCGGCATCGATCTGACGATCGGTGAGGGAGAGTTGGTGGCTCTGCTCGGTCCCAATGGTGCCGGTAAGTCGACCACTCTGCGGATGCTGACCACGCTGCTGGCACCGACGTCGGGATCGGCCCGGATCGCCGGGTTCGACGTGGGCAAGGACCGCGACCGAGTCCGGCGTAGCCTCGGCTACGTCGGGCAGGGCAACGGAGCGGGCCACAATCAGCGCGTCCGCGACGAACTGGTCGTGCAAGGTCTGTGCTACGGGATGAAGCGCGATCGATCACGCAGTCGCGCAGACGAATTGATCGAGGCACTCGAACTCGGAGAGCTCGCGAACCGCACCGTCTCGACGCTCTCCGGTGGGCAGCGTCGACGGCTCGACATCGCACTGGGTTTGATACATCGTCCGCCCCTGCTGTTTCTGGACGAGCCGACCACCGGAATGGACCCGCAGAGCCGCGCGAACCTGTGGGACCACATTCTCCGGCTCAGGCGCGAGATGGGTACCACCATCGTGCTCACCACGCACTACCTGGACGAGGCCGATTCGATGGCCGAGCGGGTGATCGTCGTCGATCGCGGCACCGTCATCGCCGACGACACCGCGACGGCGCTGAAATCGGAACTGGCAGGCGATCTGGTGGTCCTCACCGTGTCCGACGCGTCGGCGCTGGCTCCGCTTCTGGCCGGGTTCGCCGGCATCAGGGACGTAACGGTTGCGGGTTCGCGGCTGAACATTCGGGTCGAGCGCGCCGAGGTGGTGTTACCGGAATTGCTGCGAGTCAGCGAATCTCACGGCATACGTGTGCACACGGCGGACATGACTCGACCGACCCTCGACGACGTGTTTCTCGGATTGACCGGCCGCAGTCTGCGTGAGAGCGCGGCACTCGACAGCAACCCTGATCTCGAAATTGCAGGCACGGCAGGTGAACTGCGATGAACGTCCTCTCCGGAAGCACATTGGTGATGGGTCGGGAGTTGCGGCCGATGGTGCGCGATCCGTTCACCGTCATCTTCAGTCTCATCCAACCGCTGATCCTGCTCGCACTGTTCGGCCCTCTGCTCACCGAGGTCCCCGGTCTCGGGAACGGAAGTGTGTGGGACTGGTTCGTTCCCGGTGTGCTTGCAATGATCACCATCTTCGGAACGTCCATGACGGGCTCGAATTTGCTGGCCGAGTTGCAGCAGGGTTCTCACGAACGAATGTTGGTGACACCGTTGCCGCGATCGGCTCTGCTCGTCGGGCGCGCGTTCAAGGAAATGGTGCCGCTGGCTGCACAGGCCGTGTTGATCGTGTTGGTGGCACTGCCACTCGGGTTGTCCGTGAATCCGTTCGGCGCAGCAGTGGGAATCGTGCTGCTCGGTGTGTTCGGTGTCGGACTCGGCGCACTGTCCTATTCGTTGGCTCTGGCTGTGCGCGGACAGGATTGGGTGTTCTGGTCAATTCAACAGACGTTGATGTTTCCGCTGCTCATCCTCTCGGGCACGATGCTGCCGCTGACTGCGGCACCGGGATGGATGCAGTTTCTGGTGAACATCAACCCGCTCGGGTATCTCGTCGACGCCGAACGTGCCCTGTTCGCTGGTGACTTCACCAGTACGACGGTGACGGCAGGCGTCGTCGCAGCTGTGGCCACCGCAGTGGTCGGACTTGCCGTCGGAATCCGGGCTATGGGCTCTTCGCGGGTGTGAGGCTAAGCTCGCGTCATGGATCGGCCTGCGGTAATTCTCGAAAACGATGTGACCGTGTACGACTTCTATCTGCGTCACCAGCAGAATCGTCAGGTGGCGAGGTTGGCGTACGCCACCCTCGCCAGGCGCTTCCGCCCGCGGGTGTCGTATCCCGACGGTGCCCGTGAGGAGCTGCGGCGTCTCGTCTACGACAACGCTCGTCTGCTCATCGCGGTCAATCATCTGACCGAGAACGATCCGTATACGCTCGCAGCGGCGGCATGGGCGTCGCCGCTGCGTCCGGTCATCGGCCGTACACGGGTGTTGGCCAAGGACGAACTGTTCCAGGAAGCCAAGCAGCGCAAGCGAATCGACATGATGGGTGGAATCCCTGTCTTTCGCGGCAAGAATCACGGGATGCGAGCCGTCAGCGCTGCGGGTAACCGCATGATGGACGTCAGCGCAGAGCGCATGAAACGGGGCGACGATCTCGCCGTGTTTCCCGAGGGCACCTGCAATCTCGAGGATCCGACGACGGTGCAGCACGTCGGCAGCGGTATCGGCCACATCGCGATGCGGGCGCGCAAGCTCGGGGTCGAGCCGGTGCTGATCTGCATCGGCTTGAGCTACGGACCCGGCACACCGAAGGTGAAGCAGGCGAGTGTGTACATCGACTCGCCCATCACCGATCTGCCCGACAAGCCGATCGACATCACGCGCGTGGTGGCGCAGGGAATGCAGAAGGCGCTCGACGGGGCGGTGGCTGCGTACTGATCACGTCCGCGGTGTTGATAGAAACAGATGACAGGTAATTCGATTCGGCGTTCTCTAGGAGATATTCGTGAGTGATCAGATCAAGACGGCCATCGTCACCGGCAGCGCGCGGGGAATCGGTGCTGCCGTAGCGAAGCGGCTGGCCAAGGACGGTTTCGGAGTCGCCGTGGTGGACCTCGACGAGGCCGCGTGCAGCGACACCGTCGGGGCGATCCAGGCCGCAGGTGGACAGGCAGTGGCCATCGGAGCCAACGTCGCGGACGAGGAGTCGGTGCAGACCGCGGTCGATCGCATCGCGAGCGAGTTCGGTGCACCCACCGTACTGATCAACAATGCAGGCATCACCCGCGACAACCTGCTGTTCAAGATGACGGTGCAGGACTGGGATTCCGTGCTCGGCGTGCACCTGCGTGGGTCGTTCCTGATGACGCGTGCAGTCCAGAAGCACATGATCGACGCCAAGTGGGGCCGCATCGTCAACCTGTCGAGCACCTCGGCACTCGGAAACCGTGGCCAGGCCAACTACTCGGCCGCCAAGGCCGGTATGCAGGGATTCACCAAGACCCTCGCCATCGAGCTCGGCAAGTTCGGTGTCACCGCCAACGCCATCGCCCCCGGGTTCATCGAAACCGAGATGACGGCAGCCACCGCCGAGCGTGTCGGAATGTCGTTCGACGACTTCAAAGCTGCTGCGGCGTCGCAGATTCCGGTCAATCGCGTCGGACATCCCGACGACATCGCGCACCTGGCGTCGTTCTTCGTCAGCGAGGGCGCGGGATTCATCTCGGGTCAGGTCGTCTACGCCGCCGGTGGGCCCAAGGACTGACGTCCCCAGAAGGCGTGAATGGACCATTCACGCGCCCGGACGGGTGTGAACGGTCCATTCACGCAGCTCGACTGGCTACCCGTCAGGGCAGGATCGAGTCGACGTAGCCGCCATCCACGCGCAGGGCGCCACCGGTGGTCGCGGAAGCCTGTTCCGAGCTCAGGTAGACGATCATGTTGCCGACTTCCTTCGGCTCGATCAGCCGTCCGATGAGCGATTGGGGCCTGTGCTCCTTCATGAATTGCGCTTGTGCCTCATCCCAGGGAAGTTCGTCGCCGACGAGTTCGGCGACGAACTTCTCGACACCCTCGGTGTGGGTGGGGCCGACAATGACCGAGTTGACCGTAACGCCAGTTCCTGCAGCAGCTTTCGCGAATCCACGGGTCACGGCGAGCAATGCGGTTTTCGTCATTCCGTAGTGGATCATCTCCTCCGGAATGACGACCGCGGAATCGCTGCAGATGTTCTGGATTCGGCCCCAACCCGATTCGGTCATCGTCGGCAGATACGTCCGGATGAGCCTGATGGCCGAGAGCACGTTCACCTCGAAGTAGCGACGCCACTCGTCGTCGTCGATATCCAGAGCGGGCTTGGCCCCGAAGATTCCGAGATTGTTCACCAGAATGTCGACCACCGGGACCTTGGCAAGCAGAGTCTCGACCCCTTCGGCCGTCGCGAGATCGGCTGCTACGACAACCACTCGTGCGCCGGGTACCTCGGTGAGCAACTGTTCTTCGGCCGAATCGAGCGCCGACCCGCTGCGGCCGTTGAGCACGACGCGTGCACCTGCGCGGGCCAATTCGGTGGCAATGGCCAGGCCGATGCCTTGGCTGGAGCCGGAAATCAATGCGGTGCGGCCGTCGAGATCGATGTTCATGAAGCCTCCCAGTGTCGTGGAACGGCTCCAGTGTGCGCCTTTCGGAGATGTGAATGGTCCATTCACCGGCCCTGACGGGGGTGAATGGACCATTCACGCAGACTCGGGGGACTACTACGAATACGTGTAGAAACCCTTACCGGTTTTGCGACCCAGCATGCCTGCGTCCACCATGCGCTGTAGCAGCGGCGGCGGGGCGTAGTGCGGCTCGCGGAATTCGGCGTAGAGGGACTCGGCCACGGCAAGGGTGACGTCCAGGCCGACGGTGTCGGTCAGACGCAACGGGCCCATGGGGTGTGCGCAACCGTTGACCATGCCCTCGTCGATGTCCTCCGCGCTGGCGAAGCCCGACTCGAGCATGCGGATGGCCGAGACCATGTACGGGATCAGCAATGCGTTGACGATGAACCCGGCACGGTCTCCGGCGCGAATGGTCTTCTTGCCGAGCGTGTTTCCGGCGTAGTCCGTCACCGCGGCAACCGTTTCTTCGCTGGTGAGCAGGCTGACGACGATCTCCACCAACGGAAGGACCGGCACGGGGTTGAAGAAGTGCACTCCGACGACCTGGCCGGGACGCTTCGTCGCGTTCGCCATCTTGATGACCGGGATCGACGAGGTGTTCGTCGCCAGAATTCCCTCGGGCTTGACGATGGAATCGAGCTTGCCGAACAGATCCAGCTTCAGCGACTCGATTTCCGGTGCCGCCTCGACCACGAGATCGCGGTCTGCGAAATCGTTGATGTCGAGGGTCAACGTGATTGCAGCTCGGGCCTTCTCGGCCGCATCGGCTTCGATGCGGCCGGATTTGACGGCGCGGGCGAACGACTTGTCGAGCCGCGCTTCGGCGGCGTCGGCCGTCGCCTGGCTCGTTTCGAGGATCAGCACGGAACTGCCGGAGCGAGCGCACATCTCGGCAATTCCGGCACCCATGGTGCCGCCGCCGATGACGCCTACGAGGTTGATGTCGCTCATTTGAGCAGCGCCCGCGACATGACGACACGCTGAATCTGGTTGGTGCCCTCGTAGATCTGGGTGATCTTGGCGTCGCGCATCATGCGCTCGACCGGGAAGTCGGTGGTGTATCCGGCGCCGCCGAAGAGCTGCACGGCGTCGGTGGTGACCTCCATCGCCACGTCGGAGGCGAAGCATTTGGCCGCGGCGGAGATGAACCCGAGGTTCTTCTCGCCTCGCTCGGCGCGGGCTGCGGAGCTGTAGACCATCAGTCGCGCGGCTTCGACCTTCATCGCCATGTCGGCGAGCATGAACTGCACGGCCTGGAAGCTCGAGATCGAGGCACCGAACTGCTTGCGGTCCTTGGTGTATGCGATGGCTGCGTCGAGGGCGCCCTGTGCAAGGCCGACGGCCTGGGCACCGATGGTGGGGCGCGTGTGGTCGAGCGTCTCCAGCGCGGTCTTGAAGCCGGTGCCGGGATCGCCGATGATGCGATCGCCGGGAATCTTGCAGTTCTCGAAGTACAGCTCGGCGGTGGGCGAACCCTTGATGCCGAGCTTCTTCTCCTTGGGGCCGACGACGAATCCCTCGTCGTCCTTGTGCACGATGAACGAGCTGATGCCGTTGGCACCCTTGTCGGGATCGGTCACCGCCATGACGGTGTACCAATCGGACTTGCCGCCGTTGGTGATCCAACACTTGGAGCCGTTGAGGATCCAGTCGTCACCGTCGGCCTTGGCGCGGGTACGCATGCTGGCGGCGTCGGAGCCGGCCTCGCGCTCCGACAGTGCGTACGACGCCATCGCGCCACCGGCGAGCGAGGGAAGAACCTGCTTCTTGAGTTCTTCGGAGCCCTTGAGGATCAGGCCCATCGTGCCGAGTTTGTTGACGGCGGGAATCAGTGAGGACGAGCCGCAGACGCGGGCGACCTCTTCGATGACGATGCACGCCGCAACCGAGTCGGCACCCTGGCCGTCGTACTCCTCGGGCACGTGGATGGCGTTGAAGCCCGAGGCGTTCAACGCTCTGAGTGCCTCCTCGGGGAAGCGGGAGTCCTCGTCCACCTCCTTGGCGTACGGAGCGATCTCCTTCTCCGAGAGCGCCCGGATGGCTGCACGCAGTTCGTCGTGCTCTTCGGGCGATTGATACAGATCGAAGTCGGGATTTCCGGCCATGTGGCCACGCTCCTCGGATTGTCAGGGGGAGGCACCGCCCGAAAGGGGCACTCAGTGCCAAGGTTGGTCCCAGTGTACGTCCGAGTATGGCCCGATTCAAGACCGGGTGCGCGCCGTGCGGCACTCAGTGCCATGCTGTTCGGTCCGGTCAGTCGCTTGTGTGATCTGCCAACGCGTCGACGACCTTGTGGACGGACGTGCCTCGCGGGAACGAAGCGACGACGATCTCGCCGAAGAACTGCGCCCGGACCTGTGCGAGCGCCGATCGTAGGTCCTCGACGGACGTCGGTAGGCCGTCGCGAATCATTCGACGAAGAATGTAGTTGTGGGTCGCGGTCACCGAGGCCGAGAACTGGAGGATCTCCAAATGCGAGTGGTCGGGTAGAGCACTCTGCAGGTAGTCGACGAAGAGTCGGTCGTAGCGGAACACGGTGACGATTTCACGATCGCGTAGGGCAGGGATTCGATGTACCACCTGATACCGCAGGCGCGACATCTCCATCCAGTCCGAGAATCGCTCGTACACCAGTTGGGCCGCATCGCAGACGGCCTGCCAGGGGTCGCCGGTGTTGGATGCCAGCAAGGCGTCGACCTGTTCGAGCAGAATTTCGTGATCGGCGAAGACGACGTCTTCCTTGGCACGGAACTGACGAAAGAATGTCCGACGCGAGATCCCGGCAGCGCCCGCGATGTCGTCCACCGTCGTCGAGTCGTAGCCCTTGACCGAGAACAGGTCGAGGGCAGCGGTGGCCACAGTGAGCCTGAAGTCGGTGGATTCGTCGGGTTCTCCGCGCATACGGGCAAAGGTAGCTCGAGTCCGAACGCCCGGTCTGTCCGCGCGGGTAGGGTCGTAGGTCACACTTGCGTAGGAAAGGACCAGCTCATCGTGGCTCTCGTTGCGGGAATCGACTCCTCCACTCAGTCGTGCAAAGTCCTCGTTCGTGACGCCGAGTCGGGAGAGTTGGTACGTCAGGGCCGAGCAGCCCATCCCGACGGTACCGAGATCGACCCGCAGCGGTGGAAGGACGCCCTCGACGAGGCTGTCGCCGATGCCGGCGGCCTCGACGATGTGGACGCGGTGTCGGTCGGTGCGCAGCAGCACGGCATGGTCTGCCTCGACGACGAAGGATCCGTCGTGCGGAAGGCGCTGCTGTGGAACGACACTCGATCGGCCCAGGCCGCAACCGACCTGGTTTCCGAGTTGGGTGAGAACGGCGGTCAGGCCTGGGCCGACGCCGTCGGGGTGGTTCCATTGGCCTCGATCACCGTCGCCAAATTGCGGTGGCTAGCCGATCACGAACCCGAGAACGCCGATCGCACTGCGGCCGTCTGCCTTCCGCACGATTGGCTCAGCTGGAAGCTCGGCGGCGCAGCCGGGTTGGACGCGTTGGCGACCGATCGCGGCGACGCGAGTGGCACCGGGTATTTCTCCGCTGCGTCGAACGAATATCGAACCGATCTGTTGCAGTTGGGTTTTCGTGGTCGCAACCCGCTGCTGCCCCGAGTGGCTGCACCGAACGAGACCATCGGGCACACCGCTGCCGGAGCATTGATCGGACCTGGTACCGGGGACAACGCCGCCGCAGCCCTGGCTCTCGATGCCCGGCCCGGCGACGTGGTGGTGTCGGTGGGCACATCCGGCGTCGTATCGGCAGTGACATCCGTTGCCGCGGCGGACGGTTCGGGTTTGGTGGCCGGATTCGCCGACGCCACCGGCCGTCAGTTGCCGTTGGTGTGCACCCTCAACGCCGCCCGCGTGCTCGATGCGACGGCGCGGCTACTGGGCGTCGACCATGACGAGCTGTCTCGGCTGGCGCTGTCGACGACGAGCGACGGCTTGGTGATGGTGCCGTATTTCGAGGGCGAGCGCACCCCCAACCGCCCCGATGCGTCCGGAGCCGTTCATGGCCTGCGGCTGAACAATTCGACGCCCGGCCACCTCGCTCGCGCTGCAGTCGAGGGGCTGCTGTGCGGCTTGGCCGACGGTATCGATCACCTGCGTGCGCAGGGAGTGGAAACGAAGCGAGTGCTGCTCATCGGCGGCGGCGCGAAATCCGCTGCGCTGCGTGCTTTGGCCCCGGCGATTCTCGGGGTTCCGGTGGCCGTGCCGGAGCCGGGTGAGTACGTGGCCGACGGCGCTGCGCGTCAGGCCGCCTGGACACTGGCCGGCACCATCGAGCCGCCGACGTGGCCGCAGGCACCGTCGCAGATCTACGAGGCAGACCTCACCCCCGACGTGCGGGAGCGCTACGCCGAGTATGCGGCGGAGCCGCAGTGGCGCGGTTGAGTGCCGCAGAGGGCACTTAACCGCACCACTGCCGCAGGCACTCAGGGAATCAGACGCGCATCCCGGTATCGCTGGATCACCGAGGCAATGGCGTCCGGGGTGGATCGGAAGCCGAGGAAGCCGGCCTTCTTCGACTTGTTCATGTCGGTCAGGCATTCCATGTCGCGCCCCAGATCACCATCGGTGTGCCACCACGACGCCAGGCGTGAGACGTCGCTTTCGACCAGATCGTGCTTCTCGGCGATCCGCTTCCACGCCGCGGCCGCGTCGGACATGCGGGGTTCGAGGGGACGTGGCTCGCTGTCGTAGCCCTCGGGTTCGACACCGAAGTGCGCGGCGAATTGCGGCCACAGCCAACGCCAGCGGAAGACGTCTCCGTTGGCGATGTTGAAGGCCTCGTTGTGTGCTTTGTCGTCGGTCGCAGCCCACACCATCTGCTCGGCGAGCAGGTCCGCGTCCGTGAGATCGGTGAGTCCGTTCCACTGCGTCTCGGAGCCCGGGAAGACGAACTTCTGGCCCAGTTCTTTGCAGATCGACGCGTAGACGGACAGCGTGAGCATCATGTTCATCGCGTTTCCGACGGCGAAGCCCGAGATGGTGTGCGCGCGGTGCACGCTCCACCCGAATCCGAACTTCTCCGCACCGGCGAACAGTTCGTCTTCCTGCGCGTAGTAGAAGTTGGGGGTGTCGAGGCGGTCCTCGGTCTCGTGGAACGGCGTCTCGGCCATCACCGCCTCGCCGTACGCATCGAACGGGCCGAGGTAGTGCTTGAGCCCGGTCATCAGCGCAACGTGCTGCACCGACTCGAGCGGGCCGAGCACGTCCAACACGTTGCGCAGGGTCGCCGAGTTGACCTCGATGTTCTCCTGTTCCGAGTCCTTCTTCATCCAGGCGGTGAAGAACACGAACGCGGGCCGCACCTCCTGCAGTGCGTCCGTCAGAGAGGCGGGGTCGAGCAGATCGGCGGCGACGGGAATCACGCCGTCGACGGGGACACTGCCGCTGCGGCTCAGTCCGTAGGTGGTCCAACCTGCATCGAGTGCGGCGCGGCACAGGGCCTGACCGGAAATACCGGTGGCCCCGACGATCAACGCGCGGGTGGTGTTCGTAGTCATCCGTTCCGACTACCCATTGGAGCCGATGCAACACGTGACGCGTCGAGCTTCACAACAGTGCCAGAACCTGCTGGGTGACGAGCACGAGCGCGCCGACGGCGGAGACGGTGATCGCGACGATGCGGAGGCGTCGACGATCGAGAACTCGATTGACCACCCGAGAGAGCAGGAAGCCGAGAACAGTCGCCGGAGCCAGGAACAGGAACAGCGTGGCGGTGTGGCTGTCGACCGCCCCGGCGACCGCCAGAACGGCCAACGAGATGATCGAGCCGACGAGGAAGAAGCAGCTCATGGTGCTGCGCAATTCGGCACCGGTGTTGCGTTGCCACACCAATGCCATCGGTGGCCCGCCGATGGAGGTGGCGGTCCCCAGAATTCCCGACGCGGCACCCGCGACCATCAGATTTCGCCTGTGCGGCAACGGGACCCACCCGAACGACGTCAGCGCGACGCCACCCAGTACCACCAGCGCCAGCAGGATGGCCAGTCCGCGTGCCGGTAGAAGAACGAGCAGCAGTGCGCCCACCATCGAGCCGGGAAGCCGTCCGGCCAGTGCCCATCCCGCTCCCTTCAGGTCCAGCGCGGTACGGTCGCGAACCAACACCAGGACGCTGACCACCACGGCGAGCATGATCAGCGTTCCTGGGATCAGTCCGGGATCGACGATGGCCACGATCGGTGCAGCGAGCATGCCCATGCCGAATCCGATCGATGCCTGCATCGCGGACGCGAAGAAGATGGCGAGCGCGACGACGACGAATCCGGTGACGCTCAGGTGGGTGAGTGTCACGCTCCGGCTGCCACGAGCCCGAGATTGCCTGCCACGAGGGGGTAATGGCATTCGGCGATGTGGTCGGCCTCGTCTGCGTCGAGCGCCACCGGTGGTGCCTCTTTCGCGCAGAGGTCGGTCGCCTTCCAGCAGCGAGTGCGGAATCGGCATCCCGACGGCGGGTTCAGCGGCGACGGTACCTCGCCCTTCAGCAGGATTTTCGTTCCCCTGCTCGACGCGTCCAGTGTGGGCGCGGCCGACATCAGTGCCGCGGTGTACGGGTGCGCCGGACGGTCGAAAACGGCCTCGGTGGCACCGGATTCGACGATGCGGCCCAGGTACATCACCGCAACGCGGTCGGCGACGTGGCGGACGACCGACAGATCGTGCGAGATGAAGACGTACGAGATGCCGAGTTGCTTCTGCAGATCGTTGAGCAGATTGAGTACCTGTGCCTGTACCGAGAGATCGAGCGCGGAGACCGGCTCGTCGCAGATGATCACGTCGGGGTTCAGTGCCAGCGCCCTGGCGATGCCGAGCCGCTGCCGCTGGCCGCCGGAGAATTCTTGCGGAAAGCGGTTCTCGTCGCTCGGACGCAGTCCGACCAGATGCAGCAACTCGCGGACCCGGGCGGAGCGATCGCGCCTGGTCTTGTACAGGCTCTTGTGGGTTCGCCAGGGTTCTCCGATGATGTCGCCGGCCGTCATTCGCGAGTTCAGCGAGCCGTACGGGTCCTGGAACACCATCTGCACGCGTCGACGCCACGCGAGGAGTTCCTTGCCGCGCAGAGCGAACGGATCGGTGCCGTCGAAGGCGACGGTGCCCGAGTCGGGTCGCTCGAGCATCATCAGCGTGCGTGCCAGAGTGGACTTGCCGCAGCCGGATTCGCCAACGAGGCCGAGGGTTTCGCCGCGCCGCAGGTCGAGATCGATGGCGTCGAGAGCGCGCAACTTGCCGCGGCCCACGTCGAATGTCTTGTTCAGGCCGCGAACGGTCAACAGTTGCTCAGACATGGCTGGATACCTCGTTCGGGAAGTGGCATGCCGACAGGCGGCCGTTGCCAACGGATTCGAGCGGCGGACGAGTGCTGATGCAGATCTCGCGGGCGATGGGGCAACGTGCCTGATAGACGCAGCCGTCGGGAATGGAATGCAGATCTGGTGGAGTGCCGCCGATGGATTTGAGATCCTCACCGCGGACGGCGTGCACGGGCACCGAGTCGAGCAGCCCCTTGGTGTAGGGGTGGCGTGGTTCGCCGAACACCTCGGACACCAGGCCGGTCTCGACGACATTGCCCGCGTACATGATTGCCACCCGATCGGCCTCTTCGGCGACGAGGGCGAGGTCGTGGGTGATGAGTACGACGGCCATGTCGTGCTCGGTGCGAAGTTCCTTGAGCAGCGCCATGATCTGCGCTTGCACGGTGACGTCGAGAGCAGTGGTGGGTTCGTCGGCCAGTAACACGGACGGACTCAGCGCCACGGCCATCGCGATCAGCAGACGCTGTCGCATGCCGCCGGAGAACTGATGCGGGTAGGAGTCCGCACGCGATTCGGGCTCGGGTATCCCCACGCGGGCCATCAAGGCGATGGCCTCCGCTCGCGCCTGCTTGCCGGACATGCCGCGGTGGATCCGAAACGGCTCGGCCAGTTGGGTTCCCACGGAGTAGACGGGATTGAGTGCCGTCAACGCGTCCTGAAAGACGATGGCCAGTTCGGTGGCCGCGATGGTGCGTCGCACCTTGGTCTTGGCTGTCACCAGGTCGACCTCGCCGAGTTCGACCGAGCCACCGGTGATGTCCGCGATCGGCTCGAGCAACCCGACGATGGCCTGTGCCGTCATCGACTTCCCGCAACCGGATTCACCCAGCAGAGCGAGGGTTTCGCCGCGGCGGGCGGTGAAGGTGACGTTGTCGACGGCGCGAATGACGCCCGACGGCGTCCGCAGATCGACGGTCAATCCGCGCACGTCCAGGGCGACGCTGCCGGTGTCGGGTCGCTGAGGTGCGGTTGCCGGTGCGCTCATGAGACGACCTTTCGTGCGGGGACCAGGCGTGATCGCTTGGAGCGGGGGACATTGAGACGCCAACGCTGGGCGGGATCGGTGGCGATGCGCGCCCAGGCGGCAAGGACGGTGGCCGAGACAGTGGTCAGTACAATCGCCAGGCCGGGGAAGAACGAGAGCCACCACGCGGTCTGCAGGTAGGTGCGGCCCTGCGAGACCATCAGACCCCACGAGACGTCCGGTGGCTGAATTCCGATGCCCAGGAAGCTCAATGACGATTCGGCGAGGATGACGAAGCAGAAGTCCAGAGTCGCGACGGTGAGCAACGTCGGCAACAGGATGGGGGCAACATGCCGCCGGATCACCGATCCGCTCTTCGCGCCGAACGTGCGTGCGGCGTCGACGAACAACCGACTCTGCAACTCGGCCGACTCGGCGCGGGCGGTACGCAGGTAGATCGGGATACGCGTGACGGTCAGAACGAGAACGATGTTCGCGGCACTGGGGGAGAAGACATAGAGCACCACCACGGCCATCAGCAACGACGGGAAGCTGAGGATGACATCGGCGACACGCATCGCTGCGGTCTCGCGCCAGCCGCGGTGGAAGCCGGCCCACATGCCGATGAACGAGCCGATGATGGCCGAGAGGATCACGGCCGGAACGGCGACGGAGAGTGTGGTTCTGCTGGCGACGATCAGCCGGGCGAACATGCTGCGCCCCAGCGGATCGGTGCCGAGGATGTTCATCCACCCGGTGTCGAGGGTGAACGGTGGGAGATTGGAGCGGTCCAGATCCTGATCGGTCGCGGAGTCGCCGACCAACATCGGTCCGAAGATGGCGGTGAGCAGGACCAGTACCAGAATGGCGGCGGCCACGGTGGCAACCCGGTCGCGTAGGAGCAGCTTCCACAGCGGCGCCGATGCCTTGCGGGCTTCCACCGGAACCGAAGGCGGAACATCCTCGGGCTCGGACGTTTTGGGTGATTCGAAGTCGAGTGACATCAGTTTCTCCTAGACCTTCACCTTGTCGCGAACCCGGGCGTCGAGCAGCGCGTAGCAGGCGTCGATGACGATGTTGAGGATGAAGATGGACACCGCTGTCAACAGAACGGCTGCCTGCAGAACCGCGAAGTCGCGCTGCAGGATCGCGTCGATCATCAGCTTTCCGATGCCTGGCCAGCCGAAGATAGCCTCGACGACAACGGCGCCGTTGACGAGCCCCACCATCAGGTCGCCGGCCACGGTCAAGGCGGGGGCTGCGGCGTTACGGAGCGCGTGATGGGTGACGACCCTGAGGTCACCCGCCCCCTTGCTACGCGCAAGTCGGACGTACGGTGCGGACAGCGCCGACACCATTGCCCCTCGCACCACCTGTGTCAGGACGCCGAGGGGACGAATGAGCAGCGTGGCGATGGGGAGCACCCAGGAGAGCATTCCGCTGTCCACTCCCGAGGTGGGCAGCCAGCCGAACAGGATGGCGAACACGTAGACGCCCATGATGGCGAACCAGAAGTCGGGGATGCTGGCCGCTGTCATCGACAGCAGGCTCGAGATGCGATCGGCCAGCGAGTTGGGCCGGTACGCAGCCCAGCAACCGATGATCACCGCACCGAGGATGGCGAGGAACATGGTCGCGAAAGCGAGTTGCAGCGTTGCGGGGAACGCGCGCAACGCCATCGCTGCCGCATCCTCGCCGGTGCGCAGCGACTGCCCGAAGTCCAGTTGCACCACACCCTTGAAGTAGTCCATCAGCTGCGTCAGGACCGGTTGGTCGAAGCCGTTGGTGGCCCGGAACGCCTCGCGCTGCGCCGCAGTTGCGGACTCCGGCAGGTACAGGCTGGTGGGGTCGCCGGTGAGCCTGGCGAGGAAGAACACGCCCAGGAGTACGACGAACAGGGGGATGAGGCTGGTGTAGATCCGTCGGCGCAGAAATCTGAACATGTCAGGGCCTCTCGGTATCGGCGCGAGTCATCGCGGCCAGGTGCATTTCGTCGACCGTGGCCGAGTCCGGGGTGTAATTCACCGAAGCGGCCTTGGCGAGCACCCCGTTCATGTGTGCGATGAACGCCATCTGCATGATCTCTTTCGGCTCGTCCGCGAACAGCTGGGCATAGGCCTCCTGCCGTTCCTCGCCGGTCTTTGCTCCGGCCGCGGCGACTCGGGCATCGAATTCCGTTGTCCCGCCTGCGCTTTGGAAGCCATCGGTGGTCATGTATTGCCGGGCGGTGAACGCCGCGTCTCCAGCCTGATTGCCGTGCTGGATGACCAGTAGGTACGGTCCGACCTTCGGAAACGGGCGTTCCTGGTATTCGGCGGTGCCTGCCGAGTCCGTCATCTCGATGGAGACGTCCATGCCGATCTCGGACAATGCGTTCTGAATGACCTCCAAGGTCTCGTTGACCTTGGGGAACTGGCCGGTTCGTCCGATCATTCTTATCGGTGTGTCCACTGCAACGCCGTCTGCTCGAGCTTCCTCGAGGAGCTGCCTGGCCTTGTCGGGATCGTACGGCCACGCTGTCAGTTCGTCGTTGTAGCCGATGACACCCGGTGAAATGAGCTGCGCAGCCGGTCTTCCCAGGCCGCGAAAGAGGGCTTTGACGATCCCCTCGCGGTTCACCGAATAGTTGATCGCCTGACGCACACGAATGTCGTCGAGCGGAGTTTCTTCGAGCTGGATGCGTACTGCGGTCGTTTCGTTGTTCGGGTAGGCGACACCGAGCTCGCCTGCGCCGTCCTCGGGCCCGAGGGAGGTGGCGAGCTCGGCCTCACCGTTGAGCACCATCGAGGCGCGGACGCTCCCTTCGCTGCGCCACTGGTAGTCGGCACGCGAGTACTCCGGTGCGTCTCCCCAGTAGGTCTCGTTACGGACCAGGGACAGCTTCTGCCCGGGATTCCAGTAGTCGACGGCGAACGGTCCGGTACCGATCGGCTCGCGGACGCGCTCGGTCATGCTGGTCGTTCGCGGCACCATTTCGATGAACGACACCCGCAAAGGGAGAATGGGGTCCGCTTCGGGAGAGGCGACGGTGAAGGTCAATGGATCGATCACTTCGACGGTCAGGTCGGCGTCGCCGAAGACATAGCCCTCGACGTTGCACCCGAGGTCGGAGTTGACTGTTCGCTCGATCGAGTGCACGGCGTCGGCGGCCTCGAACGGGCTACCGTCGCTGAACGTGACGCCGGGGTGTAGACGGAAGGTCCACTGACGGTCCGAATTCTGCTCCCAGGAATCGGCCAGCTTGGGTTCGAGCTCGCCCGACGTGGGGTTGCGCTCGGCGAGTGGCTCGGTGATGTTCGACCGTGTCACGACGCCGATGGACGTCATCGACACGTCGCACGCTTCGAGGGTCGGTGGTTCCTCCTGCAGAACGATTCGAAGCGTGTCGGCGCTCGCGGCGTCGCCGTGGTTGGAATTGGCGACGGTGCATCCGCTCGCGACAAGTGAAAGTGACAGTGCGCCAACAGCAATTGCGGCGACGCGGTGGGTCCGTCCCTGCTGCACGGAGAGTGCAGGGCTCATGGTGGCCTCCAGTGGGAAAAGGGATACGCGTCTGCGAGCCGCGGCCGGATCTGTGACGGTAGACACACGGTAGGAGTGTGCGATCTCCACCGTCAACCGGGCGAAAGCGACGTTTCGGCTCGTTGTGCAGGTCGGAATCGCCCCAGCGCGCCGTGCCGGATCGTATCGGCACGGTGTTGACCAGGCCGGATGCCCGACTGGGTTAGGCATACCTGCATGAAGACGACCGCGTTTATGCCGTTTGGGTATCGTTCCATGTTATTTGCGTGTTGGACAGGTATTCCAGAAGCGGCATACCGTACAGGAAACCCGCACACTTCACCATCTCGCGAGGAGAACCATGGCGACCGCCGGTACGCAGGAAAAGTCTGTGTTGCAACAGGATTCACGTCGGAGTGGCCGAGTGCTGCGAGTGGGACCGCTCAAGCCATCGCTGAGCGAGACGCTGATCGCCGATTACGACGCGCTGGTACTCCCCGACGGGGACGATCGTGACGAATTTCTGACCGCACACGGTAGCTCGATCACCGCGGTCGTCACATCCGGGCGAACCGGCGTCGATGCGGCTCTGATGGACCGGTTGCCGCAGCTCGGAGCCGTCGTGAACTTCGGCGTCGGCTACGACACCACCGACGTCGAGGCTGCAGCCGAACGCGGGATCGCCGTCAGCAACACTCCGGACGTGCTGACGGACTGCGTGGCAGACCTCGCCGTCGGCTTGGTGATCGACACCCTTCGGGGGCTCTCGTCGGCCGAGCGATTCGTCCGCGCCGGCCGCTGGCCCGACGAAGGCAACAGTCCACTGACGCACCAGGTGACCGGCAGGCGTGTGGGCATCATCGGTCTCGGCCGCATCGGATCGGCAATTGCCGATCGGCTCAACGGTTTTCGCTGCCCCATCTCGTACCACAACCGCAACGAGATCGACGGCTCGCCGTATACCTACGCAGCCAGTCCCGAGGCACTGGCCGGCAGCGTGGACGTGTTGATCATCGCCGCGTCCGGTGGTTCGGGCACGGCGCACCTGGTGGACCGAGCGGTGCTCGAAGCGCTGGGACCGCAGGGATATCTGATCAACGTGGCCCGCGGAAGCGTCGTCGACGAGGAAGTGCTCATCGAACTGCTCGCAGCGGGGAAGCTCGCCGGAGCCGGTCTCGACGTGTTCGCCCACGAACCGAACGTGCCCGAGGCCCTGATAGCGATGGACAACGTGGTGTTGCTGCCGCACGTGGGCAGCGGGACGGTGGAGACGCGCGCGGCGATGCAAGCGCTCACGCTCGAGAATCTCGACCGATTCCTGGCCGACGGCACCCTCGTCACACCGGTGACCCGATGACCGTCGTCGTCGGCTACTCGCCGACCACCGAAGGAAAAGGCGCACTGCCCTTCGCATTTCGTGAGGCACTCATGCGTGGAACCGATCTGCTCATCGTCGCCGAGGACAGTAGTGCATCGGACTCGGACTTCGGTGCGATCGTCGAATCGGCCCGAGACGAGGCGTCTGCAGTCGGAGTGATCACCAAGGTCCACGACAACGAGCCCGGACGCTCGCACGCCGACAATCTGATCGACCTGTCGTTCGACGAGCAGGCCCAGCTCGTCGTCATCGGCATCCGACGTCGATCGCCCGTCGGAAAGTTGTTCATGGGCAGCATCTCTCAGCGCGTTCTGCTCGAGGCCCAGTGCCCGGTGACGGCCGTCAAGCCGCCGGTGGGATTGCCGCGCTAGTCTTCACGCCCACTCGCGCGTCGGCAGCACATCGCTCATGAAGCGGTGCAGCGCCGGGTTGTCGTTGTCCACGCGCCAGGCGGCGTCGAGTTCCACCGGCCGCTCTCGCACCGTCCGAACCGGCCGGAATACAACACCTTCCGGGCGCATGGTGGATGCCGACTCCGGTACCAATGCCAGTCCGATGCCGGAGCGAACGAGCACCAGCATCGTGTGTACCTGCGTCACGTATTGCACATAGCGCGGGGAGACGCCGACGATGGTGAAGGTACTGATCAGCAGATCGTGAAAGTAGCGCGCATCGACGGGCGAGTACATGATGATCGGCTGCTCGTCGAAGTCCTCCACCGACAGTTCCGCCTTCTCGGCAAGAGGGTGGTCGTGGGGCATCGCAGCGATGAGCGACTCGTGCAACACCGGACGTGACGCGATACCCGGTCGTTTGAGTGGCGGCCGTGCCAAGCCCAGGTCCAGATCGCCGACCGCCAACGACTCCATCTGCACCGACGAGACCATCTCGCGCAGAACGAGTTTCACGTCGGGCAACTTCTTGCGTGCTGCGTCGAGCAACTGCGGCAGCACCGCGTGTGCGGACGCGCCGGTGAAGCCGACGACCACCGTCCCGAGGTCTCCGGTGGGGACGCGTCGCACTGTCAGGAGGGCACCCTCGGCGAGGTCGAGAATGCGTCGAGCCTCGGGGAGAAAGGCCAGGCCCGCAGCCGTGAGGGTGACCGACCGACTCGTGCGGTCGATCAGTTGTACCCCGACTTCGCTCTCGAGCTGCTGGATCTGCCTGCTCAGGGGCGGCTGGGTCATGTGAAGACGTTCGGCAGCGCGGCCGAAGTGAAGTTCCTCGGCGACGGCGATGAAGCAGGAGAGCCGGTTCAGCGAAAACATCGATTCACTCCTTGTATCGCGCGGGGGATTCGGCCGGTGACTGCGGTATCAAAGTAGCGCACCGACCGGCGAGGTGACAGATGCAAACCTTCTCTCCGGTAAGGGTAGAGTTGCGCCGTCCCGTACCCCATCGATTGGAGCCGTCGTGTCTCGAGTTACCCAGGTGCCGGCCACCGCTGTCGAGGACACCTCGGTCTTGGGGGCATTGCGCTCGCCGAGGCGACTGAAGATCGAGGTTCTCGGCGGCCTGGTGGTGGCGCTGGCACTGATTCCGGAGGCCATTTCGTTCTCGATCATTGCCGGCGTCGATCCGCGCGTCGGTTTGTTCGCGTCGTTCACCATGGCGGTGACCATCTCCATCGTCGGCGGACGACCGGCCATGATCTCTGCGGCCACCGGTGCCATCGCGCTGGTCGTCGCTCCGCTGGCGCGTGACTACGGACTCGACTACCTCATTGCAGCAGTGATTCTCGGCGGGGCACTGCAAATCCTGTTGAGCGTTCTCGGCGTCGCCAAACTGATGCGCTTCATTCCGCGCAGCGTCATGGTCGGCTTCGTCAACGCGCTGGCAATCCTCATCTTCAGCTCCCAGGTGCCGTACCTGATCGGGGTTCCGTGGTTGGTGTATCCGATGGTGGCCGTCGGCCTGGCCATCATGTTCCTCATGCCCAGGCTGACCACGATCGTGCCGGCTCCGCTGGTGGCGATCGTGTTGCTCACCGCGGCCACCATCGTGTTCGCATTGGGTGTCCCCGACGTCGGTGACGAGGGCGAGTTGCCGTCCTCGCTGCCGACGTTCCTCATCCCGGATGTGCCGCTCACGTTCGACACGTTGTCGATCATCGCGCCGTTCGCACTGGCCATCGCTCTCGTCGGTCTGCTCGAATCGCTGATGACGGCCAAGCTCGTCGACGACATCACCGACTCCCGTTCCAACAAGAGCCGCGAAGCTTGGGGCCAGGGAGTGGCGAATCTGGTCACCGGTTTCACCGGCGGTATGGGCGGCTGCGCGATGATCGGCCAGACCATGATCAACGTCAAGGTCTCCGGTGCGCGCACTCGGATCTCGACCTTCCTCGCCGGTGTCTTCCTGTTGATCCTGGTGGTCGGTCTCGGCGATATCGTCGCGCTGATTCCTATGGCCGCGCTGGTTGCCGTCATGATCATGGTGTCGATCGGTACCTTCGACTGGCACAGTATCGACCCGAAGACGTTGCGACGCATGCCCAAGAGCGAAACCCTCGTGATGGTGGCCACGGTCGCCGTCACCGTGTTCACCCACAACTTGGCCTACGGCGTCGTCGTCGGGGTGATCACTGCGATGGTGCTGTTCGCCCGGCGGGTCGCGCACCTGACCGAGGTGGTCGACGTGGCACATCCCGACGAGGACACCCGGGTCTATGCAGTGAAGGGAGAGCTGTTCTTCGCGTCGAGCAACGACCTGATCTATCAGTTCGACTACGTGGGCGATCCGAAGAACGTCGTCATCGACATGTCCGAGTCGCACATCTGGGACGCCTCGACCGTCGCGACTCTCGACGCCATCACCACCAAGTACGCCGCGAAGGGCAAGACAGTCGAGATAGTGGGTCTGAATGCGTCCTCGATCGAGCGGCACGATCGTCTCAGCGGCAACCTGGGCGGCGAGCACTAGGGTGGGCGGTCGGGCGGAGGAGGGGCGGCAGATGGCGGACGACGGCATCCACATGCAGATCGGTCAGGTGGCACAGCGAACCGAGCTGTCCATCCGCACCGTCCGCCATTACGACGAAGTCGGCCTGGTCACGCCGTCTGCGCGGACCGTCGGCGGTTTTCGGCTGTATACCGAGACCGATGTCGAACGCTTGCTCGTCATCCGCCGGATGAAGCCACTCGGTTTCACATTGGCCGAGATGAAACAGCTGCTCGACTCTCTCGACGTTCTCGGAGACGAGAACGCGGCCGACGACGCGAGGTCGTCGGCCGCAGCCTTCGTTCGTGAATGCCACACCAAGGCCGAGGAGAGCTGCCGTACGTTGCGACGGCAGCTCACCTACGCCGAGGAGCTGACCGAGGTGCTGTCGGCTCGCGGTGGCGCGGTTCCGATCGGAACGACCTAGCCGTCGACGACCACGGGGACGATGAGGGGCTGACGCCCCAGGGTCTGCTTGGCCCATCGGGCCGATTCCTGGACGATGCGCTTCTCGATGTTCTCGCGCGAGGCGACCTTGACATCGCTTTCGCGGGTGAGGGTCTTGCCGATCGCCTTGGCCAGTGAGTCGAAGGCGTTGGCCTCGTGGGCGAATCCGCGTCCGATGAAGTCGACATCGTCGACCAGCAGTCCGGTGTCGGGGTCCACGATCGCGATGACGGTGAGGACGCCCTCGTTGGCGAGCAGGCGTCGATCTGCAAGCGAATCCTCGGTGACGCCACCGACGGCACTGCCGTCGACGTAGATCAGTTCGATGGGAACGCTGCCGGTGATGGTCGCAATGCCGTCGAACAGGTCGATGACGCTGCCGTTCTCGGCGATCAACACGCGATCGCGAGGAACACCGGTCTTGATCGCCAGATCGGCGTTGGCGCGCAGGTGTCGCGACTCGCCGTGCACGGGAAGCACATTGGCGGGTTCGAGGATGTTGTAGCAGTAGACCAACTCGCCGGCGCTGGCGTGACCGGAGACGTGCACCTTCGCATTTCCCTTGTGCACCACGCGTGCACCCTTGTCGACGAGGCCGTTGATGACGCGGTAGATCGCGTTCTCGTTTCCGGGGATGAGGCTGCTCGCCATCAGCACGGTGTCGCCGTCGCCGACCTTGATCTGGTGCTCGCCCGACGCCATGCGTGACAGCGCCGCGAGGGGCTCGCCCTGCGATCCGGTGCAGATCAAGGTGATCTTGTTCGCGGGAAGCCTGTTGAGTTTCGGTAGATCGACCACGAGCCCGTCGGGTACATCGAGGTAGCTCAGATCGGTGGCAATCTTCATGTTGCGCACCATCGATCGCCCGACGAAAGCAACTTTGCGGCCCTGCGCGTGTGCGGCGTCGAGTACCTGTTGGATGCGGTGCACGTGACTGGCGAAGCTCGAGACGATCACGCGTCCCGAGGTTTCGCGGAACACCTTTTCGATGGCCGGGACCAGGTCGCGTTCGGAGACCATGAACCCGGGAACCTCGGCGTTGGTCGAGTCGACGAGGAGTAGATCGAGCCCTTCCTCGCCGAGGCGTGCGAAGCTACGGAGGTCGGTGATCCGACCATCGAGCGGGAACTGGTCCATCTTGAAGTCGCCGGTGTGCAGCACCAGCCCGGCATCGGTACGGATGGCGATGGCGAGACCGTCGGGGATCGAGTGGTTGACGGCAATGAACTCGAGCTCGAACGGGCCTTCCTGCCGGGTTTGCCCCGCCTCGACCTCGATCAGCGTGGTCGAGACCTTGAACTCCTCGAATTTGGCAGCGAGGAAGTGAAGTGTCAGCCGCGACGAGATGACGGGGATGTCGCCGCGTTCGCGAAGCAGATAGGGGACGCCGCCGATGTGGTCCTCGTGACCGTGCGTGAGAACGATCGCGACGACGTCGTCGAGGCGATCCCGAATGCAACTCCAGTCCGGCAGGATGACGTCGACGCCCGGCTGATGTTCCTCGGGGAAGAGCACGCCGCAGTCGACGATCAGCAGTTTTCCGTCGAACTCGAACACCGTCATGTTGCGGCCGATCTCGCCGAGACCGCCGGTCGCGATCACGCGAAGGTGCCCCGCCTGGAGCGCGGAGGACGAGCGCTTTCTCGGAGCGGCGGGCGATCTGCGTTGGCGTGGTGATCTAGACATGCCTCTTACGCTACGGGGGGCCTCCGACCTGGTCTCTACCCCGGTCCGAGAACGTGGATACCCATTGCGGAATCGCGCGTCATCACTTTAAAGTGATGACGCGCATCATCGGATGCCGCGCTCGTGGGAGGGGTTCTCGAGGATGCACATTCATACCGTGGTGATCATCGGCAGTGGATTCGGTGGTCAGTGCGCAGCCAAGGCACTGATCGATCGCGGGATCGACGACTTCGTCATCCTGGAGAGGCGTTCGTTCCTCGGTGGCACGTGGAAGCAGAATCGCTACCCGGGTGCAGCCGTCGACGTGCAGAGTCCGCTGTACTCGATCGCATCCGAGCCGTTCGAGTGGACGCGCATGTTCGCCGAACGCGAGGAGCTCGAGCGGTACACCGACCACGTGCTCGAATCGAACGGTCTGCCGGATCGAACGCATGTCGATACCGACGTCCAGAAAATCGAATGGGCGGGTGACCACTGGCTGATCTCCACCACGCGCGGCGACTTCGCGGCCACGTTCGTCGTGAACGCGTCCGGCCCTCTCAGCACGCCGGTAGTTCCGCCCTTTCCGGGCCGAGACACATTTCGCGGCACACAGTTTCACACCAACGACTGGGATACGGAGTACGACCACGCCGGCATGCGCGTCGCGATCGTCGGCAGCGGTGCCAGCGCAGCTCAGGTTATCCCCGCAATCCAGCCCGACGTGGAACATCTGCATGTCTTTCAGCGCACCCCGCACTGGGTGATGCCGCGTCACGATCGCGAATTCACCCCGTTGCAGCGAAGGTTGCTGCGCTTGGAACCCATCCGTCGGCTGGTGAGAGCGGGCATCTACTGGAGTCTCGAGACCCGGATTCTCGGCTTCAAATATTCACGGACGATGCTGAAGGCAGTAGCGCAGCGAACTGCCCTGAAGCACATCGAGACTCAGGTTCCGGATTCCGAGCTTCGAGCCAAGGTCACCCCTGACTACACCATCGGGTGCAAGCGGGTACTGCTGTCCAACAGCCTGTATCCCGCACTGGGGCAGGCGAACGTCACCCTGCACGACAAGAACGACGGCATCGCGCGGATCACCGAAACCGGGATCGTCACCACGTCCGGGGAACACGTCGATGTCGATCTCCTGGTGTGGTCCACCGGATACGACGCCACCGACGGGGTCATCTCGTACCCGGTGATCGGCCGCGACGGACGGGCATTGTCCGACGTCTGGGATCCATACCCGCGTGCGTACCTCGGCACCACGATCCCCGGCTTCCCGAATCTGTTCGTCGTGACCGGACCCAACACCGGTATCGGGCACACCTCGGCGATCTTTCTCATCGAAGCGCAGATGGAGTACATCGTGCGGGCCGTCGACGCCGTCCGGAAGTCCGGGGCACTGGCGATCGAAGTCACGGCGGACGCCGAGCAGGCCTACACCGACAAGATTCACCGCGAGATGGAGGGCACCGTCTGGAAGGACGGTGGCTGCCACAGCTGGTATCAGTCCAAGTCCGGGCATGTAGTGGCCATGTTCCCCGGCTTCAGCTTCACCTTTCGGCGGTGGGCCAAGCGATTCCGACCCCAGGAGCACCACATCCACTTCGCACCCACCGAGGCGATCGCGAAAGACGAGGTATCGGCATGAAAGATCATTCGGGCCAGGTGGTGCTGATCACCGGTGCGGCCGGGGGAATCGGTGCCGCCGTGGCGACGGCGTTGCATCGGCGCGGAGCCTCGGTTGTTCTGGTCGACACCGAGTCCTCGGATCTCGACTCGGTCGCGCGGAAGCTGGGCAGCGAGCGCGTCCTCGTGGCCCGCGCCGACGTCACCGTGCGCGAGCAGTTGGACTCCGCAGTCGCCGCTACGATCGCCACGTTCGGTCGACTCGATGTGGTTCATGCCAATGCCGGGATCTCCAGTGGGGCAACAGCAGCCACCGTTCGATCTGCGGAGGACGGGATTTTCGAGAAGGTCATCGGGGTGAACCTGATGGGTGTGTGGAACACCGTGCGGGCCGCGTTGCCGCACATCGTCGACTCCGGTGGCTACGTGTTGCTGACGTCCTCGACCTACGCATATCTCAACGGGCTGGCCAACGCGCCGTACGCGGCATCGAAGGCGGCCGTGGAACAACTCGGCCGGGCGTTGCGGCTGGAGCTGGCCGGCACGGGTGCCACCGCCGGGGTGCTGTATCCGGGTTGGATCGCGACTCCGATCGTGGAGGTGGCATTCGGCGGCGACGACATCGCGACAGCGCTTGTGGCCAAGGGTTTCCCGACGCCTCTGCGCCGCCCGATCTCACCGGACAAGCTCGCTCGCGGGGTGGTGCGGGGTATCGAGCGCCGCGCCCCGCGTATTCAGGTGCCCGGCCGCTGGATTCCGATGTCGCTGCTGCGCGGTGTGATCAATCCGGTGTACGACGCGATTCTCGAGCGCGACACCGAAGTGCAAAGGCTCACAGCGCAACTCGACGCCCGCCGACTGTGACAGAGGTCGAGAATGCGGGCCGCGCCTACGGAGGCGAAAGTGCCACCGATCGCGACAATCGCAGGCGCAGGCAGCTGCTGGATGCCGGACTGCGGGTGTTCGGTAGCGTCGGTTACCGAGCCGCCACCGTACGCGGACTGTGCCGGGAGGCCAAGGTGGCCGACCGACACTTCTACCAGCACTTCGACAAGACCGAGGATCTGCTGCTCGCGGTCTACGGCGAATGCATTGTCCGCCTGATGAATTCGGCCGTGCAGACCATGGCCGAGGTAGATCCGCGCAGTGACCTCAGAGCCGTCGCCAGGCAGGTGCTCGATCCCTTCTTTCAGGTCATCGAGGATCCACACTTGGCCCGAGTGGTGTGGATGGAGGTGCTGGGGGTCAGCCCTCGCGTCGAGCAGACGTACCTGGCGGTGATGCAGCAGTTCGGTGCCCTGTTGCTCGGCTACCTCCGTACGTTCGCCGGCGACGTCCCGTCCGGACCGGATCTCGACGTGGATCTGCTCGCCACGGCGGCCATCGGCGGAATCAGCCACACCGCCATGACCTGGTACCTGAGCGGCTATACAGCAGAACGCCGTGTCGTCGTCGCCACCATCGCGACGCTGCTCGGGAATATTGTCGAGCCGCTGGCGAACGGGGCAGCGGCCGACCGCGAGATCTAGTGCAGGGGCACGGTCCTCTTCAGGAACGCGAGTTGTTCTTCGATGATGCACCCGCAGGACGAGACGTCGAAACGGGCGATCGTCGACCTGCTGTTCCGCAAGGTCGGTGCCACCGGTGGTTGTGTTGCTCGACGTGCTACCAACGCGGGCAGGTGTTCTCGAAGCTCGGATCGATGCTCTGCATGTATCCGGTGTCGTCGCGATCCCGGATTCCGCAGTCGAGGTACTGCCGATGCAGTGCCTCGAGCGCGTCCTCGTCGATCTCGACGCCCAGACCCGGCCCGGTGGGGACGGCCACTGCCCCGTCGACGAAGTTCAGAACTCCCGGGACGATGACGTCCTCGTTCTTCCACGGCCAGTGTGTGTCGCAGGCGTAGGTCAGGTTCGGTGTCGCCGCGGCGAGGTGAACCATTGCGGCCAAACTGATTCCGAGATGGCTGTTCGAGTGCATCGACAGTCCCAACTCGAAGTTCTCGCAGATCCCAGCGAGGAGTCGCGATCGCTGCAATCCACCCCAGTAGTGGTGATCGGACAAGACCACCTGCACCGAGTCCTTCACCACCGCAGGCTTGAGGTGATCGAACGCGACGACGCACATGTTGGTGGCCAGCGGCATCTTGGCCTCGCGCGCAACCTCGGCCATTGCGTCGAGTCCCGGTGTCGGATCCTCGAGATACTCGACGATGCCGTCGAGCTCGGCGGCAACGCGGATGGACGTGTCGACCGTCCATGCGGCGTTGGGATCGAGCCGGAGCGGCAACTCCGGGAATGCTTCCCGGAGTGCCTTCATTCCGGCTATCTCCTCGTCGGGTGGGAACACCCCACCCTTGACTTTGATTGCCGCGAAACCGTACTCGCCGATCATCCTTCGGGCCTGGCGTACCAGCCCGGCGGGGTCGACGGCCTCGCCCCACCGGTCGGGCCGGCCGCCGGGATGCGACGCCCATTTGTAGAACAGGTACGCGCTGAACGGAACCGAAGCCCGCACTGCGCCGCCGAGTAGATCCGACACCGGTCTACCCAGCACCTTGCCCTGTATGTCCAGGCATGCGACCTCGAACGGGGAGAACACCCGGTCGGTGGTGCTGGCCGTGGTGATCATGCCCGCAACGCCGTCACCGCCGGTGATCGACAGCGTTGCGAGCACCGTGTCGACGGCTTCTCGAATTGCGTTGAGATCGAATACGTCCAGGCCGGTGATGGCCACCGCCGCTGCGTCGAGCCGAGCCAGATGTGCGGTGTCGGCGTACGTCTCACCGAGTCCGACGACGCCGGAATCGGTGTCCAGCTGGATGATTGCGCGCAGTGCGTAAGGCTGATGCACACCGACGGTGTTGAGCAACGGGGGGTCGACGAAGGCGATCGGAGTGATCCTAGCGCCGGTGATCAGGACCGGAGCCCGCATCAGTGCACCGCGAGCTCGTCCGCCAGCACTGCGCGTCCGGCTGCAACGATTGCGGTCAGTTCCTCGAGGTGCGGCGCACTGATGTCCACCAGTGGCGGTCGTACGGGCCCTGCCTCGATGCCCTCCATGGTGACGCCTGCCTTGATCAGCGAGACGGCGTAGCCGGGAACCTTGTCGCGCAAGCGCACGAGCGGGTGGAAGAAGTCGCGAAGCAGTGCGGCGGTGAGCTTGTCGTTGCCGTTCTCCATGGACTGATAGAACGCCAGGGCCAGCTCGGGCGCGAACGCGAACGTGGCCGAGGAGTACAGCGTCACTCCGATCGCGCGGTACGCCTGCTGTGAGACCTCGGCGGTAGGCAGGCCGTTGAAGAACTGGAAGGGCTTGCCCGACGGTTCCAAGGCGTCCAGTACGGCCCGAACGATGCGGCCGACCTGGTCGAGATCTCCTGTGCCGTCCTTGAATCCGACGACGGTCGGTAGCTGCGCGACCTCGACGGCCGAGGCCTCGTCGAAGCGAGCGTTGCCGCGGTTGTAGACGATCAGCGGCAGATCCGACGCTGCGGCAACGGCCTTGGTGTAGTTGACCAGTCCGGCCTGCGGCATGGTGACCAGATACGGCGGCAGGAGCAGGATGCCGTCCGCGCCGTTGGACTTCGCGCTGGCTGCGAAAGCCTTTGCCTGAGCCACGGATCCGCCCGCGCCTGCGTACACGGGCACGCGGCCCGCGGTGATGTCGACTGCGGTCCGCACGATCTTGCCGAACTCCTCGATCTCGAGGGCGTGGAATTCGCCGGTGCCGCAGGCGATGAACACTCCGCCGGGTCCGGCGTCGACACCCTTCGCGATGTGCGCGGCCAGCAGGTCGTAGTCGACCTCACCGGACGTGGTGAACGGGGTGACGGGAAAGAACAGGACTCCGTCGAGCATGGGGGTCTCCTCGATGAACTAGGTGTGGGTGAATCAGTCTTGGGTGAGCTGGCCGTCGATGCGACGGAAGATGCCGTCGGGGTTTCCGTCGGCGATGGCATTGGGCAGCAACGACTTCGGCACGTCCTGGTACGCGACGGGACGCAGGAAGCGTTCGATAGCAAGCGATCCGACGGATGTGGTGCGCGAGTTGGACGTCGCGGGGAACGGGCCGCCGTGCACCATGGCGTGGCCGACCTCGACTCCGGTGGGCCAACCGTCGAACAGGATGCGGCCGGCCTTGAGCTCGAGAACCGAGAGCAGCTTGCCCGCCTCGGCATGATCGGACTCATCGGCATGAACGGTTGCGGTGAGCTGGCCTTCGAGCAGGGCGGCAACGTCGCGCACCTGCTGGGCGTCGCTGCAGCGAACGATGAGACTCGAGGCCCCGAACACCTCGGCCTGCGCGGATTCGGAGGTGAGGAAAGTATCTGCATCGGTGCCGAACAGTGCTGCGCGGCAGGCGTTCGGGGCCTGGGATTCCGATCCTCGCGCTACCACCGTCACTGCGTCGGACAGTGTTTGCACGCCCTCGGCGTAGCTCGACGCGATGTGTGGAGTCAGCATCGTGGTGGGTGCGGACTCCTGCACGGCGGCGGTGGCGGCGTCGGTGAACGACTGCAAGCCGGGGCCGTCCACGGCGATGACCAAGCCCGGGTTGGTGCAGAACTGACCAGAACCCATCGTCAACGACGCGACGAAGGCGCGGCCGAGTTCTGCGCCGCGGGTGGCGAGAGCACCGTCCATGACGAACACCGGGTTGATGGAACTCATCTCCGCGTACACCGGGATGGGTTCGCGGCGACCGGCAGCCGCGGCGACCAATGCCGTTCCACCCGAACGTGACCCGGTGAATCCGACGGCCTTGATTCGGGGGTCGGTGACGAGTGCGGTCCCGAGTCCGCGACCGGAGCCGAACAGCAACGAGAATGTGCCCGAGGGCATTCCGGTGGATGCAACCGCGTCGGTGATGGCGCGACCGACCAACTCGGAGGTCCCCGGGTGGGCGTCGTGTGCCTTGACGACGACGGGGCAGCCGGCCGCGAGTGCGGACGCGGTGTCGCCGCCGGCGACGGAGAAGGCGAGCGGGAAGTTACTGGCACCGAACACCGCAACCGGTCCGAGGGGAATCTGACGCTGCCGGATGTCGGCGCGGGGGAGCGGAGTGCGCTCGGGGAGTGCCGGATCGATGCGGGCACCGTTCCAACTTCCCTCTCGCAGAACGGAAGCGAACAGGCGTAGCTGGCCGGTGGTGCGGCCTACCTCGCCGGTGATGCGTGCCAACGGAAGGCCGGACTCGGCGACGGTGCGCTCGATCAGGGTGTCGCCGAGGGCAGCGATGTTGTCTGCGATGGCTTCGAGGAATTGTGCGCGGGTCTCGGACGAGGTCGCGCGGTAGTCGGCAAACGCTTCCGCCGCTGCGGCACAGGCCTTCTCGACGTCGCTGTTGTCCCCGTGACCGTAGGCGGGTTCGAGGTTCGCGCCGGTGCTCGGATCGATTCCGTGAATCTGCGTGCCGGAACCGAAGACCGGGACGCCGGCGATGATCATCCGGCCGGTGAGATTGGTGGACTGTGTCGTCGACGCTGTCATTGGGGTGACTCCTCAGGCTGTGGTGCGGTCCGTGCACTGACACCAGGTGTGTGACCTGGCCCATTGCTCACTACGGTAGGAGGCTGATCGATACATGTCCAAGTCAAAAGCTGTCGCCTTTGATCCACTCTCGGTATCGATCTGGCTACCTGGTCCGATGCCGTCCGGGTCGGTTCATCCATGCCGGTACTGCATCGTTCGATGTCCAGACGGTCTTGGACAGGAATCGACCGTCCGCCATAGTGTCGCTCCTGAGCCGAGTCACCAGAGGCACGTCAGAGAGGTCGGACATGAACGTCCCCACCAGTGCGCCGATCGTCACCGAGATGCGCGTCGTTCCGATTGCCGGTCACGACGACATGTTGCTGAATCTCAGCGGCGCGCACGCGCCGTACTTCACTCGCAATCTGGTGATTCTCACAGATTCCGACGGACGCACCGGCGTCGGGGAAGTGCCTGGTGGAGAAGCGATTCGACAGACGCTCGAGGACGCCCGCGCGCTCGTGGAGAGGCAGAGCATCGGCCGGTACAACGCCGTTCTGGCCGACATGCGTCGCGCCTTCTCCGGCCGCGACGCCGGTGGCCGGGGCGCGCAGACGTTCGATCTCAGGATCGCGATTCATGCGGTCACAGCCGTGGAATCTGCATTGCTCGATCTGCTCGGCCAGCATCTCGGCGTCAGCGTCGCAGCCCTGCTGGGGGACGGTCAGCAGCGCGAGAAGGTCCAGGCCCTGGGCTACCTGTTCTTCGTGGCCGACAGAACCAAGACCGATCTTGCCTACCGGAGCGCAGCCGATGAGGCACAGGGGGCGGACGACTGGATGCGCATCAGGCACGAGGAGGCCATGGATCCCGAGGCCATCGTGCGTCTCGCCGAGGCTGCGCACGCTCGGTACGGATTTCAGGACTTCAAGCTCAAGGGTGGTGCACTGCCTGCCGTCGAGGAGGCTGCCGCCGTTCGGGCACTGGCCGAACGGTTTCCCGAGGCCCGAATCACGTTGGATCCCAACGGTGGTTGGTTGCTGAAGGACGCCATCGAGACCTGCCGGGGCCTACGCGACGTGCTGGCGTACGCCGAGGACCCCGTCGGACCGGAGGGCGGCTTCTCCGGTCGAGAGGTGATGACGGAGTTCAAGCGCGCCACCGGGTTGCAGACGGCAACCAACATGATCGCCACCGACTGGCGCGAGATGGGCCACACCATTCGCTCCGGTGCCGTCGACATTCCGCTGGCCGATCCGCACTTCTGGACGATGGCCGGGTCGGTACGTGTGGCGCAGCTCTGCGACGCGTGGGGCCTGACGTGGGGATCGCACTCCAACAACCACTTCGACGTCTCGCTCGCCATGTTCACCCACGTCGCGGCAGCAGCTCCCGGCATCATCACGGCCATCGATACACACTGGATCTGGCAGGACGGGCAGCGCGTGACCAAGGAGCCCTTCACGATCGAGGACGGTTACCTCACCGTGCCCGACAAGCCGGGCCTCGGCGTCGACCTCGACTTCGAGCAGATCGACGCTGCACACGAGCTGTATCAGAAGGAAGGCCTCGGTAGCCGCGACGATGCCATCGGCATGCAGTACCTGATCGAGGGTTGGTCGTTCGACAGCAAGCGCCCGGCTCTGGTGCGCTAGTGCCTGCGGCAGTGGTGTGGTTACGTGCCCCAGGCGGCACTTGAACGCACCACTGCGCGTCAGCGCACTCCCTCGGCGCGCAGTTCGCGTGCCCACGCGGCGGCGTGTTCGGTGAGCACTCCGGCGATGCGTTCCAATTCGCCGGGATACGAGGCAACTTCTGCGGGCATCGAGACGCTGAGCGCATCGGTGGCCGGGATTCGGTAGGGCACCACGGTCGCGATGCACACGACGCCTGCGGTGCCCTGCTCCTGCTCCAGCGACCAACCACGCCTGCGGACCTGGGCCAGTTCGTCGATCAGAGCGTCGCGGTCCGTGATGGTATTCGCGGTGTACCGCTCGAGCTTCTTCGGAAGTAGCTGCGTCACCTCGTCTGTCGTCAGCTCGGCCAGCAGAGCCTGACCCAGTGCGGTGACGTGGCACGGCAGTTTGCGTCCGACGCGATGCATGCGGCGGACCTCGAGCTTGGAGCCGCGGCTGGCGAGGTAGATGACGCAGTCCTCGTCGCGTCGGGCGAAATGCACGGTGTGCCGTACGTCCGAGCGCAGTGTTTCCAGTACCGCCGCGGCTCGACCGACGACGGAGTCCTTGTCCAGGTACGACGTGCCGGTGAGCAGGGCGTGAGTGCCGATGCCGTAACGCGAGCCCGAGTCGTCGGCCTCGATCCAGCGCAGATCCTTGAGCGTCCGCAACAGGGCGTGCAGACTCGACCTGGGATACCCGCAGGCCTCCTGAAGCTCGCCGAGACTCATGCGCGTGGGGGACGCGGCCAGGGTCTCGAGAATGTGGATCGTGCGTTCGGCGGACTTCACCGGTTGGCTCTCCGGCGCAGCTGCGGCCGTGACATCGTTCACCATGGAGACAGTGTCCCTCATGATGAACGATGTTTCATTCGCGGACACGGATGTGGCGGGCAGCCACTAGTACTCGGCGATCAGATTGTTCGAGATGTACTCGAGGTCGATGTCCTCACCAAGGCCCGGACGCGTTGGCATCTGCACCATCCCGTTCGCGTCGATCGGGTCGACGATGGACTTCAGGTGCGGGGGCACCCAGTCGTAATCCACCAGCGGATGCAGCAGGCCGCGCTCGTACCACGCGATGTTGGGGGCACCACCGACGAGCGCCAAGTTGGGAGCGCCGTTGCCGTGGATCTCGCACTCGAGACCGAACCCGTCGGCCATGTGCACAGTCTTGAGTGCCGGAGTGATGCCGCCGCCGTTCATCGCCCCGACCCGGAGAATGTCGCACGCCTCGCCTGCGATCCAGTCCGCCCGCGAGCGATGCCGACCGGGAGTGGTCTCCGGGCCGATCACCGGAGTGTCGATCTGATCGGCCAGCCACTTGTACGAACGCATCGAGAATTCGTCCATCGGCTCCTCGAACCAGTCGAACTTCAGTGCGTCCAGCTCGCGGCCGAGCTTGAGAGCGTCGGTACGCGAGTACCAGTGGTAGCCGTCGAGCATCAAGGAAAATCCGGGTCCGACGGCATCTCGCACCGCGGCGCAGGCCTCGATGTCCCGGCTCAGGCTCGGGGCACCTTCCAGCGGCGGCATCCAGGTGTGTAGCTTGATCCCCTGGTAGCCGCGATTCTTCAGTGCCACAGCGAAATCCGCGTACTCCTGCGGGCTGGACAGCCCGCCTTCGATGTCGTCTCCGCACATGGTGCTCGCGTACGCCTTCACTTCGCTGCGAGCTCCGCCGAGCAACTTCCACACCGGGGTGTCGAATCGGTTGCCGGCGAGGTCCCACAGTGCCTGATCGAGGTAGCTGCAGGTGTGCTCGGGAAGTTCCACGGCTCTCGTACGTTGCCGGATCGCGAACTTGCGGTCCATCTCCTCGCGGTGCAACGGGTCGGTCCCGATCAGGACCGGCCGAAAATGCTGCTCCACTTGGTCTTCGCGCAGATAGTTGGTCTTGCCCAGGACATAACCGCTGACGCCGTCGGAATCGGTGATCCGCAGCAAAGCCTGGGTGGTCGGGACGGACGGTCCTGGGTGTCGATGCCCGTAGGAATCGACGGCGGTGCGGGCCTCGGTCTTGAAGACCTGGACGGCGACCTCGGTGATGACGCTGGACATGGCGGTGAATCCCCTATTTACCCTGTCGGGCATCGTATTTGGCCTTGGAGCGATTGAGCTTCTCGGCAAAGTCGTCGGCGAAATCCTGAGCGCTGAGCTGCCCGATGAGCACCTTCTGCCACTGGCCCAGCATCTGCACCTGCACGATCTTGCCGAAATCCGGCAGATAGTCCGGCGGGGTGACCAATACGGTTTTCGGATCGTCGAGGGCAGCCTGAGCCGCCTGTACGGACGGCATCGCCTGGAAGGCGGGAGCGGAGCGAGCTGCCGCGTTGACCGGAATCTGGCCGACGTTCTCGTTCCAGTACGCCTGCGACTCCGCCGAGGTCATGAATTCGAGAAACTTCCAGGCCGCTGCCTGATGCTTGCTGCTCTTGAACACCGTGTACGACGGGAACGGGTCCGTCATCACTGTGCGAACACCGTTGTCGGCCAGCGGAAGTGCGACCGCTCCGACCTTCTCGCCCAGCGACTTCTTGTGATTGCTGAGAGATCCGAGATTGTGCTGCATCATGGCCACCGAGCCGCCGCCGAAGCTGGCGACCATTTGCGGAAAGCCGTTGTTGACGTCGGCGGTGGGAGTATCGACGTCGTAGAGGGCGGCGAATCGCTCGATGGCCTCGACCATCTCGGGTCGGTTGACTGTGGACTCGCTGCCGTCGAAGAAGTTGTCGATGCCGGTGGTGGCGAACATGTGTTGCAGCAGTGGGTAGATCGAGCCTGCGCCGCCCCGGATGGTGAACCCGTAGCGGCCGGCGGACTTGTCGGTCAGTTCGTCTGCAGCCTCGTAGAATTCGTCCCAGGTGTCCGGTGGCTCGATGCCTGCCTCGGCAAACCAGTCCGCTCGGTACCAGAGCGTCGCGTTGTTGCTGGTGAACGGCAGACCGTACAGATTCTCGCCACCACCGGATTCCATGGCCGACTCGATGATCTTCGGGTCGTACTCGCCCCTCTGCGGGGAGGAGGCCATGAAATCGTCGAGGGGAATCACCGCGTTCTGCGCGACCAGCGGTGCCAGGTACGCGGTGGATACGATGCCCAGATCGGGAGCCGACCCGCCGGCGAGAGCCGTCTGATACTTCTGCTGAGCGCTGTCCGACGGTAGGCCGACGTACTCGATGTCGATGCCGGGATTGGCGGCCTCGAAACGTCGAATCAGTTCCTCGTACAGCGGGGTTCGATCCGGACCGGCATTGTTGTCCCAGAAGGTGAGGGTGCCGCTGTTCGGATCTCCGAGGGCACCGTCGGGCAGAGAGGTTTCGGAGCTGCAGCCGGCGAGAACGAGCGTGGCGACTGCACCGACGAGTACTGCGCGTCGCGAAAAGTGTGTGCGTTTCATGATCAGCCCTTCACCGCTCCGGCACTGAGGCCCTGGACGAGGTACTTCTGGATGACGGCGAATACCGCGACCACCGGCACCGCGGCGATCAGGCCGCCTGCCGCGAGGACGCCGAAGTCGACGTTGTACGAGCCGATGGTGTAACTCAATCCGACTGGGAGAGTGAACTTGTCCTGGCTGCTGATGAACATCAGGCCGAACAGGAAGTTGTTCCAGCTGCCGATGAAGGCGAAGGAGCCGACGGCTATGAGGCCGGGGCGAAGTAGCGGCAGCATGATGATGCGGAAGGCCTTCAGCCGTGAGCAGCCGTCGACCATCGCGGCCTCCTCGAGCTCCACGGGAATCTGAGAGATGAAGCCGGCCATCAACATTGCCGCCAGAGGAAGCTGAAAGACGGTATCGGCGACGATGAGGCCGAACAGGTTGTTCACCAGTCCCATCTCGCGGAACACCTGGAACAGCGGGATCAGCAGCATCGCGCCGGGCACGAACTGGCTGCACAACAGGGCCATCACCAGAGGGATCTTGGCCCGGAACTTGAAGCGTGCCAACGCATAACCGGTCGCCAGCGCGACGAAGGTGGTGAGCACGAGAGACAGACCGGCAACGATGAGGCTGTTCTTGAAGAAGAAGCTGAAGCCGAGGGTGTTCCAGACGGTATCGAAGTGGTCGAGCGTGATGGGCCAGGGGAGCATCGAATTGGAACCGGCGGGCCGGAATGCGAAGACGATCATCCAGTAGAACGGGACGAGCGTGAACAGTAGGTAGACGGCCAGCGGAAGGCCGACGCTGAACACGCGGGGCTTGGTGCGATGCACGCGCACCTTCTCGGACTGGTCCTGCGGCGGAGTGGTCACGACGGGACGGTCTGCGGTAGTGGTCATGTGCGTCAGGCCTTATCGCTGTTGAATTTGCTGAGGCGCAAGTAGAGGATGGAGCAGAAGAGCAGGATGACGAAGGCGACGGTGGTGAGCGCCGACCCGTAACCGAAGTCCTGAGCGGTGGTTGCGAGCTGAGAGACGTAGAGCGGCAACGTGGTGGTCACGTCGGCCGGTCCGCCCGCGGTGAGTGTGTAGAGAAGATCGACGTTGTTGAACTCCCAGACCCCGCGGAGCAGGGTCGACAGGATGATCACCGCCTTGAGGTGCGGCAGCGTCACGAAGCGGAAGCGCTGCCAGCGGTTGGCGCCGTCCACGTTGGCGGCCTCGTACAGATCCTTTGGGGCGCTTTGCAGTTCGGCGAGGATGAGAATGGCGAAGAACGGGACTCCGCGCCACAGTTCGGCGACGCTGGTTGCCCAGAACGCGGTGTCGGGATCGGCGATCGGTGCGGCGGTGCCGTCGCCGATTCCCATGTTGCCGAGCAGCTTGAACAGTCCGGTCGACGGGTTGTAGATCAGCAGCCAGATGCCCGTGGTGAGGACGCCCGAGACGGCCCAGGGGGAGAAGACCAGGGCTCGGGCCAGGCCGCGTCCACGGAAGACCTCGTTGACCAACAGGGCCAGTCCGAGGCCGAGGATCAGCTGGAACACGACCTGCACGCCGACCCATTTGGCGGTGACGACGAGGCTGTTCCAGAACGCGTCGTCGGCGAACATCAGCTCGAAGTTCTCCAGGCCGGCGAAGCCGTTGTCCCACGGCGTCGTCGGGTTGTAGAACTGCAGGCTGTAATAGAAGACGCTGCCGACCGGGTAGAAGATGAATACGGCGAGCAGGATGACGACGGGTGCGATCAGGATGTACGGGGCCGAGATGCGACGCTTGCGTTTCGGCCGGACCGGGGGAACGGCTGCGCTCGGCGCGCGCGTGCCTCCCGACCGGGGTGGTGTGGTGGTGACCATGGGGACGCTCCGAAGCGTTCGGGGCCGGATGGGGGAACCGGCGTGTGGGTCTGGCGGGGTTCTCCCGGCCGTGGGGCGAGCCGGGCCGTTCGAGGTTCGAGGTCGTTCACATATCTGAACTGGCGTCTTCTATGTGAATTTCTGGATCAACTATGACGGCAGTCACAAGCGCTGTCAAGCATGGCCGGTCACACGTGCAGGCGCAGCCAGTTCGCCGCCGCATCCTGCATCGTCGCCGTGAGCCGGTGCGGCTCCGAAAACCACTGTGTGGTCAGTGTTTTCGCGCCCTCGTAGTCGCGGCGAAGTGCAGTCTCGGCGTCGCGCATACCCGACGCACCGAAATGCGAGTCCAGCTCGGCGAATTGGACCAGCAGCGGAGTCGGGGCGGCCGAGCCGGCGACCTCCGGCCAGTCGCACACCATAGGCAGGCCTGGGGTGATCATGAGCCAGCTGGTGTCGTCTGCACGCCCGTCGGCGATGTCTGCGTATGTGCTCATCGAGGCGGTGATGACGCCTGCTCGTAGCCGGTCGCTGCAGGCCAGTAGATGCGCGACGCGGGCTCCGCCGCCGGAGAACCCCGCTGTCGCGATGCGATCGGCGTCCACCTCGGCGCAGTCGCCCAATACGCACAGCGCCGTCAGGTCTTCCTCGAGTGCCTGCCCGGCCAATGAGTTCCCCTGCAGCGCGGCTACTTTCGCCAGGCCGTGCTCGTGCTCACGGGCGGCCGCCTCGTATCGCTGCCGTCCTTCGAGGTGAGCACCGGCTCGGCGGGCCCGCCCGGGAAGTTGCTCCCACGGCACCCGGCGGGAGCCCCACGGAAAGACGTCGTGGACAAGCACCGCGAAACCCGCTGCCACCAGGCGTGCTGCGGGTTCGGTTCCGTCGTACCCGTGCTCGCGCAGCGCGGCGATACCGGGCGCGATGCCGTCGGGACCGTCGGCGATCTTCTCCTTGCCGTAGTACTTGACGCCGTCGTGGCCGTGCATCAGTAGGACTGCAGGCAGCGGAGTTTCTGCGTCTGTGGGCGTCAGCAGCCACGCGACGGTGTTGTTCCACGTCAGTTCGACGCCGCTGATGCCGTCCCGTGTCCACGTTCGACCGCGGTTCACCTGCGGCGGTAACAGGGTGTCGGCCACTCCGAGGGTCTTCCTTATTGCCGTTCGGAGGGCGAATCGTGGACAGCTGGGCCCGAATTGTGTTCCCATGTGTGAACTCAGTTCTCTCTATCGAACAAATCAGCCATCGAAGGATGATCCCCATGACCGTCGACCGCATCGTCGCGCACGCCTATCCCTGGGACGTACTCGGTGACCCGCACTTCGTCGAGCGCGCCCGCAGGCTCGGAGTGCACGAAATCTCGCTCGCCGCGACCTATCACTCCACGAGGGCGGCAACGCCGTTGCATCCACAGCACAAGGTGGTCGACGCTCACCATGCCGCGCTGTACCGGCCGATGCGTCCCGAGGCATGGACCGGACACACGATCACCGCGAGGACGGCCGACTGGGGCGGTGCCCAGGATGCGTTCGGGGAGGCGGCGGCGATCCTGATCGACGAAGGATTCCTCGTGAACGCATGGATCGTGCTGACACACAGCACAATTCTCGGCCACGCTCATCCCGACGCGACCGTCGTCAACTGCTTCGGAGATGCCTATCGCTATGCCCTCGCGCCCGGGCATCCCGAGATCGTGCGCTACTGTGCCACGCTCGCTGCCGAAGCGATTCGCGGAGTCGACGTGCACGGCGTATCTGTGGAGGCCTGCGGACAACTGGGTTTCGCGCACGTCGGCCCACACGAGAAGACGGACGGTGCCTTCCCGGGAATCGGCGACACACTGATGTCGATCAGCTGCACGCAGCGTGAGCTCGACGCGTGGGGCGAGCGAGGCATCGACTCGGCGAAGGTGACACAGAAGCTGCGCGACGGCGTCGACGCCCTGTCGGCGGGAACCCTGCCTGCGGGGGCGGCGATCACCGAGCTGTTGGACGCCGACGAGATCGATGCGGTGGTGGCGGTCCGTCACGCCGACGCCGATCACCTGCGCGCGGAAGTGCTTGCGGCCGTGCGGGAGCAGGCACCCTCGGCGCGCGTCACGCTGCACGGCCATCCCGATCCGTGGAAGACCGGCCCCTCGCCCGCGCTGACCGCTGCCGCCCCCGCCGATGTCGACGCTGTGCTCGTCTCTGCCTGGCCCGGTACTGCCGAGACGGTTGCAGTGGTCGAGGCCACCCGCGCTGCCGTCGGCGACAACGTGGATGTGGGTGCCTACGTATCGGTACTGCCGCCCAAGAAGCTCGACGAGGTGGGCGCGCACGTGGCCGCGACCGTCGACGCCGGGGCGAACGAGCTGCACCTCTATCACCTCGGTCTCGTCAATCGACCCCAGCTCGATGCGCTGGGGTCGATCATCACTACGTATTCGTAGGGGGTCTGCAACGGATGCTCCACTCGACCGGCCTCGCGCGTGATGTCGCGTTCGAGGCCGACCGAGTGGAGCGACACCTGCGTCAGCGCATCCGCTGGCCGAGTGGGTGATCGCAGAACGCTCCGCCGACGCGCTGCAGGATCGGGTCGGAGAACGTCCACTCGTGCTCGGCCAGGAATTGCTCGGCGAACTGCTCCGCGTCGTCGCGCGGCTGGTATCCGATCTCGGCACCTTCGCTGCCCGACCACCATGCTCGCGAGTTCTTGGAGATGCCCCATACGGTGTGAAAACCCTTGGCGTTGTCCGATAGTGACGCCTCCACCAGTCGCGCGGTGTCGGCGGGCGACATCCAGGTGGCCAGGCCTCGGTAGTTCGGCGGGGCGTCGAAGCTCGAGCCGATACGCAGATTGACGACGTCGATGCCGAAGCGGTCGTGGTACATCCGGCCCAGGGCTTCGACCGCGGCCTTGCTCCACCCGTAGAAGCCGTCCGGTCGCGGAGCGGCGTCCCCCGGAAGCGGTGCGTCGCCTGCCTCGTCGTGAGTCCAGAAGCCGACGGCGTGATTGCTCGACGCCACCACCACTCGCGTGACTCCGTGTGCCATTGCGGCCTCGAAGACGGCCTGCGTGCCGTCCACGTTGACCGACAGGATGTTTGCCCACGAGTCCTCGGTGCTCAATCCGCCGAGGTGCAGGATGGCGTCGACACCCTCCATCGCAGCGGCCACGGCGGCGCGATCGGTGACCGAGCCCTGCACGAATTCCTCACTACCGGAATCGATGTCGGTGATCTCGGCGATGTCGAACAGACGCAGAGTGCGTCCTGGCGCTGCCAGTAACGGCCGGAGCACCGCACCCATGTTGCCTGCGGCTCCGGTGACGAGCAGTCGCGAAACGGTGTCGGTCATTCTTCTCGAACTCCTTCGATGGAAACCTTGTAATGGGCATCACAGTAGTACATACTTCTAAACGAAGTCAGCATTCTGGCATTCATTCATATATGTGAACCCCCACTCGGATCGTCCGGCACGTTCCTGCCGGTGAAGGGACCATCATCATGGCTACCGTCGCATTTCAGAGCGTCACCAAACTCTTCCCCGGCAGCGACAAAGCCGCCGTCGACCAACTCGATCTCGACATCGAGGACGGTGAGTTCCTCGTGCTCGTCGGCCCGTCCGGCTGCGGCAAGTCCACCTCGCTGCGGATGCTCGCCGGTCTCGAGGACGTAGACAAGGGAGCCATCACCATCGGTGGCAAAGACGTCACCGACCATCAGCCCAAGGATCGCGACATCGCGATGGTCTTCCAGAACTACGCCCTGTACCCGCACATGACGGTCGGCGAGAACATGGGGTTCGGCCTGCGTATCGCCGGTGAGGACAAGGCCGAGATCAAGCGTCGCGTCGACGATGCCGCGAAGATCCTCGACCTCACCAAGTTTCTCGACCGCAAGCCCAAGGCGCTCTCCGGAGGTCAGCGACAGCGAGTTGCCATGGGCCGAGCCATCGTTCGCAAGCCCCAGGTGTTCCTCATGGACGAGCCACTGAGCAACCTCGATGCGAAGCTGCGCGTGCAGACCCGCGCGCAGATCTCCGCCCTGCAGCGCAGGCTCGCCACCACGACCGTCTACGTCACTCACGATCAGGTCGAGGCCATGACGATGGGTGATCGCGTCGCTGTTCTCAAAGACGGTGTGCTGCAGCAGTGTGACTCGCCTCGGCGCATGTACGAGCACCCGAACAACGTGTTCGTCGCCGGCTTCATCGGGTCGCCTGCGATGAACCTTCTCGAACTGCCCCTCGTCGACGGCGGCGTCCGCTTCGGTGGCGAAGTGGTTCCGGTTCCACGCTCGGCAGTCGCCGGAATCGGTGAGAGCGCAGTGACACTCGGCGTTCGGCCGGAGGATCTGCAGATCACCACCGGGGCGGGCCTGGAAGTGACCATCGACGTCGTCGAAGAACTGGGAGCCGACGCCTACGTGTACGGCCAGGCCGATGTCAACGGAACCCGTCAGCCCATCGTCGTCCGCGCCGACGGCCGTATCCCACCGCAGCGCGGATCGAAGATCACGCTCTCCTACGCCGCCGAGCGCACGCACTTGTTCTCCACAGTGACCGGCGAACGTCTCGTGGATTGAGTGCGTCGACGCCGGTGACCGCATGGCGCAGCAGCCAGTCGATCGATGCTGTGATTGCATCGGATCATCCAGTAGAAGTGTTGGACTTGAATCGCCGTAGTTTCTAGGCTGTGAGGCATCGCACTGTCGATTCTCTTCTTGCCAGCGCCGCCACAGATCCAGGGAGCTCAACATGTCGACCGAAACGTCCACTCGACCAACCTCGCAGCCTCGGCCGATCAGTGGTCTCGCCGCACCCGACGCGGCTGTGAAGGCCCTTGCCTCGGGAGACGCGACGCTCGACCGCATCACCCATGTGGCGCTGTCGTCCATCACTCTTCCTCTGAAGAATCCGATCAGCGACGCGAAAGTGCTCACCGGCCGCCAGAAGCCGATGACGGAGGTCGCATTCCTGTTCGCCGAGATCAGAACCGCGCAGGGCCACGAGGGAATCGGTTTCAGCTACTCCAAGCGTGCCGGTGGGCCTGCGCAGTTCGCGCATGCCCAGGAGATCGCTCCGGTTCTCATCGGTGAGGACCCGAGCGATATCGGCAAACTGTGGACCAAACTGCAGTGGGCAGGTGCATCGGTAGGTCGCAGTGGAGTTGCGACGCAGGCAATCGCGGCGTTCGACATCGCGTTGTGGGACCTCAAAGCCAAACGAGCAGCATTGCCGCTCGCCAAGCTCATCGGCTCCACCCGCGATTCGGTCCAGACCTACAACACCTCCGGTGGTTTTCTCCACACTCCCATCGAGGAAGTGCTCGACAATGCGACGGCGTCGGTTGCAGCCGGCATCGGCGGCATCAAGATCAAAGTGGGACAACCCGATTGGCGGAGAGATATCGCGCGAGTCACCGCCGTGCGCGAGCACCTCGGTGACGACGTGCCGCTGATGGTCGACGCCAATCAGCAGTGGGATCGTCCGACCGCGAACAGGATGTGCCGCATCCTCGAGCAATTCGACCTCGTCTGGATCGAAGAACCGCTCGATGCCTACGACGCGGAGGGCCACGCGATGCTCGCGAGGAACTTCGACACCTCCATCGCCACAGGAGAAATGTTGGCCAGCGTCGGCGAACACGTTCGGCTGATCGAGGCCGGATCGGTGGACATTCTTCAGCCCGATGCGCCCCGAATCGGTGGCATCACTCAGTTCCTGAAACTCGCGGCCCTCGCCGAACACCACAACTTGCAGCTGGCACCGCACTTCGCGATGGAGATTCACCTGCACCTGGCGGCGGTCTACCCATTGCAGACCTGGGTGGAGCATTTCGATTGGCTCGATCCGCTGTTCAACGAACACCTCGAAACGCGCGACGGCAGAATGCATCTCTCCGACCGCCCCGGACTCGGGTTCACCCTGAGTGAGCAGGCCAAGGCCTGGACAATCGGAACGGTCCACATCAGCTGATCCCGCGTCGCCCCGGGGAACAGGACGCCGTGGGCTCCGCCGCGCCACTGCCGCGGAGCCGCACTCCACCGGTACTGTCTCCCGAGTGACAGACGCTCACCGGGCATCGCGATGGTCGGCCATCTTCAGACCGACGCCGGTCCGGGTCATGGCCACGGGATTCGCGCTTGCCATCGCGATAGGTGCAGGCGTGCTGATGTTGCCGATCGCGACTGTGCCCGGCAGCGAGACCGGGTTTCTGCAATCGCTGTTCACCTCGACCTCGGCCGTCAGTTTGACGGGCCTGATCGTGGTGGACACCCCGGTGTACTGGTCGGCCTTCGGGCAGGGCGTGATCCTCGCGCTGATTCAGATCGGCGGATTCGGGATCATGACGATCGCCTCTTTGGTGGGCCTGGTTCTTGCAGATCGAATAGGGCTGCGCGGCAGGCTCAATGCGGCCGCGGAGGTCCGAACATCGGGGCTGGGCGATGTCAGAAGCGTCGTCGTCGGAGTGTTCCGTACCAGCCTGATCATCGAGAGTGTTGTCGCGATCGCCTTGGCGGCGCGCTTTTTCGTCGGATACGACGAGTCCCCGGGGCGCGCACTGTGGCTGGGGATCTTCCATGCCGCGTCTGCGTTCAACAACGCCGGGTTCGCCCTGTTCAGCGACAACATGATCGGGTTCGCCACCGATCCGTGGATCTGCGTCCCCCTGTTGGCGGCGGTCGTTCTGGGCGGCATCGGATTTCCGGTTCTCTTCGAGATCGCTCGTCGCGTTCGGTCGCGCGCCAAGGGGCATCGCTCGCGTCGGCGCTGGTCACTGCACACTCGACTTACCCTGACCGGCACCGGTGTTCTGCTCGTCCTCGGACCGACCGTGGTGATGCTCTTCGAGTGGTCGAAGACGTTGGATGCCTTCGGCTTCTGGGACAAGATGCTCGTCGCGACGTTCCAGGGCGTCATGCCTCGCACCGCTGGTTTCAACAGTGTGGACTACGCAGATGCGGACAACGCGACCCTGTTGGTCACCGACGTGCTGATGTTCATCGGTGGTGGCAGCGGCGGCACGGCGGGCGGCATCAAGGTCACCACGTTCGCGCTTCTGCTGTTCGTCATCCTCGCCGAGATCCGCGGTGATCGTGAGGTGACGGTGTTCGATCGTCGTATCGATGCACGCGTGCAGCGTCAGGCGTTGACGGTGGCGTTGATCGGGGTCGCGCTGGTCATGATCCCGGTCGTGGCGTTGCTGGCGGGCACGAACTTCGATCTCGACGTGCTCCTGTTCGAGGTCGTCTCCGCGTTCGCTACCGTCGGTCTGTCCACGGGTATCACCGCGCAATTGCCGGGGTGGGGCCAGGTGATTCTGATGGTCCTGATGTATCTGGGCCGTATCGGTTCCATCACTCTGGTCAGCGCCCTTGCTGCCCGCGACCGCGGTCGGCGTTACACGCTCCCCACGGAAAGGCCGTTCATTGGCTAGGAAACCGTCCTCCGAAGTCGTTGTCGTCCTCGGTCTCGGACGCTTCGGCAAGTCGCTGGCACTGGAACTGATGGCGCAGGGTGCCGAGGTGCTCGGCATAGACAGCGACGAGGCTGTGCTGCAACGAGTATCGGACCGATTGACGCACGCTGTGGTGGCCGACACCACCGACGAGGAGTCGCTCCGGCAACTGTCGGTGCACGAGTACGACCGCGCCGTCGTCGGTATCGGCTCCAATCTGGAGGCGAGCTTGCTCACCGCATCGGCTCTGGTGAATCTGTCGATGCCGACCATCTGGGCCAAGGCTCTGAGCAACGCGCACGCCAAGATCCTCACGCAGATCGGTGTGCACCATGTGGTCCGACCCGAGCACGACATGGGCAAGCGCGTCGCCCACCTGGTGCGCGGGCGCATGATGGACTACATCGAGTTCGACGACGGTTTTGCCATGGTCAAGACGTCACCACCTGCCTCGATCATCGGAAAACCGCTGGGCGAGAGCGCGATCCGCACCAAGCACCGAGTCACCGTCGTCGCGGTCAAACGCCCCGGTGAGGGATTCACCTACGCCACGGTCGATACGGTGATCGCTGCAGGCGATACCGTCATCGTCTCCGGTCAGGTCCGCGATACCGAAAAATTCAGTGAATCGACCTGAGTGATTCCAGTGTCGCGCGAGCTCCGTGCTCGTGCAACGACGTCAGCTGCTTGGTGTACTCGGCGACGAAGCGTTCGTTGTCGATCAGGTCTCCGAACACCGCGCGGTTGGCGATGAAGGCCGTCGGATTCTCGCGCTGACCGAGCGCAATGGGCACCAGCGAGTCCTTCAGCTGGTCGACGATCTCGATGGGTTCGCCGGCTTCGTCGACGGCCTCGGCGTAGCGCGCCCAGCTCGCCACCACAGCGGTGGAGCGGACGATTTCTCCACCGGTCTCGAGGTTCTTGCGGATGACGGGCAAGAGCCACTTGGGAATTCGGTCCGAGGACTCGGCACACAGGCGCGCGACGGTATCGCGGATCTCGGGATTGGAGAACCGCTCGATCAAGGTCTGCTTGTACTCGGCCAGATCGATGCCGGGAACGGGCTGGAGCGTCGGGGTTGCCTCCTCGTCCATGTAGGCGAGCAGAAAATCCGCGAAGAGCGCATCCTGGCAGACCTCGTGCACCAAGCGATAGCCGCTGAGATATCCGAAGTATGCGAGTGCCTGATGGCTGGCATTGAGCAACCGCAGTTTCATCAGCTCGTAGGGGGTGACGTCGTCGACCACCTGCACGCCCACGTCCTCCAGCGGTGGACGGCCGAGGGTGAAGTTGTCTTCCAGCACCCACTGCGTGAACGGTTCACCCGCGACGGGCCACTGGTCGTCGATGGCATATCTCTGCGAAAGTTCCTCGATCACTTCCGGTGTCGTCACCGGGGTGATTCGGTCGACCATCGAATTGGGGAACGCACCTTCCGCTTCGATCCAGTCGGCCAACTCCGGGTCCTTCAGGCGCGCGAATGTCGTGAAGGTCGACTGCGCCATATGCCCGTTGCCCTCGATGTTGTCGCAGGACATGATCGTGAACGGCTTCAGGCCCCGGTCCTTGCGTCGCGTCAACGCCTCGATGACGAGTCCGAATGTCGTTGCGGAAACTGCGCCGTCGGCCAGATCGGCGACGATCGCCGGATTGTTCGCGTCGAACTCGCCGGTGGTGGCCGAGAAGTTGTAGCCACCCTCGGTGATGGTGAGCGAAACGATCTTCGTGGTTTCCGCGGCCATCTTCTCGATCACGGCCTCGGCGTCGTCCGGCGCGAAGAGATACTCGACGATGGAACCGATGACGCGAGTGTCCCACGTACCGTCGGAATGCTTGAGCGCCAACGTGTACAGGCAGTCCTGCGCGTGCATCACATCGTTCATTCGACGATCTCCCGGCAGTACGCCGACGCCGCAGATCCCCCAGTCCAGCGCTTGCCCCTGCTGCAACAGACGGTCGACATACATCGCCTGGTGTGCGCGATGGAAGCCGCCGACACCGAAATGCACGATGCCCACCGTCACCTCGGATCGGTCGTACGTCGGAACTGCGACGTCCTCGATGAAGTCGGGGAGGTTCTTGGAATTCAACTTCATGCGTTCATTCCTTCTGGTCGAAAACCGGGTATCACAACGGCTTTGATGCTTCCGGCCTGCTTGTCCGCGTTCAACGCGTCCTCGACGCCCTCGAGCCCGAAGCGTGCCGTCACCATTGCATCCAGATCCACCATGCCCGACGCCACCAGCTCGCGGGCGATCGGCCAGGTGTTGGCGTAGCGAAAGACGCCGGTGAGCAGCAACTCTCGGTTCTGGATCCGTGAGATCGGCAGCGGGTAGTCCGATCCGCCCATGCCGACGAGGACGACCGTGCCGGCTGGTCGAACCGCGTGAATACCGTCGACGACGGCCCGCGCGGCACCGGATGCGTCGATGAAGGCGTCGACCGTCAGTGCGCGCACATCCTCGGTAGCGGGGTCGAGCACGCGCGTCGCCCCGAACCTCGTTGCGTTGGCGCGACGGGACGCATCGATGTCGGTGACGATCACCTCGGTCGCCCCGAATGCGCGGGCGACCTGTGCGGTGACGAGACCGACGGGGCCCGCTCCCGCGATGAGCACGCACGAGCCCGCTGAGACGCGTGCTTTCTGGGCCGACGCGATGCCGACCGACAGGGGCTCGAACAGGGCTGCGGCCTCGTCGGAGATCTCGTCGGGAACGTCGTGCGCGAAGGTCGATTGGATCACCACGTACTCCGCGAGCGCGCCGTCGATGGGCGGCGTCGCGAAGAATTCCATGGCCGGGCACAGGTTGTAGCGGCCGGCGCGCGATTGTGCGCTGGTGGGGTCCGGCCGTTGCGGCTCGATGGACACGCGCTGCCCGACGCGAGTATCGGAGACCTCGGAGCCGACGGCCACGATCACGCCCGCAGCCTCGTGGCCGAGTACGAGGGGACCGTCGACGACGTAGTCGCCGATGTGTCCCTCGCGGTAGTAATGCGCGTCGGATCCGCACACCCCGACGGCTGTGACCTGCACGAGGACCTCGTCGTGTGCGGGTGCGGGGACGGGCCGTTCCTCGAGGCGTATGTCCAGCACTCCGGTCAGGACGCTGGCCTGCATGGACTGTGGCACGGGTCGCTGCGTGCGAGGGGGTGTTGTGTAGATCACACCATGATGTTAGCTTAGTGAGCAGATGAACACGAGCTGAGCATCTGCTCAACATTCAGGGAGGCGCAATGGACGGATCGGAGTCCGGAGGGACCAAGTCTGCGCGGTCCGGCGAGGATCTGCGTCTGGCTCTGCGCGCCGCCACCATGTATCACCTCGAGGGCGCGACGCAGGCCGAGATTGCGGTGAAGCTCGGCGTTTCCCGCCCGACTGCGGGCCGATTGGTTGCCAGGGCTCGCACCCTGGGCCTGGTGACGATCGAAGTCAACGTGCCCGACGATCTGCAGGGCACCGTCCACGCCGATATCGAGCGCGAGCTCGAAACGCAGTACGGGCTCACCGAAGTGCTGGTCGTCTCCGACGTCATCGACGGCACCGATGCCGGCTACGGATCGCTCGGGCGGGCGGCGGCGACGTTGCTCTCTCGTCGGCTCGAGGACAAGGACGTTCTCGGTTTCACGTGGGGGCCCGAGACGGTGTCGGTGGCCGGCTCGCTGAAGACCCGAGCCACGAAATGTGCTGCAGTGGTTCAACTCGACGGCTCCATCACTTCGGCCGACTATCAGACCGGTGTCGAGTACACGCTCGGACGGTGTGCCGCATATCTGCAGGCGACACCCATCAGGCTCAATGCGCCGCTGTATGCCGATCAGGCGACAGTGGTTGCGCTGGAGCAGGATTCCGTGATCTCTCGCGCCCTCAAAGCCGGGACCGATGCCGACGTGATGATGTACGGCATCGGTCCCGTTTCCACGTCCACCACGTTGTTCGAGGGCAGCTTCATCGACCTCGAGGTGCTCGACGAACTGCGCCGCCTCGGTGCTGTCGGCGAGATCGGCGGACGGTTCTACGACGCCGACGGCAAGGACACCGGCGGATCGCTCCCCGGCCGAACCGTGTCGGTCGGTCTCGACGCCATCAGAGCCTGCGATCGGGCCGTGCTCGTCACCGGCGGACGACGCAAACACGAAGCATTGCTCGGTGCACTGCGCGGTGGACTGGCATCGATCCTGGTGACCGACATCGAAAGTGCGCGTTGGCTTGTGGGGCAGACGACCTCGAATGGAAAGGTTTCTCAGTGAAGGTATTGCCGAAAGTGGTGGTCGCGGCCTCGCTCGCGTCCACCTTGGTGCTGTCCGGATGTGCCGGTGCCGGCTCGTTCGGTGGTGACGGTGAAGGCAAGACGATCACCGTCGCGATCGTCTCGAATTCGCAGATGTCCGACGCCATCTCGCTCGCTCCCGAGTTCGAGGCGGAGAACCCGGGGATCGATCTGAAGTTCGTGTCGTTGTCGGAGAACGAGGCGCGAGCGAAGATCACCGCCTCGGTGGCCACCGGCGGCGGTGAATTCGACGTGGTGATGATCAGCAACTTCGAGACCCCGCAGTGGGCGGAGAACGGGTGGCTGACCAACCTGTCCGAGTATGCCGACGCCACTCCGGGTTACGACGAGGACGACTTCATCCCCACGCTGAAGGAGTCGCTGTCGTACGAGGGGAGCATGTACTCGGTGCCGTTCTACGGTGAGTCGTCGTTCCTGATGTACCGCAAGGATCTGATGGAGGCGGCCGGCATCACGATGCCGGAGGAGCCGACCTGGCAAGAGGTAGCCGACGCCGCTGCGAAGCTCGACAGCCCCGACGTCTCGGGCATCTGCCTGCGCGGAAAGCCCGGCTGGGGTGAGGTTCTCGCGCCGCTCGACACCGTCATCAATGCATTCGGTGGTCGCTGGTACGACGAGAACTGGAACGCTCAGCTCGACAGCCCCCAGGTGCAGGAAGCCGTTCAGTTCTACGTCGATCTCGTCCGTGAGCACGGTCAAGCCGGCGCGGCGACAAGCGGTTTCAGCGAATGCGGCACACAGCTCTCGCAGGGAAACACCGCGATGTGGTACGACGCAACGTCTGCAGTGTCGGTGTTGGAGGATCCCACCTCGAGCAACGTCGTCGGCAAGATCGGTTACGCCAAGGCCCCGTCGGCGGCCAAGGGTGACAACGGCTGGCTGTATTCCTGGGCGCTCGGCATTCCGAAGACGTCCGAGAATCCGGACGATGCCTGGAAGTTCGTCTCGTGGATGACCAGCAAGGAATACCTGAACAAGGTCGGCAACGAGTTGGGTTGGGAGCGAGTGCCTCCCGGTAGCCGACTGTCGACCTACGAGATCCCCGAATACCAGGAGGCATCCGCGGCCTACGGTCAGGTCACCCTCGACTCGATCAACGGAGCCGACCCGAACAAGCCGACCGTGGATCCGGTGCCCTACACCGGGGTGCAGTTCCTGACGATTCCCGAGTTCCAGGACCTCGGCACCCGCGTCAGTCAGCAGATCAGTGCCGCAGTGGCAGGACGAATCAGCGTCCAGGACGCGCTCGAACAAGCGCAGCAGTACGCCGAGGTGGTCGGCAAGACGTACCAGGAGGGCCAGGGATGACCACGACCGAAGTGAGATCGGCGCAGGCCGATTCGGACAAGTTCGTACCGAGATCGCGGACGATCTCCAAGGCAGAGGGGTGGCGTCGCCGCGGACCGCTACTGCCGGCGATGGTGTTCGCGATCATCGTGACCCAGGTGCCGTTCCTGTTCACCCTGTACTACTCCACGCAGTCGTGGAACCTGGTGCGGCCCGGCTCCCGCCAGTTCAACTGGCTCAACAACTACGTCGATGTGTTCCGGGACAGCCAGTTCCGCGAGGTGGCTCTGAACACCGTCATCATGATCGTGGGCACGGTGATCATCTCGGTGGTCCTCGGTCTGCTGCTGGCGCTCCTGTTGGATCGAAAGTTCATCGGCCGCAGCCTGATCCGCACCCTGCTGATCACCCCGTTCCTGATCACCCCGGTCGCCGGTGCGTTGATCTGGAAGACCACCATGTTCGATCCGGTCTTCGGCCTGATCAACTTCGCGCTGAGCCCGTTCGGGGTCGACCAGATCGACTGGGTCTCGCGGTATCCCCTCGCGGCGGTCATGACCAACCTCGTGTGGCAGTGGACGCCGTTCATGATGTTGCTGATTCTCGCCGGTCTGCAGTCGATGCCCAAGGACATCGCCGAGGCGGCCCGAGTCGACGGAGCCGGACCGTTCAAGCTCTTCCGTGAACTGACGCTGCCGCATCTGCGGCGGTTCATCGAACTCGGAGCAGTCCTCGGAGCGATCTACCTCGTCAACACCTTCGATGCCGTCTACATGATGACCTCCGGTGGCCCGGGCGTCGCGTCGTCGAACCTGCCGTTCTACATCTATCAGCGCGCCTTCCTCGGATTCGACATCGGGCAAGCCGCGGCCATGGGTGTCGTCACCGTCGTGGCCACCATCGTCGTCAGCACCCTGGCGCTGAGACTGATCTTCAAGAGCTTCAGTGGCAACGAGGAGGCTGCGTGATGAGTACTGCTGTCGACGAGAAGGAAACAACCGAGCCGCTCAGGCGAAAAGGCAAGTGGGGCCCCAGTTCCATCTGGTCTTTCGTGGCCTGGGTCGCAGGAATCGCATTCTTCTTCCCGGTGCTGTGGATGGTGATCACCGGCTTCAAACAGGAAGCCGATGCCTACACCGCAACCCCCAAGCTGTTCTTCACCCCGACGCTCGATCAGTATCGCGGTGTACTCGACAGCGGCATCGGCACCACCCTCCTGAACTCGGCATTCGCGACGATCGTCTCGACGCTTCTCGTTCTGCTGCTGGGTGTTCCGGCCGCATTCGCACTGTCGCTGCGGCCGGTGAAGAAGACGAAGGACGTGCTGTTCTTCTTCATCTCCACCAAGATGCTGCCGGTGGTCGCGGCCATCGTTCCGCTGTACGTCATCGTCGGCGACATCGGCCTGCTGGACAACATCTGGGCCCTGGTGATCCTCTACACCGCGATGAATCTTCCTATCGCAGTGTGGATGATGCGATCGTTCTTCCTCGAGGTCCCGAGCGAACTGCTCGAAGCTGCGAGTATGGACGGCGCATCGTTGTGGACCTCGGTTCGTGAGGTGATCCTTCCGCTGGTCTCGCCCGGTATCGCGGCGACGTCGTTGATCTGCGTGATCTTCTCCTGGAACGAGTTCTTCTTCGCCGTCAACCTCACCGCCGTTCAGGCTCAGACGATTCCGGTGTACCTCGTCGGATTCATCACCGGTCAGGGTCTGTACTGGGCCCAGCTGTCCGCCGCTGCGACGTTCGCAGCACTCCCCGTCGTCCTTGCCGGATGGTTCGCGCAGAACAAGCTCGTGCGCGGCCTGTCCTTCGGCGCCATCAAATAGGAGCATCTCTCATGGCTGCAATCACGTACAAGAAGGCATCCTGCGTCTACGAAGGTGCTGACAAGCTCGCCGTCGATTCACTCGACCTCGATATCCAGGACGGCGAATTCGTCGTTCTGGTCGGACCTTCCGGCTCGGGCAAGTCCACCGCGCTGCGGATGCTCGCCGGCCTCGAGGACATCGACGGCGGTGCCATCGAGATCGGTGGCAAGAACATGGTGGGCGTTCCGTCGAAGGACCGCGACATCGCGATGGTGTTCCAGAACTATGCGCTCTACCCCAACAAGACCGTCGGGGAGAACATGGGATTCGCGCTGAAGATGCGTGGGGTCTCCCTCGAGGAGCGGACGAAGAAGGTGGCCGAGGCCGCGAAGATTCTCGACCTCACCGAGTACCTCGACCGCAAGCCCGGCAAGCTCTCGGGCGGGCAACGGCAGCGAGTTGCCATGGGCCGCGCCATCGTTCGTGAGCCCCAGGTGTTCTGCATGGACGAGCCATTGAGCAACCTCGACGCCAAGCTTCGCGTCCAGACCCGCACGCAGATCGCGGCGTTGCAGCGCAGGCTCGGCACCACGACGGTCTACGTCACCCACGATCAGGTCGAGGCCATGACGATGGGTGATCGCGTCGCCGTTCTGCGCGGCGGCAAGCTGCAGCAATTTGCCTCTCCCACAGACCTGTACGACAATCCCGTCAACGCATTCGTCGCGGGATTCATCGGCTCGCCTGCGATGAACCTGATGACGGTCCCCATCGGCTCGGGTGGAGTGCAGATCGGGAAGTTCCTGCTCCCGCTCGAGCGCGACGAGCTGACCAGGCTCGCGAGCCTGGGTATCGACGAGGTCACCATCGGACTGCGGCCGGAGCACCTGGGCATCAGCCGCGGCGGCGGTGAGGGATTCGAGGATGGTTTTGCCGGGAAGGTCGATCTCATCGAGGAACTCGGCAGCGAATCGTACGTGTACGCGCACCTCGACGATCCGAAGGTCAAGGGACTCGACGGTGGGCCGGTATCGCTGGTGGCACGCTCGGCAGTCCGTGCACCGGCAAAAATCGGCGAGAGCATCGGACTCACGCGACTCGACGGCGCGATCCATCTCTTCCACCCGGAAACGGGGGACCGGATCTAACGCGGCTGCTTCCCGGTGCGTCGGGCGAGAATCAGGGCGGTCAGCAGTGCGGCACCCCACAGCAGGAAAATGCCGTCGAAGAACAGGTGCCCGTACTTCACGTCCCGGTTCTCGTCCGAGGCGATCAGGCCGATGACCGCGCCGCCGAACGACAGTCCGCCCCACAGGATCAGCAGCACCGAGCCGGCCCAGGAGATCGCAAAGATCGGGGCGCGGAGCGGGACGGTTCCCCGCGCGGCGAGCAGCGGCAGTATTGCTGCGGCCAGTTTGACGAGCGTGAGGACCAGTAACGCCGTTCGCGCCGTGGCCGGTTCGGTGTCGACCCAGTCGGTGGCGAAGGCGCCGACGGTGTCGAGCATCCACCGTCCGCCCGCGGCCCAATATCCGGAGAACGCTGCGTGAATTGTTCCCAGCGCACACGCGATTGCGAAGTACTTGTTGGTCACGGTGGTCGAGGGTAGCGGATGTGTCACCCCCGTTCAGGGGTAGCGAGAGGTTCTCTGCGTCCCCTAGCGTGGCGGTGATGGGCATCACAGGCGTAGGAGGAATCATGGCCGATTCGGCACACACGGCATTCAGGAACGCTCGCGATCTACTGCTCGACGCCTACGGCGAGTACGACCGGGCAGTAGCAAGTTTCGAGTGGCCGTCGTTCGATGGCAGTTTCAACTGGGCGATCGACTGGTTCGACGCGATCGCCCGAGGTAACGACGGCACCGCGCTGTGGATTGTCGAGGAGGACGGCAGCGAGGCGCAGTACAGCTTCGACGACATCGCTCGTCGCTCCGACCAGGTTGCCAGGTGGCTCGAGCAGCAAGGAATCGGCCGCGGCGACTCGGTGATCCTGATGCTCGGCAATCAGGTGGAGTTGTGGGAAGCGATGCTCGCGGTGATGAAGCTGGGCGCGGTGTTGATGCCGACCACCACGGCCATCGGATCTGCTGACCTGACCGACCGCGTGGTGCGTGGCAATGCGCGTGCGGTGATCGTGAACCCCTCGGACACCGGCAAATTCGACGACGTTCCCGGCGACTACCTGCGAATCGCCACCTCCGCTCGTGATGGCTGGGTCGACTATGCCGAGGCGCGCGGCGTCGAAGCTCGTCCGTTCGAGTCGGTGACGGCTCCCACCGACCGCCTGTTGATGTACTTCACCTCCGGAACCACCAGCAAGCCCAAGCTCGTCGAGCACACCCAGATCTCCTATCCCGTCGGGCATCTGAGCACCATGTACTTCCTCGGACTTCGCCCCGGCGACGTGCACCTGAACATCAGCTCGCCCGGCTGGGCCAAGCACGCGTGGAGTTGCTTCTTCGCGCCGTGGATCGCCGAGGCGACCATCTTCATCTACAACTACGGAAAATTCGATGCTACAGCGTTGCTCGCGCAGATCCGGCGCGCCGAGGTGACCACGTTCTGCGCGCCACCGACCGTGTGGCGCATGCTGATTCAGGCCGACCTGGCCGGCGGCGGCGGATCGCTGCGCGAGGCCATCGGTGCCGGTGAGCCGCTCAACCCCGAGGTGATCTCGCGGGTGCAGCAGGAGTGGGGCCTGAGCATCCGCGACGGATTCGGCCAGACGGAAACCACTGCGCTGGTGGCCAATACGCCCGGTGCGGTACTCAAGTCCGGTTCGATGGGCCGCCCGCTACCCGGTGTACCCGTGGTGATCGTCGACCCGACCACCGGTGAACTGGCCGACGAGGGCGAGATCTGCCTCGATCTGGCCCAGAATCCTTTCAACCTGATGACCGGCTACCTCGGCGACCCCGAACGCAACGCCGCCGTCATGGCCGACGGTTATTACCACACCGGCGACGTCGCATCACGGGACCCCGAGGGCTACATCACCTACGTCGGCCGTACCGATGACGTGTTCAAGGCCTCCGATTACAAGATCTCCCCGTTCGAGCTCGAAAGCGTGCTGATCGAACACCCCGCCGTCGCCGAAGCCGCTGTGGTGCCGGCCCCCGACGAGACGCGACTGGCCGTCCCCAAGGCGTACGTTGCTCTGGCTGCGGGCTGGGAACCGAACGAGGACACGGCATTCGAGATACTCAAGTACGCGCGCGAGCACCTGGCTCCGTTCCTACGCGTGCGTCGCATCGAATTCTTCGAGCTACCGAAAACGATTTCGGGCAAGATCCGTCGAGTGGAGTTGCGTGCTCGGGAGGACGCGGCTGTGGGTCCGCTGGAGACCGAGTGGCGTGACGACCAGTTCCCTGCACTGAAGAGGTGACGTGAGCGCCCACTATTGGCTGCTCGAGGCGGGATCCCGATTCTCGACGCGAATTGTGGACGCTGAGGTGAGTTGGTAATCGTAGGTGCGGTGAGCGTCCACTATTTGCCTCCGGACGCGGGATCCCGATTTTCGAGGCAAATAGTGGACACTCAGGTCACTTGTTCCAGAACCGTTCCAGAACTCCGAGCACTTCGGTGGACGCTGCCATCGTCGTCGCATGGTCGAATCCGCGGATGATATGCAGCTCGGAGTTCGGTACCAGGGCGGAAGCGGCACGGGTGTCCGCGAGTCGAGTGCCGTCCTCACTACCGACGTAGAAGAGCGACGGCTGGGTGAAGTTCAGCAGCGCCTCGTCGGGTAGGCCGGGATCGGCGTCGGATGCGCGGATGTACGCGGCCATGGCTTGAGCGTCGTTGGCGAAGAACACCGCTCGCGTCCCCGCGTCCACCGGAAACATGCGATGGCTGTTCCACGCATCGAGAAACCCATCCATGCCGCTCTGCTCCAACACATCCGCGCACCCGGGAAAGAACAGGCGGTCGAACGCGCCTGCCTGTGCGCCGTGACTACCGCCGCCGACAGCCAGTGATCGCACGCGCTCCGGCCGCGCGGCTGTCAACGCCAACCCGGCCCGGGCCCCGAACGAGTACCCCAGATAGTCGACGGTCTCGACCCCCACTGCATCGAGGACCGCCGTCAGATCGCCCACGATGTTGTTCATCGCATACGCGTCGGGGACATGTGGCTTCTCGCTGCGGCCGTGCCCCCGACTGTCGATCAGAATCAACTGCCGAGTGCCACGCAGCGCCTTCACGTACCCGAACGTCCGCCAGATCGTGTGCGTCAGAAAACTGCCGTGCACCATCAACAACGGCGGCCCGGACCCCACCACCGTGTACGCGATCTGCGTTCCATCGTGTGCATTCGAGGCGTACTCCACCCCCCAATCCTCCCTTCCGAAGTCCACTCAACGTGACATCGACCCCCACAAAGGCCACTAGATGTCACATTGACTCCTCCCCGGCGGGCGCTACTTCGGCGGACGCAGCCCGGCCGGTCGGGGTGAGGTCGATGGTGCGGGTGAGGGCGATTGCGTCGAGGAACGGTCGATCATGGCTCGCGACGATCAGCGCACCCTCGAATTTTGCGAGCGCGTCGATGAGGTGTTGTCGGCTGGTGATGTCGAGGTTGTTGGTCGGCTCGTCGAGCATCAGTAGTTTCGGTGCAGGCTCGGCGAGCAGTATTCGTGCCAGTGCCGCGCGCAGTCTTTCTCCACCGGAGAGGGTGGCGACGACGGCATCCGCATCGGATCCGCGGAACAGGAAGCGGGCGAGCTGTCCCCGGATCTGTTCGGCGGTGGCGTGTGGGGCTACGTCGGCGACGTTCTCGGCAACGGTGCGGGTTTCGTCGAAGACGTCGAGTCGCTGCGGCAGATACTTCCACGGCACGTCGGCTCCGGTGGCGTCCAGAGCTCGCAGCAGGGTGGTCTTGCCGCTGCCGTTCGGTCCGATCAATGCGATGCGCTCCGGGCCGGCGACGCTGAGCTCCGGATGCGAGAGAACCACCTGTCCTGGATGGACTTTCGTCGCAGGCAGCTCGACACGTATCTCGCGGTCGTCTCGAAGCAGGTCTTCGGCGGCGGACAATGACGACCGGGCATCGTCGACGCGGTCGGTGTGGGTTCCGTGGAGTTTCCCCGCTGATTCCTGGGCGGCTCGTTTGAGGTTGCCCGCCACTATCTTGGGCACGCGCCTCTGCTCCTCCATCTTCTTGCCGTAGCGCAGGCGTCGCTCGAGTTTGGTTCGTGTGTCGATCAATTCGCGTTCTTGTTTGCGAACGTCGTTCTTGGCGTCTCGAACCGTTGCGCGAGCGGCGTCCTGTTCGGCGTCGACGATGAAGCGATAGTTCTGGTAGTTGCCGCCGAACATCCGCAGCCGCGAGATACCGCTGCGTTCGGCGCGCACCTCGGCGATGCAGTCGACGCGCTCGAGCAGTTCCAGGTCATGGCTGCACACGATCAGCACGCCCGTGTAGGAGTCGATTGCCGTGTACAACCGCTCTCGCGCAACGTGATCGAGATTGTTGGTCGGCTCGTCGAGCAGCAATACGTCGGGTTGGGCGAGCAACTGCGCGGTGAGGGCGAGCAGCATCGCCTCGCCGCCCGAGAGGGTGCCGACGCGTCGGTCCAGGTCGCCCAGTGAGCCGACGATGGTACCGAGGCCGAGCTTGTCCAACAGGGCGAGCGCGCGCTCCTCGACGTCCCAGCTCGACCCGACGATCGTGAAGTCGTCCTCGGTCGACGATCCGGATTCGATGCGATGCAGTGCTTTTCGAACCGAGTCGATTGCCAGCACCCGATCCACGGGTAGGTCGGGGTCGAGTGCGACGTCCTGGCGCAGATACCCCAGAACGCCCGGTATCGAGATCGAACCGCGTTGCGGCGTCAGTTCACCGGCGAGCAATCGCAGGAGGGTCGACTTCCCGGCACCGTTGGAACCGATGAGACCTGTTGTGCCACTCGGAAATATGGCCGACAGGGCGTCGAACACGGGGTCGCCGTCAGGCCAGGTGAACGACAGGCCCGAGACAGAAAGGGATGATGAATGAGGCATGGATGCTCCAAAGGTGTGCGTGCGGAAGATCTGCAGGCGTCTAGAACCTTTGGATGAGCAATGGCCTCTCCGAATCTGTGGGCGACAGGGCGCTTGCCAACGTAGACCCGAACCCGACGACCGCGCAACCGAATTAGACGGACGGCCCCTTCTTGCGCAACTCGTCGACCGTCGTCATCGCATCGCGCAGTTCGTCCAGCCATTCCTGAGTGTGCTCGCCGACCAGCTTCACGGCCCAGGACAGAGCGTCCGCGCGAGACCGGGCAACCCCGGCGTCGACGAGGGTGTCGAGTACGCGGCGTTCGGGCTGGCGCAGGCGCGTCATCACCGGCACGGCGAGGTGAGTGAAGAGGACCACCTCGGATCCGGTGCGCACTCCCCAGGCGACCTTGCGGCCGTAGCGGCTCTCGGCTTCGTCGGCAATTCGCATGCGGTCGCCTCGGGTCGTCTCCCGGAAGCGAGCGATCCGGCCCTCTATGGCGGCGGGTGAACTGTCCTGCTCGGTGGGCAATGTACCGACGACGACTATTTCCTCGCGGTCCACCTCGACCGAGGCGGCACCGTCGAACCAGGTGTCGGGGAGTCGGCCGCCGAACCACTCGGCTGCGTCGGTGGCGTCGGGGATGTCTGCGTGCTGCCAGCCGCCGGGGCGACCGAACGAGCGTCCATTGGGTTTCATGCTGTCTCCTGACCTTGGGTTGCAATACTGATTACATGATTACACCTGAATCGGAGATCGCGCCACAATGGGTTTGCAGATGCACTGCGGCATGATCGACTCCGTGCGTACTTCGAGAAGACCGACGACTCTGGCCGCGATCGTGTCCGTACTGGCGTTGGTGCTCGCCGCGTGCGGTCAGAGTGGGCCCGATCAGCCGCAGACGGTCGCCGAGCAGTTCGCGGCCGCGGTCAACAGCGCAAATATCGATCAGGCAGCCGCGTTGACGACCGATCCGGCCGGCGCGACGGCAGCCCTCACCGCGTTGTACGACGGCTTGTCCGGCGGCGGAACGGTCACGGCCACTCCGGATTTCGAGGCAGTCGACCCCAACGAGGATGCGGGCACGTTCACTCTGAATGCCGCCTGGCGCTTCTCGACCACCACCGACGGCACCGCCGAACCCGACGGCGAGCCGAAGGAGTGGAACTACACCACTTCGGCGACGGCGGCGGAGACCCAGCAGGGTTGGAAGATCACGTGGGATCCGGCCGTGCTGGTGCCAGGGCTGACGGCTGACTCTTCTGTGCGTTTCACTCCGACCGATGCGCTCGTCGCGCCGCGCATCTTCGACGGCAACGGCGTCGAGCTGATGTCTCAGCAGGTGGTCACCCTCGTCGACGTCGACGCAACGGCCGATCCGGTGGCTGTCGCGAACCTCGTCGGATCCGTCGTACCGGGTATCACAGCCGAATCCATCACCTCGACTGTCGCTGCCGCACAGGGTGATACCGCGACAATCGTTACTTTGCGTCAGGCGGACATCGATCCCATCGGTGCTCAGCTGGCGACCCTTCCCGGAGTCACTCTCTCCCCGCAGACGCGGCTGCTCGCCACCGATCGGAATCTCGTCTCGCCGGTGCTCAGCGACCTGACGACGTTGTGGGAGCAGGAACAGGCTGCCAATCGTGGGTGGGCGGTGCAGGCCGTCGCCGCCGACGGCACAGTCACCCCGCTCGCCGGACGCGACGCCGGCACCGGCGAGGACATTGCGACCACCGTGGACTCGGCACTGCAGCTCAAAGCTGAGAACGCCCTCGCGTCACTGCCTCAACAGGCCGCTATCGTGGCGCTTCGGCCGTCGACAGGAGCGGTTCTCGCCGTCGCTCAGAACGCGGCCGCAGATGCCGAGGGCCCGATTGCCCTGACCGGTCTGTACCCGCCGGGGTCGACGTTCAAGACGGTCACCACCTCGGCTGCCCTGCAATCCGGTGCCGTCACCCCCGATACCGTGCTGCCGTGCCCGGCGACCGAGAACATCGAGGGCAGGCAGATCCCGAACGACGACAACTTCGATCTGGGCGACGTTCCGCTGCACACTGCCTTCGCGAAATCGTGCAACACCACGATGGGCAGACTCGGCGTGGCACTTCCGCCGAACGGATTGACCGACGCGGCCGCGCAGTACGGTCTCGGCGTCGACTACGTGACCCCCGGCCTGACGACCGTCACCGGTTCGGTCCCCTCGGCCGACACCCCGGCCCAGCGCGTCGAATCCGCCATCGGCCAGGGGCAGGTGACCGCGTCGCCGTTCGGGATGGCGCTGATCGCGTCGTCGATCGCGAACAACGGATTGGTCCCACCGACGGTCGTCGCAGGTAAGCCCGGCGTGGGAAACATGCAGCCGGCAGCGGTGAACCCGCAGGTCACGGAGCAGGTCAAGACCATGATGCGCGAGACGATCACCGGAGGTACAGCGACGTCGCTGAACGATATTCCCGGGTTGCTCGGCAAGACCGGAACCGCCGAATTCGGGCCGAACAACGAAGGAGCGCACGGTTGGTTCGTCGGCATTTCCGGTGATCTCGCGTTCGCCGTGTTCGTGAACAACGCGGGCAGTTCGACTCCTGCGGTCGAGGCTGCGGGTCGTTTTCTGCGGTGACTCGGCTCCGGCCGAGTCTCAATCGTGACCGGCTCGTATGAATCCCGTGCTTGTTACTCGTGTGACTACAGTGAATATTGTGACTCATGAGTTCTATGAGTCGTGCCCGTCGTGGCCCGCGCAAGGTCCGCGGTCGCTACCTCGTCGCTGTCGCAGCATCGGCGACGCTGTCGGTCTCGGCTGTGTTCTGGATGGTCGATCGCCCACCGAGTGAGGCCGAGGTCCTGGTCTCGAAGTTCGTCGACGCCCTGGACAACCGCGACGTCGCCGCAGCAGCCGCGATGACGACCTACCCGAATGCCGCAACGGCGGCACTGAATCAGATGTTCGACGGCTTGGCGGCGGACGGCACGTCCACCGGCGACTTCGACCTGACGCAGTACATGGACCTCTCCGACGAGAGTGGCTTCTTCACCCTTGCGTCCGCGTGGAACTTCGGTGAGGGCAAGGACTGGAAGTACAGCGCGCAGGGCTCGACCAAGAAGCTCAGCGTGGGCTGGCGCATCGCGTGGGATCCGGCCACCCTCGTCCCCGATCTCGCCTCGGGCGGGTCGGTCCGCTTCACCCGCACCGATGCCGCGCCGCCGCTCGTATTCGACGGAGCGAACAACGTGCTGATGAGCGAGCGAACCATCAACGCAATCTCTCTCGACCCCGCGCAGATTAGTGATCCGGCGGCGTCCACGCAGCAACTCGCCGACGTCATCGACGTCGTCGCACCGCTCATCACCTCCGAATCACTGCTCGAAGAACTGAATTCGGCCCACGGTGCTCCGATCACCGCAGTGACTCTGCGCGACGACGACTTCGCCGTTCTGGAAGACGACCTCCGCGCCGTACCGGGCGTGGTGGTCGCCCCGCAACCGAAGCTCATCGTCGACGACCGTCGCATCACCTCACCGGTACTCGAATCACTGCGCACCGCATGGCAATCCGGCCGCGACGCCACCGCAGGGTGGGCCGTGGACACCTACACCGTCGACGGAGCCGGCGAACGCCGCGTCGGATTCCAGGGTCCTGCCGGGCCGGACCTGCACGCGACGCTCGATCCGCGCGTCCAACTCGCGGCCGAGAATGCAGTGGTCATGGCGGGCACCTCGGCGTCGATCGTTGCGCTGTCCACCTCGACCGGTGCGATTCTCGGTGCAGCACAGAACAGTTACGCGAACGAGCAGGGTGACGTCGTGTTCGGCGGCTCCTACCCGGCCGGCACCGCATCGGAGTTGGTCAAGGCCGTGCAGGCCGATCGCGGCGACGACAGCGCCGAAGATGCAGCTGCTCGGCTGGGTCTCGGAATCCACTACTCCATGCCCGGACTCGATGCGTACACCGGAACCCCCGCCGACAGTCGCAGCGCAATCGACGGTATCCGGACCGTGTCCACGGCATCCGGCGACGAGGCAACAGTGACGCCGTTCGGACTCGCACAGATGGCAGCCGCGATCTCTCGGGGCAGTGCACCGACCCCGGCGATCGTCGCCGGTCAGACCGCCGTCGCCGATCGGGAGTCCGAGCCGATCGGGTCGGATGCGGCAAACCGGTTGCGCGCCATACTGGCCGACTCGTCGAACAGCAGCGGCCTCGATACCTTCGACGGTGTGCAGGGATTCGCCGGGGAAAGTGGCGACGATCGCTTCGTGCTCGCCACCAGTGGTGACGTCGCGTTCGCGGTGTACATCGAGGATGCCGACGGCGGAGATCAGGCCGTGCGCATGACGAGCCGGTTGCGGCAGGAAATGGCGAACCCCGTCGAGTGATTTCGGCCAGATAGTTAGGCGAGGTAGTTTTATTCGGTGACGTTTCTCGATTTCGGACTTCTGGTGGTGGCCGGGTTCTTCGCCGGGCTCATCGGGTTCGTCACCGGGCTCGCCTCGCTTGTGTCCTATCCTGCGCTGCTGGCCGTGGGTCTACCTGCGGTGTCTGCGAACGTGACGAACACGGTGGCGTTGGTCGCAGCCGGTGTCGGAGCGACCGCGAGTTCGTCGGCCGAGCTCGCCAAGGACGGCAAGCAGCTGATTCGCTATGCGATCTACTCTGCACTCGGCGGTACCGCCGGCGCGATCCTGTTGCTCACCACCCCGGACGGCTCGTTCGAGGTGATCGTGCCATTCTTGGTGGCAATGGCGGCCATTGCGCTACTGCTGCAGCCGAGTATTCGAAAGCTGTCCGGAGACAAGCAGTTTCCGACGCTGTATCCGCTGGGTCTGTTCGCCGTCGCGATCTACGGAGGGTACTTCGGTGCCGGGGCCGGTGTCATCTTCCTCGCACTGGCTCTGATCTGCACGGCCGATACGTTCTGGCGCGCAAGTGTTCTGAAGAGCTTCTTCCTCGGAATCGCCAACCTGATTGCGGCGATCATCTTTTCGTTCTCCGGCCACGTGCACTGGCTGGCTGCGCTCGCGCTCGCGATCGGTTGTTTCGTCGGCGGTGCCTGCGGGCCGCCGACGGTCAAGGTGATCTCGCCGATCGTATTGCGCATCGGCGTCGGGATTCTGGGACTCGGTCTCGCCGGGTGGCTGGGTTACCAGGCCTTCGGCTGATCGGCGTTGTCAGTGCTCTCCTGTCACGGCGTTGGCGGGCATGCTCAGTGCTGCCAGTCCTACAGCGGTGAGTGCCAGTAGACCGAGTGCCACGTAGGCCCCGGAATAGCTACCGGTCCACTCGGCGAGCACGGTCCCGCCCCAGGGCGCCGATGCCATTGCGATCACGATCGGCGCGGACATGATGCCGCTCAGGCGTCCGTATTCGCTCGGACCCCAGCGATCGGTGATGGCGGTGGCCTGGACGAGTGTGAACAACCCGCGAGCGAGTCCGGCACCGATCGCGAGTGCGATCAGCGCAGTGACCGACGTTGCGACACCGAGCAGCACCGTGGTCAGGGCGGTGGCCGCGATGATGCCTACGGTTCGGGCGCGGGTACCGGCGAAGCGCTGCAACGGAAGATAGCCGATGCGGCCCAGAACCTGACCGGCTCCGCCGAGCCCGAGAGCTGTTGCCGCAAGCGCAGTGTCGACACCGTGTTCGAGAAGTAGCGGTACCAGAGTGAAGATGCCGGCGAAGGCGACGAAGCCTGTCACGCTCATCGCTGCGGTGAGCATGAGGAACGGGGAGCTACGAACGGTGGCTGCGGCAACGGGCTTTCGGTGCGCATGCGGTGTCACCATCGACGGCCATCGACCCCGTAGCCCGATCGAGTGTCCGGGGACCGTGATCACCAGCAGCACCGCTGCGAGCACCAGATATGTTCGACGCCAATCGGTATGGCTCGAGAGGACCGCGGTCAGCGGGGCGAACACCGTGCTGGCAAGACCTGCAGCAAGGGTGAGAATCATCAGGGCCCGGACGCGGTCGGTGCCCCACCACCGGGTGAGCGCTGCGAACGCAGGTGGGTAGAGCACCGCGCCCATGGCGATACCGGCGACGAACCAACCGAGAAAGAACACCGGCAGAGTCCGGGAAGTCGCGACGAGAACCAATGCCGGTACGGCCACCAGAGACCCGGCGCTCATCACCCACCGTGGGCCGTGACGGTCCAGGATCCGCCCGACGGGAATGCCGATCATCGCTGCGACGAACTGGCTCAGCGAGAACGCGGCCACGATCGATGTCGTCGACCAGCCGGTGTCGGCGGTGATGGCAGGGGACAGAACGGGAAAGGCGTAGTAGAGAATTCCCCAGCTGGTGATTTCGGTAACGCACAGAACCGACAGAATTCGGCGTCGCCCCGGGTGTGACATGTCCGGGGACGCCGCCGAATGCACTGTCGCAGAATCAGTCACGGAGCGGTGCGCCGAGGGTGATCAGCTCCGGTGCCGCGGGCACGCCGCAACACCCGCCGGTCGACGGGGCATCGGGCTCGTCGAACAAGCCCGCGCCACCGCAGACGCCGGTGTCGGGAAGCGTCAGCTCCACTCGGCGTGCGCCGTCGTGGTCACCCGCGAGTTCGGCTGCGATGCTGCGAACCTGCTCGTATCCGGTCATCGCCAAGAATGTCGGCGCACGGCCGTAGCTCTTCATGCCCACCAGGTACAGACCCGGCTCGGGCTGGGTGAGCTCCTCGACGCCGTGCGGGGACACCGATCCGCACGAGTGCACGTTGGGGTCCACCAATTCGGCGACGAACCTCGGTGCCTGCAGGGTGGGATCGAGGTCGAGGCGCACCTCGGACAGCCACGACAGATCCGGGCGGAACCCGGTGAGCGCGACAACGCGGTCGACGCTCTCGATGCGAGCTCCGGTGTCTCCGATCAGCGTGAGCCGATCACCCTCCACCGCAACGGTTTCGGTGCGGAAGCCGGAGACCACGGTGACGAAGCCGTCGTCGACTGCCTTCTTGGCACGTTGGCCGAGTGCGCCCCGAGCGGCCAGTTCGTCGGCTTCGCCGCCGCCGAAGACATCAGCGGTGACGCCTCGACGCACGGCCCAGGTGAGCGTCGTACCGGGTTCTTGCGCGGCGAGTTCGGCGAAGGTAATGATCGCAGTCAGAGCGGAGTGGCCGCTGCCCGCGATGACGATGTGCTTGCCCGCGAATGCGGATCGAGTAGCCGGGTCGGTCAGATCGGGAACACGGTAGTCGATTCGGTCTGCGGCGGCCTTCTCGCCGATCGCCGGAAGTCCCTCGCTCCCCAGTGGATTCGGTGATCCCCAGGTGCCGGACGCGTCGACGACCGCGCGGGCGAGGACGCGTTCCTCGCTGCCGTCGGAATGGCGGATGTGTACGGACAGGGGTTCGGTGTCGCGGCCGGCGTCGACCACTCGGTCGCGTCCGCGGCGGGCGACGCCGACGACTTCGGAGTCGACTCGGACGGCATCGCCGAGAACGGCGGCCAGGGGCGCGAGATACTGCTCCACCCATTCACGGCCGGTGGCGTAGGTGTCACCGTCCGGCGCGGTCCAACCGGTGGGCTCGAGCAACCGGGCGGCCGCGGGGTCTACCACCTCGGACCACGGGGAGAACAGTCGAACGTGATTCCATTCGGACACCGCCGAGCCGACCGACGGCCCGCGCTCGAGAACGACCACGTCTGAACCGGTTTCGGTCAGATGTGCCGCGGCGGCGAGACCGATGGGCCCTGCGCCTATCACTACTACGGGGTATGGGTTCATGACTGATCTACCTTTCTCTTTCGAATGACGGTGTCCACGGCTGCACGCGCTGTGCGGCCGACACCGATGAGCGTCGCCGACGCGGGGCCGGTCCAGTCGCCGTAGCCGAGAAACAGCAGGTTGGGCTCGTCTCGAACGTGGTTGCCGTCCAGTCCGATTCCCGACCCATCCACCTGCAGATGCAGCGGCCGTAGGTGACGCAGAGCAGGGCGAAATCCGGTGCACCACACGATCGCATCCAACTTCTCCGTCGTGTGCCCGTCGGTGACGCCGTCCGATGTGAGTGCGGTGAACATGGGCCGAGCGTGCAGGACTCCGCGATCGCGGGCGTCTCGTACGGGTGGGACCATCACGATGTCTCCCAACCCTGCGACCCCGCCGGAGTCCGCGTCACCCGCTGCCAGTGCGCGGGCCCGATCGCTGGCGACATCGAAGAGCACACGACCATCGACATCGTCGGGCAGGAACCGAGGTTCGCGGTTGGTGAACCACGCGGTATCGGCGACGGTGGAGATCTCTGCCAGAATCTGCGCAGCCGAGTTTCCGCCGCCGACGATGCCTACTCTCTGGCCGGCGAACGAATCCGGCACCCGGTAGTCGGCAGCATGCAGTTGCCTGCCGGTAAACACCCGGATACCGGGATAGCTGGGCCAGAACGGCCGTGACCACGTCCCCGTCGCATTGATGACCGTTGTAGCGCAGTACGATTCGCTGTCGGTATCGACCCGATAGCCGTCGGCCGTGCGATGCACCGACGTCACATCGACGGGCCTGCGCACCGGCAGCTCGTACTTCTTCTCGTACGCCAGCAGGTAGTCCACGACGTGCGATGCCGGTGGAAAGCCGTCCGGCCATTGCGGCATCGGCCATCCGGGCAGTCGCGAGTACTCGGCGGGCGAGAACAGATGCAGCGACGGCCAGTAGTTCTGCCAGGAACCTCCGGCATACGTCCGGTTGTCGAGGACGACGAAATCCAGCCCGGCTCTTCGCAGGTAGTAACCGGCGGCCAGTCCTGCCTGACCGCCGCCGATCACCACCACCTCGACGTTCACGTGAATCAGGGCTTCGCGCTGCGCAATCGGGACGTGAGCTCCTCGACACGAGCAGCAATGTCGTCGCGCACCAGGCGCATCCGCTCGATTCCGTCGATACCGCGTTCGGATGGCTCGTCGGTGTTCCAGTTCTCGAAGGTCGGACCGTCGACGGGATCCACGTGCGCCTCGCTGCCGAGGGTGACGACGTAGTTCATGCGGGCCAGCAGAGCAGGGTCGATCGGCTTCGGCTCCTCTCCGGAGAGGTCGACCCCGACCTCGAGCAGTGATTCGGCGGAGAGGGCGTTGACCGCGCCACCGGGTTTCGTTCCGGCGGAGTGCACCTCCACCCAATCGCCCGCAGCCTTGCGCATCAAACCGGCGGCCATCTGAGATTTGCCGCCGTTCTTGACGCAGACGAACAGCACGCTGGGTGTCGTCATGATGCCGAACCCTGCTCGGCCGGAACCAGTTCGGCGATCAATTCTTCGATGCGGGTTCTGATCTCGTCGCGAATCGGACGGACCGCCTCGACGCCTTTGCCCGCGGGATCGGCCAGTACCCAATCGCGGTAGCTCACTCCCGGGAACACCGGGCAGGCGTCACCGCAGCCCATGGTGATGACGACGTCCGAGGTCTCGACGGCCTCGGGAGTCAGGATCTTCGGCGACTGCGACGAGATATCGATGCCGAGCTCGGCCATGGCCTCGACCGCTGAGGAATTGATGGAGTCGGCGGGAGCGCTTCCGGCAGAACGCACTTCGACGGTATCGCCGGCGAGATGGGTCAGAAATCCGGCGGCCATCTGAGATCGGCCGGCGTTGTGGACACAGACGAACAGAACACTGGGTGTGTCGGACATCAGGACTCCTTTGTCGCTGTGGTCACGGACGGTACGGGGGAGAAGCGCTTACGCAGGGCGAGGGAGACGTAGACGAGGCCGACCAGTACCGGCACCTCGATGAGCGGCCCGACGACTCCGGCGAGTGCCTGCCCGGATGTCGCACCGTAGGTCGCGATGGCGACGGCGATCGCCAACTCGAAGTTGTTGCCTGCGGCGGTGAACGCAAGGGTGGTCGTGCGTTCGTAGCCCAGACCCATCGCAGCACCGAGGGCGTATCCGCCGCCCCACATCACCGCGAAGTACACCAGCAGCGGCAACGCGATCCGTACGACGTCGAACGGCTGGGAGGTGATCTGATCACCCTGCAGCGCAAAGAGAATGACGATGGTGAACAGCAGACCGTAGAGCGCCCACGGGGCAATTGTCGGGATGAACTTCTCCTCGTACCACTCGCGGCCCTTCGCGCGTTCGCCGAAGAAGCGAGACGCGAATCCCGCTACCAGCGGTATGCCGAGGAATATGAGTACCGACTTGGCGATCTGCCATGGCGACGCCTCGATGGTGGTCTGCTCGAGACCCAACCATCCGGGCAGAACCGAGAGGTAGAACCATCCGAGGATCGCGAACATGAACACCTGGAACACCGAGTTGATCGCGACGAGAACCGCGGCGGCTTCTCGGTCTCCGCAGGCGAGGTCGTTCCAGATGATGACCATCGCGATGCATCGCGCCAGGCCGACGATGATCAGACCGGTTCGATACTCGGGAAGATCCGGAAGGAAAAGCCATGCGAGAGCGAACATCAGGGCCGGGCCGAGGATCCAATTGAGAAGCAGCGACCCGATCAGCAGTCGCTTGTCGCCAGTGACGGTGTCGAGGCGGTCGTAGCGGACCTTGGCCAGCACCGGATACATCATGATCAGCAACCCGATGGCGATCGGGAGTGACACCCCATCGATCGAGATGGCCGACAGTGCGTCGTTCAGCCCCGGGATCATCCGTCCCAGAAGCAGGCCCACGACCATGGCCACACCGATCCACACGGGCAGGAACCTGTCCAGGGTGGAGAGCTTGCCGACCACGGCGGTATCGGTTGTCGTACTCATGCCATGACCTCCGTGGACTCTGCAGCATTCAGAACTGCCGACAGTTGCTGCAGCGCAGCGGGAATCACCGAGTAGTAGACCCAGGTGCCGCGTCGTTCGCAGTCGAGCAGCCCCGCCTCGCGCAACACCTTGAGGTGGTGAGAGATGGTCGGCTGCGACAGGTCGAATGCGGGGGAGATGTCGCAGACACACGCTTCGCCGCCGGCATGGCTGGCGACGAGGCTGAGCAGTCGCAATCGGACGGGATCGCCCAGCGCTTTGAACATGCGGGCGAGATCTCCGGCCCAGTCCACGGTGAGGGGTTCGCGGATCAGCGGCGAACAGCACTCGCCGTCGACGAGCGGGAGGGTTTGATTCGACATGCGTCTATATTGACGTCTACCGAATCAGGCGTCAAGTGAACGGTTGGTGCGCATCAGTCGGTAGCCGACACCGAGTACGACCACGACGGTTCCGACGGCGATGGACGACACCGGCAACGTCGCGATCAGCACCACGCATCCGATGCCGCCGACGATCTGCAGGGCCCGCGGGTAGCGGCGATGCTCGGCCTCCTGGGTGTACGCGCTGATGTTGGCGACCAGGTAGTACAGCAATACCCCGAACGAGGAGAACCCGATGGCATCACGCAGATCGACCAGCAGAACCAGCACGCAGACGACCAGTGCCAGGGTGATCTCGGCGCGGTGCGGAACCGAGTAGCGCGGGTGCACCACCGTCAGGTACGACGGCAGGTCGTGATGGCGGGCCATCGCCAGAGAGGTGCGTCCGATCCCGGCGATGAGCGCGAGCAACGCCCCGAGCGCTGCCAGACCCGCGCCGATGCGCATCATCGGCGACGCCCACGAATGTCCCGACGCCAGTACGAGATCGACGAGTGGGGCCGACGACGACGCAAGCAGTTCCGGACCGAGGACCGCCAGCAGGGTCGACGCAACCACCGCGTAGACCAGCAACGCGATGCCGAGGGCGGAGACGATGGCGCGCGGAATGGTGCGCTCGGGCCGGATGACCTCCTCGCCGAGTGTGGCGATGCGTGCGTAGCCCGCGAATGCGAAGAACAACAAACCGGCTGACTGCAGAATGCCGTACCAGCCGTGATCGGTGGCGGATGCGAGGTTGTCGAGGCCCGCACCCGTGGAGCCGGTGAGGCCGAGGATCACTCCGACGAGGAGGACGGCGAGAACCGCGGTGACCAGGATTTTGGTCAACCAAGCAGTGCGCGTGATTCCGAAGTAGTTCACCGTGGTCAGCAGCGCAATGGCAAGCACGGCAACGAGTTCGGTGTATCGGGCAGGTGCGACGTAGGCCGCGAACACCAGCGCCATGGCCGCCGAACTGGCAGTCTTGCCGATCACGAAAGTCCATCCCGCGAGAAAGCCGGGCCATGCGCCGAGCCGCTCGCGACCGTAGATGTAAGTGCCGCCCGACGTCGGATACTGGGCGGCGAGCTGGGCCGAGGATGTTGCGTTGCAGAACGCGACCGTTGCCGCGACGGCCAGACCGATGAGCAGGCCGGTACCTGCGACCGCCGACGCGGGAGCGAACGACGCGAACACCCCGGCCCCGACCATCGAACCGACTCCGATGACGACGGCGTCGAACAGCCCGAGTCGACGGGCCAGCGGCTGTGTCATGCGCGACACCGGTTCTCGATCACGGCGACAACAGTAAAGGTTTTACGGCTCTGACGACGGGGCGCGGGAAGAGAAGACCCCGCCCCTCTCTCGCTGGATGCGAGTCAGCGCGGAGGTCGGTTGGGGGTCGCTGCCGGCTGCTGCAACTGTGTGTGTGTGGGGGGGGGGGGGGGCGGTCAGAGAACGTCGGGGTCCTGCGCCAGTGCTCGGCGCATGGCGTGTTCGCTGACGGTGCGGATGACGTCGCGTTCGCTGGAGGTGATGAGCTTCGACTTGCTGACGGTGCTGTACATCGTCCAGCCGAGACATGTTCTCGACAGCTGTTCCCGTTCGGTCCTGTTACTTCTGATACACGTCCGGGATTCCGTCGTGATCGTCGTCGCGGGTTTCTTCGATGTAGATGTCCCGGTAGGCCTTGTTGCGGCTGCGCAGGATGACGGCGGCCAACGAGGCAGCGATGATCGAACCGGCGAGTACGCCCACCTTGACGTGGTCGTCGCGCTCGGTTCCCGCACCGAAGGCCAGATCGCCGATGAGCAGCGACACCGTGAATCCGATACCCGCGAGCATGGCCACGCCGAAGACGTCGAGCCATTTCAGTCCAGCGTCGAGGGTCGCTCGGGTGAAGCGCGAGACCAGGTAGGTGGTGCCGAAGATGCCGATGGCCTTGCCGAACACCAGACCGGCGATGATGCCGAGTGCGATGGGGTCGGTCAACGCGCTGCGTAGACCCGAAAACCCCCCGACGGTCACGCCGGCAGCGCAGAAGGCGAACAGCGGCACGGCAATACCCGCGGAGATGGGCCGAATCTTGTGCTCGAAGTGTTCGGCCAGACCGGGGCCCGCGTCCGGACCGCCGGCTGCCTTGCTGCGCAGGACCGGGACGGCGAAGCCGAGCAGAACGCCTGCGACAGTGGCGTGTACGCCCGATTCGTGCATCAGCACCCACGTCACCACCGCCAGCGGGATGAGGATCCACCACAACCGAACGCGCAGTTGGACGGCGACCGCGAAGAGCGCGAGCGGAATCAGCGTCAGGCCGAGGGCGAGGAAGTTGATGTCGTCGGTGTAGAAGATTGCGATGACGGTGACGGCCAGGAGATCGTCCACCACGGCCAATGTAAGGAGGAAGGTTCGCAGCGCAGTGGGAAGGTGAGTGCTGATCACGGCGAGAACGGCGACGGCGAACGCGATATCGGTGGCAGTCGGGATTGCCCAGCCGAGCAGTGCGCCGTCACCCGTGCCGAGGTTGATGAGCACGAAAATGATTGCCGGAACTGCCATTCCGCCGATTGCCGCGGCTACGGGTAAGGCCGCGCGAGCGGGTTCGCGCAGGTCTCCGGCGACGAATTCTCGTTTGAGTTCGAGTCCGACGACGAAGAAGAAGATGGCCAGCAAGCCGTCGGCGGCCCATGTCGACAGCGTCAGGTCGAGGTGCAACGCAGATGGCCCGACGCGGGTGCTCATCAACGAGTCGTAGGCAGCGGACCATGGGGAGTTGGCCCAGATCAACGCAACGAGGGTAGCGACGAGAAGCAGTGCGCCACCGACAGTTTCTTTCCGAAGGATCTGCGCGACGCGGTCTGCCTCGGACCACGATCCGCGGGAGAACAGCGGTAGCCGAGTGGGGGGAGTCGGTGAATTCGTCATCAGGGCAACGCCTTTCGGTAGCTTCGTAAGTGCTACGCGAACCGGCCCGATCGACCGGCAAGTGCGCAGCACAGAACTGTTGCCGACCAGACTTCCCGGCGCACCGCAGATCAGCCTATCGCGCCGAGGCTATTTTCGACGAACTCGCCGTCACCGAACGCTGGGAACGAATTTCGCGAGCGCGCGCCAACCCAGCAGTAGAACTGCGGTGGCCACGGTTGCGACGACGATGAAGGACCCGGCAGTTCCTTGTCCCGTCAGCGCACGAAGCACCATGCCGACGGCAACCGTGCTCACCCACACCACCATGCCCGTCGGGACGATGAGGAACGCGTCGAATTTGTTGCGGTACAAAGCGAACGCAACCACCCAACCGATGGCGCCGCCGACGACGAACGGCCAGGCGGTGTGGAACAGACCCGACAGTGCGGTGGCCTCGGCGTGACTGCGACGACCGATCGCGGCGAACAGAACGACCATGATCAGGTCGATGACGGCAGCAACTGCGGGAGAGCGAAACTTCACGCGCCCCACTGTAGACATCGCGACGAAAATCGGGTGCAACCAACCGCGCATAGCGCGGTCGATTGCACCCGATTTCAAGTCTTGCGGACTGCTTACGCCTGGAGTCCTGCTTCGATTTCCAGGTTCAGGGTGATCTTGTCGCCGACGACAGCGCCGCCGCCTTCGAGGGGCATGTCGATGCTGATGCCGAAGTCCTTGCGGTTGATGACGGTGCTGGCCTCGAAGCCCGCGACGGGTCCGTTGCCCATGCCGGCGTTGACGCCGTTGAACTCGAGCTTCAGATCGATGGAGTTGGTGACGCCGTGGAGGGTGAAGTCACCGGTGACGACGAAGTCTCCGCCGTCGGCCTTGACCGAGGTGGACTTGAACGTTGCGGTGGGGAACTTCTCGACCTCGAAGAAGTCGGCGGTCTTGAGGTGTCCGTCGCGCTGCGCGTTGTCGGTGGTGATCGAGGTGACGTCGATCTCGGCGTCGACGGCGGGGGTGCCGTCGGCTGCAACGGTGATGGAGCCGCTGAAGTTCTGGAAACGACCGCGGACCTTGCTGACAACCAGGTGGCGGACGGTGAATCCGACGGTGGAGTGGGCTGCGTCGATGGCCCAGGTGCCTGCGGTGAGCTCGGGAAGTGCGATGGCGGTGGTCATGGTGTCTCCTAGTTGCTTGAAGTTTCAATGCTCATCGTACACAAGCGGACCAGGGTCCGTATATATTCCGGATGAACAGAAAGTGACGGACGCCATAGCCCGCAGCCAGTCGCTACGCGGGTTCCGGGTCGCCCTTCGCGTCGCGAATGTCCTCGGTGCGCTGCACATCGGCGGTCTCCTGCCGCTCCAACGCAATATCGAATTCGAGATCGGCGTGCTGATGTTTGCGGAACAGCACGAGAAACACGATCCATCCGACCACGGCGACGAGGATGAAGCTGACGCCGCGGTACACCAGCGCCGATGCGACGGCCTGCGATGCGGTGATCGAGGCCGCACTGGTGAGGAAGGCGATGAGGGTGGCGTCGACGACGACCAATCCGCCGGGCGCGAGGGGAACGGATCCGACGGCTTTGCCTGCCGCGAACGCGATCAGCAACCCCGACAGTCGTGGATCTGCGCCGACGGCGAAGCACGCGAACGCCAGGCAGGCGACATCCGCCAGTCGGTGCACGGCGGACCATGACAGGGTGAGCGCGCCGTCACGCTTGCCGAGCTGGACGGATTGAATCTGGCCGATGATCTTGTCGATGCCCTCGGCACCGGCGTCGAGCTCGTGATTGCGTAACGAGTTGTACTTCCGCAATCCCCAGCGCGCGATGTTCTTGATCGACTCGGGATGATCGGAGATGTAGCGGACGGCGACCACGATGGCGATGACGCCGGCAATGGGCAGTAAGACGGTGAACGTATTGAACGAGCCACCGACGATCAGTCCGCCTGCCACCCCGAGGACGGCGAGTCCTGCCGCGGCGATCACTCCGGAGATCGCCAGCTGCCACGAGGCGACGACGGGGCTAGCTCCCCAGCGACGCGTCTCTCGGTACGTGAACGCCGTCGAGAACACCTGGCCTGCGGGGAGGGTGAGCGACATAGCGGTACTGCCGTAGATGACGGCCACGGACTTGCGCTGGCGAACCTTGACTCCGCCTGCGTCGAGCAGTTGCTTCTGCACTCTGCCGAACGCGCTCAACGACACCGCTTGCGCGAACACGCACGCCGCCAGCCAACCCCAGTGGATTTCGCGGACGGCGGTCCAGGATTCGTGCAACCGCGGCCACAGGTAGATCGCCTCGCCCACCAGCAGCGCGACCAGAGCGATTCCGGCGATCCATTTGACCCAGCGGAGCCGGTTTCGCGGACGCCGCAGCGCGGGTCCGCTGGCGGAGCTGGGGTCGGGCACCCTGTCAGACTAACCGTCGCTCGAGGAGGAGTCGGGATACTCCACTGGCCATGCCAGGTGGGTGGCCCGTCGTCGACCACGCAGTTGAACCTGATCCCCCAGCTCCCACTGTTCCTGTTCCTCGTCCTCGGCGAAGTACAGGGCGGAGGTCGACGCCAGGACGCGTCCGGGACGCAGTTTCGCCAGCTCGGTCAGTCGCGATGCCTCGTTGACCGGGTCTCCGATGACCGTGTACTCGAAGCGTTCCGACGCGCCGATGTTGCCGGCCACGGCCAGGCCTGCAGAAACGCCGATACCGATGTCGAGGCCGGTGATCTCGTCGAGGGCGAACCGCAGCTCACGCGCGGCAGCGAGCGCGGCGGTCGGTGCATCGGGACGGTCGAGTGGGGCACCGAAGATTGCGAGGGCCGCGTCGCCCATGAACTTGTTGACGAACCCGTGATGACGCCCGACGACGTCGACGACCACCCGGAAGAACTCGTTGAGCAACACCACGACCTCGCTCGGCGGGCGCTCGGAGGCGGTGGCGGTGGAGCCGACCATGTCGACGAACAGCACTGCGACGAATCGTGTTTCCCCGCCGAGTTCGGTTCCGAACTGCAATGCTCGACGCGCCACGTCCTCACCGACGTGCTGCCCGAACAACTCTCGCAGGACGCGTCGTTCGGCCGATTCCTCCATCATTCGGTTGAATCCCACCTGGAGGCGACCGATCTCGGAGCCGTCGAACACATCCACCTCGACGTCCGTCTCGCCGCGCTGGACGCGTTCGATGGCGCTGTGCAGCTGGCTGATGGGGTCGGAGATCTGGCTCGCGGTGAGCATCGACAGTACGAATGCCTGAACGATGGCCAGCACGCTGAGCAGGATGATCGCCACGGCGAGCGCGTTGGGGGAGAACACCAGATCGGTGGTCAGCTGAGTGGCGCACAGCAGGATGATGCCGATGACGGGCATCAACGTGCCCAGGCCCCAGGTCATGGCCATGCGGGTGCCGACGCCTGGCGTCATGGTGCGGTCGAATCGGCCCTCGCTCAGGGCCAACGCCGCCACCGGTCGCAGAATGCGCTCGCCGAGCATGTAGGTGAATCCGAACGTGACGGTGGCTGCCATGCCCACGGTGACGATGACGGCAATCGAGAGCGACGGCATCTCCGCGATGGTCAGCAGCACGAAGATGATGCCGCCGATGATCCACAGGATCAGATGCACGATCGCTTGACGCAACGGTGCGTGCAGCGTCGTCATCTGCTCCTTGCGGGTGGGTGGGCCACCGCGGAGCTGCCACCTGATCACCGAGCGAAGGAGGATGTACGCGTAGATCAGGCTGACCACGAGGGCCACACCCAGATAGGCCCCGAAGATGTAGACGTTGCGGACCCGGTCGGCGACGATCGATTCGGATTCGGGGATGGGCAGGCCGTAGCGCACGAAGGCGAACACGAGCACTGCGCCGAAGACATTGGCGATGAGCATCGAGAGCATGTACAGCGGCCAGCGACTCTTCAGGGTGAGCGAGACCGCTCGGAAAGATGCCAGCACAGGTTAAATTTAGCGGGTGAGCACCGACGAGTTGCGGGCGCAAGGTACGGGGGCGTCCCCGGGCCCCACTTCGGCTGCGGATTCGGTGCATCCGCTCGTGCGGGTCGGGGCGGAATGGACGTGGCGACTACTGGTCCTGTTCGCCGGATTCATCACGTTTGCCTACGTGGTCGCCAAGCTCAGCACCGTCGTCATTCCGCTGGGTCTGGCGCTGTTGGCGTCGGCTCTGCTCGTGCCGATCGTCGACTGGATGCAGCGCCGAGGAGTGCCTCGCGTCGCCGCGGTGATCATCGTGATCATCGCCAGCATCGGCGTCGTCGCCGGAATCATGACGTTCATCGTCGAGCAGTTCATCGAAGGCCTGCCCCAGGTGGGCGATCAGTTCACCCAGTCGATCAACGGCATCGAGGAATGGCTCAGCGATGGGCCGCTACACATCAGTGAGGACCAGATTCGGCAGGCGACCGACAATCTGGTCAAGGTCATCCAGGACAACCAGGAAGCCGTCACCAGTGGGGCGCTGACCACGGCGACGGTGATCGGCGAGATACTGACCGGCGCGTTGCTGACGCTGTTCACCCTGATCTTCTTCCTCTACGGGGGCGATCAGATCTGGCAGTTCGTCACCCGACTGGCCCCGACTGCAGCGCGCAAGAAGATTCGCACCGCAGGTATCCAGGGTTTCGGGTCTCTGGTGGGATACGTCCGCGCGACGGTTGCCGTCGCGGCCGCCGATGCCATCGGCATCGGTGCCGGGCTCGCCATTCTCGGTGTACCACTTGCGCTCCCGCTGGCCTCGCTGGTGTTCATCGGTGCGTTCATCCCGATCATCGGTGCGGTGCTGACCGGATTCGTCGCAGTGTTCATCGCGCTGGTCACCAAGGGCCTCATCACCGCGCTCATCACCCTCGGCATCGTGGTGGCCGTCATGCAACTCGAAGGCCATGTGCTGCAACCACTCCTGCTTGGTCGCGCCGTGCGCCTGCATCCGTTGGCGGTGGTGCTGTCCATCACCGTCGGCATCCTGCTGGCCGGCATCGTCGGAGGCCTGCTCGCGGTACCGATCGTCGCCGTTCTCAACACCGCTGTTCGATCGCTGCTGGCCGACGACCCGGACGAGGTCTACGAGGAACTCGAGGTGGCCGACCCTCTGTACTCCGCCGAACCGAGCGACCCACACACTCCTCCCGGGAGCGAGGAGCCGGATCGACTTGCCAAGGGAGAGCTGAAGACTCCCGATCCCGAGACGGTAGGTCCGAAGACCGATGCCGACGGCTGACCGGGTACGGACCACCCTCTCCTCGTCCGATCCCGACACCCCGCTCTGGCGAGCCTCGCAGGCCTTTCGCCTGGTCACGCTCGTCTACGCCATCAGCTACCAGGCAGCGACCGTCGACAATTACACCAACCCGCGGCTGAGTTGGTTCCTCGTCGCCCTGATGGCCGTGTGGTCCGGGGCATCGGCGCTGATGCTCGCGCGCGCGTCGCTTCCGCGCTGGCAGGTTGTCCTTGCCGATCAGATCATCGTCATCGCGCTGATGGCGTCGACGCGACTGGTGGCCGACTACGACTGGTACAGCACCCGCCAAACTCTACCGACCACGCTGTGGGCCACCAATGCCGTCATCTCCGCCGCAATCCTGTTGGGCCCCAGGGGAGGAATCGCGTCCGGAGTGGCGATGTCGGTGGTCAGCGCACTCGTCCGCGACCGCTTCGACACCGACCTGTGGTCCGACGCCACCGCCCCGGTACTGCTCTCGGCCGGGCTGGCACTGGGATTGGCGTCGAACACCGCCCGGCGGGCCCACGAAGAGTTGCGTCGGGCAGCACGATCGGCCGCGATCACCGAAGAACGCGAACGCCTCGCGCGGCAGGTACACGACGGGGTGCTGCAGGTACTGGCCCTGGTTCGGCGGCGTGGTCTCGAAATAGGCGGTCCGGCAGCAGAACTCGCCGAACTGGCCGGCGAACAGGAAGTAGCTCTGCGCGTGCTGATCTCGGAACAGGCAGCCCCGCGGGGTGATCACACCGGCTCGATAGTCGACGTCCGGGCACTGTTGCGCACTCAGGCGGGCACGGCGATCTCCGTCTCGACGCCCGCCGATCCGGTACTCGTCGAATCCGATGTGGCCGAGGAACTCGCCGCTGTCGTGGCGACCGCACTGTCCAATGTCGAACTCCACGCGGGAGCCGGCGCGAAGGCCTACGTGTTGCTCGAGGACGTCGACGGTGAATTGATCGTCAGCATTCGCGACGACGGCCGGGGAATTCCGGCCGGACGGCTTGCCGCCGCCGAAGCCGAAGGCCGGATGGGCGTCTCGAAATCGATACTCGGCCGCGTCGAATCTCTCGGTGGTACTGCGATACTCGACACCGACGAGGGGGAGGGTACCGAATGGGAGATTCGAATTCCGCGAACGAAAGGACCGGCATGATCGAAGACTCGAATGCCGAGATCGCGGTCATGGTCGTCGACGATCATCCGATGTGGCGAGACGGCGTGGCCCGGGATCTCGACGCCGCAGGCTTCAAGGTCGTCGCCACCGCAGACGGCGTCGCCGCTGCCGGCCGCCGTGCCCGTGCGACCACGCCCGACGTCGTACTGATGGACATGCACCTGCCCGACGGGAACGGAGCCGACGCCACCGTCGTCGTCCTCGAGGCGTCGCCGCAGAGCAAGATCCTGGTGCTCTCGGCGTCCGCCGAACGCAGTGACGTGCTCGACGCCATCAAGGCGGGCGCGACCGGTTACCTTGTCAAGAGTGCATCGGCCGAGGAACTGTTCGACGCCGTCCGCGCTACGGCGGCCGGGCAGGCGGTGTTCACTCCGGGCCTGGCAGGACTGGTGCTCGGCGAGTTCCGGCGGATGTCGTCCTCACCGGAACCGGAATCCGACGCGCGCCCCACGCTGACGGACCGGGAAACCGAAGTGCTGCGACTGGTGGCAAAGGGCCTGAGCGCCAAGCAGATTGCGACGCGACTGACGCTCAGTCACCGCACCGTCGAAAATCACGTGCAGGCAACGCTGCGAAAATTGCAGCTGGCCAACCGCGTCGAACTGACCCGGTACGCCATCGAAAAGGGGCTGTGAGGGTTTGCGTCGGGTGCCGAGGGGCACTCTGCATCCTATGACCGACAACGAAAATGCAGTGGACACCACCGTCGACCCGGCGAAACACTCGAAGGGCGTCGACGCCGACCTCGACCAGACCGGGGCCGAACGCGCCGAGGCGATCGACGAGTTCGACGGCCATCTCGACGGATCGGGCGAGGAGTCCTCGCTCACGACTCCCGAGCCGACCGACGTCGCCGACAAGTCCGAGCAGAAGACCGTCACCCGGTCCGAGTAGCGCTACCGACTGCACAACCTGCCGAGCGCGAACTTGGCGACCGGCAGGTAAGGCAGCACCAGCGGCAACGGACCGTCGATCGTCAACCACGCCCTCGTACCGTTCGGCCGTGAGACGACGCCGTGCGTCAAGTCGACGCCGATGGCCTGATTCTGGAACCACGCCGACCACGCCCACGTCCACGAACGCTCGTCGACCGAATGCACCCGGAAGTCGATCGGCACGCCGAGTGGTCCCAGCACTCGCCCGGTGGTGTCGCCGTCCAGGCGCTCGCCGCGATACTCGACGCCGATGATCTGCGGTGCCCAGGTTCGCCAGGCCGTCGGTTCCATGTAACGCTCCCAGACCTCGGGAGCGGGGGCGTTGCCGGTGGATTGCAGTGTCACTCGCATCTGCCCCGTCTACCCGCTGGTAGCGATCTCCACACAGAATTCCGCGAAGGTTCGGCCGCCATCCATCACCACGCCGTCCGATGGACTCTCGGCTGGGAAGACTGATCGAGTGCGCATCGTCCAACTCGCCAACTTCTACGGACCGCGGTCCGGCGGCTTGCGGACGGCTGTCGACCAGCTCGGATCGGGGTACGTGGCGGGCGGGCACGAGGTCACTCTGATTGTGCCGGGCGATCGATGGAGCGAGACGATGTTGCCGTCGGGAGTGGTACGCATCGAGGTGCCTGCACCACAGATCCCGTTCACCGGCGGTTACCGGGTGGCCGATCCGCGTCGGGTGTCCTCGGTTGCGGCCGGGCTACGGCCGGACGTGATCGAAGTGTCGGATCGGCTCACCCTGCGCGGGATGGGCACCTGGGCCGCGCGTCGGGACGTTCGCAGCGTGATGATCTCCCACGAACGCCTGGACCGTCTGCTCGCTCAAACGATGCCGATGCGGTGTGCCCGCGCGATGGCCGACCTCGCCAACCGTCGCACCGCCGATTCGTACGACGCCGTCGTGTGCACCACGGAGTTCGCGCAACAGGAATTCGACAGGATCGGCGTGCGCAACGTCCATCGAGTGCCGCTCGGTGTGGATCTCGACCTGTTCCATCCGCGTCGACGTATCGTCGGCGAGCGATCCGCGTGGATGGGCAGTGCCGATCGCCTGCTCGTGCACTGCGGGCGGCTCTCGGTGGAGAAACACGTCGAGAGAAGTATCGATTCGCTTGCTGCGCTGTGTGATTCGGGTATGCAGGCGCGGCTGATCATCGCCGGCGACGGCCCCCGCCGAGCCAGCCTCGAACGACGCGCCCGCGGCCTCCCCATCGATTTCCTCGGCTTCGTCGACGGGCGGGCGGCCGTCGCCGCCCTACTGGCCTCGGCAGACATCGCCCTCGCACCCGGTCCACACGAAACGTTCGGGCTCGCCGCGCTGGAATCGCTCGCAGCAGGCACCCCCGTCGTCGTCTCCGAGACCTCGGCACTGGCGCAGATCGTCACCCCGCACTGTGGCGGATCCTCGAAGAACACCGTCGACGGATTCGCCGCGGAGATTCAGCGGGTACTCGAACTTCCGGTCGACGGCCGCCGCATCGCCGCAAGGTTGCGCGCCGAAGAATTCGGATGGCCCGCGTCGGTGTCCGGAATGCTCTCCGTTCTGGGCGGGCGCGCAGCCTGAGATCTTCGCTACCCTGGACCCATGGAGGCAAGGGATCTGCGAGTGTCCGATGCCGAGCGCGAACACGTCGGAGAACTGCTGCAACGCGCAGTAGGGCAGGGCATGCTGTCGCTCGGCGAGTTCACCGAGCGCATGGACACCGCATTGGCGTCGAAAACCCGCGGTGAGCTGAACTCCGTGCTCGCCGATCTGCCCGGGATGCAGATCGCCGAGGAGCATCGCCCGTCACCGAAAGCGACTCCGCACCCGGTACCGCGCCGCGTGGTGCAAGAACATTGGGGGCACGGCGGCGGTTCGTCGGACACACTGCGCGGCAGCATGTCCACCATTACCCGCAAGGGGCCGTGGAACGTACCCGCGAGCCTGCGCGTCTCCACCCGCATGTCCACGGTGACACTCGACTTCACTCAGGCCGTCATGTCCACCCAGGTGGTCGAAATACACGTCGACGACTACTGCAGCACCGTGACTCTGATCGTGCCCACCGAAGCAACCGTCGACCTCAACGGCGTCGACACGGTGGCGGGCAGCGCCACCAACAAGGTTCGTACCGGTCCGCCCTACGGCCCGCTGCATCTCGTGGTCTCGGGCAAGGTCCGCCTGGGCTCGGTGACCGCCAAGCATCCGTTCGGTAGCTCGTTCCGCCGAATGTTCGGTTAGGGCGGCTGTTCTACTCGAGAGATCCGAGTAGCACTACTCACGCATTTCGGCGGCGATGCTCGCAGTATCTAACCCATGACTTCTTCCCAGAACTCCGGGCTGGATCCGCAACTCGTTGCGCGACTGTCCAGCCGCTTCGATTCGTTGGGCGACCACATGCGTCAGGTGGCCGTCGATCTGCAGACGCTGCAGTCACAACTCGGTGCCGCGAATGCTGCCCCGGCTCCGACGCGGCAGGTGACGGCTCCTGCCGCCCCGCCCATCGCGGCGCCGCAGCTTCCACCTCAGCCCTACGGCCAGCCGTTCGGCCACCAGATGGGTCACCAGACGGTTCGGCCCCAGCCTGCCGAGCCCTACCCCACACGACCCAGGGGGCCGGTCGTCGCACCTCGGCCTCCGGCTCCGCCGCGCGAGCCGTGGTGGCAGCGGGACGGGGTCATCAGTCGCCTGCTGGCCGTCGCCGGCGCGGGCGTCACCCTCGTCGGCGTCGTGATGCTGCTGGTGCTCGCCGCGCAGGCCGGGTGGTTCGGTCCTCCGCTGCGCGTCGCGGCGGGCGCGGTGTTCTCGCTCGCGCTGATCGGTGCGGGTGTCCGCGTGTTCGGTCGCTCCGGCGGACGCGTCGGCGGAATTGCACTTGCCGCGACCGGCATCGCAGGCCTGTACCTCGATGTGCTCGCGACGTCCGTTCTGTACGGCTGGCTCGACCCCGTGATCGGGCTGATCGCCGCATTCGGAATCGCCGCTGCGGGAACGGCACTCGCCGTGCAATGGAAGTCGCAGCCGATGGCCGTGTTGATTCTGGCCGGGGTCGCCGTGTGTGGCCCGGTGCTGACCGACGGCCTCGACCTGTCGTTGATCGCGTTCTTCATCGCCACCTATGTAGCCAGCTTCCCGGCCCAGATCGGTCGGAATTGGCAGCTGCTGCAGATCGTTCGGACCGTTCCACTCGTCGGTGCGGTGTTGGCCGCGATCGCGAGCGCGGATATGTCCGGGACAACGGGTGATTACCGGCTGCTCCTCGTCGTAGTTCTGGTGGCCGCCCTCGGTATCGGTATGTCGCTGGAACTGTTGCGCCGCAACGTCTCCGACGTGGTTGCGTCCGTCATGTTCGCCCTGGCGTCGCTGCCGGTCCTGGTGTCCGCAGACGTATTCGATCGTTGGACGACCGTCACCGTTCAGCTGGTTCTTGCTGCCGCGGCCCTGGCGATCGTGATCCTGGTGAGCTGGTTGCCGGGACACGCTCGCATCACCGTCGCGGTGATCGGCGCCTTGGCGACGCTGCAGGCCGCAGTCGAGTCGACGACTCTCGAGATTCGCCCGGTCGTGTTGTTCGCCGTCGCCCTGGCTCTGATCGCGGTCGCCCACAGCACTCGCTCGACACTTGCATACGCGATCGGCAGCGGATTCGGTGTCATCGGCGCGCTGATGTTCGTCTCGGTCAGTCCGCCCAGGACGCTGCTGGACTCCGATTACGCCGTCGGCAGCGTCGGCATTGCCCTCGGTGGAATCCTGCTCGCAGCAACGGCATTCGGCTTCGCCTACGTTCTGGCCGAACTGAAACTGGTCGACGACGGACTGCAGACCCTCGCCATCGTCTCCGGCGTGCTCGCGCTCTACGGCCTGACGGCCGCAACAGTGAACCTCGGCGCCGGAATCGGCGGCGAAACAACTGGATTCACGGCGGGTCACACCGCGGCGACCATCGAGTGGATGATCGCAGCCTTCGCGCTCCTGGCCTTCGGACTGCGCAGCGTCACCCATGCGCATCTGGCCTTGCTGGCCGGCCTGTCCTTGACCGCCGCGGCCATCGCCAAACTGTTCCTGTTCGACCTCGTGGCCCTGGACGGACTGTTCCGCGTCATCGCCTTCATCGCAGTGGGCCTGTTGCTCCTGATCGCGGGTACCCGATACGCCAAGGTGTTCGCGGACCGAGAGAGTGCGGCTGTTTCCTCCTGACCCCTGCTGCGTCAATGGACCATTGCACACGTCTCGGCAGTTTCAAGTGATGGTTGCAACACAGCTCCTGACCTGAGGAGATGTGGAGCAGATGTCTCGACGTGTCATCCCGAACCGAGCAGAGGTAGTCGCTAGGTTCCATGCCATGCGAGATTCGGGCGC